>JAZRSC010000001.1:0-219558 GCA_045651285.1 Acutalibacteraceae bacterium
TGGAACTACATTTTTCTTTGATGCCATTTTCTTTTCACTCCTTTTAGAAAATTTGGTTTGCGTTTGTAATCATATTATTTTCTGAAAGTGTGAAAATATTTATAAATTTTTTTGACAATGTTTGTTAATTTAAAATTCGCTGTTATATCCTTTTTCCCTTGCAATCCCCATTACTTCAGCGTGTGCTTTTTTTGTACCCGCTAAAATTGAGCAAGACTCAGTAAATGAAATTTTGCCACCGCCGACTCTTGTTATAACACCGCCTGCTTCTTCTATTATTACAGAAGCCGCGGCGTAATCATAAGGCTGTAATCTGTATTCCAAATAAATAACATTACTACCCTCTGCAATTCTGCTTATATCAATTGCGGCAGAACCGCCACTTCTTATAGAAAGGCTTTTTAAAAACAAATCTTTTACTGTTTCAAACAGAATATTTACATCACATTCGTTATATCTTGCACAACCGAAAGCAACAATTCCCTCGCCTACCGATAAATCTTTAATTTCTAATTTTTTATCGTTAAGAAGAGCACCTTCATTTTTAATTGCTTTATAAAGTTTATCTACAAACGGATTATAAACAAAACCCGCAATCATTTCGCCATTTTGCGAAAGTCCGACTGAAACAGAACTATGGTAATAGTTAAACATAAAGTTTGTTGTACCGTCTATAGGGTCAATATAAAAGATATATTCTTTTTCTAAATCTTTTATATTATTATTTGTTTCTTCTTCGCCAAAAAATGATGCTTCAGGTAAAATTTCTGAAAGCTCATCTATTAAGAATTTTTGCACTTTAACATCATATTCAGTACAGAAATTTGCGTCTCCTGTTTTCTTTTCGACAGATGCATTTTCCATATTTGCATTTAAAACCATTTGACCTGCTTTTTTAACGCAGTCTTCTATTCTTTTATAATCAATCATTTTTAGCACCTGCTTCAAGTTTTTCTACCTGACCAAATTGTCTTTTTAATTTTTTCATAACTACAAAATATGCTGGGACGAGTAATATATCTGCCGCAAACCACGCAACAGGGTTTGCAAAACAAGCCGCCGCAAAGCCATATTTCATTACGAAACCAAAACCTACGCCACCACGCGCCGCAAGTTCAAAAAATCCTGCAAACATAGCGGTTGTACCGTAGCCGAGCCCCTGAAGTGAGTTTCTGTAAATAAATATAAATGTAAGTATGGGGTAAAACCAAGCACAAGTATCTAAAAATCTTTGCGAAAGTGCCAAAACTGCAGTTTCACTTGCGTCTATAAATAAAAGACCTATATATGAACCTAAATATCTTGCAATAAAGAATGCCACAACAGAATATGCAATTCCTAAAATTGTTCCGTTCATAACACCTTTTTTAATTCGGTCATATTTTTTAGCACCTAAATTCTGACCACAATATGTTGCCATAGTAATACCAATTGTTTCAGATGGTAAAATTATCATAAGCTGAGTTTTTGCACCTATTGTCATTGCTGCAATAGCGTTTGAGCCTAATGTATTTACACAAGACTGAAGCATAACAGAACCAATTGCAGTAATTGAGCATTGTAATGCCATCGGCACACCATTACCAATAAGTTCTTTAATGCATTTAAAATCAACCTTTCTGTCCCCCTCCTGAAAGTGAAGCATAGGGTAATTTTTAATTACAAATACAAGGCACAAAACACCTGAAATAAGCTGAGATACAACAGTTGCAATCGCCGCACCTCTGACACCCATTTTAAACACGATTATTAAAAGTAAATCTAAACCGATATTTAAAAATGATGAGAAAATCAAAAAATAAAGTGGGGTTTTACTGTCACCTAATGAACGGATAATGCTGGACACAATATTATAAAGCATTGTTGCGCCAATACCTGCAAAAATTATAACTATATAATTATATGCATCCTGAAATATATCATCGGGTGTATTAAGAATTCTCAAAAGTGGTTTTGCAAAAACTACTACCAATATTGTGAGCAATATCCCCATTGCTACACTTGTGTAAATAATGTTAGCAGTAATTTTTCTTAATTTTTTAAAATCCTGCGCACCGAAACTTTGTGCTATTGGTATAGCAAAACCTGTACAAAGACCGAGTATGGAACCTATTACGAGAAAGTTTAAAGGACCAACAGAACCTACTGCAGAAAGTGCCGCTTTACCAACAAATTTACCTACAATAATAGTATCTGCCATATTGTAGAATTGTTGAAACAAGTTACCCATCATTAAAGGAAGGCAAAATCTTATGATTATTTTCATAGGATTGCCTTTTGTCATATCTTTAACCATAAAAACTCCTTTATAAAAGAACAAATAAGGTGATGATAACCATCACCTTTTTAATTATTTGTTAATTACATCATAAGCTAAATCGGGAACATCAGACATAATGCAGTCTGCACCGATTTCGTTAAGTCTTTTTATTTCGTCTTCTTCATTTATTGTCCAGTACTGAACTGCTATATTATGTCTGTGGGCATAGTTTACAACTCTTTCAGAACCGAGCATTAAAAGACCGTATTGATTTGTCGGAATCTGTAACGCGTCGAACTTATAAAAACTGTCATTCAAATCAATATTATAAGAAGCCGCAAGGTAGAAAAGTACCACTTCTACAATTGAAGATGAACGAAGCATATCAGGGTAATTTTCGTCAACATATTTTGTTACATCGCCATTGAATGTACCAAAAACTACTTTGTCGAGTAAATCTTTTTCTTTTAAAATTCTATAAAGTTCATCTGCCGCTTTAAATCCGTTTTCGCCTTTATCTTTAATCTCGATTATATAAGTAAAATCACCTTTGCTTATAAGATAATCAAGAACCTCTTCTAAAAGCACAACTTTAAGATTTTCCGGTATGTCTTCACCGCGAAGGTTTCTGTAAGGATATTCACCCTCCGGTGTCTCAAAGTTTTCGCCGAAATTAAGCACAGACAATTCTTCGTATGTCTTTTCGCTTGGTATTACATCATCTTTGCCGAATTCTTCTTTTGAATTTGTAGTTCTGTCTAATGTATCATCATGAAGAAGAATGAGTTTATCGTCTTTTGTAATATGTAAATCGAATTCAAATGTATCCACATTGAAATTTTCATTTTCAACACAGAACTCGAATGCCATCATTGTGTTTTCAGGGGCAATATCTGCACCTGAACGGTGTGCAGAAACGAGTGCTTTATCTGTTGTAATGAATGGATTAGTCATTTGCTCTTCTGTTGCCTTTTCACCTGCTGACGCGTAGCACAAAGCAGTTGCACCAAGCATTAAAACAAGTAAAATTGCTATAACAAAAGCAAGTGTTTTTACAATTCTTTTTAAAAGTTTTCTATCTTTTTTCTTTTTATTATTTTTTCTTTTCTTGCTCATAACATTTCCCCCTGAAAGATTATTTTCAATATAGAATAATCTACCATAACAAGAAGTAAATGTCAATTTACAAAGTAACAAAAAAGTGGTACAATATGGGCGGTGATTTTATGGAAAAAATACTTGATGAACTTTTTTCACTTCAAGATGAAGAATACAGAGAATTCAACAGTAAACTTATACCTACTGTAGCAAAAGAAAATGTTATCGGCATAAGAATTCCTGTTTTAAGAAAATATGAAAAAGAGATAAGAAACTCTGAAAAAGCAAAAGAATTTTTAAATTCTTTACCGCATAAATATACAGAAGAATATAATCTTCACGCATTATTATTGGAAAATATAAAGTCTTACGAAGATACAATAAAAGCATTAAATGAGTTTTTGCCATTTGTAGACAACTGGGCAACCTGCGATATTATGAGCATTAAAATTTTTAAAAAGTATCTCGATATTTTGCCCGCTCAGCTTGATATATGGCTAAATTCCACCCATACATACACCATTCGTTTTGCTATAAAAATGTATATGACCTATTATTTGGACGAATATTTTGACATTAAATATATGAATAAAATTTCAAAATTGCGTTCCGATGAATATTATGTGAATATGATGCTCGCCTGGTATTTTGCTACTGCTTTAGCAAAGCAATATGAAACTACAATAAAATTTTTAGAAGAAAAGAAACTCTCCGGGTGGGTACACAACAAAACAATTCAAAAAGCAATTGAAAGTTACAGAATTACGGATAAACAAAAAGAATATTTAAGAACATTAAAAAGAACTGGAGAAACTTAAAAAAGTTACTTCAGTCCTTTTTTGTTTTATCTTACAGCATTTCTCATATCAGTTATACCCTCTGAAATACCCTCTGATACATCAGTAACAATATCACCAATCAAGCCATTATCATTTTCGCCTGAAACATCAGTAATTACGCCATCGTTTTTGTCTGGTACCGTTACAATATCCATTGTAGTATCAATTGTTGTATTTTCAGTTGTAAGAGTTGTAGTTGTCATATCCTCTGCATCATTACCACAACCATAGAATAAAACTGCTACCATTGAAATTACAAGAATTGCAATACCGAGTGTTATAATTTTTTTCATTTACTTCACATCCTTTCCGGAGTGATTTTACTCCCGTCTTATTTTCCCACAAAACATAAAATTTATTCTTTTATTTTGTAAGAACACCGTTATCCATATAAAGCAAAATCAAAATTTCTGCTTCTGCACCTGTTTTCGGGTCAATATAAACTAAAATCTCCTGATTATCTGGTGCTACACAATGATATTCGTAAGCGAAAATTTCAGTACCAAAATCAGTTGGAATAAACACTTTTTTACTACTCTTTACTTTAAGTGATGAATTAAGCAGTTTTTCAGCACTTTCAAGGGTATATTTATATTTTCCATTTTCTTCGCGTTTTGTATGATTCATTATATATCCTGTTGAATCAAAGCCTGTAATTTCACCATTATCAAGTGCAACACTCACTTTTATTAAGTCTGTGTAGTAAGTTATTCCATTTTCATAAAACGCAAAATTTATTGTCATAATACCATCTATTACTGCGTAATAACTCTCTTTTATATTTTTGTAGCCTCTCTGATTTAAAAAGAGTGTTGCAGTTTCTATTGCTTCTTCATAAGTTAATGCACTTTCATCTGCAAAGCGTGAAGAAATCATATAAGTCACAATACCGCCCTTTTTAGTAACAGAAATTGTAACTTCTGCATTATAAAAGCTATAACAATCAATGTTACCTTTACACTCACTTAAAAAATACAATTCTGTTTCAGCAATTCCTAAAAAATCGGCCGCTTTTTTCTGTGCTTCTTCTTTTGAAATTTCTGGTAAATTTTCTATAAGCACCGATTTTTTTGTGTCAATATTATCTGAAAAAGGTCCGTCATAAATAAGTGTCGGGTAATCTGTCATTGTCTGTTTTGCATCGTCTAACTCTTCGCCTAAATAAAGCTTTTCTTCACCTTCAGTTTTCGCAAGTGTTGACTTAACATGTTCAAACTGAAGACCGCCACTCTGTTCCTCACTTATAAGATAATTTACTTCTCCACTTAATTTTTCTGCGTATTCTGCAAGTCTTTTAAGATTCTCGGTTTCTTCCTTTGATATTTTTTCACCCGCCGCACTTTTTTCATTAAGCGTCATTGTGTATTCGCCTACCTGTGAAAGAAACTTATAAATAGCAGAAAGCTCTGCTTCACCATCGGTAATTTCTGACAAATTAGTTTTTGCCGCAGTTGAAGCGCGCCACACCTCTGTTGATACATTTGCAATCATTGGCGAGGTCGAAGCATAGAGACATTTATCTAAATTAAGACTTATTGCATCAAGATGTGTACCAAGCTCTGTGAGTGCTCTTTCTCTACTGGCATTAAGAAGCTTTTCTGTTTTCATATATTTTACAGTGCTGACTGTACTTAATGCAACCAACGCTACAACTAAGGCAACTAAAAAAGATGTTATTCTTATAGTCTTTCTTCTGCTTTTTTTCATATAAATCACCTTTATTTTTTTATTGTGATTATTTTTTCCAAAAAATTAAAGGTTTATTCATTTTTTTAAACTTCAAAGTTTCATAAAAGCATTTACAAATTTTCTTTTATATAGTATAATAAATTGATTAGAGTGGGAATGTGTCGTCACTCTGAGATGGAGGTGTGTGCTTTTTGGCTTATTTTGATAATAGTGCTACTACAAAACCAACTGAAAATGTAGTTAATGCAGTCACATTTGCCCTCACTGAATGTTGGGGTAATCCATCTTCATTACACTCATTGGGTACTGAAGCAAACAATGCACTTATTAAAGCTAAAAAGCAAGTATCAGCTCTTTTAGGTTGTCAGAGTGAAAATTTCTTTTTCACCTCTTCAGGCACCGCTGCAAATAACACTGCAATTTTCGGTACTTACGAAAAGCAAAAAAGACTCGGCAACAGAATTGTTACTACATCAATTGAACACCCGAGTGTTTTAGAGCCCATTAAAAGACTTGAACAAAATGGTGTTGAAGTTATAAGAATTAATCCTGACAAAACAGGTAAAATCAATGAGGATGAATTTTTCTCTGCAATAAACGACAAAACAATTCTTGTTTCCTGTATGGCAGTAAACAATGAAGTCGGCTCTATTATGCCTGTGTCAGTAATAAAATCTGCAGTAAAAAGAGCAAAAGCTCCTGCACTTATTCATACGGATTGCGTACAGGCTTTCGGTAAAATTCAACTTTCACCAAATTCTATCGGTGCAGATATTATTACAGTAAGTGCCCATAAAATTCACGGACCTAAAGGCATTGGTGGAATTTATTTAAAAGCAAAAAACATCATTAAACCATATATGCTCGGTGGTGAGCAAGAAAGTAATATTTTCGCAGGGACACAAGGAATGCCTGCAACACTCGGGTTTGGTGAAGCGGCAGAAGAAGCAAAGAACATTCTGGAAAATTCAGAAAAAGTTCAAAGCTTAAAAAATTTTTTAGTCGAAAATATAAAAGATTTAAAATCGGTTACAATAAATTCCCCTGTTGATGCGTGTCCTTATATTTTAAATCTTTCAATTCTAGGACTTCCTAGTCAACCTATTGTAAATTTTATGAGTGAAAGAAACATTCAGATTTCTGCTGGTTCTGCTTGTAAAATGGGGCACAGAAGCACAGTCCTTACCGCAATGGGACTTGATAGCAAAATAATAGATTCTGCAGTAAGAATCAGTTTTTCAAGATATAACACGGAAGATGAAGTTAAGCTTCTTATTGAAGCAATAAAAGAAATAGATAATAAATACGAAAAAGGATAAAGGGTGAAATGAGTTATCCGAACCTGGCTAAAAGCGAGTCTTTTTAAGTCTTTTCGGCGTTTCGGTCTTGCAAGGCGAAAGCCTACCTTCACCCTCAACACCAAAAATCCAATAAAAATCCTTCGCTTTTAGGTCGAAGATTTTTTACAGAACAGATTTTTGGTCATTTAAGGCAAAAACGGAGCAAATCCTTTGCGGATTTGCGAGTATTATAACGAGAAAGGAGCGAAAATCCGTCTGTAAAAAACACGGTTCGGATAATTCAATTCACCCTAACTATGAAGGAAATCATTCTCATTAAAGATGGCGAATTAGCCTTAAAAGGTCTTAATCGTTCTACATTTGAAGATGTTTTAATAAAAAACATTCGTTGGCGCATAAAAAAATATGGCAATTTCAATTTTAAAAAAGCACAATCTACAATTACCATTACACCCGTTGATGATAATATTGATTTTGATGCAGTTTGCTATGAAATTTCTCATGTTTTTGGTATTGCGGCATTTTCCCGTGCGGCAGTTACCGAAAAAGACATTGATAAAATACTTGATTTAGCACCTATTTATTTAAAAGAACAGTTAAATGAAGTTTCTACTTTTAAGGTTGAAGCAAAAAGAGCGGATAAAAAATTCCCTCTCACTTCACCACAGATTTCTGCTACATTAGGTGAAAGACTTTTAGAAACATTCCCACACCTTACTGTTGATGTTCACAACCCTGAAATTACAGTTACGGTTGAAATCCGTGAAGATGCTTATATAAGAGGTAATCAGACAAAGGGTGCCGGTGGTATGCCTGTTGGCACTTCTGGTAAAGGTATGCTTCTTATTTCAGGTGGTATTGACAGCCCTGTTGCAGGGTATATGATGGCAAAACGAGGTATTGACCTTTCTGCAATTCACTTTGCTTCCCCTCCTTACACATCAGAGAGGGCAGAACAAAAGGTTCACGAGCTTCTTTCAAAGGTCGCTCTTTATAGTGGCAGAATTGCACTTTACACAGTACCTTTTACACACATTCAGGAAGAAATAAAAGAGAAATGCCCTGAAGATTGCTTTACACTTATTATGCGCAGATTTATGATGCGTATTGCTAATATGCTCGCAGAAAAATGTGACTGTCACGCACTTATTACTGGCGAAAGCGTTGCACAGGTTGCAAGTCAGACAATGCTCGCTTTAGGTTGTACAGATGCAGTATCTTCACTTCCTGTATTCCGTCCTGTTATTGGTATGGATAAAGAAGAAATAATTAAAATTTCAAGACAGATAAACACCTTTGAAATTTCAATTCAGCCTTTTGAAGATTGTTGCACAGTCTTCACTCCAAAGCACCCTAAAACAAAACCAATTTTAGCAGATATAGAAAAAGCAGAAGAACCTCTCGATATTGATGCTCTCTGTGAAGAAGCTGTTAATGGCATTAAAAAAATCTTTATAAATTCAGACGGTGTGCAGAATGGTTGAAAGTGAATTAATCGCTCTCGGCGAAAAGACAGTAAAAAGATTTAAAGAAGAAAAACTCACATTAAGCTTTGCAGAATCCTGCACGGGTGGGTGGCTCAGTAAAATAATAACTGAAATAAGTGGTGCCTCAGAAATTTTCATGGGCGGTGTTTGTTCTTACAGTAATGATGTAAAACAAAATGTTTTAGGTGTTAAAGAAGAAACGCTTAAAGCTTTTGGTGCTGTAAGTGAACAAACCGCGAAAGAAATGTCAGAGGGAATTACTAAACTTATGAATACTTCTGTCGGCGTTGGTGTTACTGGAATAGCAGGACCTTTATCTGATAATACGCAGAAAAAAGTTGGTCTTATTTATATTTCAATAACACATAACGGTAAAACAGATGTAGTAAAATTAGAAAACGATTTTTCAGGTGATGTCCGTTACAAAAACAGATTTACCGCAGTAAAAACAGTACTTAGTTTTTTAATAAATGAGGAATTATAATAAATTATGAAAGATAATCAAAACAAACCAAAATCTGAAAATTTAGTTCATTTTGACAGTTTTGAGGAAACAGTTATCCGTGGCAACAGTCCCGAAAAAGAAGCGGCAAAAAAAGTTTTAAAAAAGAAATACACTTTAAGAAAATTAAGACAACTCGTTTCAATTGTATCAGCTTTTGCAGTTTTAGTTTCTGCTTTCTTTTTAGGTAAACGCGGATTTGAAAGTTACCTTGTTCATACACAGGAACAACAAGAAGAAGAGTATGTTCTCCCTAATAATGTCACAAAAGAACTCAGTAGTATGACCGAAGAAGAAGCATGGGCATATCTTTACGAAAAATACCCACATCTTTTAGATATTGTCTTCCCTGTCGGTTTTGACTACAATTATGCTTTATATTATGCAGAAAATCCCGACACAGTCGGTTACATTAAAATAGATGGTACTAAAATAGATACTCCTGTTGTTCAGGCAGATAATAACAAATATTACCTCAATCACGATTTTTACGGAAAATACACAAGTTATGGTGCTATTTACGCAACTTATGTTGCAAATCTTAACCCTTTAGACCGCAACATTTTGCTTTATGGTCACAATATGAACGATGGTTCTCGTTTCGCGGCACTCAAACATTATAAATCTATTGAGTACTTCAAAGAGCACCCCGTCATTGAATTTAACACTCTCTATGAAAAACACAAGTGGAAAATAGCGGCTGTTATAATAACAAATGGTCATGTAAAAGGTGACAATGGTTATTTCTTTGATTTTACATTTAACAACTGTTCTGACACTTGTTTTGAAGAATATTTAGTTGAAGTTGAAAAAAGAAAGCTCTATGAAACCGGTGTTGATATTCTCCCTACAGATAAGCTTTTAACTTTATGCACCTGCACTTATGAATTCAACGATGCAAGACTTGTTGTTATAGCAAGAATGGTGCGTGAGGGCGAAAGCGAAGAAGTTGATGTTTCACTCGCAAAGAAAAAAGAAACACCTGTAAAATATCCTTCTTCTTATTACAGTAATCAATCAAAAAATCCATATAAAGATGACCCTAAGTGGTACTTATATTAATTGTGAGGTGTACAGTTTGAAAATTAAAGCATTTTCATTTGAACGCGATAGTTTCACTCTTTCAGATGTAAAAATGTCTGTTATTGAAACTCTTGACGGTGCAGGACTTTATTTTGAGAGCTTTTCAAATGCTAACTCGTTTTTTGAAGCGGTTTCAAGTTCTTTAAGCGATAATGATGTTGTAATTTTAGGTGTAGAAAGTTCACTTTATTTAAAATTTAAACCAATTCTCATTAAAGCTTTTAATTTCACACCTGCTTACAGTGGGAAAATCCAAGAGAGAATTCCTGCAAGTGTTACAGAAGAAAGAACAAGAAAAGCACATATGCTCATTCCCGATGAAGCAACTGAACTTTTAACCTTTGATGGTCTTTACAGTGGTTTTTACATTGTTTCAGAAGGTAAACATATTGTTGTTCTTCCTCTTAAAAAGGATTTGTCTGTTGCACTTCTTAAAAACTCTGACTTTTCTTTCGTTAAAAGAAAATCTATTTCAGTTCTATCTGTCGATGAAGACCCTGTTGATGATATTTTAGAAAAAGCAAAAGTTGTAGTTGAAAAGTTAGAAAAGCACGACTTAAAAGTTGCAATTCCTACAACTCCTGCAGCTATCACTCTTCAGGATAAAATAAACACAATTGAAGGTGGCGAAAGAATAATTTTCACACCTTTCGTAAGTGATAAAGGAATTACTGAACCAAAAGAGTATTCTGCAGAACTTGCTCGTGGTGCAAAAGAATTAAGAAACACAGAAATAGGTGCAACTATTTCTACAATATTCAGAGAGAAAAAGGGCGACATAACCCTCAGCTACTACGCATTCATAGGCGTTGCTATTGAAGATAAAGTTATTGTAAGAAAACTTGTAGCAAGTGCTGACGAAAGTGTTCCTAATTTAGTTAAAGAAGCATCCATTGAGCTTTATAATCTTATAGACAAATATATAGATGAATTCGTTTTCAAACTCGATGCTCCTGAGGAAGAAATTGAAAAATATGAAACTGCACAAATTGAAGCAGAAGTTGCAACAGAAATGCGTCCTACTGCATCACTTAGCAGAAATGGTCTGATTGCCTCTGTAGCAATTCTTCTTCTTGCTGTTGTCGCTTGTGCTGTAATAGGCATAAAGTTCAGCGGTTACAATGTTTCTACAACTGACGCACCTGAAACAGAAGCACTTCAACAAGCAGAAACTACTACAAGAGGTGGTGGTGAATTACCACCAAAAACTACTGCTCCTACTACAGAAGAACCATCTACTACAACACCTGAACAAAGTACAACTGGATCAGAAACATTTGTAGAGTTTACTGATTCAATTTTCACTCCAGACCCAACAACTCCACCAACACAACCGGTGTATAATCCACAACCTACTCCTACACAGGCTCCGAAACCTACAACTACAAAACCAATACCAACTGAAGAGCCTACTATGACAGAAGAACCATCTTCAACCCCTTCTGTTTCATTCATTCAAGGCGAAATGGGTTAATAAAATTTATTACAAATTCTATTAAAAGGAGTTTTATAAATGGCAGTACTTATTACAGGCGGTGCGGGTTATATAGGCTCTCACGCAGCAGTTGAATTTTTAAATAATGAAAGAGACATAATTATTCTTGATAACTTCTACAACAGTTGTCCTGAAGCTTTGAACAGAATAAAAAAAATCACAGGTAAAGATTTTAAATTTTACGAATGTGATATAAATGACAGAGAAGGCTTAGAAAAGATTTTTTCTGAAAACGATATTGACTCTGTTATTCACTTTGCTGGTCTTAAAGCAGTTGGTGAATCTTGTCAGAAACCACTTTTATATTACTATAACAATATTTCAGGTACAGTTGCACTTTGCGAAGTAATGGCAAAATATGGTTGCAAAACTATAGTTTTCAGTTCATCTGCAACTGTTTATGGCGAACACAATATTTCACCACTTAATGAAGAAATGCAGACTGGTGGTACTACTAACCCTTATGGTACTACAAAATATTTCATCGAAAGAATTCTTATTGATTTAGCAAAAGCTGACAGTGAATGGTCTGTTTGTATTCTTCGTTACTTCAACCCACTCGGTGCTCACGAAAGTGGTACTATCGGTGAAGCACCTAATGGTATTCCAAACAATTTAATGCCATATATCACACAGGTTGCAGTAGGCAAACGCCCTCACCTTAATGTTTTCGGTGACGATTACGACACTCATGATGGTACTGGCGTTCGCGACTATATTCATGTTGTTGACCTCGCAAAAGGTCACTTAAAGGCATTAGACAAAGCATATTCTACTAAAGGTGTTAATATTTACAACCTTGGTACTGGTTGTGGCTACAGCGTTTTAGATGTTGTCAAAGCATTTGAAAAAGCATCAGGTGTTACTATTCCTTATGTTATAGAAGCACGCCGCCCTGGTGATATAGCAACTTGCTATTCAAATCCAGAAAAAGCAGAAAAAGAATTAGGCTGGAAAGCAGAAAAAGGCATTGACGAAATGTGCGCTGATTCTTACAGATGGCAAAGCAACAATCCAAACGGATACGAGGACTGATTTAATTGACTGATTTTGTACCTTTTAATTCGAGAGATACAAAACACAAATCAATATTTGGTAGTCTGGCCGCAGGTGAAAACTTGCGGTTTTCTGTTCTTATGCCCCGTTCTATAAATTGCAGTAAAGTAACACTTGTTATTCACGATGATTACAATAATTACTCTTACCACGATTTATTATGGTGCGGTATGAATGGCGATAACGAAGAATGGTGGGCAACAGACTACACATTCGAAAATGTTGGTCTTTATTTCTACCATTTCAATTACGAAACTCCTTTTGGTACAAATCATATATATTTACACTCATCAGGTCTTGGTCATTTTGCTCCACAAGGCAAGGAATGGCAGCAAACTGTATATTCACCCGATTACAAAACACCCGACTGGGTTAAGGGTGGTATTATGTACCAGATTTTCCCCGATAGATTTTATTTCTCGGGTGAAAAAAAGAAAAATGCACCTTCAGACAGAGTAATTCATACAAACACAACTGATATTCCTGTATGGAAACCCAATGAAGATGGTAAAATTTTAAATAACGATTATTTTCAGGGTGATTTAAAGGGTATAAAAGAAAAACTCCCTTATATTGCTTACCTTGGTACTACAATTCTTTATTTAAACCCTATTTTTGAAGCACACTCAAACCATCGTTATAACACCGCGGATTACGAGAAAATCGATTCCCTTTTAGGTGACGAGAATGATTTTAAAGAGCTTTGTAAAGAAGCTGAAAAGTATGGAATAAAAGTTATTCTTGACGGTGTTTTCAGTCACACAGGTAGTGACAGTA
Source organism: Acutalibacteraceae bacterium (assembly GCA_045651285.1). Classification (GTDB taxonomy): domain Bacteria; phylum Bacillota; class Clostridia; order Oscillospirales; family Acutalibacteraceae; genus DTU089. The sequence continues at coordinate 13,588 of JAZRSC010000001.1, forward strand.
TTTATTTTAACAGAGAAAACCGTTATAACTCTATTGGTGCTTACAATTCAAAAACTTCAAAATATTCCCCTTGGTTTACCTTTAATGACGATAGCACTTATAAAAGCTGGTGGGGAATTGACACTTTACCTGAAACAAACGAAGAAAATGAGGAATATATTGAGTTTATTACAGGTAAGAATGGAATATTAGAAAAATGGTTAAAGCTTGGCGCATCTGGTTACAGACTTGATGTTGCCGATGAATTGCCAGACAAATTTATAGACGCACTTTATAAATCTGTTAAATCACTCAATGAAGATTATTTTGTTATTGGTGAAGTCTGGGAGGATGCCACAAACAAATTCAGTCACGGTGGCAGAAGAAGATATTTGTTAGGTGGTCAGTTAGACAGTGTAATGAATTACCCGTTTGCCAATGCAATTCTTGATTTTATGCGTTTTGGTGTAGCAGAGAATTTTATGGAAACAGTTATTTCTGTTTGCGAAAACTATCCGAAACCTGCACTCGATGTGCTTATGAATCACATTGGAACTCACGATACTGCAAGAATTCTCACAAGGCTTATCAATTTCGAGTTAGAGCATAAACCCCGTGAAATTCAGGTGGGTTATAAATTAAACGACAACGAATACTCTCTTGCTAAAGAGCTTTTAAAAACTGCTACTGTTTTACAGTACACGCTTCCTGGTTTTCCATCAATTTATTATGGTGACGAAGCAGGGCTTCAGGGTGGTAGTGACCCATTTAACAGAGCATTTTACCCTTGGGGTAATGAAGACAAATCACTCATTAACTGGTACAAAAAGTTAGGTGAATTACGCCATAAGCTCACTTGTCTTAAAGACGGTAGGTTTATTCCTTACTCTGCAATGCTCTCTTGTGTTGCATATACAAGAGAAAGTAAAGAACAAAAAATATTCGTGATTGCTAATAAAAACAATCACGATATAACATATAATCTCCCTTATGAATTCCATAACACAGTAGAACTCACCAAGGACTTGCCTGTTACCGAGTCTGTTACTGTGCCGGCATTTGGGGCAGTTGTACTTTTAAAAGATTTTTAGTTATAAAAAATGATTTGCCCTTGGCATAAATTGAAATAAATTTCATAATTGCATCTTGCGATGCATGATTTGCCTTTCGGCATTATATAGGCAAATCAAATCATGTGAAACAATTTATGCGTTCACGCAATTCATGGCACAAGCCAAATCATTTAAAAGGAGAATATAATGAAAAAAACTTTTAATAGCATTATATCTAATTTCAATTATCGTTATGCGTTAATTTTACCTGTTTTGTATTCTCTGATAGTTGCCATTTTACATAGTAATGCAGAATATTCTATCATAAAAAGCGGCATTCTTTATCTTGCTTACGAAGAAAATTTTTTCAGAATTCTTTTTGGATCCTTATTGATTCTAAATTTTATCCTTTTTGCTTTTTACAAAAACAAAATTACTCGCGGAAATGAATCATTCAAAATTTTCAATCTTACTACAAATGCAATAGCAAGAAAACTTACTATAAATTTTGCAATAATTACTACAGCTATCTTTTTACTTTCAGTAGTTTCATTAACATTAGCAAATTGTTCAAGATATGAAGCGGATAGCGAGTCATTAAAAAAATACAATTTATTTTCTGAAGATGTTACTCTTTTCACCTATGATGAAGTAACTGAAATTGAAGTATATTTAGCAATGGAAGGCAGAAGCAAAAGTAGTAGTGGTTATGCAACCAACATTGAATTGAAAACAAATGACGGGACATATACTTTATCTTCTTCTGGTTTTGATGATGACTATTCAGTTATAAAACAGTTTTTATCCTGCTTTGATGAAGATATTATAAAAGTGGATAATACATATTCCGACGAAACGGATGAGTGGCAATTTTACGGATATTCCGACCACCCTGAAATTTTTGAAGAAATATATAAAAACTAAGTTTGCCTTTCGGCAAGTGATAATACTTCATCACAACGCTATAAAACAAACAGCAACTAATCAAAAAATAGCAAAACTGTCAGATTTAGATGCAGAAGCCAATTTCTTTACCCCGAAGGCGTACAAAGGTACGTCGAGCGGGTAAAAAATTGACTAAAAACCCCCGAAACTCTTGTTTCAGGGGTTTTGTTTTGTGCTAAATATACAACTCTGTAAAACTGTCAGATTTAGATGCAGAAGGCAATTTCTTTACCCCGATGGCGTACAAAGGTACGTCGAGTGGGTAAAAAATTGTCTTATGCGCTAAATATGGCAGTTTTTAATAAATATCCTTACGACCAACCAATCTACCCTTATGCCTTGGTTCTAATACCCACGACACATATTTTGTTGCTTTCTGCATTACTTTAACGACTAAATCGTTGTCAATAACTTCAGATGCCGCACCGACTAAAGATACTGCCATATCCTTTACTTTTGGTGTAGAAAGTGGTTTCATTATCACCTTTTCTGTACCGACAAATGTAAATTTAAGTTTTCTTTTTGATGCAGTTTCAACTGGTCTTATATTGACTTTTAAAATGTCATTTTCATCCCATTCTGCATAACAGCAAACCTTATATTTTACACCTGCTAAGGTGATGTCACCATATCTTAAATGACCATCCATACCACAGGTAACTGTATTTTTTTCATTACCCTCGCACCAACTCATAAGGCATTCTTTTTCTTTGAATGTAAAGTTGATGTTATCTATATTACCCGCTCTTTTACCATTTAAAAATGTAACTGTAAACGGAATTACACTAACAGGGAAACCAATTAGATTAAGAAGAATTTTTCTTTTAATTTCTATTGTTTTATTGTTAAGCTTTGCTTCCTGTAATGAACGGATAGATGTATTAGGATTATCTATTTTAAATTCATCTGCAATTTTATAAAAATCTTCGTATGCTGGTTCTTTTGCTCTTTTATCAGGCTCAATAAATGCTTTCGGGAAGTGACGCCAGATGCAATCCCTTGCTTCCTGTTCACCAGCAATTGCACCAAAGCAGACTAAAACTGCATTTTCTTCAGGGAATACAATACCAAATTGTGAAAACATACCATTTGCCCTGAAACTATCGTTTCCACCATTACGCCACACACAGTAACCATAGCCTTTATCTGTATCAATATTTTTACAGATAGATGTGTCTGCGTGAGCATCTGTCATTTCAAGAACCCAGTTTTCAGGGATAATCTGCTTCTTTTCTACCTTACCATTATTGCTAATACAATACATAATTTTAGCAAGGTCTTCTAATTTTAAAGAAAGACCCCATCCACCTGCTTCAATACCATCCCCGTTTGTTTCCCATTCAGGAAAATCAATACCTAATGGTGCGAAAAGACGAGGTGTTAAATATTCTCGGAGTGTTGTTTTGGAAAGCCTACAAATCATTGCACTAAGAACAAAAATATTTTCATTCACATAACGGAATGTGCCTGGCTCACCATAAAATGATGATTTGAAATATTCCTCTAACCAATCTGTTTTACTTTTATCAAGCAAAAGATTTGGTGAAATACCCGCAGTCATTGTAAGAAGATTTCTTACAGTAACTTTAAATATTCTACCGTCAACCTTCTCGGGAATGTATTCTGGAAAAACATCTACAATTCTTGTATCAAGAGTAAAAAGTCCCTCTTCTATTGCAAAACCTGCCGCAATAGCTGTAACAGTTTTACTTATTGAATAAGCATAGTGTGGAGTTTCTTTATTAAACGGTGCGCGATATAATTCACAAGCAACTTTACCATTTTTTATTACCATAAAGCTATGAAATTCAAGCTTATTTTCTTTCATATCGCGTAAAAATTCTACTACTTCTTTTGAAGAAACACCAACCTCTTCAGGACTTTTAACCCTCTCAAGACAGAATTTATCTTTCGCCATAGTATAACACTCCTTTACAATAGAACTGATTTTCTTCATTTTACCATATAATTTTATAAATCTCAACTTTTATTTTTATTATGCTTGACACAACAACTAAATATGGTAAAATATTCTTTGTTATTTTTATTACTAATTTCTGAGGAAGCGATTTTTTGAAAACACAACAATATTTAGAAAGCAAAAAATATTCACTACTCGTTTTTATAGCGTGTTTTATTGCTTATGCCGCATCCTATGTTGGTAGAATAAACTACTCTGCCGCATTACCCGATATTTTGGCAGATGGTCTTTTCACAAAATCACAGGCTGGTATAATTGGCTCTGCATTCTTTATAGTTTATGGATTTTTCCAGATTATAAACGGATTTTTAGGTGATAAAATTTCTCCGTTCAAAATGATAATGCTCGGCTTATTTTTGTCGGCTGGTACTAATATTTTAATGACTTTCTGCACCACAAATGTTATGATGGCAATTGTATGGGGCTTTAATGGTTTTGCGCTTTCTCTTTTATGGGCGGCAATACTTAAAATTCTAGCAAATATTATAAATTACGATATGAGAAGTAAAGCGTGTCTTAATATTTCTGCAACACTACCAATAGGTACGGTTCTTGCCTACATTTTAGCTTCTGTTTCTATTAAATTTTTTAATTGGAAATATGTTTTTTACACTTCTTCTGTTGTTCTTATTTTTGCTTTTGTTTTCTTTACCGTTATATATTTACTCTCAAAAAGATTTATTACAAATGTACCAATTGAAAATAGCGTAATTAATAATAAAAAAGAAACTAATACTAATGTTAAAAGTGTAAATAAATTTTTGCCACTTTTCCTCTCTGCCGGGCTTCTTTTAGTATTACCCGCAGATGCAATTCACGGTGCAATTAAAGAAGGCATTACCACATGGGTACCTACTATGATTACAGAAACCTACAACACCCCTGTTGCATTCTCTGTATTTGTTTCTATAATTTTGCCAATAGTAAATTTAAGTGGTAACTATATTGTTACACCTTTATATAATAAAGTATTCAAAAAAGACGAGCTTAAAACTGGTGTATTTATTTTAGGATTTGTCTTAATTCCATTCACATTCCTTATATTTATGAAAAATTTACCAGTTGTTTTAAGCGTTGTACTTTTAGCTCTTGGCACTACTGCAATGCATACCTTCAACTATATGATTATTACATTAGTTCCTATGCAATTTGCAAAATATGGCAAAACTGCAACTGTTACAGGTATTATGAATGCAACCGCTTACATAGGCTGTGCCGCCGCAACTTATGGCTTCGGTATAATTTCAGACAACATAGGCTGGAATGGTACTGTTATTGTGTGGATTGTAATTGATATAATTGCTCTGCTCTTTACTTCCCTCAACATAAAAAAATGGAACAGGTTTAAAAATAATGAATGTATATGATTTTGACAACACAATTTATGATGGCGAAAGTGCTTTTCATCTTTTTAAATTCTTTTTAAAAAAGGATAAAGGGCTTATTACATTTATGCCTACAGTAATTACCGCTTTTACAAAATATAAGCTTGGTAAATTAACTGTAGAAGAAGCAATAAATAAATATGCTCAGAGGGCACTTGATTACTATATTGCAAACCCTCATTATAAAAATTGTATGGAAGAATTCTGGGACGAACACGAGAAAAATATAAAACCTTTTTATGAAAAAGTCAGAAAAGATGATGATTTAATTCTTTCTTGTTCACCTGAAATATCTTTAAGTGAAATTTGTAAAAGACTTAATGTAAAAAATTATATTGGTACTTCTATAAACGAAAAAGAAGGTAAAATTGAGAGACTTTGTCTTCGCGAAAACAAAGTAAAGGCATTTTTTGAAATATACCCTGACGCACAAATAGACGACCTTTACACCGACTCTTTTAACGACAAACCACTTATGGATATAAGCAAAAATGTTTATTTAGTAAAAGGAAATAAAATTAAAAAGATAAAATAATTCTAAAACACCCTTTTCGGTAATATATATTATCGAAAGGGGATTTTTTTATGATTTCAGAAGAAAAAAAGACTGGATTTTTACCACACAACTGCATTTTAGAGGACAGAAAAACACTTTCTGTTTCAGGTGTCAATGATGTTGACAGTTTTGACGAACAGACAATTGTTGCTATAACCGATTTAGGTGAACTTACAATCCGTGGCGAAAAGCTTCACATTACAAGACTTTCACTTGAAATTGGTGAATTACAGATTGAAGGCAACATTGCCGCACTTTCTTATGCCGATATTGCTCCTAAAACCAGTAGTTTCTGGGGGAAGGTATTCAGATAATGTACTCATTCGAACAGAGTGAACAATTAAAACTTTTTTTACTTTCTTTAGGAGCAGGTTTTGTTCTTGGAATTCTTTACGATATTTTAAGAACAATACGCCTTACATTTACTAAATCAAAAAAAGTAATTTTTATTTTTGATATTTTGTATTTTTTTCTTTTTGGGTTTGGAACTTTTATCTTTTTCTTAGCAACAAACAAAGGTGAATTTCGTTCATATATGGTATTCGGCGAAGTCTTAGGCTGGATTTTTTACTACCTTTCTTTTGGTCTTGCCGCTAAAAGCTTTACCGACTTTTTTGTAAAGGTAATTCACACTGTTTTTAAATTTGTTTTTAAGATTATTTCTGCACCATTTTTACTCATTTTCAAGGTAATTTTAAAAATAAAAGAGAAAATATCTGTTGTTTCTCAAAAAGTTACCAAAAAAATGCAGAAAAATCGTAAAAAACACTTGCAAAAACTACGGTTATATGTGTATAATTTACTAGGTATATTAAAAGGCAACGGATTGTCAAAAAAGAAAGGTGGCTGTAACAATGAAGAACAAAAAGAAATCTCGTAGAAAAACTAAAAAACAGAGTTTTTTTATGACTTTAGTATTCACTGCAGCAGCAGCCTTAGCAATTTATTTTGCAGTTTCTTTCTTCTCTGCTTATAAAGATATAAACGAGAAAAAAGAAGAATTAGCTAGCCTTCAGACACAATATGAAGAACAGGTTCAGCAAAATAAAGATATTGAAAAAACTATAAAAGAAAATGACCAAGCCGCAATTGCTGAAAAATATGCAAGAGAAAACGGGTATGTCAAAACAGACGAAAGAGTTTATATTGACATAACTCCAGGTACATAATTTTATTTTAAAAACGAGGTAAGTCTTTCATGGCAGTAGAAATCGGCGAAATCTTAGACGGTAAAGTTACCGGCATTACAAACTTCGGAGCATTTGTTGAACTCCCTGACAAATCAACAGGTATGGTACATATTTCTGAAGTTTCAAACACTTATATTAAAGATATTCACGAAAAATTATCAGAAAATCAAGAAGTTAAGGTTAAGGTAATTGATATTAACGAAAAGGGCAAAATTGCACTTTCAATAAAAAAAGCTCTTCCACCTGAAGAGGCACCTGCACCTAAAAAGACTTATGATAAACCAAAAAGAAGCAGTCAACCACCTGTTTGGAATGGTGCTCCTAAAAACGAACCTGAAAATATGTCTTTTGAAGATATGTTGGCTCGTTTTAAGACAAAAAGTGACGAAAGAATGAGCGATTTAAAGAAAAACACAGCTTCAAAGCGTGGTAGCTCTAGTCCTCGCCGTGGTGGTGGAACTCAACGCGGATTCTGATTTTTATATCACACGATGAAAAGGGTCTGTAAAAAACGCAAGTTTTTTGCAGACCCTTTTAGAATTTACGGAGGTTGAAAATTATGCGTGAAATTGATGTTTCAATAATAGAAAAGGCAGTAGAAGAGCTTTTTATTTCTGCTAATGCAGAATTACCCGCTTCATTAGAAAATTTAATTAAAGTTTCAAAAGACAAAGAAACAAATGAAACCGCAAAAAACATCTTTTGCGATATGTGTAAAAACTTAGAGGTTGCAAGAGAGAATGAAATCCCGATTTGTCAGGATACAGGAATGGCAGTTCTTTTTATTGAGATAGGACAAGATGTTCATTTTACAAATGGTAGTTTAAATGATGCAATAAACAACGGTGTAAGAAAAGCGTACCTTGACGGTAAAATGCGTTGTTCTATTGTAAAAGACCCTATTCACCGTGGTAATACAAATGATAATACCCCTGCACTCGTTCACTACTCAATAGTTAATGGCGACAAAGTAAAATTAACTGCTGCACCAAAAGGCTTTGGCAGTGAAAATATGAGCAGAATAAAAATGTTCACTCCATCTGCAACTGAAGCAGATATTATAAATTTTGTTGTTGATACTGTTAAAACTGCAGACGCCAACCCCTGCCCACCTGTCGTTTTAGGTGTAGGTATCGGTAGCGATTTTGAGGGCTGTGCAATTCTTTCAAAAAAAGCACTCACACGCGATATTTCAATTTCTAATGAGAATGAGTATTATAAAGAATTAGAAGAAAAAATGCTTAAAGAAATAAACAAATTAAATATTGGTGCACAAGGTTTCGGTGGCGATATTACCGCTTTAAAAGTAAATATTGAAACTGCACCGACTCACATTGCAGGACTTCCTGTTGCGGTGAATGTTGGGTGCCATGTAACAAGACATAAAGAACTTGTTATATAACAAGTTCAACTAAGTTTGCCTTTGGGCAAGTGATATTACTTCGTAGTGAAGTTTCTCTGAAGTGATGTTTTGTCTTCGACAAAGTAAATGGCAAACTTAACATCACTTTACGCCGTAGGTGTAAAACATCACTATGCTTTAGCATAACATCACTTTTGCTTGCAAAAACATCACTAAAAAACACCTCAAACTATTTTTGTTTTAAGGTGTTTTTTCATATTATTCATTCTTAAATTGTCTTATATCTTCTTCTGTAACCATCGGTTTTGCAAAGGGTTGTCCACACATAAAGCTTTGTGATTTAAGATATTTTTTTGCTATAATATTTGCTTCAATCATATCTGGATTAACTCTGAGAGCACAAACTCCTCGTTCCTCTTTAATCTCCTTTACTGCTTCCCATGGTATTTCTTTTACAGGCAAAACAAACATTGCCGCACCAAACATTATAAAAATAAATGTATTGTGCATTCCGTTTTCATCAAGCGAAATTGCAGTATTTTTGTTTTTTATAATTTGAGTCAATAATATGACAAAAGATGAAAGATGCGAAAGACCTACTAAAACAAACAAGCCACAAATAAACAAATTCGCATTTCCATTTCCTATTTTAAATTCAAACGAAATTTGCTCTGTTAATGACATATAAGCAAACCAAAAAGCCACCCCTGCCACAAAAGCAAACAATACCAGAAAGAAATATGCTTTAAATCCCATTTTATAAATTTTCATTTAATTCACCCTTTAAAAATATTTCATCAAAAGCTCCGTCACAAACACCGCAACACACGAAAATACTGCAACCTGCACAAGACTTCGTTTAAATAATGCCGCTACAACTGCAACTATAAAGCCTATAATTGCACTTATGTAAGAATTGGTCGCATAAAAACAGGCGGGTACTGTCATTACGCTTAAAACTGTATATGGTACATAGTAAAGAAAAGATAAAATAAACTTATTTTTAATTGGTTTATTTACAAGTACGAGTGGCACCATTCTGACGAGATATGTAACCCCTGCCATAACTAAAAGATAAATAAAAAATTTGGTGTTATCCATTATTTTCCACCTCTTCTTTTATTTCTTCTACCGTTACAGGCTTTATAAATGCAAACAAAGCACTTGCCACTACTGCACATATTATTACAGTAAAGCCTGTCGGAATTTCTTTTAAAACAGGTGCATAATAAAAAATGCAACTTAACACAATTGATGTTGCAACACAGAGTGCAGTCCATTTTTCTGTTTTTATAACAGGCACCACAATTGCAATAAACATACCATAAATGGCAAGACCTAGCGCAGAAATTACAATTTCGGGTAATATATTACCCGCTATAGCACCAGTTAAAGTACCTGAGACCCAACCTATAACAGGTGTTAAAATTAAACCCACCATATATTTAAAACCGACTTTTCCTTTATTAGAGGAAGCAACTGCAAAAATCTCATCGGTGTTCCCGAATGCAATTAAAAATCTGTGTGGTATTTTCACACTTTTTCCTAGCTTTTGCGAAAGCGATATTGACATTAAAGAATATCTGGAGTTTATAACCAACTGTGCTAATGCAAGTTCAATTATAGTTCCGCCACCAACCATTATTGGCACCGCCGCTAGTTGCCCCGCAGATGTTAAATTGGTAAGAGAAATTAAAACAGCCTGTAAAACAGAAAGACCGTTTTCAACAGAGAATATTCCAAATGCGAATGACACAGGAAAATACCCTACACAAATTGGAAACCCTGCCTTTATTCCCTTTTTAAAACTATTTATTTCGTTCATAAGCTGACCTTCATTTTTTAAGAATATAGATATTTTAACATAAACTATAAATTATTCAAGTACATATAATATAAAAGTTGAAGTACCGATTAAATGTATACATCTAAAAAATAAATTTACACAAACCATTTGCAATACTATGTATAATGTGATATAATATTGAGTAATTATTTTTAAATTTAAAAATGAAAGGTAAAATGAAAATGTCTTTTTTCAAAAAACTTTTTGGTGATTACTCAACAAAAGAAATTAAGAGAATTTCTGGTCTTAAAGACAAGGTTCTCGGTTTAGAAGAAGAATACGCAAAACTTACTGACAGTGAGCTTCAGGCAAACACGCCTGAATTCAAAGAGCGTCTTAATAATGGTGAAACTCTTGACGATATTTTACCAGAAGCATTTGCAGCTTGTAGAGAAGCTGCTACCCGTGTTCTTAATATGAAGCACTACCCTGTTCAGATTTTAGGTGGTATCATTCTCCACCAGGGTAGAATTGCAGAAATGAGAACTGGTGAAGGTAAAACCTTAGTTGCTACATTACCTGCTTACTTAAATGCTCTTTCAGGTGAAGGTGTTCACATCGTTACCGTAAACGATTACCTTGCAAAGCGTGACTCTGAATGGATGGGTAAGCTTTACAGATTTATGGGACTTACTGTTGGTCTTATTATTCACGAAAAAGATAACAACGAAAGAAAAGAAGCATATAATGCAGACATTACTTTCGGTACTAATAACGAAATGGGCTTTGACTACCTTCGTGACAATATGGTTATGTATAAGGACCAGCGTGTTCAACGCGGTCACGCATTTGCTATTGTCGATGAGGTTGACTCAATTCTCATAGACGAAGCAAGAACTCCACTTATTATTTCAGGTATTGGTGAAGCATCAACTGACCTTTACAAAGTTGCTAACGACTTCGTAAAAAGACTTAAAATGGTTAAGGTTAAAGAGCTTGACGACAAAACAAATGCCGAAGAAATTACAGACGATAGCGATTACCTTGTTGACGAAAAAGCAAAAACTGCTACTCTCACAAAGCAAGGTATAGTAAAGGCAGAAAAAGCATTCGGTCTTGAAAATCTTATGGATGCTGAAAACCTCACTATTCAGCACCATATCAATCAGGCTTTAAAGGCTCACGGTACAATGCAACGCGATGTTGACTATGTTGTAAAAGATGGTCAGGTTCTTATCGTTGACGAATTCACAGGTAGAATTATGCTCGGTAGAAGATATAGCGAAGGTCTTCACCAGGCAATTGAAGCAAAAGAAAATGTAAAAGTTGAGCACGAGAGCAAAACTCTTGCAACTATTACATTCCAGAACTACTTCCGTCTTTACAAGAAGCTTTCTGGTATGACTGGTACTGCTATGACTGAAAGTGAAGAATTTAAAGAAATTTATTCACTTGATGTTGTTGAAATTCCTACAAATAAACCACTTATCCGTCAGGATAATGATGATGTACTTTATAAAACAGAGGAAGCAAAATTCAATGCTATTATTGATGTTATTGAAGAAGCTCACCAGAAAGGTCAACCAGTTCTTGTTGGTACTGTAAATATTGAAAAGAGTGAAAAACTCTCTAGACTTCTTAAAAAACGCGGTATAAAGCACGAAGTATTGAATGCTAAATTCCACGAAAAAGAAGCTGAAATCGTAGCACAAGCAGGTAAATTTGGTGCAGTTACTATTGCTACAAATATGGCTGGTCGTGGTACCGACATTATCTTGGGTGGTAACCCTGAATTTATGGCAAAACTTGAAATGCGTAAAAAGGGATTCCCAGATGAACTTATTGCAGAAGCAACAGGTTTTGCAGAAACAACTGACGAAGAAATTATAAACGCAAGACAAACCTTCAGAGAATTAGAAGCAAAATTCAAAGAAGAAACCAGAGAAGAAGCAGACAAGGTTCGTGAAGCAGGCGGTCTTTATATTATTGGTACAGAGCGTCACGAATCAAGACGAATTGACAACCAGTTAAGAGGTCGTGCAGCTCCTCAGGGTGACCCTGGAGAAAGCCGTTTGTTCCTCTCTGCTGAGGACGATTTATTAAGACTTTTCGCTGGTGACAGATTCTATAACACACTTGATGCATTCAAATCAATCGGCGATATGCCTGTTGAAGCAAAGCTTTTCACAAACACAATTGAAAGTGCACAAAAGAAAGTTGAAAGCAACAACTTTGCTATTCGTCGTAATGTTCTTAAATATGACGATGTTATGAATAAACAGAGAGAGGTTATTTACGGTCAGAGAAACAAGGTGCTCGACGGTGCCGATATTAGTGCAACAATTCAGAAAATGATTGTTGACACAATTTCTGAATCAGCAGACTTCTACTGCCCTGCTTCAAACAGTGTAGATGACTGGAACTTTAAAGGTCTTGCTACAAAATACAACTGGCTCATTACTGAAGATGATGTTAAAAATCTTACAAAAACAGACGATGTTGCAGAAGTTCTTCTTGACAAAGCACAAAAACTCTACGATGACAGAAAAGCAGAGTTTGGTGAAAATTTAATTAAAGAAATTGAAAGAAGTGCTCTTCTTCGTAATGTTGATATGCGTTGGATGGACCACATAGATGCTATGGACCAGTTAAAACGCGGTATTGGTCTTCGTGCGTATGCACAAAAAGACCCTGCTATTGCTTTCAGAGAAGAAAGCTTCGATATGTTTGACGAAATGACAAACGAAATAAGAGAAGGCACTGTTGATTTCGTTCTCAAGGTAAGAATTCGTAAGGAAGAACCAGTTGAAAGAAAGCAGACAGTTAAAATTACTGCAACCTCTGGTAGCGATGACCAGACAGTTAAAAAACAACCTGTAAAGAAAGCACAAAAGGTTGGCAGAAATGACCCTTGCCCTTGCGGTAGCGGTAAGAAATATAAAAAGTGTTGTGGTCAGAACGAAAATTAAATATTTTCGTTCAACGATATAAATCCTTCGGATTTGCGATATGTTACTTTGTAACGCGATATACCTTCGGTGCGATATGCCTTCGGCACATTCATGGATTTATATCATATCGCATACGAGCAAAGCGAGTATATATCGTAAACATATTTTAATATGTTTATATCACATTTGCTTTAGCAAATATATCACTATTTCAAAGTACAAATACAGGTTTTAGTTCCCTACAAAAAGTTAAAACTCGGATAGTTGGAAAATCTTTCAACTATCCGAGTTTTATACTTATTTTTTTATTCCTTTGTAAATATAGTATGGTTTTGTGAAAAGATACTCTCCATTTGCATTTGCTTCAATTAAATTATCAACAAATTCTTTATATTCATTTTCTGTAAGTATTCCTGTATCTTCATCAACAAGCCACTTTACATACTGACTATAGTTATAACCCATTTCATTTTCTCTGTACTCAGTTTCAATTACATTATGGATTACTAGTTCATTTTCAAATAAATTAGTTTTTGCAAAAAAACTGTAAGTTCTTCTTCCCATCCAACTATCAAGGTCATCCATCCACCATTGTTTTGTAGTTGCGTATGCATGTATTGTCTTTGTAATCAAATCTTTATTTTTACCATTAAAAGTAATACTGTCAAAATCCGCATTTGCGCAAATTATAATTCCACCTGGTTTCAAAACCCTATGAATTTCTTTTATAAAAGTTATTTTATCAGTAATACATTCAAGTACATCTTTTGCGATAATTAAGTCAAATTTATTTTCTTCAAAACCTAACCCATCAGCACAATTCATAACCATAAGTTCAACAGGTGATTTATATTCAACCTCGTTAAAATTTTTATCGGTTATATCAATACCAATCGCTTTATCTACTTTATCTGGAAATCTATTGATAATGTCTTTTAAATAACCAGCATTTCTGCAACCAATATCTAATATATTTGCATTGTCTGGTAACTTAATCATTTCATAAATTTTTTCATTTATTGAATATGTATTATATTCCATTTGTTTTTCCTCCTGAAAATATAAAAATGTTGATAGCTTATGAGCCATCAACAGTATAATAAAAAGTTTAATTTCTTTTCATCATTCTTCAGGCACATAAGCGAATAAGCCTGTACCTGATACGATACAAGCTATTTTCGTCTGCGTCGAATAATGAATAAAAACATAAACCTTTACCTCCGATTTTTTCTAAATAATAACACAATCTATAGTTAGTGTCAAGTTTGCATTTATATAAAAAATCCTATCATTTTTAAGTACCAACTAAAAATGATAGGATAATTTCTTTTCCATTGATATTTAATCTACAATGCCGACCGCAGGTCCCGAAATTCTGCACTCTGCATTCAGCATTTTCGCGAAGCGAACTTATTTTTTCCTCGCGCTAATCTCTGCTACCATCTCTGCCTGGCGTTTTTCAGTAAGAGTGTAGAAGAACATTGGAACTGCACAAGCAAACATACTGATTACGCCTGAAAGAACAAGCATATTCCAAAGTGTCTTTGCACCTTCTGCTGAAATGTAACCTGTTTCAGCATCAATACCTGCAGCAGCGAAAGAAATAACACCGATAAATGCACCAACTGCCATACCGATTTTGTTGATAAGTGTCTGCATAGCAAAACAGATACCTTCACCGCGTTCGCCTGTTTTCCATTCGAGGTAATCAACAGTATCACCAATCATAGCATAAGTGATGATATTGTTAACACCTTGTGGAATACCGAGAAGAACAAGTGCAATAGCACAAACCACTAATTTCCAAGGTGCGTCATAACCTACAAAGTACATAACGCCCATTACAAGACCACCGAAAATGTGAACTGCTACATAAGCCCATTTCTTTGTGAATTTCTTTGACATCCACGGAACGAGTAATGAAGCAACAAGTCCACCAGGTACAACAAGAAGTGTAATTAAACTGTACATACCTTCGTTCTGAAGAACATATTTTGCAAAGTAAAGACCACCTGTGTAAGTATAAACCATTCTTGCACCACCAAGAATACCTGAAACAACAATAAGAAGAAGTTCTTTGTTTCTGAAAAGAAGCTTTAAGTTGTGACCAAGTGATGGTGGGTTATCATCTGCAGTAAAACGTTCTTTTGTGTGTTTGAAACCATAGAAGAACATTGGAACTGCTGCAACAACAAGTACAACCGCTGCAATGAAATATGTCCATTTAAGAGTGTCAGCATTTGCAAACTCTTGACCCTTAATAACTGTTCCGACAAATGTGTTTGCAGCCTCTTCAACTGTAAGTCCCTGATTTGCAACTAATTTTTCAATTTCTGCTGCTTTGTCTGTCATAATTGTTGCTATATCATCTGCAGTATATTTATATTTACTTGTAACTGCACCTGTAATAATAGGAACGAAAACAGTAACAATACCTGCACCTAATGTACAAAGAAGACGGGTAATTGTAAGCATATTACCACGAACTACTGTATCATTTGTCATACAGGTTGAAAGTCCCCAGTAAGGAACATCGGCAACAGTGTAAACAACAGACCAGATAACATAAACAATCGCAATAATTATGAATGATGCTGATGCCTTTGCCTGAAATGCAGGAAGGAAGCAAACAATTGTCATAATTGCAATAGGAATTGCCATCCATTTAAGGTAAGGACGACATTTACCCCATTTTGTTCTCGTTCTGTCAACAATACTACCCATAATAGGGTCATTAAATGCGTCAAAAATACGAGTACCGAGCATTAAGTAAGCAACTGCCATTGAACCTGCAACTGAACCTATTGTAACACCATCAGCACCAAAAAGAAGTGCGTCTGTTAAGAAGATTGTCAAATAGGAACCAATAATTGTGCAGATAAAGTTCTGACCGAAACCAGCAATACCATAAGCTAAAGCTTCTTTCGGTTGAAGGTTTCCGTCGTTTGGTGTAGTGCCGTAAACCTTATGAAGTAAATCATTGATTTTCATTTCTTCACCTTTTTCTTAATTTTATTTTAATTGATTTCTCAAATTAATTACTCAATAATTTCTGCTTTTTTCATTACGATTGGTGTAACAGGTGATGAAAGCTCACCGCCACGAACTACTCTTTCGGTATTAAGGAAATCATCAACTGTTTCCATACCTTCAATTACTTTACCAAAAGCTGCGTACTGACCATCTAAAAATGTACAATCACCATAGCAGATAAAGAATTGACTGCTTGCAGAGTTCGGATTCATACTTCTTGCCATTGAAACAACTCCGCGAGTATGTGAAAGTGTATTATTTACACCATTCATTTTAAATTCGCCTTTAATATTATTCTTGCTACCGCCGCAGCCTGTGCCTTCAGGGTCACCGCCCTGAGCCATAAAATCTTCAATAACTCTGTGAAATGTAAGACCATCATAAAAGCCCTCTTTAACAAGAGTTTCAAAGTTTTCTACTGTGATTGGTGCGTGCTCTGGGTAAAGCTCTATAATAAATACTTTACCATTTTCCATTGTAACTTTAACTTTAGGCATTTTTCTCTTCTCCTTTATTGTGTTAGGATGCTAACATAACATAATTTTCATTATAGTTAGAAACATTTTTCATTCTCATTTCTATACCATCTGTATCTTCACCATCAGTATTCATCTTGATTGTCGTGGTGTAGGTATATGAGTAGTTGACATCTTTTATTACACCTGTTTCTGCATTCACTGTAAGAACTACTGTACCTTTGTCAAAAACTATCTTTTCCAAAGTATAATTACTGCCACTATTAAATGTAGGTAAATTAAAGATTTTTCCGTAAGGTAAATTTTCTCTTTCAGTTGAATCATAAGATGTTGCAGGGTATGGATTTTTTTCATCATAAGTGTAACTATTCATTGTCAGGGTTATGACAAAATCACCATTTATCTCAATAATTTGAATACCCTTTATATCTTCGTAATCTAACTTACAAGTATAAGTTTTTGACATAATTGGGAATTGTGTGTAGTGAGTGTTGCTACCTGCAGGAACTGTTTTTGATGTTTCAACAGGGGTGTAAACATCTTGTGCCGAAGCAAGCATATTATTATAATCCTCATTAGAGGCAACTAACTTCCATGTCTTTTCTGTTCTTTTATAATAACTTACAATTTCTTCATTATTAGCATTAATATTAGGGTAAATAAGCATTGATGGTGCACCTGTAACAGTTATTCTCGCATCTGTTGTTTTCGCAGTTGTTTTCTTATCAAACCCAGGAAACGATTTTTTTACTGTATTTAATTCATTTTTGAAATACTCGAAAACTTCCTCATTTGTTGCACCAATTTCAAGACCACTCGCAATTCTTAAAGCGCGTCTTGCATCTTCAGTTGTAACTCTGCCATCACCTGTAATGTCATAATTGACACCTGCCTGAGGTTCATCGAGTTTTGCTGCAATCCTTAATATTTTTGAAGCTTCATCTACAGTAACCTTATTATCACCATCAATATCGCCACGGTTAAGCTGTTCTAAAAATATCTCGGTATATTCTCTTGTAAGATTTGCGTTTGCTTCTTGTGAACTGTCCGCTGCAAAAGCATTTACAGAAAAAGCAGTCATTAAAAGACAAACTGCTAAAAGCAAGCTTAATGTTTTTTTCATAATTTTCGTCCTTTCTTATTTAAATGCCGCTTTTATAAACTTTAAAGTCTGAGTGATTATAAAATCATCTTTATTTTCAATATCTTCATTCAAATAAACTTTAAACCGTTCTTTGTAATAATCGCAAGAAATTGAAAACTGTAGCATCATAAAGACATTATCAAGTAAAAATGCAAAAAACTTAGGGTCGATATCTTTCCTTACATCTCCTGACATCTGAGCCTTTTCAATAACATCTGTATAAACCTTTGCAGAAATCGACTCAACTCTTTGTGCTAAAAGTCTTGAAAATTCTGTATTGTTACCAGTTGTAATTGCACAGTAAAGCTTTATTAACTGCGGATGTTTTTTCGAGAATTTTAAAAGCTCTTTTAAAACACTTTCTGCTTTGACCATAATATCTTCATCTGAAGAAGAATGATGAAGTAAAAGTTCTTCGAGCAACGAAAGATTTTCTTTTACAACCATTGCAAAAAGCTCGTCTTTATTTTCAAAATATTTATACACCGAACCAACACTTATTTCTGCTTTTTTTGCTATTTGCTGAATTGATGTATTTTCAAAACCATAAGTAGCAAATTCATCTGTAGCAGCATCTAAAACTCTTTTTCGTTTTGCTTCGGGTATTTTATCAAATGCTTCTTTATGAAATTGCATTTCCTGAGACTCCATTTTATACTCCTTTAAACTTTGGATATACGCATAATAACACTATTATAGAATTTTATCATTTTTGAGAAAAAAAAGCAACAAATTAACAGAAATAAGCATTCCAAAAATATTGCCATTTTTTTGTTAAGTGTGACCACAACCCTCTTAAAAACAATTAAATTTTACATAAAAACCTCATTTTTAACAAATAACTGTTTGTATTTCAAGAAATTTTTTACTAGTTTGTTAATTCTTTATAAATTGGCAAAAAATCTTGAAATATATATTATGTTATGATATAATTCGTGTATATATCGTCAAAAAATCTTTATACATAAAAGTAGTTTTTTAGGAGGTTAATTATGAAGCGTTCTCTTTCAATGAGAGCTATCTCAATTATTCTTGCTGTAATGGTTATTTTCACTACATTTACAGTGGCAGCCTTTGCAGCAGAAAAAGAATTAGGCGGAACTTATGGTTATATTGTTCCGACTGACTCAAATCTTTCAGCACCCAAAACATCTTATACATTTTATGGTAACTCTACTGTGCTTTACTTTATGCTTTTCAGTACCGGTAAAGAAAACACTTTTTATACAGTAGAAATTTTCTCAAGCAGTGACTATAATCCTGAAAATGTTGTTTCAAGCTTCACTAATGCTTATGGTGATAAAGGCACTGCACCACTTGCACTTACCTGGCCTTTCAAAGCAAACCCAAGTGGTACTTATTACGGAAGATGTTACACTTCTATTATTGATGGTGAAGATGAAACTATTGACACCTCAACCATTTATAAATTTACAATAAAACTTAATCGTCTCGGAAAAGAACAAGTTTCATTAACCAGCATAAGCAATAGTAAAAATGGTGTTGTTATTAAGTGGAATAATTTAAGCACCGCTACAAAATACAGAGTTTACAGAAAATTAAAAGGTGAAACAAGCTGGACAAAGCTTGCTGATGTAAAAGCAGGTACTACATCTTACACTGATAAAAATGTAACAAGTGGAGTTCAATACACCTATACGGTAAAAGCTTTTGATAACCTTTATACAAGTCTTTATGACAAAACTGGTCTTACAACAATTTTCCTTTCAACTCCAACCCTCACACAACCTAAAGCAAGTTCAAATATTTACCCTGTTATTAATTGGTCTAAAGTATCAGGTGCACAAGGGTACTACATTTATAGAAAAGGTGGTTCTCTTAACGATTCAACCACCTGGAAAAGAATCGCTACTATCAAAAACCCTGCAACTGTAAGTTATACTGACAAAACTGCAACAAGTCCTGACTGGCAGTACAACTACACAGTTCGTGCTTACAGTGGCTCTTACGGTAGTTCTTACGATTCATCTGGTGTAAATTACAACTATGCTATAGCACCAGTATTAAAATCAGCATCAGCTGTTAATGGTGGCATTAAAGTTACATGGTTAGATACAAATACTGCTGCAAAGAAATTTTACATTTATCGTAAAGCTTCAGGCGAAACCAAATGGTCAAAAATCGGTGCATCTACAACCACTACATTCACAGATAAAAATGTTACAAATGGTACCACTTACACCTATACAGTGCGTACAGCTACAGCTACAAACCTTAGTCCTTACGACACAAAGGGCATTTCTACTCTTTACATTCAGACACCAGCACTTGCAAAAATTGCAATAGCAAAAAATGGTGATATTACAATTACCTGGAGTGCAGTAACTGGTGTTAAAGGTTATTACATTTACAGAAGTGTAAATGGTTCAAATTGGTCAAAAATTGCAACTATCAATAATGCTAAAACACTCGCATATAAAGATACTTCTGCAAAAAAATCTGGTCAAACATATACTTATACAGTCCGTGCAGTAAATGGTTCTTATGCAAGTTATTATGTAACAAAGGGCATTTCTTATATGTTCCTTACAACACCTACTGTTACTGCAAAAAATGAGTACACAGTAGAGCAAGGAAGTTCGGTTAAAGTTTCCTGGAATTCTATTGCAGGTGCTAAGAGTTACCGTATTTTCAGAAAAACTGCAACAGATAAATCATGGACAACTTTAGCAGATAATTATACTGACAAAGTTTATTATGATACAACTGCAGAGAGTGGTGTTAAATATTACTATACAGTAAGAGCTAAAAATGCTTCTTATATGAGTAATTACACTTCTACTTCTCTTCTTACAGTGATTGCTACCCCAATTCTTAAAGATGCAATTTTAACTGATACAGGAGTTAAAGTTACATGGGACGCAGTTGGCGGAGCAACAAGTTATATTGTATTCAGAAGAACACTCATAGGTGCGTGGGAAAACATCGGCACTTCAACTACTACAGAATATATTGACGCAACCGAAAACTCAGTTACAACACCATATATTTACACAGTTCGTGCAGTTTCTGGCGACTTAAAGAGTAACTATATGATTAATGGTGTTAAAAACTTTGTTTCAGTTGATTCGGTAGATGCAATATTTGAAAACAATGTTGAAGCAAATGCCGCATTTGTTAATTTAACATGGGTAGCTTCTGACTCTGACTCTTATGAAATTTATCGTTCTGATAATGGCAGTGCACCTGCTCTTATGGCAACAGTTTCTGCTACTGACGCACAAAACTTTATTGATGATAAAATAGTTCAGGGTACAACTCATATTTACACAGTTAAACCAATCAAAGAAAACAAGCTTTCAATTTCTATTGATTCTGAATCAGTTAAATGGGATTACCCACCTGTTCCTGTAGTTAAGGTTCTTACAGTTCCAAAATACGCAAACATAGAATATGCTGATAGAATTGAAATATTCTGGGAAGGTGTTGAAACTGCTGAAACTTATGATGTTTACAGAAGAACTGCTGATAGTGATTGGGTATATCTTACAACAATAGATAAAGATAGCGAATACACTTATATTGATACTGATATTACAACAGATGTAACTTATTACTATAGCGTTAAGGGTGTAGCTTCTGACCGCGACAGTTTATTTGATAATGTTGGTATAGAAGCAATGCTTAATGGTCCTATTGAAGAAATTCAGGATATGTTCGTTCAATTAACAGATGCTCCGGGTGGTAATGGTAAAAAACAAGTTACTCTCGCTTGGGCACCAAACGAAAACGCATCGCTTTATAAAGTAATGCGTAAAGCTGGTCCTGATGGTGAATGGCAATTTATGGCTCTCTACTTGAGTTGTGATGTATTAGTGTATACTGATAACACCATTGAACAAGGTGTAACTTACTATTACACAATTCACACTTATGCACCAGACAGACCAAGCATTGATAATATGGTTGGTAAGTCTATTACCTGGTCTGATGGTTCAGAGGAAACCACAACACCGGAAACAGCCGTTCCAGATACTACAGTTCCGGATACTACCATTCCAGAGACAACTGTTCCTGAAACAAGTGAACCTGAAACTACTGTCCCTGATACAACAGTTCCTGAAACCACCCTTCCAACAACAAAACCAGAAGATACTACTTATGATAGTAGTTTAGACATCCCAGATGCATAATTAAACAGACAAACCCGTTACAAGAAAAAACTTGTAACGGGTTTTATCAACTCTACGAATCATAGGTTGATAATTTTCATAGTGAGTATTAGAATATTTTTAAAGGAGTGATAATATGAATGTACAAAAATGTGGTGAATTTATCGCTGATTTAAGAAGAGCAAGAAATCTGACTCAAAAGGATTTAGCAAACAAATTAAATGTTTCGGACAAGGCTATTTCTCGTTGGGAAACTGGCAAAGGCTTCCCTGATATCGATTCTTTACAATCATTAAGTAAATTTTTTGGTGTAACAATCAATGAACTTTTAGCAGGAGAAAAAGCTGAAACAAAAACAATAGAAGAAATTGCAGAAGAAAATATATTGACTGCTATAACCGAAACTGAAAAAACCAGAAAAAACCAAAAGACAACTATTACACTTTCAATAATAGTCGCATTTTTACTTGTAATCCCACTTTTAAAAGGCAGTATTGAAAGCATTGCAGAATTACTATGGAAATACACACTTATTAAAGACCCTTGGCTTATAATCTTTAATTTATTTATATCTCTGTGTATTTTCTTTGCCGGATTAGTCGTTTATAAAGGTCATTATAAAATCTTACATAAATACCACTACCATAATGTAACTGATTTCAATGGATATTGTCACGAAATTGGTAAAGAACTTATGTTTATGAGTCTACCTTTGTTAATTGCAACTATACTAGAACTATGGGTTTCAATTGAAATAATTGCGATATTATCTAAATTAGTTTTAAGTATAGGTTTTATAATTTGCTTTATATTTATTTTTAAAACACAACTTAAATATAATGGTGGTTTGTTTTAAAACAAATATCTCCTCAGGTGTTTAAAACATCTGAGGAGATATATTTTAATTAATCATTTTCTTCTTGTGCTTTTTTTACAAGCTCATCTGGAACTGCTTCACCGTGTTTTACGAAGAGAAGCATTATAATTGCAACCGCAAAGGCTACCGGACTGTAATAGAAGAGCGATATATAACTACCTGAGAACATTCTAACAAAACCATAAAGAATTGGTGATGCGATTTGAGCAGAGAATGTTGCTGTATAGTAGTAACCTGTGAAGGTACCAACCTTTTCAACACCACCAATATCAAGAACAAGAGGAAGTGTATTAACAGTAACGAACATATTAGCTGCACCTGCAAGAATGAGAACAGGGAAAATAAGAACACGAAGTATCTTTGTAACATCATCAACAGTTTCTTGAATATCAGAAATAGCACTCGCAAATGTAGTTTCGCCATCATTAGCAAAAATATTACCTGCTACCTCAACAATAACATCGTAAATTCCCTCACCTGCATTTTCTTCAAGGTAAGCTTCAAAGTCAGCATAATACTCATCTGTTTCAGTTGTTTTTCCTGCACCTTTTGCCTGAACATATTCAGCATAACCTGCCATAGAAAGCTCTGATTTCTCATCATATTCTATGCCTTGTTCTTTTGCTTCAGTTTTCTTTTCAGCATTATATGCATTAATATGGTCATCTATTGTTATATAAGCATTATTAACCTGAACATAGTCATTAATTGAAACATTTTTGCTACCAAGCATTCCAACGAATACACCAAAGAAAAGTATAAATGCAACAAGGAAAACCGCAAGACCTGCAAGAATTGTTTTCTTTCTGCCGAATTTCTTACCGGCTTTACCAGCAGGAAGAGCAGCAACAGCTGCTGCAACCGCAAAAAGAAGCATTATAGCAGTTGCTTCAGATGTAATCATATGAAGAATTTCTTGTGCAAAAAGCGAGAAGAATGTTGTAATAGCATTTGCCGCACAGAAAAGGAAGAAAAGACAACCGAGCATAAAGATAAGACTCTTTCTTTCACCACCCGAAAGCTTTGTTGCTTTAAGTGCTGCTTTTTGTGCTTTTGCCGCTTCTTTTTCCGCTTTTTTCTTTGCTTTTTCATCTGCATATTGGTTAGCATCTAATTTAAGTTTGATACTCGTATCTTCTTCCTTAACAAAGAAGAGAAGAACAAGCATACCTAAAATCATTATTACTGAACCAATAATGAAAACATACGGGAAAGAGACTGTCTCATTAGCTTTCACTTCTGCTGTTGTTAAACCGGTAAATGCTGCACAAAGTGCAATAGCAATTGTACCTGCAATCATACCAACTGCAGAGCCTAAACCACCCATAAGGTTAATAACAGCATTACCCTCTGAACGAAGTGTAGGAGGTGTTAAGTCTGGCATAAGTGCTACAACAGGTGCACGCCACAATGACATAGAGAACACAAACAAAATAACTGTAAACATTGTGAGTGGGAGAGTTAAATCACCACTTGTATTTAGTGCAACAAACGGAATAAGTGCAAATAACACCGCAGAAATAGGTGCACAACTTACAATAAACGGACGGCGCTTACCTAATTTTGAGTGACAATTGTCTGAAAGTTTACCAAAAGTAGGTTGAAAAATAACACCAAAGATATTATCGAATGTCATAATAATACCAATGAAGAGTGGTACTAATGTAAAGCCACCGCCGAGAGCAACTGTACTCTCACCTTGTGCTTCTGCAAATTTGCCAATCCACGGAATAGCATTTGCCAAAGCATTACTCCAATCGGTAATCATTGAACTTTCTGAAAGAATTTTATTAAGAATTTTTGTAATGTACGGGTCATAAATAGCCCACGCAATTGATGTAGCCAAGAAGCCGAAACCTGTTAAAATCGTCTTTTTATAGTCGAGTTTTAAACCGTCTTTTGTTTTTTCAGCCATCGGACCTACCTCCATTCATAAATTGATAGATTTATTATATCATAACAATCAGTATTTTCCAATTATAAATAATATGAAAATTCATTTTTGGAACTTTACCCAAATAAAGTCTTTTTAATTTGTGCAAATAAACTTATTTTACTTGTTTGCTTCTGTAAGCTTCCGCTTCCCAGTTCACAATAAATTCTGTAAGCTCATCTGTCATTGGTTTACCACCGCCGAAGCTTTCTGAGTAACACGCAATTTTAAGTGCATCGTTAAAGAGCATTGAGGCATTATCTGAACCTTTTTCGCTTACATCTACTGCATAAGCACCACAATCTTTAACTAAAATAATTTTTGGTAAAAAACCGTTTTCCTCTTTATATTCTTTTACCTTTTCAGGAATAGTCTTTTCATCCTCAATATAAAGTGGATAAGGCTTACAATAAACTATCTGGTCAGGGTTAAAAGGTTTATAAATTTTTCTGAAACTCTCTTCATTTTCTGCTGCTTGCAAAGATTCAACTGACGGGTCATAGCTTATAACACAATCATCTGAAAATGTTTCATTTAAAATATTAAATGTACTCATACTCTTGTCACCATCAAATTCACCTGATGACAAGTCTGGTTCTCTTACAATTTCATTTCTTATTTTACTTGTAACAAGAGCTAATTTTTCTCCTAATTCCTCTACTGTATCACCCGCTACGAAAACACCGTGATTTTCGAGCAAAATAATATCGGCAGCCTTGCCCTTTTCATTTTTATATTCTTCCATTAAATCAAAGCAGATTTTTGAAAGAATATAACCCGGTTTACAAACATCTACCCATATAATGCTATCCCCGAACAACTCTTTTGCCTTCGATTTACCATTTTGTGAGCAAGTAAGTCCATTAACTAATGCTGGGTGCAAATGTAAAACAAAGGTATATTCAAAAAGACTGTGAAGTGTAGTTTCAACACTAGGTCTTTTGCTTTCTTCGCCTTTTTCTTTTGCATCTGATAAATCTTCTAAAAACAATGCTTCTCTTTCTTTATCGTTATCAGGGTAAGTTTTAGAGAAAATTTCTTTGAGTTTTTCTCTGTTCATTTTTACAAAACCATCTTTTGTAATTGTTGAAAGACTTGTTCCTGAGCCCTTGATGTACATTACATCTCCGTCTTTTGCAGAAGTATTACCACCACCAGCGAGTACAAGTTCTTCATTACTACCATAAAAATTTGAAAACTGAACTAATTTTTCGAGTACCATAATCATCTTCTCTTTCCTTTAGTATTTCTTTTTGACTTCAATTTATTATTTGAACGCGAATTATTCTTTCTGTTATTCTGCTTTGCCTTTTCTACCCTGTCTTTATAAGATGGTGCGACAAGGCAGTTTTTACTGTTTCCTATTAAATCCTCGCGATGTGCAATTTTTAATGCTTTTCTTACTAAATCCGCATTTTTGGGGTCCTTACACTGAAGCAATGCTCTTTGCATTCTTTTTTCTTCAGGTGAGCGAGGAACATAAACTTCATTCAATGTAAACGGGTCGAGTCCTGTATAAAACATAACTGTTGACGCAGTACCAGGTGTCGGATAAAAGTCCTGAACCTGTTCAGGATTATAATTCCATTTTCTTATAAATTCAGAAAGCTTTATTGCATCCTGTAATTTACTGCCGGGGTGACTTGACATTAAATACGGAACTAAATACTGCTCTTTATTAAAACTTTTTGTGAGTTCAAAATATCTGTTTCTGAATTTTTCGTAAACCGAAAATTCGGGTTTGCCCATAAGCTTTAACACACTTTCCGAGCAATGCTCGGGTGCAACCTTTAATTGACCACTGACATGGTCTTTTACAAGTTTTTTAAAGAAAGCATTACCTGATGGCGATTCATCTGCTAAAAGATAGTCAAATCTTATACCAGAACGGATAAATACTTTTTTAACCTTTGGTAATCTTTCAATTTGTGTGAGCAATTCTATATATTCACTATGGTCTGCCTTCAAATTTTTACAAGGTGTAGGAGCTAAGCATTTTCTTTCAGCGCAAACACCACTTTTCAATTGTTTATCACAAGCAGGTTCTCTGAAATTCGCAGTGGGTCCGCCAACATCATTTATGTAGCCTTTAAAATCAGGCATTGTAGTTAAAAGTTTTGCTTCATCTACAACACTCTCAATGCTTCTTGAACGGACACTTCTACCCTGATGGAATGCTAGTGCACAGAAATTACAACCACCAAAGCACCCTCTGTTATGAGTAAGTGAAAACTTCACTTCTTCAATTGCAGGTACACCACCTTGAGTTTCATAAGAAAAATGATAATCTCTCATATATGGCAAGGCATAAACATCGTCAAGCTCTTCTCTTGTAAGTGGTGGCATTGGTGGATTTTGCACGAGCATTTTATCACCGTAATATTCCACCAATGCTTTACCTGAAATACTATCCTGATTTTTATACTGTATAGCAAATGCTTTAGCATATTCTTTCTTATCATTTTTTACAGTTTCAAAATCCCAGCTACCGCCAACTTCAAAATGAATTTTATCATTTCTGTTTCCTAACCACACAGTACCACGAACATCACGAATTTTATTTACAGGGATATTTTTATTTAAAAGTTCTGCAATTCTTCTTAATATATTTTCACCCATACCATAGGTTAAAATATCTGCACCAGAATCTACTAAAAGACTTTTCATTACTGTATCGTCCCAGTAATCGTAATGACCAAATCTTCTTAAAGACGCTTCAAGTCCACCTAAAATAATTGCAGTTTCAGGGTATGCTTCACGAATTTTTTTAGAGTACACAAGTGTAGCCCTGTCGGGTCTTAAACCCATTTTTCCACCTGGTGAGTAATAGTCATAATTTCTTTTTCTTTTAGCAACGGTATAATGTGCAACCATCGAGTCAATATTACCTGCAGACACGAGAAACCCAAGTCTTGGCTCACCAAATCTTTTAAAGTCATTTACCGAATGAAAGTCGGGTTGCGAAAGAAACGCAACATTAAAACCCATATCTTCTAAAACTCTGGTGATAATAGACGCACCAAAAGACGGATGGTCAACATAAGCATCACCCGAAACATAAACGAAGTCTGGTTGAACCCAACCTCGTTCTTCCATTTCTTTTTTAGTTGTAGGTAAAAACATTTTTTCTTGCATTTTATTTACCTTTCAATTTAATTTATAAATTCAATAATTTTTCTGCATTTTTGTAAAAAATCTTATTTTCTTCATCTTTAGTAAGCCCCATAGTTTTAAGCATATCAATATCCCACGAAGGTGCATTCCACGGACTATCCGAACCAAAAAGAATTTTATCTGTTCCCTTTTTCTCCAAAATGCTTAATGCTCTTGCTTTAGGCATTGTACCATATCCAAAAGCAGTATCAAAGTAACAGTTATCTAAATCACAAAGATATTTTAAAACATCATCAACCATTAAAAGACTGCCCCAATGAGCACACACAACTGGCGTTTCTATAAGTGTTACCACTTTTCTCAATTTTTCAGGTGTTGCTTTATATGGTGGTGGAAAGCCAAAATCTTCACCCGCGTGAAATATAAGAATAAAACCTAATTTTTCTATTTTTTTATATATCGGAAAGAATCTTTCGTCATCCACAAAAAACTGTTGGTAATCGGGATGTAATTTAATTCCTTTTATTCCACTATCTTTCAATCTTTCGAGTTCTTCTTCCCAATCCTCTGAAAACGGATAAACAGAACCAAATGGTATAATTTTATCACTTTTCAAAGAAATGGCAAAATCGTTAACATTTTTTTGTTGATTTGCGTTTGTTGCTATTGAAAGCACCACACTTTTATCTACATTATCTTTATTCATAAGAGACAAAAGTGAATTGGATGTACCATCAGTCTGCGGAATGAGTCCACCTGAAACATAACTTAATTTTTCTATTGTATTTTTTGCTATTTTTTCAGGAAAACAATGTGTATGAAAATCTATAATCAAAACAAATCACCTTTTCATATGATAATCTAAAAACTAAAAAATTTCAATAATTTTCATCAATTTATATATTATATATCTTCTCCGCTTCTTGACAAATTATATTGTGTTTGATAAAATTTATATTTGTATTAGATTTTACTTTTTCCTATGCAAAGGGGTGTGTATTTTGGAAATCGAAAGAAAAACAGGCTTTAATAACGATATGTACATCGAAAAACAGTCCGCACAAATCAAAAAAAGGATAGACGAGTTCGGTGGTAAGCTTTACCTTGAATTCGGTGGTAAACTTTTTGACGATTTTCACGCTGCAAGAGTTTTGCCAGGTTTTAAACCTGACAGTAAATTGCAGATGCTTTTAAAACTTAAAGAACAGGCAGAAATTGTTATTGTTATTTCTGCAAATGATATTGAAAGCAACAAGGTAAGACGCGACCTTGGTATCACTTACGATATTGATGTGCTTCGTCTTATGGACGCTTTTTCAAGTGTAGGTCTTTATGTAGGTAGCGTTGTTATTACACAATTTTCAGGTCAACCTGCGGCTATAAAATTCAAAGAAAGGCTCGAAACACTTGGAATTAAATCATTTGTTCAATATGTTATAGAGGGCTACCCTTACAATG
Organism: Acutalibacteraceae bacterium; assembly: GCA_045651285.1. Classification (GTDB taxonomy): domain Bacteria; phylum Bacillota; class Clostridia; order Oscillospirales; family Acutalibacteraceae; genus DTU089. Next base: position 42,944 of record JAZRSC010000001.1, read on the forward strand.
TTCAACATATTGTAAGTGATAATGGTTTCGGTAAAAATGATTATATTGAAACAACTCGCCCACTTGTTGTTATTACAGCACCTGGTCCTGGTAGTGGCAAAATGTCAACTTGCCTTTCTCAACTTTACCACGAAAATGCTCGTGGTGTTAAATCAGGATATGCAAAATTTGAAACTTTCCCTATATGGAATTTACCACTCAAGCACCCTGTTAATTTAGCGTATGAAGCGGCAACCGCAGACCTTAATGATGTTAATATGATTGACCCTTACCACCTTGAAGCGTATGGTGAAACAACTGTAAACTACAATCGAGATGTCGAGGTTTTTCCTGTTTTAAACGCAATGTTCGAAAAAATCGAGGGGGTTAGCCCATACAAATCACCTACCGATATGGGTGTTAATATGGTTGGCTTCTGCATCGAGAATGATGATATATGCAAAAAAGCATCTCACGAAGAAATTATAAGAAGGTATTTCTCAACTCTTTGCGATAAAAAAATGGGTCACAAAAATGACCTTGCAATTCAGAAAATTGAAAGTCTTATGAATCAGGCAGGTATTTCTGTTGAAAATACCCGACCAATTGTAAAAACTGCTCTTTTAAAAAGCGAAACAACAAACGGTCAACCTGCAGTTGCTTTAGAGTTACCTGACGGACAAATTGTAACTGGCAAAACCTCAGACCTTTTAGGTGCTTCTTCTGCGGCAATTCTTAATGCGTTAAAAGTTCTTGCAGGTATTGATGACAAAGAACTTCTTATAAAAAGAGAAATTATAGAGCCTATTCAGGATTTAAAAACTGACTTTTTAGGCAACAGAAACCCTCGACTTCACACAGACGAAGTTTTAATTGCACTTTCAATGAGCGCTGTTACAAGTGAAACTGCTAAAAAAGCTATTGCAGAACTCAAAAATCTTTCTGGTAGTGAAGCTCATTCAACTGTTATTCTTTCACAAATAGATGCTGACACATTCAGAAAACTTGGTGTTAATCTGACTTGCGAACCACAGTATCAAAGCAAAAAGCTTTATCATAAATAATTTAAAATTCCGTGACGAAAATTCGTCACGGAATTTTTATTAATTCTGCTCAATTGTTGGTTGTTCTGTTTCTGGTTCTTCTGCACTTTCAATCATCAATGGCTCACTTGAAACATAAGCACTCATAATAGAACCATTTATAGCACGGACTGTATAACGATAAACAATATCTTCACCTGTACTTTTATCAATCCAAGCAGATTTTGTTTCTTTTGCAGTACCCATTCTCTGCCATGCAGACCATTTACCATCTTCATTTAAAACCGCTCTACAAACGATGTAACCTTTTGCGCCCGCAACTTTAGTCCAAGAAACTTTTATGCCTGTTTCTGTACCCTCAAGAGTTACTGTTGGTGTCATAAGATAATGAAGTGTAGCCGATTGCTTGTAAACACTCCTGCTTGTACCATTTATTGCACGGACTGTGTATTGGTACTTTGAATTACTTACAGCAGATGTATCTATAAATGAATTCTTTTCCACACTACCAAGATTTTTCCAACTAGTCCATTTATTAGACGAATTTAATTCTCTACGATAAACTGTATAACTTTTAGCTCCTGCAATTTTACCCCAACTCACCTTTACACCAGTTGCAGCATTTACTACAGTTACTGTTGGTACAGAAAGGAATACAAGCTTATCCGTAGCAGCAAAACTGCTCTTATACTTACCGTTTATTGCTCTTATTGTATATTTGTAAGTAACACCGGATTTTACAGTTTTATCTGTGAATTTTTTCGCGGTTTCTTTTGTTGTGCCAAGATTTACCCATTTAGTCCATTTACCATCTTTTAATTCAGAACGATAAATAATATATCCTTTTGCACCTTTAACCTGAGTCCAACTACCTGAAATACCATTTGCTTCATTAGTAATTTTAAGAACAGGCTCTGCAAGATACATAAGTATATTTGAATCCTTATAAGTACTCTTAACCTTACCATTTACTGCACGAAGAGTATATTTATACTGATTTCCTGATTTTACAGTTTTATCTGTAAATGACTTTGCAGTTTCTTTTGTTGTACCAAGATTTACCCATTTAGTCCATTTACCATTTACTAATTCTGAACGGTAAATTGTATAACCTTTTGCACCGTCAACTTTAGGCCAAGAACCAGTTATACCATCTGCAGTATTAGAAATTGTTAAACTTGGTTGTTCAAGGAAAACCATACCAGCCGTTGCAATATAACCACCCATAATTTTACTGTCAACTGCACGAATGGTATATCTGTAAGTTGTACCACTTACTGTTTTGTCATCAAGCCATGTATTTTTAGCTTCACCTGTTGTACCAAGTATTTTCCATTTTGTCCATTTATTATCGATGATTTCTGAACGATAAACAATGTAACTGTCAGCACCATCTATTTTATTCCACTTTACAAGAAGTCCTGTTGTTGAAATTGTAACTGTTGCTTTTGGTGTTTCGATGAATGTAAGACTAGCACTACCCTTGTAGCTACTTGAAAATTTACCATTTACAGCACGAACGGTATATTTGTAAAACTCACCTTTTTCCACCTTTTTATCTACCCAAGAAGATGCAGTAGCATTCAATGTTCCACGATTTTTCCAAGCAGACCACTTTTTAGTTTTTGCATTATATTGAGAAGAATAAACTATATAATTCGCCGCATCTTCATCTTGAGTCCAAGTAACCTTAATACCATTTGCAGCATTTTCAATTGTAACCTTTGGTGTATCAAGTGTAAGTTTTTCTATTATTGCTGTCTGAAGTTCAGCCTTACATACAGTACATTCTTTATGCTGTGTACCACCCTCTGTAAATGTAGGTTCTTTATCTGTAATCCAATCACTTACTGTGTGACCAGTTGCTTTTAAAACCTCACCTTTTTCAATTACATCTTCACAATCAGGGCAATATAAATCTCCTGAGTAACCGTCTTCAAGACAAGTAGCATCTTCCTGGTCTTTTATTTCTGCATTTTTATGAGCAATTTTTTCAATAACAACTGTTTCTACATTATCACAAACTGAACAAACTCTATGTTTTGAACCATCTTCAAAACAAGTAGCATCTTTTGTAACAGTCCATTCGCCATTATTGTGACCTAAAATTTCTATTACACCAGATTCTAAAACAGCCTCGCACAAAGTACATTCTTTATGCTTTGCTCCTGCAGTAGTACAAGTTGCTTCTTTATCAACAATCCAATCACTTAAAATATGCTCTTTGGGAGAAACTACAATTGTTTCAAGTTCTTCGCCACATTTACATTTTTTAAGCATTGAACCTGCAGTGGTACAAGTTGCATCTTTTATTATTTCAAACTCGAAATCAATATGACCAGTTGCTTCTACTACTGTAATTTCAGATTTTTCTTCGCAACGGGTACAATGTTTTGATTTTGAACCTACTTCAGTACAGGTAGGTGCCAAATCAATTGTAAAATCTACATTCTCATAATCGTGACCTAACGCATCAATTACTGTCACTTCTGATTTTTCAGTACAACGAGAACAGTGTTTTGACTTTGAACCTTCTTCTGTACAGCCAGGCTCAACATCAATTGTGAATTCTTCGCTGAAATCGTGACCTAAAACTGCAACTTCTCTTGTCTCAGTTTCATCACAATTTTTACATTCTCTTTTTTCTTCACCTGTTTCTACACAAGTAGGTGCTTTTGTTTCTTCCCATTCAGTAAAATCGTGTGCTTTAACAGGAATTGTTGCAGTTTCTACAACATCTTTACAAACTGTACAAATTTTTTCTAATTTACCTTCTTCTGAACAAGTAGAATCTTTAACAAAAATCCAAGCACTTTCTGTGTGTGGAAGGTTATCTATATTTTCAATTTCTTTATATTCACAGTTTTCAACTGTACATTTTCTTTCCTTTGAACCGGCCTCTTTACAAGTCGGATTTTTTGTTGGTTTCCATTCACCTAATGTATGCTCTGCGGTAATTACACCTGTTTCACATTCAAATTGACAGACAGTACATTTCCTGACTTTAACACCATCGTTATCACAAGAAGCAGGTGTTTTTTCTTCCCATTCACCAGGTGTATGAACTCCTGTTGCAGTAATTTCCGCATCTTCTTTATAATTGCAATTTTCATTTGTACAACTTCTGTGCATTAAGCCATTATCAACACAAGTAGGTGCTGAATCTAACATCCAACCGCCCATTGTATGTGCTAAAACTTCTATTGCCTCTGTTTCAATTTCATGACCACAAAGTGTACACTTTTTTACCATTTCACCTTCCGAATTACAAGTTGCAGGTGTTTTTTGCTCCCAAGCACCTGGATTATGAGCGTTTTCATCTATTGCAATTTCTTCTTTTGAAAGAACAAAACCACAATCCTCACATTTTTTATATTTATACCCTACACTTTTGCAAGTAGCATTAACAGTATAATTAAAATCATCTGGCTCTGTATGAGTTATACCACCATAATGAATAAAGTAAGCTTCTTCAATTGCTTCTGGTAATTCTAAAGATTCAGCAACACAAAAGATGCACTCAAGACTACCAAAATCAGCAAAAGCGTCCCCAGCAACAACTGTAACACTTTCTGGAATTATGATATTTTTAATGTTATCAAAACCAGTAGCACTTTCCAAACCGCCAATTTCTACTACATTATATTGAACATCTTCAACTTCTATTTGTTCAGGAATAACAAGAGTTTCGCTCTCGCTCAAGCCTGAAACAAGACCGGAAATTTTGCAATCAGAACTATTCTCCAATAATTCATAATTGAATGCCAATGTATTTTCTACGGCACTTGCTGTTATTGGTGCGGAAAAGCACACACACATAATAAACACAACAGCCAATAGTGAACTAATTAACCTTTTCACCAGAACACTTCCTTTTTTCCAATAATAATTTTTAGCACAACTATACATTATAATTGTACTAATTTTTTAGTGTAAAGTCAATATATATTTAGGAATTAGGAATTAGGAAATAGGAAACGGGAAATAGATTTCGCAAAAAAATAATTCGTCTTATCATTTTAACTGATACTAAAATCAACTTCAAATGACAAGACGCATTATTAACTTTTATCTAATTCCTATTTCCTAATTCCTGGTTCCTGACTTATTTAAGAGTTGCAAGCATTACAGCTTTGATTGTGTGCATTCTGTTTTCTGCTTCTTGGAACACAACTGATTGCTCACTTTCAAAAACATCATCAGTAACTTCAACTGCAGTTCTGTTGAATTTGTCGCAGATTTTTTTACCAATTTCAGTCTTTTTATCGTGGTAAGATGGGAGACAATGCATAAAAATTGTATCCTTACCAGTATGTGACATCAATTCTTTATTCACCTGATATTTAGACAAATCGTTAATTCTTTCTGCCCACACAAGTTCAGGCTCACCCATTGAAACCCACACATCTGTATAAACAACATCTGCATTTTTGACTGCAGAAATCGGGTCTTCAGAGAATGTTAAGGTCGCACCAGATGATTTAGCAATTTTCTTACATTCACCTACCAAATCTGTATCTGGGAAATATTTCTTTGGTGCACAGGCAACAAAATTGAGCCCCATTTTAGCACAACCTACCATAAGGGAATTACCCATATTATATCTTGCATCACCAAGGTAAACAAAGTTAATACCCTTTAAGTAACCGAACTTTTCTTTTATTGTAAGAAAATCTGCAAGTATCTGTGTAGGATGAAATTCATTTGTAAGCCCATTCCATACAGGTACAGAAGAATATCTTGCAAGTTCTTCAACAACCTCCTGACCGTAACCACGGTATTCAATTCCATCATAAATTGAAGAAAGCACTCTTGCGGTATCGGCAATGCTTTCTTTTCTGCCTATTTGTGAAGCAGATGGGTCAAGATAAGTAACACCCATACCTAAATCTCTTGCAGCAACCTCAAAGCTACAACGAGTTCTGGTACTTGTTTTTTCAAAAATAAGAGCAATATTTTTACCTTTTAAAACCTCATGTGGAACACCCTTTTTCTTTTTTTCCTTAAGGTCTGCCGCAAGGTCTATAAGGTACTCTATTTCTTCACTTGTATAGTCAAGCAACTTTAAAAAATCTTTACCTGCTAAATTCATTTTTCACCCTACCTTTACTGCTTTTTTTATAACCTGAATTGCTTTTATAAGTTCACTATCTGTAATATTAAGCGGTGGTAAAAGTCTTACTTTATTCTTCGCCTTTATAGGAAGAACACCATTTTCCTGGCAAATTTTAATTACTTCACCAGCATATTTTTCAGTTTCAATACCGAGCATAAGACCAAGACCTGTAACACTTTTTACACCATCTGCATTTTTGAGTTCGTCAATTATATATTTTGATTTTCTGTTGACATCTTCTAAAAATCCGTAAGTGAGGCGAGAAATGATATTCACTGCACCCGCACACGCAATAGGATTACCTCCGAAAGTTGAACCATGAGTACCGCTTGTTAAAACATCTTTAGTTTTTTCACCGAACATAACAGCACCAATAGGAAGACCGCCACCTAAACCTTTTGCGGTTGTAACAATATCAGGTGTAATACCATAGTGCATATATCCGTAAAGTTTACCTGTTCTGCCATTACCAGTCTGAACCTCATCAACAATCATTAAAATATCTTCTTTTTCACATATCTCTTTGATTGCATTAACAAATTCCTGTGTGAGTGGCACTACACCACCCTCGCCCTGAACAGTCTCAAACATAATTGCCGCTAATTTATTTTCTGCTACTGTCTTTTTGAGCATTTCAACATCATTAGCATCTGTATAAACGAAACCATCAGTAAGCGGTAAAAAGTCATTATGAAAAGTATCCTGACCAGTTGCCGCAAGAGTTGTAATTGTTCTACCGTGAAAACTATTATTTAAAGTTAAGATTTTATAATAATCTTTCCCTTTTTTCTCGAAAGCATATTTTCTTGCAGTTTTAATTGCACCCTCGTTTGCTTCTGCACCAGAATTACCAAAAAACACTTTTTCCATACCTGTTTTTTCACAAAGGATTTCTGCAAGTTTTACACAAGGCTCTGAATAATAAAGATTTGATGTATGTTGACAAACAGTGAGTTGTTTTGCAACTGCACCTACCCATTCTTCGTCACACATACCAAAAATATTAACTGCAATACCGCTACCCATATCAATATATTCTTTACCATTTTCATCAACAACTGTTGAACCTTTACCTGAAACTATTTCTATAGGAAATCTCGCGTAAGTATTTGCAATATAATACTTGTCTTTCTCCTTAACGCTCATCGTCATACTCCTCTGTAACCATTGTACCAGCACCCTCATCTGTCAATAACTCTATGAGAATTGAGTGTGGAATTCTACCATCCATTATAATTACTTTTTCTACGCCTTTTCTTATTGCATCTATGCAACATTCAACCTTTGGAATCATTCCACCTGAAATGACGCCTGTTTCAAATAATTTCTGTGCATCTTCAATATTTATACATTTGATAATTGAATTCGGGTCATCTTTATCTTTTAAAACACCTGCAATATCAGTCATAGAAATAAGTCTTGTTGCATTCATAGCACCCGCTATGTAAGATGCGGCAGTATCTGCATTTATGTTATAAACATTACCCTCGTTGTCACAACCAACAGTTGAAACAACCGGAATATAACCTTTTTCAAGCACATCTAAAACAGGAGTTACATCTACTTTTGTAATTCTACCGACAAAGCCTAATCTTTCATCTTTTACTTCAGCCTCAATCATATGACCATCAAGACCTGAAATACCAATAGCCTTACCACCTTTTATCTGAATAAGGTTTACAAGAGATTTATTTATTTTACCTGCGAGTACCATTTGTACTACATCGGCAGTTTCTTTGTCAGTAACACGAAGACCATCAACAAACAAACTTTCTTTACCAATTTTATTAAGTGTTTCTGTGATTTCAGGTCCACCACCGTGCACTAAAACAACCTTTACACCTATAAGATGAAGAAGAACTATATCTTCCATAACCTGTTGTTTTAATTCTTCACTTACCATAGCATTACCGCCATATTTCACAACAACAATCTTGTCGTGATATTTCTGTATATACGGCAAAGCCTGTGTAAGAATTTCTGCTCTGTCTAAATTTGTAACATTTTTATCTATCATGTTCTGTAATCTCCATTGATTTTTACATATTCATAAGTTAAATCGCAACCCCATGCAGTAGCAGAAGAAACACCATCATTCAACTCAATTTTAGTAACAATTTCTTTTTCTAAAAGAATTTCTTTTGCTTTTTCTTCTGAGAAATCTACCCCCGCGCCATTTTTGCAAACGAGAATTTCACCTTTATCTGAAATAAACGAAACATCTATTTTAGTAACATCTACATCTGCACCACTATAACCAATAGCACAAAGCACTCTACCCCAGTTTGCGTCTGCACCGAACATAGCCGCTTTTGTAAGTGATGAGCAAATAACACTTTTAGCCACTGTTTTTGCTATATCTTCGGTTTTTGCACCATTCACCTGACACTCTAAAAGCTTTGTTGCACCCTCACCATCACCAGCAATCATTCTGCAAAGGTGAACAGTAATTGTATTGAGCGCTTTCATAAATGTATTGAAATCTTCACCATCACAAGTAATTTCTTCATTACCCGCCATACCATTAGCAAGAACTGTAACCATATCATTTGTTGAAGTATCACCATCAACACTTACCATATTGAAAGTATTTTTTATATCACTTGAAAGTGCTTTTTGAAGCATTTCAGGTGAAATAGCACAGTCAGTAGTAATAAACACGAGCATTGTAGCCATATTAGGATGAATCATACCTGAGCCTTTAGCGATACCGCCGATTTTACATTCTTTACCACCAACAGTAAACGAAACTGCAATTTCTTTTACAACTGTATCGGTTGTCATAATACCCTCTGCTGCATCGAGACTGTTGTTACCTAAAGAATTTTTTAATTCTTCCATACCATTTTTTATTGGCTCAATATCGAGTGGCTGACCTATAACACCAGTAGAAGCAACCACAACATCGCTATCTTTAATATTCATAGCTTCTGCTACTAATTTGCTCATACCCTCTGCAATTTCAATACCATTTGCATTACAGGTATTAGCATTACCACTATTGCAGATAACTGCTTGTGCAAAGCCATCTGCAATATGATTTTTAGTAACTACAAGTGGCGCACCTTTTACTAAATTTGTAGTATAAACCGCTGCTGCCGCTGCTCTTTTTTCGCTAAAAATCAATGCTAAATCTTTTTTTGTTCTGTTCTTTCTTATACCACAGTGAATACCACCAGCAGTAAAACCTTTTGCGGCACAAACACCGCCATTTATAATTTCCATAAATATACCTCTATTTTATAACCAGACCAGTTGTTTCATCTTGTCCTAAAACAATATTAAGACATTCTATTGCGGCACCTGAAGCACCTTTACCTAAATTGTCATATCTTGCAGTAAGAATAATTCTGTCTTCATTACCAAAAACTGAAATCTCCATTGTATCTGCTCCAGAATATGCTCCAGCAGAAACGAAACCATTTTCATCATTTCCATCAACAAAATTAACAATAGGACCATTATATTTTGATTTGTAAATATTTTTTATATCATCGAGTGTAGTGCCATCTTTTAACATACTCTTAAAGATTGGCACAGTAACCTCCATACCTGAGTAAAACGGAGCAACAACAGGGCAGAATGCCGGAGCATTTTCTATTTTTGAAATTGCTTTCATTTCTTTCAAATGCTTATGTTGTTGAGTAAGACCATACTGTCTTGGTGCATCAAGAAGTTCATCTCTTTTTTCATCCTCATACTCGGCAATCATCTTTTTACCGCCACCTGAGTAACCAGTAAGTGAAAAACAAGAAAGATTTTCATTCCCACTCAACAAACCGCTTTCAACAAGTGGATAAACAAGTGCTATAAAGCCACTCGCGTGACAACCCGGTACTGCAATTCTTTTACTTCGTTTGATTTTCTCTCTGTGAGAAGCAGAAAGCTCAGGGAAACCGTAAGCAAAAGTTTCATCTGTTCTGTGAGCAGTTGAAGTATCAATTACAACCGTGTTGTCATTTTCAATAAGACTTACGGACTCTCTTGCGGCATCATCAGGAAGACACAAAAAAGCAATATCTGCACTATTAAGTGCTTCTTTTCTTGCCTTTAAATCTTTTCTTTTTTCTTCAGAAAGTGTAATAATTTCAATACCTTCAAAATCTTCAAGTCTTTCGAAAATTCTAAGACCTGTAGTACCCGCTTTACCATCAATAAATATCTTTTTTGTCATTTATAAACTCCGTTACATACTTTATTTGTTTTTCTACTGATTCATAACCTGTTGAACCTGCGGAAATTCTCTTTTTAATACAAGTTTCAAGTGAAATTTCTTCGTATAAATCTTCTTCGAACAAATCACTGATTTTTTGGTATTCTGAAAGCTTCATATTATCAAGAACTATATTTTCATCAATACATTTTGCAACAATCTGACCTACAATTTTGTAGGCAGAACGGAAAGGAAGTCCTTTTTTAACAAGATAATCCGCTAAATCTGTTGCATTTATAAATCCCTTTTGTGCCGCTTTATACATATTATCTTTCAAAGCGGTCATTGTAGAAATCATTGGTGCAAAAATACTTAAGCATTTTTTAACTGTTTCAATACCATCAAAAATTGCTTCTTTATCTTCCTGCATATCTTTGTTATATGCGAGTGGTAAACCCTTTAAAGAAGTTAAAAGTGACATTAAATCACCATAAACTCTGCCTGTTTTACCTCTTACTAATTCTGCCATATCAGGATTTTTCTTTTGTGGCATAATACTTGAACCAGTTGTGTATGAATCATCTAATTCAACAAATTTGAATTCCCATGAGCTCCACAAAATAACCTCTTCTGAAAATCTTGAAAGATGCATCATAATTAAACTGAAGCAAGAGAGTAATTCAACGCAGAAATCTCTATCTGAAACACCATCTATACTATTTTGTGTTATTCCGTAAAAATCTAATTTTCCTGCTACAAATTCTCTGTCAGTATTATATGTAGTACCTGAAAGTGCACAAGAGCCAAGAGGTGAATAGTTCATTCTCTTAACTGCATCTGAAAGACGACCAATATCACGGATAAACATCATAGCATACGCTAAAAGATGGTGACTGAAGGTAATAGGCTGTGCTCTTTGTAAATGTGTGTAACCAGGCATAATAGCATCCTGATTTTTCTTTGCCTGTTCTAAAATTGCCTCTATTAAATTATATAAAAGTTCATTTACCTCTACCGCCTCATCTCTTAAATAAAGACGAATATCAAGTGCTACCTGGTCATTTCTGCTTCGTGCTGTGTGAAGACGCTTACCAACATCGCCTTTACGCTTTGTTAATTCTGCTTCAACGAACATATGAATATCTTCTGCTTCCATATCAATAGGAAGTTCGCCACTTGTAATATCATCACATATTGAAGAAAGACCATCAGTAATTTCGTTAAAATCTTCAGCTGATATAATACCTTGTTTTACAAGCATTGAAGCGTGTGCAATTGAACCTTTTATATCTTGCACATACATTTTACTGTCAAAGTGAATGGAAGAATTAAAATCATCTGCTTCTTTATTTAATGCTTTCTGAAATCTTCCCGCCCACATTTTATCCATAATAATAAAAGTCCTTTCAAATTTATTAACCACTGACTGTTTCCAATGTTTCTAATCAGTGGTTAATACTAATTATTTATACAATTACTTATCTAAACCGTTTTTCTCTTTCATTTTTGCCATAACTTTGATTGGAAGACCATAAAGGTTAATGAAACCTGCTGAATCTTTCTGGTCATAAACTTCATCTTCGTCAAATGTAGCAATTTCAGGGTCATAAAGTGAGAATGGAGATTTAACACCTGCATTTATCATATTACCCTTGTAAAGTTTAAGTGTAACATCACCTGTTACTGTTTGTTGTGTGCTCTTAACAAATGCTAAAATTGCCTCTGTAAGTGGTGTAAACCATTGTGCATTGTATACGAGTTCTGCTAATTTTTGTGCAACAAGTGCTTTATAGTGAGCAGTTTCTTTATCAAGACAGATTGTTTCAAGAACTTCGTGTGCTTTGTAAAGAATTGCACCACCTGGTGTTTCATATACACCGCGACATTTCATACCAACAAGTCTGTTTTCAACAATATCAAGAAGACCGATACCGTTTGCACCGCCAAGCTCGTTAAGTTTTTCAACAATCTCAACTGCACCCATATCTTTACCATCAATAGCAGTTGGAACACCTTTTTCAAAGTGAATTGTAACATAAGTTGGTTTGTCTGGTGCCATTTCTGGTGAAACGCCCATTTCAAGGAAACCTTCTTTATTATAAAGTGGCTCGTTCATTGGGTCTTCAAGGTCAAGACCTTCGTGTGAAAGGTGCCAGATGTTCTTATCTTTTGAGTAGTTTGTTTCTCTGCTTATTTTAAGAGGAACATTGTGTGCTTCTGCGTATTCAATTTCTTCTTCACGAGATTTAATATCCCACTCTCTCCAAGGAGCGATAATTGGCATATCTGGTGCGAATGCTTTAATAGCAAGTTCAAAACGAACCTGGTCATTACCCTTACCAGTACAACCGTGACAGATAGCGTCTGCACCCTCTGCTAAAGCAATCTCCGCAACTCTTTTACCAATAGATGGACGAGCAAAAGCTGTACCTAAAAGATATTCTTCATATTTTGCACCTGCCTGAACGCAAGGGAAAACATAATCTTCAATAAATTCTTTTGTAAGGTCTTCAACATAAAGCTTTGAAGCACCTGTCTTAATAGCTTTTTCTTCAAGTCCCTCTAATTCACTCGCCTGACCAACATTACCTGAAACTGCGATAACTTCGCAGTTGTTGTAATTTTCTTTAAGCCAAGGAATAATAATTGATGTATCAAGTCCGCCTGAATATGCTAAAACTACCTTTTTGATGTTTTTCTTATCCATTTTTATTACCTCCGTGCATATTTGCAACAATATTCATTTGATGTGCATAATATTACAACTTTACTTTTGTTTTGTCAACACTTTTTTCATAAATATTTATTTTTTGTCGCATTTAACCTACACTTTCGCATATTTATACAAATTTTTATGTATATTATTCACTTTTTATGAATATTCACTCTCAACCAACTCTTTATAAACCCATCTGGATACAGATTTTTTTAAAAACCCTCCATTTTTTAGGGGATTTCTATTGATTTTTTTAGCAAAATGTGTTAAATTGTTAATATTAAGTAGATAAGTTTTGTATATTTTTCTACACTTAGTCTTATAAGTGCTTTTTTGTCAGATATATTGCTAAATTTTCTGACAAAACATTTAGTACAATTCTTAATTATCATTACTTTTGGAGGTTCCTTCTGTGGATAAAAGAACACTCTTAGCAGTTGACGATGCCGAAATTAACAGAAAAATATTGTCAAAGCTCTTTTCTAATGACTTTGAAATTTTAGAAGCTTGCAATGGTAAAGAGGCACTTGATGTAATAAACGAGCACGATGGTAGCATTGACATTATTGTGCTCGATATAATTATGCCTGAATATGATGGTTTTTATTTCCTTGAAAAAATAAAAGAAACGGAATTCTCAGCTATTCCTGTTGTTATTTCTACAACAGATAATTCACCAGAAGCAGAAAACAGACTTTTAGACCTTGGTGCTACTGACTTAATTTATAAACCATTTAATCCACAGAATGCTGTAAAAAAGGTTAATGCAATTCTCGCTCGTTACGAAGCTGAAAACCAGAGAATAAAATCTACCGCAACTTCTCTTGAAGACCGTCACACAATTGTAATGCGTCAGACAAATACATTCTCTGCAGAATACAATTTTATTACAGGAAAAACCTTTATTGACCCTGAGTACTCAAACTATGTCCACAGAGATTTTTGTAATATTGATATTTTTGACCCTACTACAATGATTGGTCTTATTTATCGTCCTGATTTAGATGCAGTTATTTCATTCCTTAATTTAGGTGATATTCACGAAACCATTCAGAAATATATCAATATAAGAATTCTTACTGATAACAATATTTACGAGTGGTTCCGTCTTGCTCTTACTATACATATTGAAAATGGCATCAAAACAAGAGCATTTCTTACATTCAATAATATCAATAATGAGATGGAAGCTATTAAGAAACTCGAAATTTTCTCATCTATTGACCGACTTACCAAAATTCCTAACAGAAATACATTCGTTGAAAAAACTCAGACAATTATTGAGGCAAATCCAGACATCAAATTTGCAATTGTCCGTTTTGATATTGAAAGTTTCAAAATTATAAACCAACTTTTCGGTACATCTGAAGGCGACTCTATTCTCAAATTTATTGCAGTTAAGCTTCAGGAAATTATTGAGCCTATAAAGAATGGTACTTATTGTCGTATCACTTCTGACTTATTCGCATTTTCTATTCCTTATGAAAGCGAAGAATTATTGAACTCAATAATTGATACATTGGTTGCCGCAGTCAAGATGTATCCTCTTAACTTTGACATCACACTTTCATTTGGTATTTATATTGCTGAAAATTCAGAATATTCTGTAAGACATATGCTTGACAGAGCAGGTGTTGCACAGAAAGCAACAAAAAACAATTATAAATCTCATGTTTCTTATTTTGATGAAGCACTTCGCGAACAAGAAGAAATTGAAATTACAATTGTTTCTGAAATGAAACGCGCACTTGAAAATGGCGAGTTTAAAATTTATCTCCAGCCAAAAGTTGATATGAGAACTGGTGAAATCATCGGTTCAGAAGCACTTGTGCGTTGGGTACATCCTGAAAAAGGTCTTATTTCACCAAGAAGCTTTATTCCGATTTTTGAAAACAACGGATTTATTACAGAACTTGACTACTACATTTTTGCAACTGTTTCCAAACAGCTTGATAAATGGCGTAGCGAGGGACTCCCTATTCTCCCTGTATCTGTTAATGTTTCAAGAGCAGACCTTTACGACCCTAACCTTTTCACTAACATTGTAAAAATAGTTGATACATATAATATCCCACACGAATTCATTGAATTTGAGCTTACTGAAAGTTCATTTATTTCAGACAACCACAAGTTAGTTGAACTCACCTATAATCTTCAAAAAGGTGGATTCCATGTACTTATGGATGACTTTGGCAGTGGTTACTCTTCTCTTAACTCACTCAAGGATATTAAAGTTGATGTTTTAAAAATTGACATTAACTTCTTGCCAACTTCAACATCTGATGAAAGAGCTGGTAAAATTCTTACTTCTGTTGTTTCAATGGCAAATGCACTTGACTTAAAAGTTGTTGTTGAAGGTGTTGAAACAAGAGACCAGGCAGATTTCCTCATAAGCATCGGCGCTTATGAAGCACAAGGTTATTACTTCTTCAGACCAATGCCTGTTGAAGAATATGAAGTTGCATTAAAAAAACAATTAGAAGCCAAAAAATAAATTTTTCACACCTTAATTAAGGTCCCCCACCTTATAATATAGGAGTTATTACAATGAAAGAAAATATTTTGATTGTAGATGACGCGGAATTTTCGCGTGGTGTTATGAAACAGGCACTGCTTAATGCAGGATTTGACAATATAATAGAAGCTACAACTGCTGCTGAAGCAAGGAATTTAGTTGCAAAAACTGATATTGATTTGACTATTCTTGACATTATGCTTCCTGACAATAGCGACTTAAAATTGCTTTATGAAATTTTAGCAATAAAAAAAGACGCAAGAGTTGCTGTTATTTCAGCAATCAACAAGCCCGAAATAACTCGTGAAGCTCTTTTAGCAGGTGCGCGTGGCTTTATAACAAAACCATTCAACGAAACAGACTTTTTATGTAAAGTAAGAATGGCATTAGAAGATTAAAAACACTTTAGGGAACAAAACAAGTTAAAAAAACTTGTTTTGTTCCCTAAATTTTTTCTATAATCCAATAAATCAACCCATAAAGACTTGCGGCACCGCATCCGTAAACTATTACCGGACCTGCTAAATTGAACATTTTAGCACCTGTACCTAAAATATGACCTTCTGCTTTGAATTCAAGTGCCGGTGATACAACCGAGTTTGCAAAGCCTGTTATAGGCACAAATGTACCCGCACCTGCCACTTTACCGATTTTATCAAATACACCTGTTATTGTTAAAATTGCAGTAATTACAATAAGAGTAACGCAAACAAGCATTTTCGCTTCTGTAAGTGTTAAAGAAGTCATTGAGTAAAGGGTTCTTAACACTTGCCCGAAACAGCTTATTCCCCCACCAAACAAAAATGCATTTATCAAGTCTTTTTTGAGTGGGGATTTAGGCGTAATTTTTTCTACTAATTTACTATATTGATAATTTTTCATAAACTCACCAGAAATGTTTTCCCCTGAAAAATCAAATTTATACACAAAAAAACAAAAGGCGTTAGTTTAGATGCAGAAGGCATTTTCTTCACCCCAACTGCGTATGTAGATACGCCGAGCGGGTGGAAAAATGACTAAGAACCTTGAAGTAAAACTTCAAGGTTCTGTTCTGCGCTAAAATAACGTCTTTTACAGAATATAAATAATTATATCTCGCCTACCCCAGTTAACACACTCCTGTTCAGTATCCATATAAAGGTCAACTGTCCAGTCTGTACTGTTAACAAAACCGCCTGTGTCAGCTGCTATACAATAACCGTACACTCTTTTACCATCTGCAGAAACAATATACATTTCTGTGCCATAAGGAATTTCGTTAGGGTCAACTGCTATATAACCAGTTCTTACCTTTTCACCTGTTGATGTTATACCACCAGGGATACAATAAGCTGTTGCTTTTGCGTTAATTGCTTTTTTGTAGTTTGTCGGAACTCCGTTTGCGCCAATGTTGACATAAGACGGAACCGCCAAGTCACTTATAGGTGTTGAAGAAGGTGTTGTTGAAGGCTTAATATTTGCCTTTGTACCAACTTCCAATACTTTATCGACCGGTCTTTTTGTAATTTTTGATTCTTTAACAACTGAATCAATAAGAACACCATCAATGTAAGATTCCTTATAAGTGATTTCTCTTACACCATTTTGCCCCTCTACTCTTACTCTTGTTTTTCCTGCTGCTAATTCATCAGTATAAACATATTTAGTAGTATAAGTGAGTTTTTCGGTGACTGTGTAAACCTTTGTTTTAACTTTTACAACCTCTATTTGAATACCGTTCATAAGTGGTGTATTTTCACCCGGTCTTGTGAAATCATCATCACTTATATTAAGGTCAACTTTAGAAATTGCGTCACCAACAGTTTTGCCTGAAACAGTTCTTTCATAAACTGCTCCATCAATTATAATCTTAATGTCATAAGCACCATAAATTTCAATTTCTAACCCCTCTGAAAGAGGCTCATCTAAAGAATAGTTTATTGATGCACCTTCAGGAAGTTTTATTTCTGCCATTTCAATAGCATCTTTAACTGTTCCCGAAGCAAATACTGCGTAAGTTGAACCATCGTAGTTTGTAATAGAAACACTTACGCCTCTGTTAATTTTGATTACTGAACCATCTACACCTGCTTTAAATTCTGATAAATCAAGTGTGTCACCGTATGCTTCGTTAAATAAAAAGTCTGTTTCTTCAAGAATTTTCATAGCATCAGTTTCTGATGTTGAAAGGCTCATAACCTTTTCACCGTCTTTAATTACTAAATCGTAAGCTTTTGACGGTTTAGCGAATGCAGTAACTGAAAGGAAAAATAACACTACCACCATAAGAAGTGCAACACTTCTATTAGGTAATGGCACTGACCATTCGCCTGTTTTAATAAATGTCATGGTATAAATACTCCTTAAACTAGCAATTCATTTATAAAGTATTCCCGTAAGAATTGCTGTTAATAGATATTCTTATTTACAATTTAAAATTGAGCCGTCACACTCAACTAAAAACTATACATAAAAACACCCGTTCTTCTTCTGTTTATCCTATGGCAAGGTGTATTATAACCATTTTTTTGTGATTGTCAAATAATTTGCCACCATACAAATTGTTCATCTTGCACAAATCAAGTGTCTAAAATCGACCAATAACCCCTTTATATTGTATTTTACACGACAAGTGTCGTATATTAAGTGGTATAATTTTTGTCAAAAATGCAAAAATTACAATTTGTAACTTTTTGTAATCAAAATATAGTGTAATTTTTGAAAATTTATTGACATATACACAATTTAAAGCAATAATATTATATACAATAATAAACTTATTCAAGGATTGACTTATGAGAATTGAAATACCAGAAAAAATCAATGACATTATAAAGCATTACGAAAAGAACGGATATGAAGCCTACTGTGTTGGCGGTAGTATCCGCGACAGTATAATGGGAATAGAAATAGGTGACTGGGATATTACCACCTCTGCCTTACCAGAGGAAACAAAAGAGCTTTTTAAAAATGAAAAAATCATAGAAACAGGAATTAAACACGGAACTATTTCAATTATAAAAAACCACGAACCCATTGAAGTGACAACCTTCAGAATTGACGGTGAATATTCCGACAACCGCCACCCCGAGCAAGTATCTTTCACAAGAAGTCTTAAAGAGGATTTAAAAAGACGCGATTTTACCGTCAATGCTCTTGCTTATTCACATTCTGCTGGGCTTATTGATTTATATGGCGGTCTTAATGATATTGAAGACAAAATAATAAGAACTGTTGGTAATGCAGAAGAAAGATTCTTAGAAGATGGGCTTCGCATTATGAGAGCTCTCAGATTTGCTTCTACTCTCGGTTTTACCATTGAAGATGAAACAAAAAAGGCAATTCACAAACAAAAAGAGCTTTTAAAAAATATTTCTGTTGAAAGAATTTCTGTTGAACTTGTGAAACTACTTATGGGCAATAATGTCTTTAATATTCTTACAGAATTTTCTGATGTATTAGCAGTTTTTATTCCTGAAATCCTGCCTTGTATCAACTTTAAACAGTATGGTAAAAAACACGCTTACGATGTATGGACTCATATCTGTCATACCGTTGACACAATTCCTGATGATAAAATTTTAAGACTTACTATGCTTTTGCACGATTTAGGTAAAGTACCTACACACAAATTAAACGAAAATGGTGACAGTACATTTAAAAATCACGCAGCAATCGGTGGCGAAATGGCAAAAGAAATACTCACCCGACTTCGTTTTGATAAAAAGACAATTAACCGTGTTTCATTTTTAGTAAGCTACCACGATTTTGAACCACCTGAAACTAAAATTGAATTAAAGAAAAAAATGAAATTATTATCTTCCGATGATGTAAAGACTTTACTTGTTATTAAAAAGAGTGACCGCGGTGCACTTTCAAAAAGCTACCAAGATATAAGTAAAGAGTCAGAGCAAGTTTTAGTGTGGCTTAAAGAAATCGAAGAAAATAACGAGTGTGTTACTATAGGTCAATTAAAAATTAACGGTAATGATTTAATAAAACTAGGCTTTAAAAATGAAGAAATCGGTAAAAAATTAGACTTTATTTTAGATTGTGTAATTGAAGAAAATGTCCCGAATTCCAAACAATCTATTTTAGATTTTTTAAGTTGACATTGTTACTATAATGGTATAAAATGTATTTAATTATAAATTATATATAATGGTATATATGTGCCAGAAAAAAGGTGATAAAATGCGTAATTCATATCCACTTAACTTTGAATGGAAATATTCTCCTCAGTTTTCAGAAGAAATGACAAAAGCAAAGTTTAATGACAAGGCTTTTGAAACAGTAGATATTCCACACGCTAATAAAGAAATTCCTTTTAACTATTTTGATGAAAAATGCTACCAGTTTGTTAGCTGTTACCGTAAGCATTTTGATTTACCTAAAAAAGAAAATAAAAAATACATTCTTCACTTTGAAGGTGCGGCGGTTTATTCTAAGGTTTATCTTAATGATGAATTTTTGGGTGAATATAAAGGTGCTTATAACCGTTTTTCATTTGATATTACAGATGTTGTAAATAAAAAGAATAATGTTCTTGTCGTTGAATTAGACTCAACTGAAAGACCTGAAATTCCACCTTTTGGTAATGTTGTTGACTACTTGGTTTATGGTGGTATTTATCGTGAAGTATGGATTGAAGAGATTTCAGAAATTTATATTTCAGATGTTTTTGTAAGAACTTTAAACATTCATCAGCCTAAAAAAGTTCTCAGTATGGATGTTTCATTCTCTGAAAGTACAGAGGGCACTCTTAAATTCCGTTTAGAAAAAGACGGTGAAACAATCGGCGAAAAAGAGTGTAAAGTAAAAGGTTCTGTTATAAATGCAAAATGGGCAGTTTCAGATGTTAAACTCTGGGATATAGATAACCCTGAGCTTTACAACCTTTATGTTTCATTCAATGGTGAGGACGAATATAAAGTCCGTTTCGGTTTCAGAGAGGTTAAATTCAGAAAAGATGGTTTCTACCTTAATGGTAAAAAAATAAAAATCCGCGGTCTTAACCGTCACCAGAGCTACCCTTATGTTGGTTATGCTATGCCCCAGAATGTTCAGAAAGCAGATGCCGACTTACTTAAATATAAATTAGGTGTAAACCTTGTAAGAACTTCTCACTACCCTAACAGTATTCACTTCCTTAATCGTTGTGATGAAATTGGTCTTTTGGTATTTACAGAAATGCCAAGCTGGCAATTTTTAGGCGAAGGCGAATGGCGAGATATTTGTCTTGATAATGTAAAACGAATGGTTGTCCGTGACAGAAATCACCCGTCAGTAATTCTTTGGGGTGTTCGTGTAAACGAAGGTCTTGACTGTGATGAATTTTACACCGAAACAAATAAAATGGCTCGTTCACTTGACGATACCCGTCAGACAGGTGGCGTAAGAAACATTCCAAGAAGCCATTTACTCGAAGATGTTTACACATATAACGACTTCTCGCATTCAGGTGGTGCTGTTCACCTTTTACCACCTGCAATTGTTACAGGCTTTAGTGCTCCTTACTTAGTTACAGAGCACAATGGTCATATGTTCCCTACAAAATCTTTTGACCGTGAAGCTTTAAGAACTGAACACGCCCTAAGACACACAAGAGTTCTTAATACTGCTTATGGTAATGACAGAATCAGCGGTGCTATTGGTTGGTGTATGGCAGACTACAACACTCACAAAGACTTTGGTAGTGGTGACAAAATCTGTTACCACGGTGTTACAGATATGTTCCGTGTACCAAAACTTGGTGCAGCAGTTTATCGTTCACAACAAGAACACGAGCCATATTTAGAGGTTACCTCTGCTATGGATATCGGTGAGCATCCAGGCGGTGTTATTGGTAAGGTATACATTTATTCTAACTGTGATTATGTTAAACTTTATAAAAATGGTAAATATACAAGTACAGTTTATCCGAATGAATCTCCTTTTAAAAATCTCCCACACCCACCTGTTGTTGCGGCAGACTTTATTGGTGATGCATTAACAGAGGTAGATAAATTAGACGAAACAACTGCTTCGCTTTTAAAACCAGCGCTTCTTGCTGCTCAGATGGAGCAATTTAAAATGCCTCCGCACAACTTCTTACTTGCTGGTGCCGCTATGGTTACAGGCAGACTTTCATTTAACAGAATGTTTGACCTCGTTACAAAATACATCGGTGGTTGGGGTGAGCAACAAATCACTTACCGCTTTGAAGGCTACAAAGATGGCGAATGTGTTGCTACCGTTGTAAGAACTGCAGTAGAATCACTTCATTTAGAGGTTAATGCAGATTCATACACCTTAAAAGAGGGCGACACCTACGATGCTACAAGAATTGAGCTTGTAGTAAAAGACCAGAATGGTAACAGAGTACCTTTTGTTGACAGTTCTGTAAAAGTTACCGTTGATGGCCCTGCTACTGTTATAGGACCTACAGAATTTCCACTTATAGGTGGTGACAGAGCATTCTGGCTCAGAACAAACGGTAAAAAAGGTAAAATTAAAGTTACAATAAATGCATCAGGAATTGAAGAAAAGACAATTGAATTAATTTCTGAATAATTAAATATTTAATAGATAGGATGACGACCCAATGGAAAAAAAGCCATATTATATTACAACTGCTATTGCTTACACATCAAGAAAGCCTCATATAGGCAACTCTTACGAAATCGTTTTAGCTGATGCTATTGCGAGATTTAAAAGAATGCAGGGTTATGATGTATTTTTCCAGACTGGTACTGACGAGCACGGTCAGAAAATTGAAGAATATGCTGCTGCAGCTGGTATTTCTCCAAAAGAATATGTCGATAAGGTTGCTGGTGAGATTAAAGGCGTTTGCGATTGCCTTAACACAACTTATGACAAATTCATAAGAACAACTGACGAGGACCACGAAAAATCAGTACAGAAAATCTTTGAAAAGCTTTATAATCAAGGCGATGTTTACAAAAGTGAATATGAAGGCTGGTACTGCGTACCTTGCGAAAGCTTCTTTACTGATTCTCAGTTAGTTGATGGCAAATGCCCTGACTGTGGTAGAGAAGTAAGAAAAGAAAAAGAAGAAGCATATTTCTTCAAAATGAGTAAATATCAAAAACAATTAGAAGAATATATTGAACAAAACCCAGACTTCATTTACCCTGAAAGTCGTAAAAAGGAAATGATAAATAACTTCATAAAACCAGGTCTTCAGGATTTATGTATTTCTCGTTCTACTTTTAAATGGGGTATTCCTTTCCCTAATGACCCTAAACATGTTATTTATGTATGGGTAGATGCACTTCTTAACTACATTACAGGTCTTGGTTACAATCCTGATAACCAACCTGATATGTATAAAAAATACTGGCCAGCAGATGTTCACATTATTGGTAAAGATATTCTTCGTTTCCACACAATTTACTGGCCAATTATGCTTATGGCTTTAGGCGAGACACTTCCAAAACAAGTTTTTGGTCACCCTTGGCTTCTCTCTGGTGAAGATAAGATGTCAAAGTCTCGTGGTAATGTAATTTATGCTGATGACCTTTGTGACCGTTTTGGTGTTGACGCAATCCGTTATTATCTTCTTTCAGAAATGCCTCACGCACAAGATGGTTCTATAACTTACAGTACAATTATTGAGCGTTTCAATTCTGACCTTGCAAATACCTTAGGTAACCTTGTAAACCGTACAATTGCTATGAACAATAAGTATTTTGACGGTGTAATTCAAGCACCAACTTGCGAAGAAGAATTAGACAACGAATTAAAAGAAATGGCTCTTTCTACACTTCCTGAGGTTACAAAGCTTCTTGACACTTACAGAATGAGTGACGCTATTTCAAAGATATTTGAATTTGCAAAGCGTTGTAACAAATATATTGATGAAACAATGCCTTGGGCACTTGCTAAAGATGAAGAAAGACAGGCTCGTCTTGGTACAGTTCTTTATAATTTACTTGAATCTATCCGCTTTATTGCAGTGCTTTTAAAACCATTTATGCCTTCCACAAGTGATGCTATTCTCTCACAAATCAATTGTAATATTGATTGTCTTAAATCACTTGAAAGCTTTGGTAAATTAGAAGCAGGTGGTAAAGTTGGTGAAGCAACTCCACTCTTCAACCGTCTTGATATGGAAAAAACATTAGCAGAAATCGAAGCATCTCTTCCACAGGTAGAAGAGGAAGAAGAAAAAACAATTATCGGTCTTAAAGAGATTGAATTTGATGATTTCATGAAAGTAGAACTTCGTGTTGCAAAGGTTATTGACTGCGAACCAATTAAAAAAGCTAAAAAGCTTTTGAAACTCACACTTGATGATGGTACAAAAGAACCTCGCACCGTAGCATCTGGTATTGCACAGTGGTACAAACCAGAGGACCTTATTGGCAAAAGCGTTGTTATTGTTGCAAACCTTAAACCAAGAACACTTTGCGGTGTTGAAAGTAAAGGTATGGTTTTAGCAGGTGAAATTACTGAAGATGACATTAAAGTTCTCTTTGTTGATGGTATGCCTGCAGGTACTATGTTAGGTTAATTTAAGGACTATATATACTATGGACTTCATTTTTGATACTCACGCTCATTATAACGACAAAGCATTTGATGAAGACAGAACAAAATTGCTCGACTCTTTTTCGGAGTCGGGCATTTTGGGTGTAATAAATTGTGGTACAGATATTGACTCTTCAAAAAAGTCAATAGAGCTTTCTGAAGAATATGACTTTATTTATTGTGCAGTAGGCTTTCATCCTGAAGATATAAACAAAGCAGATAAAGATTATTTAACTAAAATAAGAGAACTTTCAAAACACAAAAAATGTGTTGCAATTGGTGAAATCGGACTTGATTATTACTGGGTAAAGGACAACAAAGAAGAACAAAAAAGAATTTTCACAGAGCAGATTATTTTAGCAAATGAACTAAATTTGCCCGTAATTATACATTCACGAGATGCTCATAATGATACACTTGAAATTCTTAAAAAATATAAACCAAAAGGTGTATTACACTGTTTTTCAGGTAGTGTTGAAATTATGAAAGAAGTTCTTAAACTCGGAATGTATATAGGACTTGGCGGTGCTGTTACTTTTAAAAATGCACGAGTACCATTAGAGGTAGCAAAAAATTTACCACTCGAAAGACTTCTTTTAGAAACTGACTGCCCTTATATGAGCCCAATGCCTTTGCGTGGTAAAAGAAATCAGAGCACATATATCTCTTTTGTTGCAGAAAAAATAGCAGAAGTGAAAAATCTTACTAAAGAAGAAGTTCTCACAACTGCTAATAACAATGCCTCAGATTTATTTGGCATCACCCTATAAATTCTTTTAAACTCTCCCCTGCATTTTCTTTATCTATTATTTTTAAAAATCCGTAATAACCATACATCGAGTCTATTTTTTCTAAAAACTCTTCGCTCACACCGTAGTTTATAATTACTACGGTGCATTTTTTATGTATCCCCGAAAAGTCAAGAAATTCTCTTAAATTCTCAATTCTGTTAAAAATTTCTTCATCTTCAGAAAAAACGGGTAATAATAAAGTAAACTTTTCTTCTTTAAATGTAATGAACTTGAAAATGAAAAATCTTAAAACACTTAAAATTCCTATTACTGCAAATATAAGCGTAAATATTTCTGTATTCACTTCGCTCCCCCCTTATTCGAACACACTCACTCTATAATGCATTTTATTCCAATAATACTATTTTGGTGATTTTTATTGAAAATCAAATATATTTATGGTAGAATAATTGTGTATTCGATTAAAACTTCTTTTGGAGGGTATTATGGAAAGATTATTGACAAGATGGGGTAGAAATTTAGATAAAAACTGCCCACTTAACGATTATCCAAGACCACAATTCAAACGCGACAGTTTCATTTGCTTAAATGGTGTATGGAATTATGCTATTTACGGTGAAAACAAAAAGTTCAGCGGTTTCCAGGGCGAAATTGTTGTTCCTTTCAGTCCAGAAGCAATTTTAAGTGGTGTTGAAAAATTAGTTCAACCTACCGATACTTTATACTATCAGAAACTTTTCAACTTTACTAAAACAAAGTCAAAGGTTCTTTTACACTTCGGTGCAGTAGATTATAAATGCACAGTATCTTTAAATGGTACTGTTGTTGGTGAGCATACTGGTGGTTATTTGCCATTTTCATTTGATGTAACTGCATTGATTTTAAATGGCGAAAATGATTTAAGAGTTACTGTAACTGACCCTACTGAAACAGGTTCACAAGCACGCGGTAAACAGACATTTAACCGTGGTGGTATATGGTACACACCACAGTCTGGTATCTGGCAGACAGTATGGCTTGAAGAGGTTTCTTACGATTATATTACCAACATTAAGCTTACACCTGACATTGACAACGATGAATTACAGATTGAGGTTATGTACTCAGGTGAAGCAATGCCAGAAGTAGGCGTTATGGTAATGGATAAAAACAAAATGATTGCCGCTACAAAGCTTACAGATGGTAAAGGCACAATTAAGCTCGAAAACTATGAGCTCTGGTCACCAGAAAATCCTTACCTTTACGACATTAAATTTGCCGCAGGTGATGACAGAGTTGACAGTTACTTTGCTATGAGAAAATTCAGCACAGGTGTTGACACTGATGGTACACCAAGATTTATGCTTAACAATAAGCCTTATTTCTTCAACGGTCTTTTAGACCAGGGCTACTGGTCAGACGGTCTTTACACAGCTCCTTCTGATGAAGCATTGATTTACGACATTCAGACAATGAAAGATTTAGGCTTCAACACATTAAGAAAGCACATTAAAATTGAGCCACTTCGTTGGTATTACCATTGCGACAGACTTGGTATGATTGTCTGGCAGGATATGGTTAATGGTGGCGGAAAATATAATTTCCTCGCTATTGGTACATTACCATTCTTAGGTATGCTCTTTAACAACAAAAAAGTCGGCAGAGTGCCTGACAATAAACGCAATTATTTATTCTATGCAAGAACAGATGAAAAAGGAAGAGAAGAATATTATAAAGAGTCAAAAGAAATGGTTGAATTACTTTATAATGTTCCGTCACTTGCTCTCTGGACTCCATTTAATGAAGCATGGGGACAGTTTGATTCTGTTAAAGCCTGTGAATTCTATAGACAATTAGACCCTACAAGACTTATTGACCACGCAAGTGGTTGGGTTGACCACGGTGCTGGTGATGTAAACAGCTTCCACATCTACTTTACACCTTTCTCATTCCCTAAATTCAACAAAGAAGACAAACGCCCTATTGGCCTTACAGAATTTGGTGGCTATTCAATGAGATTTGCAGGTCACACATATAACAAAGAAAAATTCTTTGGTTACAGAAAATATTACGCACAAGAAAAATTTGACGCTGCTATTAAGCATCTTTACGAGGACAGAATTTATAAATGTATGAAAGAAAAGGGTCTTTCTGCAATTATTTATACTGAAGTAAGTGATGTTGAAGACGAATTAAATGGACTTCTCACCTACGACCGTGAAGTTGTTAAAGTTTCAGAAGATATGATGAAAGCGGCGAATGCAAAATTGAAATTATAATTTTAATTTTGCAGTTGCTAGTGGCTAGTATTGCTAATTACTGGTAAACAAAGAGTAAAAATATCCTATCATTTTTAGTTGACAGAAAAATCAAACTTAAAATGATAGGATAAACTTTTTTATTCAAATTCTGTTTCCACTTTATAACTTTTATAAAGCCAGTAACTCAATAAAAGATACGGTAAAAATCCAAGTATACTGCTTGAAACGCCAAAGCCTAATGAAAATGTTTGTATCGCAGCTTCAGATTCTGCACCTTGAACGCTGATTTTATTCATCAACCCCGGAAGTTTCTCAGACAAATTACGTATAAAACCTATTATAGAAATAGCAAGCATTGCAACACTTGGTACAAACCAGACTCTGTTTGTTTTTTGTCTGTACCCTGAAAATTTCGGAACACAGTTTACTGTTACGAATAATAAGAATAATATATAAACTGTAAGGTTAATAAATGCTGGTACCGAAACAGTTGATAAATTCATAAAAATTACTATCAGTCTGTACAGAACCTGACATCCCATAGCAACAACTAAAAGTGAGTCTTTTTTACAGCGAATAAAAGCAATTGATAAAATCATTTCAAAAACACTTGAAACAATAAACATTATCATCACTAAAGGCTCAAATTCCATTTTTAAAAGGTATTTGTTTATAAACTGAGCGGGTATTCCCATAATTAAAATTACGAGAGTAACCCATCCGTAAATTTTCATAATTTTTTCTGTTGTACTTAGTTTCATAATAATTCACCCTTTTTTAATTTTTCTCCCAAATAGATTTTTCAATCTACAATGTTATATTAGCATAAATGATTTATATTTTCAATAACAAAAACAACGATAAGTTACACACTTATCGTTGTTTTTGTTTGTATTGGCATTTTATATATAAGGCAACATATACTGAACAACCATAAATTCCAGTATATAACGCCATTATTTTATAGATTATATTGAATCTATATATCTGCAAGCGGCAAGTGCTGCTGAAGCACCATCTGCAGTTGCAGTTGTAATCTGGCGAATTGACTTCTTACGACAGTCACCTGCTACATAAACGCCTGTTGTCTTTGTAAGACATGCTTCATCAGAATCAAAGTAACCGTTACTATCAAGTACAGCCATATCAGCGAAGTCACTATTTGATGGTTCAAGACCAATAGCAACAAAAAGACCGTTTAAAGAAACTTCTTTTTCTCCCTCTGTTGTGTGCTTTAAGGTAACACCTGTTAATTCATCGTCACCTTTTAAATCACTTACAACAACATCTGTCATAAATTCTACATTTGATTTTGCTTCGAGAATTTCTACAAGTTTCTTTTCACCTGTCATATATGAAAGATTCTGGAAAACATAAACCTTTTCACAAATATCAGAAAGAAGAACTGCTTCTTGTAAAGCGGAGTTACCGCCACCTACAACGCCAACTGTCTGACCGTTGTAAAATGCACCGTCACAAACTGCACAGTAAGAAATACCCTTACCTGTAAGCTCGTTTTCTCTGTCTAAGCCTAATTGTCTGTGTTTAACACCAACTGCAATTATAACTGCTTTTGCTTCGTATTTTTTATCACCTGCAAAAACTAATTTTCTGTTTCCTTCATTTATAATGCCAGTAACCTTTTCCATTTCAACCTCTGCGCCCATAGCTAAAACCTGGTCAAGAAGTTTGTCTGCAAATTCGTTACCTGTCATTTCTGGAATACCAGGGTAATTTTCAATTTTTGGTGAAAATGTTACCTGACCGCCAAATGTACTTTTTTCTATAACAAGAACGCTTTTACCCGCTCTTAATGCATAAAGTGCAGCAGTAAGTCCCGCAGGACCTGCACCGATTATGATAATATCTTTCATAATAAAATCACCTTTGTTTTAAAAAGGGGCTGATAAACAGCCCCCATTTTTTATTACATATTTTCAATGAACTCTTTAACTGCTGGTAAATCTGCTATTACCGTAGCTTCATCACCATTATAAATTACGAGTGATGGTGCTTGTTTTAAACCAAGCTTTTTAGCGAGTTCCACATTATCTTCAACAAAGAGTTTTTCGTAAGAAATGCCTTTTTGTTCAAGAAGTTGAGCAGCAATTTTACATTTTGGGCAAGTTTTTGTTGCGAAAAGTGTAAATGTTGCGTCAGCTGTTGCTACTGCAGTTTTTGTTTCTGCTTCAGGACAACAGTGAGCGTGGTCAACTGTTCTTTCTGCTTTTTCGTAGCTTGAGTGAATAATATCGTAAACTCTTCTGTCTTTGAACTCTTGTGCTTTACCATCATTAAAGTTCTGAACAGGACGATAGTAACCTGTAATACGACTATAAACTTCTGTTGCTTCACCACAATCTGGGCAAGTGTAAACTTCACCTTGAATGTAACCGTGATTACAGCATACTGTGTATGTTGGTGAAATTGAATAGTAAGGAAGTCTGTAGTTGTCTGCAATTTTCTTAACAAGATTTGCAGCAGCTTTCCAGTCAGGGAGTTTTTCACCCAAGAATGCATGGAATACTGTACCTGATGTGTAAAGAGTATGAAGTTCATCTTGTGCATCAAGTGCTTCAAAAATATCTGCTGTGTAACCAACAGGTAAGTGTGAAGAGTTTGTATAGTATGGTGTACCATTTTCGTTTGCAGTGATAATTGCAGGATATTTTGCTTTATCGTGTTTTGCAAAACGATATGTTGTACTTTCAGCAGGAGTTGCCTCTAAGTTGTAAAGGTCGCCATATTCTTCCTGATAGTCAGAAAGTCTTTCTCTCATATGATTAAGAACATCTTTAGCAAATTCCTGTGTTTCTTTTGTTGTCATATCTTTACGGAGCCATTTTGCGTTAAGACCAACCTCGTTCATACCGATAAGACCTATTGTTGAGAAGTGATTTGTAAATGTACCGAGGTAACGCTTTGTATATGGGTAAAGACCTTCATCAAGAAGCTTTGTGATAATGCCTCTCTTAACTTTAAGAGAACGAGCAGAAATATCCATAAGTTTATCGAGTCTCTTATAGAAATCTTCAACATTTTCAGCAAGATATGCAATTCTTGGTAAGTTGATTGTAACAACACCGATTGAACCTGTGCTTTCACCACTACCGAAGAAACCACCGCTCTTCTTTCTTAATTCACGAAGGTCAAGACGAAGACGACAGCACATTGAACGAACATCGCTTGGTTCCATATCTGAATTTACATAGTTTGAGAAGTATGGTGTACCATATTTTGCAGTCATTTCAAAGAGAAGCTTATTATTCTCTGTTTCTGACCAGTCAAAATCACTTGTAATTGAATATGTTGGAATTGGATATTGGAATCCACGACCGTGAGCATCGCCCTCAATCATAATTTCAATAAATGCTTTGTTAACCATATCCATTTCTTTTTTACAATCACCATAGGTGAAGTCCATCTCTTTACCACCTACAATTGCAGGCATATCTTTAAGGTCAGCAGGAACAGTCCAGTCTAAAGTGATGTTTGAGAATGGTGCTTGTGTACCCCAACGAGATGGAGTATTTACACCGAAAATGAATGATTCAATACATTTTTTTACGCCTTTGTAATCAAGGTTATCTACTTTTACAAATGGAGCTAAGTAAGTATCAAATGATGAGAAAGCCTGAGCCCCCGCCCATTCATTCTGCATAATTCCAAGGAAGTTTACCATCTGATTGCAAAGAGTTGCAAGGTGACTTGCAGGAGCAGATGTAATTTTACCAGGAACACCGCCTAAGCCTTCTTTAATAAGTTGTTTAAGTGACCAACCAGCACAGTAACCTGTAAGCATTGAAAGGTCGTGAATGTGAATATCACCTGAGCGGTGAGCATTAGCAATTTCTTCATCATAAATTTCTGAAAGCCAGTAGTTAGCAGTAATAGCACCTGAGTTAGAAAGAATAAGACCACCAACAGAATAAGTAACTGTTGAATTTTCTTTAACACGCCAGTCTGTAACTTTAACATAGCTGTCAACCAAATCTTTATAGTCAAGAATTGTTGATTTCATATTACGGATTTTTTCGCGTTGCTTTCTGTAAAGAATGTATGCTTTTGCAACATCTGCATAACCTGCCTGAACAAGAACTGACTCTACACTGTCTTGTACATCTTCAACTGCAACAAGATTATTGCTGATTTTTGGTTCAAAGTTTGCAGTAACCTTTAACGCAAGAAAATCGATTATATTATCGTTGTATTGCTTTTCACAAGCTTCAAATGCTTTTTTAATAGCATCTGTGATTTTGATTATATCAAAACCTGAAATTTTGCCATCTCTTTTGATAACCTGATACATAGTTTTTCTCCTTATAAATTTATTTTTCTTTTTCATTTTTCGTTAGCATATAGGATAATAACAGATATATTGTCCCTTGTCAATAGGAAAATCACAATATATTGTGGTTGAAATCAACTTTTTTTACTTCAAAATCACAAGATATAGTTTTTTATATACAATATGCACATATATTTGTTAATTCTTTTGTCATTTTACGACAAATTTCGCAAAAATGAATTTCCAAAAGAAAAAACTGAACACAATATCTTGTGTTCAGTCGTTGATTTTGTCTATCACAGTCACAATATCATCATATATAACAATATCCGCTTTATCATCAAATAGTGTCATACTTTTGTTAATAAGTGCAATTTTTTCACCTTTAAATACCTTTATAAAGGATGCCGCTGGATACACCGCAAGGGAAGTACCTATTATAATCAGCAGGTCGGCACTCTGAATTGCATTTATAGCCCCCTGAACTGTTTTGTCATCAAGCCCCTCTTCATATAGGACAACATCAGGTTTTACTACACCACCACATTTTTTACAATACGGAATATCTTTACTCTCAAGAATATACTTTTCATCATAAAACTCACCACATTTTGTGCAATAGTTTCTTTTAACACTACCGTGAATTTCAAAAACGCGTTTACTACCTGCCATAGTATGAAGTGAATCTATATTTTGTGTAACAATACGCACATCTTTACCCTTTTTTTCTAAATCACTGAAAAAAGTATGTGCTTTATTAGGTTTTGCATTTTCATAAATCATTTTTGATTTATAAAATTCATAAAATAGTTTTGTGTTATTAACAAAAAACGTGTGTGAAATCATTTCTTCAGGCGAATATTTATAATCACCATTTTCGTTATACAAACCATTTTCTGACCTGAAATCAGGTATTCCTGACGGGCAACTTATTCCGGCACCTGAAAACACACAGATTTTATTCACCTTTTCAATCTCTCTTTTTAATTCTAGAACTTTCTCCAAAATATCCCCTCTATACCATATATTATAGTGCTGAGTGCTGAATGCTAAGTGCTGAGTTTCGGGACCTGCGGTCAGCTATTATAATTTATAACAACTACTGCTTAGTCCTTTTTCCTTACACTCGAGTATTCTCACTCGTTGCACTTTCTGATATTTTAAAGTTTATATACTTATTAACTTTAAAACTATTCTATAAATTGAAATCTTTAATAAATCAAAAATGATACAATAAATTAACCAATATCTATAAATAATTACAATCAAACGCGTAGCGTTTCCTTAACTCAGCACTCTGCACTCAGCATTCAGCACTTCTGAAGGCTCAGCATTCAGCACTTTTACAAGCCACGAATGTCAGCATTCGGCACATACTTTTTAACTGCTTCAAGCATTTCTTTCATTTCTTCTTTTGAAACACCCTCTGTGTTACTATCAATTAAATTGCCTGAATCAACAAAATTTTGAAGATAATAATTTTCTGTCCCTGCTATCCACTTACCAATATTTTCTATATCTTTAATAGTATGAAAATTTTTACTAACAGTTGTACGGAATTCAAAAGGCACCTTACCCTTTTTAAGAATTTCTACACTTTTCTCAATGTTAGATATTCCAAAATTACTTATACTGATTGTTTCAGCATATTTTTCTTTAGAATTTTTAATATCCATAGCAACATAATCACAAAGTCCATTTTCTATAATGCTCTCGAGTTTTTCTGGAAAGCTTCCGTTTGTATCAAGCTTTATTGCATAATCTAATTCTCTTACTTTCCTTAAGAACTCCTCTATGTCTCCCTGCAACAATGGTTCACCACCAGTTATTGCAATGCCATCTAAAATACCCTGCCTCTTTTTTAAATGTTCAAAAACTTCCCTTTCAGGAATTATTTCAGTATCCATTTTTGTAACAAGACCTGCATTATGACAGAACGGACATCTGAAATTACACCCACCTGTAAAAACTGTACACGCAGTTTTACCAGGAAAATCGAGCAAAGTAAGTTTCTGAAAACCCTTAATTAACAAATTTTTTCATTCCTTTTATTTATTTTCTGTTAAATTTATTTAATTATATATCTAAAAAACACCTTAGTCAACTGAAAAACCTTGGTTTTTAAGGCATATTAGCATATTTAGTGATTTATCACAATAAATATACTTTATTTTGTATCTTTACATTTTGAAAAAAGTATGTTATAATGCAGTAGTAAAAAAATAACATTTTGGAGGAATTGTTATGAAAACTCGTAAAATTCTTGCTCTTGTAATGGCAATTGCACTTCTTGCTATTTCAATGAGCGTAGTAGCTTCTGCTGCTGGTTCAATCTCAAATATGCCAACTAAAGTAGTTTATACTGATGTTGAGTGCTTTGACCCAACTGGTCTTGTTATTACAGATGGTACAGGTGCTACCGTTTCTTATGAAACAGATTATCAGTATTTTACATTCAGTGTTGAAGCAGATGAAAAACTCACAATCTATATGACAGAAGTAGAAGTGTTCTACAAAGGTGAATCTGCAGGTTTCGTACAGATTACTGTTGACCACGCTGGTGGTGAAATAACACCTGTTAACAACCACAGTCACGGTCAGATTTGTGAAGGTTGTGGAGTAATTTGCAAAAACGCAGACCACGATGCGCCTTATTGGGTTCCAAATAATGATGCAGGTCTTTTAACATCTGAAACAGAAACAGGTACTTGCTCAATTTGTGGTGACACAGTTTCTCGTTACATTCAAGGTACCGCTACATATCCTAATGTTTTTGCAACATCTGAAATTCTCGTTATGTTGTTAAGTTTTGTTTCTATGATAGTTGAAGCATTCGCTTTAATTTAATTTGGCGGAGGTTCACAAATTATGAAAACTAAGAGATTATTAGCAACAGTTCTTTCTGTTATAATGCTTCTTTCAGTATTTTCTGTAATCTCTCTTGCTGCTGGTCCTTATACATTCACATTAACTCAAGGTCCTACAAAAGTTGAGTATTACGACAATGAAAGATTTGACCCATCAGGCATTATAGTTACTGTTACAGACGCTACCGGCGCTACTGTTGAAACCGTTAGTTATTCAGCTGGTGATGTTCGTTTCTCATTCTCTGTAAATCTTTCAAAGAAAATCACAGTAGATACAACAACAGTTGATGTTTACCTTGATGGTGCTTTAGTTCAAAGCGTTCCTGTTACTGTACAACACAAATTCGAAGAAAACACAAGCCTTGGTAGCACAAAGCACGGAACAAAATGTTTCGGTTGTGGTTATGTTGACCCAGACTCAATGGAAGAACATACTTACGATGATACTGCTTGGACCCCTAATAATGACAGCACATTCGTAAGAGACAACACCGAATCAAACTTCTGTTTAGTTTGTAACCACGAAATTAAAAGAGAAATTGACGGTAGTGCTGGTTACGACATTGAATTCGCAGAATACCAGTTCCTCCGTGATATAATGGTTTATATAGACCTTCTTCTTGATGCTATCTTTGGTGCAATAAAGAGATAACAAACAAACCACGAATTGAATTTTTTCAATTCGTGGTTTTAAATTTTAAAACAAATCGGTTGAAGTTTTGACTTCAACCGATTTGTTTTATTTATTTTATAAAGCTTTCTTAATTCCCTCAGTAATAACATCATACTCTTTTTCTAAATTTATATAGAGCTTCTGTGCCTCTGTTAAATTGTCTTTTTTTAGTTCTTCTACTAAAGGCGTAATAATCTCAAAAAGTGGCTTGGTGCTCATATTACCAAAATTACCCTTTAATGTATGTGCTATTGCAAATGCTTCTTTAACATCCCCTGAAGTCAGAGCTTTTTGCAACGGTTCAATAACTTTCATTGACACCATTTCTTTAAGAAATTTTTCATATAAATCCGTTGCACCCGCAAATCTGCCAATCGCCTCATCATAATCAATACCGACTGACACTAAAATTTCTCTATCCATAAACCTTTATCCCCTGATTAACCTGACTTTAGTCACCCTAAAGTCAGGTTTTCTATTTTAATCTTTTGACATATTTTGATATTCTTTAACCATTTTTCTGAAACGCTCGTTATAATCAATAACATTTTTTACACGGCGTTCTATAATTTCTGCTACAAATGGTTTTGTGATATAATCGTTAACACCCATCTGGAGCATATCAACCTGAAGGCCTTCGTCACTTTCACTTGAAATAACAATAACCGGAATATCAACAATGTCTTCATCCGCATTTTTATGTTCTAAAAACTCTCTACCATCCATAATAGGCATAACCATATCAAGTAACACAACAGCAACTTCGTTTTTGTATTCTTTTAACTGGTTAAGACCTTCCTGTCCATTTTTGGTAAGAATAACTTCATAACTACCAGCAAAAATATCTTTTATAATTCTGCTACTGAGTTCAGAGTCGTCTACAACAAGAAGTTTTTTAGGCTTATTTTTATCGCCATTCATAACTTTCTTTAATTTTCTGAGCTCACTCTCAACCTCTTTTTGCATAGTTATATCAGAAAGATTTGCTATGAATATTGATTTTTCTCCACCAATCTTACCGATAAACTGAAGCTTCATAGAAACCCAAAGTGCTTTTCCTTGTTGTACCCTTCGTTGATACTGACATTCAACAGACTCATCATTATCAACTGCATTATTAAATGCTTCAAGAACATCGTTTTTATACTCATAGAAAATGTAATCTAATGGATTACCCTCTGATACACCGTCTGCACCAAATAAATCTTTGTAAGCATTATTTGTTCTGAGGTATGTAAATTTATTGCCATCAAACTCGCATATAGCACTCGCCTGAGCAGAATTTGAGAAAAGAATTTCCATTTCAGGTGCAGATGACCACAATTTATCCATAGTGAGAACACCTGTCGTATCTACTATTTTAGAAACTGTCTTTTCTTTATTTTCTTTAGCAAGTTTTTCATATTCATCTATTGGCATTGGTTTTGCAAAGTAGAAGCCCTGAACATATTCACAACCAACACTACCAAGGAAGTTAACCTGTTCTGCCTTTTCAACACCCTCAGCAACAGCAGGCATACCAAGCCATTTAGCCATACGAACTACAGATGCTATAATATTCTCGCTTCTACCATCATTATTACCAGCACTATCAAAGAAGCGCATATCTATTTTGAGAACATCAACTTCAACTTCTTTAAGAATACTGAGTGAAGAATAACCACTACCGAAGTCGTCCATCATTACTGTGAAGCCATTTTCTTTAAGACCAGAAACAACCTGTTTCATAACCTGAGGGTTGTCCATATAAGCGGTTTCGGTAAGCTCTAATTGAAATAATTCGTGTGGAACACTATATTTATCAACTAAACCAATAATAAAATCAACAATACCTGGGTTATATAAATCAACTCGTGAAATATTAACAGAAATAGGATTTGGTTTAAGACCTTCGTCAATCCATTTTCTTAAATATTTACATATTACTTCCCATACATAATGGTCAAGTCTTTCAATAAAACCGTTCTTTTCAAATACAGGAATGAAAAGACCAGGTGAAATCATACCTTTTTCAGGATGCATCCATCTTACAAGTGCTTCAGCACCCGCAGGTGAATTTGTTTCAAGAGAATATTTGGGCTGTAAATAAACAATAAATTGCTCGTCAGCTAAGGCTTGCACCATTTCATTAACAATCTCTTGCTCTTTTTCGAGCCTTGCACTCATTTCTGGTTTAAATACACCAATCGTATCTATGTAGTTACCTTTACAGGTTTTTGCGGCAAGTGTTGCCCTGTCGAGCATAACATTGGGGGATAATGTTAAATCGTCAAGGAAATACACGCCAAAATTAGGAACGATATCAAAATTCTTATTATAACTTTTAATAATTTCTATATTTTTCTCAATAAGTGAATATACTTCTTCTTCACTTTCGTATTCACCACAAAGAGCAAACACATCTGCTTCAATTCTACCATAAGTAAGGTTTGACCTTTGGCTCGCAACATTTTCAAGTCCCATAGCAATGTACTTGATAAATCTGTCACCCTCATTCACACCATAAAAAGAATTGACTAACTGGAAGCGATCAATATCAAAACGAATAAACGCAAATTTTTTATCGCAGTTATTATCGAGCATAATTCTTGTTTTTTTCAAGAATTTATCTTTATTAAAGATACCAGTAAGAGTGTCGTATTCTGCTATGTACTTTAATTTTTTGAAAGCAAAAAATTCTGTACGCATAATAGCATTCTGAACTCTGAGTTTTACAATATCAGCATTATAAGGTTTAACTATAAAGTCCCATGCACCTTCTGCCAATACTTTAACCTGAGTATCTTCACCCGAATCGCTTGTTGTTACAATTACAGGGATTTTTAAACCATGTTCATTTATTTTATTTAAAAATCCATAACCATCCAACACAGGCATATAAATATCGACAACAACACACTTGACTTCCTGCTCATGTCTTGCAAGAAAATCAAAACCTTCTTGTCCATCCTTTGCCTCGACAACATAATAATCGCTAGAGAGAATCGTTTTTAATAATTCTCTGTCAACCCTATCGTCATCAATAACAAGGACTACATCTTTGTTAGCCACAAAAAAGCCCCCTAAAATTTTTACAGAATAACACGCATAATACCACATTATTCCTATTGTACCTATTATAACACTTTTCGTAGAAATTTCAACAATAATACAAAAAAAATTGCCATTGTTTATAAAAATAGTACAAATTAACAAAAAACTGTGGGTTCTTCTGTATTATTTTTCTTATTTGTAATTATTAAAAAGAATATTGGATTGATAATTATCTTATCAATCCAATAAATTTTAAATTATTTAATATAATCTCCTAGTGTTTTATAAAGAACTGCTGGTTCAATAGGCTTTGAAAGATGTTCATTCATACCAGCAGATTTTGAAAGACTCTTGTCTTCTGCAAAAGCATTTGCAGTCATTGCAATAATCGGTACAGATTTCGCATCTTGTCGGTTTAATGCTCTTATTTTCGTGGTAGCTTCGAGTCCGTCCATAACAGGCATTCTTATATCCATAAGAACTACTGCGTACTCATTCTCCTGAGACTCAGAAAATTTCTCAACACCCATTTTTCCATTTTCTGCTGCATCAACCGTCATACCAACTTTTTCTAAAAGCCTTGTAGCAACGAGAGTATTAAGTGGATGGTCTTCACAAAGCAATACTTTTTTACCCTCAAGAATACTCTTAACATCATCTGCTTCCTGATTGAGATTTTGCTTATCATTTATCTGTTTACAATTTCTTGTAAACTCAATTGTAAATGTTGTACCAATACCAATAGTGCTTTCTACGGAGATGGTACCACCCATTTTTTCAACGATGCTTTTTGCAATAGCAAGACCAAGTCCTGTACCCTGACGGGCATTAACAAGAGTATTCTGTTCCTGTGCAAATGGTTCAAAAATACGCCCTAAAAAGCTCTCACTCATACCACAACCAGTATCAGATATTTTAGAAATAACTTTAACTGTATTATTGCTGAGCATTTCGCTCTTTATTTCCCACTCAACCTTACCACCGGATTCAGTAAATTTTATAGCATTGTTTAGAATATTTATATAAACCTGTTGTGCACGGAGTTTATCTAAATAAACCCATTGTGGTGCTTCACCACTTTGAATAATTCTGAAATCGACCTTTTTTCTTTCTGCCAGTGGTTTTATAACAACCTCTACCGAGCGAATCATTTCATTGAATTCCTCATATTTGTTATAAATATCCATTTTACCTTGCTCGATACGGCTCATATCAAGAATATCATTGATAAGGCCCAAAAGATAGTTACCCGAAGCATTGATATCTTTAAAGTAAGAAACAACATTTTCTTCTGTTGCGACATCTTCACCGAGTCGGGACATACCGAGAATGGCATTCATCGGTGTACGGATTTCATGGCTCATTCTTGAGAGGAAATCAGTCTTTGACTTATTAGCCATAACAGCCGTGTCAAGAGCTTTTGCAAGTTCCTCTGAACGCTTAATTTCTTGTTGATAAACATCCGTAATATCTGTAACAAGTAAAAGAATTTTTGTCTTTGCATCATCAAACCAGCTATAAGTAAACAATTTGCGTTCTTTTTTCCCATTTATATTTATATTAAATGGATACGCATATTCATTTTTTTCTTTGAGTTCTTCAATAACATTAGAAAGACAACAGTTATCAAAACCACTTTCTGCTAAGTCATCAGAACCAAATCTTGCAAAAGCATTCATTAAAGAACGGTCAAAAACATCATTCGTTTTCATATATACAGAAGATTTCTTGTCACCTATTGAAAGGTCAATTTTTCTGTTTTTAACATTTATAACACTGATGTGTTCATAACCATCCTCAACAACCTTGTTAATAATCTCTTTTGTAACATGAATATCGTTTATGTCGTAACAATATATAAAGCACATCACTTTTTTTGTTACAGGATGCCTATAAATACGAATTGTACTATTAACCCAACAAGAAGCATTTTCATAGGTTTCAATTTGATAATCAACAGAAACTACATTTTCACCGTTTTCAAAGGAAGCAAGTAATTTTTCTAATGATTGATGTTTTAAAACATCTTCGCGCTCTGTACCAGAAACAGTGTGAGATGCAATTTTTTCTAATACATCAGTATATTTATCACCAATTTTGACATCCAATTGAGTTTCTGGTTTACTACTATAACTTTCAACACAATTATCTGTAAGATTAATTCTCATTGTTGAAAGAACATCTCGTCTTTGTGTAGCAGTTTCTAAATTTTCAATTTCTTCATCAAGTCGTCTTTGCTCAAGTTTTAAATCATTAACATTTTGAGCCAGACCGAGAAGACTTACCGCCTTTTCTTCATCATCCTTGATTATATCGTAGGTAATTCTGTACCATTCAGATTTTTCAATATTTTCGCCAACACGCACATCAAAAGTAAAATGGTTTTCCTTACCAGAGGCAGCAAGGTCAGTCATAAGAGTAAAATACTCTACATCTTCAGGTATAATAAAATCAGTAGCAAAACCTTCGTTTTTCAGATTGGTGCTAGGTGAATCCACACTTGCAAAAGAAGCGGTAGCATCACCTGTTTCAAGTTCAATTTCCCAATAGAAAAGCTCTGCTCGTCTTGAAATTGCATTAAGTCTTTCCTGGCTTTCCTGTAATTTAACAACAGATTCTTTTAGCTCTTTTGCATTTAAAACAAGTTTTTCTTCAAGGTCTTTCTGTCCTGTAATATCAATAAATCCTGCATAGATTAAAATTGACCCATCTTCCTGTGGTATACTTTGAAAACTCGTTGTAAACCAAGTTATTTTTTTATCTTCATAAATAATTCTAAAATCAAAGAAATATGGTTCTTTCTGTTCTTTTGCTATTTCAAATGCATTTAGTATCGCAGGGAGATCATCCTTGTAAAACTCAAATGGTAATGAAAGTTCTGTATATTGACCATATTTAATTACATCTTTGTCTATATTTATTATATCACAAATGGTGTCGTTACAATGTTCAACATAAATAACATCCTCTTTATCTAATCTGAACACAGCAATACCTAAAGGAATTTTACTAACAAGTTCATCAAGTTTATCTTTATCACCCTGAAGTTGTTCTCTTGCTTTGAAAGAATCCGTAATATCTGTAAAGAAGCTTGCAACAGCTTCTCTTTCGTTCCAGACAATGCTTTCGACAGTTACATTATAACATTTATTTCCAATTATAATTTCCTTGGATATATTATTTTCTAAAATATCTCTATGCTCTTCAATATAAATCTGATTATTCTTTAACACATCAGCATAATTTTTGCCCATAAGTTGTTTTTCTGTCATATTAAAAAATTCTGAAGCAGTTTTATTTGCATAAAGAATCTCACCATTAGTTATATCACGAACTATGGTAGCAGTATCTATATTATCAAGAAGTGTCTGGTAAAGAACTTCGCTTTTTGTCATAGCATGGAAAACGGCGTGAGCCAAAGGTCTGCCATCTTTTTCACCAATAACACGAACAAGAGCTGTAACCCACACAAGACTGCCATCTTTATGAATAAGTCTATATGTAAACTCAGTAGATTTTAAGGTCTTTACACATTCAACTATCTTCCTTTGCACAATCGGAAAATCAGCATAGTAAATATTATCTTTCCAGTCCTTGTCAAAATCTCTTTCGTATTCCTCTTGTGTTTTACCAACAAGCTCTGCCATACCTGGTGAACTATAAAGTCTTTTCAATGTACCTTCTTCTGTTAAAACATATTTTGAAATACCGCCTGGAATTGACGCAATCATATTATCCATTTCGGCATTTACATAAGCCAATTTATTGGCAAGACGAATGTGCTTATCAACATCTGTATACATACCATAAAGCGTAAGCTTATTATCTGTTTTACCTACAACAGCAGTATTAAGACATAAGTATTTATATGTCCCATTTTTATGTGCTACCCTTAATGTGAGTGTATCGTGTCTTTTACCGTTAAAACATTCCTCAATACTGTCTTTTAAAAGTCCTATATCGTCAGGGTGAATGCCACCATTTTCGTTTTCCTTTTGAAAAACCTCGAACTCTTCGCTTGTATAACCTAAAGTAGTATGATACCAGTCATTACAATGATAAAAATGAACTGTATCAGTAACTTCAATAATGACAACTCCACCAGGAATTCTGTTCACTAACTGTTCATTTTGATTTTTCATCTGTTCAATATTTGAAATACCGACCACACTTACAGAAACAGTATCTTCTGCAACAAAAGCATATTGCATAGAAACACTAAGACCTGCTTCATTCCAGTACTCCTGTGAGCTACTAGCATTACCATTTTCTGCAACATTAGAAAGATTTTTAATCGTTGGTTTAGGGGGATATTTTTTATAAATTGCAGAATATTTTTTACCGATTAAATCAGATACTTTTATGCCATCAATATCTGCCATGGCCTGATTTGCATATTCATACAAAAAGTCGTAGGCTACGCCCTCATCATTTCTTATTAAATTGATAACCGCAAAAGCAATAGCACTCTTATCATATATTTTTTTGAATGCTGTTAAATCTAATCTTTTAAGCATTTTTCCATCCCCTGAAAAAGATTTTGTAAAAAACTATATACATTTTAAGAGTATCATAAAAGGTGTATTTTTTCAATAAAATATAAAAATCAAAGTGCACAACAAACAAAATGCATAATTGTCTGTTGTGCACATATATTTACCTTTTTATTAACCTACATCATATACAAGTCTTATTTCATCAGAAATTCTTGCGATAAACTCTGCATTTGTAGGTCTGTTTTTTCTCATTTGCTTGTTATAACCAAAATATTTTGAAAAACCGTCATCGTTACCGCGTTGCCAAGCCAATTCTATTGCTGTGCGTATATTTCTTTCAACACTTTCGCTTGTAACAGAGTAGTTTGTTGCAATACCAGGATACAACTCTTTTGTTATCGTATTTGCAAGGGCGGGTGTTTCAACACATAATTTTATAGCACTCCTTAAATAATTATAGCCTTTAAGGTGGGCAGGTACACAAAGTTGTTGAATAATTTGAGTAATAATTACATCGCCTTCTTCACGATATCGGTCTGAATTTGATTTTAAATTATTCATATCTCGATTGCGTTTTACTTCATTTATTTTAGAAATCAATTCTTCTGTCTTAACTGGTTTTCTTAAATAAAATTCAGCACCTTTTCTGTAAAACTCATTTTTAAGAGCAATGCTATCTACACTTGAAAGTATAATTACTGCGGGTGTATATAACGGATTCATCGTGCTAATACGCTCAAGAACACCGAGAGCATCTATACCTTTCATAACAAAATCCATAACAACTACATCAACAGGATTTTTGTAAAGTTCTTCTAAAACTATACTGCCATCTTTTCCACAAGTTCTGTAATCAAAGCCTAAATTTTTGTACCCGCTGAATCTTTTTGAAATCTCTTCAAAATCATCTGCAAACAGCACTGTCAATCTACCCATCCACAAGCCTTCTTTTCAATTGTTTATTACTAGTATCCGAACCCTGTTTGGACAACTCATTTCACCCTATAATTATACTATCAGGAAAACGCAAGTCAATACTTTCGACACAAACGGTTTTATTTTCTACAATAATGTAAAAAGAGTGAATTATCATTGTCGAAAAATATCGAAAACGAAATATTATTCACTCTTCTTATAATTATCTGTAATATTTTCCACTTTTTTTCAAGTAGTCTATAAGCATTAACGGCCAGTCTGTCTGAATAAAATCGAAGCCCTTGTCACCGAGCCAGCCCCAACCCTTATCCATTGATTCTGTAAGTGCGGTATCATCTGAATGACCCGCCGCCAATTGCTCACGGTAGTTATATATAATCGCATTAACCCATACAAGTTTATTGTCTTTATGCATCATATCAATAAACTCGTCACTTGCAACTTCACTTTTCTCTGAAGTGAAAAGCACTTCTGCACCAATATAATTAAGATTTTTTGATTTTAAAATCTCGTGATATTTGTGCTCTTCACCCACAATCGGCATAAATTGTAAATGTGGCGCAACCTCTTCGAGTACTCTGAAAACCTCATCTGACGGAGCAGATTTTACAATAACCTGACTATCCATACCATGTCGATGAATCGCGTTATAAATTTCTTGCGGATGCTCCCAGAATTTATCTACATTTATAAAACATCTGTCTTTGAAATTCTCTAAAAAATCATCAAATTTCAACACACCGAATTGTGTAGGGCATCTTTCTCCTGCATTCACATAACGATAACGACTTATATCATCCCAGGTTGCATACTCAAAGCTTTCTGCTATTCCAAGATGCTCAAATTCTCTGCCAGGGTGAAACACTACTAATTCCCCATCGGCACTCATATCAACATCCATTTCAATAACATCTGCACCCTGCTTTAATGCAATTTCGTAAGCAGGTAAGGTGTTACAAGGAATATTACCCGCACTTACACCTCGGTGTGCTACTA
Organism: Acutalibacteraceae bacterium; assembly: GCA_045651285.1. Classification (GTDB taxonomy): domain Bacteria; phylum Bacillota; class Clostridia; order Oscillospirales; family Acutalibacteraceae; genus DTU089. The sequence continues at coordinate 87,258 of JAZRSC010000001.1, forward strand.
CTAAAACATTCTTTTTTGCTGCTTCTCTGTAATCAAAATTCATAGTTTAATTTTCCTTTTTAAATCTTACTACATTCCAGGAAAGTGGTTTAATATGTACCTTTGCATTTCTTCCGTCAATTTCAGGTAAATCTGCATTTGTTGGCTTAACAGGTGCCGAAACAATTGAATTGGTTTCTTTAAGACCGAATCCTGCCATTTCAATATGCTCTACTGGTTTAAAACCACCGAAATCAAGCATATCAACAGAAAGCTCGTAATCTTCTGTGAAACTTCTGTTTACTGCAAATATTGTTAAAGCATCTTCTTCGTCTGAGAGAACTGCAATACCATCTAAATCAGGAACATCTGTAAATTCTTTTGTGTCGTGTTTGTCACAACTGATTTTTGAAAGAAGTGTTGTACCTCTACCGTAATTTGAAAAATGCATAAACGGATAAAAAATAGTCTGTTCAAAAATTCCGCCACCAGTTTCTGTCATAATAGGTGCTATAACATTAACGAGTTGTGCTAAACAACCAATTTTTACTCTGTCTGCTCTGCGGACAAGTGAAATAAGCATTAAACCAACTAATAATGCATCTTCAAAATTATAAATATCTTCTAACTGACAAGGTGCTTTTGACCATCTTTCAAACGGAACATCGTTTGAGTGATACCATACATTCCATTCGTCAAATGAAAGGTTAATTTGTTTCTTTGCCCTTTTTAAACCCTTAACATAGTCACAGATTGAAATTACTGTATCAATAAAATCATCCATAACCATATTTTTCGCGAGAAAACTCGGTGTGTCGTCATATTTATTATCAAAATACTGATGGAGTGAAACATAGTCAACATTCCAGAAAGCTTCCTGCAAGGTCTCTGCTTCCCAATGACCGAATGTATCCATAGTTCTGTTTGAGCTACCACAAAGAACAGTTTCAATAGATGGGTCAACCATTTTCATAACCTTTGCCGCTTCGTTTGCCGCTCTGCCGTATTCATAAGCGTTTTTATGACCTATCTGCCAGCTACCATCCATCTCGTTACCAAGACACCATACTTTAATATTGTGTGGGTCTTTAACGCCGTGTTTAATTCTTAAATCACTATAATATGAACCACTTTTATGATTGCAGTATTCAACCAAATCTCTTGCCGCTTCAATTCCACGAGTACCAAGGTTTACTGCCATCATACATTCTGTATTTGCTTTTTTACACCATTTTAAAAATTCGTTAGTGCCGAATTCATTAGTTTCTGTAACACCCCAGGCGAGTTCTAAACGCTGTGGTCTTTCTGCTTTTGGCCCTACACCATCTTCCCAATTGTAACCTGAAACAAAGTTACCACCGGGGTAACGGACTATTGGAACATTCAACTTTCTTACAGAGTCAATAACATCTTTTCTGAATCCGTCTTCGTCAGCAGTCGCGTGACCCGGCTCATAAATACCGCCATAAACTGCTCTACCTAAATGCTCAATAAATGAACCATAAATTCTTTTATCTATTTCACCGACTTTAAAGTTTTTTGAAAGTGGTAAGCTTGCTTTTTTCATAGAACTCACTCCAATATATGTATTGGTTTTATATTACCATTTACTAAAGTTATTTTCAATACAAAAACACGGAAATTTAAAACTTGATAACATTTCTTTTATGTATTATAATTTTTATGTAAATTAATAGTAAAGGAGGGAAGCTATGAAATTATTAGAATTCAAAAAGAAAACTCCAACAATAGAGAATAAAAGCATAAACGATATTATGACAGAATGTGAAGAATATCGAGAAACGCTCATAAATCATTGTCTTAAATATTTCGAGTGCGAGTATGAATATGCAGAAGATTGTGTTCAGGATGCTTTTGTTGCTCTATATGAAAATTTAATAAATGGCATTGAAATAAAAAACTATAAATCATGGCTTTACTCCGTAACACTTAATTATAAAAATAAAGCTGTTAAAGATAAAATCAAACGGAATGAATATGAATTCCAGGAAACTGAAGAAAAAGAAAACACGATTAATTCTTCAGCAATTTATGAACCCGATTACATTAACGAAATGGTAACGGATGAAATGATTGAAGAACGAGCCTTACATATAATTTCTAGCTTAACAAAAGAAGAAAAGGAATTGTATATTTCTTATTATTGGAAAGATAAAAAACTAAAAGAAATTGCAACTGAACTTAATGTATCTCACTCGGCATTAAGAAAACGGCACGAAAAACTAAAGAAAAAATTAAACCAAAAAATAAAAGAATATGAAAATTTTTAAAAATAATATTCACATTTTTAAAAAAACAGACACTATATAGTTAGAGGAGGTAAAAAGGTGAAAAACAAATTTAGTAAAAAGGATTTGGAAAAAATGATATTTTCAAAAACAACTAATTTGTCAAAAGAAGAAATTAAATTATTAATAGACAAAGAATTGTCTAAAGAACCGGAAAATATTGATACTGACTATATAGATTTATGTTTTGAGTTGATGTCAATTAATGATGAACAAAAAGGAACTGTAGTACCTATAAAATCGTTCAGAATGAAAAAATCTATGATGGTAGCTGCGGCTGTTATGTTTATATTTGTTACTATGATGTCTGTTTCAGCTTTTTATTTCAATATACCTCAAAAGGTAGCCGAATTAGTTAATGGTAATGCTGAAATTGATTTTGATTTAGAAAATGCCGACACAACTGCCGATGGTTACAAATTACTCGAAACGGATTTAGCAAAAGAATTAGAAAGTTTTGGTATCACTCCCGTAACATTTCCGGAAGCAATGGTCAGAAAAGAATGTGAAATTTCAAAAATTGAAAACGCAACAATTAATGAAACAATTTCATTTGAAGCTTACATTATTTTTAAATATAACGGATTTCTTGGCAGAATGCGAATAGACCAAAAAACACCATACGAAGAAATATCCGGTGTGCGTGCTGTTATGGATGTTGAAGCGGGTGAAATGATTAACATTAATGGTATGGATATTTTAGTTTTTGAACAAGAAAAAAACTGCACTATAACTTATAGAGATAATCTTACAGATTACACTATATACTTAGAGTGCGATTTTGAAACTGCAAAGAAATTTGCAAAAACAATTAAATAACAGGAGAACAAAAATGAAAAAATTCAAAAAATTTTTATCGGTTGCATTAGCTGTTATGAGTTTTTCTATGTGTGTTTTACCAACAACTGCTTTTGCAACAAACCAAAACGAAACAACTGAAAATTATTATTCAACGGAAGAAACTGTCGCCTATGCAGAATATGAAGAAAATTCAAAGGCAAGAGCAACAGGACTTATTATAGATAAAAATCTGTATATAAAAAAGAGAGGAACAACTTTATCGATAAAGGGATATACAGAGGGTAGTTCAGAAACAGAAAAAGTTGGTTTTAAAGAAGTTATAATTGAAAGAAGGAAAAACAGCAGTTCTTCATGGAGTGAATACAAAGTTTACGAAGATTTATACTCTTCTTCAACCAAATACACATTAAGTAAAGCTGTTACTGTAGCAAGTGGTTATCAATATCGTGTTACTGCTGTTCACTACGCGAAAAAATCTTTGTTTTCAACACAAAAAATTACAGCAACAACAGGTTATTTAACATTTTAATATATAAAAATTTTACTAATATTAAAATTTTTTGCCACCTCTTTTTAATTTTTCGAAAATTTTCGTTCACATTTTCGGATTTTTCGACACTATATGAGTATAAAGAAAATTCTCTTAAATAAAATGCACTTCCGCAAAGGGGATGGTATTTTTCCTTAGATATAAATCAAAGAACATATTATAATATCAAAACAATTTAAAAGGAGAAAGATTATGTCAAAAAAATTATTTTCATTATTTTTAACATTATTATTAACTTGTTCAATCGCAACCATTGTTCTTAATAACATTGATGCATATGCTAGCGCAAATACTGTATTAGTAAGTATACGAGTTGACAACAATTTTGTAAGTCCGATTTATACATCAAGAACAAAAGGAACTGTTCATGACCCAGATAAATTTATGAGTAAAAACGGTGGTCATGGTTTAGTTAAAACCAGAATCTATTGGAACACAAAGAAAAATTCAGCCTATCAATATAAAGAAAAACAAAAAACATATGCAGGTACTGATGCTTTTTATTCACCTATTGTATCAAAAAGTTCAATAGGAACTTTAGATATGTACTCTTGGCATTATGGCGCTTTTGTGTATAATGGTACAGAATACAATAAAGATACAAAAAAATCTAACTGGAATTAGTTTTTAGTATGAAAAAAATAAGAACAACAATAAACAGTATCTGTCAGATAGCGAAAAAAAAACGAACAAAATTCATTCTGTTAATAGTCCTTTTAATATTATGCACATTAATAAATATGATTTCATTATCAATTGGACTCACAACGACACAACAAGTTATACAAAACGATATTTCGCTTAAATCTATTAACATAGATTTAAGCGAAAGCATAACTTATCAACAAATAGAGAAGTTTTTGAAAGAATTACAACTAGAAAAAAACATTGAATGCACTGCACTTATGTTTAGTAAAATGCAAAGCAAGGAAGGCTTTTCATTTTCTACGATTTATGGTAATGAAGAAAAAGTAATAACTATAACTTCTGGCAAAGCATTAGAAAATGATATACGCTCTACTATTATATACAGTATGCCATACACTTCAGAGAAAATCAATTTCAAAAATGATTGTTTTTTAATAAAAGGATATTTCATCTTCAATAACTTAACTCTTACAGAAAAATTTAATAGCAGTAACATCGCTATTATTTCAAACAACGATTTTATTTCAATGAATTTAAATATCAATGCCATTTCTTTAACATTAAATGAAAATATAAATTCTTCAACAATTATGGCAATTGAAGATACCTGTTCAACATACTTTAAAAATTTCAAGTTATCAAAAGTTTTAAATTTATCAGCTGAAAAACAATTTAATATTTTGCTACCTAATATTGTATTTTCACTATTAATAACAATCCTATCTTTTACCAATATTTATAATTTAATACAATATTTATTTGCACTACGAAAAAAGGAATTTTTGGTATATAGATATTGTGGTGCTCCTCGAAACTATATTTTATTAGATTCATTTGTCTTGATTACATTTATAGATTTAATAGCACTCATAACCGGAACAATTATCTTTGCTTTGTTAATTCGAGTTATCAAATCGTTTTTTATTGTATATCAATATGCGTTGTTTTCTGTTTTAATCACATATATCATGACAATCTTAATTAGTTTCATTATAACTTTAATATCATCAATTCCACTAATAAAGAAGGGTTTAAAATGAGAAAATTATTTAGCCAAGCATATGTTATAGTTAAAGAGGAAAAATGGAAATCCTTATTAATAATGAGCATTGTTGCAATTTTTATTATTGTTTTTAATATTGTTTTGGGATTTTTAATGCTTTCAAATGAAAAAAATAATTCGTATAACGAATCCAAACTTCAAAATAAATATTTTATATCGATTAATGATATGAATTACAACAAATTGATTTCCCCTAAAAAGCGTCCCGAACTCTTTAATAACATAGAAGCACTTTTAAACAATAAATCATTATCTTATGAAATTATTTTTTGGGGTAAGATAAATGAAAATGAAAACATCACCGCAAATATCTTTTGTGGTGATGCCTTTGAAACAATTTGTCTACCATTAAAAACTGGTTCTGGATTTTCATTATTAGGTAATAATGAAATCATATTAGGAAGTAACTATTCATCGAATTATAAAGTTGGAGATAAAATCCCAATATCCGTCAATTTAACCAGTGGTAAAGAAAATATCGATTTCACGGTCGTTGGAATTTTAAAAAAAGACTCATATACATTTACTTTATCAACTTCAGCGGGTTCTTATATGGATTTATCAAGTATTTTTGAAAATAGTAATGATATGTGCTTTATAAGAAATCCTTCCTTTGATATAGAAAACTTAACTGATTCTGCAATTGGAACAATTTTATTTTGGAATGAAAACGAAGAATTATCCCAAGAATTGTTGACTCAACTCAACAATTATGGATATGTTTTTCAAGGACAAGAATTAAAAAATAATGATAAAGCCGAATCCAACATTAATATATTTTCTGTTGGTTGTATAGCAATAACTCTTTTTTTAGCAACACTTCTTTCTATAGGAATTAGCAATTCAATGCTATTTTATAACAAAAGCACAGAATTTGCTGCCTACTACCTTTCAGGTGCTTCACAATTAGATTGTCTAAAAATGATCGTTTATAGAAGTGCTATTATATTAATAATTCCCATGATTGTAAGTTTTGCAGCACTGGAAATCCCTTCAATTAGGTATATTTATGGCGAAACAAACATCACTGGTTTTTCTTATCTTATAACAATTATTATTGTGATTATTTCAATGCTTGTAACTTCTATCCCGGTTTTTTTAAAAATCAAAAAAACTTCTCCAAGTGATTTCTTTAGGGAGGTACAAGAAAAATGAACAAAGTTATTTCTTTGAAAAATATTACAAAAATATACGATGAAAATCAGCCTAGTGAAGTAAAGGCACTCAACGATATTACCATTGATATTAATGAAGGTGAATTTATTGCAATATGTGGTACATCTGGTTCTGGTAAAACCACTCTAATGAATATTATCGGGTGCATGACAAAACAAACATCCGGAAATTATTATTTACATGACCGTTGTGTTGATAAATTAAATGATGCTGAATTATCACATATCCGAAACAAAAATTTTGGATTTGTATTTCAAGATTTTGCATTAATACCATATAGAACAGTCTCTGAAAATGTTTCGGTTCCACTATTGTTTTCTAAATCATCCAAAAAGGATAGCAAAAAACAAGTGAATTACATATTAGACTTACTAAATATAAGTGATTTAAAAAACCGACAAGTTTCAAAATTATCCGGTGGTCAAAAGCAACGCGTTGCTATAGCTCGTGCTTTGGTTAACGAGCCTCATACAATTTTGGCTGATGAACCTACAGGGTCACTTGATATATCTACAAGCGAATCCATAATTGAATGTTTTAAAGAAATCAATAAAAATGGCAAAACCGTTATCATAATTACGCATGATATCAATATTGCCCAAAAATGTGATAGAATTATAAGGGTTGAAGGTGGTAAAATTGTTTCGGATTAATCCCCTTGTATCCCAAACATAGCTTTTGTGTACAAGCTAAAATCTATCAACATCTAAACACACTCATAATACCAACTAAAAAGCAGTGTATTGCGCAAAAATAAATTACCGCGAAAACAAATTTAAAAATTTGTTTTCGCGGTAAAAATTTCTCAAACAATTCCGAATCAGATAATACCCTGTGCCATCATAGCATCTGCAACTTTTACGAAGCCTGCAATGTTAGCACCTGCAACGAGGTCATAACCAAGGCCATATTTTTCAGCAGCCAAAGCAGAATGGTCGTGAATATCTTTCATAATCTGTTGAAGTCTTGCGTCAACTTCTTCAGCAGTCCAGTTGTATCTCATTGAGTTCTGACCCATTTCGAGAGCAGAAACTGCAACACCACCAGCATTAACTGCTTTTGATGGAGCAACAACCTTTACATTTTCTTTAAGATATTCTAAAGCATCGTTTGTTGTTGGCATATTAGCAACCTCAATGTAATATTGAACGCCATTTGCAACTAATTTCTTTGCTTCGTCCATATTGATTTCGTTCTGTGTAGCGCAAGGCATAGCAACGTCAACTTTTACGCCCCAAGGTTTCTGACCAGGGAAGAATTCACAACCGAATTTGTCTGCGTAATCTTGAACCTTATCACGACCTGAAGCACGCATTTCGAGCATATATTCGATTTTTTCGTCTGTTGAAATACCGTCTTTATCGTAAACATATCCGTCAGGACCAGAAATTGTAACAACCTTACCGCCGAGCTCAGCAATTTTCTTTGCTGCACCCCAAGCAACATTACCAAAGCCTGAGAGAGCGAATGTTTTACCTTTAATATCTTCGCCGAAGTGTTTGAAAACTTCAACTGCATAATAAGTAGCACCAAAACCTGTAGCTTCCGGTCTTACGAGAGAACCACCGTATGAAAGGCCTTTACCTGTAAGAACACCGTTTTTGAAAGCACCTTTAATTCTTCTGTACTGACCGTAAAGGTAACCGATTTCACGAGCACCTACACCAATGTCACCAGCAGGAACGTCAACATCAGGACCAATGTGTCTGTAAAGCTCTGTCATAAAGCTCTGACAGAAACGAAGAATATCCATATCGCTCTTACCTCTTGGGTCAAAGTCTGAACCACCTTTACCGCCACCGATTGGAAGACCTGTTAAACTGTTTTTAAATGTCTGCTCGAAAGCAAGGAATTTCATAATACCTGAGTATACAGATGGATGGAAACGAAGACCACCTTTGTAAGGACCGATAGCACCGTTGAACTGAACACGGTAACCTGTATTTACATGTACCTTACCTTTGTCATCTGTCCATGTAACTCTGAAAGTGATTTGTCTTTCAGGCTCTACAATTCTTTCAAGTAATGAATATTTTTCATATTCAGGATTTTGCTCAATAACTGGTTCTAATGATGTTAAAACTTCTGTAACTGTCTGCACAAACTCAGGCTCGTTAGCATGTTTTTTTGCTACATCATCAATTACTCTTTGAACATAACTCATATCTATTACTCCTTAAAACAATAATAAAAAATTTTACTCGCCTATTTTATACCCGTTTTAGTCAAATTGCAACAAATTTCTGCTCTGGTTTTGTAATATTGTAACATTGAATAAAAATGGCTATGAATAAAACGAAGTTTTTTTGCAAAATACAGGCAAAATATTACAATTTTCGACTAAAAAAAGTGAATTATTATTCACTTTTTGCAAGTAAACAGTTGATTTTCTGCATATTTCATTATATGCGTAAGTGAGGAATTAGGAACTAGGTTAATTAAATTGAGAATTGAAAATGGAAAATTGAAAATTTTGGAAGGCTTCGCCTTAATTATAATTATTAGTGAAAGATTTTAAATTAGTTCTATCGTTTTCAGTTTATGATAAACTTTAAATGATAGAATTTTATTTTAAGTATTAATTATTACAAGACTAAAAATGAAACGATAAATTAAGTTCTACAACAATTATTATAATTGCGTCGCAGACCCTTAATTTTCAATTTTCAATTCTCAATTTTCAATTATATTTTAGTTGCACCCACAACTAACTTATGTTATAATTTTCTCAAATTCTAACAAAAGGTGACTGTTATGCTATACTTTTACCCCGAAGATTTTGGTGCTATTGGTAACGGAAAAGAAAATGATGTTAAAGCCATTCAAAGTGCTATTGACAAAGCAGAAGAAAACGGTGGTGGCACAGTTGTTTTAACAAGTGGAAAAACATATTTTTCTGACTCTGTAAGAATGAAAAAGAATGTAGAATTACATTTACAAAAAGGCTCTGTTTTAAAGGCTACTGACAATATAGAGGGTTACATCCGCCCTTGTAATATGATAAACGACCCAAAAACTGCACTTATCGGCAACCCCGTTACAGGTAAACCATCATTTGTATTTATTTATGGTTACGAAGCAGACAAATGCTCCATTACAGGTGAGGGCACAATTGACGCGAATGGTCACAGCTTTGTAAAAAGAAAAGACAAGTATTATGTAACAGGCGACTTTTATCCGAGACCAACTGTTATTTATATTGAAAAAAGTAATAATATTTCTTTTAAAGATTTCACAGTTGTAGATGCACCATTCTGGACACTTCACCCTGCCGGTTGTGATGATGTTTTAATTTCACAAATAAGAATTTTAAATGATTTAGATGTTGCAAACTCTGATGGTATTGACCCTGACCACTGCAGTAATGTACGAATTCTCGGTTGTCATATTGAGTGTGCAGATGATTGCATTTGCTTAAAAGCATCGAAAGGAAACGCAGAATATGGTCCTTGCGAAAATATTATAATTTCAGATTGTACTCTTATTTCTACCTCTGCGGCTATTAAAATTGGCACAGAGGGTGTCGGCGATTTCAGAAATGTTATTGTAAACAACTGCATTATTTCAAAGAGTAACCGCGGACTTTCAATTCAAATTCGTGATGGTGGTAATGTTGAGAATGTAACATACTCAAACTGTATTATTGAAACGCGCCGATTCTGCCCTGACTGGTGGGGCACTGCAGAACCGATTGTTATTACTACATTTAATCGTGACGAAAACACGAAATCAGGTAAAATTAAAAATATCCGTTTCTTCAATATTACCTGCAAAGGTGAAAATGGTGTTTTAATTCACGGTAACAAAGACAACCTGATTGAAAATGTTACTTTTGAAAATGTAAATGTAACACTCTCTAAAACTACAAAATGGGAAAGCGGACTTTACGATTTAAGACCTTGTTTAGATTACGGTGTAGAAAAAATAAAAAATTCTGCATTCTATTTAAGATACGCAGAAAATGTTTTGATAGAAAAATGTTCAGTTAACTGGGGCAATATTTGCGATGAATACAATAAAAAAATTGATGCGAAAAATTGCCCAAATTTAGAAATGATAAAATTTTCTGGTACAGATGCAAGATAAAAAGCGAGTAGGGAACACTATGTTCCCTACCCTCTTTTATTTTAATTCATTCACCGCATTTTGCAAAGCATTTAACTGCACACGCTGTTGCTGTAAAAATATAAGAAACAAATGCCGCTAAAGCACCTGTTATAATAGCTCCAACTATACTTGTTGCTGCAAATGAAACTAATAAGAGCAATGCTGATAAAAGAAGTGTGCCTAAAACACCTACAAGCACTTGAGAAACTGCTGTATAAACACAAGTTCTGCAATTACCTCTACTCCACAAAGCTGTAGCAATAAGTGCTGCTAACAAAAATAAAACGGCTATACCAAAAGCAACAATAAGCAACACAGGTGTTACTGTAATAACGCCTGTAATTCTTAAAAATGCTACGATAATGCCGATAATAATACTAGCAATAGCAGAGAATAATAAGCAATCTCTTTTACATTCGCAATTTAATATTGTCATATAAATCACCCCTTAACAGATTATGTCAATTCTGCTATTTGGTGATTATAAATGTGAAGTTTCAACAAAAATGTAACAGCCCTTAGCTCATGTCTTTCAACATCCGAACCAAGGGCTGTTACTGTTCACTTTTTGTATCTAACATCATTCTCATTTACCTCTTCTTTCTACAGATTTTGTCAGGCGATCCCTTTATATATTAACGGTTAAAGCTTTAACTCTTTTTTTATTTTAATTGTTTTAAGGAATCTGCCGCCGGCTTATTGTAAGCCAAGGATTGATGTTTAGTTGTACATTGTAACCACACTTTCAATTTTTGAATTTGAATTATAGTTTCTTAATACATCGGAACCACACTTTCAAATTTTTTTGGTTTTAAGTTTCTGGTTTTTAGTACATCGGAACCACACTTTCTTTTTGGATTTTTGTGTTTTACTGTGGCATCGGACTCACCCTTCCTTTGTCTATATAGTAGCACACAAAAAAGCACTTTGCAATCCGCAATATTTCACAAAGATAAACCCTCACAGATATATAAAACAGAGAGAATAATCATTCACCGAAACGACTTTAATAAAAGTTATTGACAAGGAGTATTTTTATATGTTATTCTAAAAGGGTAGTCGGTTAAAAAAACCGACCTTTTTTGCTTTTTAGTGTTATTTTAAAATTTGAAAGGAGTGAGTATATTGGAAAAAACTAAAACAGAACTTTTAGCAGAAGAAATTCTATTAAAAGCGAAAACTGAACTTACAGGAAATATTCACTCTTTAATACGCGCTATAAACACTTTAGATTTTGTCCCTACAAATGAAGAAGATGTTTTTACAGATGCAAAGCATTTTTATTATAATCCTAACTACATCCTTTTAAGATTTAAAGAACACACTTCTTCTGTAAACCGTGTTTTGCTCCACTCTATTCTTCATTGTATGCTTTTACACCCTTTCAATATTGACTTTAAAGATACTGCTCTTTGGAATATATCGGCAGATATTTCTGTTGAAGCAACTATAAATAACTGGGGTTTAGCTTGTGTAAAAAGTGAAAAAGAAATAAGAGAAAATGCAATAATAGATACTTTAAAAAAGCAGATTAAAAATCTTTCTGCTGAAAACATTTACTATTATTTAAAAAGTAGTGACATAAACAAAGAGACTCTTGAGCTTTATAAAACTACTTTTTGTGATGATGTTCATAAAATCTGGTACAAAAACAAGAACTTTGCATTTTTTGAATTTGATGACGATGAAGAAACTGTTGAAGCAAGGTCTATTTATAAAAAAGCAGACAGCAGAACAGGTCTTTCTAACGAGTCAAATGACAAAACAATGTATGATGCCATAAGCGGTAGTGCTAAAGAAGAAAAAGATGAATGGCGAAAAGTCACACCAACAGTTGCAAGTGATATTGAAGCTCTTAAAAAGCAGGGTTATATGTCTGGTGCTGATACTCAGATTTTAAAAAGTGTTTCGCGTGATAAATACGATTATAGTAAATTCTTAAAGAAATTCATATTCTTTAACGAATCTATGGAAATAAATGATGATGAATTCGACTACATTTTTTACACCTACGGTTTAAAGATGTATGAAAATATGCCTATTATAGAGCCACTTGAATATATAGAAGACCTAAAAACAAAAAAACTTTTTATTGCAATTGATACCTCGGGCTCTGTAAAAGGAAATATAGTTGAGAAATTTATAGAAAAAACTTATAATATATTAAAATCAACCGGTTTCTTTTCAACAAATACAGAAATTCATATTATACAATGTGATTCTGAAATTAAAGATGTTACAATTATTCACAATCCTGATGAATTAGAAGATTACATTAAAAATCTTACTTTAAATGGCTTTGGTGGTACAGATTTCAGACCTGTTTTCCAGTATGTAAGTGAAATTTATGAAAAGTCAAACCAAAATGAAATTAACGGACTTATTTATTTTACAGATGGTGAGGGTGTTTATCCCAAACAAATGCCAAAATTCAAATCTGTATTTGTAATAAACGACAGTTGTTTTGACAAAACAAAAATGCCTCTGTGGGCAACACCACTTTTTATTGATAACGATGACTTGGCTGTATAGGTGATAATTTGAAAATTAAAAACAATAAACTTGTTCTCAAAAAGAAAAAAACTAAAATAAATGAATATAACTATAATGACCAACTTTTGCACCTTGAATTATCAAAAAAAGTAAAGGTTATTTCACGAACGACTTTTTCAGGTTGCAGAAATCTACAAACAGTTATATTCAATAAAAACATAGAAGAAATTGGTTACGAAGCATTTTACAACTGCGTTTCTCTTACCGAAATAATATTGCCCTTCTCAATAAAAACTATCGCTGAAGGCGCTTTTATGGATTGCAGAACTTTAAAAAAAGTTGTATTGCCACCATTAAGAGTGTTACCTAAAAATCTTTTTAAGGGTTGCTTTAATTTAGAAGAAATTGTAATCCCCGATTCTGTTGAAATTATTGAAGAGGGTTGCTTTCACAGTTGTGTAAATTTAAAGAAAATCACTTTTTCTAAAAACCTTAAACAAATAAAAGCATACGCCTTCAAGCGTTGCCAGTCACTTGAATCAGTTGTTTTCCCAGCTTCTCTTAAAATACTCGGTGACAAAGCTTTTGAAGACAGTAAAAATTTAAAACTGATAAAATTCAACAGTAATTTGCAATATCTCGGTAAATCTGGTTTTTACAACAAATTTTATGATGAATATAAAGTAAATGGTACTGCGTTCTGCTCGTCATTTACTTCAAAAGCAGATTTAGAAAACTGCATTACTATAACAATCCCGAAAACTATTGATTATTTAGCACTCGGCTTTGAGGGTGTTTTACCATTTGCTTACATAAATAAAAACAAAACCTGTCCTAATCATGTTTTATCAATTGAAAAAGAGCAAGTAAAAGTGTTTATGAGTAGTGCTTTTTATTCTTATAAGGATGATAGTGACTACATAATTAAAAATGGTGAATTTGATTTCTTAAAATACGATAATCAATTAGACAAAGCGGAAGAAGCCGAAAAACCTTTTGTTGCCGCATTCAGACTTGCGTACCCTGAAAAATTAAGCGAACAAAAAGAAAAAGAATATTTTGACTTAATAAAAGGTTACGAAAAAGATGTTGCAATTTTTTCTATTGAAGTTGGTGACTCTGATGTGTTATCATATTTATTAGAAAATTTTTCTTTCGATACAGAATTCTGTGCTACACTTTACAGTCTTTGTGCTAAAAAAGGTTATAGCAATTTACAAGAAATCGTATCAACCAAAAAGAAAAAGACAGCCCTTACCGAAACAGAAAATTTACTTAACGACTTACTTTTAGTGTGAGGTATCTATATGAATATCAAGGACGCTACAAAACATATAAAAAATACTATAACTGCATATCTTGAAAAAGAAGAAAATGGCGAATTTACTATTCCTGTAAATAAACAACGCCCTGTTTTCCTTTATGGCCCTCCAGGTATAGGTAAAACCGCAGTTATGGAGCAGATTGCAAAAGAAATGAATATTGGGATTGTGTCTTACTCTATGACACACCACACCCGTCAAAGTGCTTTAGGCTTACCATTTATTAAAACAAAATCCTTTGGTGGTGTAGAGTATGATGTTTCAGAATTCACTATGAGTGAAATTCTTTCAGATGTTTACTCATACATAGAAAAAACAGGTCATCGTGAAGGCATTTTGTTTTTAGATGAAATAAACTGCGTTTCTGAAACACTTGCACCATCTATGTTAAGATTTTTACAGTACAAGTCTTTTGGTTCACATTCTGTGCCGGATGGTTGGGTAATAGTCGCAGCTGGTAACCCCCCTGAATATAACAAATCTGTAAAAGAGTATGATATTGCAACCTTAGACAGAATTCAGAAAATAGATATTCAGTCAGACTATGATGTATGGCGTGACTATGCAGTAAACGAGCGAGTTCACCCATCAATTATTACTTACCTTGACTCAAAACCAACCGATTTTTATATAATCGAAAACACTCCTGACGGTAAACAGTTTGTTACCGCAAGAGGTTGGGAAGATTTGTCGAGACTTATGTATTCTTTTGAGAAGAAGAATATTGATATTGATTATGAATTTGTTGCTCAATATATTCAAGTACCGACAGTTGCTTCTGATTTCGCTTCATTTTATAAAACATTTAAAAATATGAGAGAAATGTGCTCACCTGAAAATGTTTTGAATGGTACTGCAAGTGAAGATTTTAAAGATAAACTTAAAAATGCTGATATTGAAGAAAAGTTAGGGTTTTTAAATCTTTTATCTAATATAATTAACGAGGAACTTGAAAACTGCATTAGTAAAAACAATACTATAAAAGAAACTGTTAAGTTTTTAAAAGACAATGAATTTTTAACAAATGAAAACAGTGTACTTACCGAAAAAGACGCCTTTAATACTATTCTTTTAAGAATTAAAAACCTTTGTGAAAAGAATGAAAAATCATTAAAAGAAATCGCTCCAGAAGTTTTAAAAGAAGAAGTTGAAAACTTGAAACAAATCGTTTCTTCTTCACAAAAAATACTTGCTAATAGCAGTAAATTTATTTACGACTCATTAGGTGACTCACCTGAAACAAAAATATTTACTACCGATATAACAAGAAACACATATTCTGCAGAATTTTTAATCGGTTTCGGTTGTGAAGAATTTTCAGAAATAACAAAAACTAAAAAAAGTGACGAGACTCTTTTACAGGAGCTTAATACATTATTGTAAAATTTAATAATCCGTGATATAATACTAATAGAAAAATAAATCTTTTTAAGATTTTAAAGGAGGTATTAGTATGTCAAAGATTATTACAATTAGTCGTGAATTCGGTTCAGGTGGCAGAGAGTTAGGTAAACGTCTTGCAGAAGAATTAGGGGTTCCTTGCTATGACTACCAGATAATCGAAATGGTTGCAGAAAAACAAGGTCTTGATAAAGATTATGTTGAAAACGCGGCCGAAAGAGATATAAGAGCATTTTACCCGACAACTATCGGTGTAAGATTTTCTGCATCTACGTTCTTTATTAACCAGTCTGTTGAACTTTTCACAGAGCAGACAAAAGTTATAAGAGAATTAGCCTCAAAAGGTGACTGCGTAATCGTCGGCAGATGTGCTGATGTCCTTCTCAATAACGAAAATCTTCTTAACATCTTCATTTATGCCGACAAAGAGTCAAAAATAAAAAGATGTAAAGAAAGGGCAAAGCCCGGTGAAAATCTCACAGATAAAGAAATCGAAAAGAAGATGAAAGAAATTGACAAGAGCAGAGCAGATTTAAGAAAAATGCTCGCCGACACCGCTTGGGGTGACAAAGCGGGTTATCACCTTATGATTAACACTTCAGGTAAAGAGATTAAATCACTCATTCCCGGTCTTGCAGAGTATGCGAGAGCGTATTTCAATGAAGTGTAAAACTTCATTGAAAATGCAGAATTCAAAATGCAAAATGCAGAATTAAGGGTCTGCGACGCTATTATATTTGAATAAAAATAAATACACCCTATCATTTTTAGTTGATACTTTAAATGGTAGGGTGATTTAATATTAAATGCATTAACCTGATTTTCAAACTTTATATATCTCTTTGCCACATTTTTGTGCGTATTTTATAGCCTCATATGCACCACCAAAATTCTTATTAACATAACACACAACTAAATTTGACTTTTTAATCATATACTCATTTCTTTTTCTTATGATTGCCTTGAAATGTATGGTTTTTTCACTCTCAAAGACCTCTATTTCTCCGTAATACTTCTCGAAATTTTCTTTATTATTCAAATATTCTGCAGTTAAAAAAGGTAAAACTAAAGTTAAAGAATTATTATCATCGCGTAATTGTTTCCTCTTTTTGTTAATCACAGACGCTACCAGTTTATCAAACTCACCATTGCGTCCCACCAAAAATTCAACATAATTTTTTTCTAACATGATTTTCTCTACATATTCTTCAAGACTTTTTTCTACTTCTATAATATTTTCTACAACTCTATGCCCAAAAAACGCAACAGTAAAAACATCCATAATTCTTCCTCTTAATTATAAAATCCACCATAGTTTTTACACTATGGTGGGTTATCTTAATTGCACTGCTACCACTTACCACTAAACCTTTAACATAAAAGGCACGGAAGATGGTTGTTATACACAAGCACCTTATAAAATTTGTGAGGGCATCAGTCAAAAAAGATTTTCAACTAAAACAATCATATACTTTTTTATATTATATCTAATTGTTTTAGATATGTCAACGCTTTTATCTATTTGTTTTAGATATATTGAGCATAATATTTAGTATAATTATACAAAAAGTAGGTGATTGATGTGGAACAGCAAGAATTTATTGACAGATTAGTTAAATTACGAATGAACAAAGGCGTGTCTGCAAGAGATATGAGTTTATCGTTAGGACAAAGCGAGGGTTATATTAACAATATTGAAAATGGTGTAAACTTCCCATCAATGACTGTCTTCTTTTATATATGTGACTATTTCGGAATTAAACCAAAAGAATTTTTCGATGTTGATTCTTCTGACCCTGTAAAAAGCAAAGAATTACTTGAAGCTACTAAAAATCTGACAAGTGAACAGCTTGAGCATTTAATCGCAATTGCAAAATCAATTAAATAAAAATTGCCCTATCATTTAAAGTATCAACTAAAAATGATAGGGTATATTTGTTTTTATTCAACAATAATTATAATCAAATGCGAAGCGTTTCCGAAATTTTCAATTTTCCATTCTCAATTCTCAATTAAATTTAAACAGCCTTTCATACCACTCAACCACCTTAAACCCAACCTTAAACTTACCACCAGAGCTGACTATTCGTTTACCATCTTCGTCTAAATATTCTTCTAAATCCACTGCACTATCTGTTGTTATATCACCTGTGGCTGCGGGTACACAAAGTGGCGGAAACATTACGCACCACCAATTTTGCCCCTGCCCACTTCCTAAAACAACTTTTACCGATGTGTAAGTTCCTGCTGGAAAAGTAAGGTCTTCATAAACTCTCGTTGTGTAATACTCTTTACCTAAAGTTATTTTTGCTGTGTAATTGAAGCCATTTTCTTTTAAAACTTCATTTGCACATTTTTCTAATTTCTCTTTTGAATTTTCAAAATACTCTTCAGCATTTTCTGGTGTAACCTTACTTGAAAGAAGTTCTGTATTTTTTTCAAGAAGTGCATCCCGTACCTTTAATTTTACTTGCTGGTCTATTTCAGAATTACTATCCGCTAAAATATGAAGTCTTACTACACTTTCTCTTATTTCACCCGAAACAGAGGCAAAATAAGTAATAAAAAATGCACAATAAAGTATAAACGCAATTATAAGTGACGCTAAAAATATTTTGTCGCGTCTTTCTTTAAATGCTTTGTATGTATAAGTTGTCATAAATAAAACCGCCTTAATCTGAATTTTATAATCAGATTATTGACGGTTATTTTTGATTTTATTCAATTAGTTTTCAAGAAGCTTTACACCTGTATTTTTTCTGTCACAAAGATATACTTTATTATAAGTCTTTTCTAATTCATTTTTTGCTTCTTCAGCATCTTTTGCATCAAAGAAAATACCATAAATTGCAGAGCCTGAGCCTGACATACACGCAGCGGCAGAATTATACTTTCTTAAAATATGTTTTATATCTGCCCTGTCAGGAACTTCTATCACCTGTTCAAATACATTGTCACAATATTTTAATGCATCAGAAAGATTTTCTTCTAAAAGTTTTTCTAACATTTCATTATTTCTTGTGTGTTTAAGTCTTTCACCGAGTGAATCAATAGCGTCATAGGCTTTCACAGTAGAACTGCCACTTTCGGGTTTTACTATAACTATTTTACATTCTTTAATATCAGGAAGCGGTGCAACGACTGTACCTATATCCTGACAAAGTGCAGTACCACCGACAATACAGAAAGGAATATCTGCGCCGACTTTTCCGCCGATGAACATAAGTGTTCTTTTACTTGCATTAACATTAAAAATTTTATTAAGAGCAACCAAAACTGCGGCACCATCTGCACTACCACCACCAAGACCTGCTTCGTGTGGTATATTTTTTTCAATATGAATGTGAATACCTTTATTCTTTTCAATTTTAAAATGCTCAAAGAATTTTACTGCACACTTATAAACTATATTTTTTGAATCCGTCGGTACAGTTTCATCGGTACACGAAATGGTGATTTTTTCACCCTTTGTTTTTTCAATTGATACAACATCTTTAAGCCCAATTGACTGCATAACAGTAAAAAGTGTGTGGTACCCGTTTTGTTTTACACCAGTTACATCAAGTATTAAATTTATTTTTGCGAATGCTTCATAAGTTAATTTCATTTTTACTTCTGCCTTTCAGCAATTTTATAAATTAGTAGTATTTTACCATATTATGTAAATTAAATAAAGATTTTTCTTTTATTTTGCTATATTATTTTTTAGAAGTTTATGATAAAATAGGAAATTGTAATTTCAAAATTGAAAATTGAGAATTGAAAGTTGAAAATTTCGGAAATGCTTCGCATTTGATTATAAATCTAAATATATTACAATCGGCGGCAGCCCCTTAATTTTCCATTTTCAATTTTCAATTTTCAATTATCAATGGATGGTGTATTATATATGAACGAAATAAAAATAATCGACTTACACACTCACACAAAAAATTCTCCTGATGGAAATCACGAAGCATTATTTATGGCAGAAACTGCGAGAGATAACAAAATTCATACAGTCGCATTTACTGACCATTGTGAAGTAGATTACTATTATAAAGACAATTACGACAAAGTTGTAGAGGGTAGCTACAAGGATGTTTCCGCAGTATGCGAAAAATTACAAGGACAAATCAACATTTTAAAGGGTGTTGAACTTGCTCAGCCTCATTATATTCCAGAATTGGCACAACAGATTATTGACACTTATAATTACGATGTTGTTATTGGTTCAATCCATAATTTAAGAAATCAGGAAGACTTTTACTTCTGGAAAAGCTTTGATGGTATTGACATTGAAGCAACAATGAACGAATATTTTGATGAGCTTATAAAAATGCTTGAATGGGGTAACTTTGAAATTTTAGCACACATTACATATCCTTTCAGATACATCTATAATATTTGCGGTTATGTTGAAGATATTGATAAATATAAATCTAAAGTAGATGAACTTTTAAAGCTTTGTGCAGAAAAAGACAAGGCTTTAGAAATAAATATGGGTGGTCTTAAATACCCTATCAACAAGCCATCACCTGATTTAGAAACAATTAAAAGATATAAAGAATTAGGTGGCAAGTTAATTTCTGTTGGCTCTGACTCTCACTATGCTGAAAGAATTGGTATAAATATTGACAAGGCATACGAAATTGCAA
Organism: Acutalibacteraceae bacterium; assembly: GCA_045651285.1. Taxonomy (GTDB): domain Bacteria; phylum Bacillota; class Clostridia; order Oscillospirales; family Acutalibacteraceae; genus DTU089. The sequence goes on from JAZRSC010000001.1 coordinate 107,744, forward strand.
GAGCAGCAGGCTTTAAATCTGTTGCTACTTTTAAAAACAGAAAAGTTTCTGAATTTGCTATTGTATAATAATTACCATAATATACATTTATTTGCATAAACTGATACAAAAAATATACATTGGTAAAAATTTACAATTGTAAAGTAAGTCACTTTACTTTGTTCAAAACTCTGTCAGTTTTGTTTACAAGTATAGGCAAAATTCATATTTTATTCTTTTTTGACAAAAAACGAGTAAAGTAATTGACTTTACATTGACAAAGTTATGAACATTTTCACATTTTTTAAAATGTATATACAATTGCATATACACTTTGTTAAAAACTTTAACAATTAAAAAATAATTAAAACGGAGGGTTTGTTATGAGAATTTTAGAGTACATAGTACCAGAAGAATTTTCTGACAGACCCGTTCTTCATTTTTTAAAAGGTCATTTAAAATTATCTACTAAAATAGTTCAGTCACTCCGACACACAGAAGGCTCTGTTACTGCAAACGACAGAGTTGTGAGAATGATTGACAATGTTTACAAAGATGAAACTGTTGTAATAAGAATTCCAGAAAAATCTACTCCCCCACTTCTTTGTGAAATGGATTTAGATATAATTTTTGAAGATGAAGATATTTTGGTGCTTAATAAACCCGCAGGTATTTCTGCACACCCTACAAGGCGACACCCTAATGGTACACTCGCTAATGGTGTGGCAAATTATATTATAAAAAATGGTGGAAGCGAAGCCGCAGGCAGAGCAATAGGCAGACTTGACAAAGGTACTTCGGGAGTTATTGTCTTTGCCAAAAATTCACTTTCTGCTTTCAGATTAAATGGTAAAATCGAAAAAACATATTATGCTCTTGTAAAAGGAGATATTTGTGATTCAGGTACTATAAATAAACCTATTTACCGACCAGACCCAAACAAAACCTTGAGGGCGGTTTCTACCGAGAGAGAAGATGCACTACCTGCCACTACTCATTGGCAGATAGAAAAAAGAAATGGTGACAGAGCATTATTAAGGGTAAATATTGAAACTGGCAGAACTCACCAGATTAGAGTACACTTTTCATCAATTGGCTTTGCACTTATCGGTGACGATATGTACGGCGGCGAAGTTACAGAAAATCTCTCTCGCCCAGGTCTTCATTGTGGCAAAGCGGAGTTTATTCACCCGACGAGCAACGAAAAAATGTGCTTTGTGGCGGAGCTGCCGAGTGATATATTAAATGAACTGACTAAGTAACACAAGAAAGTGCTAAATGCTATTTTGAATTGAAAGTTGAAAATTGAAAATTGAAAATTTCGGAAACGCTTCGCGTTTGATTATATTTAGTTATCCATAAAAACAAGAAATTCTATCATTTAAAGTTTGTGTAAACTAAAAATGATAGAATTTTTTATATCAATTTATATCAATATTTAATTCTTACTATTTTCCATTAGTATAAATGAACAAACAAATTAACTGCTATAACCAATTATTATAATTACGGCGTAGCCCCGAAATTTTCAATTTTCAACTTTCAATTTTCAATTACTATAAATTTCATCCAAATAAATCCTAACAACCCCTTGACAAATCAATTCTCATCTGCTAAAATACCATTTGCCGCATATTAAGGGCGAGGTATTCCTCACAAACACAAGAGTGTGCCTTGTTAGCGAGACTGAAAGAAAGCAGGTAAAAACTATGTACGCAATCATTGAAACAGGCGGTAAGCAATACAAAGTTGAGAATGGCGATGTTATTTTCATCGAAAAACTTGATGTTGAAGCTGACGCAGAAATAACTTTTGATAAAGTTATTGCAATTGGCGCCGAAGATGGTCTTAAAGTTGGTGCTCCATATGTAGACGGTGCTTCTGTTGGCGCAAAGGTTATTAAGAATGGCAAAGGCAAGAAGATTGTTGTTGCTACTTACAAACCAAAGAAAAATGAAAAGCGCAAGATGGGTCATAGACAACCATACACAAAGGTTGAAATTTCAGCTATCAATGCGTAATGACAAAAGCAACATTTTATTTTGACTCAGATGTTCCTTATGGTTTCTTAATTTCTGGTCACTCAGGTTTTGCAGAAAGTGGCGAAGACATTGTTTGTGCTTCAGTTTCTTCTGCAGCTTATATGACTGCAAACACTATAACAGAAGTTTTAGATGTTAATGCAGAAATAGAAGTCAGTGACGCAAAAATGAAACTTATAGTTAATAAGGAACAAAGACATATCACAAAGGATATCTTACTCGGTTTAAAACTTCATTTAGACAGTTTAGCAGAAGATTATCCGAAGTTTTTAGAAACACTTACGGAGGTGTAACGAATGCTTAAGATTAATATCCAGTTATTTGCTCATAAAAAAGGTATGGGTTCTACACGTAACGGCCGTGATTCAGAGTCTAAGAGACTTGGTGCTAAACGTGCAGACGGTCAACACGTTCTTGCAGGTAACATCCTTGTAAGACAAAGAGGTACAAAAATCCACCCAGGCACAAACGTTGGTAAGGGTAAAGATGATACATTATTTGCTCTTGTTGACGGTCAGGTTCGTTTTGAACGCCTTGGCAAAGACCGTAAAAAAGTTAGTGTTTACACAGTAGAGCAATAAGAAAAATACAAAACCACTGGTTCTGCCAGTGGTTTTTATTTTTTCAAGAAATAGGAACCAGGGCTTCGCTAAATTAAAAAATCCTATCATTTTTAGTTGATACTAAAACCACACCAACTGAAATGATAGGATAATTTTGTTTTTATTCTATTTTCTATTTCCTGTTTCCTATTTCCTGAATATAAAGAATTTACTAAACACATAATTAAGCACAACAACAATAATCGCGAGTAAAATCTTCACTATAAACTGCCCAGTTATTGTAAAATCAAGTAACTCCAGAGATTTTTCGCCAAGACCTAAACCTGATATAAACAAGAACATTCCGCCCTCTTCAACTAAAAAACTGAATATTCTTGCACCTAAAAAGCCTGTAATCTCTTTAGTTATGAGTTTTAAGTTCCAACTTTTCGACTCAAATACAAAAAGCTTGTTTGTAACATAAGCAAACACAACACCGACTACCCAGGCAATAGCATTGTTTACTAAATATAAATTTTCACCAAATATTTTCGTAAAAAGCCAAAACGCAAAGAAATTTACAACAGTTGTTAAAACACCAAATATAATATAGGTTATAATTTCTTTATATTTAATGAAAATCGTAGTAATCGTTTTCATTCTCTTTTCCTAAATGCTCCTTTAAAATGTAAAGTGGTCTGTTTTTAGTCTGCACATATACCTTTGCAAGATACTCCCCTAATATACCAAGGCAAAAAAGTTGCATACCACCTAAGAATAAAATCAATACTATTATAGTAGCATAACCTGGCACATCAATTCCTTGTATAAGCTTCTGCAAAACAACTACTACAAGATAAATAATTGAAGCAATAGCAGTTATAAAGCCTGTTGCTATAGAAAGTCTTAATGGCAAGGTAGAAAACGCAACAATTCCATCAATTGCATATTTAAAAAGCTTTAAAAAACTCCACTTGCTTTCGCCATTTTCTCTTTCTTTTGCTTCATAAGCTATATATGCAGTATTAAACCCAACCCAACTGAATATACCTTTTGAAAAACGATGATATTCACTCATAGAAAGCACTGCATCGACCATTTTTCTGTTAAAAAGCCTGAAATCAGAAGCACCATTTACAAAATCTACCTCTGCTAATTTATTTATAATAGTATAAAAAGCAGTTTTTAAATTAGAAAGTAATGCCCCTTCGTTTCGTTCTTCCTGATAAGCTGCAACACAATCTATACTGTCATCCTTTTCTATTTCCTGAAGCATTTGAAGAACTACCTCAGGGCTCTGTTGCAAATCGGCATCTATAATGCAAACATAGTCCCCTTTTGCCGCTTTCAGACCTGCATACATTGCAGACTCCTTACCAAAATTACGACTGAAAGACAATACCTGAATATTATAAGCAGAATTCTCTTCGTAAAGTTCTTTTAAATTTTCAAAGGTTTTATCGGTGCTTCCGTCATTTACAAAAACAAATTCGTAATCATCTACATTACACAAAAACACACTATTAACTTCGTTAAAAAACAGCTTTATATTTGCCTCTTCATTATAACACGGAACAACGAGTGATAATTTCATAATAAATGCCTTTCAAAATAATAGTAGTAATGTTTCTATATTTTACCATAAACAATCAATTTATGCAATATAACATTGATTTTAAATGAGTTATTCACAAACTATTTACAAAAAAATTTTGAATAAAAGGTTGACAAATGGGAAAAATAGATGTATATTATTAATAGAGTTAGCACTCTCACCTTTGAAGTGCTAACGAGTGCTAAAAACAAAAAAGCACTCCACATAACCAACTGCAAAGGGGTGTTAAAATGCCAACCTTATCTGAACGAAAACAAAAGATTTTAGCGTTGATAGTTGAAAGCTACATCGCAACAGGTGAGCCGGTTGGTTCAAAAACACTTCAGAATGCAATGGGTAACTCTGTTTCTTCGGCAACTATAAGAAACGATATGGCAGATTTGGTAGAGCTTGGTTACTTAATACAACCACACACCTCTGCTGGTAGAGCTCCATCTCAGCTCGGTTATCGTTTTTATGTTGATAACCTTATGACTAAATATGAATTAGGTCACGAAGAACAAGAAAGAATCAAAACCTGGCTTCAGGGGTATTCTGGTGAGCCAGACCAATTATTAGAAAAAGCAGGTAGCATTCTTTCAGAGCTCACAAACTGTGTTGCAATTTCTTCTTCACCATCTGATAGTGAAGCACTTATAAAACGAGTTGAGTTAGTTCCGTTAAGTAGCAAAACTGCTATGGTTGTATTACTTGCAACATCGGGTATATTAAAAAGTATGGTTGTTCGTACAGACAGCGAAATAACTACCCAGATAGCAGAGGTTTTCTACAACATAATGCAAACTTACTTTTTAGGTAATTCAGTTTCAAATATAGATATTCCGTTTATACAGACACTTGTTGCTTCATTAGGTGATAAAGTCTTTGTTATGTCTCCCCTTCTTTGTGGTGTTGCAGACCTTTGCAATTCAGTAAAATCTACCGACTTGCATTTTAACGGTCAATCAAATATCTTAAATCATTCTGAATTATCGCTTGATGCATTCGAGCTTATGGACTTTTTACACAGAGAAGCACCAATTAAAACACTTCTCTCTGCTCACAGAAAACCGCTTACCGTTTCAATCGGTGAAGAAAATGCGTTTAAAGAACTACGCAATTCATCAACAATATTTTCAAAATATACAGTTGGTGACCGTGATAGTGGTTCAATCGGCATTATAGGTCCTACAAGAATTGATTATGCAAGGCTTATTCCAAGCATTAAATATTTAGCAGGTGTTATAGGCAACCTGCTTACAGAAACACTTGAGTGAGGTAAATTATGACAACTGATGAAAAAATCTTAAACGAAGAACAGAACGAGTCTTCAAAAGAAACAAAAGAAATAAAAAAATCTAAAAAATCAGACAAAAAAACTGATGCTTTAGTAGCAGAAAAAGAAAAATTAGAAAAAGAGTTAGCAGAAACGAAAGACTCATATATGAGAGTTCTTGCTGAATATGATAATTTCAGAAAACGCTCACAAAGAGAAAAAGAATCTGCTTATAACGACTCAAAAGCAAGTACATTAGCACTTCTTCTCCCTGTCATTGATAATTTCGACAGAGCGATAGATAATAAAACTGATGACATTGAAAGTTACAGAAAAGGTATTGAAATGACCTACAATCAGTTAAAGGACATTTTAAGCAAATCTGATGTTGTTTCATTCGGTGAAATCGGTGAAGAATTTAACCCGGAAACACACAATGCAGTTATGACTGCGGAAAATCCAGATTTACCTGAAAATACTATTTCAGCAGTATTTGAAAAAGGTTACAAAATGGGTGACCGCGTGTTACGATTTGCAAGTGTTCAAATAACTCAATAAAAAATATACTTTTATAAAATCAAATTTTGGAGGTAATTTATTATGGCTAAAACAATTGGTATTGACTTAGGTACAACAAACTCTTGCGTTGCAGTTATCGAAGGTGGCGAACCTGTCGTTATTGCCAACGTTGAAGGTAACAGAACTACACCATCAGTTGTAGGTTTCTCAAAAACAGGTGAAAGACTTGTAGGTCAGGTTGCAAAGCGTCAGGCTGTTGCTAACCCAGACAGAACTATTGCTTCAATCAAAAGACAAATGGGTTCTGACTACAAAGTTACTATTGACGACAAAAAATACACACCACAAGAAATTTCTGCTATGATTTTAAGCAAGCTTAAAGCAGATGCTGAAAGCTATCTTGGTGATAAGGTTACAGAAGCAGTTATTACTGTTCCTGCTTACTTCACAGACTCACAACGCCAGCCAACCAAACAGGCTGGTAAAATTGCTGGTCTTGAAGTTAAGAGAATTATCAACGAACCAACTGCGGCTGCTCTTGCTTATGGTATTGACAAAGAAAACGACCAGAAAGTTATGGTTTACGACCTTGGTGGTGGTACATTTGATGTTTCTATCATCGAAATGGGCGAAGGTGTTCAGGAAGTTCTTGCTACTGCAGGTAACAACAACCTCGGTGGTGACGACTTTGACCAGAGAATTATTGACTGGCTTGCTGCTGAATTCAAAAAAGAAAATGGCATTGACTTAAAAGGCGATAAAATGGCAATGCAAAGACTTAAAGAAGCTGCAGAAAAAGCAAAAATCGAGCTTTCAGGTGTTACTTCATCTGCTATCAACTTACCATTCATTACAATGACAGAAGCAGGTCCTTTACACCTTGATACAACTCTCACAAGAGCAAAGTTCAATGAGCTTACAGCAGACTTAGTTGAAGCAACAATGGGTCCTGTTCGTCAGGCTATTTCAGACTCAGGTCTTAAAACATCTGAAATTGACAAGGTTCTTATGGTTGGTGGTTCTTCAAGAATTCCTGCTGTTCAGGATGCTGTTAAATCATACACAGGCAAAGAACCATTCAAGGGCATTAACCCAGACGAATGTGTTGCTATTGGTGCTGCTCTTCAGGCAGGTGTTTTAGGTGGCGATGTTAAAGGACTTCTTCTCTTAGATGTTACTCCACTTTCACTTGGTATTGAAACTCTCGGTTCAGTTTGCACAAAGATTATTGAAAGAAATACAACTATCCCAACAAAGAAGAGCCAGATTTTCTCAACCGCAGCAGACAATCAGACATCTGTTGAAATTCATGTATTACAAGGTGAAAGAGAATTTGCTAAAGATAACAAAACTCTCGGTATGTTCCACCTTGATGGTATTCTCCCTGCTCGTCGTGGTACTCCACAGATTGAAGTTACTTTCGACATTGACGCTAACGGTATTGTTCATGTTTCTGCAAAAGACCTTGGCACAGGTAAAGAACAATCAATTTCAATCACATCTTCTTCAAATATGAGCAAAGAAGATATTGAAAAAGCTGTTAAAGAAGCAGAACAATTTGCAGAAGAAGATAAACAACGCAAAGAAGCTGTTGACATCCGTAACGGTGCAGACCAGATGGTATTCCAATGCGAAAAAATCCTTGAAGAAAATGGCGACAAATTAGATGAAGCAGATAAAAACGCTATTTCTTCACAGGTTGAAGAGTTAAAAGAATCACTTAAAGGTGAAGATATAAATCTCATTAAATCAAAGCAAGAAGCACTTCAGGCTAAATTCTATGAAATTTCTGAAAAGCTTTACAAAGCTGCAGGTGGTGCACAAGGCTTTGACCCTAACGCTGCTCAGGGCTTTGACCCAAATGCTGCACAAGGCGGCACTGATGAAAATGGCTATTATGAAGCTCCTTTCACAGATGTAAACGAATAATATAACTAATACAAGCAAGAGAACTCAAAACGGGTTCTCTTGCCAATGTGTAGAAAGGCTTTATTATGGCAGATAAAAGAGATTATTATGAAGTCCTTGGACTTTCCAAAGGCGCTTCAGGTGATGAAATTAAAAAATCTTATCGACAACTCGCTAAGAAATATCACCCCGATTTGAACCCTGATAACAAAGAAGCAGAAGCTAAATTCAAAGAAGTAAATGAAGCTTATGAAATTCTTTCTGACCCAGATAAAAAAGAAAAATATGACCGTTTCGGCTTTGCAGGTGTTGACCCCTCTTATGGTGCAGGTCAAGGTGGTGCTGGCTTTGGCGGTTTTGGTGGTTTCGGTGACGGAATGGAATTTGACTTAGGCGACCTCTTCGGCTCATTCTTTGGTGGTGGCTTCGGGGGTGGCGGATTTGGTGGCGGTTCCCGTTCAAATCCAAATGCTCCAAGACGCGGTAACGATATTCAGATTACAGTTTCTTTAACATTTGAAGAGGCTGCAAAGGGTTGCACTAAAAATGTGGAATTCCCAAGAATAGAAACCTGTGACGAGTGTGCTGGTAGCGGTGCGGCTAAGGGTACATCTTCACAGACTTGCCCTGAATGTAACGGTCGTGGTCAGATTACAACTCAGCAACGCACACCATTCGGTGTTATTTCAACACAGAAACAATGTCCGAAATGTGGCGGTAAAGGTACTTATAACCCTACACCTTGTAACAAATGTAAAGGCGCAGGCAGAATCAGACGACCAATTAAGAAGGATATTACAATCCCTGCTGGTATTGATGATGGTCAGATGTTCACAGTCCGTGGCGAAGGTAACCGTGGTTTAAATGGTGGCCCAAGTGGTGACTTGAGAGTTGCAGTTTCATTAAAACCACACCCATTCTTCCAGAGAGATGGCTACAATGTATGGTGCGAAGTAGATGTTTCTATTGTTCAGGCTACTTTGGGTGATGAATTAACTGTTCCTACTCTTGACGGTCAGGTTAAATACAGTATTCCTGCAGGTACACAGCCTGGCGATGTATTCAAACTCAAGGGCAAGGGTATTCAGGTTGTAAATGGTACAAGACGCGGTGACCAACTTGTAAAAATCAATGTTGTTATCCCTAAAAATATTACCGACAAACAAAAAGAACTTCTTCTTCAGTTCAACCAAGAATCAGGTGGCAAAGATGTTAAACCTGAAGAAAAAGGCGGAATATTTGGGAAGAAGAAAAAGAAGTAGTTGTTAGTCATCAGTTGTCAGTGTGGCTGGTATGGCTAGTGTGGCTAGTTGCTAGTGTTATAACAAACAGTAAAACCTATCATTTTCAATTTTTGAAGATGATAGGTTTTTTGTGGCTTTATTTTCTATTTAAATAAATCAGCACCATCCACTTTAAAAGTATGTATTACTTTAAAAATAAATTTAACTATTAGAGTGGCTAGAATTTGGTGATTTTCAAGCATACAAATTATTCTTGTAGTAACACCTAATTTTTCAGTCATCGCTTTTTTAGTCAGATTATTTTCAATTCGTAGTTTTTTTAGATTCTCACAGAAATTATTAAACTCAACAGTAATTGAATTGTTCCATATCATAAAATCGCTCCTTACAACTTAACTCAAATTGAGTAGTTTTGTTTTAACTCAATTTGAGTTAAAAATCAACATTATGGAAAAAATAAGTTATAATAATTTCAGGAGTTGATAAGCATGCTTAAAACAAGGCTGAAAGAACTGCGCGAAGATAAGACTTGAAACAGAAAAATGTTGCTGAAATATTAGGTATTGCACAAACAACCTATTCGCAGTATGAACTTTCCAAGGGAGATATACCTTATGAAGTGATTGTAAAATTAGCAGAGTTTTATAATACATCTATTGACTATATATTATTCTTAACAAATGAAAAGAAACCCTATAAAAAAGATTAAACACCATATACTCAAATTAGAGAATATGGTGTTTTTTATTATCCAACAATAATATAATTATAATCAAGGCGAAGCCTTCCGAAATTTTCAATTTTCAACTTTCCATTTTCAATTCTTATAATTGCCGACCGCAGGTCAGAAATTCTGCATTCTGCACTCTGCATTCAGCATTATTTTTTCGTTATCTTACCGCTATTAATTAAAATCACAAACGCACCAATATTATGTAAAAACGCACCAACGAGTGGAGTTACAAGACCAGTTGCGGCGAGTACCATCATAACAAAGCTTATCGAAAATGCAATTATGATATTTTGATAAATTGTTGCTTTTGTTTTCCTTGAAAGTCCAACTACAAATGGTAAATTATTTAGTGAGTTATTCATAAGAGAAATATCCGCACTCTGAATTGCTGTATCTGAGCCCATAGCACCCATAGCAATTCCGACATCTGCCTCTGAAAGTGCAAGAGAGTCGTTTATACCATCACCAACAACCGCTACTATGTGTTGTTTTCTTGCATCCTTTACCTTTTCCAGCTTCTGTTCAGGTAAAAGCTCGCTGAACATTGTATCAATATCAGCCCCTGCCATTACTCGCTTAGCTTCATTTTCGTTATCACCTGTAAGAACTGTTATTTCATTTACTCCCAATTCTCTTAATTTTTTAATTGTATCGTTAGCGTCATTTCTTAAAACATCTCTGAATACAATAGCACCCATTATTTCGTTGTTTTTAATAACCCAGCTTAAAGTACCATCGCTTTCAATATCCCTGTTTATATCAAAACCTAATGATACAATATATCTTGAATTACCAACAATAATTTCTTCACTACCCTTTACGCCTTTGACACCATTACCAACAACTTCTGTTATTTCATACTCTTTGTCATAATCAAAATCTTCACAAAGTGCCATTATTGATTTAGATGTCGGGTGTAATGAGCCGTGAGCAACACAAGCCGCAGTTTTAATAAGTTGTTCTTTGCATTCTGCTTTAACTAAATGAAAATCTACTGCTTCTAAAGTACCATTTGTAATAGTACCCGTTTTGTCGAAAACAAAATAATCTACATCAGTTAATTTTTCAATAAATGACGGATTTTTAATAAGAATTCCTCGTTTTGTTGCACTCGCCAATGCTGCAATAACAGGTGCTGAAGACACCAACATATATCCACACGGGCAGCTTACAACAAGAATTGCAATCGCTTTACTTATATCCTTTGTGAAAAGCCACATTAAAGTAGCAACCACTAAAACAATCGGCAGATAATAAACCATAAATTTATCCACCAGCTGTGTTTCAGGCACAGTCATTTTTTCTGCACCTTCTAAAAGTTCAACTATTTTCTGAAATGAAGTATCTGAATAAGGCTTTGTAACCTCTATTGTCAGAAGTCCGTCTATATTAGTAGTTCCAGCATATACACTATCGCCCTGTTTCACTTCTTTAGGCAATGCTTCACCCGTTAAAGATTTCTGGTCCATATTGGAAACACCACTTTTTACAATACCATCAATCGGCAAAGACATACCTGGTTTCACTAATATTATATCACCTTTTTTGAGGGTTTTAGCATCAACCTCTTTTTCTTCACCATCAACCAGAATTATAGCTGTATCTGCCTGAAGCTTTTTAAGTCCTTCAATAGCATCTCTACCGCCCATAATACTTTTTTCTTCCAGAAAATGAACAAGTGTAAGAATTACAGGTATAAGCCCCGCTAAAATATACTGACCATCTAATACAGAAACAAGAATAGCAATAGAAACCAATATTTCCATTGAAGAATTGATATCTTTTTGCAAAAACCCTTTAACTGCTGTTAAAAATACGGGAATACTTATAATAGCAACACCAATTAAATAAATTGTCCCTTGTATTACTTCTTGACCAGGAAAAAACTTACCATACAAATAACCCGCTAAAAGAAAAACTATTGCAGATACTGCTTCAACAATATCCTTTTTCAATTTATTTTTTTCTTTATCTGATATATAATTCTGAGAATACCCTTTAACAGAGTTCTCTACCATATTATTTATTTTTTTCATAACTTCTTTCACCCTATGGAAGAATAACCTTTGCTCCCTCTTCACCATCAGGAACAATTATAGTCGCACCCGCATCTTTTAACACTTTACTTACTCTGCTTCTGAATACACCGTTTTTAACTACTTCGGGATTTGCTTTATACTGTTCATATAAGCCATTGAATTCTGCAACTTCTTCATTTGCTTTAGCAATTTTTTCTGCTTGTGTTTTCTTTGCTTCACTTACTAAAGAATCCGAATCTGCCTGAGCTTTAGGAATTTTAGACTCTGTGTAATCATTTGCTTCCTGAATACGTGTCTGTTTTTTTACAGAAGCGGTATTAACCGCATCAAAAGCATCTTTTGTTTCATTAGGTGGAATTACATTTGTAAGCTCAATATTAGTAATCGTTATACCACAATCAAGCTCATTCAAAACTGTCTGAGTATTATTTTTTAAATTCTCGGAAAGTTTTGTTTTTTCTGTTGTAAGTACACTATCAACCGTCATTGAAGTTACAAGTGGGATTGTTTCCCCGCTTACAACACCTTTTACAATTTTATCAATTTCGTTAATATAAAGAGCGTACCTCACAGGGTTGCTTATTTTATATTTTACAACACTTCTTATAAGAACAAGGTTACTGTCACCAGTAATTACATAACCACCTGTTCTGAAATTACGATTTATTGTTGTATCTTCACTGTAATGATTTTCAACAACTATTTCCTGAACAGTTTCGACTGGTACTTTTATTACCTCGTCTATAATATATGGAAACGCAAAATGAAGTCCTGGTTGTTTTATGCGTTCTTCAGTTGTAGTACCAGTAAGCTTACCAAAACGCAGAACAACTGCAACCTCATTACTGTCAACCTTGTAAACACCTGTAAGAACAATAAGTGCTACTGAACCTATAACTACCCATTTAAAATATTTCATAATGGAATTCATTATAACTTCAAAAATTTCAATACTCTTATTTTTCATATTTTACACCCGTTCTTACTGCAATTCGTCAACAATATCAAATGGTGAATCTTCACTTTTCATAATTATTACTGTATCTTCACTTACAGAATTTTCAAGCGCTATAAGTTTTTTAAGGAAAACAAATAATTCTGAATTTTTATCGTAAGCTTCACCATAAATTTCTGCAACTTTTCTTTCAGTTTCAGCATCTATTTCTGCGGCCTCTAATTTACCACTTGCCAGAATTTCTGCAGCCTTTGCGTTTGCTTCACTCATAATTATTGCTGCGTCTCTTTCACCTTCAGAAATAAGCTTTGTAACCTGCTTTTCTCGGTCCGCAATCATTTGTTCAAAAACACTTGCAATATTATTTGTAGGGAGTGCAAGTCTTTTAATTTTTATTGTTTCGATTTTTATACCATAATCTTTAAGTGCTTTTTCTGCAACAGATTTTTCGATAAGAGAAGAAATTTCATTTATTTTAATATTCTCCAAATCTGTTGAAACCAAAGCTGAAAGTTCATAGTTACCCATAACACCATTTTTTACATTTGCTGTAAGGTCGTTAAGGTATTTTTCTGCTTTTTCGTTATCACCAACACTTGTGTAAAATTTCATTGAATCTTCAATATGCCACACAAGATATGTCTGTAAAATGACATTTTTCTTATCATTTGTAAGTGTCTCTGTGTAACCTGAATCCATATATTGACTTCTTGTGTCGTATGTATAAACATTTTCAAATGGATAAGGCAATTTAAAATGAAGACCTGACTCCATATAAACTGCTCTGACTTCACCAAAACGCGAAACAATAGCGCAAGAACCTTCTTTTACTGTAAATGTAAAACCGAATACCGTTATAATTACAACAAGTAAAAGGGCAAAAATCCATTTATAAGCTTTTTTAATTTTCATTTTTATTCCTCCGCTTCTATAACGGTTGTTTGTTCATCTGACAATTTTTTACCCGATGAATTTATAATATACTGCGAAAGTTCGGAATCCAACCCTGGTGAAAATACATAGACTTTATTCCCACCAATTACTTTCTCATAAGTCTCAACATATTTGCTGAGTTTAAATGATTTCGGACTTTTTCTATATGCCTCAAGTGCCGCTTTATAAACTTCCATTTCTTTAGTTGCATCTGCTACTTTTGTTGTCTGATTTTCTTTAGCAGTAATAACAACTGTTTTTGCATCTTTTTCTGCATCTAAAATAAGCGACTGTGCTTCAGATTCAGCATTTGTAATTGTAGTTGTCTTTTTAACATCTGCACTGACAACTGACTGATAAACATCTGAAAGTTCTACTGGTGGATGAATACTTTCTATAATTACCTCTTCAACCATAAGTCCAACAGTATTTTTTTCAGTATAATTATTAAGTGATTTTAAAAGTTCTTTTGAAAGACCTGTTCGGTCAACACTCAGAATTGTATCAAGATTTGTTGAATTCGTTTTGTTCATCATAAATTCATATGCGTGTGAACTCAACAACGATTCAGGTGAAGAACTTCTTGTCAGATAAGTATATAAATCGTCAATTTTATAAACAAGCTTTATGTTAACTGAAACAAGTTCATTTCCGTTTCCTGTAAGAAGCTTATATTCTTCTACAGAGTGAGATTCAGTCCACATATTATCCATTGTATCGTTTGATTCGTAGCCAATGGTCATATTCTGAACACGCTCAACTTCGTAAATTTCAGCTTTTTCAATTGGCCACGGTAATTTAAAATGAAGACCTTCGCTTTTTATTGAACTTTTTTCTAATGAACCAAAACGATAGACCGCTGCCTGTTCATAAGGCTCAACTTTATAAACACAAGTTGAGACAAATAAAATCAGAATAATTGCTAAAATTGCCCCAGGCAATATTTCGCCAACATATCTTAAACTCCAGAGAGATTTAATTGAAATTCCCGTATGTTCTTCTAATATATCTAAAAGACCTTTTCTAGTACCATCAGCGCCTTTTTTCCAGAAATTCAACTTTGGTAAATAGAAATCATAGTTAAAGTTTTTTAATGTTTCTTTCTTAACAACACAAACAAAAAGGTCTATAAATAGTACAATCGCTAAATATATAGAACAAATTCTGTAGAACCAGAAAGCAACATTACAAAAATCCATTTCGAGTATTATATTTAAAACCGCAATTCCTATATAAACTATCGACATACCGCCTATTACAAAGAACATAGTCGAAACGGTTTTACTCGCTTTTCTTTCAGATTTTTGCAAAATAAAACTTCTGTAAACGAAAAGGCATATTACCACAACTAAAAGCACTCCAATATTTCCAAAAGTATATTCGTGCTTTTGTTCACTGATAACCTTCAAATTCAAAGAAAATGAACTTATTGCCATATTCATAATAAAAAACAACTGGGTTATTATGTAAAGAACTTCTGTTACAATAAGCGATACTTTCTTGTATTTAAGCTTTTTCTCAATATTTTTTTCACTTTTCTTTTTACCTTTAAACAAACCAGTAATTTTTTGGAATTTTCGTTTTTCTTCAATTACCGTCTGTTCGCTTGTTACATCTTCAATTGTTTCTTCTTTTTTTGTTTCACCAATTTTCATCAATAATCTGCTTACAAATTCAAAGAAAATGATAAACAAGTAGAAACACATCAAAAATATTGCCATCTGACCTATTTGTTCATAAATAGGAATAACCTTTTCACTTTGCAGTAATCCTATAAACAAAAAACATATTATGAATAATATTAACAGTGGCAATTTTGCTGGTTTTGTTGAATTTTTTTGTCGTTTCTTCAAGAACTACACCCCTTGAAATAAATTGAGTCAGCGAGAACCGAACCCGTTCAGTTCTCGCTATTATTAACTGCTTGCATAAACTTTAAAAACTGCTCTTTACCAGTTTCGTTTCTCTCAAACACACCACATTGCTCGAGAATCTGAATGAATGTTGTACCTATGGCATCTCTTATAATTTCTTCACAATTTTCTTCTGTTACATTGTGTGACAAAATATATTTTTCTGCCCAGGAAGCGTGTTTTGCAATATTTTCTATATCTTTGATATTTTCACCATTAAGGATTGCTGTCTTTAACTCCTGCATTTCTGTTTTAAGACGAGCAGGAAGCACCGCAAGTCCCATAACCTCTATAAGACCAATATTTTCTTTTTTGATGTTATGGAATTCTGGGTGCGGATGATAAAATCCATCAGGACATTCCTCTGTAGTAATATTATTTCTTAAAACTAAATCTATTTCATATTTACCATTTCTGTAACGGGTAATTGGTGTAATTGTGTTATGTGGCACACCGTCATCAGTTTTAGCAATAATAAATGCCTCGCTATCGCTATAACCACGCCAACACTCAAGAATTTTTCCAGCAAGGGTGCAAATTCTGTCGGTATTGTCACCAATAAGTCTTATAACAGACATCGGCCATTTTACTATACCCGCTTTAACATCATCAAAGCCTGTGAATTTAAGCTCTGTTTCAATTTCTGCACGAGCCATAGCAAATGTATAATTACCACCCTGAAAATGCTCGTGAGTTAAAATTGAGCCACCAGAAATTGGTAAATCTGAGTTTGAGCCTATAAAATAGTGCTTGAATTGTTCTACAAATGAGAAAAGTCTTCTGAAACCTTTCTCACTTATTTTCATTGGCACATGGTTACCATCAAAAACAATACAATGCTCGTTATAATAAACATAAGGTGAATACTGTAAAAAGTAACTGTCACCATCTAATGTAACAGGAATAATTCTGTGGTTTTGTCTTGCAGGGTGATTTACTCTGCCACTGTAACCCTCATTTTCTTTACAAAGGAGACATTTCGGGTATGATGATGCTTCCATTTTTGCAGCAGCAGCGATTGCCTTAGGGTCTTTTTCAGGTTTAGAAAGGTTTATTGTAATATCAATATCGCCATAAGGTGTTTTAGTAACCCACTTCATATCGTTTTTAACACGATACTCTCTTATGTAGTCGCTCTTTCTTGAAATATGGTAATAATATTCTGTTGCCTTTTCTGGTGAAACAGAATATTTATCTTTAAAAGTTTTGATTATTTCAGATGGTCTTGGAATTATAGCACCCATAATTTTTGTATCAAATAAATCTCTATAAACAACAGAATTTTCACAAAGACCATTTTCACACGCATAATCTAAAATGCCTTTTAAAATATCTTCTAATTCCATCTCTTTAGCAGATGCATCTTCATCAATAGAAGCAAGGTTTAAAACCTCTAAAATTCTGTTGGTCGCCCATACAGAATCTTCTTTTAAAATTAATTCTTCTTTTTCTGCATAAGAAACTAAAGATTTTATTAATTCGCTTATTGTCATACTACAAAACCTCATTATAAGTTTAATAGCAATATTATATTATTTTTTTTCAATTCTTTCAACACATTTTTTGTAAATTATATTGAAAATAATACAATAAACAGGTAAAATGTTATAGTAATTTTAAATTCAGGTGATTTTTATGGATTTTAATGCAGAAAAAGTTAAAAATGATATTGTTGAATGGATAAAAGATTGGTTCAATGAAAATGGTAAGGGTTGCAAAGGTGTTTTAGGAATTTCAGGTGGCAAAGACAGCTCTGTTGTAGCCGCTCTTTTAGCAGAGGCTTTAGGCAAAGAGAATGTTGTTGGCGTGCTTATGCCAAATGGTGAGCAATTTGACATTGATGTTTCAAAAGACCTCGTTGAATTTTTAGGCATAAAATCTGTAACAATAAATATAAAAGATGCCTTTAATGGTTTTATAAATGAGTTTAAAAACAATGATGTTGAGCTTTCAACACAAGCAATTACAAATCTCCCACCAAGACTTCGTATGGCGTGTGTTTATGCAGTAAGTCAGAGTGTAAACGGTCGAGTTGCAAATACCTGCAACCTTTCAGAAGACTGGGTTGGTTACTCTACCCGCTACGGTGACAGTGTTGGCGATTTTTCACCACTTTCAAAATTAACTGTTCAAGAGGTTAAAGCAGTCGGCAAGGCTTTAGGTCTCCCTGACAAATTTACAGAAAAAACACCTATTGATGGTCTTCAGGGTAAAACAGATGAAGACAATTTAGGCTTCACCTATGCAGTTTTGGATAAGTATATAAGAACTGGTGTTTGTGAAGATGAAAAGACAAAAGAAAGAATAGATTATCTTCACAGAATAAATCAATTTAAATTAGAGCTTATGCCCGTATTCAATTACGAGCCTGAAAGGAATTAACTATGTCACAACTTAAAAATTTACAACCCGAAAGAGTATTTTATTATTTCGAAGAAATAACAAAAATCCCACACGGTTCGGGTGATATGGAAAAAATCGCTTCGTTCTGTGTTGATTTTGCAAAAGAGCATAATCTCAAATATTACCGCGATGATGCAAATAATGTTGTAATTTATAAAAATGGAACAAGCGGTTTTGAAAATGCAGAACCGATTATTTTACAAGGTCATATTGATATGGTTTGTCAAAAAACTGAAGACAGTACAATTGACTTTTCAAAAGATTCTTTAGAAATTTTTGTTGATGGTGATTTCATAAAAGCAAAAAACACAACACTCGGTGCAGACAATGGCATAGCAGTAGCATGTATTTTAGCAATTTTAGAAAGTGACAAATATTCTCACCCACCTATTGAAGCACTTTTTACAACTGACGAAGAAATAGGTATGATAGGTGCAAATAAACTTGACACATCAGTATTAAAAGGCAAAAAAATGATTAACATTGACTCTGAAGAAGAGGACACAATGACAGTTTCATGTGCAGGTGGCAGTGATTTTAAAGTTTTCTTTAACTTCCAAAGAGAAAATGTAACAGGAACAGAAATTGAACTAACATTAAAAGGACTTCAGGGCGGTCACTCGGGCATTGAAATCGACAAAGGCAGAGTAAACTCAAATATTTTAGCAGGTCGTGTTTTAAACCACTTAAAATCAACTGGCTTTGATTTATTAAGTATTGATGGCGGTAACAAAACAAACGCAATTACAAATCTTACAAAAATAAGACTTTGTGCAAATAACAAAGATGAATTTATAAAAGAAGCAACCAATTATCTTGAGGTTATTAAAAGTGAATTTACAACACGAGAGCCTGATTTCACCTATGAAATTAAACCACTTGAAAATGGCTCTTTTAAAGCTATAAATAAAGAAAGTGCAAATGCTGTTATTTACGCTTTAGCCTGTGTGCCAAATGGTGTTATTGAAATGAGTGCAGAAATTAAGAGCCTCGTTGAAACCTCACTTAACCTCGGTATTTTAACAACAAAAGAGAATTCTACTGAAATGCACATTTCTTTAAGAAGCAACAAGGAAAGTGCAATGATTGCATTAGAAAATAAATTAAAAGCATTTTTCAGTATTTTACCTTGCGAATATACTGTTTTTGGTAAATATCCATCTTGGGAATTTAACAACAATTCTGTTTTACAAAAGCTTTATAAAGAGGTTTATGAAAAAGAAACTGGCAAAGCACTCAAAGTAGAGGCGATTCACGCAGGGCTTGAGTGTGGCGTGTTCGCATCAAAAATTACTGACTTTGATTGCATATCAATTGGCCCTGATATGTATGATGTTCACACAGTTAAGGAAAGACTTTCTATTTCTTCTACTGAAAGAATTTTTAAAATTCTTCTTAAAGTGCTTGAAAACTGTAAGTAATTCCCCTTTTTAGATTGACATAATGTTACATTTATTGTAAAATACTGTGATGACTACAAAATTTTAAAAATATTAAAGAAAAAGAGTGATAAAATGCATTGGTCAGAAGAAATTGCTGAAAGAATTATAAGACGCAATCCAGAAAAAGAAGAATATGTTTGTGCCGCAGGTATCAGCCCATCAGGTTCAATTCATATTGGTAACTTCCGTGATATTGCTACAAGCTACTTTGTAGTAAGAGCTTTAAGAAAAAAAGGTAAAAAAGCAAGATTACTTTTCTCTTGGGACGAGTTTGACCGTCTCAGAAAAGTACCAGTTAATGTTGCGGCAGTTGACAGTGATATGGAAAAATACATAGGTTGTCCTTATGTAGATGTTAAAAATCCATTTGTTGATGCACCTGAATTTAAAACTTATGCAGAATATTTCGAAAACGAATTTGAAACATCTATTGTAAAATTCGGTATTGATATGGATTATCGCCATCAGGCAGAAATGTACAGAAGCGGTAAATATACAGAGCATATCATCCACGCTTTAAAACATCGTGGCGAAATTTTCGATATTTTAGACAGTCACCGTACACAAGAGGCACAGCCAGGTGAAAGAGAAGCATATTACCCAATTAACATTTACTGCCCTGAATGTGGTAAAGACACAACAAAGGTACTTTCTCTTTCAGATGACTGCACAGTTGCAGAATATTCCTGTGCTTGTGGTCACAAAGGTACATTTGACTTCGCAAAGGATTTCAACTGCAAATTGGCTTGGAAAATTGACTGGCCTATGCGTTGGATGTATGAGGGCGTTGACTTTGAGCCGGGCGGAAAGGACCACGCAAGTCCACACGGTAGCTACGACACAAGTAAAGACATTGCAAAGAAAATCTTTGGTTATGAACCACCTATTTTCCAGGGTTATGAATTCATTGGTATTAAAGGAACAACTGGTAAAATGTCAGGTTCTTCAGGTCTTAACTTAACACCAGACACACTTTTAAAAATTTATCAACCAGAAGTTATTCTCTGGCTTTACTCAAAAACAGAGCCACTTAAAGCATTTGATTTCTGCTTTGATGATGGTATTCTTCGTCAGTACTTTGAATTTGACAAAATGTACAACAATGTTAAAAACGGTACTGCTAACGACAACGAAAAAGCAATTATGTACAACACAACTGTTGGCGACAGAGTATTGGAAACTGTTCCAATGGGTCACCTTGTTCAGTTAGGTTCAGTTGTTGACTTCAATATTCCAATGCTTGAAACAGTATTTGAAAAAATTGACACACCTTATAAATATGAACAATTCGCTGACAGACTTGAAAGAGCAAAATATTGGCTTGAACACTGTGCACCTGAAAGCGTAAACAGACTCAGAACATTAAGAAACTGGGAAGTTTACGAAACACTTGATGACAGTGCTAAAAAAGAAGTTGAACTTTTATTCAACTTCATTAAAGCAGGCGGTTACGACCTTGATGAGCTTAACAAAAAACTCTACGCTATTCCTAAGGAAGTTCACGGCGCTGACCTTGACGAAAAAGCATTAAAAGCAATTCAGGGTACATTCTTTAAAAACGTTTATAAGCTTCTTATTGATAAAGAAAAAGGTCCAAGACTTTACTTATTCCTTTTCGCTATTGACCCTCAGAAATATGTTGGTCTTCTTGACTTCTCTTACCCAAAAACAGAGGAAGAAATGAAAGCGCCTGTTGTTGAAGAAGTAGTAGAAAATGAAGATAAACACATTTATGGTGAGCCGGATGCGTTTGTTCCTTTCTCTACTGATAGCATTTCCATTGACGATTTCTGCAAATTAGACCTTCGTGTTTGCGAAATTATTAAAGCACAGGAAATAAGAAAATCACACAGTTGCTTAAAACTCACACTTGATGATGGTAGCGGTGAAAACAGAACTATCGTTTCATCTATTAAGAGTGAATATACTTGCGAACAATTAGTTGGTAAGAAAATTATTGTTGTTGCAAACCTTGAGCCAGCAAGAATTGCGGGTGTTGAAAGTCAGGGTATGCTCTTAGCGGCAACTAACGGTGCTTGTGGCTGTCAGGTAGTATTTTTACCTGATTGCGTGCCGGCGGGTACTCAAATTAAATAATTTACTTTGTAAATTGCGATATAAATCCTTACGGATTTGCGATATATAAAATGCGATATATTACTTCGTAATGCGATATGCCTTCGGCGTGTTTTGTAGGATTTATATCATATCGCATACTAGTGAAACGAGTATATATCGCAAACAAACGAAGTGAAGTTTATATCGCATTTGCGTAAGCAAATATATCGTAAAATTTATAAAAACAACAACATCCTATCATTTAAAGTTTTTTATAAACCTGAATGATAGGATGTTTGTTTAATTATGTTAGCTTTTCTCCTTCAACAACGGTTTTATTTTTTTATACAACTCCGTTACCTTTTTGTTGTCGCACAATTCTTTCATAATATAATTGTGAACACCTTCTTTACTCTTCCTGTCCTTTATCGCAGAACAGACAACCTTTATGTATTCCTTATTTTCTTCGCCTAAAAGCTCTGCAACCTGTTTTTGTGTTTCGTCAGTTTGTTTCTGAACATCGCTGGAAATATCTTCAACACGCGAAATTTTAATTCTCTTTTTTCTCCAGAATTCGACCGTACTGTCAAAGCCTTTATCTTTTGAAACAATAACATATTCTTTGTTTTCTTCTTTTGCTATTTTATAACCTAAAATAGAAGTTAACTGAAAGTCCAATGAATCCTTTGTACCAACAGTTACTTTTATATATTCTATTTTAGCACTACATTCTATTAAGCGTCTATGTAATCCGAAAGTTAATGTGTTTGCCTTTTCACTATAAAAAATACAGACAGCATCATCTTCTTTAAGCCTTGCAACACCTTTTAAACCATCTATATGTACATTTTCATAATCTATAAAGTAAATTGCCATAAAAATCTCCATTTCAACAATAATTACAATCAAGGCGAAGCCTTCCGAAATTTTCAATTTTCAATTCTCAATTTTCAATTTCATAAACAACTCTTCGCGTAGTTTCAAAAAACTCATCAAACTCCGTCTGACTTAAAACCTCCGGGAAACTCAAAACCATCAGCGGTACACTCTCCGCATTATGATATGATGGTTGAGTGTAGTCGTAAGAATTTATTTTAAAGCCCAGATTCTCATAAAATTTAATTCGTTTTTTCTGAATATCTGTTTCTGGTGCTTCTGCTTCTAAAATAATTGGTAAATTATACTTTGCTTTTATTAACTCAATCGCTCTTGAACCATAGCCTTTAGAACGGATTTCTTTATTTATTGCTATATGTTCAATAAACAAAAAACTTTCGAATACCCAAAAAACAATTAAACCTACACTCTCGCCATCGTCTGTAATTTCACAAAAATTAAACTGGGATTTTAAAAAACACTTTTTCTCGTCAACTTCATCTCGCCTTTCTTCATAAGGGAAAGCATCTATAAGCCTTTTATAAACTAAAGAAAAATTTTCGTCTGTTACGGGTTTTAAATTCATCATACTAAATCACTAATCGCATTAAAGTTATTTCTTATTTCTTCAACAGTACCGGTTGAAATATAGTAATCATATTCTATTGGTTTGAAACTTTCAAAATGATTGGTTTTAACCACTGCAATATATGAAGTCGGGTCGTCGCTTGACGGGTCTTTTTCATCTGTTTCACCACGTCCATAAACACCTGTTAAGAAAGTATCGTGAGTTGGCATATAAATACCAATACCAAAACTGTCAGAAAATTCACCACGGTAAGCAGACCATTGTTCTATTGATGTGAATTTAGGGTAACCTTCCTCTGCCCAAAATCCTAAAGAATCCTCAATACATAATTTGTTATCCTTTGAAAAAGGTTCTGTTCCATCATAATACACAAATGTATTAAGTGGCTCTATGCAGTAAAACGCAGGTAATTCCTGCTCTGCATCAATTGACGGATATCCCGAAAAGTCAGTAAATCTGCATTTTACATGAATATTGTTATTTTCTATTGTATACCATGCCTCCATATAAGAAGGGGTAATAAATTCTTTTTCTTTTGCCCAGTCGAGTGGTCTGCATTTTACATAAATTTCTGTTTCTGTTGTTTTAACATCTACAATTTTACTGTGGTCGTTATATTGGTTACCACCTTGCACAGGATTATAACGCCATTCATTTTCCATAAAGGTTGCCGTTTCATAAGGTGCGTCCATCGTACCATAATATGACTGTTGCACAAGTCTGCCGGTATCATTACGGTTAATTAAATTCACCTTTTTATTTACCGCTCTTGTGTCGTAACGGTCACTTGCATTTGAGTCAACCTTAATTTTACCATCAACCTTTACTGCTTCGACATCTGAATTTAAATCTTCAAGATATGAAAACGCACCGCCCCACAATAAATCGACACCTAATTTATAATTTTCAGTTTCAATGAAAACCTCTTGTTTCGGAATTTCTCGTAAAAATACTGTAAATCCCGAAATTTTAACATTTGCTTTTTGTGAATTCATTGGTTGACAAGAAAATTCAATCACCTTTTTTGCAGTAGTTTTTTCTAATGCATTATCAATAAAGCTATAAAAATTTGTTTCCTCTTTACTTGGCTCTAAAAAGAATTCTTCTCTTGTTTCTTCTTTATCTACAATATAAACTATTGAGCATTTTAAATATGAATCTGACGCATATTTAACACCGAAGTAATTAAATTCTTTTTCGTAATTGTCAATTGATTTTACATCCTTTGCAGAAAGTTCATAAAAATCATTATTTGTTAAGCCTACTCTACTTTTAATTGTAAAATCTGTGTCGTACTTGTTGCCGAAACAACCTGTAAAAGAGAAAATTATTGCAAGACATATTAAACCAGCAACTACCTTTCTGAGCATATCTTTTTACCACCTTTCAGAAGTCTTTTTAATCGTCATTTCATTCATTATAAATAATAAAACTGAAAATCCTACTAATACAAACGGTGTAATTTCAAATGTTGTAGCACTTGCAGTAAATCCAAATATCAACTGTACTAAAAAGCCTATTGCATAAGCGCCACCCATATGAAATCCCGTTAAATCTGCAGAGTATTTCTCGCCAAAGCGCATCGGCACAGAATGAAGAATACTCGGGAATATAGGCCCGAAACCAAAACCAATTAATAATAAACCTAAAATTGAAATATTGCCTAACGGTAATAGCAATAAAACAATTCCCATAAACGAAATACCTATTCCACCACGGATTAATGTATTATCGCTTGCTTTTATAGAAACAAAGCCAGAAACCAATCTGCCAAGCATTATTCCACCATAATAAAGTGAAACCCATCTCGCTGCAACGTCAGGCTCACTACCGTAAACATTAACTAAATAAGTAGCGCCCCATGTACCAATTAAAAATTCCATAGAACAATAAAAGCCCTGTGAAAAAATACTTGTTACAGCACCCTTTATTTTAAAAACATTGGCTTTTTCAGTGCTTGAGGCTTCGGCAACTTCATTTTGCTGACTTATAGAATCTATCTTTTTCCATCTTTTCAAAGAAAAAAGAACAAGTATAGCTATTGAAAATTGAATTAACGCTACAACTCTGTAACCCCAGCGCCAACCACCTGCTTCACCGCCTAAGAAATGAGCCATAATAAGAGGACTTATTGTAACGCCCAGACCCCAGAAGCAATGAAGCCAGCTCATATGCCTTGCTTCATAGTGAAGGGCAATAAAGTTATTGAGTGCTGTATCAATCGCCCCTGCGCCATAACTCATTACAACGGTAAAAAACATCATTACAACTATATTCGGCGAAAGACTTATTCCTATTAATCCAATTACCGTAAGAAGTGTAGAGAAAAACGTAACCAGGGGTGTACCAAACTTTCTTATAACCTTACCTGCAATAAAAGCTACGCCACCTGAACAAACCCCTGTAATTATACTGTAAAGAGAGGCAAAGCTTGCTGGTATCATAAAATCATTATGCACCACAGGCCACGAAACACCAAAAAGTGAATCAGGAAGTCCTAAAGAAATAAACACAACATAAATTACAACAAGAATTGAAATCATTTTTAAACCTCAATAATACTTAATCTGTGTAACGCTCTTGTGACTGCCATATAAAGATATGGCTTATTATTTTCTCCTGAAAATCCGTTGTTTTTATTAAACACTATAACGCTGTCAAATTCAAGTCCTTTGGTTAAGACAAGTGGCATAATTATTGGTGCTTCACTCAACACGCAAGATTTATTATCGCAAAGGCGTATGTTGGGAAATTCCTTTACTAGTTCTTTATGAAGCTCTCTTGATTCTTCAATTGTCTTTGTAATAATTGCAACCGAAGAACTTTTTTTACTATATTCATTTATAGCTTCTTTTAATTTATTTACACCATTTTTATACTGCACATTTTCACCATTTCTTGAGAAAATATCGTAATTCTTTTCTTTTGGTAAAAGAGTAAGTGCTAATTTGTTAATTTCTTCAGTTGAACGATAGCTCCTATTAAGATATAAAGAATTAGCATTGTAAAGCTCCGCGAGTTTTTCTACACTTACGGAATTTATTTCAGGGTTAATTGCCTGGTTAGTATCAAGTAAAAGAGTGTATTTGGCTCTTGGGAACATTGTTAAAATAATTTTATGTTGTAAAAGGCTTAAATCTTGTGCTTCATCAATTAAAATGTGCTTTACACCATTTAAAATTGCACTTTCACCCATTACACATTTCGTAAATACTATTCCCAACGCATCTGGAAAATCCAGAACTCTTTTTTCAAGATTTTCTTTAGTGAATTTTAAAACATCATCATTTTTTCCTACTGTTTTAATGTAGTTTTCTAAAATATTGACATAAATTTTAACAGGGTCTGCTAAAACACAATCTCTTAAAATTCTACCGACATTATGTTTTAATTCTCTGCGTTTCATTTTATAGAGCTTACTTGTATCTTCGTCAATGGAAGAATCGAGGTCAATTATTTCATAAATTTCTTCTTTATGCTCCATAAAATACTCATCAATTACGCCATTTACAAAGCTTACAAGTCGCTCTGCCCTTGCAGATGGTGCATTTTCGCCATCTGAAACATATCTGTCTAAAATATCATCTTTAGAAATAATTACTTCATCAAAAAGTGTAACATCTTTAAATTCAGGCAGATAATTTTCTGCGTGTACCTTTAAGTAATCTATAAATTTCTCATCATACTTTAAAACTGCGTTTTTCTTTCTTAAATTATCACCATTTATTAAACTATTTGCTAAATCGTAGTAATCAAGAACAGAAAATTCCGAAAGTTCGGCTTTAAAAATATTGTAAAAACTTGAGTAGTTAATAGGCATTTCACCAAGTTCAGGAATAATATCTGCTACATAACTTGAGAAAATGTCATTATTTGAAAACATAACTATTTCTGAAGAAATAAGTTCTTTTCTGTTTCTGTAAAGAAGATACGCAATTCTGTGGAACCCAACTGAAGTTTTACCACTACCCGCAGGACCATAAACTATTAAATTTTTGCTGTCAGAATATCTTATAGCCTTATTCTGCTCACGCTGAATTGAATTGACAATAACTCTTAAATGCTCGTGAGTATTCTCACCTAAAACATCTCTTAAAATATCGTCATCAATTTTAATATCACTGTTTACAAAGCCTTTTAATTCACCATTCTGAAATTTATATTGTCTTTTTAAAGAGAGCTTGCCCTCAATTACTCCTGATGGTGCATTGAAGTATGCATCACTCGAATTGAAATCATCATAAAAAAGTGAAGCAATTGGTGCACGCCAGTCGCAGACCAATGTATTGTAAGTATCGTGCTCCTGAAGTGTTTTAAGACCAATATAAATCTCTTGTTTTCTACCCGTTCTGTTCGGCGTAAAATCTACCCTTGCAAAATACGGGGAATCTTTAAGCTTTTCATAAAATGAAATATCATAATGCGCATTTTCTATTTCCTGCATCTGATTTTCCATTTCGTAATGGAGTTCAGTAAGTTCAATACCTGCGTACATTCCGCCATTTGGGTTATCCTGATTAAACTTTTCACCTTGTGCTTTAACGCGTGCCTTATAAGTAACAATAAGGTCTTTAAGACGCACTATTTCACTATTTAAGAAACCTTTTACCTTATTAAAATAAAGTTGTTCTTGTTGCTCTTCTTTTGAATACATTTAAAGAAATTTCCTTTCCAATCTCAAAAATAGGAACTATACCAAAAATAAATTATAACATAAGAAAAACACTCTATCAAGTGTTGACAATAAAATATTGGAAGTTATAATTATTATATAATATAAATTTTATTTAAGGTGAAATTATGAAAGTTTCTTATAATCACGAGTCAATCCGTCTTACTGGCAGATGGGACACTCAAAACAAAGATTTTGCAACTGCTACTGCAACAGGTAGTTACATCGAATTCTGTTTTAAAGGTACTCTTGCTACTGCACTTTTTAACTGCGACAACAACAAATACCCTTACCCTCACCTCTGGGTACAGATAGACGATGGCGACTACACCGAAGCTATGGTAGATAACTACTTAAAAATCCGTACAAAAGAAGACACGGAACATACTGTTAAAATCATTTTCAAAGGTACAGTTGAAGAATTAAGACGTTGGTATGCACCTCTTGAAAGTAAAATTTCATTTTGTGGTGTAATTACTGATACGCCAGTAAAAATTAAAGAAGATACACGAAAGACTATTGAATTTGTCGGTGACTCAATTACTGAGGGCGTTTTAACCGACGAAGATTATTATGGTGAATATGGCGAAAATAAATTTTCAATAGGTCAGTTTAACAGAGTTTATCAGGATGATGTTACCGCAACTTACGCCTGGCTTACTGCAGAAAGACTTAATTTAAGACCAATTTTTATGGGCTATGGTGCAGTTGGTGTTACTCACTCAGGAATGGGTGCAGTGCCAAAAGCAGATGAGGCATACCCATATAATTTCGATAAATCTCCTATAACTCACAAGAACAGTGATTATATAGTAATAAACCACGGTGCAAACGACCGTTGGGACACACTTGAAAATTATCTTGATAATTACAAGAAACTTTTAGATGTTATTATTAAAATGAACCCTACATCTAAAATAATCTCACTTTCTGCTTTCTGTGGTGCATTCCACAAAGAATTGGGCGAATTTATTGAGGAATATAACAAGAAAAATAATACAGATATTTTCTATATAAACTCAAATGGCTGGGTACCTGTCGAGCCACTTCACCCGAATCGTGAAGGACACAGAAAGATTTCTGAAAATTTAACAAAAATATTAAATAGTTTAATTGAGAATTGAGAATGGAAAATTGAAATTTTCGGGACCTAGTTGCTAGTGTGGCTAGTTGTCAGTCGTCAGTTGTTAGTCAGTGATTAGAAATTAGTTATTAAAAAGTTCTATCATTTTAGTTTACGAAAAACTTTAAATGATAGAACTTTGTTGTTTTTATTCACATATAATTATAATCGACTTTGCCCCTTAATTCTGCATTCTGCTTTTTACGAACCCCGTAGTGTATGAATATACATAAGTGGGTGAGTAAAATGACAAATATCGCAAATTTACCCGCAAATGTAGATTGATGTGCAAATTTGATGATAGTTGGCTTTTTACGAACCCCGTAGCGTACAAAGGTACGCGAGTGGGTGAGTAAAATGACAAATATCGCAAATTTGCCATCAAGCTTCTTCCCAATTCATTGAACATTTTACTGCCTTATGCCAACCTTTAAGCATTTTTTCGCGTTTGTCTGTGTTTACATTAGGAATGAAGATTCTGTCAACTTCTCTGTCAGTTTCAATCTCTTCAAGACTTGACCAGAAACCGACTGCAAGACCTGCCATATAAGCTGCACCAAGAGCAGTTGTTTCAACGAGTTTTGGTCTGTTTACCTTTGCACCTGACATATCTGCCTGAATCTGAAGCATTACATTACTTACAGATGCACCCCCATCAACACGAATTTCTGAAATTAAAATTTCACTGTCTTTTGACATAGCATCTATTAAATCTGTTACCTGATAAGTTATACTTTCAAGCACTGCTCTTGCAAAGTGTGCACGATTTGTACCACGGGTAAGACCTACAATACAACCACGGGCATACATATCCCAATAAGGTGCTCCAAGACCTGTAAATGCAGGAACTAAATAAATTCCGTTTGAGTCAGGCACACTTTCTGCTAAAAAGTCACATTCAGATGGCTCTGAAATCATACGAAGCTCATCGCGAAGCCATTTAATAACTGAACCCGCATTAAATGCACTACCCTCTAAATCATAAGTAACTTTACCGTTAAGTCCCCACGCAATACCTTCAATAAGCTGATTTTTAGAATGAATTCTCTTATCACCTGTATTCATAAGAAGGAAGCAACCTGTACCATAAGTGTTTTTTGCCTGACCTGCATTAAAACAAGCCTGACCGAAAAGAGCAGATTGCTGGTCACCTATTGCACCACCGATTGGAATACCCTTGAGTTCTGAAAGACCTGGTAAATTATCTGCAATTTCACCATAAACAGAACTTGACTCTTTTACTTCAGGAAGTATGCTCATTGGAATACCTAATTTATTACAAAGAGTTTCATCCCATTGAAGCTTTTCTATATCAAAAAGCATGGTTCTTGAAGCGTTACTGTAGTCGGTAACATGAACCTGCTTATTTGTAAGATTCCAAATAAGCCATGTTTCAACTGTACCAAAGCAGAGTTTATTTTCGTTTGCCAAAGTTCTTGCTTCAGGAACATTATCTAAAATCCATTTGATTTTTGTTGCAGAGAAGTAAGCATCTATTAAAAGACCTGTATGCTCTTTAACATAAGGTTCAAGACCCATTTCTTTTAATTTTTCGCAAATAGGTGCGGTTCTTCTGCATTGCCACACAATAGCATTATAAACAGGTTTGCCTGTATCTCTTTCCCACAAAATTGTAGTTTCGCGTTGATTAGTAATACCTACAGCAGCAATTTCTTCTGGCTTTATATTACCATTCTGTAAAGCAACCTGTAATGAATGAAGCTGACTTTCCCAGATTTCATAAGGGTCGTGCTCTACCCAGCCACTCTGCGGATAAATCTGAGTAAATTCAAACTGTGCTTTTGAAACAATATTACCACTTCTATCAAAGATGATTGTTCTTGAAGAGGTTGTACCCTGGTCAAGTGCTAAGATATATTTCTTCATAATCAGTCACCCCATATTATTGTTTTTTAGTCATAAATAAAGTCAACATAATCAACCTTATTCACAGTTTCATAGTTTATGCCCTCAAGTGAGTAGATACTGCTTGTAGCACGTTCAACATAAACTGATGTTTCGTAGCTTGTTGTATAGCTTACAGGGTAGCCTGTCTCTGCTTCAAACTCTGCAACTAAAACAGCATTTTTATAATGAATAATCTCTGTATCATTTGAAAGACGGGTAAGCAACGAATTAAGTATTGATTCAGTTGCACCTAAAAGATTATCTGTATTAAATGCTCTTATATAGCTTGAATCGTAAATATCCCATTTTTCAGTATCAGGAATTGCGATTGAAATTGTTATAATACCGCCCTTTTCAGTGTAACGGGTTGCGTCGTACTCTACCTTTGCACCATAAACATCAGCATTATTAAGCTTAGAAACATAAGACTGACCCTCAACACTCATTATATTTGTTGAGCTCTGACCTGGTATTATATAAACCTCTTGGTCAGATTCGCTACCTACTGTCTGGAAAATTCTTTCTATAAAGCCTGATGAATTGCTTATCGGTTGGCCTAAGAATGTAATTTTATCTGCACCGAATTCTTTCATTTCAACATCAGTTAAAACTGTGAAGCCATATCTTTCTGATTTTATTTTGTTTATATTAGTGTTGAAATAATTTAAAGCCGCTTCTTTTGAAGAGAAAATATTATTTTCATCTGTGTAGCCCTTGAATGCACCTGTTGGCTCGAGGTTTGTAAGACCTGCGGCGGCTCTTAAAATTCTTCTTGCATCAAAAAGAGAAATATAACCGTCTCCGTCAATATCGCAAAGAGACTTTGCTTCTGTCGAAAGTGAATCCTCAATTCCTGCAGCTACTCTTAAAACAAGCAAGGCGTCATTTGTTGAAAGTTCACCATCACCATTTGCATCACCTTTCAATGTGCTCACTGCACTTGATGTAAACGACAACGCAAACATTGACATAACAAATGATATTACAAGTACCAATGCTAAAATTTTCTTTTTCATTTTCCCGCGTCCTTTCCTTTTAATTTATTTTATTTCCTCAAGAATTTTTTTTACTGAATCAAATATATATGTTGGCTCAACATCTGATGCTTTTAAAATAGCTTCATCTGTTTCACCTGACATAACGAGAATTGAAATAACCCCTGCATTTACACCAGTTTTGACATCTGTGTAAAGTCTGTCGCCCACCATTGCGATATTTTCATAAGGTGTACCTGTTTCTTTTTGTAAAATATCTATCATAGTTCTGTCGGGCTTACCTAAAAAGATTGGTCTTCTTTTAACTGCATTTTCGAACATATCGGCAAAGCTACCGCAGTCAGGTAAATATCTGCCATTTTCAATAGGACAAACCATATCTATATTAGTTGCATAATATTCTGCACCTGCATCTAAAAGATCGCACACCTTTGTTATTTTTTTATAATCTAACTCTGTGTCATAACCTAAAAGAACTAAATCGGCATCATCTTCAGAAATTTCAACACCATATTTTAAAAGTTCATTTTTTAAAGACCCAGTACCGCAAACATAAACTTTCTTACCCTTTTTATTATCTCTTAAAAACATTCCTGCCGCCATACCTGATGTGAAAACATTTTCTTTTTCACAAGGAAAACCGAGTTTTTTCATTTTATCTACATAGTCATTTGCATTTTTTGAAGAATTGTTTGTTAAGAAAATAAATTTTTTACCTTGCTCTAACAATGTTTCTAAAAATTCCTTTGCACCGTCTATAGGGTCAAAACCTAAATTCACAGTGCCGTCCATATCAAGTAAAAAAAGTGTTATATCTTTTAAATTGCTCATTTTTAAACCCTACCGAATAATTCATTCATTTCTTTGTATTCTTGTTTATTTATATTGTCAACCTGCTCTTTTGTTGTTCTGTAAAGCCAGTTACCCTCTGCTCTGCCTGGTACATTAAGTCGGGTATCAGAGCCATAGCCCAATAAATCCTGTATCGGGAATATAGTAAGACCCGCATTACTTGCCATAATTGTTTTAATTATAGCCTTACAACCAGCCTCATTCCAACTCTCATAATTACAAGAGCAATATTGCATAACTTTTCTTTTCATATCCTCAGGAGTTTCCCAAAGATAACCTAAAAGAGTGTTATTATCGTGTGTGCCTGAATACGCAACACAGTTATTTACATAATTATATGGTCTGTGTGGTGTATCCCACATTGAGAGGAATCCAAACTGGAACACTCTCATTCCAGGGAACCCACTGTCATTTACGAGTTTTACAACATCTTCTGTAATATCGCCTAAATCTTCTGCAATAATGAGTTTGTCGCCCTTAATTTCGTTAAAAACCTTTATAAGCTTCATTCCAGGACCTTTAACCCATTTACCATTTTTTGCAGTTTTTTCTGTACCCTTAACTGCCCAGAAGCTTTCAAAACCTCTGAAATGGTCAATTCTTACGCCATCAAAAAGCTCTAAAGCAAATGAAAGTCGTTCTTTCCACCAGGAAAAACCATCCTTTTCCATTTCTGCCCAGTCATAAAGTGGATTACCCCACAACTGACCATCTTCTGAAAAATAATCTGGTGGTACACCTGCTACATCTGTAAGGTGATTTTCTTCATCCATCAAAAACATTTTTTTGTTGTAATAAACATCTGCACTATCAAACGAAACATAAATTGGTATATCACCAATTATGCTTATTCCGTTATCATTGGCATATTTTTTTACCTTTGTCCATTGAGTGAAAAATTCATATTGAATAAAACACCAACCGAAATAAACTTCTTCACTATATTCTTTAGTTTTCCACTCGGTCCACTCTTTTTCGTTGTTAGCAGTTTTAAGTGCCATAAATTTACAAAATTGCTTTATTTGTTGATGTTTTTCTATAAATTCATATATTTTTGTCTTTAATTCTGCGTTAACATTTTTTGATGCTTTAATTAAAAGTGGAAGTCTTTCATTTTTTAAACGGTCAAATTCACAGAAATATGGTGTACCCTGTTTTGCGGTCAATAAATCTTCTTGTGATAAAAGACCATCTTCAAAAAGTAAATCTAAATTCACAAAGTACGGGTTACCGCCGAATGTTGAGTATGATTTATAAGGTGAATTACACTCATCAGGAATTACAAAAGGTAATACCTGCCAATATGAAAAGCCACTATTTTTAAGAAAATCTATAAATTGGAATGCTTCTTTACCAAAGCTACCACTTGAATATTCGCCCCAAAGCGAAGAAATGTGCATTAACACACCGCTTTTTCTTTCCAAACTGGATACACTCCTATACACAACTATACATTTTATATTATAACATATACAGTATTTGTTTGTAAAGAAATAATGAACTTTTTAACAACCAAAAAACACAGCAGAATTTATGCGAAATAAACAAAAGTACCCAACCAGATGGTCGGGTACAAATTATTTAGCTTCATCAGAATCTCTGTAATATTGTGTAAAGATTTTCGGGTGAGAATTATTTTTCCATAATTCCTCGGCAACCGGTGCCCACGCCTTACTGAAATCTACACATTTATCGCAAAGCTCGTCAACATCTTCATTTATTAAATGGTCGGTGCTTTTAGCCCCTGTTTCTTTAACAATTTTTCTTAAAATATCAGGATTTTCAAGCATAGGACAAGGCATTAAATGGTTATCGTTAAAAGGTTGTCCTTTTCTGTAAGCCTGGAAAAGCGGTCTTTGCAAAGACTCTAAAAGTGTAGTTTCTCTTATATTTGAGTCTGAATAGTGAATAAATACACAAGGCTCAATATCACCTTTAGAATTTATATGGAAGTAGTTTCTGCCACCTGCAATACAACCACCAACAAATTCACCATCATCCTGAAAGTCCATAACAAATATTGGCTTGCCAGTTTTACCATTTCTTATTCTTTTAAGCCACATATACATATATTTTCTTTGCATAGGCGATGGAATAAGCTCTTTTTGTCCATCACTACCAACAGGCATATAGTTGAAATAAAGTGCAAATTTAACACCTTTTTCAATCATATTGTCAAGAAATTCATCACTTGTAACGCTCTCAACATTCTTATTTGTGTAGCAAACAGAAATACCGAAAAGAATTTTATTTTGCTTTAAAAGCTCCATAGCCTTTATGGTTGTTTCATAAGCACCGTCACCGCGGCGGAAGTCGTTACTTTCTTTTGACCCCTCAATGCTTAAAGCGAGTGTAATATTGCCACATCTTTTAATATCATCGCAGAATTTCTGGTCAATTAAAGTAGCATTTGTGTAAATTAAAAATGTACATTCTCTGTTTTCGGTAGCAAGAGTTATAATATCATTTTTTCTTATAAGAGGCTCGCCACCTGTAAGCATATAAAAATGAGTTCCCATTTCTTTACCCTGGGTTACAATGCTTCTCATTTCGTCAAGTGAAAGCTGAAAAGAATGACCATACTCTGCAGACCAACAACCTTTACACTTTAAGTTACAAGCAGAAGTCGGGTCAAAAAGAATTATCCACGGGATATTGCATTTATATTTTTCACGATTTGCTCTTACGATTTTTGTACCATAAAAGCCCGCGTGAACACCTAATGAAAGAAGAAGACTTTTTATTAAACTGTGGTCAACATCTCTTAAAATATTTTTTGCTAAAACTGTGTGTGAATTGCTATCATCTAAAACAGCATTACGCATTTTAGCATAATTTTCTTTCGGATACATTTTAAAAGTTTTCTCAACAATGCTGAGAATTTTAAGAAGATTCTTCTGTGGCTCTTTGTCGATATATTTCAATATGCTCGAAATAGTTTTATCTGCCGCAAAATGAACTAATTTATGCTCCACAAGTTATGCCTCCTTTCAAAAAATTCAATCAGCTTATTATTTTAACACACTTTACAAATTTTGTAAACAACTATTTTCTATAATATTGGTGGTTTTTATTGTTTTTATACACACTTATTCCTTGACTTTACTCTCGCGGTGAATTATAATAAAATAGATATAATTTGCAACAATAATTTGTAGTTTTTGCAAAAAATAAAATTAAAGGAGTTTTCTTATGAAAAAAGAAAAAATACTCGCACCGGATTCTTCTAAGCTTTCGGGCAGAATATGGTTCAATCTTTGCCTTTTTAACCTTATAGGTGGTATTGCTTGGAACCTTGAAAACATGTATTTTAATACATTCCTTTACAACTCAGTTTATGCAGGTGCATCACAAGAAGCACTTCTTGGTACAATGTCACCTACTACCGCAATAAGCCGAATGGTTGCTCTTTCTGCAATTACCGCTGTTCTTACAACATTTGTTATGGGTACTTTCAGCGACAGATTAAGAAACAGAAAAATATTCATTTCTATCGGTTACATTGTATGGGGTGCTGTTACCGCACTTTTCGGTTTTATCACAAGAGATAATATTGCCGCAATTTTCAGCCTTTCTGACGCAATTCAGATTTTAACATTTACAGTATGGACAGTTATCATAATGGATATGGTTATGACATTTATGGGGTCTACAAGTAACGACTCTGCTTTCAACGCATGGGTTACAGATGTTACTACCACAGGTTCAAGACCAAAAGTTGAAACTACATTTACTTTCGTTGGTTTTTTAGCAATGGGAATTGTTATGGGTGTCGGTAGCTTCGCACAAGCTGGTACCGTTTCTTACAAAACATTCTTTGGTGGTCTTGGTCTTTTAGTTGTTGTAAGTGGTATTGTTGGTCTTTTCTCTCTTAAAGAACCTGAACACAAAGAACCAAAAGAAAAAAACACAAGCTATTGGGCAGACCTTTTCTACGGCTTCAAACCATCTGTTATCAAACAAAATTCTCAGCTTTACTTGATTCTTTCTTCTATTTGTATTTTCAACTCAGCTTTTCAGGTATTCTTCCCATTCCTCTTTGTTTACCTTCAATATGTTGTTCTTGCAGATGAAAAGAATTCTGTGTTGCTCTCAGCTATTTCTCCTACACTTATAATTGTTGCAGTAGTTACTATTGTAGCTCTTGTTGCAGGTATTATTATCTTAATGAAGCTTTCAAACAAAAACAAATTCTTAGGATTCATTCCTGGTGTAATTCTTCTTATATTAGGTTTAATAGTTTTCTCTTCCGGAACAAGCCTTTATATAATCCTTGCAGGTCTTGCACCTACACTTATTGGTTACCTTGTTCTCACAATTCAGTTAAATGCTGCTATCCGTGACTTTACACCACCTGAAAAAACTGGTCTTTTCCAAGGTATAAGAATGATTTTCGTTGTTCTTATTCCTATGGTTGTAGGTCCTGCAATTGGTGATATTGCTTGTAGAAATGCAGGGGCTACCTATACAAATGAATATGGCGTAGAAACTATTGTTCCTGATGTTACAATGTTTATTTATAGTGCAGTTTTAGCAGTTCTCGTATTTATTCCTCTCTTATTACTCAAGAAAAAAGGGTTAGATAAAAAAGAAATTGAGGGTTAAGAATGTTTCAAAACCAGACAATCGAGGTGTGAACTATGAAATCCATTTTACTTTCTTCACTTACAAAAGTATTTAAAGATGTTGAACCGAACTTTGATGAGTTCAAGGAGTTTTCTGTTCTTCGTGGTGAAGCATTCAATTTTCAAATTGCAATTCTCCCTGAAAGTGATGATGACTGCAACATAACAGTTGAAGTTGCGTCAAATCTTCGTGATGGTATAAAGGTGTATAAGGTTCTTGATATGCCATCAACCTATGCTGCACCCGATGACCACGATGATTTCCACTACGATACAAAAAGAACTGAATACCCTGATTTATTGCAACCAATAAATGAAGATTATTCTGTTGAATTAGTAAAAAGTGAATGGAATTGTCTCTGGTTCAAATACACACCCGAAATGGATTATATCGCTGGTACTAACAGCATTACAGTATTCCTAA
Organism: Acutalibacteraceae bacterium; assembly: GCA_045651285.1. Lineage (GTDB taxonomy): Bacteria > Bacillota > Clostridia > Oscillospirales > Acutalibacteraceae > DTU089. Next base: position 145,388 of record JAZRSC010000001.1, read on the forward strand.
AAAAAGGTTTGTATGATGAAAACAACAAGCATATTTTCAGTTTGCGCACACTCCCAAGGCAGTTACCAATGCAAGATTTGATTTACACAAACTGGTTTCATAACGACTGCCTTTGTACTTATTACAAAGTAGAACCTTTCAGCGAAGAATACTGGTCACTTTTAAGAAACTATGTAAAAAATGCGGTAGCACATGGTGTAAATATGATTTACACACCTGTTTTCACACCGCCTCTTGATACAGAGGTTGGTGGCGAAAGACCGACCTTCCAGTTAGTTGAGGTTGATAAGATAGATGGTGGCTACCGTTTCAGCTTCCGTAATTTTGATAAATATGTAAGAATTTGTACCGAATGTGGTATTAAATATTTTGAAATTTCACACTTCTTTACACAATGGGGTGCAAAACACGCACCAAAAATTATGGGTAATATAAAAGGTGTTCAACAAAAACTTTTTGGTTGGGATACTGTTGCTAATGGTAAAGACTATGTTCAGTTCCTCGCAGTATTTGCAAAAGCCTTTACTAAAGAGGTTGAGCGTCTTGACATTAAGCAGAATTGCTTTTTGCATGTTTCTGACGAACCAAATGATGAACAAATTGAAGATTATAAAAACGCATCATATATTATAAATCAGCTCTTCCCCGATTTTCATATTATTGATGCACTTTCTGAGATTGAATTTTACAGACAAGGACTTGTTAAAACTCCTGTTTGTGGCGAAGATGTTGCAGACATTTTCAAAGCAGAGGTTGAGAACTTCTGGACTTATTACTGTTGCTCAGAAACTCACGACTTTTTACCTAACAGAACCTTTGCAATGCCACCGACACGAAACAGAATTTTAGGTATGCTCCTTTATAAATATGAAGCAAAAGGCTTTTTACAATGGGGTCACAATTTCTGGTACACACAATACTCTAAAAAGGCAATAAATCCTTTTGAGGTTACAGATGCAGGTGGTGCATTCCCGTCAGGTGATGCGTTTGTTGTTTACCCCGGTGCAGACCATAAGCCACTCAACTCTACCCGTCACGAAGTATTTTACGAGGGACTTTGTGATTACCGTGCTATGAAATACCTTGAAAGACTTACTTCAAGAGAGCATGTTTTAAAAATTCTTACAAAAAATCTTGATACAGAACTCACATTTAAAAACTACCCGCACGACATAGAGTGGCTTTTAAATAAACGAGCAGAAATAAACAAAGAAATCGAGTTAGCTATAAGATGACTTTAGCAGAGATTTTCAAAACAAACTGTCGGGCAAGTACAAAGCTTTGCGGTTTTAACCCTACACTTGCATTCAGCGATTTAACATCGGGAATCGGTGGTAAAAATAAAAATGGTGTTATTGCCCGACTTTCATTCAATGACTTTTTTATTGACCTATATTTTATAGAAAACGGACCTTTAGCCTACGCGCCTAACACAATATGGCTCAGCGTAGGCTTTGAGTCTGTTCCTTTTTTACCTTTTTCTGTATATGATATTTTTGCATTTTTAGAATTAAAAGATTACAAAAGCTACACTTACCCTTACATTTACACCCAAGAGCTTATGATTGAAACTTTTGGTGAAATAAATGATTTTCTTAAAACTTTTATACCTCTTATGGAGGATATTACAAGTAGTGGTGTTAAGAAAAACAAGCTTATTGCATACGGAAAAGACACTATAAACAAGTTTGTAGGCGATGACATTTTCCAAAAAGATTTAGAAATTCTTGAGGCAAGTGTAAAGATAAGAGAAATGCTCATAAGGAATTATGTTGAAGGTATTATAAACCACACTGTTTTAGGTGGAGTTGCAGAATTTTTTAAAGGCGACCACCAGAAAGCAATTAAAAAAATAGAAAAACAAAAAAATAAAACTCTTTATGAAGAAAAGCTTCTTAATGCTTTAAAAAATGGTGAACTTAAAGACTTTGACGCATCGCCTTACAGAAACGAGAGATATAAAAATCACTCTAAAGCTGCTAAAAAATCAACTTATTCTCTCGGTATAGGTGGTTTTTTCACATTCTTTACAAAAACATGTTTGATGATGCCTATTTTCTTTATAATTTTTGGAATAATTTATCTTTTCTTATGCCACATAAAATATAATGACGCAATTTACTATCTCGATACGGATTTAATTTCATTTGTGTCTTTACTTATTGCTTCATTTTCTACTGCAGAAGCAGTCCTTTTCAATTTCTCTCATAAGCTAAAAAACCCTTTCAAAAAGAGAAAAACAAAAGTTGCTCCACCTGTAAAAAAACCAGGAGTTGTAAAATATATTACAATTTTCACAGAAACTATTGTAATTGTTTTGCTTATGTCTTCTATAAGTAATGCTGTTGTTTTTACCGAGAATAAAGTTTATTTTCCTGAAAACAAATATATATCACTAAAACAAGAGGCAATAAGATACGAGCACTTTGAAACAGTTTACAAAGCCAAAAAATATTATCATTTAGGTGTGCAGGAGTTAGACCTAGAACATTACATCTTAGTTTCAAAAAATGGTGAAAAATTTGATTTGGCACTATACCCCGAAAATACCTCAGAAGAATTTGAAGAAACTGTTTTGCCACTGTTTATAAAAAACGGTTGCGAAATAATTGAGGTTGAAAGCGAAAGGGAAATTAAATAGTAGTCAGTGGTCAGAATAGTGCTGAGCACTGAATGCAAAGCTAATTGAAAATGGAAAGTTGAAAATTTCAGAACTGCGTTGGCAATTATAAATTGAATAAAAATAAATTATCCCATCATTTAAGGTTACGAAAAACTTTAAATGATAGGATAATTTTGTTTTTGTATAATTATAATCGGCTTTGCCCCTTAATTTTCAACTTTCCATTTTCAATTTTCAATTAAACCTGACGACCAACAACCAATGACTAACGACCAACGACTATTATAATTGCTGACCGCAGGTCCCGAAATTCTGCATTCTGCATTTTGAATTCTGCATTTAATCTTCAATCTCTACCGCACAAGTGAGTTCTTCCATATCAACAGTTTCTTTCTCAATTGGAGAAGCATACTTGTCTTGATAATAGTTTTCAGTTTTTGTAACAAAGCTACCATCTGGAGAATATGTAATAATTCTACAGCCTCGTTGTGCACCTCTGTTTGCAATACCGATATATGCTAAATAGTCAACACTCATACCATAGCACAATTTTATACCTTTGTATTCCATATTAAAGTTATTTTCGTGGTCGTGTCCGCAGAAAACACCTTTTGTTGAATCCAATTCAAGAATTGCTTCAAAAAGAGAATCTTCGCCTACACCAGGGTAAACAATTATTCCGCCCTCACCGGCAATACCCTCGAGGAGTTTTGCGTTTTCGGTATCCTTAAAACCATTGTTTAAATACTCGTACCACGCATCCTGATATTCTTTTAACGGTATATGGAAAAACGCAGTTGATTTCGGAACAGGATTTTCCATATTTGAAACAGATTTATTATATTCAGTTAATTCTTTTACGCAATTTCTGTACCATTCAACCTGATTTTCACGGATATTATCATAATCATAACCAAAGCCTAAAATATCGTGATTTAAATATGCGTGGCTATCAAATGTGAAAAGTGATTGGGTAATTTCACCTTTTGAATTTTTTATGTTTATAACGCTGTTACCGTAACCGTCAATATCTTCAGGACCACTTTTGAAAAGGCAATATTTAAACCCACTATTTTCATAAAAGTCTGCAATTTGTGCTCTGTCATATTTACTATATGCTTCTGTGTCGTGATTACCAAAAGTAACTGTCCAGTAAACACCGAGTTGTTCCATAAGAGCTGCAAAAAGCTTTGCTTCTGCAAGGTTATCATTTGTACCTGCCTGAGGTGGTATAGGGTAAGCAATATCACCTGTTACAATTACCAAATCGGGTTTTTCTGCAGTTACCATTGCCGCAACTGCATTGAGCGCCTTTAAGTCTTTACTGTGAGACAGCCAACCTGCGCCAATGTGAATATCGCTAAATTGAACAACTTTAAAATCTCTGTCAGTTGTAAAAGTCCAGTATCCATTTTCTTCAACAGGCACTAACTGATTTTCAATTTCTAACTTTTCAAAACTTTCAATTTTTTTAGCGTTATTTTTATTGCCAAAATCATTTATTACTGGTATAAACACCAAAAATAAAACTACAACTAAAGCAATAATTCCAAGTATTTTTAAAACAATGTTATTTTTCACTTTACATCACCAATAAAAATGATACAAAAAAATCACGATGTTTTCAAGTAAATTCTGAAAAACATCGTGTAGAAGATTTTTATCATTTTATGTTCAATTCGCTATAATTTTCAATGTAAATATCAACTAAATCTTTCAATTCTTCCTGCTCTGGTTCGCTTTTGTCATAAATACCCACAACATTATACCCTGCTTTTTTTGCAGTTCTTGCAGCATATAAAGCATCTTCAAAAATCCAGGTTGTCTGCTTTTCTGTGCCCAGTTCATTTAAAACAACATCGTAGACCTTTGGTTCAGTTTTAGAAGCACCAACTGTGTAGGTTGAGTAAATACAAGAAAAATAGTGTAACATATTGAATTTTTCGAGCACTGCAATTAATGCCGGCTCACCCGTTGCTGTTGCAATACCCATTTTTACACCTTTATTTTTAAGTTTTTCTAAAAATTCAACTATATCGTTTTTTGGTTCTGTGTCGGCAAGATATTTTTCTTTAATCATAGAAAAAAACTCGTCAAAAAGTTCTTTGTCACTCAAGCCCAAATCGAAACGCTCTTTTGCAAGCTCTATTGCTTCTAAAAGAAAAAGTTTTGAAAAATCTTTTTTATCTTCTTCTGAAAGAACAAGACCGATTCTGTCAAAAAACTGAAATTTTACACCTTTCCAGATATGCATAGAATCAAAAACTGTTCCGTCAAAATCAAAAATTGCACCTGTGATGTTCATTGTGTTCTCCAATCGTATTTGTCTTTCATAACATCTAATTCAACACCATTTATTATGGCAGTGTCTTCATCAATCCATTCAATTTCTGCTTTTTCGCACTTGTAATTCCAATAAATATTTCTTTCTCTGCCGGTCTCGTTATCTGTAGCAGTACAAAGCACGGCATAATCAGTTATCGCACCTCCATTATTAAGATATGCGGTAACTGTATACCGACCATCCGGTGATGTACTCTTACTTAAAAAATCCTGCCCGTCAATTCTTTGAATGTCAAAAAACGCCCAGTGTATGCCATAAACAGTCAAAAATATAAGTAGTAATAGTATTATAATTACTTTATGTTTTCTTGATTTTTTCATAAGCATCTACCTGTTTTTTTATAATAAAAAGCCCCTATTACAAATGCGACCAAAGAACCGCCGGAAATAAAAAGGGTTGTTATAAAAGCCATTCGCAAATTTTCTTTGTATGCCGTAACATAATCACTATATAACAAAATGTAATCACCAGCACAAGATAACGAACACAATTCTATTTCGTCTTTTCCTTCAAATATACTCACAGTAATTTTATCTCCCGAATTCAATTCTGACAAATCGGTTTCCAAAACCTTATCATAGACTATGTCAAATATTTCTAATGGTTTATCGTATTCCTTTACATATATATGATATCTGTAACCCGTAGAATGTGAGCTCTCATATTTTACGCTCTCATATTTTATAAATGTGCATTTCTCATAAACAAGCGTGTCTTCGGGTGGTTTGTTTGATTTTTGCATAAAAAGTACAAGAATAAACAACCCCATAAGCACAAGAAATAAGAAGATTCCACACTGTATTGTGAATGCTCCTTTATTAAATTCTTTTAAGGTTTTATATTTGTTTGCCATATCAACACCCCAAATTTAATAATTTGTTGGTTTATAAATTATAGCATAAAGTTAACAGATTGTAAAACAAAGATTTATTAATGCAATTTTCACTATGATACAATAACTTTTCTATTGACATTCCATTATATATATGATAGAATTCTAATAGAATTAAAAGCAACAAAGGAGAATTTCTATGAACTACGAAAAAATAATATTAGAACTATTGGGTAGAATACAAATCCTAGAAGAACAGGTTGGCATTTTGATGAAACAACAAGAACTAACAAAAGAGAATGATATGAAAAAAGTAACTACAAATAATATAAGAGAATACATAACAGAACTAAAAATGAACGCAAAATCAAAGGGAGATAAAACAATTACTTTGATAGCCAGAGACATTCACAAAGAACTTAATTTGAAACAACAATTTCCTATGGTTTGCAACGCTATGAGAGATTGCATGCAAAATGGCGATATCATTTTATTTCAACCGCCAAAAGGTAATTCGTCAACTCTCAAAATAGAATACAAACTTTGATGGAAATGTAAATACTCATAATTTAGCATATCACTTTTCAATACTCAATATTCACTTTCGGGAATTCTGCGTATTTACTCATTTTGACAGAAACCAAACTACAAAACGGTACCCACTTCTCAAACAGAAATGGGTACTTTTTTATTATTTTAAATTTTTTCGATTACTTTTCTCCCACATACAAATCAATATCTATTTCTGTCCGTGTTTCGTGGCAGAAGTCAATTACCTCCATTGATGGCGCAAGGCACGGGGTAGCACTTTCTGAATATACTGTCGGAACAATTTCCAATACAAAAACTACATCACAGTCTTTTCGTATTTCATTGAGAATTGCGATTTTACTGAATAATGGTTCAAGTGTTTTTTGCATTTGTTTTTCTGTTACAACATCATATTCATCACAAAACCCAAATTCCCAGTATGAAAAATCATACTCTGTACCATTATTTCGTTTATCACCTTTTTTCCGTACTTTTGAAGGCTTCAACCCTAATCTTCTGGTTATATCATCAGGATTAAATTCACCTTTAATTGTGAAATATGTATAACAACTGTTTTCGGGCATTTTTGTTCTCCTTTTACGATAATTTTTAAGTTTCAATTTGTTTGATTATAGCATTAAAACAATTTAGACACTAATCATATTTTGCAACTCTGAGATAAATTTATTTAAAACAGATTGGTCAATCATAAAAGAAAATTTTAAACTGTGTTCCATTGATTTACCGAAAATTTCCCCGGAAACTGTTATATGACCAGTTTTGTCTGCTTCAAATTTTATATTACTACCATAACATATATCATTCAACATTACAATTTGCTTTTTAAATTTGTACATTTCTAAAAGTTCTTGGACAAACTTTCGGAATTCTTTTATGTCATATTCGCAAGGTGCAACGCCACAAAAAGAGCCTGAACGTATTTCCAAATCGAATGAAGTATTATAATAAATGTCCTTTTGATGATATATAAAGTTGTTAATTATTAAATAATTATCTTCAAACATTAATTTGGCGGAACTCATTTGTTATTCTCCTTAGATTTAACTGTATTTACTGATGAAATCAGCATTACACGAATACTTGTACAAGCGGAATCAAGATTTTTATAGGTTTCTTCGTCAATATAATTTGTTTTATATAAAAGTTCAAGCCAATAGCCTGTTTCGTTTGCTTCTTTAAGAGCAATCTGAAGTTTAGCAATAAAATCTGCTTTGCCATGAGCATATTGTGCTTCGCGGATATTAGCACCGATAGAAGTACCGCTTCTGCCTATTTGATTGGATATAATGGTTTCTTTCTTTTCTTTTAATGTTTTAACAAGATTTATAATTGAAACTGCGAAATCCATAGATTGAACGGATAATTTATCATTACGCATAAAAGCACCTACTTTCAAACAAAATATATCATAATTTAAAATATTTGTAAATGAAGCATTTGCTTCGCAAATATGAAGCACAAGACTAAAGTCTTGTATGAAGTAGATTTGCTTTGCAAATCAATGAAGCGAAGCGTTCTTTAATGTGCCGCAGCACACTTCATTAGCGAAGCGTCTTCACGCCCGAAGGGCACTTCATGTTCTCGAAGAGAACGCTTCATTCCACCAAAACAAAAAAACGACCAAAAGGTCGGTTTTTTGTTTTGGTGGGAGCGGGTGGATTCGAACCACCGAAGGCGGTGCCAACAGATTTACAGTCTGCCCCCTTTGGCCACTCGGGAACACTCCCATATTAAGTTTTGCAAAAAAATGGAGCTGGTGGACGGACTCGAACCCCCGACCTGCTGATTACAAATCAGCTGCTCTACCAACTGAGCTACACCAGCACTTTAATGCTTGAACAATATAACACAATTCTTTTTGGTTGTCAAGCATATTTTTCAATTTTTTTTAAAAATTTTATTTTGCCATAATAAATTTCATAAAATTGTCTTTGAATTCTTTGTATTTTCGTTGTGACATATATGTTTCAACCGTTTCGTTTTCACTCTTCTGTAAAGTAACAATTGTCTTATCAAAATTTACCACACTTTGCAAATTTACTACAATACTATTGTGTGAATGGACAAACACAGATGGTTGATTTATAAGTGTGAGACATTCGTCAAGCTTTTCTTTTACTTCAAATTCACCATTAACGGTCACAACAGTGGTACTACCCGATTTTCTTTCCATATAAAGTATATCATTTGTATTAACCACAATAAAACTGTCGTTGCTTTTTAGTGTGAGTTTTTTATTAGATTTATAATATTCCTCAACTGCTTCTTCAAGATTTCTTATAAATCGGTTTCTGTCAATTGGTTTTGAAAGATACCTGAACACCTGAATTTTCATAGCATAATCAAGATAATTTTCAAATGCTGTGAGTATTATTATGCGAATTTTTGGATTTATTTCTTTTAATTTCTGTGAAAGCTCTATTCCGCTGATACCTGGCATTTCAACATCTACAATTGCAATATCGTAGCTATTCTTTTCAGTTAAAATAAAGTCACCTGAAAGTCTTGTATCTTTTTCAAATTCTATATTATATTTCTTCTCAAAAAGTTCCACAAGGAATAAAACTAAATCTATATTTATCTGACTATCGTCACAAATAAGTAATTTCATATTATCTCCTGTTTCTGTTTTCTAAAATGCATCTTATAATACCATCTATAAGCTGTAGCTCTTCATTTGTACAAAGCTTTAAATTATCCTTTATATTTTCGGGAATATTGTCAACCCTTATTACACCTAAAAGCAATAAATCAGGCGTTATTTTAAGCTTTATGCAAATATCTGAAAACACTTCAAGACTTGGTATTGAGTGACCATTTTCAATATTTGAAAGGTAATTGTTAGAAATACCGAGCAATTCTGATAATTCATTCTGTTTTAAATTAAGTTCGCGTCTTCTTTTTTTAATTCTCAACCCTAGTTCATTAAAATCAATATGCATTTTCTCACCCCTATTTATCAAAAATATTATACACAGTTTTTTAACATTTTGCAATATATTAAAACAAATACACCCACACACAATGTTTGTTGTAAATATTCTTCCTTTTTTCTTGACTATTTACATTATTCGGTGTAGAATATAAAATTAGTTTATTATTGTATAATATAAAGGTGATTTAATGAGCGAGAAAATTATAGAGGTTAATAATCTCTCAAAGTCTTATGGTGACCACCTTGTTCTTAATGATATTTCATTTTCATTACCAAAGGGCGAGGTTATAGGTCTTTTTGGTCCTAATGGTTGCGGTAAATCTACACTTATGAAGATTTTAACCGGTCTTATTCACGATTATAAAGGCTCTGTTTTAATTGAGGGTAATACCCCTGGTGACAAAACAAAAGCAATTACTGCTTATTTACCCGAGCAGACTTTTATTCACGACTGGATGAGAAACATTGACGCAATAGATTATTTCAATGACTTTTTTAAGGACTTTGACAAAAACAAAGCATTGGAAATGATAAAGCGTTTTTCTTTACCAGAAAAGCAAAAATGCAAAACCATGTCAAAGGGTATGCAAGAAAAATTGCTTCTTTCTCTTACTATGTCAAGAGAAGCAGGACTTTACATTCTTGACGAACCAATGGGTGGTGTTGACCCTGCTACAAGAGAGTCTATTTTAAAATTTATAATGGACAACTACACAGAAAAATCTACAATGCTTATTTCCACACATCTTATAAATGATTTACAATCTGTATTTACCCACGCATTATTTTTAGGTGGCGGTAAGGTTCTTCTTAATAAAGCTTCAGAAGAAATTACAAAGGATGGCAAATCACTCGATGATGTCTTTAAGGAGGTTTTTTCAAATGTTTGGTAAACTTTTAAAAAATGACCTTAAAGCACAGTGGTTTTCAGTTTCTGCAATTTATCTTTGTGCTTTTATTGCAGTAGTAGTTTGCGAAACAGGTGCAAATGTCTTAAAAGAAGACAAGCAAATTGTTCTTTGTGGCGGCGGTGTATGTCTTGCACTTTTAGTTGCAAGTGTTACTACACTTATAACCGTTGCTATTATGTTCAAAAACACTATGTTTGGTAAAGCTGGTTATTTAACTCTTACATTACCCGTAAAAACGGGCTCGTTGCTCGCTTCAAAAACTGTTTCAGGTCTTATCTGGATTTTTACAGTTTATGCACTTCTTATAGCCTCACTCGTTTTATGGCTTTACCAGATAAAAACTCTTTTAGGCGACCAAATGACAGATACTATAAATAGTCTTTTAGCAATTTTTGGTGTGCCTACTGTAAAAACAATCACTCTCGGTGTAGTTATTGCGTGTATTTTATTTGCGGCAATAATTTTACTTACAGTTCAATGTATGTATTTAGCACTTACTCTTTCACAAATTAAACCTATAAGCTCATTCGGCAAATTCGGAACTATTATATTGTTCTTTGTTTTAGCAGGGGGCCTTTTAAGCTTAAGTGGTACTGTTTCAAATATGCTTCCTCTCAATATTATTATTTCAGAAACCGCTATAAGATTCACTTCAAGCTCCGGATTAACAGATGCGTCTATGAATTACAGACTCACAGGTGCAATTTTTAATATTATTGCTTCAATTGCACTCCACTTCCCTATGAAATTTTTGGTAAACAAAAAAATCAATTTGAAATAAACTTAGGGTGAGTGTGTTCGAACCAAATATGGTTTAATACAGTCACTTTTCCCTGTAACATCGTTAAAACTCTTGAAAGGAGAAAGCCTTCCAGCGAGTTTTGCCTTGTTACAGAAAAAATTGCCAAGTATTAAACTTCGCAGAACCTTAAATGTTCGAGCTCTCGTACATTTTGGATTACATTTACGAAGTTATACTGGCGTATATCAAGACCAAAAAATACAAAAGGTGCGTGAAATCGGACATTTAAGGCATATTTGGTTCGAATACACTCACCCTAAAACCCGAAAGGAATTTTATATATGGATAATATGACAGGACTTAAAAGAACTCACTACTGTGGTGAGCTTCGTAGTGAAAATATCGGTCAAGAAGTAATTGTATGTGGTTGGGTTGCAAAGCAGCGCGACTTAGGTTCACTTATTTTTATTGACCTTCGCGACAGAACTGGTATTGTTCAGCTTGCGTTTGATGAGAATACCGATAAAACAATTTTTGACAAAGCTTTTTCTGCAAGAAATGAATTTGTTCTTATGGCAAAAGGTATTGTAAAAGAACGTTCTTCTAAAAACCCTGATTTACCAACAGGTGACATTGAAATAGATGTTAAAGATTTAAGACTTCTTTCAAAAAGTGAAACACCTCCTTTTGATATTGTTGAAAACTGCAAAACTGGTGAAAACACCCGTCTTAAATATCGTTATTTAGATTTAAGAAGACCTGATTTACAAAGCAACATTTTATTCCGTCACAAAGTTACAAAAATCACTCGTGACTACTTTGACGAAAACGGATTTATTGAAATTGAAACTCCAATGCTTATTAAATCTACTCCAGAAGGTGCTCGTGACTTCTTAGTTCCAAGCAGAATTCACAACGGTAGCTTTTATGCATTACCACAGTCACCTCAGCTTTACAAACAACTTTCTATGGTTGCAGGCTTTGACCGTTATATGCAGATTGCCCGTTGCTTCCGTGACGAAGATTTAAGAGCAGACAGACAACCTGAATTTACACAAATTGACCTTGAAATGTCTTTTGTTGATATGGAAGATGTTCTTTCTATCGGTGAAGGCTATATGGCAAGAATTTTCAAAGATACTTTGGGTGTAGATATTCCGCTCCCACTCCCAAGACTCACTTATAAAGAGGCTATGGAGCGTTATGGTTCAGACAAGCCTGATACCCGTTTCGGTATGGAAATCTTCGACCTTACAGAAGAAGTTAAAAACTGCGAATTTTCAGTATTTACTTCTGCAATTTCAGGTGGTGGCTCAGTAAGAGGTATAACCGCTAAAAATGCAGTAAATGTTTACACAAGAAAAGAAGTTGACAAATTAACAGAATTTGTTAAAGGTATTGGTGCTAAAGGTCTTGCGTGGATTAGACTTACTGATGATGGCATCGCTTCATCATTTGCTAAATTTATGACAGAAGATGAAATGAGTGCTATCCTTAAAAAAGCAGGGGCAGAAAAAGGCGATGTTGTATTTATTATTGCTGACACAAAAAACAACTCTGTTCTTTCTACTCTTGGTGCAGTAAGATGCGAAGCTGCTAAAAAGTTAGATATTATAGGTGATGGTTTCAACCTCTTATGGATTGTTGAATTCCCATTCTTCGACTGGGATGAAGAAACACAACAATTTGTTGCAATGCACCACCCATTCACCGCTCCACTTGATGAATGTTTAGATTACCTTGAAACAGACAAGGGTTCAGTTCGTGCAAAAGCTTATGACCTTGTTCTTAATGGTATTGAACTTTCATCTGGTTCTATAAGAATTACTGACTCTGACCTTCAGGGCAGAATCTTTAAGCTCTTAGGTTTAACTGAAGAAGAAGCACACCAGAAATTTGGCTATCTTCTTGATGCATTTAAATTTGGCCCACCACCACACGGCGGTATGGGTATCGGTCTTGACAGACTCATTATGCAGCTCTTAAAGGCAGAAAGTCTTCGTGATGTTATTGCATTCCCTAAAGTTCAGAATGCTTCAGAACCTATGACTGAATGTCCTTCTCCTGTAGATGGAGTTCAGCTTACAGAACTCGGAATTCAATTACTTGAAATAAAACCAGAGGAATAATTTCTCTTGATTTTAATCTAAATGTAAAAAACACTTGAAAATACAACAAATTTAGTGTAAAATTAAAGTGTATGAAATAATTTAATTTTTTCGGAGGAAAATATTTATGGTAACAGCAGGCGATTTTAAAAACGGCGTAACATTCGAAATGGATGGCAAAGTTTATTCAATCATCGAATTCCAACATGTTAAACCTGGTAAAGGTGCGGCTTTCGTTCGTACAAAAATCAGAGACGTAATCAATGGTAGTGTTGTTGAAAAAACATTCAGCCCTACAGACAAATATCCTACAGCTTTCATTGAAAGAAAAGAAATGGAATATTCTTACGAAGATGGTGGTCTTTACTACTTTATGGACCAGGAAACATATGATATGATTCCAGTTGATGCTGCAAATCTTGACGACAACTTCAAGTTCGTTAAAGAAAATATGGTTTGTAAAATTCTTTCTTACAAAGGTAATGTTTTCGGTGTTGAACCACCAACATTCGTAACTCTTCAGGTTACACAAACTGACCCTGGTTTCAAAGGCGATACAGCTACTAACGCAACAAAACCAGCTACTCTTGAAACAGGCGCTGAAATTAAAGTTCCGCTTTTCATTGATGAAGGCGAAAGCATCAACATTGATACAAGAACTGGCGAATATCTCTCAAGAGCATAATTTTATTTTGTTTACAATAATATCAATATATAATATTGTATATTCAAGGAGGTTTTTACTATGACACTTACAGAAAAAGTTGCTTACCTTAAAGGTCTTGCAGAAGGTTTAAATCTTGATAAGGATGCTAAAGAAACAAAACTTTTTGAAGCTATGTTTGATATTTTAGAAGATATAGCTCTTACAGTTAACGATATAGACGAGGACCTTGCAGCTGTTGAGGAATTAGTTGATTGTATTGACGAAGACCTTGACGAGCTTGAAGACATCATTTATGATGACGAATGCGATTGTGGTTGCGGTTGCGATAGCGACTGTGATTGCGGTTGTCAGGACGGTCTCCCATGCACTTGCGGTTGCTGTGATGATGACGAACTTTATGAAGTTGAGTGCCCATCTTGCGGTGAAGCAATTTATCTTGATGAAAGTATGTTTGACGAAGAATATATTGAATGCCCAGAATGTGGCGAAAAATTAGAACTCGACATTGATTTTGAAGATTGTGATTGCGACTGCGATTGCTGCGATGACGAAGACTAATTAAAAACATTTAAAATTTATTAAATTTATCCTTTACAAATAGAAATATTTGTGATAGAATAACACAGTCCTTTTGACACGGTATAGGGAGTAAACTCTTTTTGAGTATTTCACCTGCCTTACACTGAGTCGATTGGTAAAAAATTTATGAGGTGAAAAAAATGACACAAGCAGAAAAACAAGCAATTATTAAAGAGTATGCTACTCACGAAGGAGATACAGGTTCTCCAGAAGTTCAAATCGCTGTTCTTACAAAAAGAATCAACGATTTAAACGAACATCTTAAAGCAAACCACAAAGACCACCACTCACGCCGCGGTCTTCTTAAAATGGTAGGTCACAGAAGAAACCTTCTTGCTTACCTTCAGAAGAATGACATTGAGCGTTACCGTTCAATCGTTGCTCGTCTTGGTCTTCGTAAATAATTGCACTATTCGGGGCAAACGGTTTTCCGTTTGTCCCGTTCGTAGTTTTTAAACTACAAAAAAATCAGTTAATCACCTGCTATTTCTGGTATTAGCGATAAAGAAAAGTTTAAATATTTTTACTTTAATTTGAATTTTTCTTTGTTGCTAAACCTCAAGAAATAAGTAGGAATAAATAGAAAAAAGAAAGAGGTAAAAAATTATGTTTAATGAATTCAGAACATTCGAAACAGAAGTCGCTGGTAGAAAACTCGTAATTGAAACTGGCAAAATGGCTGGCCTTGCAAATGGTGCTTGTCTTGTTCGTTATGGTGAAACAGAAGTACTTTGTACTGCTACAATGGCTCCAAAGCCAAGAGAGGGCGTTGACTTCTTCCCACTCTCAGTTGACTTTGAAGAAAAACTTTATTCAGTAGGTAAAATTCCAGGTTCTTTCGGCAGAAGAGAAGGTAAAGCATCTGACAAAGCAGTTCTTACTTCTCGTGTTATAGACAGACCTATTCGCCCACTTTTCCCAAAAGATATGAGAAACGATGTTTCTGTTGTTGCGACAGTTATGTCTGTTGACCTTGATTGCTCACCTGAAATTGCAGCACTCTGGGGTGTTTCTACTGCTATTGCTATTTCAGATATTCCTTGGGATGGCCCTGTTTCAAGTGTTTCACTTGGCCTTGTTGATGGCAAATATGTTATCAACCCAAATCTTGAGGAAAGAGCAAAAACAGAAATGACTGTTACAGTTGCTTCAACTGACTCTCTCGTTGCTATGATTGAAGCAGGTGCAAACGAAATTTCAAACGAAGTTATGTTTGATGGTATTATGTTTGCTCACGAAGAAAACAAAAAGATAGTTGAATTTATTAAGGGTATTGCAAAAGAAATCGGTAGAGAAAAAATCGCTTTCGAATCAAATGACCCATCAGAAGAACTTTACGAAGCAATCAAAGCATTCGCTATTGATGATGTTAAAGTTGCTCTTGATACAGATGACAAGAGAATCCGTGACGAAAGACTTCAACCAATTTATGACAGAGTTCACGCAGAATTTGATGAAAAATTCCCTGAAGAAGCTGCAAAAATTGACGATTGTCTTTACAAACTTCAGAAATTTATTGTTCGCCGTTGGCTTCTTGATGAAGGCAAACGCGTTGACGGTAGAGGTATTGATGAAATTCGTCCTCTTAATGCACAAGTTGACCTTCTTAGCCGTGTTCACGGTTCAGGTATGTTTACTCGTGGTCAGACTCAGGTTCTTTCAATTGCAACTCTTGGTACTGCTCGTGATGCACAGCTTCTTGACGGTATTGACGAAGAAGTTGAAAAGAGATATATCCACCACTACAACTTCCCTTCATATTCAGTTGGTGAAACAAAACCATCTCGTGGCCCTGGCAGACGCGAAATCGGTCACGGTGCTTTAGCAGAACGCTCACTAGTTCCTGTTATTCCATCAATTGAAGAATTCCCATACACAATCCGTGTTGTTTCAGAGGTTCTTTCTTCAAACGGTTCAACATCACAGGGTTCAGTTTGCGGTTCTACACTTGCACTTATGGCTGCTGGTGTTCCAATTAAAGCACCTGTTGCTGGTATTTCTTGCGGTCTTGTTTCTGAGGGCGACCGTTTTATGACAATGGTTGACATTCAGGGTCTTGAAGATTTCTTCGGCGATATGGACTTTAAAGTAGCTGGTACTAAAAAAGGTATTACAGCTATTCAGATGGACTTAAAAGTTCACGGTCTTACACCTGAAATCATTAAAGAAGCATTTGAGAAAACATACAAAGCTCGTTGCTATATTCTCGACGAAATTATGCTTCCTTGTATTGCAGAACCAAGAAAAGAACTTTCTAAATATGCACCAAAACTTCTTTCAACAAAAATTGATGTTGAAAAAATCGGTGATGTTATCGGTAAACAAGGTAAAGTTATTCAGAAGATTTGTGCTGAATGTAACTGTAAGGTTGATGTTGAAGAAGACGGTACAGTTTATGTTACAGCTATTGATATTGACGATGCAAATCGCGCACTCGACATTATCAACACAATCGCAAATGACCCAGAGGTTGGCGCAATTTACAAAGGTGTAGTTACTCGTCTTATGTCTTTCGGTGCATTCGTTGAAATTGCTCCTGGTAAAGAAGGTCTTGTTCACATTTCAAAACTTGATGTTAAGAGAGTTGAAAAAGTTGAAGATTGCGTAAATGTCGGTGACGAAGTTATCGTTAAGGTTTCAGAAATTGATGACCAGGGCAGAATTAACCTTTCTCGTCGTGACGCTCTTATTGAAGTTGAAGGTCTCGTTCCGGAAAACGATGTTGAAGAAGACAGACCAAGAAGAAACTTCAACAGAGACAGAAGACCACGCAGAGATTAATTTGAATGCAGAGTGCAGAATGCAAAATGCAGAATTTCGGAAGGCTTCGCCTTGATTATAATTAAATATTAATAATAAAAAACGAGAATCTGTTCACAAAAGTGAACGGGTTCTCGTTTTGGTTTGAATGAAACAATTTACTTACCAAGGAAAACTTTATCAACAATGAGCAAAGGTTGAACATCAGGCAAGATAAATGTTTGATGCACTTATTGAGCAGATGAAAAAGGCGGAAGGTGTAACTGAGCAGTTGAAAGAAGAAAATCAGATGGAGTGGGTTGCCCGTATGAATAGCGTTGAAGCAAGGGTAAGAGAAGTTGTTTACAGCAAAATAATTTATATTTAAATATTACCAAAAGGGTAGGCTTTTTGTACTATCTGTACACTTTGGGACAATCCACTGCGAGTGGGGGGAGAATTATTTTGACAATTTTCCGTGAATTTCTTTAAGAGCGTCATAAAAAACACCCGAGTCAGTTGAATAACTGATATACTGAATACCGGAATTCTTCCATTTTTCAACCATTTCATAAGTATCTGTAAATGTACCTACAATTACGCCTTTTTCGCGAGCTTTTCTTACGATTTCTTCCATAGCGGCAATTACTTTAGGGTGGTCAATCTGACCGGTAACACCTAAAGATTGTGACAAATCGTAAGGTCCTATAAAGATTATGTCGTAGCCATCTACCGCCAAAATCTCATCAAGATTTTTCATTGCCTCCTGGCCCTCTAATTGTAAAATAATAAGTAATTCCTTTGATTTTTCAAAATATAAATTTCTATCAAGGGCAGAATAATCGGCTGCACGAACAAAACGACAAACACCACGGTCACCATAAGGATGAAAACGAGCATATTCAACTATTGTTTTAACATCTTCAACACTTTTAACCTGTGGCACCTGAATACCCTGTGCACCAATGTCAAAAACTTTACCGATGGTGTTATAGTCTATGTAAGGTACTCTGACAATAGGTAAAAGACCTCGACATTCACATGCTCTTATATTATTTTGCTGGTGTTCAATATCTGTCGGTCCGTGTTCAGTATCAA
The DNA here is from genome assembly GCA_045651285.1 of Acutalibacteraceae bacterium. Classification (GTDB taxonomy): domain Bacteria; phylum Bacillota; class Clostridia; order Oscillospirales; family Acutalibacteraceae; genus DTU089. The sequence goes on from JAZRSC010000001.1 coordinate 163,518, forward strand.
GAATTACAAAATCATATCCGGCTATACCCATAATTTCAATGAACATAGGGTCAGAAGTCTTTGAAAAAAGACCATAAACATATTCACCATTATTTAATTTTTCTTTAAATTTCTGAATGTCACTTCTCATTATTTTTCCTCTTTATTCAAATAGATATGGTTGTAAATTGCTTCTGCAATCATAAAATCTTCAGCTTCGTCAATATCTACTGCTTCAATTTCACTTACTTCTACAATAAAAGGATTATCACCAATTCGACGATTAAGATTTTCAATTACATTCTTTTCATAAATATAGAAACCGCTTGTTTCTTCATATAAAGGTTCTAAATCTTGAGTTCTTGGAATATTATCAAGCTCATAGTTGAAAGGCTTGCCTTGTTTCCAGAGAAAATCCTGTAATTTTTTGGCTGCAAATGATGAATCGTAATCACCATTTACAACTGCATCTATTCCCTTTTCAATTGATTCTTTTGAAACAAATGGCGCTGTTGTGTGTGTCATAACGTAAACATCAGCAGGAACATCCTCTGCAAAGCACTTTAAAACCTCATTCATTTTGGTAGTATCCTGGTCAAGAGAGGTTGAACGTGGTAAATATTTCACACCATCAGGAATAAACTCTTTAATATCAGGATTACTGCAATAAACATACACTTCGTCAATACTGTCAATTTTTAAAAGTGTAGAAAGTATGTAATAACATAACGGCTTACCATTTTTGAATACCTTTGTATTCTTCTCCGGAAGTCTTCTGTTATTTAATTTCATTGGAACAATAGCAACTATTTTCATTTTTTACCCCACAAATTAATCTTTCTTTTTTATTTTTTTCGCGAGATTTATAACAAAATCCCGTTTTATCACTAAAACGATAAATACAATTACTAATATAGCATATCTTAAAACAACAAAATTGTAAAGACACATAGTAATTGCTGTGCAACCTAAATACACAAGAGAAATAAGCAAAATTAATTTATCATTATAAACACTTTTTATTTTTAACTTCTCTTTACACACTCTACGCATAAAAATATAATGCGCAAATGCATAAAGCATATAACAAACAAGTGTTACATAGCCTGCTGCAAGGTAGCCAAACCTCGGCATAAATATTAAATTAAGCCCTATATTTGCCAAAGCACTTACAGTTGAAGCCACCATAATAAATTTTGTTTTTTCAAAATAAAATTCTATATTACCAAACAAGCAATAAAGAAATGTAAAATAAACACTTGTTGAAACAGGTGGAATAATCCACACGCCCTCAGAATATTCAGGTGGTGCAATAATCCACATAAGCTCTGGTGCTACGAGCACGGGAAGAATAGAAAGTGCTGCAACACCTAAAAGTAAAAGAGAGGTATTTTTCTTTAATGGTGCTAAATTATTCTCTTTTATTTTGTGGTAAGTCCACGGAATATATGATGCATTTACACTATTGGTTACAATATTCATTATTAAAGAAAATGAATATGCAACACTGAAAATTGCAACCTCTGTTTCGCCAAACATTCTTTCAATCATAATTCTGTTTGAATGAGAAAGAATTATCATAGAAAGGTAATGTGGAATAAGCGGAATATTAAATTTAAGTGCAAAAGACCAATACTCTTTGCTGAACAGCTTTTTACCCCTTACTACATTTAAAACATAGAAAAAAAGACCAACACAAATATTAACGAGTGCGGCAGAAAGAATTCTTGCAATACCCTTTTCTTCAGTTAAATTTACTGCAATAAGACCTAATGCTGGCGAAACTACCGCAACACCAATTGTTACACCGACAAGTGCAATATATTTGAACTCATAGCGTTGTCTTGCCGACCAGAACGCCAAAGCAGGCGCTGCCAGACACTCAGTAAAAATAGTTACCATTAAAAGTGTAGAAAGGCCTGTTAATTCGTTTATAAAATCTTTAAATGGCAAGTAAACGCAGAAAAGTAATAATGTCACTACAGTAGAAAGACCTTGCATAGACGACATATATTTATTGCGTTCATTCGGGTACTTTGTCATACCATTATTAAATACACCTGCACACAAATTAAGTGTAGCAAATATACTTATAATCTGATACCATGACTGAAAAACTGAAAACTGACCGTATTGGTCGGTTGTTAACAGCCTTGTAAAAATCGGTACTGTTATTAAAGATATTCCCTTTTGAATAACACTGCACACAGCAAACCATAAAGAAACCTTAGCTGCAGCAGGTATTGATTTGTATTTTTCAATAAGTTTTTTTAACATTATTTTTCCTTTTTCAAAACATTAGTTAACGAATCTCGTGGAATTGAATCTATTATAGTTTTAGAAGAACAATTCACAAGTTTTATATTTCTGCTACTACAATATCTGTACAACTCGCGATGCAAATGCAAAATTCTTGCCCAGCCTAAAAAATCGCTTTCTACACCATGTTCACGATTTTCAGCCATTTTTTTAAGAAATTTCTTCTCGTTTTCAGAAACATTGTAAGCATATCCATCTACATCCTGATCTAAACAAGCCTGAATAGTTGCAATTATACCTGTTGTATCGCAGCCCAATAAATATATTTCTGAAAATCCCATATAAATTGCCATAGCCACAGCAAATTGAACAACAGTCTGATAAAAAAATGTAGGTTTTGTAAAATCGATATCGCGATTTTCACCATCTATAAAAGAAATAGATGCGTCATATATTCTAACATTCAATTTTGATTTAATATCAAAATCATCTATAAAATTTTGTGCAAAAGCCGGTAAAAAACAAACAGGGTTATTATCGCTTGTTTTAATTGCCAGAAATCTTTCTATAAACTCAATATCTTCTTCATTTTCTGGTGATAACTTAAAAAAATCAGGATCCGCCCAAAAATGATAATTTGTTTTCATTGCTTCAAATTGTGGATGATTCGCAATTTTGTTCACTGTAAAAACAACTTCATTTGCAAGTGTTGATAAGTCTTCATCTTTTAGAGAGGGGCCGTTACCTATTATAAAACAACGCTGACCTTTGTGTATATCTTTAAATTCAGCATTTTTCTTTAATTCGTTTTGTAACGCCTTGTTTCTATAAAAATTTTTATAAGCCCTGCAAGTTGAATACTGTAATTTGAATTTATTTAAAACACTTGCAAGCATTTCTTCTTTTCTCATATTTACACCAATCAATCTAAAGTTACTTTTCCTTTAAGCAACTCAATATTTTCAAAATAGTCCGCGTGTGCTTTTATCCATTCTTCGTCTTTATCCCACCAACGAAGCTTTAAAAGATACTCTATATCTTCTTCTGAAAAACGATATTTTATTACTTTTGCAGGAACCCCGCCTACAATTGCATAAGGTGGAACATCTTTTGTTACAATAGCACCTGCTGCAACTATTACACCATCACCAATTGTAACCCCTTCCATTATTTTTGCACCATAACCTAGCCATACATCGTTGCCTATCACAACAGAGATTTTGTTGTCTACATCAACATAATTATATTCCTGAAACTTCTGTTCATTTGTGTAAGTATATCCGGTTATATGCTTTTTCGAAAAAAATGCAGGATGCACAGAAACATATTCTTTAGTAGGATGTCTTCCCATAATCAATTCAACTTGTGCTGCAATACAGGTATAACGCCCAACTTGTGCGTTTAGTATTTTTGCACCTTCACCTGTATATGAAGCATACCCTATTTTCGAATGAGCTATTTCGGATTTTCTAGAAAAATAATTTTTACCTTCAAAAGCACATCTTCTGTCAATATAAACATTTTCCTCATATTTTATTTTTTTATGATTCTTTAATTTTATATACGGAGAAATAACACACCTTTTAACGAAATTTTTTAATTTTATCATTCTAAAATCCTCTCAGATTTGTGTAAACTACTGGTTTATGTTGTTTGAAAATTTATCTTGGCATTCGTTTTGAATGTGATTCTTTTAATAACAATGTTTGATTTTTGGTAGCAAGTATTTTTGAATAGCTACTATCAGCAATACCAAAGAAAAACATAGAAAATGCATTAAACACAGGGTTACTTGAGTATGGAGATTCAAGCATACAAATAAAAAAGATACCTAACATTACATAAAAAAATAATTTTGCATTTATTCCCTGATTATTATAGGATTTCCATACATTAATTGTTCTGTAGGCGATACCGATAAAGAAAACTATATATGTTACAAATGGTACTATTCCGCCTAATTGATAGAAGTTTAAGAACTGGTTATGTGCAGATGAATTTTCTCTGAAATATCCGGGCATACCACCAAACGGATATTTACCCATATTTTCAAAAAGATAAATGTATGCATCAAATCTGGAATTGTCATCAAACGCACCACTTATACCTGAATTAGAATATAAAACACGCTGTGCGATTGTAGTATTCGTTACATAATCTATTATTTTTTCATTATACACTACTAATAAAACTACACCGACTATGGCAAGTACAAAAAAACGAAGTAAATTCTTTTTACTTACATTACGTCTGAATATACTCTGAATTGTGAAAAGTACTATAACAATTATAGCAATAAACACACTTGTTCTTGAACCAAGGTCTAATAAACAAACTGTTGAAACTGCATAAACTGCCAACAAAGCCATTCTCTTCTTGCCGCTGAAATAAGATACAATAAAAGGCAATAAACAAACAATCGCAATTAAATATTGCTGTGCTACTGTAGAGTGAATCAATGCACCGTTCCAGATATTATAAGAGTTTCTGTGAAGAAGTTGCTGATATAAAGCAGAGTAACCCTCACCTGTATCTGTCTGGTAAACACTTCTTGCAAGCCAGTTCAGAACTTCATATATTGCCATAGAAATTATCGGAACTATTGTAAAAGCTGTCGCATTTTTATTTATTTTAGCTATATCTTCACTTTTATCTACACAGTTAAAACCAATTAAATATGCAAAAATCGCAGATAAACCACACTCTATTGCAAGACCTATTGGTTGGTCAGTAACCAATATCATTGTTACAATGCACCAACAACTGCAAACAATACCAAATAAACCCAATGCACTTGTTTTAAGTGTTTTATTTATCAATAATAAAAATAAAAGCAACACACATTCAAAAAAAAGCGAAAAATTTAATAAATTTATAAATTGACAAACCAATAAGAAAATAATTATTGGTGTTTTATTCTTAATCATTTTTTACTCAGCACATCCTCATATTCGTCTTAAAAAACACAGATTTGGTTTATTTTCTTACTTGTGTAACAACAAATCGATATAGGCTTCTTAAAAACGCCGGTGAAGAAGAACCATATATCATTTTTCTTAATGCCGGAAAAGTCAGCATTCTTTTTACTTTAAAAACAAAAATTTCTTTCTTTGTAAAATATCTGTTTCTTATTTTTTCAAACTCTTCTGCGTGAATTTTTAAATTTTCTGCCTTTTCAGAAACGCCTCCACCTTTATATTCACAAACAGGAATTGATATTTTTAAAAATTGCTTACCCTCGTTTATTAATTTTACATTAAGGTCGTGGTCGGCTAACAATTTGAAACTTTCATCGTAAGAATTTATTTTTTCCTTATTATAAAAAACTGCCTGATGACACAAAAAAGTTCTGTATAAGAACCCTTTTGTTATATTTGATGGTAACTTGCATAATTCATTCCTTGAGTTTATATAATCACCATAAACCACTTCTGCATTTTCGTTTTCATTTAAAAACTGTGCTACTTTCTCAAGCACACTCTCGCCTGCGAATGTATCGCCTGCATTCATAAATATAATATATTTACCATTACTTAATTCTATTGCCTGATTCATAGCATTGTATATACCGGAATCTTTTTTTACTGTAACTTTAACATTTTCATCTTTTGCGATTTTTTCAAGGCAACCGTCTGTTGAACCACCATCTTTTATAACAAGTTCCCAGTTTTTATATGATTGTGAAACAACAGAATCTACTGTGTGCTTTAAATCATTGCCGGGATTCAGGCAAACTGTAATTACAGAAAACATAATATCGTTATCTTTATGTATCATATTAGTTACCTACTCTACCTCTAAAATCAAATAATTTCCACATTTTTAAATTCAATATTTTCAAAATAAGCTTTATTATTCTTGTTAATAACAAGACCTACGAAATCGGCTTTTTCCATAATATTGAGGTCAGTTTTATTATCGCTGAAAACACTTAATTCATCATAAGAAAATCTGCTTAAAACTTCATCTTTTTTGCCTATTCCTGCATGGTAAACAGGAACATTAAGTTTTTTCTGAGCAAAGTTACTTATTCTTTCAGGTGCATTTGTTATTACAATTACATTTGTACCTGCATCCTTTTCTGCATTTAAAATACTCAGAACCTTTTCATTCCATTCTGGATTAAAGTTGTTTATAAACTCATCCGGAATACTCTCAAATTTTTTATTTAAAAATTTCATATGATATTTATGCGATAATCGTCCTATTATCTTTATTGCATAAATGTGTATTTTTTTTAGTTTATAATAGGAATACACTAAATCAACATGGGAATTGTTAAACCAGAGAGTGCCGTCTAAATCAAATACTGCTAACTTCATTTTTCTCATTTCACTTTATCAAAGTTTTTCTTTCTGATATCTGATATATTTTTATTTTTAAGCAAAAGCTCACCTACACAACGATAAGCGAATAAAACCACACTTATTTCTGCTAAGAAAAGACTTTCCTTTATTCCACAGAAATATAATGCACATCCTATTATTACCATAGCAATATGGTAAACAATTCTTAAACGATTAACATTAAACCTTCTGAACAAATGAATATTCAGACGCTCTTTATTACAGAATTCAATTGTTCTTAAAACAGGAACTGTAAATAAATTTATAAAAAAGTAGATTTTAATTTCTGAAAATGGGGCAACAAGAAGTAAAAGCGTATTATATTTGAACACCTGTAAAGAAAAATCAGTTAATACATTCCATCTGTTTCTTAAAGTGTTATGAAATGCATAAGAAAGTAAAAGGCCGACTAAACAGAAAAAATACTGTGTTTCTACTTCAGGACGAATTTTTGATATTACTATTCCACAAACAACTGCTAAACATATTCTTACAGTAACAAGCATTTCAAAATGTTTTTCAATAAAAACTTGTTTTTCTCCTGTAAACCAGTACGACGGATTTTCTTCGTATTTAGTTGTAACAACATCATTAAACAAGTATCCTACTTCGTATAAACAGAACATTCCTAAAAAGCCGAGAACAAAAACCGCCACATCTATAAATGTTACTGTTCTTGTTTCAAGTGCCCTGTAATATGCCCACATTACAGAGAATAATATCAATATAAAAAATGAGCCTTTATGCAAAAAAGTTTTTGCTCTGCTATTAAAGAAATAGATAAACGGTATAAGGTATCTCAATACCAGTTCCTCCTTAAAATCAATCAGAATTCTCTAATTTTTTTACTACTTTTGCAGGATTTCCTACAATCACACTATTGGGTTCAAATTTACCGCTTACAACAGCACCAGCACCAACAACGCAATTGTCACCGAGAACTGTTCCTTTTAGAATTATACTGTTACAACCAATAAAGCAGTTTTTACCAATTTTGATTTCTCTTGCTTTTATAAGATTTTTATCTTGTTTGTGCCTGTCTTCTATTTCTATAGGGTGAAAATCATTATCAAGAATTTTTACATTTCCGCCTACCATTGTATTATCACCAATTTCAACGCCTTTTCTTGCATAAATAGTGGCACCTGAAATACCGACATTGTCACCAATAACAATTTTAGCACCTTCTGCTCTTGTAACTATTATTGTTCGTGAATACAACCCAACCAAATTTGAAAGGAAACTGCTTTTTACACAACAATTATCCCCTATACTAATTTTTGAGTTTTTTACACTATAAATAACAGGCACACCTTTTAAAACAAAAGATTTACCATATTCAACACCAAATACTTTAAGTGCTAATTTAAACCAATTACTATTCATTAGTTTTTTCCTTTATTTATTAATTTCTATAACATAAACTCCACGTTTGCCTTCGTGTACAGAATCGAAGCAGATTTTATTACCTTTTCTGTTCCAACGAGGGTGCAAATCGCAACGACAATCGTTATCGTATCTGAATGGTGCTGAAACTCTTGCTATGCGCTCAGCACGATTATCTTCTTCAGTACAAAGATAAACAGAAGCTATTCGTTTTCTGTTCGGATAAGTATCTGTAATAATAAGTTTTTTATCTGGAGAATAACTACAGTGACCGTCTGTGTTCAATTCTTCCCAGAACATTTTGTAATTCTGTGTTTTATCTTCCATTAAATAATAATGGTCACCTGTTTCATTTTTACGCAAAAACGCAAGAATTTCTTTGTCATTTTTCCAATAACAATGAGAAACAAACACATCATCGCTTAAATTGTACATTTCTGTTTTATCTACATTTACTGTTACAAGTCTTGTGTGTTTACGACCTTTCTGGAACCATCGATGAAGAATCATAAATCTTTTACAATCAGGGCTAATCATAATGTGGTTAACTTTATGCTCAGCACCCTCCATGGTTTCATCTGGTTCAAAGTTTGCAAAATCTGTATATTTGAAAAGTTCTTCAGCCTTACCGCTCTCAACATCAACTTTCCACACACAGCACTTGTCAGGACAAAGTTCGTCCTTTGTTTCTTCTGATAAGTTTGAATAACCATAACCCGGACGCATTCTGTGTAAACGAGAAAAATCGAGACTCATAATAAAACTACCATCTCTCGCTACATCATAAGCTGCCATTGGAAGAACTTTTTCTTCTTTCTGATTTTCAAAATTATATATAACACTGCAATAGTGTCCGTCTCTGAAATCATTATATATAATGCGTGTTTTAAAATCAGGACCCATCCACTGAGCCATACAGCTCTGCTGAACATTCCACGCGTTTGAAACACCTATTTCTTTAAAAGTGTTACCGTCTTGTGTATCAATTACACCAACAACACCTGCTTCTTTTGGTGCGACGGACTTATACGCCTGTTTTACCTTTATGCAAAGAAGATAACGGTCAGTTGCATCCCATGGTGATTTGTCATAATAACCATAAAAATATTCGTAGCCGTCATCTGGTGTAACTCTTATTATATTACCTTCGCAAACATTTCTTTCTCCTGATGTTGCGATACTTACAATTTGATATAATCTTTTTGCTGAACGTTTTATAAACGGATATTGTTCAAAAACTCTCTTTCCTAATTGCTCTAATTCTACAAAACCCATTATTGTTTTCCCCATTCTTTCTGAATAAAGTCATCTATCATATTCACAATTGCCATTGGGTCTTTGTTTTCCCATTCACGCAATCCATCTGTACCATTAAGAATTTTTTGAAAACATTCACCTAAATCTGTCAATTCATAATCTGCAACCAACACATATCCATTACTGCCAAAAGCAACATTGTTCTGAATCTGATGGTCATTTATATGTTCGCCATATTTTTCAAGTCTTGTAACTGCTATAACTTTTTTACCGGCATTCAATGCTTTCATAATAGAGCCCGATGCACCGTGGCTTACTACTATATCAGCTTTTTCTATTTTCTCAAGGAATTCTTCTTGAGAAATAAAATCTTTGTATTCAAAATTCTTTGGTATATAAGTAGAGGTACCTGTCTGTGCAAACATAGGCTCGCTCAGAACACCTGTTTCATACAATTCATCTATTTTTTTGAACAAGCGGTCAAACGGATAATTCCTTGAACCAACTGTTACAAATATCATACTTTTCCCCTCCACAGAAAATTAATACAAGCAACCACCATAAATAGCTTTTTTATAATGCTTTGCCTGTGATTCCCACTGAACTATAAAAAGATCTGAATGCTTTTCCATCAATTTACCTGCCACTGTTGGCATATCTGCACGACCGAATGTTTCAATAAACACGAATTTTTTTCGTGTCAATACCGCTAATAAATAAAAAGGATAAGCAACCATTGTACCTGTTGTTATAACAAAATCAGGCTTTTCTTTTAACCAGATTTTAAGTGCTTTTACACTATTTATCATCATTTTTGGAAGCATCAACTTATCTTTTAAATCAGTCTGATGCATTAAATATTTTGCATCTGCCTCAAACTGAGTTTTTTCTGTAACTAAAAAACCGTCATACTTCTCAATTAAAGGTTTTAGTTTTTGTAATTGCTCCCAGTGACCGCCTGATGATGACACAAGACACAAGGTAGGCTTTTCTTTTTCACTCTTTTTCATAACATTCTCCTATAAAGACATCCAACTTTTACATTTTACAGAATCTTTGTGGTAAACAGCACTTATTTCACTGAATGTTGAACCGAATTGATAAAACAAATAGTTCACTTGTGCAAGTGCAAACATATCTATAACCGCTTCGTCTGTAAGTTTTTTCTGCAACTCGCCATCTTTACTGTCCATAGCAAAATCGTGAATACCTGTCTGCTCTGCTGTTATTTCAGGAATATATTTTTCCTGTACCACTATTTTTTCTGAAAACTCTTTTCTGAACTTTTCTTCAACAGCATTACTATCAGTGCATAAGAATACACGTTCTATTCCCTTTTCTTCGTTGAATTTTTTTAATTTTGCAATAAATTTATCAATATCACCAAAACATTGTTTACCAGATGCTCTTACATGAACACCAACTGTATTCTCATTAAGTTTATTTTCCTTAACAAACGCATCTACGCATTCTTTAACATTTGGTTTTAATTTGATATGTTTAACCATTGTTTCAGGCTTATAAAAAGGAATATTATCACAATAAATAACTGCATCTTCCTGTAAAGAAGAACTTAGATGAGCACCAAAAGAAAATCTGCCGTCTTTACCATATTTTTCTTTATACTCCGGTAAAAGTACAAGTGCCTGATAATACTGACTACATTTACAAACAAGATTGTCAATCGCTGTACTTTTTTCACCTATTTTGTGAGCGATCTTAAAAACATAATGGAATCCTTTACGAATAAACCTGTTTTTCATTTGCTCTTTTTCAAAATAGTTGTATATACTTCCGCTCATCGGTAACTCTGCATAGACATCAGGGTAAAAAGTTTCTAAATTTAAACTTTCAAATTCTGTAACAGCAGGAAAATCTGCAATCTCAAAATATTTATTGAATGCATTTTCTCCTTCTGGAAGAAACATTCCATCAGTCCAGTCTATGTAAACTTCTCTGCCTGTTTTTTTTGCATATTCTATAGCAGCTGCAACGCAACGAAGTCTGTTACCAAGACCAGCTATTCCTTTTACGATGACAACGCGATTTTTACTCATTTTTTAATCCCTCTGAAAAATATCTCTGGTGTAAACCTTTGTTTTAACATCATCCAAACAAGAATCGTATCTGTTTGCAATAATTGCATTACTCATACTCTTGAATTTTTCTAAATCATTAACCACTACTGAATCATAGAAAGTTGTACCATCTTCAAGAGTAGGTTCATAAACAATAAGACTTGCGCCCTTTTCTTTTACCCTTTTCATAACTCCCTGAATCGAGCTCTGACGGAAATTGTCAGAATTAGATTTCATTGTTAATCTGAAAACACCTATAACAACTTTTTCGGAAACATTGGGTTTTTTTGCTAATTCAAGAACCCTGTCTGCAATATAAGTTTTTCTTGTTCTGTTACTTTCAACTATCGCTTCTATAATTTTTTCTGGTACATCTTCGTAGTTCGCAAGAAGTTGCTTTGTATCTTTTGGCAAACAGTAGCCACCATAACCAAATGATGGGTTGTTGTAATGTGAACCGATTCTCGGGTCAAGACAAACACCCTCAATTATCTGTTGTGTATTTAAACCTTTGAGTTCTGCGTAAGTATCAAGTTCGTTAAAATATGACACTCTGAGTGCTAAATAAGTGTTTGAAAAAAGTTTAACAGCTTCAGCTTCAGTGAAGCCCATAAACAATGTTTCAATATCTTCTTTTAATGCACCCTCTTGTAAAAGCTCAGCAAATGTATGTGCTGCTTCTACAAGTCGTTCATCTTCAATATCTGTACCTACAATTATTCTGCTAGGATAAAGATTGTCGTAAAGTGCTTTTGATTCTCTTAAAAATTCAGGACTGAATATAATATTTTTACAGTTATATTTTTCTCTTACACTCTCGGTAAAACCAACAGGAATTGTTGATTTTATAACCATTATTGCATCAGGATTATATTTAATAACGGTTTCAATTACTGTCTCTACAGCACTTGTATCAAAATGCCTTGTTTCACTGTCATAATTGGTAGGTGCCGCAATAACGACAAATTCTGCTTCACTATATGCCATTCCGGCATCTAGTGTAGCAGTTAAATCTAATTCTTTATTCGCTAAATAATCTTCAATATACTCATCCTGAATAGGTGAAACTCTCTTGTTGATAAGTTCAACCTTTTCTGGCACAATATCAACAGCATATACCTTATGATTCTGTGCTAACAATGTAGCAATCGAAAGCCCTACATATCCTGTTCCAGCAACTGCTATTTTTCTCATTTCACAACTTACCTCTGATACTAAAAATGATCTTCATAAAAATTTATTGATAATATTCTTTATACCATTCAGCAAATTTTCTCAGTCCACTTCTGAGCGTTGTTGATGGTTTAAATCCGAAATCTTCTTCCAGTGAACTTGTATCTGCAAAAGTAACAGGTACATCACCAGGTTGCATAGGCACTAATTCCATATGTGCATCGAAATCAAAATCTTCAGAAACTATTCCTACACGAACTAATTCTTCACACAATATTTTAACGAAATCCAGTAAATTCTCTGGGTTGCTGTTGCCTATGTTGTAAATTTTATATGGTGGAATCGGCAATCCATCTTCTCCATTATTTTTTTCTGGTGCGTGTTTCATAACACGGATAATGCCTTCTACAATATCATCAACATAAGTAAAATCGCGTTTGCAATTACCATAGTTGAATATCTGAATTTTTTCACCTGCAACCAATTTATTTGTAAATCCGAAATACGCCATATCCGGTCTTCCGGCAGGTCCATAAACGGTAAAAAATCTTAAACCAGTTGAAGGAATATTGTAAAGTTTACTATATGCATGAGCCATAAGCTCGTTTGATTTTTTTGTTGCAGCATAAAGAGATACGGGATTATCTACATTGTCTTCTACACTGTAAGGGACTTTTTTGTTCGAACCATATACAGATGATGATGATGCAAAAACAAGATGTTCGACAGGATTATTCCTGCACGCTTCAATAATGTTATAAAAACCTATAAGGTTAGACTCTATATATGCATCCGGGTCTGTAATGCTATACCTTACCCCTGCCTGAGCAGCAAGATTAACAACTACACTAAACTTGTTTTCAGTGAATAAACTGTTAATTAAATCTTTATCTGCTATATTGCCTTTAACAAATGAAAAATTCTCGTACTTTTCAAGTTGAGCCGTTCTGCTTTCTTTTAACTTAACATCATAGTAATCATTCATATTGTCGATACCAACAACTTTAACACCCGGAACCTCTTCCAAAAGTCTTTTGCAAAGATTAGAAGCGATAAATCCTGAAGAACCCGTCACTAAAATTGTTTTATTTTTTAAATCGACATTACTACTAACCATTGTCGCCATCTCCTAAAATAATCAGTTATTGGCACTCTTTAACACCATTGAAATTGTTTTTAAAATCAATTCAACATCCGTCTTAATCGAACGGTTTCTTATATATTTATAATCTAACTCAAGTTGGTCTTCGTTAGACATTTTTACTGTATCTGTAATCTGCCAGTAGCATGAAAGACCTGGTTTTACTAAAAGTCTGTCGCCTGGCAACTGGTCTTGTTCGCTTCTTACAAATGGTCTTGGTCCGATTATTGTCATGTGACCTAAGAACACATTTAAAATCTGTGGAAGCTCGTCAAGGCTTGTCTTTCTTAAAAACTTGCCGACTCTTGTAATTCTCGGGTCATTTGACATCTTGAAGTGAACTGAATCATATTCATTTTCTTCCATTAAATTCACTTTCATTTCGTCAGCGTGCATAAACATTGTTCTGAATTTGAACATCTGGAATGCTTTACCATCTTTACCGATTCGCTCTTGCATAAAGAACGGATTACCAAAATCGTCAATCATAATAACAAGTGCAATTATTATAAAAATCGGAAGTCCGCAAGTTAATGCTACCAAAGAAATGAGAATATCAGCAAATCTCTTCAAAAAGTCATAAACCGGTTTTTTCTTAAGCACCACATTGCTTTTTACCATTACAACATCTTCGGCTACTTCTGTATTCACTTGTTCTTCTACAATAGTAGTCTTTAACTCTTCCATACTTTCACCCAAAATTTCCACATTTCAAACTACTACACATTGGCAGTATCGTTTTCCTTTTCTTTTCGTTCAATTTCGCCTGTGCCACCTTCGACTACGCCTTCAGATTTAAGCACAGATTTAATTGTACCGAAAAAGCATTTCACATCCATCATAATTCCACTTACCACACCGCTGCTCAATTTTTCTACATATTCACCATCGAGCTTTGCTTTCAGTGGAATTTCTAATTCATCGCGTCCATTGATTTGTGCCCAGCCTGTAAGACCCGGTCGCACATCATTCGCGCCATATTGTTCGCGTTCCGCTATTAAATCATCCTGATTCCAGAGTGCAGGTCTTGGACCGATTACGCTCATTTTCCCACACAATATATTAAATATCTGAGGTAATTCATCAAGACTTGTTTTTCTTAAAAATGCACCGATTTGTGTTATATATTGTTCAGGATTTTCGAGTAGATGCGTTGGCACATCTTTTGGAGTGCTCACCTTCATACTACGGAATTTGTAGAGCCAGAAAAGTTTTTTGCCCTTACCCACCCGTTGTTGTTTAAAGAACACGGGACCCGGGTCCTGAATTTTTATTATTACTGCTATAACTAACATCGGTATTGCCAGAATTATAATGCCAAAAAATGACAATATAAAATCCAGAAAGCCTTTAAGAAAATTTTTGTACATACTTTTACACCATTACTGCATTTTTCATCTCTTTAGCTTCGCTCGCGTATTCGTTAACCTCTTCAGGTGACTTGTAGGTAGGAACTACTACTTTCAATGCCTCTCTTACTGCATTGTCATCGCCTGTTTCAACCGCAGTTCTTAAAATACTGAGCTTTGCATTTATTTCTGCCATTGAGTGTGGCTTTTCGCGCTCAATAAATATTGCACTGCTCTCTGTCTTTTCAAGGTCAGCATTAACGAGTGTTTCTTCGTAGAGCTTTTCGCCCGGTCTTAAACCTGTTTCTATAATCTCAATATCGTTATAAGGCTCCATACCGCTAAGGCGAATCATATTTTCAGCAAGTTCTATTATTTTAACAGGCTTGCCCATATCAAGAACGAAGAGTTCACCGTTTTCTGCCATTGCACCCGATTTTAAAACTAACTGAGATGCTTCAGGAATTGTCATAAAATAACGAACAATTCGTTTATCTGTTATTGTTATAGGACCACCGCGGGCAATCTGCTTTTTAAAAAGCGGAATTACCGAACCTGCTGAACCTAAAACATTACCAAATCTGGTTGCACTGTATGTAGTATCAGACTGTTTCTGACTGTATGCGCCGACTATCATTTCACAAACGCGTTTTGTTGCGCCCATTACATTTGTCGGGTTTACCGCCTTATCTGTACTAACCATAATCACGCGTTGAACACCATACTTTTCGCTCATTTCTACGGTGTTGAGTGTGCCGAACACATTATTTTCAACCGCTTCAATGCAGTTGTGCTCCATTAAAGGAACATGCTTGTGAGCTGCTGCGTTAAGCACAATTTGTGGCTTGTGTTCTTGAAAAACTCTTTCAAGCCCTACTTTATTACAAACAGAAACAATCTCAATTGCTATGTCAAGCTCGTTTCCGTAAGCCATCTTTAATTCTTGTTGAACTTCATAAGCTCCGTTTTCACAGACATCTAAAATTATGAGTTTTTCAGGGTGCATTTTTGCGATTTGTCGGCAAAGTTCTGAACCGATTGAACCGCCACCACCAGTTATTAAAACACGCTTGTTTTTGTAATGTTCAATTACTGCTTCGTCAACAACATCTAACTGCTTTCTGAACAAAAGCTCTTCAATATCAAATTCACGGATATGTCGTTTACCTTTGTTACTGTCATTTTCAACAAGCGGATAATCATAAACTTTGATTTTACAACCTGACTGGCTATAATAATCAAAAAGTTCTTTTCGTTTCTCTGCATCAAGCTGTGGAACCGCAAAGACAATCTCTTGCACACCGTAATCCTGAAGCAATTTGAAAGTTGCCTGTTCTTGAGAAAGTATGATAATACCGTGTATCTTTCTGCCGACCTTGTCTTCATTTATATCTATAAAGCAACGCGGTACATAAGACGCATTTTTGTTGTTTATTAAATCTTCTGCAAGACCTGTACCAACTCTACCAGCTCCGACAATTGCAATTTTTATAAGCTGCACATCTGTCTTAGCCTGAATATCTAAAGATTTGCCACCAAAAAAGCGTAAAATCTTAAAAAGCATTCTACCAACAACGCTATTTTGTGTTCCACATTTGTATGCATAGCGGTAAATCATTCTTATAGCTAAAGCCCCAAGAAGATTTATACACGAAACAGCAAGAATTTTAACAATCAATACCTTTTCAACTGGCAAAATAAGCTCTAATGCTAAAAATATTGCAAAAGCACAACCATCGCATATCAATAACCTGATATAAGTCTGTATTCCACCGTATCGCCAGATTTGCCTGTAAATATCAAACGCAAAACGCATGCTGAAAACTGATGCAAACCCTATTATTGCAATCAGGATATTATTGTCAATAGTTGAAACGACAACATCTTCGTAAATCATAAGAAGCAAGAAACTTACAAATGCATAAATACAAACATCGTAAAACACGAGTAACCATCTTACATTGAACCTATGATTTCTTTTAGTTGCATCTTCAAAACCATTGACGCACTTTTTTTCAATGATTTTTTTTGACATCTTTTTTCTCTCAATCAAACATTTTAATTCTTTTAAGGCAGGGGCTTTTCATCTCTACCTCAAAACATCTCTTTCCAATTTAAAAACCACATTATGTAGGGGGTTCAGTGTAAAAAGCATACAATCCGAACATAATCCTACATTCTAAATAATAATATCATAATATGTATTTTTTTGCAATAGTTTAACGAAATAAATCACCTTGTTTTTACAGGTATTTTTTATTATTTTTTCTATTTTTTGCTTTTAAAAACCAAAATCGAATTTCCGCCATTTTTAGTTTCGTTTTGTTCTCGATTCGTTATAATTATGCAAGTATTTTTACTACAATTTTGCGTACATTTTCAGGCTTGTTTTCTACACTTAAGCATGGTGCGTGTAATTCATCAGGCATAATAATTACAAATTCGCCTTTTTTGAGAACAATTTTATCGTAATTTTCGTTAAGAGAATAAAAACAAATGTCATTTCCGTCTTTATAATCCTGTGTAAGAGATACTTCTTTTTCGCTTTCAAAGCCGATAACCTCAGTACCACTTACAACACATTGAATATCAATATATTTTCTGTGTGCTTCAAACTGACATTCGCTTTCTGTTTTTGTTTCATAAGAAGAAATAAATGCATAAATATTTTTACCGTCTATTTCATAATTACCATCTTTATAGTCTTCATTTACAGCCTTTTTTAAGAATTCAAATGCGTCTGAAAAACGAGGGTGAATACTCTTAAAACTCTCTAAATCTTTTGAAAAAATGCTTGTTGCTACCATGATTTTTACTCCTTGAATATAAAAATTTATTTAACTTTTATAGTAGCACTATTTTATGTAAGTGTCAAATATATTGATTAGGGTTAGAGACTAGGAAATAGGAATTAGGCACTAAAAAAGTTCTATCATTTTCAGTTGCAAAACTTTAAATGATAGAACTTTTCTTTTTATAACACTAGCCAACTAGCAATACTAGCCACACTAACAACTATTATAACTACCGACCGCAGTCCCGAAATTTTCAACTTTCAATTCTCAATTAAACTCTGGTAAATAGTCCCCGTGTGCATCAATTAAATCATCAACCATCTTTTTGATTGTGTCAATGTCTAACTCGCTAGCAGTATGTGGGTCGAGCATTGCAGCTTGATAAATATGCTCTTTTTTAAGAGTTTTTGCTGCTTCAATTGTAAGAAGCTGAACATTGATATTTGTCATATTCATAGCAGCACACTGAACAGGTAAAGCACCTACATAGCATGGTCTTACGCCCATACCGTTTACAAGACAAGGTACTTCAACACAAGCTTCTTTAGGAAGGTTTGTAATAAGTCTGTCTTCGTTAAGAACGTTACCACCGATTTCGTAAGGTGTGTTAGTAACGATTGATTCAATAATATGTGAAGCATATTCATTTGAACGGTTGTGTTCCCTTACACCTTTTTCGAGCATTTCCTGATAGTCTTTTTTCCAGTTTGCAATCTGCTCCACACATCTTCTTGGGTACTCGTCAAGCGGAATATTATATTTTTCAATAAGCTCCGGATATTTGCTCTTTATGTAGAACATATTGTATTCTGCATTGTGTTCACTTGATTCTGTGCAGTAATAACCGAAATTTTTAATATATTCAAGACGAACCTTGTTTTCGAATTTCGGGTCATTAAGTTTCTCGTCAATTCTCTTTTTGATTTCAGGATACAAGTCGTTATTATCTTTATCTTTGATTTCAAGAAGCCACGCCATGTGGTTAATACCGGCTATAAGTTCGCGTCTGCCTTCTAATTTATCTTGCATACCAAGTTGCTCAAACAAATCTTTTGAACAAGTCTGCACACTATGGCAAAGACCAACAGTTTTAACACCTGTGTAGCGTTGCATATAGCCAGAAAGAATAGCCATTGGGTTTGTGTAGTTTAAAAACCACGCGTCAGGGCAAACTTCTTCCATATCACGGGCAAAATCTGCCATAACAGGAATTGTACGAAGACCTCTCATAATTCCGCCGATACCTAATGTATCACCGATAGTCTGACGAAGACCGTATTTTTTTGGAACTTCAAAATCTATAATTGTGCAAGGGTCATAAAGACCTACCTGAATTGCATTGATTACGAAATTTGCTCCTCTTAAAGCGTCTTTTCTGTTTTCAACACCTAAATAACATTCAATTTTACCGTAACCGCCTTTTGTTTTGCGGATTGCTTCTAAAATAGTACGACTTTGTTCAAGTCTTTCACCATCAATATCATAAAGTGCAAAAACGCTGTCGCGAAGTGCTTCGGAGCACATACAGTCACCTAAAACATTACGCGCAAACACACTACTGCCTGCACCCATAAATGTGATTTTCATAATTCACTACCTCCTGGCATTTTCAGATGATTTAAGATTACAATAAATTTTAAATATTGTCAATTTCAAATTAAACAAAAATGCAGATAAAGACTAAAAATCTCTATCTGCATTCATTTTTAAAACGCTCTACCATCAAATGTAACTTTACCCTCCGGAGTAATTACCGCTGTATATATTTCACCTGTTGATGAATTGTTTTCATAAGCACCATATTGCACAACATAATTACCATTTACAATCTGAACTAATGGTGCTGAACTGTTTAAATCCGGGTCAGCCATATCATAAGAAAAATTACCTGTCCACAAAACATTACCCACAAGGTCAGTTTTCATTATAGCATCTGATGCCTTATGTGAAACAAGAATTATTCCGTCTTCTAACTTTCTTATAGCAGTTTTTGCACCCACATATTTGGGTTCAACAGAATTTTCACCTGTCTGTGTATTTATAATATACATATTTCCGTTTGCAACTAAATAAATATTGCTTGCGGTATAATCAACAACTGCACTTGTTGTCTCGTTAAATTCTCTGCTCCAGATTTTATTCAAATTTCTGTCATAACATTCAAGAATATAAACTTTTAAATTTTCATCAAACACCTGTAAATAAAAATGCTCAAAATCTGCTGAAAATGTAATTTTTCTATTAATGTAGCTTTCGCTTTTACAGTCATTTATATCTCCGCCCCAGCCTGCAAAGAAACAATATTTTGTAAAATTCGCGTTGCTTTGATTATCGAGTTCTACGGTATAATACATACCCTCATAATCTTCATAACCATAACCAGAATTTTCTTCAAAATCACTGTCTTTTGTATAACGAATCTTGATATCATCACCGAAAATATGCTTTGCAATAGAGCGAATTTCTTCCATTGAATACATAGGCTCAACAGAATCCATATAATAAAAATATGTGAATCTGTTTACATATACAGTCGGGACTGTGTAGCTTTTTCCGTCAACTGTGTAGGTATTGACATCACTGTATTTACCGTAAATATAAAGTGTATCACCCTCCATAATTCTTGCTTCACCGTGCGTACCCTTTATTACTGCATATTCTTCTGTCGGCATATAAACACCCTCGTATGTTTTATATGCCTCATATTCAATTAAAGCAGTGTATTCGGTGTCGGTGCTTTCAATTATTTTTGTTACATAGCCTAAAAAATTGATTTGAGCACCTTTATACACCTGAGGGTATCTTTGCAAAGAACTGTAAGGCGCACGGAAATAGTCAGTATCAAAATACTGCACAAGCAACTTCTGTGTTTCATTAAGATTTACACCATCATTGTTGATTTTAACATTCATTAAACCAATATCTGTATCATTTTCAGGTGTTTTTGGTATATTTACAGTATTGTTCACATTAACGCCGTTATTGCTTAAGCTACCGCCATTTTCATTGCTATTTTTCAATTTAGGAACAACAATAACTCCTACAATAATTGCAACAACACAAATGAGTGCAACTATTGTAATTGGTAAGGCTTTTGATTTTTTATTTTTCGTTTCAATTGGTTCAGGCTTGTTTTCTTCAACAAACTTTGTCATACAGTAGGGACAAAATGTACTTTCTTCAGGTAACTCTTTACCGCAGTTTTTGCAAAACATTGTTTTTACCCGTCTTTCATAAGTTTATTAGAGCGGGTGTTTTCGAACCTGTTATGGTTTAATACACCCACTCTAAAATAAATTATATACTGTTATGATTGATAATTCAATAAAAACTAATGTTTTTATTGAATTATCAATCTAATTATTAGTAATTTTAAAATCCAAGTAAAAATAATTCATGCCCGAAATATCATAAAGATTTTCATTAATCACAACAACACAACTGACTCCGGATTCTTCATAACTCGTAACAGAAGCACTTGCCCCAGAAATACTATAATTTTCAGTTTCAAAGATATCGGGACGTTCCCCATCTGCCGTACCAACGACAGCTTTAAAATAAACATATGTTGTATCCAATACACCGGAAAGCACTTCTTCAGACTCAATACTATCACCACAAGAAACATTTATTGTTCTACCATCATCAATTATTTCATATCTGACATATTCATCTAATGTAACATTTAATTCATCTGCTATATTTTCAATTTCTAATAAATACCGTTCTTCAAAGTTTCCTTCTTCAACAGATTTTGAAGCAATTTTTAAATTTGAATCACCAAAGCCTTCTTCAGATTTCAAAGAAAACAATTCAGCTTCATCATATTCTTTCACATAAATATTACAGTCTTTTGTAGCATCGTAGCTATCAGGTGAATCGTTATCTCCGCAAGTTGAATAAAACACCTTTCCATCAACAGGTAATGCATCACATAAAACTTCCCCATCAATATAGTCTACTGTGTAATATGTATAAACAATTGGATTATTTGGGTTACCTGTTGGTCTTGGACCATATTTTTCATATGTATATGTTCCATTATAAACTAACGGAAACTCATATTTTTCAGTTTTTCCTGTTGCAAGATCTATTTTCAAAGTTTCATTCTCAATATATACATAAAGTAATGTATCACTCACATTATAAACTTTGATACCACTTTCGTAGTCCATAGAATCAATAACACACAATTGTTTAATTTCATTTGTTACTCTATTAATTAACACTACCTCTTCATAAAATTTACTATCTTGATAACCCAAATCTTTACATCCGACAACAAAGTATTCTTGTGTTGCTTTAAGTATCTCAAAATCGTAGTCTTTTTCTTCTGCAGAAAAACTCAACTCTAATTCAGGTTTTTTGCTATCTAATGAACATTTATAGATATTAAAGTTACTCTCCCCAGATGCTAATATAAAAACACCCTCATCATCGCAATACATATTTTCAACGAAATCTGTAATAAGCATATTTGTTGATTTATTTGTTTTTAAATCATATTTTTGCAATGAATTGATAAAAATTATATTATCTTTAACAAGATGTATCTCATCCGAAGAATCAAATTCGCTTGATTCAAAGACAAGCTTTTTACTTTCACAATCATATATCTTATTATCTATGTTGATATAATTACTACCATAATATGTACGGAAACGCCATTGAGGAATTTCATTAGTTATCAGCTCTGCACTTTCGGCACTATATTCCCAAAAGTAGACACCACCATTGACAGTTTTATTGTTTTTTACTTCCGTTTCCTTAACATAGTAAAAACCATTCTCAACAAAATAAATATCTTCTGGAACAAAAGAAAGCAATTGTTTATTTTCTCCATTTTCAGAAAGTGAAAATATCCCAGAACTTGTTGTATAATATAATATTCCATCTTTATACATTCTCAAATCAGCCAACTCACCAACATTGTACAACGCCTTTTGTACAGAACCAACGTCATTATTAACTGCAACAGACTTGTCCTGCTCTTCATTGGTTGCTCCACACCCAACCATGCACGAACAAATACTTGCAATTAAAATTACTGCTAATAATTTTTTCATAAAACTATATACACCCTTTCTTAATGATATTAATTATTCGTCCATTCTGAATCAGATGTAGTCGCCCTAATTGAAAACAAATAACCACCGCCTTCAACTAAGCCGTTCATTGTGTATATCGAATCTCCTCGCCACAACTGTTCTCCCTCGCTTATTTCATCAAATATTTCTTTATAAGCACTCTCATCGCCAAATTCAAGATTACTGTCTACTAACGAAAAAAATCTGCTTGGCTCTGTATAAAGATAGTTATTTGCACACTCTTCAGTTGCGTTTATTGCAGAATCGGTAACACCCCAGATTACACTTTGTACATAACCACTAGTTTTATCAACATCAATTGCTATCATCCCTAATTGGTCACTATAATCATACACCGGTAACCCGTTATATGTAGTTAAAGCATAATAGTTATAATAATATGACTTAATATTTGTTCCATCATCTGTATCAACCTGTTTAAAATCGGATAACTTTATTTCGTTAAGTTCCGCTGTATATTGGTCATAAACCTCATATAGCTTTGTATTATACTGTTCAACAAACTCTTCTAATGTGAGATTAAATGCAACTCCGCCATAATATTCAGAGCCTTCAGACACAGAAATAACCATATTGTTCTCTCCGTTTCCGCCAATACCAGAAAAAACTAAAAGTATCACAAGTATAGTCGCTATAATTCTGTTGCGTTTTTGTTCTTTAGGACTTATCCCCTCTTTTTTACCCGGTAGAATTGACTTTAGAAATCGCAATAATTTGGAAACAACTTTTGCTACCAAACCTTTTTTCTCTTCTGGTTTTGTTGCGGTTTCTTCTGAAAAGTCAGATTGAGTTAGTCCTACATTATTATTTTCTTTTAACTCTGTCTCTACATGCATTGCCACTTCGTTGTCAGCAGTCACACTCACCTTGTTCTCTACTTCTTCTGCAACAACTTCTTTTTCTGCCTCTTGGCTTTGCCCACAAACTGAGCAAAATTTTTCATCCTCTGAAAGTTCTTTACTACAATTTTTACAAATCATATTTATTCCCCTTTATTTTTATTCAGACCTTTGTCTGTATTTGTAATATTATGGTAAAAAAAGAAATTTGTCCTATGCAAGTTGCATAGGACAAATTTTTCTTTTTGCTATAAAATTGTTTTATATAATTCTTCTACTGAACTGTATCTTTTATTGGGGTCAACATTTATGCATTTCTCAATAACACCTGATAATTTCCCTTTGTGAAGCTTTTTTGACGGGTGTTCACCTGTTAGCATTACATTCATCAAAATACCAAGGGCAAAAATATCGGCACGGGAATCTGTTTGCATAATTCCATATTGCTCAGGTGCGGCAAACCCTGCAGTACCAATAAACGAAGTGTCATTTGACTGATAACTTTTATAAATTCTTGATGCATCAAAATCAATAAGTTTTACATTTCCGTCCGTATCAATCATCACATTTTCAGGTTTTATATCTCTATGGATTATATTTCTCGAATGTAAAACCGAAAGTGCATTACAAAGACCAGATATTACTTTTTTAACGCCCTCAACTGTATAAAGTCCGGTAGCAAGTACATCTGCTACCGTTGTTCCGTTTATATATTCTTCAATAACTTTACATCTGTTACCAACTTGTTTTACTTCGTAAATTCGTGGTAAATTAGGATGATTTACTGTTAATAATGATTTATAAACTTCGCCATTCCCCACAAAATCTAAAACAACAATCTCTGTAGAAAGAGTTTTGTGTCGCATTACTATTGCAGATTTATTTTCCTTATTTTGCAATTCCTTGACAAAAGAAAATTGTTCTGCGATAATTTTTTCAAAGTCTAACAAAAATATCACATCCCGGGAGTCCTGAAATGAAAACAACAGACCAACTTATGAATGAATTGATGAAATCAAACAATATCAGTGAATATCTGAAGCAAAACAGCAGGTTTATGCTTACGGAAGAGTTATCGGTTTATTTAACAAATATACTTAATAAAAAACATTTAGTCAAGTCATCGGTAATAAAAAAATCAGAGCTTAGTGAAGTTATGGGGTATCAGATTTTTTCAGGTACCCGAAACCCATCAAGAGATTCTTTGCTTTGTATCTGTATTGCTATGGAGCTTGATATTGAACAAACACAAGAGATACTTAAAATTGCTGAATTTGCTCCGCTTTTTCCTAAATTAAAGCGTGATGCAATTATTATAAGTGGTATTTTAAATAAAAACTCTGTTGCTCAGATAAATGAAATTTTGTATGACAACAATGAGCACACTTTAAATAAATAAAATTTCCCTGTACCGAGAAACTTTCGATACAGGGTTTCTTTTATTTTAAAAGTTTTATTTTCTTTCCACTAAACGAAAACTCGTGATTTCCGTTTCCGTTAACTCTTTCAGGGTAGTCTGTTGTTAATATTTGTGAGCCGCACTCCTCTGCTGCTTTGTAGCGTTCATCGCTATATTCAGGGTAAACATCTGCACGGGTTCTTACTATTAAATTGCTTTCGTCAATATTTTCTGCCTTGCGTTCATTTGCACGAAACGCATCATTTTCTAAAATGAATGAAGTGTAACTTTCGTTTCTGTCGTCATATCGTAACATCGGGAACATTTTCTGTGTTTTAATTGTTTCGTCAAGTGCTATGTAACTTTCCGTAACATCACAATCGTGAAGTAACACGAGAATTTTACCTTGTGCTTCTTTTAAAGAAATCCAGTCATCATTTTCACGCATTTCTTTAAATGATGCATAATCTCTCAACATATCTTTCGGTGTTAAAAGCGAGTCACCCAATGTATTTCCAACAATTTTATCGAGTTCTTTTGCATACTCCAATGAGAATTTTTTCATTCCGTTTATTTCAATAACAAAACTTTTCGGTTCAACAATTATAATTACAGGAATGTGCTCAGGATTATTGTCTGACCACATTTTTATTTCTTGTAATGCCTTTGTGAAATCATAAGCACTTGAAGCATTATCGACAAATGAATTGTGTGTTACTTTAAACTCAATTTTGTCATCTTTATCGAGGGTTTCAATGTCAATTTCAACATTTCTTACACCCATTTCGA
Source organism: Acutalibacteraceae bacterium (assembly GCA_045651285.1). Classification (GTDB taxonomy): domain Bacteria; phylum Bacillota; class Clostridia; order Oscillospirales; family Acutalibacteraceae; genus DTU089. Next base: position 189,416 of record JAZRSC010000001.1, read on the forward strand.
GTTGTTCTGTTAATGTATCCATCTCGAAATCGAAAGTATCAAGACCTGCTTTTTTAAATGTGATGGTATCAATTATATTCATTGCAAAACGAGTTTCAGCAGTTGCCAATCTCTGATAACTGTTATGTGTACCTAAAATGGCAATTTCATTAAGTTTTACGCCGTCTTCTATTGCTTTTTTCAAATCAAAATCGGCTAAATCCGCTTCATTCTTTGGGGTATAATTTTTATAATATTCTGTTTCCAAATAGTTTAAATGCTCTTCCTGAAATTTAATATTTTCGTCTATAACATTTACATTAGAAATAATTGCAACAATAAAAATACCAAGAAGGACAATAAATAAACCTGCAAACAACGATAACAATGAAATGAGTATTCTTTTAAAACTTTTCATATTTCCACCTTATTTATCATTAACTCTTTTAAGCTCTGTAAATCTTTCACCAAATGAATTTGCCCAGGCTTCGCAATAGAGCTTATAGTAAGAAATATTATGCTTTTTTCTGTAACCATCAAAAACATTACACCATATTACAGACGGAATTGCAACAACTAAATAATAAAGTGGTCCTAAAAGAAGACATTGCCACGTGTGGCCATATTCGTGAATTCGTGTATTATAAATCCACTCTTCTTTTTCGTGATGGTCTTTCATAAATATAAAAAGCCCCATTGAAAGACCGCCGGCATTCCAAGGCAGATAAACTATGTTTGCAAAGCCAAATTTACTGTGTGGTCGTTTTAAAATTTTAGTACAGATTAAATATGCAATACCTCCTACTATATTTACAGGAAGTCCCCAGGTCCATTGAATTATATAAAACAAAATGCTTTGCAATTTACTGAATTTTCTTGCCGGTGTAGTTACTGTAATATCTATTTTCTCCATTACTCTGCCTCCGCTATAAGTTCTTTTAATTCTTTTTCTTGTTCTAAAAGAATTAAATAATTTCCGTTTTCATCTTTATCTAAAGTATGAATTTCTGCTTCACTCTCATAAGTACCAAGCCAGGTGTTTTCTAATTTATAACCAGAAAGAAGCTCACAACGCTCTCTTTCATATTCTGAAAGAGTTACTGTACCATATTTATGCTTTGTAGCAATAGCCGCTCTTATCATTGTGTGGTCATCTTTAGTCATTTTAAAGCGTCTTAATAAGAAATATGCAATTGTCGCACTTATTGCAGGAAGAATTGCAACACAAATTCTTATACCCCACAACGCAGTTTCTGTCTGTTCAATATAAACACCCTCGTTACCTGTTACAAGTCCGAAAGCATCTAAAATAAGACCGACCAAAAATGTCATTACTCCGCCTATAACTTGTTTTACCATTGTGTTAAATGTACCAATAACACCCTCACGGCGTCTGCCTGTTATAAGCTCATCAACATCGGTTAAATCTGGTAAAACATTGTTACCTACAAAGCCTAAGCCACTCATACCAAACGGGTAAAGCACTGCACCACCTAAAATCATTAACACAAGTGTAAGTGTAACATTGCCACCCGGGGTTACAGGCTTTACAAATATTGCAAGTAATAGACCTATAATCATAAATGGTGTAACAACCGCACCACATTTACTCTTACCCTTTTTAATAGTAAGTGCATAATTGAGTGGGAAAGCAAGTGTTTCAAAAACACCTGCAAAGGTATTGAAAAGCGGATAATATTTATAAAGATTTGCAAGATATGTGATGTAATAAACAGTTGTTGTTGAAAAGAAACTACGAGCCATTTGCCAGAAGAAAGACATTGCAAAATAATCTTTAAAGGATTTATTTCTGAACACCTGTCTATACTCATTTATTGCAAATTTTATATTAAGTGGTGGAAGTTCTTCGTTTAAAGAGCTTGGCTCCTTACAGGTTTTAAATGTGGCAAAAACAGCACAGCAGTAAACTACAGCAAGAACAATACCTGTTAACAAAAATGGCATTTTAGAGTCTTTTGAAAGACCATCTGATGAACCGAATATTGACAAGAATATTAAAAGAATAATGTAAGATGGCACCATTCCTACTGAGTTAAAAATATAACTTACAGAAGTGTATTGTGTTCTTTTGTTATATTCTGGTGCTAATGTCGGTAACATAGCAGTATGTGGCACATCTACCATAGTGTAGGCAGTTTTGTAAAGCACATAAGCAAATACATAGTAGCAAACTGTAAGCTTCGGTGAAGCCGTGCCATCAAGTCCAAATGAATTCCATAGCATTATGTACGAAACAAAAAGCGGAGGAATGCTTAAAAGCAAGTACTTTCTGTGTCTACCATATTTTGAACGGGTTCTGTCTGTAACAAGCCCCATAATCGGGTCGTTAACACCATCCCATACAGTTGCAATCATAGAAATAAAGGTTGCGTATTTAATATCAAGTCCTACAACATTCGTAAGGAAAAAGGTAAAATACATACTTATTATGTATCCACCGCCACCCATAAAAATATTAGCAAAGCAATACTGAATCATAGGCCATACCGTGTCTTTAAATGTGCCTTCAATTCCTATTGCCTGTTTAATTTTTTCACCCATAGTTAATTTCTCTCTTATCTGTAATTTTTTAAATAATGCTTATAAAATACAACGCAATTTGCAATTGCTTCTAATGATATATGTTCATTTTCGCTATGTACTGAAGCGAATTGCTTGTCGTTCATTTCAATAGGTGCAAAACGAATTACACTTTCTGAAATACTGCACAAATGTCGTGCATCTGTACCCGCAGGTAAAATATATGGTGCTGGAATAACATCAGGGAAAATTTCGTTAATACATTTCTTTGTGTATTCAACCGACTTATTATTTACATCAGTTGCTTTAAAACACTCGTTATTTTCTGCAGGGACTAATTCGATATCATACTTTCTGGCAATTTTTTCTATTTGCTTTAAATCTTCTATTAAATCGGTTTCATAAACAGGTCTAAGAAATGCTTTAGCAATACAATATTTTTCATCCTTGTTTGTGTTAATCTCGTTAAAGGTACAAGTTGTACCAACCATTGCACCTGCCTGTGCATTAAGCTTTGGCATCAAAGTTTTTAAAAGTCCCCCAAAGCACCAGAGATTTGAAAAAAGTATTGTCATAATAAATGGTGCATAAGGGCAAAGGTGTGTAAACATTCCTTTTACCTCTGGGTAAAATCTTTTTATAAAAAGATTTTTTGTGTTTACTTCTGTTATAAATTTGGACATTCTTGCAACTGGTGTATTTTTATTTGCTGTAAGACCTTTATGACCGCTTGTATCCCTTGCATAACAATTAAGCGTATATCTACCCTTTTCGTGAATTGCCATCATAGCACAGTTTGCTTTTATTCCTGCAAGTGGTGGCGAAATAATTGCTCCGCCCTCATCAAGTACAGTTTCAAATGTTATATTATTCTCTTTAAAATATTTCAGTGCTTCGGGAATACCGTCACCGCCGATTTCTTCATTGTGAGAAGAGCCTAAATATACATTGCATTCAGGAATAAAACCTTCGTTTAACAATTCTTCAAGTGCCTGAAATTCAGAGAAAAGTGGTGTTTTTGTGTCAACTGTACCTCTTCCCCACAAAGCTCCATCAAAAATCTCACCACAAAAGCCAGGGTGACTCCACTCACCTGTTGCTACCACAACATCATGGTGGCTCATTATCATTATGTTTCTGCTTTCATCTTTACCTTTAATTTTGTAAACCCAGCAATCATCTGAAAAGGTCATTTTTTCTGCTTTTTCGTGTACTGTCGGAAATAATTTCTTTACTGTTTCACGCAACTTTTTGAATTCTGTATCGTCATAGCTTTCGCTTTTTGATACAGTTTCGCATCGTATCATTTCGCCAAGCTTTTCTGCATATTCTTTTTGCTCAGCCTCTGTTTTATATACTTTTCTTTCTGTTAATTTTCGTGCAGTAAGCTTCACTCTTAATGCATTAAAAATTAAAACTGCAACAAACAATATAAACAGAATTATTAACCCGAAAAAAAATTCTTTCATAAAAACACCCACTATAGTTTATATTAAAAGAATACAATAACACCCTTTTTGTGTCAAGATTAATTCACTATCTCTACCTCCAAAATATTCTTCATTTTATCGAATATATAAAAATCACCCACTCTATTAAAGCAGGCGATTTATCCATTCATTAACTTTAAAAATACCTTCTTTACTACCTGAAAGAAATAAAATATCATTCTTACAGAATATATAATCAGGGTTTATTGTATCTATTACCACTCCGTTATTTTCTATTCCAATTATATTTAACCCAAATTTACGAAAGTTTATATCGAGTACCGTTTTTCCTATTATTTTTTCAGGTACCGCTATTTTTGAAATATTGATTTTTTCACTAAGCTGTATAAAATCAAGCGCCCTAGCGGTTTCAAGACGATTAGCAAGACGAATAGCCATATCTCTTTCTGGGTAAACGACTTCTGCACCAAGTTTCTCAAGAATTATCCCTTGTTCTTCACTTGTTGCTTTTGAAATCACCTTTGGAATTCCCATAGAAACAAGATTTAAGGTAGTAAGAATCGAATAATCCATATGCTCACCAATACAGACAATGACAACATCACAATTTTTTATACCACTCTCTTTTAGCGTTTTTTTGTCAAGATTTTTTACAACATATGCATTTTCTGTTACATCCCGTATTTCGCGTATTTTTTCTTCGTCACTATCAAGCACTATTAATTCAGAGCCAGAATTAGCAAGTTCCACTGCAAGAGCATAACCAAAACGGCCTAACCCTATAATTCCATAAGTCATTTTTTCATTTTTTTCTTTATGAAACATATTCACTATACCTCCTTTTAACCTATAGCTAAATTCCCCTCGGGAAAACTAACTCTCTCACCTTTTGAAGAACACCAGATAGTTGCAATTGTTAACGGACCTAAACGACCTATATACATAATCATAATTGAGAGCAACTTACTTCCTATACTAAGATTGGGCGTAATACCTGTTGAAAGACCAACCGTTCCAAATGCACTTGTTACTTCAAACAACGCATCTATGAATGTTATTTGAGATTCCATTATTAACATTAAAAATGTCCCCAGAACAACTACTCCCAAAGCCATAAAAGTTATTATTGATGCTTTATGAAATGCGTTCTTCGGAATTGCATAATGAAATACTTTTTCTGCCTTGTTCGTTGCAGAAGCTTTAATACCTTGTAACAACACTAAAAATGTGGTTGTTTTTATTCCACCACCAGTAGAACCCGGAGATGCTCCGATAAACATAAGTACTGTAATAGTAAGCAAACCCGCTTTTGAAAAATTTTTAAGTGGATATGTAGAAAAACCTGCTGTTCGTGCTGAAACACTATGAAAAAAAGCTCCGAGCAATGAAATATCTTCTGTCAACTTTAAAAGAATCGTTCCTGCCACAATCAGCACAACACTCACCAAAAGCACACTTTTTGTATGCATTGAAAACTTCTTCCAATTAAATCTCTTTTCATATATTTCATGAATAACAAGAAAACCTATTCCACCGAAAAATATAAGCCCGCATGTAGTAACATTTATCAAAATATTTTCCTTATATGGAACTAAATTCTGAAACCCACCTAAAATATCAAAACCAGAATTATTAAAAGCAGCAATTGAATGAAACATACTTATTCCAATCGCTTTAAAAAAAGAATAATCTTGAGAAAAAACTAAGAAACTCAGAACACCACCAAGCAATTCAAAAATCAATGTAGTAATAAAAATACTTTTAACAAAACTTACTATTCCCCTTCCTGAATCCAAATTTTCAGCTTCTTTTATTATATTTATGCTTTTTAAATCAACTTTTTTTCTACGAGCTATAATAATTCCTACGCCTATCGTTGTTACACCAAGTCCTCCGACTTGTATCAGCATAGCTAAAAAGAATTGTCCCAAAGGTGTAAATGTATCGCCTGCATCAACCGCTATTAATCCTGTTACACAAACTGCACTCGTTGAAGTGTAGAGCGAATCTATGTACCTTAATTCAACCCCGTCTTGTACACTACACGGTAACATCAGAAGAATAGACCCTAAAAATATTACTGCAATAAAACCAAAAGCAATTATTCTTGCGGGTGATTGTTTTTTTAAAAATTTTACCATCACTATGCTTTTCCCCATTTATAAAAACAAATAATAATTGTGCATTCAGAAAAGTTTAACTGAATGCACAATTATTATATATCAATAAACCAATATAATTTGTCGAAAAATCATCAATGAAAAAATTATTCAAATTCAAAAAGACCTAAAATAAAACTCAAGTGCTCATCACTTATTTGTTCTTTAAATGTAAATTTAATTAAGTCTCCATCTTTTTCGTAATAGCAATATCTTGTTTTAAATTCATCATACCAGAATTCGTCATAATAAAACACCATATTCCCATTACCGAGAATGCATTTTTCTAACTCGCTGAATTTTATTACAACACTCGCGTCCCCCAAAGATGCATTATAATCCTCCTTAGCAGTTATATCTGAAATAAAAGCAACAGAAAAATTTCTGCTTGCATTTTCTCGCCACAATTTGCTATGGGAAGAACCATCTTCATCAATAGCATCTGAAACCCAAAAACGCACCTCGCTTGAATATGTATCACCAACAGATAAAATTTGTATGTCATAAATAATTTCAAGCGGCTCCTGATTATTGCGAGAAACAATTGTTACCGACTCTGTATTTGAATTTGTTGTGCTTTCTGTTTCAGTTGGTGAAATATTTTTATTGTCACCATTTGAGCAAGACGCAAAAGTACCGACAAACATAGAAACAACTAATAAAAATGAAAGTATTTTTTTCATAAAAACAACTCCATTTTACATTTTATAATAAAAGTGAAATTAAATATATCACAACTAAATGTGCGGGATAAAAAATATAAAACAACGGTTTTATGTTATATTTGCCGCGTTTTTGATTGTAAAGCGCAAGAATTGGTACTGAAAGAAGTGAAAACCACTGTATTCCACCACCGAAGCTGTTCGCTAATAATGCAAGTACACCAGTAGCATAAACAAGTTTTCGTTCCTTATCTTTACCATAGAAAACTGCAACAGGTAAAAGTACTCCGTAAATACCATAATCTATTTGAAAACCAAATTCTTCTAAATATAACGGTAATGCTATAGCAACTATAAAAACAATCGCAACGGTAAAAAATAAAATAATTCCAGAGATTTTTTCTCTTTTTGTTCTGAAATTTTCTAAAGCAAAAACAAGTGCAATTGATAAAGAAAATGTAATTAAAATATTCTGATAAAATGACTTATCTACAATAAAATATACTATCTGACAACCTGTTCCTAAAATAAAAATTGTAAGAAAATATTTTATTTTGTTTTTTGTGTAAAAACAACCCTCTGCAATCATAAATGCAAAAATCGGGAAAGCAAGTCTGCCTATTATCTGCAAAATTTCATATTGTGGCAGAAGCTCTTTACCGACATGGTCAAAAAGCATTGACACCATTGCAATTATTTTAAGTTGGTTGTTTGTAAGACCTAATTTTTTAAGCATTTAACTTTTTACCATCTGAAAAAGCATTACCTACTTTTTCGCCTAATTTTATATATGCGTTATGAATAGGGTCAAATGTAATCGCCTCTACTTTTTGCGGGTCAATTTTTCCATCATCACCTAAAACACTTTCATCTGCAGAAATATTTACAATTTCGCCAATGCAGATACCATCCTCGTTGAACTTTAATAAATTACATTCAACCGCCATTGGTAATTCGTTTATAACCGGTGCATTTACAAACTCAGATTTCGTAACAGTAAAACCTGCTTTTTTCATTTTGTCAGCCTCTTTATTGCCCGAAACAACACCGACATAGTCTGCCTCAACAACATGACTTGCATCTGCGACATTAACTGTAAATGCCTTTGTTTCTAAAATATTTTTTGTTGTTTTGTGACCTTCTGAAAGACAAACCATTATCTGGTTTGTTTCGTACATACCTCCCCACGCAGCATTCATACAATTAGCTTTTCCGTCTTTGTCGTAAGCCGCAACTATAAATACCGGCATTGGGTAAACTGCATTATCTTTACCAAAATTTTTTCTCATATTAACTCTCCTTTATCGACTAATAGTTATAATCATCGCGAAGCGTTCCAAAACTCAGCACTCAGCATTCAGCACTTAAAATAATGTAATCGCACACATCAAGTTCAACTGCACCGCTCACACTCTCGCCCGTAACAACATTTTTATATTCTTTGTCGAGTGTTACAGTTTTTGCGTCATCTGCGAAATTCATTACAAAAATAATATTACCGCGTTTTCTTATGCTTACACCATTTTCCGCTTTTATTTCTGTGTCACAATTTAAATTAACATCTTTAATTAAATCCTCACAGAAATCTCTTGCAAAATCATCGTCATTTCTGAAAGCAACATAATACGCTTTACCTTTACCGTAATTATTTACTGTTACTGCAGGTCTGCCTTTATAAAAATCTGTTGTATACTCGCCTTTTACAGTTGCACCTTGTGAATGTAACAAATCGCATACATGAACGACATCATAATTTTTGCCGTTATAAATTACAGTATTTTTTATACCCTCAGGCAAAGAGTCGGTTTCTTCCGCCCAGATACCAAAAACCTCTTTTAAATTTTCTGCAGGGAAGCCACCTAAATAACACAAATCGTCACTATCTACCATACAAGAAAGATATGTTGTAACAAAGTTACCTCCATTTTTAATGTAGCTTTCTATTTTTTCTATTGTGCCATTTTTTAACATATAAAGGAATGGTGCTATTACTAAATCATAATTTGCGTAATCGTCATCCATAGCAATAACATCTACTGAAATACCTTTTTCCCAGAATGGCTTGTACCATTTTGTACACTCTTCAAAATATTCTCTGTGCTCGTTGTTAAATCCACAAAAATACTGTGTTGCCCAACTTTCTTCCCAATCGGCAATAACCGCAACTTTACTGTCACTTCTGCCACCGACAACACCGCTTAATTTTTCAAGCACCTCTCCTAAATGTGCAACTTCTTTAAATACCCTTGTATTTTCGTGACCGCAATGGTCAACTACTGCACCGTGATATTTTTCGTGGCCGCCACGACTTTTTCTCCATTGGAAATATTGAACACTGTCGGCTCCGTGTGCTACCGCCTGAATTGAAGAAAACTCTTGTCTTCTTGGCATTGGTAATTTATTTACCGGGTGCCAGTTTACAAGTGATGGTGTGCTTTCCATCATAAAGAATGGCTTGCCACCACCCATTGTTCTGAAAGCATCGTGAACAAATGCAACACTACACGCTTCTTTTTCGTTAAAGCCTCTGTCCCAAGCAGGATAGTTATCCCATGACACTAAATCGAGATTTTTAGCAAATTTCTGGTAATTTATGCCGTCATATAATCTCATAAAATTAGTAGTTATAGGAATATCTGGTGTAATTTCTCTTAAAGGTGCAATTTCGTTTTCAAAAAATGAAATTGTACTGTCTGTTACAAATCTGCGCCACGCAAGCTTCATTGCAGGCACATGATTTTCACCTCTGAATTTAGGTGAATTTATTTGTGACCAATCGGTAATCTGATGACTCCAGAAGCCATTCCACCATTGAAAATTAAGCTTTTCTAAATCATTGTCATATTCCTTTTTGAGCCACTCTCTGAATGCTTCCTGACATAAATCACAATGACATTCACCGCAATATTCGTTTGAAATATGCCACATTTTTACTGCAGGGTGATTTTTATAACGCTCTGCAAGAAGTGTATTTATATTTCTTACTTTTTCTCTATAAATAGGTGAAGTAAGACAATGGTTATGTCTTACACCATATTCGTTACGAATTCCGCTTTCTTCTACTCTTAACACCTCGGGGTATTTTTGTGCTAACCAATTTGGTCTTGCACCCGATGGTGTTGCTAAAACAACATCTTTACCATTTGCGTGTAATTTATCTAATAAATCATCAAGCCATTTAAAGTTATAAACACCCTCCTCGGGCTCTAACATTGCCCAAGAAAAAATACTTACAGTCGCACTGTTTACATGCGCTAAATTCATAAGGCGCATATCCTCGTCTATAATTTCAGGTGAATGTAACCACTGGTCCGGGTTATAGTCACCGCCGTGAATTATGTAATCAAAAATTTTATCTGCCATAAAAATGCTCCTTTGAATGTATATACTAAATAATTATATAACAAACGGTAGTACATATCAATATAAAATTAACTTGATTTATATATTATTTTGCTATAATATATAAGTATAAATTCAGAAAAGGGTGATTATTATGTTCGCATTTTTCGCTTCTTGTTGGGGTAAGCTTACCGCCGCTTTGATGAGTGCTATTCTCTCGTTTGGTTTTTCTGTTGGTGCTTATATTGAACCAACAACAGAAAATTCAAGTACATACCTTGACGAAAACATTGAAAATGTAATTTTCTTAATTGGTGACGGTATGGGCTATAACCATTTAGAAAAAACAAAACTCGAAAGAAATGTGAAACTTACACTTGATACTTTCACGATTCAAGGCTCTTCAAGAACCCGTTCACTCACAAACGACGTAACTGACAGTGCCGCAGGTGGTACTGCACTTTCTTGTGGTATAAGAACTTATAATAGTGGCGTAGGCGTTTATCTTCTTGACCCACTTGATGTTTTTATTCATCCTATTAACATTACTGAACTTTGTCGCGATAATAAAATGCTCACAGGTGTAATTACAACTGACGAAACCTCAGGAGCTACACCAGCTTCATTTTCTGCTCACGCTACAGAAAGATATAAGTCAGAAGATATTACAGAAGACCAAATGAAGTCCAACATAAATCTCATCTGGGGTACAGAAAACGGAGTAGCTACTAAAGAGATGGCAGATGAATACGGTTATGAATATGTTACTACATACAATGAAATGATGTCTTTGGAAGAGGGCTCAAAAAGCTTTGCACAATTTACAAACACACTCTGGGGTACAACACAAAGTGATGAAAACAACCCTACTCTTTCACAGATGACCGAAAAAGCAATTGATTTATTAGATGATGGTGAAAATGGATTTTTCCTTATGATTGAGGGTGCTCATATAGATAAACATTCTCATAATAACGAATCTGAAAATATGACAGAATCTATGGCTGAATTTGACAAGACAATTAAAATTGCTCTTGAATTTGCAAAAAAAGACGGTAACACACTCGTTGTAGTTACCGCCGACCACGAAACAGGTGCTATTACCTTAAATGATAAGGGCGAGTATGAATTTACATCTGATGACCATTCAGCAGTAGATGTGCCTTTAAGAGTTTACGGTTCTGAGAAGCTTATAAAAAATGGCGAAACAGTAAATAACTATGAGATTCCTATAAGAATTGCCTATATCTTAGGTTTTACAGATGAGCAATTCCCCGTTTCAAAGGTGGCATAATTTATGAAATATATTGCAGACCACGATTTTCACATTCACTCTACAATTTCACCTTGTTGTCACGATGAAAATCAGACACCAGAAACAATTTTAAATTACGCAAAAGAAAATAATTTTAAAGCCGTTTGTCTTACAAATCATTTATGGGATGAAAGTGTAAAAAGTGTTGATATTTGGCATCCGGAGCAACGATTTGATTTTATAACGAAAGTTTTGCCACTACCACAAGACAAGAATGTTAAATTCTTATTTGGTGCAGAGGCTGAAATGGATTATAATTTCACTTTAGGCATCAGCCCAGAGCACCTTGATTGCTTTGATTTTATTACTGTTTCAACTACACATTTACACCTCGAGGGGTACACAGTAAAGAAACGACCTACAATTCCCGAAGAAGCAGCTTTTTTATGGCTACAACGAATAGAAGAGCTTTTAAAAAAAGATTTACCATGGCACAAAATGGGCGTTTCGCACTTAACAGGAACCCACGTTTTTAAAGCTGACCACGCAAAAGCAATTTCACTTTTAAAAACCCCTGATTTATATAACATTTTTTCCGAATGTGCGAAAAAAGGTGTCGGAATAGAACTTAATATGAAAAGTATTTTTAATTCGGATGAAGAAAAAGAAGCTCTTTTACGACCATTTTTTATTGCAAAGGAATGTGGCTGTAAATTTTACTTAGGTAGTGATGCTCACAAAACAGAAGCATTAAAGGGTGCGAAAGAGAATTTTTTAAATATTATTGAATTGTTGGATTTAAAAGAAAGTGATAAATTTAAACTCGCCAGGTAATTTGCCTGACGAGTTTTTCTCTATATTTCCTTTTCAATTAACTCCGTTATCCCCTCAATTTCATAGTCTGCAATATCTTTAATTGACTGCACACCGTTTGCCATAGCGTAAGAGCGAAACTCTTTAATCATGTGGGTATCGTTTATATTATCACCGACGGTTATCATATCCTCATATTTACCGCCGACTATTTCGAGATAATCATAAAGTCCCTGTGCTTTGTTCATAGTAGCCGATACAATATCAATACATCTGCCATTCTGTAACGGATTTAAGACACTACCAAATTTTTCTTTTACTGCGTTTGTTACTTCTTCTGCTTTTTCGTTATCAGGGAATATTGTGCTGACCTGACTGAAATATTTAAGCTCGGGTAAGGTTTTGCGAGTGAATTCATAGTCAAAGCGTTCGTTGTCATCTTCATCTATAACATAACTTCTGCCACTCTGAATTACCGCCCAGGTTACGCCACAAGAAAACAGAAAATCTAAAAGTGGTTTTAAAATAGAAGCATCAATAAAATCTTCTTTTAAAATTTTTCCGTCAGTAGTCAAAATTACCGCACCATTACACGCAAGTAAAAAGTCTAATTCTAACTCGTCTTTTTTGTAAATTCTTAATAAATCATCTGCCATTCTGCCACTTACAATGCCAAATTTATTACCTTTTTCACGCCATTTCTTTATTGTCTCTCTTTTTTTATCGTCAATCCCTTTATGATTTAAAGTCCCGTCATAATCACTTGCAATTATTTTCATAACTTAATCCTCAATTACCACCATTGCGTGAATATCTACCTTAGGAACTGTGAATTTTACTTCGCCATTCACATACTCAAAAGCGATTTCTTCGTTTTGTGGTTGCATTACCACCTTACTCGGTTTTTTGTTAAATTTCACGGAACATTTCACATTATATAAAGGAACAGTATCTTCTATAACTTCTGTACCCTTACCGCGTACAGTTGTGTGAGCATATAAAAGATGAAGCATACTTCTGTTTTCTTTTTCTTGTCGGGTTAATGTAACAACTGCTTTGTCAGGGATATTTACAGAAATTGTTTTTTCCTTACCTAACATTTTTTCTATAATAGCTTTAAAAAGCTCTTTAAAGCAAAGGTGTCCGTGCAAAGCGTAAGCCGAGAAAATGTCCCAACCGATATACGCGATATTATTGTTTATAACTGCACCAGGGAATTCTTCTTGCGGGTTATTTGGTGTGTGCATATGTGAGCAGAAATGCTCAAGTGTTCTGTTAAAATATGGGTTCTGAACACTTGCAACAACCTCACCGCTATTTGCTTTAAATTTATAAAACGATGTGCGCATTACATATTCTGTAACACCATTAACTGTTTCGTAATGTGGCACTAAATAAGTAGGATTAAATTCATTTAACCCGAGATATTCTGCACCGAAATCAAGAACGAATTTATTATCTTTAACAATTGATTTTGCACTTGCAATTACCTTGCCACCTTTGTTTAAAAATGTCTTTACTTTTTCTGTAAATTCATCTGACATTCCCTCTACATCAGGTAAAATAAGCAATTTATAATTTTCAAGGCTATTTGTTTCATCTATAAAATCATAAAGATAATTACCCTCTAAAAGCATTCTGTTAGCACCTGTGTCTGCTCTTACATCTCTGTCACCTGTAATTGCTTCAGCACTTAAAACTGCTATATCTGTCGTATTTTTAGCATCAATTAACCAAGGCTCTTTTTCTTCTACAAGTGAATATGCTTTACCTATTAAATTATATGTAGCCATATTCATTTCACCTGATGGATGAAGCTGATCGCCAACAGAGCAACCCGCACCACTCATAACACTTAAAGCTGCTTCATAAATAAGTGCATTAGGATGCTTAAAGCCACCGAATTCACCCCAGGAATGATGGAATTTACCTGTCATTCCTAAAAATTCTTTATCTTTAATAGTACGGGTATATGCCGCAGAAAGTGGAAAATGGTCGTAACCCCAACCACCTGTCGGGAGACTTTCTAACTCTAAATGAGTATTTTTATCAATAAATCTGTAATCGCCTTTTGGAATATGTCCCTGATTTTGAAAAATTGTTGTAGTATCGCTATATTTTCTTACCGCTTTTTCAGTTGCATCAAGATATTTATTACGCACTATTTTTTTGAAGCTTTCCATATCTTCTTTGCTTTCAATGCTAAGCCCTAATGCCTTTATATCTCTTTGACAACATTCACAATAACAAATTCTCGGCTCAACAATATCAAGGAAAATACCACAAGGATTGTATTTCACCATTACCTCTTCAATCTGACTGCACAAAGCATCAAGGTAGCCTGTATTAAAGCACAAATTATGAAAATGAACCTCGTTTTCAAATTCCTTTTGTTCTGCTTTATTAGGTGACACAACTGTGCGCCACTCAGGGTGTCTTATAAAATCTTTTTCATCGTAACCCGCAGAAATATAAACAGGTGCATTAACACCAATCTCTTTACATGCCTCAAGCTGTGCACCCAATAAATCAAATTTTAATGTTGGGTGCATTTCATTTGCTTCAGTCGGGTGATAAGACCAACCGTGGTGGCATTTTGAAAAGACTGTAATAGAATCTAGATGCCCTGCTTTTATAGCGTTTTGAAATTGCTCTTTGTTGAACTTGTCGCCAACTGTCATAAATTCACTTGTGTGAAAATCAAGGTGTACCTGTCTTTTTCTTAACATAAAAATCTCTCCTGTTTTAAAATTTAGAACTCGTCTGACAATAAGAAATCTGCTATATGCATTGTTTTAATACCCTGATAATTACCGCCACTGAATTCATCGGTTCTGAGCAAGTATTTTGGATATTGGTCATTTATTTCAAGCAACCTATCATATTCGCGTTTCTCTGTTTTTTCTGAATTTATTTCTCTGGTTATCTGTATATAAATCTTGTCGCCTTGCCTTGTAGCAATAAAATCAATTTCACCGTTCTGAGTTTTACCTATGCAAACCTCATACCCTCTGCGAAGAAGTTCAAGATAAACAATATTTTCGAGCATAGCCGCAACAGATTCATCATTATATCCTAACACACTATATTTAAATGAACTATCTGCAAGATAAAACTTTTCTTGTGTTTTTAATAATTCTTTACTCTGAACATCATATCTTGAACAACGATGAAGAATATATGCACTTTCTAATTTTTCAAGATAATTATAAACTGTTTCATTATCAATTGAACGGTGTTCAGATTTCAGATAGTCAGAAATTGATTTTGCAGAAAAAGTTTTACCGACATTATCAAATACAAATTTTACAACTCTTTCTAACTGGTCAATTTTGCGAACCTGATTTCTCTTAACAATATCAGAAAATATCGTTGAATTATATATATCACGAACAATTGTATAAGCATCAGTAAGTGGATATTCTTGTAAATGAATTGCTGGAAAACCACCATATTTTATATAATTAACAAGCTCTTTGTGTGTATCTTCTACTTCCCCATACTTACTTTTAAATGTAAGATACTCCGCAAAAGAAAGTGTAAATATACGAAAAGATACATAACGACCTGTAAGATAGGTTGAAATTTCTGACGACATCATACGGGAATTTGACCCTGTTACATATATATCTACATTAAAATCTGTATTTATAGAATTGACTGCTTTCTCCCACTCAGGTATTTCTTGCACTTCATCGAGAAATAAATAGGTTGTTTCTTCTTTTGAAAGTTTTGCTTTTAATAAATCATATAACTCTTTAGCTGATAAACCCTCGTATTCCATTGAATCAAAGCGAAAACTTACAATTCGCTCTTCGTTTATCCCCCGTTTTCGCAATTCCTCCATTATCATTTGCATTATTGTAGATTTACCGCAACGGCGAACCCCTGTAAGAATTTTAACAAAGGGTGTATCTGTAAACGCCATTATTTTATTAACATAATTTTCTCTGAATATCATTCAATGCACCTCCAGACAATTAAATTATACCATTAAACATATTATTGTCAATAGTTTTGCGATTATAACCCTAAAAACTTTTTGTTTTTGTATAGTTTTGCGGTTATAACTCTAAAAAGTATATACAAATTCAACTAATAATCCATTTTCGTTTTATATTGATATTTTGGATATTTTGTGTTATAATGACATTACCACACAAAATTCAATATAGCTATATGCACAGAAGTGGCATTTTTGTCTTTTGGCAAAAGTGCGGACTTCTATATTCGCATTTCTGTGTAAATAGCGATGAATTTTGTGTGGTAGCAAATCGAAGTTCGCATTTTTCGGTGTGTGTAACTTCGATTACACACACTTTTTATTTTATGGAGGTAAAAAAATGGAAGAAACCCAAGTTACACAGTCTGCCACACAACAACCACAGATGAACAAGAAAATGACCCTTTGTAAAACCTGCGGGTCTCCAATGGCAAAAACAGCAAAGAAGTGCCCATCTTGTGGTGCAAAAAACAACAAAAGAAAACTCATAAAGTTGCTCGTTTTTGTCGTAATAATCTGCACAATTTTTGTTATTAGTTTTATTTCTAATCAACCCAAAAAAGCAGAGATAGGTGAAACATATATATCAGAGAATAATGTTGAATTTTCTGTAAATTCAATAAGTTTTTACAGAGGTGCAAAAACAGGCATATCAGAAATAGACAACAGTCCGTGCATTTCAATTGAAGGAACATTTGAAAATAAAAGTAAAAATAATAAAACCATTTATGGTTCAAAAAGCTTCAAAGTAGATTTTGATAACGGATATAATTACTCTTCAGATTATATGTATCTTGAAACATTGACATATACTGATATTTCAGGGAAAGAACAAAAAAAATTCAAACTTTTTGAGTATGGTGTTTTATTAGAACCTTTAGAATCAGGCGTTCAGGAATTCGTGATTATTATTCCTGTTTCTGACACAGTTTTTAATAGTGGGGATAAAGGAATAAGCATTACAGCCTTTGACCATGAATATAAATTTGATAGTGTTTCAGAAATTCCAAACAGCAGAGAAGATACTATTGATCGTCTTACATCTGCTTTAGGATAATGCTTTTAATAGCTTAAAATACATAGAAGTCAAACTTAGTTACAACAAAAAAGCCAGTCCTCTCGGACTGGTCTTTTTATTGTGTTTAGTCTCCCAAAAGCCCATAGTATCTTCCCATCCAATATGGAAGAAGGTAGATATATGGCATTGCTGTACCCATACCATTTGCGCCATCTGTTGAAGGTAATGCCGCTGCTCTGTTTGCATTTTTCTTGTTTACCTCAACAAATTCTTCAACACCTGAGTCGCAAACAAATTGGTTACCATCGTAATTCATCAATACTCTTGAAGAATATTCAACAGGCACCTTTAATTGTGGTGCACAACCATATTCTTGTGGTGCAAAATCAACTTCAATGTCTTTTCTATAGCTATTATATGTTGGCCATACAATAAGGTCAAGATTCATTTCAGAAAGTGACTTTGCCGCATTTTCAATATCACAAGGACGATTTGTGAGTGCACCATAAACTATGTTAAAGAATGGTGAACGCTCAATTCTTTCATATTCATAATGGTGAGTAAGACCCATTTTGAAAATTTCTTTTTGTGCTTCACTATCTGTGTAAACAATAAGTGGATAAATATTTGTAAAGTCGAGCTGGTCGTCAATATGTGCTATGTGAGCATCCTCAACCTTATATTGCATACAGTTCATAGCATAGTGATGCTTTGAAATGAGCATATCAAATACCTGATTGTATTTTTCATCGCCTGTTACATGATATGTAGTTTTTAAGAATGAAAGAATTTCAAGTGAGTTTGTACCCTTTTCAAAATACCAACGGTCGTCATTATTAAGTAAATCTGGCTCCCAGTTTGCCCATGTTGTTGGTACACCATCAACATCACAAAGATGGAAGTTGTTATCTATAATATGGTCGGTAATTTTCTTTACAACCTCACTGATTTTCTTCTTTTCTTTTTTATCTGCAACGAGGTCAAAATAAATACCGTAAGCAAAGTAGTGACCTGTCATTTCGTCACTTGAGGTTTCACCTAACCATTCGCAGTCAGGAATACCTTTACAAGCGTGCCATTCTTCACGGTTACCTGTGCCGAAATATGGGTCGTCTGTATATCTTGTTGCTCTTGCAGTAAAGCCTGATTTACCTGTAACCTCTGTAAGCTTAATCATTGCTTCAACTGCTTTTTTAGCATTTGCCTTTGCATCCGCTTCGCCAGTTGCGGCATAACGGAAGCATTGGCTTGCACAGTAAAGCCCTGTAAAAAGACCATCGTTATCAGAGTTAGGAAGCCAACCTGACTCTAAATCACCATATTTTCTTAAAACTCTGCCAACATGGTAGCCTTCGTTTCTTGTAGTATATTTAACTGAAAAATCGTCAAAATGCTTTGCTTTTTCTGCGAGTGTCATATATTGTGAAGTAATAACACTAATACCTCTTGGAGTTACAGCTGCAATAGTACCATTCTCTGAAACTGCAAGCTTTGTTACAACTGGGTGCATAAGCCATGCGCCATAAGAGAAGTAAGAAATTTTTCCCTCAATAAGTGTTACAATACCTGTATTTGTTGCAAAGTATTTTTTACCATCCTTTGCAAAATACATATCGTTAAACGCACCGCTTGGAACTGAATAGAAATCGTCACCCTTAAACCAGTAGTTTCTACCGTCATAAATATTAAGTCCATCATCTGTACCAACCCACAAATGACCAAGTGCATCTATTTGTAAGCAGTTGATTTTTCTTGACATAACGCCTGTATTTTCAGGGAGAAGCTCTGCCCAATGGCGGCGCTTACCTTTCATAGATAAAAGACCTTCAACAGAAGAACCAACATAAACTGTTTCAGCATATTTTGCTTTGTTGTCGAGTGCCGCAAGTGCAACCACTTCTGATGGAAGACCAACTATTTTCTGGAATTCATTATCTTCTTTTAAGTAAAGTGTATCTTCAGTAATAAGCCAGAAAGAACCATCGAGTGCTATTGAAATATCAACTATTACTGAATCAAATGATGCTACCTTTTTTGCTTTACCGCTTTTAATTTCTGAAAGTGTATTGCCTTGTGACATATAAAGCTTTCCATTTTCTGAAAATAATTTTTCTGCTTTAAATGAAAGCTTTTTTAAATTGCCCTCACTATATTCAAATGTGTTTTCAGTTGTCGCAATATAAAGTGCTTCACCACAGAATGCAACCGAAGTAACGCTATTGCCATCAATTTCTGTAATGAATTTTTTGTCATACTGCAAGAACTTACCAAAATTAAGAGTATATTTTTTCATAATTTTTGCTCCTGTAAATTTTATTTGTATAATAATATCATAAATTTTGTTTTATGTCGATAGGTGAATTGGCTTTTATATATGATTTTTAACTTTTTCACTTAAGGTTACCGAAAGTAAAATTTTGAAAATATCTGGAATTATAAATGGCAACACACATATTGTCAAAGCACTTGCAAAGCTTATAGAGCCACCATCTTTTACAAACAGTAAAATATACCATAATGTACCAAAAAAATAGCAAACAATAAGGCCTGAAAATGACGCAATTAAATTCACCATTTTTCTCGGTTTTTTGTTAAAGATTGAAGTAATCAACCAATATGTAAGTGTAGAAAAAATAAAACCGATTATATACCCGCCAGTTACATTTAAAAGTGCACCAATTCCTCCATTGAAACCTGAAAAAACAGGTAAACCTATAACTCCTAAAAATATATAAATTAAAATAGAAATAATTCCTTTTTTTGCACCAAGAATATTAAGGCACAAAAATATAGCAAAAGTCTGTAATGTAAAAGGAATGGCAGACGGAATTGTAATAAGTGAACAAATAACAATAATCGCACTAAAAAGAGCAATTACGCATATATTTTTTGTTTTTCTGCTACCCATTACATCACCACCTTTGTTGTGTATTACCCATTATAATAAATAATACATAATTTTACAATATTCAATTGACGATAAATTGTAATTGTGTTAAAATGAATGGCGAATTCATAATTACGCATTCCGAATTACGAATTCCGCATTAAACTTGCAGGGGTGGCGGAATTGGCAGACGCGTTAGATTCAGATTCTAATGGTAGCAATACCTTGTGGGTTCAAGTCCCATTCTCTGCACCACGACTTTGATGGAAACAGCAAAGTCGTTTTTGTTTATATTAACTCTAAGGCGGTGATACTATGTTCTCCTTTATAAAAAAGAAAAAAGTAATTCCTACTTTTGTAATTGATTCTCCCCAAATTTCTATTACACCAGATACGAAGTCTTTTGTGGAATCGTTAAAAATAGCCGCTATTGAATATACGCTTGTTACAGATGGATATATTACATTCGCAGGCAGAGCATTTGGTTGCAATATGCCTTTGATGTTTGGAATTCATTTCAATGCGTTAAAGGTTGAGTTTATTGAAATATTCCATCCACAGGAGTATTACCAGGCGGATTCCTATAATATTAACGAATCATTCTCACAGTTATCTGAATTTTTAAGAAAACAATACGGCAAACCTTTAGTAACTACTGCCGCCTTGATAGGAGGACACCCCTGCGAACAGTGGTACACATCAAATTATATTGTTAATCATTATATAATGGATCGGTTTGGTCTAGAGGAGCATTTACACATCAACTTCTATAAGAACTAGAGTTGTATTTTAGGTTTTCTTACCTCATTTTTGCCCAATCGAACATAGCACGATACTTCACCTATATATTCAGCACCAAAAACGAGTGAGTTTTCATTTTTAGAAAACCCACTCGTTTAATTTATTTTTTATTTTTTTCAAGCATCGGTATTGCAATTTTTCTGTTGAAGAAATCTATTAACGGACCCATAAAGAATGCGGTAAGAATTGTGCCGACACCAATAAATGTTGGAATATCTTTTATTTCACCTTTGCCGAGAATGAAAAGCGCTGCACCTAAAATAACACAAACCAAATCAGTTGCAATTCTTATGTATTTGAATTTACCTAATTTCCATTTGTTTGTGAGAATAAGTGCTATAGCATCGTAGGTAGAAACACCAAGGTCTGCTGTCATATAAAGTGACGAAGCGAAGCATAAAACAACAAAACCGAAAATGAAGCACACAATTCTTACTACCATTGAAGCCTCAGGGAAAATTGTAAGTAATGTATTGTGAGAAAAATCCACAACATAGCCTAATAAAAATAAATTCACCATTGTTGCAATATTTATGTAGTGTTTATCGAAAACGAGTGCAAAGAGTAAAAGACAAGCGTTTACTATAACGTAAAGTGTTCCGAAATCAATTGGAACAAACTTTTCCATACCACTCATAAAAGATTGGAACGGGTCAACACCAAATGCCGCAAGCTTAAAAAAGCCGACACTTATACCACCGATGATAACACCAAGAACGGACATTAAAATTCGTTTTGTTTTCATATTATTACTCCTAATCAATAAGTTTTAATGAAGCATTTGCTACGCAAATATGAAGTAAATTTATTTCATAAATTTATGAAGCACTCGCAAAGCTCGTATGAAGCGAAGCGCTCATGTGCATAAGCACACTTCATAGCCGAGGACTGCTTCATAACGATAGTTACTTAACGCATTTTAAAATGCGCTTCATTTGAAAAAAGCACCTAACGCATAGCGTTAAGTGCTTTTTTCATGGTGCGAGAGACGGGACTTGAATAAATACATTTATGTTTCACGTCTTTTCACAACATTAAAAAAATGGCGATTTTCTGCCTTTCGCAAGACACTATATTGCATATAATAACATATTGTTTCAGCAAAGTAAAGAACAAATAAAGAACACGGACTGCAAATATTGTTTCTTTATTTGAAAATTGAAAATACACCCAAAACACCAACACACCACCGCTCAGGTGGTTTTTTTGTTATCTTTATTAAATTCTGCTATTACTCGTTGTACAGTTTCAATTTGTGTTTCATTAAGGCTTGATACATCTATTGTTTTACCACGTGTAACGCCAAGTAAATAATCTGTAGTTACCCCGAAATAATCTGCTATTTGTATCAACATATCAAATGTAGGATAACCCATACCATTTTCATATTTGCTAACAACCGCTTTGGATAGTCCTATTCGTGAGCCTAATTCTTCCTGAGTCAGATTGTGACTTTTGCGTAGTTGTTTTAGTATTATACCAAAATCGCAGATATTCATTGTATCACCGCCTTTTAAATATTATATATTAAAAGCGGTTTCTAATTCATAGATTTGTGTCAACGATATGTTGATTTATTATGTTGATTATGTTATAATAAAAAAGGAAAGGGGTGGACATTTGAAAAGTAAAAAACTTATGCTAATATCAACTTTGGTTTTGGCTGTTCCTTTTGGTATTAGTTTTGCTATGTGTTTATATAATATTAATTATATAGAATATTGCTCTTTGTTCGGTGATGTTGTTGAAGAAATGATTTATAATTACACTCTTTTAGGATATGAATTTGATAGCAGTACCAGAGAAATGTATCAAGATTTCGCAAATAGAGGTAATCTTGCATTTACTGCATTATGTTTTGCAGTTGTGGTTTTAATTGCATACTTTGTTTGCTTTTTGATTTCTTTAAAATTAAAGTCTATAGAAGTGGTGCAAGAGCAAACAGAGGTTTTAAAAAATAACACTCAACAATTAGAAAAAATCTATTGCAGTAACTGTAATAGTTATATTGAAAAGGATAGTGCGTTTTGTTCTAAATGTGGAAATGTTTTAAAAACTGCTGATATATCAAAAGAAAAAAAGCCTGAAAACATAATGAAAAAGCTTCTTATAGCATTTGTTGTATTGCAAGTTGTTTCTTTTCTTATTGGTCTAATAGAGGGTGCTTTGGGCGGTATATTTTTAATGGTCGCTTTAGTTCTTGCATTTGTTATCCCTGTTATTAGCGTAATTACAGTTGTAAAATCAAGGAAGTTACAAGTCAAAAATGGGGTTGTATTGGGTATCGTTGTATTATGTGTATATTCCTTTATTGATTTTATTATTTTACTTAGTTTAGTTATCGCAAATTCAACGATTTAGACTTTATCGAGAGCTATCATTCAAAAACTAAAATAATGTACTAATATATAGGAAAAAGAGGTTTTGTTATGAAAAGAATAATTTGTTTAATTGTATGTATTGCTATGTTACTTACCTTATGTTCTTGTGGTAAGGTAAATAATTTAATAAAAAGAATTGACGAATTTTCAGTTAGTGAAAATATAACCCAAAACGATATTAATGCACTATTTGATGAATATAATTCTTTATCATTAGAACAGCAAGAAAAAATCACTAACTATCATAAACTTGAAAAGTATAAGAATGTAAACATTGATAAAGTTAAGTCTTTAGAAAATGAAATATTAGCTTTATCCAATGATAGTAAGTTTTCAGATATTAGTTCTATATATGAGAGTTATCAATCATTAAATACTAATGAACAGAATTTAATTAATATTACAAGTGTACAAGAAAAAATGCAATTATCAAATTTAGAAAAAGCAACAGTTGTGGCTTGTCAGTGTATAAAGAAAAGTCTTAAAAATTCTTCAAGTTTTGAATTAATTAGTGCAGAGGCAATTGATAATATTGGTAAAGAACCCAATTATTATCTTGTGAATATACAATACTCTGCAACAAATAGCTTTGGCGGTAGAAAAGACGAAACAAGTTTTCAAACAATTTCTAAGGATTTTGAAAATCCGTGGTATGGTCTTTCTATATTAAGTGGCAACTATTCATCTTCGCTTAAATGTACTCCGTATATTCAATATTATCTATTAAGCGAGCAAGAGCCTACAGAGATAGATTGTGACAAAATTTTGTATTATTTAGATACAGAAATCAAATAAATTCAAAGCGGGGTTTATTCCCCGCTTTTTTCATAATTGGTTATCAATTTATCAAGTGTTGGTCTGCTGATGTTTAATTCTTTTGCAAGAGCAGTTTTTGTAATTTCTCTTGATTTATAGCGTGCATAATACTCTGCAAAGTTTGTTATTTCTTTACGCTTACCGCCTTTATATTTGCCATTTCTTTTGGCTATAGTAATACCTTCCCTTTGACGTTCTAAAAGGTTTACACGCTCAAATTCGTTTATTGCTCCTATCATTGTTAAAAGTAACCGCCCAGTAGGTGTTGATGTGTCGATATTCTCTTTATTGCTTACGAGATGTACACCCTTTTCGTTAAGTTGTTCGGTAATGTCAAGCAAATCTTTTGTCGAGCGTGCAAGCCTTGAAAAATCGTGAATATGAATTGTATCGCCTATTCGTGCAAAGTCTAACATTTCTTGCAGTTTTGGGCGGTTTGTGTCTTTGGCAGATACCTTTTCAATAAACCATTTTTCAATATCGTATCTTTGCATAGCATCTATTTGACGTTGTTCGTTTTGTTCGGCGGTTGATACTCTTATGTAGGCTATTCTCATTTTATAAAACTCCTTTGTAAAATCTAAATCTTGATGTGGTTTACATTATGTAAAAACAACAGTAAAACGACTTTATTTTTACAACTTATTTTACTGAAAAAGTTGTAAATACAGAGTGTACCCTGATTTTAATGTAGTGTTCGTTTTGCTGTGTTTTTATCCTATCACTATTTACGCAAATAGTCAACTTTAATAATAGATAAATATTTATATAAATTACAGGTGTAGTTTTGTGTAAATAGTATATTTACGCAAATATATTAGCGTGATATACTAAAATATATTATTGAGAAAGGATATTTAAATTATGGCAATACGAAAAAGTCAACAAAAATGTGTTAATAAATATATTGCAAATAATTATGACCGCATTAACTTAACAATTCCAAAAGGTGAAAAAGAAAGAATTAAAATGGTAGCAGAGCAAAATGGCGAGAGTGTTAACGCCTTAATCAATCGTATTTTATTTGCAGAGGTTGAACGGATAGAGGCGGTAGGTTTCGGTATTTCTTCTGCTAAAAATAACACTAATAAATAAGAGTCAGTTTTTCTCCCATAGACAATTGAAAAAATAAATAAAAATTTTTTTAAAAACTTTGCCAAAATTACCTTGACATATGAAACTCTTGTGTTATGATGAACTTGAACAAAATAAAATGTGCCGTTTGCATTAGGCGTTAGTAAGTCGCATTTCTATATTCGGATAGCCCGATATAGAGATGCGTTTTTTATTTTGTCTCATATTATTAAAAAGGAGGAATAAATTATTTTTTATGAAAGACAAAACGACAGTTTTATAAACAAAAACTGTGAAATTTGCGGTTGTAATGACTTGGTTTTATCATCAATACAACTAAGCTGTAATTATGGAAGTAAATATGACGGTGAAATTGTAACACTAAAAATTTGCGGACATTGTATTGATAAAATATTAAAAAATATAACAAATTGAAAGGAATATTAAGATGAGTAATTGCGAAAACAAAAAAGCTTTTGACCCAACTACTTGCTTTACTTTTTTTGGTAGTTGGCTAAATGCAATTGAAGCACTGGAAACAGAACAAGACAAAAATAGTACTGCATATGTATTATTTAAATCTATAGCAAATTATTCAATGTATGATATTGAACCTGATTTTTCTGAATGTCCAAATTTAAAAGCTTTTTGGATATTGTTAGAAAAAGAAATAGACATCAGCATTGGAAATAGAAAACGAGGCTTTGCAAAAGATGAGATGAATGATAAATATCAGTCTATTATAAACGCCATCATAGAGTACCCTGAAGCTTCATTAAGAAAAATTGGAACTATTACTGGTACCAATAAAGAAATGGTGCGTAGAGTTAAAAAGAAATATGCAGAACAAATACAAATGAGATTAAATTCTGCAATTAGTGCTGATACAGTTGAAGATGGTTGTAATGCTAATGTTACTATTGATGTTAGTGATGATTATTATATTGTTAATGATGATTATTATATTGTTAATGATGGTATCAGACAAGACATAGACGAGCCAGTAAGACAATATTATGACGATGATTTACCATTTTAAATATAAAAGAGCGTGTAGTTCTATATTATGGTAAGATAATTATTTTATAAACATCTTGTCAACATTATTTTTTAATAAGTTTTCTATATTGGAAAACCGCATAAATACTATATTTTTAGAAATGTAAATTCATTAAAAACCAAGCGATTTTTCGATAGTGGTGGTTATTTCAACTCGTTAAAAGATGTATTTTTTCTATGATTAGTTTCGATTATCCGTAACCATCGCATTTTTATACTAAATAATTTTTTAAAAAGAAAGGATTTAATACTATATATGAATAAAAATAATACTTTGCGTATGCGTACAATACCAAAAGCATACGAAGAAATTAAAAAGCTTGATAATAACACCTGTTTAACAATGCGAGCATTACGCCGTATGTGTTCAAATGGTGATATAACAACAGTTAAAGTCGGGAATAAAACACTTTTAAATCTTGACTTGCTTATAAATACGCTATCGTGCTATAATGACAATGCGGTCCGTGTTCTTGAAGTCAAAGGAGTTTAAGAATATGGCAACAATTCAAAAAAGAAAAAACAAGTCAGGAGAGTTATCATTTTTAATTAGAGTTTCACTTGGGTATGATAACCAAAACAAACAAATTATTAAATCTATGACTTATAGACCAGATAAGGAGTTGACAGAAAAACAAGCATTAAAAGAAGCACATAGGCAAGCAGTTTTATTTGAGGATAAATGTAAAGCTGAAAATCTTAGTAACAGACGTGTTAAGTTTCAAGTGTTGGCTGATGAATGGTTACAGTTAATAGAGCAAAGTCAGGAAATGAAACCATCAACTATTGTTAGGCTTAAAGGCTTGAAAGAGCGAACTTATAACGCTATTGGAAATGTTTATGTCGATAAATTGACATACAGACAAATACAAAGTTTTATCCTTACATTATCAAAAGATGGTGTAAATCAAAAGTCAGGTAAAGGGCTATCTCAAAAGACACAAAAACATTATTTAACTTTTATTAGTGATGTTATGCGGTATGCTTTAAAATGTGGTTTAATTTCTGTTAATCCGTGTAAGGATATTACGACTGTGAAAACTGAAACAAAAGAAAAAGAAATTTATTCTTTGGAAGAGTTAAGGGTTCTATTATCCAAAATAAGTGAAAAAGCAAATATCGAGTATAAGGTTTTCTTTAATCTATTAGCTTATTGTGGTTTAAGACGAGGCGAAGCACTTGGCATAGAATATAAAGACATCGATTTTGATAATGGTGTGTTATCAATAGTGAGAACATCAAATTATAACAAAGATACTGGTGTTTATACGAGCACACCAAAGACTAAATCAAGTAATAGATGTTTAAAATTACAACCCACTATTATTGATTTAATTATGCAGTTGAAAAAAGAACAACTAAAACAAGCTAATAAAATTGGTGATTTGTGGGTAGATAATGATAGGCTGTTTGTAACTTGGTGTGGTGAGCCAATGCACCCCAATACGCCATATACTTGGTTAGAGCGTTTCTGTAAAAGTGAGGATATCGCATTTAAAGGGTTACATAGCTTTCGGCATTCAGTGGCTACACAAACAATAACTAATGGTGTTGATATAAAAACTGTTTCTTCGTTTTTAGGTCACAGTCAAACAAGTACAACATTAAACATTTACGCCCACGCAGTACAAAAGTCTAATGCAAAAGCTTTGGAACTTATGGCTAATTTACTTGAAGATAACAAAAAATAAAGAACATAATAAAGAACATACACATTTGGGTAAAAAAAGAAAACCTCACAAACCGCTAAATCAAGCCATTTGTAAGGTTTATAATTTGGTGCGAGAGACGGGACTTGAACCCGTACGGGATTACCACACGCCCCTCAAACGTGCGCGTCTGCCGATTCCGCCACTCTCGCAAGTGCTTAAATAATATAACACCAATTTCTTCATTTGTCAACATATTTTTTAAAATTTTTTGAAATTTCTTTTCTTCACAAAACATTCAGAGCCTACACATTGTGTAAGCTCCGCTTTTTATTTACTCTCACCACTCATTATAAAAGTTAGTTCTCCGCCATTTATCAGTTCGTCGTGAGTAATGTATATATCTTTAAGCTCTTTACCATTAAAAGTAACTTTTTCAACATAAATATTTTCGTCGCTCTGATTTGCAGTTGATACTTTAAGTGTTTTGCCGTTTGGCAAGGTTATTTCGGCACTATCAACACAAGGTGAACCGAGCCAGTATTTATCTGTACCCGCAACTGGATAAAATCCCATAGACGAGAAAACATACCACGCGCTTATTGTACCTCCATCGTCATTTCCGTCAAGTCCGTCAATATCCGTACTGAAACGATTTTTGAGTGTCCAACGAACCCATTTTTGTGTAAGGTCACTTCTTCCTGCATTTGCAAAAAGATACGGTGTATGTATATCGTGCTGATTACCAATCCAATAACCTGCGCCCGGATTCCAGTTCGCTCTTTTTGGTGCGGCATCTTCCATAAATTTTTCGAGTTCAGAAACAAAATATTCATCACTACCAAAAAGCTCAATCATTCCGTCAATGTCTTGCATTACGCTATATCGCCAATGCTGTGCACTACCCTCACAATAGCAACCCACATATTTATCAAGAAAACCTAAACCAAAATATGAATTTATATTCGGATTAAAGTTACTGTCAAAGCTACCATCCATATTCTTTGCTCTGAAATATTTTGTTTCATCATCAAAAATATTTTTATAGTACATAGATTTTTCTGCGTATTTTTCTGCATCCTCGGTTTTACCCAAAGCTCTGCCAAGAGTTGATAATGCACCATCATACCAGGCATACTCAAGGGTATGACTTACTGTATCGTCTACCCCCTCAATATCATTTGGAACATAGCCATATTCATTATATGCGTCCGCATACTCTCTGCCTGCTTTTTCAAGCCTACTGTCAGATGCTTTTTTCATATATTGGTAAGCAGTTTCTACATCAAAATCTTTGTAATTTTTAAGGTAACTTTCTGTAATTACAATGTTTGCAGGGTCGCCAATCATTGAGCCGGCATAACCCGCGCCCATTGGCCAACGAGGAAGTGAACCACCCACTTCTGCCATTTCTATAAGACTTTTAAGGCAATCATTTTGCACCCCAGGCTCTATAAGCATATATAATGAATGGGTATTTCTGCAAGTATCCCACAAAGACATATCACTTCTATAAGTATATCCATCTGCGGTATGCACTTGTTTGTCAAAACCTAAATATTCACCATTCAAATCGGTGAAATTTGTAGGCATTATCATTGTGTGATAAAGAGATGTATAGAAAACCTTTTTAATTTCCTCATCTGTGCTTTCAATTTTAATTTTAGAAAGATGTTTTTCCCAATTTTTGAGTGTTTTTTCTCTCACCTTGTCAAAATCAAGGTCTTTTGTTTCTTCACGGAGATTAAGCATTGCATTTTCTACACTAACAAAACTAATAGCAACCTTTAATTCTACACTTTCGTTTTCAAGTGAGCCAAAGTTTAAATCTGCTATAAGATTTGTTTCGTCACCCGTAATTTTACAAGTTTTAATATCTTTATTAGCTTTTGCGGCAAAATATACCGGTAACCCGTCATATCTCTCTGAAAAAACTGCTCTTAATACTGCACCGCCTGTAAGAACTCCTGTTTTTTCATCAAATGAAGCAAAACCATCGGTACAACCGTTATCACCCGCGGCACTTGTAACATCAAGAGAAAGTCGAGCATCTTTTGAGTGGTTGAAGGTGTATCTGTGTACACCTGTGTGCTCATCCGCAGTCATTTCTGCAAGGCAACCAAGTGTTTTTAAATAAACTGCATAGTAACCCACAGAAGCAACCTCGTTTTTGTGAGAAAACGGAATTACATCTGCTTTTTTGTCACCTACTACAGGAGTAACTCTGAAAATACCGTAATCTGTTGCACCTGT
>JAZRSC010000002.1:0-111930 GCA_045651285.1 Acutalibacteraceae bacterium
AATAATTCTTGCGTCATCACTGTCATAAACTCCGTCTAAGTTTACATCAATGTAAAACATTCTGCTTTCATCAAGTTGGCCGAGCTTTGCGTGTGCTCTTAAAACTATTCGTGCATCTTCGGTTGTAACCTTATTGTCAGCATTGACATCACCAAATTTAACGGTTTGTTTTAAATCTGTCAGATACGGGTCAACACCCGCTTCAGAAGCATAAATTACAGCAGAAGAACAGGTTGAGTAACAAGAAAATGAAAATCCTTGTGCGTGAGAAAATGTATTTATATCTCTTAAAGCAAAAGCATATCTTCCAACAGAAATAGTGTTTTCAGGGATTGTAACATTAAGTAGTAATGGACAGTTTTCAAACGCGTAACTGCCAATTGTTAAAGCTCCACGAGGAAGTGTAAGAGTTTCTAATGTTGCATTGTTTGAAAAAGCACTAAGTCCGATAGATTTAACTGAATTTGGGAACGAGAGGGATGTAATGCTGAGGCAATTAGCAAAAGCATAGTCACCAATTGATTTTAAAGATAACTTAGGAAATGTAATGCTACTTAAAAGCTCACAGTCTGAAAATGCTCTTTTTGGAATTTCTGTAAGAGAGTTACCACAGTTGAGAGTCGTAAGTTTTTCGCAACCAAAAAAAGCAAACTCGCCGATTGCTTCAATATTGTTAAGGTGAATACTTTCGAGAGACTCACAAAGGTTAAAACAGTAAGCACCTAAAGTTTTAATACCACTGCCAAGGGTTACAGTTTTTAAGTTTTTACAACTGTAAAAAGCATAATTACCAATAGATATAACAGTGTCAGGTATTTTAACAGTTTTTAAAGAAGATTTTCCTTTGAAAACATTATCTCCGATTGCGGTAACTGTTTTACCGTCAATAGTTTCAGGAACAGTAACAGAATTAAGATGCAGATTATTGTAACTTGTAATTGTTACTGTGTTGTCACTATTTACTTCGTAATTAAAATTTTCATAAACTGCAGCAAAAGAGAGTGGTGCAGAAATTACAGTTATAACAACTGCAAGTAATATTGAAATAAGCTTTTTCATAATACACTCCATCTGTTTAATTATGGGTTTATTATACTACAAAATATTATAAATGTATATTGTTTTTTTTGAAAAAATTAAATAGATGTATAAAATTACATATTTTGTAAAAAACTATTGCATTTTTTATGAATATAGTGTATAATTCGTACACAACTAAAAAATATATAGTGAGGTTTTAAAGATGAAAAAGTTTTTAAAAATTACTTCAATCGTTCTCGTTATTGCTTTAGTAGCAGTTTTCGCTGCTTGTGGCGCAAAAGGTGATACAGACACAGATGCAAAACCAGTACTTACAATGGCAACAAATGCTGAATTCCCACCTTATGAATATGTTGAAGAAGGCAAAATTGTTGGTATCGATGCAGAAATTGCAGCACTTATTGCTGATAAACTCGGTATGGAACTTCAAATTGTTGATATTGCTTTCGATTCAATCGTTCCTGGTGTTCAAAGCGGCAAATACGATATGGGTATGGCTGGTTTAACAGTTAATGATGAAAGACTTGAAAAAGTTAATTTCTCAACATCATACGCAACAGGTGTTCAGGTTGTTATCGTTGCTGAAGACAGTGCTATTAAAACACTTGATGATGTTTCAGGTAAGAGAATTGGTGTTCAGACATCAACAACAGGCGACATCTATGCAACAGATGATTTTGGTGAAGAAGCAATCACTCGTTATGATAACGGTGCAGTAGCAGTTCAGGCTCTTGTTGCTGGTAAAGTTGATTGTGTTATTATTGATAATGAACCTGCAAAATCTTATGTAGCTGCAAACGAAGGTCTTAAAATTCTTGAAACAGAATACGCAGTAGAAGATTATGCAATCTGCTTCAACAAAGCTGATACAGAACTTCAGGAAAAAGTTGACGGAGCTCTCAAAGAACTCATCGCAGACGGTTCAGTTAAAAACGTTATTGACAAATACATTGCAGCTGAATAATTTATCTAAAGGGTGGGGAAACCCCACCCTTTTTATCGCTTTTTAGATTAGACAAAATAATCTGAAATTCGGGTTATTTTGTCTAATCTAAAAATATGTATATTTAAAATGAAAGGATTTTTATTAGTGGATAAGTTTAAAGAGATTTTCGAGCTTATTAAAATTGAATTATTAGCATTTATTGATGAACTTGAATTTGTATTTGTTGGTGATAATCGTTACGAGCTTCTTTTAGGTGGTTTTTTAAATACATTAAAAATCACAGCAGGTTCTTTGGTTGTAGGTATTATAATCGGTATTATTATCGCGGCAATTCGTTCATCCTATGACAAAAATAAAGAAGCAATGAAGCTTCGTGGCGGTATAAGTTATTGGGTGTTACGTTTCCTGAATTCAATTTGTAAGGTTTATCTTACAGTTATTCGTGGTACACCTGTTGTTGTGCAACTTATGATTTCTTATTTCGTAATTTTTATTGCGGCACAAGATGGTGTTCCTGTTGCAATTTTTGCATTTGGTATCAATTCAGGTGCTTATGTTGCAGAAATTTTCCGCGGCGGTATAATGTCAATAGATAATGGTCAGTTTGAGGCAGGTAGAAGCTTAGGCTTTAACTATTTTCAAACTATGCGTTACATAATTATTCCTCAGATGTTTAAAGCAGTTTTACCAACTCTCTGTAATGAGTTTATAGCACTCCTTAAAGAAACCTCTGTTGCAGGTTATGTTGGTGTTATGGATGTAACAAAAGCAGGTAATGTTATAGCGGGTAGAACCTTTGAATATTTCATTCCACTTTTCACTGTTGCTTTAGTATATCTTGTAATGGTTATGATTCTTTCTTCATTAGTAGGAAAACTTGAAAGGAGGCTTCGCAAGAGTGAGCGATAATGCATTGATTAAAGTAACAAACCTCAAAAAACACTATAATGGTGGTGAGGTTAAGGCTCTTGACGGAGTCGATTGTGAAATTGAAAAAGGTGAGGTTGTAGTTGTTATCGGTCCTTCTGGTAGCGGTAAATCTACATTCTTGCGTTCTTTAAATCTTTTAGAAATTCCAACTGATGGGCAAATTATATTTAATGGTGCAGATATTACAGCACCAAAAACAAATATAAATAAGCATCGACAAAAAATGGGTATGGTTTTCCAGCACTTCAATTTATTCCCTAATATGACTATATTGGGTAATATGACTTGTGCACCTATTAAAATTCTAAAAAAATCTAAAAAAGAAGCAGAAGAAAAAGCACTTGAACTCTTAGATAAGGTTGGGCTTAAAGATAGAGCGAATGCGTATCCAAGTCAACTTTCAGGTGGTCAGAAACAAAGGGTTGCTATTGTCAGAGCACTTTGTATGGAACCTGAGGTTATGCTTTTTGACGAACCTACATCTGCACTTGACCCTGAAATGGTAGGCGAAGTGCTTGAGGTAATGAAAAATCTTGCGTCACAAGGTATGACAATGGTTGTTGTAACTCACGAAATGGGTTTTGCAAAAGAAGTTGGTTCAAGAGTTATTTTCTTTGATGAAGGTATAATTCAGGAAGAAGGTACACCTGAAGAAATATTCCAGAATCCTAAAAGCGAAAGACTCAAAAGTTTCTTGAGTAAAGTGCTCATTTAATTTCAGGAACTAGGAATTAGGAACTAGGAATTAGATTTTATTAAAATAAAATGCATTCTATCATTTAAAGTTTTTTGTAAACTAAATATGATAGAATGCATATTTTTTATTCATCTAGTTCCTGAATCTCATTCCGCCAATGGTGTAACCTGATTATTCTGGTTTGCATCTGGGTCTATATGGTCTTCGCAATCACAGACGCATTCTATATCAGGAATACCGCTTGATTGCGGATATACTATCAATGTATAAGTACCACCGGCAGGGCAACAAGAAATGTTTGGATGTATATCTGTTGCGAGTAAATAAAGCTGGTCTTGTGAAAGAGGTGTTTCGTACTCTATAACACGAGGGGTAGCACCATCATCAGATGTAATGCAATAATTAAAGTTGTCATTAAAATTGTTACGCATACACCAGTTTTGTGCTTGTGCTTCTAAATCTTTGCACTGAAGTCTACAAACTTTTGCATCGGCAGTTTTAATGTAAGAATTAAAAGCAGGAATTGACACTGCAGCAAGAATTCCTAAAAATAAAACAATAATCAATAATTCAACTAAAGAAAAACCTTTTTTGGAATTTAAAAATTTAAACATATACAAGCCTCCTTTATATAAACCCAAAACCGAGAGCAATAAGAAACCAAAGCGAAACTTTTTCGTAACTCTCTACTATCATATTAGCATACATTCCATTTTTTGTAAATAAAAAAATTAATGTTTGAAAAAAATTTGTTGTGTTTTTATAACAGAATGTCAAATATGTTGTGATAAATATACAGAGGTTGTTAAAAAAATATTAAACGCCAACCTGTACTATAGTCAGATTGGCGTTGTTAATTAATTAAAAAGTGTATGGGTACCGGCGTCAAAATCCCAAGGTTCAAAACCTGTTTCTAATACAGGTGAGTTTTTAGAAATTCTGAAATCTCTGTTTTCGGCATCTTTAAATAATGGGTCGGCGAAGACACCATTATTATAATAATCTTTTCCTTTCATAGCGCTTACAGAAACTCTGTCGCCAAGTTCTGTAGAATTACCTGAAAATACTTTTTTGCCATTGGTATAGTCCCAATATGTGTTGTTACCATCAATAAACCAGTCCATTGTGGTTGTGTTTTTATAAATGACGGTATCATTACTAACAAAAATATTGTTATAAAGATAAAGTGAATTATGTTCTTCGTTTCTTGTTATTGTGAATTGACCATCATTATTAAGAGCAAATATATTATTCTTAATTAAATTATCTTTACCGTAGTGTTGGTGGAAGCCTTGTGAAGAACAATCGTACACAAGATTTTTTTCAACTGTAATTTCGCTTGAGCCTTCGTCAAGGTAAATGCCCCAGCCACCATAACCAGTGTTACCATCGTAGCAACCAACATTGTAAATTACATTACCGCTTAAAACTGTGTCAGGTTGAATTCCCAAAGTGTAAATACCACCCATATCTGAAAGCCAACCATTACCAATGTTGTAAATCAGATTGTTCTGAACTTTAATGTTATTTGTCGGGTTTTCTGAGTAACCCCATACCCAACCAACAGAAACTGCGGTGTACCAACCATCGTGAATCTCGTTGTTCTTTATATTACAGTCAGTTGCATCTATAAGAAGAACACCAATAGAGTTATTGTAAATTCTGCCATAATATTTAATATGACAATCTGTTATATCGATATTATTTGTAGTTGCGGGAATAACTCTGTCACCATTTATAAATATTGCGTTACCACCAATGTGGTCAAATAAACAACTTGTAACATTACACTCGGTTGTGTTACTGCCGAATATAATTGCGGTGTTAGAAACATTTTTAAATTCGCAGTTTATGAAATCAATACCTGAAGCATTTTTAATATCGATTACCGCAGGGGTTTCATAAGCTGCCTGTGGGTGAGTCGGATTGTATTCAATATTTTTATAAAGCGGATGAGTATTATCTAAATTTGTATTCCACACGCTACCTGAAATGAAGTCCCAGTCTGTATTTATAAAGTTAATACCGCTGAAATGAATTTCCGAAGCACCGTCTATGCTTATAAGCTTTTCAGTAACAGGTGCATAAAGTTTGAGATTATCTTTTGTTTCATTTTCAAAAGGTATATAGTAAAGCTTGCCCTCGCTTCTGTCAAGATACCATTCACCAGCTCTGCTTACTGCTTCTTTTACATTTTCATAAATGAAGTTGTCGCCGACTTCAATTGTCATAGCGGCAGGCTTTTTGAGTTCTATTCTGCTTTTTTGCTTACTTACAGAGTGAAGAGGTAAAATGTCATCGCACCATTTGTGCATTATTCTTACATTGACATCTTCAACATTCTGGAAATTCTTTATCTGAGATTTTTTTGTGTAAAAAGCTGCGTGAAGTGCAAAAAATCCAGTATCACTATTTTTATCGAAGGCATCAGCCATAACGGAATTCTCTACAGTGAAAGAGCCCTTTTTAGGCCATTTGCTTATTTCAAGTCTTTCTTCGCCATTGAATAATGAACGGAAATATAAATTTTCAGTATCAACCTTAGCAACTAATGCGTTAAGCGTGTTAAGCTCACCATCAGTCCAATCTGTAATTTCAATAGCACCTGAAAAATTAACTTCTTCATTCGGATAAGAACGATAAATTACATTCTCACAATCTTCGCTATTGAAAACAAGTTCATTTTTTATGGTGTATGTACCTTCGCGAAACCATACAGTAATTGTACCACAATCTGAATTTTTTAAAGCTTTTAATTTCTCTTTTGCACCCTGAGGAGTTTTAAGTGGTTCAGAAAGTGTACCACTATTATTGTCGTCACCATCAGGTGAAACAACTAAATCATATTCGCCCATATTAAAAGTACCTTCATTAAAAACTACCTGTTCTATTTTTGTATCTTCAAAAAACTCACCTGTATTAGGTTTAATTGAAGGTGAGGAAGGCGCATTAAAAGAACCAAGAAGAGTAATCAAAGAACTTAATACTGCGAACAGTTTTGGTAATATTACAGAAATATCCATAAAGAACCCCCTTATATATCTTTATGTATATATTTTAGTACATTGTTAAAGTAATTTCAAGGAAGAATATGAAAATTATTCTTTACTTTATAGAAAAATATGTTAAAATAAGTATAAAGTTCAGAAAGGAGTTGCTTGTTATGAGTGATATTAAATTAGGTGTTCAGCTTTTTACTTTAAGAGATAAATGTCAGAATGCTGAGGATTTTGAAGAGACTTTAAAATTTTTACAAGGTATCGGTTGTAATGTGGTGCAGATTTCTGCAATAGGTCCTATTGACCCCAAAAAAGTAGGCGAACTTATAAAAAAATATAATATGGAAGTTTGCGTTACCCATAAACCTTATGACCGTTTTAAAAATGATTTAGAAAATTTAGCAAAAGAGCACGATTTAATAAATTGTAAAAATATGGGTATAGGTGCTATGCCTTTTAATCTTCATGATTCTTATGAAGCAGTGTGGGGATTTATTAATAAGTGTAACGAAATCGGCGGAAAATTACACGAGATGGGTAAACAACTCTGTTACCATAACCATGCATTTGAATTTGAGCGTTATGATGGTAAAAGAACTTTTGAAAGACTTATTGAAGAAACTACACCTGAAACACTTCACTTTATACCAGATACATATTGGATGCAGGTTGGTGGTGTAACACCTGCAGATTATCTAAAAAAACTTAAAGGCAGAGCAGAAGTTTGTCATTTTAAAGATATGAGAATTGTAAATAACGAGCAACGCTTTGCAGAATGTGGCACAGGTAACCTCGACCTTTCTGCCTGTTACAGAGCTTGTCAGGAAATTGGCGTGAAATATATTGTAATTGAGCAGGATTTGTGCTACGATATAGATGTATTTGAAGCTGTAAAAATCGGTTTTGATGGTTTACAAAGAATTGCAAAGGAGAATGAATGATGACAAAAGGTAAAATTGCTTTATTCGTACTTATTTTCATTTTGGTTACAATGGTTGTACCATTGATTTTATTACTCGCATTTGTTGATGTAAACAACATAAGTGTTTATATTGTTGTTTATGGTATTATGTTCTTTGGTAGCATTGGCTTTATGATTGCCATGCTCTTTAAAACAAAAAGCGAAATTCAGGAACAGATTGAAGAATTAAAGGTTCAGAATGCCGCAATCGCTTTTAGACTTACAGAAATGAAAAAGCAAGGTGGTATTGCACAAAATGCTCCTGTTGCAAAGCCTGAAGTCAAAGAAGAGCCTAAAGAGAAGTTTGATGATTTTAATTGATTAGTTGTTAGTGGTCAGTGGCAAGGAACTAGGAATTAGGAAACAGGAAACAGGAAACAGGAAACAGGTAAATAAACTACACTCTATCATTTGAAATTCATGAGAGAGTGTAGTTTTTTCTAACAACTAACAACTAACAACTAACAACTAACCGCTAACCGCTAACCACACTTTTTTGTTGACATAAAAAGCCATTTATGGTATATTTTAAAGTGATGGATTGTGAACATTTATTTGTGTAAAAATAAATAAATTTTATGCAAAAATAACAAATGAGGTGTGGCATGCAGTTTTTAGAAGCATTAAAAGAATATGGTTGTAATATAGATGTTGGTCTTGACAGAATGAAAGGTAAGGTTGACTTTTACAAACGACTTCTTTTTAAATTCCCAGAAGTAATTGAAGAGAATGAATTTCGTTCTCTTATAGAGTCAAATCAGATTGACAGAGCAATTGAGAGAACTCATCTTATAAAAGGTGTTACAGCAAACCTTTCAATTGATTCACTTTACAACAGTTACACAAAAATTGTGGATTTTTTAAGACAGGGAAGTCCCGAAAAAGCACTTGAGGAATTTGACAAAATAGAAAACTTACAAAAAGAACTTGTTGAATTTATAAAAAATAACGCAGGTTAATTTTCTTTTTCCCCCCTGAAGATTAACTTTATATAAGGAGCGAAAGATTGTGGCAGAAGAGAAAAAAAGAATATTGATAGCAGATGATAGTTTTATTGACAGAGAAATTCTTCATCATATTTTAGAAAATTATTTTGAAATTACAGACGCAAAAAACGGTTACGAGGCACTCGATATACTTACAAAGAAAGAAGTTAAATTTGACGCTATGCTTCTTGACGTTGTTATGCCATTGATTGACGGTTTTTCAGTTTTACAACTTATGCAGAACAACGGTCTTACCGGTATTCCGATTATTATGATGACTGCAGAAGCAACAAAAGAAAATGTTCGTCGTGCAGCAGAATTCGGTATAACTTCATTCGTTTCAAAACCATTCGACGGTGAAATGGTTTTAGAAAAAGTACATACACTTCTTGATATTGAACCAAGAAACACAAATGTTTACAGCGGACCTTTAAAAGAATTTGATATTAACGATACTAATATTTTTATAGGCAGACTTACCGGTGTTTATAAAGATTATCTTAAAAACAAAGGTGTAAGTGACGAAAAGTTCAAACGAGTTTCAGAGCTTACAAGAATTCTTATTACAGAATACGGTTCACAGTTTGTTGGTGACGAGTACGAACCTGCAAAAATCAATATGATTACAACTGCGGCATATTTTTATAACATAGGTTATATGACTATTCCGGACAGATGTATAGATTTCCCTAAAAAGAATGAAAGCGATTACAGAATGTTCCAGAAACACACAACTGCTGGTGCTAAATTTGTCAGAATGAATACTGCATCAAGTTGTGCGTATTTCAGTGCAGTTTGTAGTGATATTTGTATGTATCACCACGAAAGAGCAGACGGAACAGGTTTCCCGCATCAACTTACAGCAGAAGAAACACCAATTCACGCACAAATTTGCGCTTTTGCTATGCAGTTCGATGAAATTTTCTGTAAGTTGGATGATTTTACAAGACAGAACTTTAATATAGCAATAAGTCAGTTGTCTGTTGATACAGGTGCATTCTCAGAAGAAATTTATAAATTGGCAAGAGAGTGTAAAGGTACTATAACCGATTTCTATAGAAACAGATTTGCACAAGGTTAATTTATTATTTATATTCCAGTAACAAGGTGGTGTATGGGTGAAGACTAAAATAAACAGAAAATGGAAAGTAATGGCAATAGTTTCAGGCGTTTTAATTGCGGTTTTAGGTGCTGTTGCAGTTATAGGTTATATTTACGAATTCAGTCAGATGGTTTATAAAGAAAGAGCATACCATCTTAATGAAACTGCGGCACAAATTACCGAAACTGTTGACGTTGCACTTGATGAGCAATGGGCATTATTACAGATAATGTCAATCCGTTACCCTACTTTTGACAGCCTTACAACTGAAGAATGTATTTCAAAAATTACCGTTATGGAAAGTAAACTTCAACGCGAAGGTCTTGTGTTTGGTATTGTAGATGAAAATGGTAATGCTTTTACCTCAAATGAAGATGGTAAAATCTTTACTTTAGGTGGTCTTGAACTCTCACATATTGAAGAAAAAACATTAGAAATTATAAAACCTGTTGTAGATTCAGATGTTGAATATATGACATTTATTATGAAAAATGACTCGCCGGTAACTTTAGGTGATGGCAGAGTAATTACTCATACTGCAGTTTTCTGGGAAATGGATTATTATAAAAATATTTTCCACACAGATGCTTATGGTGATGAAAATAAAATTTTTATAAGAGGTGCCGAGGGTAAAAATATTTATGTGGAGTCTGAAAAATACAAGTTTATAAACAGTTTTGATTATATGGATATTTACCCGAATGTTACACGTGTTAATGGTGATAGCGTTACAGCGATTGAAGAAAATATTAAAAATAACAAGAGTTCAGTTACCGCAATAAGAATTAATGGTGATGAAACCACTTACTTTATAACTGTTCAACCAATGCGCAATAATAACTGGGATTTGGTTATGGTAGTACCTGAAGAGTATGTAAGTGCAGAGACAATTGACTTTGCGAGTGCTATTGTTGATACTGCAGCATTTATAGCACTTCTTATATGTACGGGTATTCTTTTCCTTGCT
Source organism: Acutalibacteraceae bacterium (assembly GCA_045651285.1). GTDB lineage: Bacteria > Bacillota > Clostridia > Oscillospirales > Acutalibacteraceae > DTU089. The sequence continues at coordinate 10,630 of JAZRSC010000002.1, forward strand.
ATTTATATTGTAAAAAGTAAAAACCAGGCACTTCTTTTGAAACAGGAGAGAGAATATGCAGAAGCACTTTCTGTTTCAGCAGAAGAAGCCAAAAATGCAAATATGGCAAAGACTAAATTCTTATCACATATGTCACACGACATAAGAACACCTATAAACGGTATTATAGGTATGATAGGAAAAGCAGAGAGAAATATTGAAAGTCCCGAGGTTTTAAGAGATTGTCATAAAAAAATCAGAATGGCGGCAGAACATCTTTTAGGTCTTATCAATGATATTCTTGATATAACAAAACTTGAGACTGGTTTAAATGAAGAAAAAGATGAACCATTCCCGATGAGCTGTATGCTTGATACTTGTTGTTCAATTATTCTTGGTCAGCTTGAGAGTAAGGATGTTGAGTTGAAAACAGATTTTACAAATATTCAGCACGATGGAGTTCTCGGTAACAAATTACACATCCGTCAGATTTTACTAAATATTTTAAGTAATGCAGTAAAATATACTGATAATGGTTATATTTATTTTAAGTGTGACGAAGTTGATTTTAATGAAGATAAAGCAACTTATCGAATTGAAATAACAGATACTGGTATTGGTATGCACAAAAATTATCTTGAACATATTTTTGAACCATTCTCTAAAGATGATATTGAAGATAGAAAATATCGTATCGGCACAGGTCTTGGTATGTCGATTGTTAAAAATAATGTTGACAAATTACGTGGCGAAATAACTGTTGACAGTACACTTGGTCTGGGTAGTACATTTGTTGTTACTTTAACATTAAAAACTACAAGTTTAGATGTTGTTTGCGATGCTGTTAAAGAACGCGTAAAACCATCAGAAGATGTTTCTGGTATGAATGTTCTTTTGGTTGAAGATAATGAACTCAATATAGAAGTTGCTTTAATGCTTTTAGAAGATGCTGGAGTTACAGCAGATGTTGCTAAAAATGGTGAAGAAGCAGTTGAAAAATTCCTTGCTTCAACTGAGGGTGATTATGACCTTATTCTTATGGATGTTATGATGCCTGTTATGAATGGTTATGAAGCTACAAAGGTAATAAGAGAATCAGACCACCCGCTAGCAAAAACTATTCCTATTGTTGCACAGACAGCAAATGCATTCCAGGAAGATATTAAAAAGGCTAAAGAAGTAGGAATGAACGCACATATTTCTAAACCGATTGATGAAGCAAATCTTCTTAAAGTTTTATTAGAATTTAAAAAATAAACTGTGAAAGGGTGTGGCTAATTCCACATCCTTTCTATTATTTTCTTGTTGAAAAACTATTTTCTTTGTGGTATAATAAAATGAAATATTTTGTTCTCAATATTTGAAAGGAGTTCAGCTATGATACGACCAAATAATCAGAGTTGTTATCTCTATTTTAAAGAATGTACTAAAGATTTTGGTTCATATAATGTAATTGAAAATTACGGTAATATGATTAGTCATAAAAAATTCTTGAAAGATGTTGATGCTATTGCAGGGTATCTTGATAAGAATAATATTAAAAAGGGAGATGTTGTAACTATTTTTCTCCCTAATATTCCACAATGCTTTGCGGCTTTTTATGCGGTTAATAAAATTGGTGCTATTGCAAACATTGTTCATCCTTTGATGACACCAAATATTTTAGAGGAAATTTTAGAAAAAACAAATTCAAAAGCGATTTTCGTTTACGATATGATAATGGAACCATGCAAAGCTGTTTTAGACAGATTTTCGGGTATTACTATTGTTTGTAGTACATCTGACTATGTAAGCACTGTTGCAAAGCCTGTTTTTAAAGTGTTTGAAAAGGTTAAGGTTAAAGCAGAAATTACAAATCAAAGAAAAATTGCTTATAATACCGTTACCCATTTAAGTTTTATTGCTAAAGCTGTTCAGAATAATGGTGATGAAACTGCGGTTTATCTTCACGGTGGTGGTACTACTGGCAAAAGTAAAACTATTTGTCTTTCGTCAAACAACCTTAATGCACTTGCGTTTAAACTCAGCTTTTTAGATTCTCCACACAGACCTGGTGAAGAATTTTCACTTATAGTTTTACCACTTTTCCACGCGTTTGGTTTAGGTGTTGCAGTTCATTTCAGTATGTGTGCAGGTTTTACCTGTATTGGTATGCCTCAGTTTTCACCTGAAAAGGCTAACAAATATTTAAAGAAATATAATGTAAGTTATGTTTTGGGTGTTCCTAATATGTTTAAAAAGATGTATGAAGCTTCTAACTTTGAGGGTGAACATCTTAAAAATCTTCGTCTTTTATGGGCAGGCGGAGATATGGTGAGCGAAACATTCCTTAATGAGTTTAACTCAGTTCTTCAGAAGTGGGGCAGTAAAGGTAAGCTTTTAAGAGGTTATGGTCTTACAGAGGTATCTTCTGTTTGCACTGCAAATGTTGCCGGTGCTTATAAAGAAAATTCTATTGGTCGCCCACTTGCAGAATTAAGAGTTGAAATCTGGGATGACAGACATAAAAAATTACCACCTAATACAATTGGTGAAATTGTTGTAAGTGGCGATACAGTTATGAACTCTTATTTAGATAAGAGTGATGACTGCTTCTATTTTGACCGTAAGGGCAATAAATGGGTGCTTACAGGCGACCTTGGTTATATGGATGAAGATGGTTACTTCTTCTTTACAGGTCGTAAAAAGAGAATGATTATTATTTCAGGTTACAATGTTTACCCTAATGACATTGAAAGCGAAATTTTAAAATTAGATTATATAAATGAAGCGTGTGCAGTGCAAGGTTATATTGATGCAAAGCCCGTAATAAGACTTTTTGTTTCACTTAATAATCCTGATTCAAATCACGATGAAGTTATAAAAAATCTTAAAGAGTATTGCAAAAACACACTTGAAAAATTCGCACAACCATCAACTATTACTATTATGGATAAATTGCCAAGAACACAAATGGCAAAAATCGACTTTATGAAGCTTACGGATACTCCACCAGCACCAGTTCCTACTAAAAAGGAGTTGCGTGAAGAACGCCGTGAGGAGAAAAAAGCGCAAAAAGAATATAACGAGCGCAATAAAGAACAATAAGATTAAAGAGTGTATAACATTAAGTTGTCATACACTCTCTTTGTTTAATTTAATAAATATACGCTGAAATTTAAAATGCCTGCAAAAATCAACCAAAAAATATACGGGATATTAAGGTAACTCGCAATTCTGTTTATTTTATAATATTTTACTGTGTAAATTACTACTAGTGCTAATAATATTACAAGCCATATAAATGCAAAGAGGTATTGTCCAGCAGTAAAAAATATAAAAGACCAACAGAAATTAAAGAAAAGACTTATATAATAAGTGATTAGTGCTCGATTTTTCTTGCCTGTGTTATACTCACTTGTTTCTATTAAATAAGCGGAAATGCCCATAAGAGTATAAAAAATTGTCCACGCAACAGGGAACACCCACGGTGGCGGAGTAAATGCGGGTTGAACCGCAGTAGCAGTAAATTCCTCATTTGCACTTTTTGTGGCAAAACCTGAAATTATACCGACAAGAAGTGGTATAGCAAGATTTTTAATAAGTAACTTCCAGTTGATATTTTCTTTTAACTTTTTGAAAAAATCCATAATACACACCCCGATAAATAATTGTAGTATATATTATTCTTTTTTAGAGCTTGTATATGCAAAAAGAACGAAAGTCGGTAAACTTTCGTTCTTTTGGTTTTATTTTTAGAATTCTGAGAACGGTGTTGAAATTCTGCTTAATCTGAAGTTAATTGCTTCTCTTGAACGGTTGAAACGGTAAATGCTGAAAGCAAGTCCAATACCGATGTAAAGACAAAGTGTACTTGAACCACCTGCGCTAAAGAATGGTAAGGTAATACCGATAACAGGCAAAATCATAAAGCACATACCAATATTGATAAGCACTTGTGCAGAAATCATAGTTGCAATTCCGTAACAGAAAATCTGTGTTGAGAAATCTCTGGTGTTTTTACCGATTTTTATTAAGTTATAAACAATAAGGAATAAAAATCCTAAAGCAACCATACAACCGAAAAATCCTGTTTCTTCACCTATTGCAGTGAAAATCATATCGTTTTCTCTTTCTGGAACGAAACCGCCCTGTGTGTAAACACCTTTTGTAAAACCTTTACCCCAAAAGCCACCAGAACCAAGAGCATTAAGACCAATCAATTGCTGATAACTTTCATTTGTAAATTGTTCGGGTCTGAAAAGTGCTAAAAATCTGTTCTTCTGATATTCGCTGAACACAAACATCCATATAAGAGGTGATGCGGCTAAAATGAGAAGTCCACCACCAGCAAAGTATCCCCAATGAAGTCCTGCAAAGAATAACATACCAATTGTCATAATGATGAATACGAGAGCAGAGCCCATATCACCAGTAAGAACAACAAGTCCTACAGGAATCATTGCATGAATTCCTAAAGCTATAATTGATTTTAAAGAATTTATTCTGTCTCTTACGAGTTCGAGGTGCATAGAGTAGGTTATAAGAAAACCTATTTTAACAAGTTCTGATGACTGAAAATAAAAATCACCGATTACAAGCCAACATTTTGAGTCAGGACGCGATTCAGGTGCGGCACCAAAGATAAGTGTTATAATCATAAGAACTATACAAAAGACCGCTATAATCGGCCATAGCTTCATTATGAATTCGTAGTCTATGGCAGATATAACCAGCGTTACAATAATGCCTAAAACCGCCGCAATAATCATAACAATTGCGTCACGCTGAATTGTTTCACCATCTTCAAGACGAAACCTTGTAGCAGTGTAAACCATAAGCGTACCAAAAATAGATGTTGCTATTATTAAAAACAGTAACGGTTTGTTCGTTTCCTGAATAAATCTTTTTGTAACAGAAAAAAACTTTTTCAAGCATTTGCCCCCTTGATTTTATTTCTGAATATTGTTATTATACATATATTAAAGTTTAATTTCAAGTGGGGTAAATGTTAAAATTATGATAAGCGTAAAAGCAAATAGTTTTGAAGAAACAATTGAATACGCAAAAAAACTCGGTAGTAGCTTAAAGGGTGGCGAGGTTGTTGCGTATTTCGGCGGTCTTGGTATGGGTAAAACGACCTTTACTTCAGGGCTTTGCGAGGGTTACGGAATAAATGCAGAGGTTTCAAGTCCTACCTTTGCACTTGTTAATGAATATGGTACTGGTAATAAAAAAATTTACCATTTTGATATGTACAGAATTTCAGGGTTTGAAGATTTATGCTCTACAGGTTTTTTTGACTATCTTGATACAAACGCGGTACTCGCTATTGAGTGGAGTGAAAATATTGAAAATGCATTACCCGAAAATTATATAAGACTTGAAATTGAACGCGGTGACTCTGACGAAAGTCGTATTTTTAAATTAAGTGGTGACAAAATTTATGAAGATTCTTGGTGTTGAAAGTTCTGCTACAAGTGCTTCTGTTTCTGTTGTTGAAAATGGCAAGGTTATTGCTCTTGAAAGCTCTAACACAGGACTAACACACAGTCAGACACTTATGCCAATGGTAGAGAGTACATTAAAAAAAGCAGATGTTACAATAAATGATATCGACTATATTGCAGTATCAAACGGACCAGGTTCTTTTACAGGTATAAGAATTGGTGTTTCTCTTGTAAAAGGTCTTTCTGACCCGTTAAATAAAAAGTGTATTGCAGTTTCTACTTTGGAAGCGATTGCAAAACCTCTTGAAAACACTGATGTTATTGCGGTATCCGTGATGGATGCTCGTTGCAATCAGGTTTATTGTGCTTTGTTTGATTGTACAAAAGAAAAAATGACGCGTTTGACAGACGATGACGCAATTTCTATTGATGAATTAACAGAGCAATTAAAAAATCAAAAGAAACCAATAGTTTTAATAGGCGACGGGGCAAATATCTGTTATAATAAAATGAAGGATGTTTTAGAAAGTGTTTCTATTGCATCTGCAACTATTCGTTATCAGAGTGCTTCTTCAGTTGCTTTAATTGCAGAAGATTTGATTTTAAAAGATGAAAACAATGCACTTCTTTCTGAGGAATTAGTGCCCAAATATTTAAGACTTTCTCAGGCTGAGAGGGAATTAAAAAAGAAACACGAAAATAATTAAATTTTAATATAATTGAAAGAGGGATTTGAAAATGATAGCTATTGCATCAGACCACGCAGGATTTCCGTTAAAGGAAGAAATTAAAAAGTTTTTAGAAGAAAAGAACATTGAATTTATTGATTGCGGTGCACATTCAACCGATTCAGTTGACTATGCAAAATTTGCACAGATGGCTTGTTTAAAAGTAACAGAAGGATATGCTGAAAAAGCAATTCTTTGTTGCGGTACAGGTATCGGAATTTCTATGGCGGCAAATAAGGTAAAGGGTATTCGTGCTGCTTGTTGTTCAGATTATTTCAGTGCAAAGTTCACTCGTTTACATAATGATGCAAATGTCCTCTGTATGGGTGCAAGAGTAATCGGCGGTGGTGCCGCTTGTGAGTTAGTTGATGTATTCCTTTCAACAGAATTTGAAGGTGGCAGACATCAGAGAAGAGTTGACCAGATTATGGCGATTGAGAATGGAGAAATCTTATAATCGGGTGTTAGGTTTTAGGTGTTAGTCATTAGAAACAGGGATTAAGGTGGAAAATGAAAAACAAGTTGCGTCTTAATAATTCACAAAATGAAATAATAAAAGGGTATTATTACGATTCGTTGTTCACTTTGGTTATAGATTTTTTAATCGTTTTTGTGTTTGTTATATTTTTTTATATGACTGGCAATGAAATTGATGGTTTAGAGGTATTTGTTGCTCTTGTATCTGCAATTTATGTTTTGTTTTCTCTTTTTTTACAACACAGAAATAATATATTACTTTTTATTGACTGTAAAAAAAATGATATTAAAACTATAAAAGTTAAAGTTTTAAAAAGTACAGAAGATTTAGCCTGGAATGGTTACTTGTGGCATAGCCCGATATTACATTTTTATCCTAAAGAAATGAATATGGGTAAAAGAAAAATATTGGTTGAATTGTCAGACGGTAAAAGAATGTATATAAGAACCCTGATGTCAGCTAAAAGAAGTAAGCTTTTCTGGGAATCTATATTGAACGAGGAGAATACTGAGTTTCAGGTTAAGTTTTTTAAACGTTCCAAGGTATTGATTGAAATAACAGAACCCGAATGTAAAGATAAAAAAAGATTTGAACAGATTTATAAATTTAACAATTTGTTTTAATAATCGAAACAAAAAATGCGGCAAGTTTTTTATAGAAAGAGGTTATAAAAATGAAAAACAAAAAATTAAAACTCACAATAATTTCAGCGCTTTTTGCCGCTTTAATTTGCGTTGCCACAATGGTTGTAAAAATTCCTACACCACTTAATGGCTACATAAATTTAGGCGACTGTGTAATTCTTGTTGCGGCATTTACGTTACCTTGTGGTTATGGGTTTTTAGCCGCAGGTATTGGTTCAGCTTTAGCAGATATTCTTTCGGGTTATACCGCTTACGCACCCGCAACATTTATTATAAAAGGCTTAATGGTGCTTGTGGTTTATCTTGTAACCAAACTTTTAAAATCAAATAAACAAAACTTCCTGAAAGTATTGTCAGGTGTTTTAGCAGAACTCTGGATGGTACTCGGTTATTACATTTTTGAAGGCTTTATGTACGGCTTTGCACCATCACTTGCAAACATTCCAATGAATTTAATTCAGGGTGCAGCGGGTCTCGTGCTTGCAGTTATTTTAATTAAAGTGCTTGAGAAACAGAAAGTTTTAGAGAAATTAGGAACTAGGAATTAGATTATATTTGAGTAAAAAACAATGCATTTTATTGTTTGGTAAAGCTGAAAACGATAAATTGCATTGTTTTTTATAACACCTAGTTCCTAATTCCTGATTCCTGGTTCCTAAATAACAAAAACCACAGTAGCAATCGCTACTGTGGTTTATTGTTATTCTGCATCTTTAAGCGCTCTTTCGAGCCATACAACGCCTATATCCATTGCAGCCCAAAGACCTTTTTTCTCAGCCTTTTTTACAATTGCTTGTAATGGGTTTACATTAGGGTCAGTATTTAAAAGCTGAACTGTAACTTTGTCAGCAATCTGAACACCGTGTACTTCGTGAGAATCTGCAACAGAGAGCATAAGTACGAAAGGGTCATTCATATCACCATAATAAAGTGTATTGCCCTTACGAACAAGTGGTTTTCCTTTATAGGTAAGAAAACTTGTTTCTGTTTTAGCCAATCTTAACAACTCCTTATTTATTGAAGCTTAAGAATTAAGATATGTTTTGAGAAGTGCTTGTAAAAGTTCATCTCTGTCAATCTTACGGATTAAACTTCTTGCATTGTTGTGTGTTGTAATGTAGGTTGGGTCCTCGGACAAAATGTAACCTACAAGTTGGCTGGTTGGGTTATAACCTTTTTCTACAAGGGCATTGTAAACCTGAATGAGAATATCTCTCATCTCTTTTTCGTGCTCATCTCTTATAGCGAATTGAATGGTTTTATCTGTCATAAGAACACCTCCCAGTGAAATTATATTTCTATTATAAACTATTGTAAAGAAAATTACAACAGTAAATTATTAAGAAATATCGACAAATTTATAAATTATTTTTTAAGAGAAACATTTATTTTTGAAAGATTTTCTAAAATAGAGTCAATCCAACCCTGAACCTCTTCCATTTCAAGAGTTCTTTCTTTAGATGAGAAAATAAATCTTATAGCAATACTCTTAACTCCGTCTTTTAGGAATGTGTCAATAACATTAACATTTGTGAGTTCTTCTAAGCGTAAAGCTTCCCAGCATTTTTTAAGTTCAGAGAATTTTGCACCATTAGAAATATCTAAAGAAAGGTCGTAGTAAGTTGATTGCTGAGTAGATGGTTCAACGAAAGAAATGTTATCGTTTGAAACAGCTATTAAATCATCAACATCAATTTCAATACAAACTGCTTTACCTGTTTTGTCAAGCTTAGTTAAAACTGATGGGTGAAGTGTGTGAATTACACCAACCTTTTCACCGCTTACAAGAATTTCTGCAGTGTTTTTTGGGTGCTCATAAGCGTGAGTAACTGCAACCTTGTTGAATTCAGGTGCTTTGTGCTTAATTGAAAGAATAAGTGTGTTAACCATGTTAAGCGCTTTGAAATATAAATCCTTTTCGCTACCTTTTTTATCGAAAAGAACTACACCCAAAGAGCGTTTTTCGTTAGCAGCACCATCTGTCTTTAAGCCTTTAACAACTCTACCGATTTCAAAAATACCAAAGCTTTCTTTGAAGTCTTTGTTGTCAGAAACTGCAACTAAAAGGGTAGGAATCATTGAGTTACGAATTGTACCATTGTCAGAGCTTTCAATATTAAGAACTTTTACATTGTCTTCAACCTCAATGCCTAATTTCTTATATCTTCTTACATCACCCCAGATATAAGAGTGAACCTCGTGAAGATTGTAGTGTTTAACTAAAATATCTTTAATTTCGTTACTTTCAGAACGAACTGCAGTACTTCTTACAGGTTTTAATGGGCTTTTTGTTGTAATAATACTGAAATTGTCATAACCATAAATACGAGTGATCTCTTCAATGATGTCAGCTTTAATTGTAACATCCTTTGTAGCTCTCCAGCTTGGAACTTTAATATGGAAGTTATCACCGTTCATTGTTACCTCAAAGCCGAGCGCTTTTAAAGTTGTGTTAATTCTTTCTGTTGAAATATCAATACCTGTATATTTATCAACATAAGCTTTATTGAAATCAATTTCAATTTCAGGGTATTTCTTTGTGTATTCGTCTGTAAGTTGTGAAGCAACTCTTGCACCCTCGTCAATTGATTGTAAGAGGTAAGCAAATCTCTTTGCAGCAGTTACAGTCATTTCAGGGTCAAGCATTTTTTCATATCTTGCAGAAGCATCTGTACGAAGACCAAGTCTTGAAGAAGATTTACGAACAGAAACACCATCAAAGTTAGCACATTCGAGAACAACTGAATTTGTATCGCCTACAATTTCAGAATCAAGACCACCCATAATACCTGCAATAGCAACAGGTGTTGTAGCATTTTTTATTAAGAGTGTATCTGTTGTAATATCTCTTTCTGTGTTATCAAGAGTAGTGAGTTTGCAATTTTCTTCTGGTGTGCCGATTTTGATTTCATCAATTTTATTACCATCAAATGCGTGAGTTGGTTGACCCATTTCAAGCATAATGTAGTTTGTAAGGTCAGCAAGTAAGTTGATACCACGCATACCGCAGTAGTAAAGACGAATCTGTAATGAAAGAGGACTCACATTTTTTGTGATGTTATCCATCTTAACACAAGAATAACGATAAACTAAATCAGGTCTTTCAACTGTAACTTTGATTTTTTCGTCACCGTTATATGCTAAATCTGAAAGCTTGAGTGGTTTTAATTCTCTGCCTGAAAGCGCAGAAAATTCACGGGCAATACCGTAGTGACCCCAAAGGTCAGGGCGGTTTGTGAGAGATTTGTTATCAACCTCAAAAATAATATCGTCAATAGGGTAAATTTCTTTTAAATCTGTACCGTTTGGTACATCAACATCAATTTCCATAAGACCAGATTTATCATCAGAAAGACCGAGCTCATAAGCTGAACAACACATACCCTCTGATTCGAAACCGGCAACTGTTGCTTTTGTAATATCACCCGCAGGAACTCTGCCGCCCGCTTTAACAAAAGCAATTTTCATATTTTCTCTTACATTAGGTGCACCGCAAACAACATCGTAAACTCTGTCGCCACCGTCTACCTTGAGAAGATGAAGTTTTTTAGAATTTGGGTGATTTTCAATAGAAAGAATTTCACCGACTACAACATTTTTAATATCTTCACCTTTAACGATGATGTCTTCAACCTCAGCAGTAGCAAGGGTAAAGCTTTCAATAAGCTTTTTAATGTCAAGACCAGAAAGGTCAACATATTCTTTAATCCAGTTAATAGAAACAAACATTATTTACCCTCCTTTTCATCATCAATAAAAGTTCTGTTTGTGAATTGTGAAAGTGATTTTAAGTTGCAACTGTTAAATACACGAATATCTTTAATTCCGTAACGCATCATAGCAAGGCGTGTGAGACCAAGACCGAAAGCAAATCCTGTGTATTCTTCAGGGTCAATGCCACCCATAGATAAAACATTAGGGTGAATCATACCGCAAGGGCAAAGCTCAAGCCAACCTGAACCTTTACAAGATGGACAACCGTCACCACCGCAGATAAGACATTGAATGTCGAGCTCAAAACCAGGCTCAACAAATGGGAAGAAACCAGGTCTTAAACGAACGGTAATATCACGGTTGAAAACTTCTGAAAGCATAGTTTTCATAAAGTAGATAAGGTTTGAAATAGAAATATCTTTATCAACCATTATACCTTCCATCTGGAAGAATGTATTTTCGTGACAAGCGTCAATTTTTTCGTTTCTGAAGCATCTGCCAGGGAAAATAACTCTTATAGGTCTGTTTGCCTCTAATTCTTTTTTGTATTTAATAAGAATAGCGTTTTGTGCTGCAGAGGTGTGAGTTTTTAAAAGTTGATTGGAGCTTAAGTAATAAGTATCCTGCATATCACGGGCAGGGTGATGTTTTGGAATGTTGAGTGCTTCAAAACAATGGTAATCGTCAACGATTTCGTCATAGTCTTCAATTGAAAAGCCCATACCTGCGAAAATATCCTCAACCTCTCTTTGTACGAGAGTGATTGGGTGATAAGAACCCTTATCTTCACTGAGAGGGAAAGAAACATCATAATCTTCAGCAGAATTTATAAGTGCTTCTTCTTCTGCTTTTTTGATTTCTTCATTCTTTTCAGAAAGTGTTTTTTCAATGAATTGTTTTACTTCATTGATAATCTGACCTGCTTCTTTCTTTTGCTCGTTAGGAATATTTCTTAACTCACTCATAAGAGATGTAATAGGGCCTTTTTTACCAAGGAACTCAATTCTTAATTGTTCGAGTTCAGAGGAAGAAGTGGCACTATTAACTTTTTCTAAAAATTGCTGTTTTAAAGCATTTGCGTTTTCAAGCATTTTAGTTCTTCCTTTCAATAATATCTTATTTATATGCGATAGGGTAGTGCGTTGTTTTATTTTGGTTTTAAGACAAAAAAATAACGCCCCATCCCAAAAGGGACGAAGACATCTCCGCGGTACCACCCTTATTTTTGCGTAAGTGAAAATTCACCATAGAGCAAACACTCTTTTGTAATATAACGGTTACACCCGTTACAGCCTACTTAATTTCAACCGTACCGCTCACAAGTGAACTTCAAAAGTTGTTTTTGAAAATGCTTTCAGCCTGAGGCATTTCTCTCTGTACAAAAAGTTGCTTTTTACTCTCTTGCTCAACGCGTTTAAAGTATTTTACCATAAAGTTTTGGGAATTGCAAGAGGGTATTTGTATTAAAATGCAGAATGCAAAATGCAAAATGCAAAATGCAGAATTTCGGAAGTCCTTCGGACTTGATTGTAATTATTATTTTTTTTATTCTGCAATGTCTTGTAAGTTGCAAACCAATAAAATCAGTAGGAGTGATTGAACCAACCACTCCTACCTTTGAATCAGAATTTTCACTTCTTAACTATTCACTATTACTTCTTACCTAAATCATCCGTCCCCTGATTGTCTTAGTCCCTATATTTTATATATTTCCTATAACAATAAACTACCATAAAAAAATCAGAAATTGTAAACCCAGTAAAGAAAAGCGTTGCTTTAATTATATTTGAGCTTAATGGTAAAATTGAAGTTAGAGTATATATACATAAAATTGAGGTAGTCAATATAAAGGGGATTTCAAAAGAATTTTTTTGAATTTTTTTCAAAAAACAATGACTTAAAATACAGCAAACAAGAGTGAAGAACGGCAAAATAGAAATTAAAATTTTTAATCCCAATCTATGTCACCCCCCAAGAATAACCAAAAAAATCAGGGGACAGTTCTGTGATTGGGTTGTGTTTTCCAATCAACCAACCCCTGATTTTCTGATTAAATTAAATTTTAAATAACGCTAAAACCGTTGATAATCAAGGGTTTCCAGGCTCAATCATAGAACCGTCCCCTGATTGTCCTCCCAACAAATGCGTAGTTAGCTTTTTTTGAGTTCCAAAAAATCTAAGTTGCAAGACAAGGGACGGTTCTGTGTCTTATGCCGTCCAGCGTCTTTTTCTTTGTTTCAATATATCAAATTAAGGAGCATAAATCAAGCGATTTTGTAATCTTCAACAAAATTCAAAAAAGTGTCGAAAAACAACTCAGTTAACTGACCGAAATCAATTAACTGAGTTTTGTTTAATTCACCTTGCACCTTGCACACTTGCTACTTGCAACTTAGACTAAGACACAGAATCGTCCCCATGTCTTATACCATTTAACAATATCAAACAACAAATAGATATTTATTTCTGATATATCGGAAACTTAACTATTAATCCGTAACCATCTCCTGTCTTATCTAACAAGAAAACTACATTCTTTCACATAACCAGAAATGAAAGAATGTAGTTATTTAATTCATATCTAATTATAATCAAACGCGTAGCGTTTCCTTAACTCAGCACTCAGCATTCAGCATTTAGCACTTTTTAAACGCTCACTTCTGAGCGTTTAAAAGTTCTTCCTCTTGAGAAGGTACCCACGGGCACTCTATTTCGTCTGCAATAAAATTAGGGTTTGCCCAATGTACTGCGTTTGTGAGAATTTTCTGCACTTCAGGAATGTGATATGTAGGGTTGCTTTCGTGACCCGGTTGGAAGTAGAATACTCTGCCGAGGCCCTTGTTCCATGCACAACCTGAACGGAATACTTCACCACCGTTAAACCAACCAATGAAAATAAGCTCGTCAGGTGTTGGAATATCAAAACGCTCACCATACATTTCTTCAACAGGAATAACAAATTGCTCAGGAACACCTTTTGCAATTTCGTGAGACGGAAGAATACACCAGAGTCTTTCTCTGTCACCATCACGCCATTTTAATGAGCAGGTTGAGCCCATAAGTCTTTTGAATGGCTTTGAAAAATGTGCAGAGTGGAGTGCAATAAATCCCATACCACACATAACTCTGTTGTAGATTTTTTCTACTAATTCATCAGGAACTTCATCGTGGTGACAATGTCCCCACCAGATAAGAACATCTGTTGTGTTTAATACATCATCAGAAAGTCCACAGTTTTCTTCATCTAAGGTTGCAGTACGGATATTAAGCTCTTCGTCTTTGCTTAAAAAATCTTTAATGCAATTGTGAATACCCTGAGGGTAAACTGCCTTTACTTCTTCGTCTTCTCTTTCGTGACGAAATTCATTCCAAACTGTTACATTAATCATAAAAAACAACCTTTCCAAAAATAATACAATTAAATAATAACATTTTACAAAAATAAGTCAATATTTATTATTGTTTTTAAGAAGAAAAAATGTTAAAATGAACTATAGTGAGTTCGTGACCATCCTCACTTAAAACAAAACTACGGAGTGATAAAAGTGAAAAATCAAAAGAAAATCCGCAATGTTGTGGTAGGTGCGGTTATTGCTGCACTTTATGTTGTTCTTACATACCTTGCCAATATGTTAGGTCTTGCAAGTGGTGTAATTCAGGTGCGTCTTTCAGAGATTTTAACTGTTATGCCTGTGTTTACACCAGCGGCAATACCGGGGCTCTTTATTGGGTGCCTCGTTGCAAACATTCTTACAGGGTGTGCTTTGTGGGATGTGGTATTTGGCAGTCTTGCCACTTTAATTGGTGCAGTCGGTACTTATCTTTTAAGAAAGCATAATGTACTCGCAGTATTACCCCCGATTTTAGCAAATGCTATAATTGTCCCGTTTGTTCTTCTTTTTGTTTATTCGTTAGAAGGGACTTATTGGTATTTCTTTGCGACTGTCGGTGTTGGCGAAATAATCTCTTGTGGGGTTTTTGGAACAATTTTGCTAAAAAATTTAAAGAAACATAATAATTTTCTGTGAGAAATTTGTAAAAATGGTTTATTTTTACATAAATATGTAGTATAATATACTGGTAATATTTTGTGATTCCAGAAAGGATTTCCTTTTATGAATATAGAACAGGCTTTAGAAAATGCTAAAAGAATACACTTTATAGGAATCGGCGGTAGTGGTATGTGTCCACTTGCCGAAATTCTTCACGAAAAAGGGTATTATTTAACTGGTTCAGATAATAATGAAACAGATACATTAAAAAGAATAAGAAATTTAGGTATTCCTGTAACACTCGGTCAAAAGGCTGAAAATGTTGAGGGTGCTGATATGGTAGTTTTTACTGCGGCACTTCTTCCTGATAACCCAGAATTAGTTGCGGCAAAGGTGAATGGGATACCAACATTTGAGAGAAGTAAGCTTTTTGGTGCGGTTACAAGAAAATATAATAACTGCATAGGTGTTTGTGGTACTCACGGTAAAACAACAGTTACTTCTATGATTTCACAAATACTTATTGAAAATGATTTTGACCCATCATTAGTAATTGGTGGTAAGTTACCGCTTACTGGTACTAATGGCAGAGTAGGTAAAAGTGAAACACTCGTTTGTGAAGCGTGTGAGTACAAAGATACATTTTTAGATTTATCACCAGATGTCAGTGTAATTCTTAACATTGACTGTGACCATATGGAATACTTCAAAACACTTGACAATTTAATTGCGTCATTCACAAAGTTTGCAGATATGTCAAAGGTTATAATTTTTAATGGTGATGACGAGAATACTATTAAAAGTGTTCAGGGTATTACCGGTAAAGAAAAAATTACATTCGGCAGTGATGCTACAAGTACTTATTACTACAAAAATTTAGAATGGGTACACGGTGCATTTGCAAAATTCACAGTATTTAAAGAGGGCGAAGAATTAGGAGTTGTTGAACTTAATGTTCCTGGCGACCACAACATTTTAAATGCTTTGTGTGCAATTGCTACCGCTATGTATTGCGGTGCAACATTTGAACAATGTAAAAATAGTTTGTATAACTTTAAAGGTGCAGGCAGACGCTTTGAAATTTTAGGCGAATACAATGGCGCGGTTATTGTTGATGACTATGCTCACCATCCTAAAGAATTAGAAGTAACACTTTCGGCTGCTATGAAAATGGGTTACGAAAGAGTATGGGCAGTGTTCCAACCATTCACATTCAGCAGAACAAAAATGCTCTTGAAAGAATTCGGTGAAGCACTTTCTATTGCTGACAAAGTTGTAATGACAGAAATTATGGGTTCAAGAGAAATCAATACATTCGGAATTAAAACACAAGATTTAGCCGATGAAATTGAGGGCTCGGTATGGTTCCCTGAATTCAGCGAGGTTGCCGACTACTTAAAGCAGAATATCAAAAAAGGTGATTTGGTAATAACTTTAGGTTGCGGTGATGTTTATAAAATTGCTAAAATGATATTGGGTATTGAGTGAGAAACGATATCCAATATCTTAAAAACTGCGTGAGAAACAGTATTTATAGAGTTTGAGAGATTTATTGAGATTGATTGAAAATTTGAAAAATTTCAGAACGGAGAAAACTTATGAAAATGAAACTTTCATTTCGCTGGTATGGCGAAGACGACCCGATTTCACTTCAGTATATTTCACAAATTCCAGGTATGCGTTCCGTGGTTTCTGCGGTTTACGATGTAAAGCCTGGTGAGGTATGGAGTGAAGAAAGCATTAAAAAACTTAAAGATGATTGTGATGAAAATGGTCTTGTTTTTGATGTTGTAGAGTCAATCCCTGTTCACGAAGATATCAAATTAGGTCGTGGCGAAGTAGACAAGCTTTTAGAGGTTTACTGCGAAAACATCAGAAGATGTGCAAAATATGGTGTTAAATGCGTTACTTACAACTTTATGCCTGTATTTGACTGGACACGCACTCAGCTCGATAAAGAAGCAAAAGATGGTTCAACATCTCTTGTTATGTATTGGGAACAAATGAAAGGTCTTGACCCATTAAAAGATGATATTCATTTACCAGGTTGGGATTCAAGTTACACACAGGAAGAAGTTCGTGAACTTATTACCGCTTATGGTGAAATAGGTGAAGAGGGTCTTTGGAAGAACTTAGAAAAGTTCCTTGAAAAAGTTATTCCTGTTGCAGAAGAATGTGGCGTAAGAATGGCTATCCACCCTGATGACCCACCGTATCCGATTTTTGGACTTCCAAGAATTATTACTAATGAAGAAAATCTTGACAGATTTTTGAAACTCTATGACAGTCCTGCTAACAGTCTTTGCCTTTGCACAGGTAGTTTAGGCTGTGCTAAGAGTAACGATATTCCGAAAATGATAAGAAAATATGCAGAAATGGACAGAATTGCATTTATGCATATCCGTAATGTTAAAATTATGGAAGATGGTTCATTTGAAGAGAGAGCACACCTTTCAGACTGTGGCTCACTTGATATGTATGATATTGTAAAAGCACTTGTTGAAAATAATTACGAGGGTTATGTTCGTCCTGACCACGGCAGAATGATTTGGGGCGAAACAGGTAAACCGGGTTATGGTCTTTTCGACAGAGCATTAGGTGCTACTTATATAAACGGATTATTTGAAGCTTTAGAAAAGGAGTACAAATAATATGAAGCAGAATGTTTTAAATACAGATTTAACTGGTAAAGTTGCAGTCGTAACAGGTGCGGGTGGTGTGCTTTGCAGTTACTTTGCTAAGGTTTTAGCTCGTGCTGGTGCAAAGGTTGCTTTGCTCGATTTAAATGAAGAAGCGGCAAAAGGCTTTGCAGATGAAATCGTAGCAGAGGGCGGAATTGCAAAAGCGTACGCTTGTAATGTTTTAAATAAAGAAATCTGTTACAATGTAGCAGACGAAGTATTAAAAGATTTTGGCCCTTGTGACATTTTAGTTAATGGTGCAGGTGGTAATAATCCAAAAGCTACAACAGATAAAGAATATTTTGAAATTGGTGATATTGATGCTGATACAAAATCATTCTTTGATTTAGATGCTGATGGTGTCGGTTTTGTATTCAATCTTAATTTCTTGGGTACACTTATTCCTACACAGGCATTTGCCCGTCAGATGGTAGGAAGAAGTGGTTGTAACATTCTCAATATTTCATCAATGAATGCATATACACCACTCACAAAAATCCCTGCTTATTCAGGTGCTAAAGCGGCTATTTCAAACTTTACACAATGGCTTGCAGTTCATTTCTCAAAAGTTGGTATCCGTGTTAATGCTATTGCACCGGGCTTTTTCTCAACAAAGCAAAATGCAAAGCTTTTATTTAATGATGATGGTACACCAACTGCAAGAACAGGCAAGATTTTAGCTGCTACACCAATGGGTAGATTTGGTGAAAGTGAAGAATTAGAGGGTGGACTTTTATTCTTGGTTAATAATGAAGCCGCTGGTTTTATAACAGGTGTTGTTTTACCGATTGATGGTGGTTTCTCAGCATATTCAGGAGTGTGATTAAAGATGGATAAATTCGTTCCAGTTGTTGTTATTAAAGAAATGTCTGAGACAGATAAAATTTTAACTGCTCTTCAGAATGTTGATATAAATTGTGCAGAAATTACTTTCCGTACAGCTTGTGCGGCAGAAGCAATTAAATACGCAAGAGAAAAATACCCAACAATGAATGTTGGTGCGGGTACAGTTATAAATGCAGAACAATGTAAAACTGCACTCCAGGCAGGTGCACAGTTTATTGTGTCTCCTGGTCTTTCAGTAGCAGTTGCAGAAATCTGTAAAGAAAATAATATTCCTTATTACCCTGGTTGTGTTACACCAACAGAAATTATGCAGGCTTTAGAACTTGGTATTACAACAGTTAAATTCTTCCCTGCAAATATTTACGGTGGATTAAAAGCATTAAAAGCTCTTTCTGGTCCATTCCCACAGGTTAAGTTTATTCCAACTGGTGGTGTAGACAGAGGCAATATAGATGAGTTTTTAGCATTCGATAAAGTTGAAGCAATCGGCGGTAGCTTTTTCGTAACAGAAGCACTTGAAAAAATGGAGGGCAAAAAATGAAAAGAGTTGTTACATTCGGTGAATTAATGTTAAGACTTGCACCAATGGGTTATTACAGATTTTTCCAAAATGACCAGATGCAAGCTACATTCGGCGGTGGCGAAGCAAACGTTGCTGTGTCACTTGCAAATTATGGTTTAGATAGTGTTTTCGTTACAAAATTACCAACACACGCTATTGGTCAGGGTGCAGTAAATTCATTACGAGCATTTGGCGTAGATACAACAAAAATTGTTCGCGGTGGCGACAGAGTTGGTATTTACTTCCTTGAAAAAGGTGCTTCACAGAGAGGTTCTGTTTGTATTTATGACAGAGCACACTCTGCAATTATGGAAGCAGATAAAAGTGAATTCGACTGGGATTCAATCTTTGAAGGTGCTGACTGGTTCCACTTTACAGGTATCACTCCGGCATTAGGTGAAAATGTTACCGAAATCTGCCTTGAAGCTTGTAAAGCGGCAAAGGCAAGAGGTGTTAAAATTTCTTGTGACTTAAACTACAGAGGCAAACTCTGGACAAGAGAAGAAGCAAGAAAAGCGATGACAGAACTTTGTCAGTATGTTGACGTTTGCATTTCTAACGAAGAAGATGCAAAAGATGTATTTGGTATTGAAGCAGAAGATACTGATATTTATGGTGGTAAATTAAATCACGAAGGTTATAAATCAGTTGCTAAGCAATTAGCAGACAAATTCAATTTTGAAAAGGTTGCAATTACATTGCGTTCATCAATTTCTGCATCAGATAACGACTGGGCAGGTATGCTTTACGATGGCGAAAACTATTGTTTCTCAAAATCTTACCATCTTCACATTACTGACCGTGTTGGCGGTGGTGACTCCTTTGGTGGCGGTCTTATTTACTCATTGTTAATGGGAAAATCAACACAGGATGCTATTGAATTTGCAGTTGGGGCATCTGCTTTAAAACATTCAATTGAAGGCGACTATAACAGAGTGTCTGTTGCAGAAGTTGAAAAACTTGCAGGCGGCGACGCAAGCGGTAGAGTTCAGCGATAATTTCAAAAGTTATGACTTTTGAAATTATCAATGCAGAATGCAAAATGCAGAATGCAGAATTTCGGAAGTCCTGCGGACTTGATTATAATTGAATAACAAAAACTACATTCTTTTATTAAGGTGTGAGAATGTAGTTTTTTTTATTTGTCCATGAACAAAAAATTTGTGGGATTTGTAGAAATTTTATAGAAAATATTTACATATAAAAATATAAGTAGTAAAATGTAGGGTGGCAAATTTCCCAGAAAATAATTTGGAGATGAGAGTATGAAGCATACTACCAGGCGCATTTTAAGTTTAGTGATTGTGTTATGTACTATGCTTACAATGTTTACATCTGTTTTAACAGGTTGTAAGAAGAATGAAACTGTTCCGCCGGTTGACGAAACAGAAAATGTTCAGACCAATACTGATAAAACTGATGACAAAAATAATGAGTCAGACAAAGAAGATGAAAAGGACGAGTTTTCTGACGGTGATTTGTGGATTGAAAATATCTGGAATTCAGATGACAAAAAACCTACAAATTCACCAATAAACAAACCATCAAACGGTGGTTCAAACAGTAACTCAGATAATGGTTCTTCAGGCAACAATAACTCTGATGTAAAAGTTTACCGTAAAGTCAGTTTTGCTTACCCTGACAATATGTCAGAAGAAGACAAAAAGGCAACAAAACTTCCTGAAGCACAACTTGTTGATGAAGGTGAGTTAGTTTACTCAATGCCACTTCCTACAAGAGATGGTTATGTTTTTGCAGGTTGGTATTATGACAGTGACCTTGCACTTCTTGCGGGTACTGATGATGTAGTTAAGAAAAATATTACACTTTATCCTAAAATGGTAAAGAGCACAGATCCTACTGCAAAAGAGGGTAGTCTTAACTATGTTTCTGCTTTAGATGCAGAGACATCACATAAAATCACTGTAAAAGCACCAACTATGGAATCAGTAAAAAATGGTCTTTTATTAACTTTGGTTTCAGATGGTAATACTTCAGTTCCGTTTACTGTTGACGATAACGGTGATGGTACATATACAGTTTTACCAAGTGGCGGATTAAAAGCGGGTAAAACTTATCAGCTTTCTGCAATTGACCGTGAACAGACTGTTTCACAAGATGGCATTGTGCCTAAAGATGATGATTACGTGTTGTTTATTTATGATGGCGAAGTTCAGAAGAAAGATATTCGTTTTTATAATATTTTTACAACACGCAAAGAAGAAAGTAATCTTAAAATAGACGATGATGTTAAATTTATCAAAACAGATAAAGTTTCTGATTTTGATATGGAAGAAGCAACAGGTCTTTATACAATTTCACTTTCAAAAACTGATGGCAGTGTCGCTATGAAAGATAATTCTGCTACAGGTGTATTTACATATAGCGGTAATGATATTTCAGTTGGCGATGTAATTGCTTTACATGATGGTAAAATTGATACTGAAGAAAATACAGTAGTTGACGGCGATGTTGCTTATGTTGAAATTACTTCAGTTGAGGGCAATAAATATTTTTACAAATCTGCAAAAGCAGAAGATGTTGTTTTCTTACCTGATGTTTTACCGGTTCCGAAACACGCAGATAAAGATGATAGTGAAAACACCTTAACATTAGATAACGATGTTCTTGATTTTACATATTTTGAAAATCAGGAAGTTTTAAATGGTGATACAAAAGCTAATATCGGTGATTTTATAGCACTTTATGAAGGTGTTCTTGGTGAAACAGAAACCGCTGATTATTATGAAATTACCGCTGTAAAAAAAAGTGCTGAAACTACAGTTGTTACGGTAAAACCGGTTACTGTTGATGAACTTCAGAATGCTCTTTCAACTTACGAGACAAACGGTATTGATATGCAACTTCCTGAAAGTGAAGTTGAAGCACTCGAAGAAGAGATTGTAGAACAGGCAGAAGAAAGTGGTTTTGCCGAAAAATCTGCACAATATATTTTGCAGAACAAACTCGGTACTGATGAAGAAGTTGTTTTTGGTAAAAAATATCATTTAAGTCCTGACCAGATGCAACTCTTTGGTATTGATGTTGAAGCGGGTAATCTTTCTTATATGGTAAGACTTGACCCACCTGAAATAAGAGCAGATATAACTACAAAACTCCAGAAAGTAACTCAGTTAAATAAAGGTACCGGTTTAAGAGTTGCTTTTGGTGTTACAATCCCTGTAGGTATTGAAGTTGTTGAAAATGGTAACAGGGTTATAGAAAGTTTTTACCTTGACCTTTATGTTACATTTGAACAGGAAGTTAAGTTCAACACAAGATTTTCTGCTGATGTTAAGTGGGATAACTTTCTCAAAATCATCTGGTGGATTGATGATGTTGTAGTAAACGCCGGTTTTGATATGGGTGTTTACACAGGTGTTGGTGCAGTAGCATCAGTTTACACAGAAAAATATCACCAGAAATCATACTTCTGGAACGAACTTGTTGAAAAGAAAGACGGTACTTTCTCATCTGCAAGTAATATTGCAACAAAACTTAATAATATGCTTAAAGACGGCAATGTTTCGTTCTTTAATGTTGATGAAGAAAATTCTCTTATAAATGAGTATTCAAAAATGCTCGAAAGAGAAATTGACTATGTTGATATTTTGGCAATACGCTTGTATCATACCAAAGGTTATGTTGACCCTAAAACACATCTTGTCAACTATGTTTTAGATGTTGAACTTGTATTTGGTGCTAAACTTAATATAACAATGGGTGTTTCTTTTGAAGCATTGAATGTAAAACAGTATAACTTTACACTCAGAATGTTTGATGGAAAAGGCTCTGCAAGTGTTGTAGATAAACAAACACCATACACGAACTTTAACTTCTTTATAATGGGTAACTTAGGACTTCGTGCAGGTATCAGGGTAACCTTCTCAATAGGTCTTATAAGTGTTAAACTTGATAACCTTGGTGCTATGATAGAAGTCGGTGTTTACTTAGACCTTTACGGATTCTTCTACTTCCACTATGATTGGAATGGCAACACTAATAAACACAATGTTCAATCCGGCGGTGCATTATATGCAGCAATAGGTCTTTATATAGATTTAGACTTATTTGGTGGTGTTCTTCTTGATTTGGCATCATTTACGGTTCACTTGTATGAGGGTGAACTGGAATTGTGGAATTCAGGTAATGCAGAGAATATAGTATCCGTGGTAAAACCTAAGGTTTCACAAACTATTTACAACTCTAAATCTTTCGGTATAAATCCGCAATTCCTTAAAATGCGTAAGATGAATGTACTTACAGGCGAAACTCAAGATATCTTAAAGGAATTAAAAGATTTTGATGTTTCACTGACTAATTCTAAATTTTCTTACGATGAAAAGACTGGTTTGATTTCAGTAAAACCCGAATTTAATGATGTAGAATTAAATACACAAGTAAGATTTACCTATACAGGTAAAACCGCTTCTTTTACAAAAGAACCTTTAACAGTTATTCTTGATTTGAAGTGGAAAAAGACCGAGCCATCAGTTCAGGTGGAATATTACGAACCTTTTATTTCAATTTATAGAAATGGTGAAATGGTTGGTTCGCCTGACAAAACAAGAACAAAATGGTTTGTAGAGGGTTCAAAGTTACCTGCACTTGAGCATTATAATGACAAAAAAGCAGGTTACGATTTTGTTGGTTGGCAAGTTGTTTGCGACGCTCTTCCTGAATATAATGGTAAAATGCTTCATGAAGTGAATTATCTTGAAGGTGTAGAAATGCCAAGTACACCAATTGGATTAAAACCAATATACACCGCAAGAACAGATACTCCTTACAAAGTTTATCATTTGCTTCCGTCATTAGATGACCCTACAGTTTATGAAGTTTATAAAGAAGAAGAGAAAGTTGGAAAAACAGGGGCAAAAATCAGTTTCGGTGAAGTTATATACGAAAATGGTATATCACTTGATTTAAACAAATTCCCTATAAACTCAAGTTTTAAATTTCCTTCTGGCGAAACTTATATTGATTATGGTGAATATATCAAGGGCGATGGTAGTACAATACTTGACATTTACTACACTCGTGACGAATATCGGGTAACATTCTATGCTAATAATCTGGATTACAAATATTTCGGAGACGATGAAATATCAGTAACAAAACTTCTTAAATTCGGTCAGGATTTAGAAAAACCTGATTATGAAGAAACCGAGATACCGGGTTATACGTTCAAAGGTTGGTCATTAACACCGGATGGTTCTTCCGGTATTATTGAGTTACCTGAAGAAATGCCTGCACTTAACAGTGATTCAATAGCATATTATGCAATCTGGGAAGCAGATGAAGTTGAATTTGAAGTTAATTACTTTATTCAGAATGCTGATGGTACATATAGCGATGAACCTGTATTAACTGAAATTCATACTGCTCCTGCAGGTACAAGAATTAACTATAAAGTGTTAGATCCACAGGATGATACTTTATTTATGAACACATGGTGTTCAAATTACTCTGCTACAGCAGTTGTAAATGACGAGTTTATAAAATACGAGAAAGAACATATAGATGCAGTAGACTATATAAGTATTTCTGCATATTATAAACGCAATTACAAACAAGTATGGTGGAATAATACCGAACTTGATTATTGCTATGAAGGTCAGGAAATTACAATGCCTTCAGAAAGCGATAATGATGAGTTTAAAAAAGTGGGTTACACATTAACAGGTTGGACTTCAAATGGTTATGGTGACACTAAAGTTTATAGTGTTGGTGAAAAATATGTAATGGGCAAAGTGCCACTTTACTTTAAACCGGTTTACGAAGCAAAGAATGATACGCCTTATGTTGTAAATCATATCCGTGAAGATATAGACGGTAGCTTCACTTCATCTTACTGTGAAAAAGAAACTGAAAACTTCACAGGTACTACTGATTCAAAGGTTTCGCCTGAAGTGAAATCTTATGAAGGTTTTACTTCACCTTCAAAATATACAGTAACGATTTCGGCTGATGGCTCAACAGTTGTAAATTACCATTACTACAGAAATGAGCACAATGTTAAAATTGAAACTGATGGTGGTACTCTTCGTGGTAGATACACAGCAAGTTATAAATATGGTGTTCCGTTCTATGTGTTTGAAGATGCTAGTAGTTACTCACTCACAAAGACAGGTTATGTTTTAAAAGGCTTCTACTTAAAAGGCGACGAAACAAAGACTTTAATTAATAATGATTACTATATTTCAGGTGATGAAATTTATTCTGATGAAGATATAGTTTTAGTTGCTCTCTGGGAAGCAGAACCTTATAGTTATAAAACAGAGTATTATCTTGAGCAATTAGATGGTACTTATGTACTCACTCAGACAGAAACAGGCAAAGCACCATTTAATTCAACAGTAACTGCTGATGAAATTACATTTACCGGATTTACAGTCAATAAAAATGTAAGTGGTACTGTAAGTAGTGGTGTAATTACTGCTGATGATAATCTTACATTAAAACTTTACTACACAAGAAATACTTACGATGCAAAATGGATGAGTTACGACGGTTCAACTATTCTTGCTACTACAAAGGTCAAATTCGGTGATACAATTAAAGCACCAACAAACTTTAATCAGGATAATACAAGACCTGGTTATGCATTGACAGGTTGGCTTGATGTTGAATATGGTAAGATGTCAGCAGACGGTGCGACACTTTACGCAAAAACAAGTGGTGTATGGACTGCGGCAAACTACACAGTAGCATTTAATGGTAATGGTGCAACAAGTGGTACAATGCAGAGTCTCTCACTTACTTACGGACAGAGTAAAGCACTTACAGCAAACGCATTTAAAAAGACCGGTTACGTTTTCAACGGTTGGAATACAAAAGCAGATGGTACAGGTACAAAATATTCTGACCAGGAAACAGTTCTGAACCTTGCAACATCTGGTACAGTTACACTTTATGCACAGTGGACTGCAGGTAACAGTACATCATATAAAGTAGAACATTACTTTGAAGATTTAACTGGTAAATTTGTTGTTGACAGTGCAGAAACACAGAACTTTACAGGTGTTACAAATTCAACTGTAAATGCTTCTGCAATAACAGTTGCCGGATTTACATTTGACAGTAACAATGCACTTAATGTTAAGTCTGCAACAGTAAATGCAAATGGCAGTACTGTATTAAAACTTTACTACACAAGAAACAACTATGACCTTGTATTCGATTTCAATAACTCAACTATTAAGACTATGGTTGACATAAAAGAGGTTGACGAAGAAACCGGTGAGGAATATGTTGCTGGTAGTGAAGTAGGTAACTTCTCATTCGAGAGTGTTACAGTTTCAGTGAAACACGGTCAGACAATAAGTGATGCAGTTAAGAATGTAGTAATACCTGAAGCGGCTGGTTACACATTTGAAAAATGGACACTTGAAAATGCATCTTACGATGACTCAATAACAATGCCTGTCGGCGGTTTAACCCTTAAAGCAGACTGGAAACCAATAGAAATTACTATTACATTCTATAGTGGTAATAAGTATATCGGTTATAGTGGTGTAACAGGTACTACTGTAACAAAGACTTATAATTATGGTGATGAAATCACTTTACCGGAACTTGATTTCAACTACGATGGTTTTGCAATTGTTGGTTGGATTTTTAACAGTGGTATTGGTGGCCCTGGTCAGTATCCTATTCATTATGAATGGCCATTGCAATTAGTATATGGCAGATATGAATCAGGTTGGGGATTCTTTGATGAATCCAAGACATCTTTGGAAATGTCACCGTTCTGGAGTAGCAGTTACACAGAAATTACCTTCAACGGTAATGGTGGTACCGGTTCAATGGAAAAACAACTTCTTGACCGTTATGCAGGCGGTATGCCAATATTCAAGAATAAATTTACCCGTGACGGATATGAATTTATTGGTTGGAATACTGAACAGGATGGCTCAGGTGAGATGTATGACATTGACGGTTATTACTATCCTGCAGATGTATATGGTAAGAGTGAAGTAATTCTTTACGCACAGTGGGAAAAAGTTTCTGCTGAATAAAACAATTTCATCCCATACAAGTTACCGACTTGTATGGGATGTTTTTTTAATAATGCAACATTTTATAAAAGTAAGGGTAAGCACTGAAAAATTGATTTAAAGTTGTTCTTGTGTTAGAGCCTGGGTCGTTAATATAAAATGCAGATGTTGTGAGCGAGTTCGTTGCTTTAACACCAGTTACAACAACATAGTGTTGACCGCCATTTGATTTTTTAGCACCGACAATAACAGGTTTTCCGTCTTCTAATAAATCATAAATCTTTTTAAGATAATTTGAAGAAGATGTGATTTGTGTGTAATATGATGGCCAGTAAACTGCCCCGCCCGAAGTATATGAAAGTTTTTTCATCATATTATGCGGGTAAATTGTAGTGTTTGTTCTTTTGCTTTCAAGCATTGCAATTGCAGTTGTGGCACAACCGATTTTAGCAATTGACTGACCAGAGGAACCAATAATTACATTACCCCAGCGGGAGTCTGTCTGTTTAAAATTCGGTACGCCTGAAAGACTGATTGGTTTATAACTTGTTGGGGTATTATTGGTAACAGAAGTTGTTAAATAAGCACTGTTTACATAACCTGTTTTAGTTCCGTTATAAAGAATTTTTGACCAACCGTTTGTAGTTGAAATTACGGGTATTTTTGTACCGCTTTTTAGTGTCGTGAGAATAGTACCACTTGTAGAAGCACTACTTCTTACATTAAGATTACCACTTGTGGTTTTTACTGTTTTTACATCCTTTGAAATTACTGTTATATAGTCTGCACTACAATAACCGTAGCCCGATGCACTATATCTTACATACCAGAAATTACCACTTTTATTTATAAGTGTAATTTGCGAATTTCTTTTTAAGGTAGTAATAACTGCAGAGGATGTTGAGGCACTTTTTCTTACATTAAGTGAGGTACTAGAAGTTGTAACCTTACCCGCACCGTAAACCGTGCTACTCGCTTCTGCTGTTAAATTAAAGTTTGTAAACAATGAAAAAGTTAAAATTAAAGTTAAAATTAAACTGCACATTCGTTTCATAAAAATACACCTCGTATTTACTTAAATGTCATTCGCGTTTTGCAAATGCCTTTTAATAGTAACATACGGGGTGTGTTTTTTCATTACACAAATAATGGAAATAGGTTTTAGGTGTTAGGTTTTAGGTGTTAGGTTTTAGGTTTCGTTTTTCTTACTGAGTTCAATAAATTCACCGGCGATGTATTTTAAATCGTCCATAGACTCAATAGAACTCATTTTTGCTCGGTATTCTGCTGCACCGCGAAGTCCTTTTGTGTACCAAGCGGCGTGCTTTCGTGCTTCTCTTATACCGATTCTTTCGCCTTTATATTCGCAAAGTTTTTCAATGTGTTTGAGCATTATTAACATTCTTTCGATAACAGGTGGTTCGGGTAAAATTCTTTCATGTTCTAAATAAGCATTAATTTGTTGAAATACCCACGGTCTGCCTAAAGCACCACGACCAACCATTACTAAATCGCAACCGGTTTCTTCAAGCATTTTAGCGGCACTTCTGCCGTCAATAATATCGCCATTACCGATAACCGGTACTTTAACAGCCTTTTTTACTTCTCTTATAATATCAATATTAACAGGGGGAGAGTACATTTGCATTTTTGTTCTGCCGTGAACTGTAATTGCTTTAGCACCTGCATTTTCACATCTTTTAGCAAGTTCTACTGCGTTTATTGTGTTGTCATCCCAACCTGAACGCATTTTTACTGTTACAGGTACAGTAGAAGTTTTAACAACTTCTTTTACTATGTGCTCTGCAAGTTCAGGGTTTTTCATAAGTAATGCACCGCCACCTGATGCTGCAACTTTGGGTGCAGGGCAACCCATATTTATATCTATAAATTGTGGGTTGAACTCTAACGCTTTCTCGGTGGCTATTGCCATTGTTTTCGGGTCGTTACCAAAAATCTGCGCACCGCAAGGGCGTTCTGGTTCAGTAATGGAAAGTAATTCTTTACTCTTTTTATCGTCAAGGCTTAACCCCTTGGCACTCACCATTTCTGTAACAGAGTAGCAAGCACCATAATTTACACATAATTCACGAAAAGCTCTGTCTGAAACACCCGCCATAGGTGCTAAAGCAACTTTTTCGTTACAATTCAAAAAATCAAAACTCATATTTTTACCTCTTTCGTATGTGGGTAGTATAGCATAAATCAGTTGCAAGTTGCAAGTGTGCAAGTTGCAAGGAAATAAGAAACAGGAACTAGGAATTAGGAATTAGTAAAAAAACTACATTCTCTCATAAGATTAAATTCTGAATGAAGAATGTAGTTATTTTTATAATATTATAATTGCGTCGCAGACCCGAAACTCAGCACTCAGCCTTCAGCACTCATCACTCGAAAAGGCGTAGCGTTTCGAAATTATCAATTTACATATGTCGCGAATAAATAATCCTTGAATAAAATTACAATTTGTTTTATAATAATAGTGTATATTTAAAATTACGGGGGTGCTTTTATGCTTTGTCAGAATTGTCAGAAAAATGAAGCTAATATGCACATGAAAAGAATAATAAATGGTAGTGCAACTGAGGTGCATCTTTGCACTGATTGTGCTCGTTCACTTGGTTATGGTGACAGTTTCGGTAGCTTCGGTCTTGGTTTCAGTGACCTTTTCAGTGACCTGCTCGGCAGAAGCGAAAAAACTCTTTCTGGTAGCAGTACTTTAAGATGCTCACTTTGTGGTAAAAGTTTTTCTGATATTGCAGAAAGTGGTAGAGTGGGGTGTGCAGAGTGCTATGTTACATTCTACGACAAACTTTTGCCGACATTAAGAAAGATTCATGGTAAAACTACACATCAAGGTAAAACGCCTGAGAATTTTATTGAAGCAGTACAACATCCACAAGTTAATATAGATAATTTAAAAGAAGAATTAAAACTTGCTATTGAGCGTGAAGATTTTGAATTAGCGGCACAATTGCGTGACGAGATAAATGCTTTACTTGGGGGTGCTAAATAATGGGTGCAAAATGGTATTTAGGCACAGGTGCACAAAACGATGTTATAATAAGCACAAGTGTGCATCTTGTAAGAAATTTAAGAGAATTTCCATTTCCACAAATGCTCTCTTTACAAGATAAATTAAAAGTCAATGCAATCATTAAAGATGCGGCTACTCTTACAGATTATAATTTTAATTATATCGAAATGAAAATGCTTTCTCAATACGAGGTTGTGTCATTAGCAGAAAGACATCTTGTAAGCCCTGAGTTTGCTTCGTCAAGAGATGGTAGAGCACTTTTGATTACTGATGATGAAGCAGTAAGTGTTATGCTCAACGAAGAAGACCATATTCGTTTTCAGGTTATGTATGCCGCATTTTCACTTGATGAAGCATATAGAACCGCAAATGAAATAGATAATGCTTTGTCACAAAAGCTTGATTTCGCATTTGATGAGAGAATAGGTTATTTAACACAGGATCCGACGATTATTGGTACAGGTATGAAAGCATCTGTTGTGCTTCATTTACCTGGTCTTGCAAGTCTTATGCAAATTCCAAAGCTTATTTCAACCGTACAGAAATTAGGTCTTACTCTTCGTGGTTCTTACGGAGAGGGTGCGGCGGCTAAAGGCGACTTGTTCAGATTGAGCAATAGTATTACTTTGGGTATTTCTGAAAAAGCGGCAATAGAAAATTTAAAATCTATTGCCTTGCAGATTGCGGCACAAGAGAGAAGTGCAAGAGAAGAAATTTTAAAATCAAATGCAACTGAAGATAAAATTTTCAGAGCTTATGGTACTTTGAAATATGCAAGACTTATTGATACAGACGAGCTTATGGAGCTTATGTCTTTAGTGCGTCTTGGTGCAGTTAAAGGTCTTATAAATATTGATACTGCAAAAATTGAAGGTATGATGATAAATATGCAACCTGCCACAATCTCACTTTCTGTTGACAGACCTTTAGACAGAAATGGCAGAGATGCGTTAAGAGCAAAACGAGTTCGGGAGTTATTAGAGTAATTTATGGCATTAAAACAAGAAAGAAAAAAACAATTAGTGGCTTCGCTTCTTTTAACACTTGCCGCATTTATATGGGGTAGTGCATTTGTTGCACAAAGTGAAGCGTTAGATATTTTAGGACAATTCACATTTTTAGCATCGCGTTCATTTTTTGGCGTTTTAACACTTATACCTGTTTCTGTTTTTATTTATAAAAAAGGTCAGAAATCAGGTGTGGGTGAGCACAATGAATATAAAACCTTCTTTTCAAAGGATTTAATTTTAGGTGGTGCTATTTGCGGTACGGTACTATTTGCCGCATCTGCATTACAACAAGTCGGTATTATTTCATCAGGGGTAGGTAAATCAGGCTTTTTAACTACTCTTTACATATTAGCAGTACCAATTTTAGGTTTGTTTTTGAAAAGAAAAGTAAAACCTTTTATGTGGGTATGTATAATACTCGGCGTTGTCGGAATGTACTTTTTGTGTGTAAGCGAAACAAGTGCATTGAATTTTGGTGATTTGATGCTCATACTTTGCGCAGTGTGTTTCGGTGTGCACATTATGGTAATAGACCACTTTGTGAAAAAGGTTGACGGTGTCCGTCTTTCGTTAGTACAATTTTTTGTTGTTGGTGTGTTATCACTTGTTACTGCATTGATTTTTGAAAAGATTGATTTTGCGTTAATTAAAGATGCTATTGTTTCAATTCTTTATGCAGGTGTTTTATCATCAGGTGTTGCATACACATTACAAATTGTATCGCAAAAAAATCTTAACCCTACAGTTGCGAGTCTTTTAATGAGCCTTGAGGCAGTATTTGCGGCACTTTCTGGTGCAGTATTTGGCGAAAGACTTACAAGTAACGAAATATTCGGTTGTGTATTGGTATTTATAGCAATAATATTGGCACAGTTACCTATTGAGAATATAAAAATCAAGAAACCATCATCAAACTGATGATGGTTTCTTTTATTATGTCTTATTTGCCAATTTAAATACATCGTGCTGAGTGCCTAAAATCATTATGTGGTCATTTTCTACGAATTTGTAGTTAGCACCCGGAGCACCTGTTACTCGGTCACCATTTTTAATAACAATAATATTAACCTTATAATTTTTACGGACATCTATTTCCTGAATTGTTTTGCCAATCCAAGAAGTGAGTACGGGGATTTCATAAATTGCATATTCATCAGTAATCTGAATTAAATCAAAAATGTTCTTTGCGTTATATTTAATACCAGTCTTTTCTGCTATTTCTCTTTCAGGGTAAATTGTGTCGTCTGCACCTATTTTCTTTAAAAGATATGCTTGTCTGTCGCGTTTTGCAACAGAAACCACTTTTTTAGCACCTAATTCTTTAAGCATAGATGTAATTTCAAGTGAAGCCTGAAAATCTCTGCCAATACAAACGAAACAAATGTCAAAGTTGTTTATCCCCAAAGAACGGAGAACACCCTCATTCTTACAATCTCCGATAAATGAGTCGGGGAATATACTGTTGAGTGCTTCAACCTTTTCTTCGTTTTTATCTACTATAACAATATCGTTCCCGAGGTCAAGCATTTGTTTTGCTAAATGTTTACCAAATCTGCCTACGCCAATTACAAGTATTGATTGCATAATAATTATCTCCTGAATTTTAAATTTCTTATCCTACTATAACATTTTCTTTTGGTCTGTCAATAGGGGCATTTACTTTCTTTTCTGCTAAAGTAAGCATAAGAGTTAAACCACCAACTCTACCACCAAACATAAGAGCGATAACAACTATTTTTGAAATACCAGAAAGTTCAGTTGTCAGACCCTTTGAAAGACCAGATGTGCTTATAGCACTTATTGTTTCAAAAATTGTGTCGGTAATTGAAAAATTATCAATGGTACAAATAACTGCGGTTGCAGTAAATACTGCGATAATATAAATAATTAAAATGGCAACAGCTTGTTTTAATACTTCTGTTGGTATCGAACGCTTGAAAACTTGTGGGTGAGTGTTGTTTCGTGCTGCAGCGAGTGTGAAAACAAAGAGAACTGCAACGGTTGTGACTTTGATACCACCACCAGTTGAAGCTGAACCAGCACCAATGAACATTAAAAGGTCTGTAAGCATTTCACTGCCTTGACTTACCTGTGTGTAATCGATTATTGAAAATCCTGCGTTTCGTGGTGTGACTGAAAGGAAGAAACCTTTTAAAACTTTTTCCCATATAGGAAGACCATCAAATAAATTTTTATCTTCAAAAATCATAAAGAGTAATGCACCGCCAACAAACAAAACGAAGTTTGTTGAGAATACTAATTTTGAGTGTAGAGAATATCGTTGGAAATTTAATTTGTGATTTATAACATCATCCCATACAAGAAAACCAACACCACCGATAACGATGAGTATCATAAGTGTAATACAAACCAAAGGGTTATTGTGGTAAGCAGTCAGTGATGAGTAAGGTGAACTTATCCCCATTAAATCAAAACCTGCATTACAAAAAGCTGAAACAGAATGAAAAATTGAAAGTTCAATTCCCTGACTTATTCCAAATTCGGTACAATATCTTATTGCTAAAATTGCAGCACCAATAAATTCAGTAATGAATGTTACAAAAAATATTCTTTTTAAAAGCTTAACAACACCACTTAAACGAAGCGTGCCTTCAGATTGCATAAGTACGCGTCTTTCGTAAATGCCTATTCGTTTTCTCAAAAATAAAGAAAACATAGAAATAACAATAATAAATCCGAGATTACCCACTTGTATGAGTAATAGAATTATTATTCTGCCAAATAGTGACCAGTGAGTGTAGGTATCATAAATTACAAGTCCTGCACCACTTATAGCACTGGTTGCTGTAAATATTGCATTTAAAACAGGTGTCATAGTACCGCTTTGTGACGAAATAGGTAAAGCCAAAAGGAAAGCACCTATTAAAGTTAAAAGTGCGAAACTAAGCACTATTGTCTGTGTATAAGTGAACTTTTCACGAAGTTTTTCAAGCATCTTTCAAATACTCCGATTACAAATAAAATTTTATGGTTAGTATATCACAGTGCGTTTGAAGTTGCAAGTAGTAAGTGTGTAAGTTGTAAGTGTAAAATCAACAAAAAATGTGTTGTGAAATATTGATTTTATATGTAAATTATGGTATATTTTAATTTGTATAATTATTTTTTTAAAATGGTGGGTTTCTATGAAACACTTAAAGAGAATTCTTGTGTCATTGTTAGCTGGTATAATAGCATTTTCGGCAGTTTATTTTAACTTGCTTTCTATGGTTGATAAAACTGCAGAGGATGTTTTATACCATAAAAGTTCTGCTACAATGGGGCAAATCAGAATTATAAAAATTGATGACAAAACAATGAATGAGCTTGGGGATATTTCTACTTGGGACCGTTCTGTTTATACAAAACTTTTAGAGGCACTTAATGTATCAGAGGAAATCGCACCTGCAGTAGTAGGGTTTGATATTCTTCTTTCAAGTGAAAAAGATGAAAAAACAGATAAAGAATTTTCAGAAGTGTGTAAAAAATATAATAATGTAGTTTGTGGTTATAGTTATGTTTTCTCAAAGGAATTGCAAGAAGATGAAGATGGTGTTCTTTTAGAAAATTCAATGGCTATAAAAGATAAAGTTTTACCATACAAGGCATTAAGAGATAGTGTAGAAATTGGTTTTGTTAATGCACTTATGGATAATGACGACAGTTTTATAAGAAGTTCATTTTTGACATTTAATGAAAACCAAGAGGAAAAGGCGAAAAGCTTTAGTGTTCAGGTTTATGAAAAATATATGGAAAGTCAAGGTCTTGAAGTAACTTACCCAACTGATAAAAGTATTATGGATTTTCGTTATAGTGGTAAACCTGGTGACTATGAAAATGTTTCTCTTATAGATGTTTTAAATGGCAATGTTCCGGCATCTGCATTTGACGATTGCATTGTTTTAGTTGGTGCGTATGCTGCAGGAATGATGGACTCTTATTTTGTTCCTGTTGACAGAAGCAGTCAGATGTTCGGAGTTGAAATTCACGCTAATGTTATTGAAGCTATAATTGAGGGTAAAGCACTCGAAAATGTGAACAAAATAGTTGATGCTTTAATCAGTGCAGTTATTATTGCTTTTATAACATTCCTTTGTTGGAATTTGAGTGTCGCAAAAACTATTGTTATTTGTGTTGCAACTGCAATATTAAAGCTTGTAGTAGGGTTTGTGCTCTTTAATCAAGGTCTTATGACCAATGTTCTTTCTGTTCCTGTTTTAGCAGTAGTTGTTGCAATTGTTTATGTTGCAGTTCATTATTATAAAGCAAGAATGGCTAAAAAGAGTATTGAAAAAGCGTTCAGTAAATATGTAGCACCACAGGTTGTTGAAGAAATCGCAAAAGATGGTACTTATGAGTTAAAGCTCGGTGGTGAAAATCGTGATGTTGCGGTTATGTTTGTTGATATCCGTGGATTTACAACACTTTCAGAAAGTCTTCCGCCTGAACAGGTTGTTGATATTTTAAATGGTTATTTAGAACTTACAACCCGTTGTATTTTCCGTCACGGTGGAACTTTAGACAAGTTTGTTGGTGATGCAACTAT
Organism: Acutalibacteraceae bacterium; assembly: GCA_045651285.1. GTDB lineage: Bacteria > Bacillota > Clostridia > Oscillospirales > Acutalibacteraceae > DTU089. The sequence goes on from JAZRSC010000002.1 coordinate 46,276, forward strand.
GGCGGTATTCAATTCACCATTTGATACTGAAGACTACATTTATAAAGCAATTCTTACCGCGTGGGATATTGTTAAAGGCGGTAGCAAAATTGAAAAAGAATTTGTTGAGAAATTCGGTGAAAAAGTAGGTTTCGGTGTTGGTGTGAATTGTGGACCTGCAGTTGTTGGTAATATTGGTTGTGAATTCCGTATGGACTACACTGCAATTGGTGATACAGTAAATACTGCGGCTCGTCTTGAATCAAATGCACCAAGAGGTAATGTTTACATAAGTCAGGCAGTGCGCGATGCTTTAGGTGACAGAATTACTGTGGAAGATGTTGGTGAAATTCCACTTAAAGGAAAATCAAACGGCATTTTTGTTTACACAGTTACGGGTGTTGTTGGTTATGAAAGTCCAGAGGGTGAGTAAATTATGAATAAATTACTTATAATTCCCGACAGAGAAAATATAGAAAAATCATTGTCTCTTGCAAATGAGTATAATCTCGGGTTTGAATATAATGATTTTTTCTTGTCAGATGTTCTTGATAATGAAATACTAAAAAATGAAATTGTAAAAAAATACAAATCAGAAAAATTGCCTGATTACACAACAAATCACGGTGCTTTTGTAGATGTTTTGCCATTTAGTGTAGATGAAAAAATTAAAGAAGTTTCTTTTCTTCGTATAAATCAGAGTATTGAAGTGAGTAGAAAAATTGGTGCAAAAGCTGTTGTTTTTCACCTTAACTATAATCCACTTTTAAAAGTCCGTAATTATGTTGATGATTTTGTAGAAAAGAATGTTAAAGCATGGCAACAAATATTAAAAGAAAATTCTGATATAAATATTTATATTGAGAATATGTTTGAACAAAACCCTGATGTTATAAAATTAGTTGCAGGTTATTTATGTAAAAACGAGAATTTCGGTGTCTGTCTTGATTGGGCTCATGCAACGCTTTCCGGTGTTTCGCCTGAAATCTGGGCAGAAGAACTGAAATGTTACATAAAACATATTCATATAAACGATAATGATTTGGTTTCTGACAGCCATCTTTCGTGGGGCGATGGTAAGATTGACAGGAATACATTTTATGATTGTTACAACAAATATCTGAGTTCTGCGACAATTCTCATTGAAACATCAGGAACAGATAAACAAAGAAAGTCGTTAATTCAACTCGAAAAAGATAAGTTTATTAAATAGTCAGTTAAAAATATATCGAAAGGAGGACTGTTTGTGACAAATAAAAAATTAAAAAAGACAAAATTATCTGTAATAATATTTCTTGTTGTTGCAATTCTTGTAACAGCAATAACAACAGTACTCTCTTTTGGTAAAACAGATGAAGCTTATAGAACTATAACTGTTATTGAAGTTACAGGGACAGTTGGTGTAGTACATAATAATACAGAATATCAGGCATATACGGGTATGCACCTTGAAGAAGGGTATTCAATTGTAACTTCGGGTAATAGCTACATAAGACTTCTTCTTGATGATGATAAATATGTAAAACTGGAATCTGGTAGTAAAGCAACTTTTGAAGAAGTTAGTGGTGGTAAAACTGCTATAAAAATTGAACGAGGTTCAATTGTTGCTGAAGTAACAAGGCCTTTAGAGGTTGATGAGGATTTTATTGTTAATACACCAAATGCAGTTTTAGCAGTTCGTGGTACACTTTTCAGAGTTAATTTATCCCGAAACGAAAAAGGCGAACTTAATACAGATGTTATGACTTATGGTGGCGCAGTTTCAAGTAAACGCGTTCAACCAGACGGAAAAGTTGAAGATATAGAACTTACGATCAAACAAGGTTTTAAAGCGACAGTTAATATGGATGATAAAGAAACTGTTTACCTTGTAGATGATATTAAAGTTGATTTAAGTGATTTGGTTGGTACAGGTAACAATGATACAACAATTACAGAAACTGATGTTAATGGTGAAATTGTTAATACACCAATTACATTGGAAAGTATATTAAAGCCTATTGTTATTGAAGATATTCCTGATGAAGATTTGGTTGATATTTATTTCGCAAGCGAAAATGGTCACGAAATGTTTGTTGAAACAGAAGAAATTTCAGAACAAATAGAAAAACGCGAGATAGATATAACTTCGCATACTTCAGTTTACGAAGTTGCAGAAAAAATAGATAATCCGGTTGAAATGGTTATCCCTGATGATAATGTTCCTCTTGCAACTACAACTGAAGGTGTAACGGAACCTGCCATAATGGTTCAGGGTCCGCCTACAGATGGTTTAGGAGAAACAACTGAGCCAACTGCTACAACGGTTCCCGTTACAACAGAACCTACAACTGTTCCGACGACTGAGAGTACAACAAAACCAATTGTTTCAACTACAGAGCAGACTACAAAACCAACTATTTCTACAACAGAACCAACAACAGAAGAGACTACAGAACCTACTACAGTTCATACTCATACTAAAGTTACAGAAGAAGTTAAACCAACTTGTACAAAGTCAGGTAAAGTAATTGTAAAATGTTCTGAGTGTGGCGAAATACTTTCAGAGAAAGTTCTTGAAAAACTGGGACATACAACTGAAACAATAACTGTAAATGCAACTTGTACAGAAGATGGTAAAAAGACAGAAAAATGTACAGTTTGCGGTGAGATAGTTTCAGAAACAGTAATAGAGAAACTTGGTCATACAGCTGAAACAACGACTGTAAACGCAACTTGTACAGAAGATGGTAAAGAAACAGAAAAATGTACAGTTTGTGGTGAGACTATATCTGAAACTGTTCTTACTTCTACAGGTCATAAGTCAATTTATTCCGGTGCACAAGATGCTCATACAGAGTGTGAAACTTGTCACGAAATTTTATCGACTGCACATACATATACAACTAATACGGTTGATGCGACCTGTACACAGGATGGTGGCACAAATTACATCTGCGAATGTGGTTATAATTATACAGATATAATTCCTCAAACCGGTCATACTGAAATAAATGCAGGTAAACCGGATGTTCATACAAAATGTGATGTTTGCGGAGAAACTCTAACAGATGGTACATCGCATAGTTACACTGATACGGAAACTATATTGGCTACTTGTACTACAGTCGGTGAACTTACTCACACTTGTTTATGTGGTTGGAGTTACACAGAAGAAATTCCTGCAGGTCATAAGAAGTCTGACGATGGCACTACTTGTAGCGGTTGTGGTGAAATCTGGGTAGATTTAAATAGCACCAATTTCCCTGACAGTATGTTCTTGTCGTACTTAAGCACCACCTACGATGTAGATGCTAATAACGCTTTAATAGGTGATGAGGTAACAGGTGTTGTTACAATTAATGTGTCGGGTGATAGTCAGACAGATGGCGGTTATACTGATTTAACCGGTATTAACAACTTTACTAACTTAACTAATGTTAATTGTGCTTATAATGCGGGTGTTGAAAGTCTTGATTTATCAGGATTAACATCACTTACAAACTTAGATATTACAGGTTTAACAAACCTTAAAACTCTGGATGTTTCGGGTTGTACCAATCTTACCGAAGACAGAATTACAGGTTTTGATACTTGTACAGGTCTTACCGAATTAAATGTAAGTGGTTGTACAAATATAACTGCGTTGAATCTGAATAACTATACAGGACTCGAAACTGTTAATGTAAGCGGTTGCACTGCTCTTACTTCTTTTGTTATTGATGATAACAGTACAACTTATGCATTAGAAGATATAAATTTTGATGGTTGTATGTCACTTGAAACTTTAACAATCACTAATGCTTTAAGTCTTACAACAATTGATTTTACAGATTTAAGTGCTATTAAGACTATTGACCTCGGCGGTTGTCAGGGTGTTACGGGTGTAGTTGATGTAAGTAGCAAGACTTATTTAACCACACTTACAATTGGTGGTTTAAACAAGGTAACAAGTCTTAAGTTAAGTGGTTGTTCAAATCTTGCTACAATAGACGCTGTAGCGTGTACACAACTTACAACAATTCAAGGACTTAACAGTTGTACAACGCTTACAACACTTAACCTTAATAATACAGGACTTACAAGTGTTGATGTAACATCAAACAATGCACTTGTTACATTGAATGTAGCGAATTGTAGTAATCTTGTTAATCTTGATGCAACGCGTTCAACAGAAAGCGAAACACTCAGTTCACTCACTATAACAAATTGTACAGCATTAAAAACACTTAATCTTTATAACTGTAAGGGTGTTACTACACTTGATGCAACAACTCTTACTGCACTCGAGGAGCTTAACCTTACTTATTCTGGTGTTACAAGATTTAATAATTCTTCTGATACAATGAATTTCTCATATAACACAAACCTTAAAAATATTTACCTTAATGGTATCAGTTCGTTTACAGGGGTTGATGTTTCAACTAATACATTACTTGAGGAATTTTCACTTGTAGATAATACGAAGATTACTTCACTTGACTTTTCAAATAATGCAAAGCTTAAAAATCTTACATTGTCAGATGTTACTGCACTTAGCACTTTAAATGTAGTGGGTTGTGCATCACTTGAGAACTTTAATGTGCTTAATACCGCGTTAACCTCACTTTCGGTAACGGGTTCAAGTGCTTTAACACAATTCTGGGTTTATAACAACACAAGTCTTGTGAGTTTAAGTCTGAGGGGTGCAACAAATCTTATAAGTGTTAAACTTTCGGCGGGTATAAATAATACATCACTTAAAAGTCTTACACTTACAGATTGTGGGATTACTTCGCTTGATGTATCGTATCTGACTGCACTTACCACACTTGATGTTTCTGGTTGTGCAAGTCTTACATCGCTTGGTACTATTCCAACAACGATTACTACACTTAATGTAACTGGTACAGGAATTACTACACTTGATGCTTCTGCTTGTACAGAACTTGCTACATTAGATATAACGAATTGCACATCACTTAAAACTCTTGATATTTCAAATACAAAAATCTCAGGTGTTTCTATTGATGATACTTATACTTCACTTGATTCAGTTGCATTAAATAACATTGATTCAACAAGTGGTATTTTCAGTATTAACAATAACAATGTAGAAACCATTACTGCACAGAGTATAAATGTCCAGAGCTTTGGTGTAACAAGCACAAGTGTTACAAGTATTGATTTAACAGGTGCAACAATCGGTAGTGGTGATATGATGGCATTCTCAATTAGTGGTTGTGGCTCAAGTCTTGAAGCCTTGACTGTAAGTAATTCAAATCTTACAACATTACCTACTGAAACAATGTCAGCATTAAAAACATTAAATGCTGAGAATTGTACAGGTCTAACCGGTATTGAGATGGTTACTATGCCAAATATTGAAAATCTTGACATAAGTGGTTGTACGGGTATTACAAGTATTGATGTAACAAACTCGACATCTCTCAAAAATCTTGATGTAAGCGGATGCACTGACCTTGGTGATTTTGATTTAAGCTCCAATACCGAACTCGTTAGTTTGAATGTAAGTGGTACAGCTATTACTTATCTTGATGCAAGCTATAATCAGGTGTTACAGAGCGTAGAAATGAGCGATTGTACACAACTTACTGTATTTGCGATGGCTTCGGGTGAACCTTATAATCAACTTACAAGTGTCAATGCAAGTGGATGTGTGGTTATGACAGACTTCCAGATTGATGATTGTACATCGTTGACGACATTAGATTTATCCGGATTAACTTCGTTGAGAAGCTTGTATCTTAATAATTGTACAGGTCTTTCTACATTGAATGTAAGTAATACCCCAATGACATCGCTTGATGTTGAAAATTGCCCGGCAATTACTTCGATTGATGTTACGGGTACGGGTATGACAATTGCAAATATTAAACTTCCTTCAGGTAAAGATGAAAGTATTGTAACTGGTCTGAATTAAACAATAGTTCAGTATGGTTATAAAAAATAACCATACTGAACAAAAGGGGAAACAAAAAATGGCGATTAAAAATCAAATAGAACTCGAAAGAATTTCTAAACCTAAATATTTCAGTAAAGATGAATATGTTTGTTATGAAGGTCAATGGGGTAAAGAAATGTACATTGTTCTCCGAGGTTCAATTGGTGTGTTTATAACAGGTGTTTTAGGTAATCTTACAAAGGTTGCTGAAATAGATGAGGGCCAGTTTTTTGGCGAGATGGCTATTTTTGATAAAGCACCAAGAAGTGCAAGTTGTATAGCGCTTGAAGATACTGTTTGTATTGCAATAGATAAAAGCAATTTACAAAGGTTTCTTGAAACTTGTCCTGATATGGCAGAGATTATAATGAGTGGTATGAGCAACAGAATAAGAAAACTCAATGAAGAATTATATAAACGCTCACAAAACAGTAAAAAGAAAAAGGCAGTTGCATTTTCCTTACCACCACAGTTTAATTTCAGTCATAATGTAAAAGAACCCGTGCAAGATCCCAATTATGTAAAAATTCTTGAACAAACTTGCCCTGTTTGTAATGGAATGGTAAAATCTAAAACAATAAGAAAAAATATGCTTCAAGTCAGAGAAACAGAAGAGACAGGCAGAGCAATTTATTATAATGCAGACCCATTGTGGCTTGATGTTACACGTTGCCCACATTGTACTTATAGTAACTCAACAAATAAATTCTTCAATATTGATGACAGTGAAGTTGATAGATTGAAAATTATGTTAAAAACTCAACATGCACTAGTTATAAAGAAGAATGAAGAAGTTTTAAAAAGTGCTTTTGATAATGTTATACTTTCTTATCTTCAGGCAATTCATATAAACGAAACTATAAACCCTGACGATAAAGCAACTATCGGTATGCTCTGGCTTAATTTACATTTTGCTTGTAAAGATGCAGGAGATATAAAGCTTTCTACATATTGTGCAAGAAACGCGATAAAAAAACTCCGTAGCATAATTGATGATGATTTAATTGTTGATTTAGATGAAAAGGCACAAATTTCACTTTATATTGCAAGTCTTTTGAAGCTTATAGGTCAAAAAGCTTCAGCAGAAGAATATTGCGATATAGCAATCGAAAGTGCGAAAGACGGCAATGTTAAGGCGAGAGCGGTGAAGTTTAAAGCTACGCTTTAAGAAATGCAGAGTGCAGAATGCAGAGTGCTGAGTTAAGGGTCTGCGACTGCTGTTTAATTATTGGTGAATAAAAACAACTACATCCTATCATTTTTAGTTTACGAAAAACTTTAAATGATAGGATGTGCTTTTTGTTATGAAATTATAATGCAACGCAGTTCCGACAATTCCGAATTACGCATTACGCATTCCCAATTAAAATAGCTGACCGCAGGTCCCGAAACTCAGCACTCAGCACTATTTTTACAACTGAATCACTCTTTCCAGAATTTTCTGTCGAGGCTTCTGTATTGTATTGCCTCAAAGATATGCTTTTTCTCGATTTCTTCAGATTTATCTAAATCGGCAATAGTTCTTGCAACTTTTAAAATCTTGTCGTAAGCTCTTGCAGAAAGTCCGAGCTTTTCAAATGAATTTTCTAAAATTTTCGCAGCATCTTCTGTAAGAATGCAAAATTTTCTTGTCATAGCAGGTGTCATTTTTGCGTTACAGGTAACAGCAGTACCTTTAAAACGCTCTAATTGAATTGCTCTTGCTTCATTTACGCGTTTTCTTATATCAGCAGAGCATTCGCTTTCTTCTGTGGTTGAGAGTTGTGCATAATCAACTGGTGGTACTTCAATGTGAATATCAAGTCTGTCGAGTAAAGGACCTGAAACCTTTGAAAGATACCTTGCGGGTGCACCAGATGGACAAGTGCATTTTTTAGTAGGATGACCATAATGACCACAAGGACACGGGTTCATAGCACAAATGAGCATAACAGAGCAAGGGTATGTAAGAGCACAAGCGGCTCTTGAAATTGTAATAGTACCATTCTCAATAGGTTGTCTTAAAACCTCCATTGTGTTACGGGTGAATTCAGGTAACTCGTCAAGGAATAAAACACCATTATGAGCAAGTGATAATTCACCAGGCTTTGGAATTGTACCACCACCTGAAAGTCCCGCAGGGGAAACAGAATGATGTGGTGCTCTGAATGGTCGGTAATTTATTATAGGGTTATCTTTTGAAAGATTTCCTGAAAGTGAATATATTTTTGTTGTTTCTAGTGCCTCGTCAACTGTAATATCGGGTAAAATAGTCGGTATTCTTTTGGCGAGCATACTTTTACCCGAGCCAGGAGGCCCAATCATCATAGCATTATGACCACCGGCAGCGGCAACCTCTAATGCTCTTTTTACTTCATATTGACCTTTTACATCTTTGAAATCGGGCAAATAAGACGGAACCTCAAAAGTGGTAAATGGTTTTATTTTTACAGGCTCTAAAATATTGAAATCGTTTATGTGGTCGACAACCTCTTTAAGAGTTTTCACACCATAAACTTTAATATCTTCAATTACTGCCGCTTCTTCACAGTTGTCAAATGGAACAAAAATTTCTTTTACACCGTGTTCCTTTGCGGCAATAACCATTGGCAAAACACCTTTAATGCTTTTAATTTCACCTGAAAGTGAAAGTTCGCCAACAAATGCGGCGTCTTTATAATCGCCACGGATTTGTTGTGTTGCAGAAAGTACAGAAATCGCAATCGGTAAATCGTAAAAAGAACCTTCTTTTTTAGTGTCAGCAGGGGCAAGGTTAAAGGTGTAATGGTAACTGCCACTCATCTCAAGTCCTGAATTTCTCATTGCGGCACTTACACGCTCTTTTGCTTCATTGACTGCAGTATCAGGTAAACCAACAATAGTAACTGCGTATTTACCTCCTGACATACTCACTTCAACATCGACCATATAAGAGTTGAGACCTAAAAGTCCTACACTTTTAATTTTAGCAAACATTTTTACACCTACTCTAGAGTGAGTGTATTCGAACCCAATATGCCTTAAATGTCCGATTTCACGCACCTTTTGTATTTTTTGTCTTGATATACGCCAGTATACCTTCGCCAAAGAAAATCCAAAATGTACGAGACCTCGAACATTTAAGGTTCTGCGAAGTTTAATACTTGGCAATTTTTTCTGTAACAAGGCAAAACTCGCAGGAATACTGCCGTATTTCAAGAGTTTTAACGATGTTACAGGGAAAAGTGGCTGCATTAAACCATATTTGGTTCGAACACACTCACTCTATATCGGTTTCAATTTCTATAGTGGTAGATTCTGCAATTGAAACCTCAACTTCTTCAGTAATTACTTCTTCATATAAAGGTGGGTTGAATTTAAAAAGTTCAGTCTTTTTGATATAGAATAAAACTATAAGAGTTATTAACGCTAAAAGAGAAATTACAGCACCAAAAACAAGTCCGTCAGGAACATATTTAAATGTAATGGTGTGTTCACCCTTTTCTACTCTTATACCTAAAAGAGCATCACCAATAGTAAGAATGTCATCTTTATTTACTTTTTCACCATCAATATAAACAGACCAGCCTGTGTCATAGTTTATAGAGGTATAAATAACACCATCTTCACTTGCAGTAAGTTTACCTTTTATTTCTGTTTCTGTAAAGCTTTCGACTTGTAAAGAGTTATTCTTTAACTGGTTGTAGCCTTCAATGAATTCCTTATCATTAACAGTAACTGCATAAAGATATGTGTAACCGCTCTGACCTTCTTTTATTGGAGCAAATACAGAAACTGTGTCACCTTTTTCGAGATAACCTAAATCTAAAATATGTGGTTTTGTGTCAATTGGTTGAGAAATTGCAGTGCCATTTGAAAGTGTAACTGTAATTCTTTCAACAGAATTTGAGCCGGTTTTGAAATAAAGATAACCATTACCACTTTTTTCTACTCTTAAATCGTAAGTTAAAGATGCGTCTGCTGTGCTACCTGTAACTGTATAAGGATAGCAACCTGAATCACCATATCCCTCGTAATTGCAACTTGTATTATTTGTGGAAATTTTGTCTAAAGTAATATCGTTGAATACCTGATTTAAACCAGTTGCAGATTCAAAAAGGGCACTTTGCACTTCAAATGGGTTTGAGTTGTCGTGTGACCAGTATGCTATTTCTTCGTTTGCTCTGAAAGCAATAGGGAGGGAATAGTTGTTTTTATATGCTACATATTTACCCTTGCTGAAAACTCTTTCGTAATAAGTTTCATTCATATCAGCAGTTGAGCCCTGGTCATTGTCAACTATATAATCAAGGGCAAAAAATGCATTATAAATTGGTGTTTGTCTGTTGTAGGTGTAACTGTTTATATAGTTACTGAACATACCTAAATGGTACTGCATATTAGAAACTTTTTCGTAAGCCATTGATGAAAATGTTGAAACACCGTTGTAATAATACCAACAAGGGTCCATTCTTGCACGGAGTGAAGTGAGTTCCATTCTGTACTGTGTAGTACCTTGTTCCTGGTCAAGTCTGTCTTTTACAATTTGAAAATCATCGTAATCGCTTACAAAATTGGTTTTTGGTTGATCCATACTGTAATTGTTGGTGTTTGCAACAATATATTCTGCACAACAAGAGCAGAGAATTAACGCGGCAGCGGCAATTTTGGGGTATTGGTCATTCTTTAAAATACCTAAAGCAAGGCAGTAGATACCGATGAATGCAATACAAATCCATACGCCAACCTCAGAGAAATTCTTTGAGCCTATTTCCTGTACCATAATTACGAAGAATACTGTTGCAGTACCAACACCTATGATTTGTCTTTTGGTATATTCTTTTATAAATGTGAATGCTCTGAATGCAAAAATTAAGAGCAAGAATGAATACATATAAGAAAATCTGTATGGTAAATCGTTAGGAAAGTGGAAACCGTGCCAGATGTAGTTTAAATAGTTTGTGTAGCAACTTGCAAACATCAAGCCTAAAATACCACAACTGAAAATTTTCTCTTTTGCAGTGATTTTGTTTGAGAAAATAAAGAGAGGAACTAACATTACCGTTAAAATACCACAGTAAACATTAGGTAAAACATCGTCACCACTACTACGGATTGTAGGGTCTAAATATGCTAAATGATTTGCAAGGAAATCAAAAATAGAGAAGTATGTTTTTAATTCCTGTGGGAAAGTACCGCTTGTTGCAGAACAATTCTGGAGTACATAATAAACCGGTAAAAGTGAAACTGCAGAAAGTAAAGCGGAAATAACAGAAGAAAATGCAAAAAGACAACCTGTGTCAATAAATCTTGAGTTTCTTAAATTGTTAAATCCCCAGGAGAAAAATGATTTAACACCATTTTGTCTTTGTCTTAATTTTCCGAAATAAGTTGCAGTGAAATCATACTGAATAAAGTAGTTGTAAATAAAGAATAACACTGAGAAAATACAAACCATATAAGCCATATAGTAGTTTGTGAAGAATGTAAGTGTTAAAGAAATAATGTAAAGTAAAGCTTTTCTTTCGTTTATAATTTTGTCAATTCCAAGCATTACAAGTGGGAATAAATAGAAAGAGTCAATCCACATTACATTCCAGTAGTATGCAATAAAATAACCACTACAAGCATAAAGTACACCAAAAGCAGAAATAATCGGAGAGTTTTCTGCAGAATACTTTTTCTTTATAAAATATGAGAATGTGAAAGAAGCAGTTATTGCTTTCAAAATTATCATAACTGCAATTGCTTCAGGCATATTTTTGTGACCTGCTAAAAGCATAACAATAGCGAATGGCGAAGAAAGGTAATTATAAAAGTTACCTAGAAATGTTCCGCCGCCGCCAGATGTCCATGAATAGAGAAAGCTGTCTAAATTTACAACTCTTTCATAAAGCTCTGCAAAAAGTGGTCCGTACTGGTGGTAAAGGTCCATTCTTAAAATGGTTTTATCACCAAATGGAATTAAATCATAACAATAGTAAACTATCATCATTATTAAAAATGTGCAGCCTGCCGCTAAAAATGAGTAGCGGTTATTATAAAAAGGTTGCAGTCTTTTATTGTTTTTAAAAAGTTCTTTCATTTTGTTTCTCCTGATAAATATTTCAAATTACGCTATATAATACCATAAATGTAAAATTCTTTCAATCTTTTTAATGTTTTTTAATAGTATGTTCAAAATATTTTATTTAAAAAGTTCTTTTTCGAGACAAGCGTAAATAATATTTTTTAGAAGCAAAAAAAGGAAGGGTTTTTAAAATGAAGGATTTTTTAAACGCAATATCATTGTTGCCTGAAGATGTCACAAAGTTTCTTTCGGTGATAAATAAAGATTTTATGAGCAAGGTTAATGAAATCAGATTTCGAAGCAACAAGCCTATGACTCTCAATACAAAAGATGGAGTTTTTTATTGTACAAAAAATGGCAGAGTTACGGTGAATTTTAACGATGACCTTTATTTCACAGATGACAGAAAGCTTCAGGAGATAGTGTTTTCTCTTTCCAGGCGTTCTATTCATACATATCAGGATATGTTGGCTCGTGGGTATCTGCCTTTAAAAAATGGGTGTAAAGCAGGTGTGGTGGGTTGTGCGGTAATAAAAAATGGCGAAGTGTATTCTGTTAATTCGTTCAGTAGTGTTAATATAAGAATTTCTCGCGAGTTTCAGGGTTGTGCAGAAGAAATATATAACGCGGTGGGGGAAGATTGTAATTCTTTTCTTTTGGTAGGGCAACCACTTTCGGGTAAAACTACACTTTTAAGAGATTTGTGCAAAAAATATGCAGGTGAAAATGCTTTTGAACCAAAAAAAGTTGCGATTATTGATGAAAGGGATGAGATAGCGTCAAAATCCTTTGGTGAAGGTGTGAATGTGGGGGTTCATACCGATATTTTGTCGCTTTACCCTAAAGAAGTGGGGATTGATATTGCGTTGAGGACACTTTCGCCTGACATAATAGTGCTTGATGAAATCGGTGCTGACGATGAAATTCAAAGTATGCTTTCAGGAATGAACAGTGGTGTTTCATTTATAGCAACTGCACACGGTAACAGTTTTACTGAGGTGCTCTCAAGACCAAATATAAAAAAACTGGTTGATTCAAAGGTGTTTAAAAAAGTCGTTGTGTTAAAGGGTAAAAACTCACCTTGCGAAGTAGCGGAAGTGATAGAACTATGAATGTAATTACTTCTTTGTGTATTAGTTTTTGTTTTGTTCTTTTAGGTGTCAATAGAGTTGTGAATATCAAACGGAACACGCTTTCACTTTACGAAGCGGTAAAATTTATAAATATGGTTAAAAATAATATCCGCTTTTCTTCTATGAATTATGACGATTTAATTGAATGTGGTAAGAATGAAAAGTTTTCATTTATAAATTTTTATGATGGTGTTAGTCTTTCTTCTTATGCAAGCGCAAAGGCAAGACAGGAGTTTTCAGGGTTTGTAAATAAAATCGGGACAACCGACAGTGTAGGGCAGTTAGCGCTTTGTGACGAATACATAGAACGCTTTAAGTCATTTTACAATGAAAGTACGTGTAATGAAAAAAGTAAGGTGAATGTTGTTATATCAATAAGTGTGCTTTCTGTGGTATGTGTTTTAATACTCGGAGGTTAAAAAATGGATATTTCGTTTATTTACAAAATAGCGGCAATCGGTCTGATTACTGCGGTGATAAATCAGGTTTTAAGTAAAAATGGCAAAGAAGAATACACTTTGATAATTACAATTGCGGGAATTATTATTGTAGTTTTAATGCTTTTACCATTTCTTTCGGAATTTAGTGATGAGTTGTCCTCATTCTTTGGATTATGACAGTAACAAAATTAGCAGTTTTTGCTCTCGTCAGCCTGATTTTTCTTATACTTATAAAAAAACATTCACCTTCGCTTTCGGTGGTATCAGAGGTAGCAGTAGTTATAATTTTTATAATAGGTGTTTTACCCGATTTAAAAGAGTTACTGGAAGCTTTAAAAAGTATAGGCAATAGTTTTTTGTCAACAGATGTTTTAAAAATTATGCTTAAAGCATTTGGTGTATTGACTGTCGGGGGTATTGCATCAGATATTTGTCGAGATAATGGTGAAAATGCTCTTGCGGGAGTACTTGAAATAGTTGTAAAGGTTCTTGCTATTTTGTGTGCAATTCCTATATTTACAGCAGTTCTTACAACCGCTTTAGCATTATTGGAGCAGTAAAATGAAAAGGATATTTATATTGTTATTGGTGCTTTCAGGCTTTTGCCTTTTTTCTATAACGGCATTTGCAGGAGATGGCGATATTGATAAATATAACGATGAATTTTCTTTTGAAGAAATGATTTCAAATATAGATTCTGATACTGTCGGAATTCTCGAAAGTATGGGAATTACTGAGTTGAGTTATGAAAGTATTTTTGGGGTTAGTGTAGAAAAAGTTTTTGATTCGTTTTTAGATATATTTTTTAATAGTTTAAAAACACCTTTAAAATACTTCTTTTCTGTAACAGGTGTAATGGCAATAATGGCACTTCTTACCAATCTTTCTCGTTCACCAGAAACTGTAACACTTATTGGTAGCTCGTGTGTCGCCTGCCTTTTAGCAGTGCCTGTAGTTTCTTTAATTACCCGTTCATTTTCTGTGTTAGAAGCACTTTCTGTTTTCACCTCATCTTTTTCGGGAGTGTTTTGTGCGGTCGTTTCTGCAAGTGGTGGTGTAATTCAGGGGAGTTCGTTTTTAGGTCTTAATATAGCACTTAATTCTGTTATGAGTGTAATATTGTCAAGCATTTCAAAACCACTTGCGAATTGTATGTGCTCACTTTCGTTTCTTTCGTGCTTCAATATTAAAACATTCAGCGAAAGAATGAGTGATTTGTTTAAAAAGTTTTATATTTTTATATTAGGTCTTTTAACAACCGTTTTTTCAGGACTTTCGGCAATTAAAACTATTCTGGGCGGCAGTGCCGATACTGTTGCGGTCAAAGGTATAAAGTTTTTAGTAGGTCGTTCGTTACCTATAGTGGGTGGAATAGTAAGTGAGAGCTACCAGAGTGTTTTAGCAAGTCTTAGTTTAATAAAAAATACAGTAGGTGTGTTTGGGATTTTAACTGTTGTTATAACAGTTTTACCAATTATAACAGAACTTTTTATATGGTGCTTGTCATTTAACTTTATAAGCACAGTTTCTGAAGTTTTTGGTTGCTTTAAAATAGAAAATTTAATTTTAGTGTTCAAAGATGTAATAATTCTTCTTATTGCAACAATTTGTTTTTCTGCATTACTCTTTATAATTTCTTGCGGATTTATGTTGGTGTTTAAAAATGGATAGTGTAAAAACAGTTTTAATGAATTACGCAGTTTGTGCATTACTTGGGAGTATATTTGAATTTATTGCACCAAGAAAAAACAAAGAAACCTTCAGGATAATTTCTTCAATAATTTTGATTTCTGTTATTGTAATTCCTCTTGCGACATTTGATTTTAAGGGTTTGTTGGGAGAACAGACACTTCAATTTGAAACAGAACAAACCGAAGAAAAAGCACTGCAGAATACTGCAAAGCTTATTGAACGGGAAATTTACAAAAAAGTAGAAGAAATACTCATAAATGAGGGTGTTAATGAATATGAAATATATGTAAGCACACAAACAGACGAAGCCTCTGGAGAGATAATTCTTTGTGAACTGAAAATTTTAGTTGATAGTAAATTTCAGAGTAAAATTCCTGCTTTGGAAGAAAAATTTATAAATGATTTTGGTGATGTGCTAAAAATAGAGGTAAAACAAAATGATTGAAATGAAAGAGATTTTTAAGAATTTAAGTAATAACAAAAAGAATATAGTACTCGTAATATGTGCAGTGTCGGCACTCATTCTTTTGGTTGCTTCTGGTGTATCAGAAGAAAAGGTGAGTGAAGACGAATTTGATGTTAAATTGAATGTGTCATCAGGGGAATACATAAAAGAACAAGAAGAAAAATTGAAAGAACTCATAGAAAAAATAGATGGTGCAGGCGAAGCAGAGGTGATGATTACCCTTGAAAGTTGTTATGAAAATGTTTACCTTAAAGATAGCAACCTGAAAACCGAAAGCACAAGTGGTGTTTTTAAAGAGGAACAAGAAGAAAGCTTTATAATGGCAAAAACGGGTTCTAACACACAAAACGGGGTAATTGTTAAAGTTTATGAGCCTGTTGTAAAAGGTGTTGCAGTGGTTGTAACTGGTGGCGATGACGAAAAAGTGAAAATGGCTATTATAGAAACTGTTTCGGCGGTTTTTAACATAAACAGCACAGATATTTCCGTAGAAAAAATGAAATTTGAGAGGACTGAATAATAATGAATTTACTTATTAAAAGAAGACAACTTGTTATGGCTACTCTTGTAGTTGCATTAGGTGCGGCAGTGTTTGTGAATTGGTATTTTACTAATTCAAGCGAAAATGTTGCAGGGACTAATGAAACAACAAACGAATATGTACAGAATTTAGGTGAAGCAAAATATGTGAATTCTGACAACGCGGATACAGAAACAGAAGAAAATAACGCAACTGCGACTGCATCTAAAAATACAGATTATTTTGCAACAGTAAAATTAAAAAGAACCAAGGCACACGATGAGGCTCTTGAAACTATAAAGTCATTGTTAAAGTCTGCACCCGAAAATAGTGAGAGTGCAGAAGAAATTTCAAAATCAATAGACTCTTTAAGCAAAACAATCAAGCTCGAAGCAGATATTGAAGCACTCATTTCTGCAAAGCTTAAATGTGAATGTGTTGTAATGCTTAATAATGATAATGCTGAAGTTGTTGTTACAAAAGGCAATCTCAATGATGCGAGTATTTTGCAGATAATGGATGCGGTGCTTAATAATACAAGTGTTAAGGCGGAGAATATAAAAATCAGCGAGAGCTGATTTTATGAATGCAGAATTCAGAATGCAAAATGCAGAATTTCGGAACTGCGTTTGCAATTATAATTGAATAGAAATAAAATTATCCTATCATTTTTGGTTAAAAGTAACTTTAAATGATAGGATATACTTTTCAGTTTTCAAATAACTAGTCCCTAGCATCTAGTTCCTAGTTCCTGAGTTTCGCTATGCGAAACTTACGCTGTCTCTACTGAATTTGCTTTTTGAAGATTATACTTCTCAATAGCATTTTCACGCATTTTGTATTTGAGAATTTTACCTGCAGCATTCATTGGGAATGAATCTACAAAGTCAATGTATTTTGGCACCTTGTGACGAGCCATGTGGTCCATAATGTATTGCTTCATTTCTTGGGTAGTCATTGAAACGCCTTCTTTGAGAACGATACAAGCCATTATTTCTTCACCATATTGTTCATCAGGAACACCAATAACCTGAACATCTTTTACATTTTCGTGAGTGTAAATAAATTCTTCAATTTCTTTAGGGTAAATGTTTTCACCACCACGAATAATCATATCTTTAAGTCTGCCCGTAATACGGTAGTTGCCTTCAGGAGTTCTGCAAGCAAGGTCACCTGTGTGAAGCCAACCATCTTTGTCAATAGCGGCAGCAGTTGCCTTAGGCATTTTGTAGTAGCGTTTCATAATATTGTAACCACGGGCAACAAATTCGCCATTAACCTCATCAGGACAATCCTCACCAGTTTCAGGGTCAACAATTTTACATTCAATTTCAGGTAATGCTCTACCAACAGTAGAAACTCTGACTTCGAGCGGGTCATCGGTTGAGCTCATTGTACAACCCGGTGACGCTTCTGTCTGACCATAAACAATTGTGATTTCTTTCATATTCATTTTGTTAACAACATCCTGCATAACAGCAATAGGGCAAGGGCTACCCGCCATAATACCTGTACGCATATACGAAAAGTCTGTTTTCGGGAAGTCAGGGTGCTCTAAAAGAGCAATAAACATAGTAGGAACACCGTGGAATGCTGTGATTCTTTCAGAATTTATACAAGCAAGTGCCGGTTTTGGTGAGAAGTATGGAAGCGGTAAAATTGTACCGCCGTGTGTCATTGTTGCAGTCATAGCAAGCACCATACCAAAGCAATGGAACATTGGTACTTGAATCATCATTCTGTCTGCAGTAGAAAGGTCCATTCTATCACCGATGTTTTTACCATTGTTAACAATGTTGTAGTGGGTGAGCATAACACCTTTAGGGAATCCTGTTGTACCTGAAGTGTACTGCATATTACAAACATCATTTACATCTACAGTAGCGGCTAATCTGTAAACTTCTTCTTTTGGTACAGATGGTGCTCTTTTTATTGCTTCTTCCCAAGTAAGACAACCTTTTTTCTTGAAGCCTACTGTAATAACATTTCTTAAGAATGGCAATCTCTTTGAGTGAAGTGGTTCACCCGGTACTGTGTTTTCAAGTTCAGGACAGAGTTCACCAATGATTTCATCGTAATTTGAATCGCGATAACCGTCAATTAAAATAAGTGTGTGTGTATCAGATTGTTTTAATAAATATTCTGCTTCGTGAATTTTATAAGCAGTGTTCATAGTAACAAGAACTGCACCGATTTTTGTAGCTGCCCAGAATGCAATATACCATTGCGGTACATTGGTTGCCCATACTGCAATGTGGCTGCCGGGCTTAACACCGAGAGAAATAAATGCACGACAACATTCGTCAACATCATCACGGAATTCTGAATAAGTTCTTGTGTAGTCAAGAGTTGTGTATTTAAAAGCATACTGGTCAGGGAATTCTTCAACCATTTTGTCAAGAACCTGTGAGAATGTAGCTTCTATAAGTGTTTCTTTTTTCCATACATATTTACCTGTATGAGTTTTGTTTGAGTAAAGAGTTTTCTTTGCTCTTGAAGTGTTACCGAACTGAGCCATAAAACTTACAAAATGTGAAAAAATGATTTCCATATCGTCAAGTTCAGGCATCCATTTAGGGTCCCACTCAATTGAAGCAAAACCATTGTAGTTTACAGAAGTGAGGGCTAAAACTGCTTCTTCAATAGGGTATTCACCTTCACCGATAAGGCAGTATTTTATCTCGTCATCTTCTTTTGTAGCATCTTTTATGTGTACGTGTTTTACATAAGCACCAAGATTTTTTATTGTTGTTTCAGGTTCTTCACCTGCAATAAAATATGGTGAGTAAAAATCCCAGAGTGCCGCAAGAGAATCACAAGAGAATGTGTTGAGAACTTCGAGTAATTTTGTTGTATCTGAGAAAATTCCCGATGTTTCAATTATAATTGTAACATTGTTCTTTTCTGCTTGTGGAATGATATCAGAAAGTACAGAAATTACTTCATTCTTTTGTTCTTCGAAAGTAGCACCTGTGTCAGTTGCTTTAATGCGGACAAAAGGAATATGAAGTGTAGAAGCAATCTCAAGACATTTGCTTAATTCTTTTAAAAATTCTTCTCTTTCGTCTTTTGAAGCAGGGTTTTTAAGTGTGTCAATACAAGGAATTCTTAAATTATTTTCATAAAGTTCGCGTACAGTTGCCTGAGCAGAACTCATATAAAAAGCGCCATTTTTTTCTGTGAATGAGGGGTTGTTAACATTGTGGAGTTCAATTCCGTTAAAACCTTGCTCTGTTGCAATTTTACAGAAATCTTCCCACAAATAGCCGTGCCAACCTTTAGTTGAAAAAGAAAGTTTCATTTTTGTCACCCCTTAAATCTCTTCAAAAATAATTTTGTTAATTGCGTTTATATAAGCGCGGATACTGGCACCTATAATATCAGTTGAAACACCGTTACCGGAATAGAGTTTACCATTTGAACGGAGTTTTACAAGTGCAGAACCGGTTGCTTCTCTGCCTTCTGTAACAGAGTGAATCTGGAAATCGTCAAGTTCATAATGATGACCGACAATTTGCTCAATTGTAGTAAATGCCGCATCAATAGGACCATCACCAATGCCGATTGCCTGTTTGTTTTCGCCATCTTTTTCAAGTGTGATTTGTGCAGATGAAGTAATAATATTACCTGTGTTTATAACATAATCTACTAATTTATAAGCAGGTGTAACCTGAAGTGCAGTTGTTGCAACAATAGCATCAAGTTCTTTGTTGGAAATTGTCTTTTTACTTGCAACAGATTTGAATCTTTCAAATACTTTTGCACTGTCTTCATCAGATAAATCGTAACCTAAATTCTTAACTGCTTTTAGAACAGTTTCCTGTGAATCGTTTTCTGTTAAGTTGAATTCAGATGCCGGAATACTGCTTGTTGTTTCTGTAACTGAAACAATATGTTTACCATCTGCAATTTTTGCAACCTGATTTATGATTCTTAAAAATTCGCTGTATTTGAGTGAGCAGCAAATATCTAATTTGTCCCCGTTGTTTCTTATGATGTTTGAAACAGTAATGATAGATGTGATATTAGCATTGTTTGAAGCACATTTAATTTCTGTTGCACCGTGTGTAACCGCAAGCATAGCTGAAGCCGCTGCACAACCATTAGTATCTTCGCACATAACACCTAAATTAACACTTTTAAGTTCAGGGATTGCTTTAATGGTTTCTTCGATGAATTTTACAAATGCATCAGGAAGCATAGATGCTTCGTTGTCACAGATTGTAATTGTTTTAGCACCTGCTTCAATTGCAGTTTTAATAGTAGCAACTAAAATATCGTTTTCTGCTCTTGTTGCGTCAAGTGCTACGAATTCAACATCATCGCAAAGTGAAACTGATTTTTCAACCAATGTTTTAATAAGTTCAATCATTTTAGGTGCTTTCTTGTGGTAGGTGTATTCCATACCAACAGGGGAAACAGGTAAAGCCACAGAAAGTCTTGGTTTATTTGCAGATTTAATTGAATTGTATGTAAGTTCTACACTTTCAACTGTTGTGCCAACCTGAACACTCATAATACTGTTTTTTAAGAATGCACAAGCAGTCTTTAAAAGAAGTGTATCTGTTTTTTCATTTTCGATTGCAGGGAATTCAACAACATCAACATTTGCACTTTCTAAAAGTCGTGCAATTTCAACCTTTTCTTTGAAGCTGAGAGTTGCTTCATTACCTTGAGATTTAATTAAAATTGTACGGTCTGAAATTTTGATTTTGTTCATAGTTCTAATCCTTTCAAGATTTGAATATTTATTGATAATTGTTTTAGTGGTAGCGGACAAAACAAATAAAAAACCTGAGTCAAAGCATAAAAATCTTTTGACTCAGGGACGAATTTTTTATAATCCGCGGTACCACCCCGCTTACTGCAAACGCAGTCACTCATTAAGACTCAATTAAGTCCGTAGCCATGGTAACGGGGCATCCGTAACTTCTTACTCACGAAAATTCGCTTCTGAAGTTCTGCTCTGGAACGAGACCGCATTATTGAAACATATTGGCTCACACCGACCGCCAACTCTCTGGAAAGTTTTGCCAAAATGCGTAATTCCTTCAATGCATTTATCAATATGTGTGATATATTACCACTTGAAAGTTTTGTTGTCAAGTAGATTTTTTAAAAAACTATTTAATTTTAACAAAATACAGATAAAAAGTATATTATCCAACAAAATATACTGAAAATGTTTGAAAAATACACAAAAATTCTAATAAGGAATAATAAATAAATATATTTATGATAAACTTAGTTTAACAATAGTTTGTTGTTTTTTTGACAAACTGGGTTAATAAAAAACATTTTAAAAAATGTTAGGTGTGAAAGGGTGTTGTTATGAAAACTACACTAAAAAAAAGAATGTTAAGACTTTCTTGTATTAGCGTTGTTGTTGCAGCTTTAATTGTAACAATTGCTGCAGAAATTGGAGTGTTTTCACTTTCAAGTGCAAATACTGAGCAAAATGGATTAACAGTTACTTCAATTGCAGAAAAAACTTTTAATGAAGAAATTATTTACCTTACAGATTGTCTTTTAGAAGCGGAAGAAAATCTTGAGGGTGATGCAACATTTGAAAAAGTATTTTTTCACGGTAATTTTGAAGAATACGATTACAGTGCTGTCAATAATGTAATTGAATCTGCTAACACTGAGTATATGGTAATTACCCCCTATGTTACCAACGAAAGTGGCGATTATGTTACATTGGTTGCGTTAAAACGCGATGATGGAATAATCGTTGGCGAGTTAGCAGAAGATTATTTCAGTGCAATTTTAGGCGCGTTAAAATTAAACGAAAATGATGTTGGTTTTGTAGTTGATGCAAATGGTAATATAATTCTTTCTGCAGATTATGATGTTGATACCACAAATAATAATCTTGCTGAAGATTTTGGTTTAACAAATGCAGTTAAAAACCTGGCAGTTGCTTCACCAACTGTTTCAAATGCGAAGCTTGATATGGGTAATGTTACAGTTGCTCAGACAGCGGTTTCAGAATATGGTTATGCAATGGTTTATGGAACAAGTGAAAATACTACATACAATCAGGCTTTATCAATAGGTATTGCACTAGTTGTTATTGTTGTTGTCCTTTTCTTCCTTGCTTACTGGGTTGGTCAGTTAATTGCAAAACAAATTACAGCTCCAATTGTTGCTACAACAAACCGACTTGTTCGTGTTGTTGAGGGTGATTTACACGGCGAAACACCTGTTACTCATCGTGGTGACGAAACTCAGGTTCTCAACGATGCAATGGTTAGTACAATTAAAGAGTTTTCAGCTTATATTAATGATATTGAACATTTTTTGTCTGAACTAAGTAGCGGTAATTTAAACGTTACAAGTGACCTAGAGTATCGTGGTGATTTCAAGAAAATTAGAGAAGCACTCATAAAAATTCGTGATAATTTAAAAACAACTATTTCTGGTATTAAAGAAGTAAGTGAACAGGTTGCATCCGATTCAGATATTCTTTCATCTTCTGCACAACTTCTTGCACATAACACGTCAGAAGAAGCAGCAACTCTAGAAGAAATTAGTTCAATGACTAACGATATCCAGACAAATGTAGGTAAGAATGCAAGTGCTACTATTGAAGCTTCTGACCTTCTAAAAAATATTGTTTCTACTGTTGAAACTGGTAGTATGAAGATGACTGAAATGAAAGAATCTATGGATGAAATTCAACGCTCATCAGAAGAAATTGAAAAAATCGTTAAGATGATTGATGATATTGCGTTCCAGACTAATATTCTTTCTCTTAATGCTGCAGTTGAAGCTGCACGAGCAGGTGCAGCAGGTAAGGGCTTTGCAGTTGTTGCTGATGAAGTAAGAAACCTTGCGGCAAAATCTGCAGAAGCGGCTAAAAATACAATGGTACTTGTTGAAACAAGCTCTCGTTCTGTTAAACTCGGTGGCAACTTGACTATTGAAACAGATGAATCTCTTAAAGCAATTCACTCTTCAATCGGTCAATTTGCAGGCATAATGGATGATATTACAAAAGCATCTAAAGAACAAGAGGGTGCTATTAAGCAGATTACTTTGGGTATTGAACAACTTGCAAATGCAGTTCAGTCTAATTCTGCAACCGCAGAAGAAAGTGCATCTTCCACAAATGAACTTAATAGACTTGCAGGAACATTAAAAGATGAAGTAGAGCATTTCAATGTATAAATTATCAGGTCCGATGGCAGTATTGACTGTCATCGGACCTGTTTGTTTTAGAGTGAGTGCATTAAACTATATCTGGTTCGAACACACTCACTCTCTATTCTAATTCAAAAATTACTGTATCGTGTTTTTGCATATTTAAAATAATAGTATCAGTTTCACATTCAGGGAAAGCTGCACCAAAAAGTGATTTGATTTTATATTTTTGGGGTAATGAGATTTTTGCTTCACCGTCATTTACTGTGTGAATACCTAAAGATCCGTTACCACAATAAATAACATTATCATTTTCATTGTAACAATGTACACCATTTGAAATTAATGTCTCACGAAGCTCATTCTTTTTATAAAATGGCTTATCAGTAGTTGTTTCTACATATGGTATATTAAGTTTTTGGCACAATTCAACTGCGTTTTTACCATTTTCAGATGGCAGAGGTGCGGTAAATATTGCGCATTTATATTTATGAAGAATTTTCTTTGCATCTTCAACCATACACAAATCAAACGGAATACCCGTGTTACCCATTTCAATTCTTGTTATGTTTACAGAATGGCACAAATTACTATTTCTTGGGTTGTTAAGGTACGCTTTTTCATCTATGAACATAACTGTCTCGGCTTGTGGGTAGTAAGCAGTATTTTTGTTTATAGAAGCTTCTGCAATTGATTTCATTTTCTTTAAATCTTCTATAATTGCTTTATCTTCGTACCAACCACCCCACATATCAAACCACCAGACACCCGAGCCTTTGGTTAATTGGTGGATATATGCCTTTCTTATTGCAGAAAGAGAAAGTTCTTTTGTTTCAGGACCACACCACACAGTTTTATTACCATTATTATCTGTAAGTAAAAGAATATCGTCAGGGTATTTTTCAGGTCTTGAGTCCTGCATTCTCTTTGTAAGGTGAGTTCTTATATCACACTCAACAAAATAAAGTTTCTTGTGAATTTTTAAAGATTTACTTGCAATCATATCGCCCCAGTCTATACCAAGTGCTCTGTTATTGTCATAACCACAAGGTGAAGAAAAAAAGTCAATAAAAGGCGAGTTTATTATAAATCTCAAACCGTGTAAACCAAGAAGAATATCATTCACAAAAGCGTTGTAGCCATAAAATGTGCCGACTATCTGTTCGTTGTTTACACATTCTTTTAAAACTTTTGCAAAATGTTCAATTGTTTTTGCAGTCATTTCAGAATAAAATTCACCGTAATAACTTACAGTTTCATTGAAATCAGAGCAAATCAAATCATTTTTTGTTAATAAGGTTGTATTTGTTTTACTGTACTTTTCTTTTAACCATTTATTGAATTTTTTTAGTCCCATTTCGGAAAAAGAACCTGTGTAGTCAAAAGGCATCCATTCTTGAGTGAGACCGCCACAAACCTGATAACCTGCAATATTTTCTGCATATTCTGAATTACGGATATGTAAAACTAGTTCTTTTAAAAGAATAGCGCCATCATTTAAGAATTTATCTGAAAATAATGACTCTCGGTTACCACTTGGTGTTTCAACAGTTTCATAAGGGTTTTCGTCAATCCACTTTTGAGGCATAGCAATATTAATTCTTGGGAATATTAAAGCATCAGGACACTCTTTCAGGATTTCTTTGACAATACCCTCAAATTCACTATAATCGGGTTCATCATTTTCAAAAACACCTGTATAAAAAGGCGAAAAATTTGATGTGGTGTTTATTGCTAATTTTGTGAAAGATATGTTTATAAAAAACATTTTGTAGTCATGTTTTATAAAATCCGAAAATCTGCCACATTCTTCAAAATATGTAGTGTAAGCAAGGGGGTAGTGCAGTTTACCATTTACTGAAATAAATGGTTTTCCATTTTTGAATTCAATACGAGTTTTTAACATGAATATCACCTGATAAAATTATGCATAATTGTGCTTATAAAGTCAATAAAAAAGTTTTGACTTTTTATATTTTTTGGGTTAAAATATAAAGGCATAATATATTAAAAAAGGAGTGTTAACTATGGAACTTAAAGGTTCGAAAACAGAAAAAAATTTAATGGAAGCATTTGCTGGTGAAAGTCAGGCAAGAAATAAGTACACTTATTTTGCTTCTGTTGCTAAAAAAGAAGGTTATCAGCAGATTTCTGCTATTTTTGAAGAAACTGCAAATAATGAAAAAGAACACGCAAAAATGTGGTTCAAGGCTTTAGGCGAATTGGGTAACACCGCTAAAAACCTTGCTGCTGCGGCAGAGGGCGAAAATTATGAGTGGACAGATATGTATGATAGATTTGCTAAAGAGGCTGAAGAAGAAGGCTTTTTTGATTTAGCAGAAAAATTCAGAAAAGTCGGTGCAATTGAAAAGGCTCACGAAGAAAGATACAGAGCATTGTTAAAGAATATTGAGATGCAACAGGTATTCGAGAAATCAGAAGAAACAATGTGGGAATGTAGAAATTGTGGACATCTTGTAATGGGTAAAAAAGCACCAGAGGTTTGTCCTGTATGTGCTCATCCTCAAAGTTATTTTGAAGTCAGAAAAGAGAATTATTAAGTTTAGGAATTAGGAACTAGGAATTAGGAAACAGGAAACAGTAAAGTAGTACGGATTTCTGCTTCCTGTTTCTTTTGTTGTTTAAAAATTTACAATTTCGTAAAAAACACTATTACATAATATATGAAAAAATATTGACATCAATATACAAATATGTTAAAATTTATCTAAATATAGTCTTTTGACTATAAATATGTATGAAAGAAAATAAAGACGGGGGCTTAGCTCATGAAAAAACTTATTTGTTCAATTTTGTCTTTAACTTTGCTTATTGGTATTTGTTTTAGTGTGCCAATTACAGCAAACGCAGCAGTAAGCGATACTATTTTTGATTTACGATTAAAGTATGCACTTGCTGATGATGGTTACTCTTATGTTGTAACTGGTTATGAAATCAAGTACACAACAGGTGACCCTAGCGAAGCAGATATTTTCAACAATGGTGTTGTCGAAATTCCTAACAATCTCGCTGGTGTGAAAGTTTCTGCAATTGGTGATAACGCATTTATTGGTTGTCAATTGATTCAATCAGTAGTTATTCCTGATACTGTAACTTCAATTGGTGACTTTGCTTTTGGTGATTCATCAATTGGTGCAATTTATGGTGGTAGTAACATAAAAACTCTTGGAGACTATGCTTTCTATAACTGTGATAACTTTATTGCAGTTAACTTATTCCCAAAAGTTACTGAGATTGGCGACTACTGTTTCTACAATTGTGCTTCTCTCGTTTCAATGAATCTTAATAGTGTTGTTACTTCAATTGGTGAAAATGCTTTTGGTAACTGCGGTAATCTTGCACTTATCAAAATCCCTTCATCTGTTAAAACAATTGGTGATAACGCATTTTTCAGATGTACAGGTTTAACTACAATTACATTTGAAAATGGTATTGAAACAATTGGTAGTTATGCATTCCAGAACTGCACAAGCATTACCAAAATAACTCTTCCTAATTCTTTGAAGACAATTGGTAGTAATGCATTTTTAGGTTGCGATAATCTCAACACAATTAAATTCGGTACAGGTTTGGTTGAAATTGGTGATTATGCTTTTAATGGTATTTCTGCAATTAAAACTCTTACATTCCCTAATGGTTTAAAAACAATCGGTGAATATGCTTTTGCAGAATGTGAAAATCTTACAGATGTAACCATTTCTGATACAGTAACAGTTGTTGAAGATGGTGCATTTATGGACTGTGAAAGACTTGAGAATGTTGTAATCGGAGATAGTGTTAAGCTTATTGATGATGAGGCATTCAGTGGTTGTGTGCAGTTAAAGAATATTACAATAGGCGAAAGCGTTGAAACTATTGATGATTATGCATTTAAAAATTGTAGTGAACTTGAAACAATTGTTATTCCTGACAGTGTGAAAACATTAGGCGCAGGTTTATTTGAGGGTTGTAGTTCTCTTGAAAATATTACACTTGGTTCAGGACTCCAGACAATCGGTGCTAAAGCATTTTATAATTTTGATACACTTACAGAAATCGTAATTCCTGAGGGTGTTAAAACAATTGGTGCGGAAGCATTTGCTGGTTGTGATAATGTAACATCAATCGTTATTCCAGATTCAGTAACAACAATTGGTGCAGGTGCTTTCAAAAATTGCACAAACCTTGCAACAGTTAAAATTGGTAACGGTGTTCAGCTTATCGGTGCTTCAGCATTCGAAGGTTGTGGTGCGTTAAAAAATATTACAATCGGTAAAAATGTAGTTTCAGTAGGAAACAATGCTTTCAAAGACTGTTATTCTCTTAAAGAAATTAAAATTCCTGATAGTGTTACAGATTTAGGCGATGGTATCTTTAGTGGTTGTTCAAGTCTTGCATCTGTTACACTTGGTGCAGGTGTTGATAAGATTGGTGCAAATGCATATAAAAATATAGATACACTTACAGAAATCGTAATTCCTGAGGGTGTTACAGAAATCGGTGATTATGCTTTCTATGATTGTGATGGTATTACAGAAATCGTAATCCCTTCAACAGTTAAATTGATTGGTAAATCAGCATTTGAAAGTTGCGATGCACTCGTAAATCTTACAATCAGTAATGGTGTAGAAAAAATCGGTGATAAAGCATTCAAAGATTGCGCTGGCCTTGAAGTTGTTAAACTCCCAAATAGTGTAACAAAAGTTGGCGAAGATGCATTCAGCGGATGTTCAAAGGTTACTTCTATAACACTTGGTGCGGGACTTAAAGAAATCGGTGCAAGAGCATATGAAAATATTGATACACTTAAAGAAGTTGTAATTTCTGAAGGTATTGAAAAAATCGGAGAAAAGGCTTTCTTTGATTGTGATAATATCGAAGCAATTGTACTTCCAACAACTCTTAAAGTTCTTGGTGATTCGGCATTTGAGGGTTGCGATGCTCTTGTAAATGTTACAATTCTCAATGGTGTTGAAGTTATCGGTGCAAATGCGTTCAAGGGTTGTAAAGGTATTACAGAAATCAGTATTCCTGATAGTGTTAAAGTAATTGGTGATGGTGCATTCTACAGTTTAACAAAACTTGCAAAGGTTACATTTGGTGCTGGCCTTGAGACAATCGGTGTAAGAGCATTCTATTGGTGCGATTCACTCACAGAGGTTGTTCTTCCAGACTCAATGATTTTAATCGGTACTGCAGCTTTTGCAGACTGTGATAAACTTGCAAAGGTTGAACTTGGTGGCACAAAAGAAATTGGTCAGGATGCTTTCTATTTATGCGATGCACTTACAACAGTTAAAATTTCAGATTCAACTGAAATTATTGGTGAGGGTGCTTTCTCAAATTGTATCAATTTAGAAACTCTTCAAATGGGTACAAATGTTAAGACAATCGGTAAGGGTGCTTTCTATAAATGCAAATCACTTACAAGCATTACTCTTCCAGATACACTTAAAAAGATTGAGCAAGAAGCATTCTATAACTGCACTTCATTGGAAACAATCGTAATTCCAACAAGTGTTAAATCAATTGGTCAGTATGCATTCTATTGTTGTGATAATTTAACATCTGCTTCAATCGGTAGTAGCGTAAAAGAAATTGGTGCTAATGCATTTGGTGGTTGTGCTAAGGTTTCATTTATTTGTAATAAAAATTCTGCTGCACAACAATATGCAAAAGAAAATAACATCCCATATTCATTAAATGTAGTTAACCAGTATTTCAGAGAACATACTGTTGATAATATCAGTGTTGATGAAGCAACTGCAACTCTTTATTTAGGTGCTGGTTGTAAAAATGTTGAAGATATCATTGTAATTGCTGACAATTACACAATTTCAACAGAAAAATCAATGAATACATACTGCGGTACAAGTTCAGTTATCAGCGTTTTAGATGAAAACAATGTTGTTGTTAAAGACTACACACTTATAGTTGAAGGCGATGTTAACGGTGACGGTGTTTGTGATGTATTAGACTGTATGTTAGTTGAATTGACAAATAGTGGTAACACAACATTAAACGATGCATTCCTTGTAGCAGGTGACTTTGATGGTGATAGCAATATCACAATTAACGACTTCCAGCAAGTAGTTAATAAAGCGATTGCGTAGTTGTTAGCTATTAGTCATTAGTTTAAAAGTGAAAAAGTTCTATCATTTAGGTTTTCGGAAATGATAGAACTTTTTGTTTTACAACACTAGCCACACTAGTAACTAGCTATACCAGCAACTAAAAATAAAACAAACCGCTCACAGATTTCTGTGAGCGGTTTGTTTTTATATTATTTATCTTATATTACCTGTATTAGTTTTAAGCATAACATCGTGTGAACCGCCTTCAACAATACTTGTTGCTGAAACGAGTGTTAATTTTGCGTCTCTCTGTAAATCAGGGATTGTTGTAACACCACAGTTGCACATTGTAGATTTAACTTTGTAAAGGCTCTTGTTTACGTTGTCGTGAAGAGAACCTGCATAAGTTACATAGGAATCAACACCTTCTTCAAATGAAAGCTTTGAGCTACCACCTAAGTCATAGCGTTGCCAGTTACGAGCTCTGTTTGAACCTTCGCCCCAATACTCTTTAACATAAGTGCCATTAATGTTGAGCTTTGGTGTTGGGCTTTCATCAAAACGAGCGAAATATCTACCAAGCATAAGGAAGTCTGCACCCATTGCAAGAGCTAATGTCATATGGTAATCGTGAACGATACCACCATCTGAACAAATTGGAACATAAATACCTGTTTCTTTGAAGTATTCGTCACGAGCTTCTGCAACTTCA
Source organism: Acutalibacteraceae bacterium (assembly GCA_045651285.1). Lineage (GTDB taxonomy): Bacteria > Bacillota > Clostridia > Oscillospirales > Acutalibacteraceae > DTU089. The sequence goes on from JAZRSC010000002.1 coordinate 76,389, forward strand.
ATAAGAGCAGTAGCCTGTCCACGACCAATACCTTTTGTTTCACGGGTGATACAAATTGAGCCACCGCCGATACCAACTTTAATAAAGTCTGCACCAGCATCTGCTAAGAAACGGAAACCGTCTCTGTCAACTACATTACCAGCACCGATTTTAACTGAATCGCCATATTTTTCTCTTACGAAAGCGATTGTGCGTTTTTGCCATTCTGTGTAGCCCTCTGAAGAGTCAATGCAAAGTACATCTGCACCAGCTTCAACAAGAGCAGGGATTCTCTCTTCATAATCGCGTGTGTTTATACCCGCACCAACCATGTATCTTTTCTGGTCGTCAAGAATTTCTTGAGGATTTTCTTTGTGTTGTGAGTAGTCCTTACGGAATACGAAATAAAGAAGATTACCGTTATCATCAACAATAGGGAGAGAGTTTAATTTGTGCTCCCAGATAATATCATTTGCTTCTTTTAAGGTTGTTGAAGCAGGAGCGGTAATGAGTTTATCAAATGGAGTCATAAACTCTGTAACCTTTGTATCTAATGACATTCTGCTGATTCTGTAATCACGAGAAGTAACAACACCTAAAAGTTTGCCGTTTGCTTCACCATTTTCAGTAACAGCCATAGTTGAATGACCCATAGTATCGAAAAGATTAACAACATCTGCTAAAGTATCAGATGGTTTTAAGTTAGAGTCACTTACAACAAAGCCAGCTTTGTAGCTTTTTACTCTTGCTACCATAGCAGCTTCATCTTCAATAGATTGTGAACCGTAAATAAATGACATACCGCCTTCTTTAGCAAGTGCAATAGCAAGTGTGTCGTTTGAAACAGATTGCATAATTGCAGAAATAAGCGGAATGTTGAGTGTTATAGGAGATTCTTCAACACCTTTTTTGTATCTGCATAATGGTGTTTTTAAAGATACATTAGCAGGGATACAGTCAGGACCTGTGTAACCTGGAATGAGAAGATACTCACTGAATGTTCTTGATGGTTCGTTGCAATAATGTGCCATATTTTTACACTCCTTCTAAATTTATGGTTATTTCTCAAAGAGAAAATTTAATATATAAATATATTATATCTATTTTAATTATTTGAAGCAAAAAAGTCAATGGTAATATTGCTATTATTATATAAACTTTTTAAGAATTATTTGTTGTAAAATTATAACTTGTATGGTATTATTAAAGTCATATAAATAATTTGAAAATCAGGAGAGTAAGTATGGCACATTTTGATGTTGATTTTTTAGACAAAAATAGTGAACGCTATATGTTAAGCAGAAGAATTCGCAAAATCACCAATGTAATTAAAAGCGAATACTTTATTAAAGAAAGTGTTTCAACTGGGGACTTCTTTATAAGAGATGGTCAATATACTTTTGAACAAAGAAACGAGGGCGAGTGGAAGCCTTTTAAAGCCAATGCTGATTTCTGGGGTTATGATGAATGTTATTGTTGGTTTAAGCAAACAGTTACAATTCCAGAAAGCTTCAAAGGTGAAAAGGTTATTTATAAATTAAAGCCTTATTATGATGATAGTAACTGGTATCAGGTGAACCCACAAATGATTGTATGGGTTAATGGTGAAATGATGCAGGGCGTTGACAGTAACCACCAATATTTAACAGTAACAGAGTGTGCCAAAGGTGGCGAAACTCTTGAGATTTACATAAACGCTTACACTGACCCTTGGGAATTTAAAGGACAAGTTCAATTAGGTGCATTTTTACAGGTTCTTGATAAAGATGCAGTAAGAATTTATTACGATATTGCTTCACCACTTGAGGTGACAAATTATTATGATGGTGATTCAACTGTTCGCGTTAATTTAATTAAGCACTTAAATATTGCTTGTAATATGCTTAATATTGATAGTGGCGACAGAGTAGCTTTCGTAGAGAGTGCAAAAGCGGCTTCTGCTTACTTAAATGAAAATATCTATGGTAAAACTCACGAAGCAACTGCTTGGTCGATTGGTCACACTCATATAGATGTTGCGTGGCTCTGGAGACTTCGCCAGACAAGAGATAAAGCAGGTCGTTCATTCGCTTCTGTATTAAAACTTATGGAAGAATATCCTGATTATAAGTTTATGTCTTCACAAGCACAGCTTTACGATTATGTAAAACAAGACTACCCAGAACTTTTCGAGAGAATTAAAGAAAGGGTTAAAGAGGGTAGATGGGAAGTAGAAGGTAGTATGTGGGTTGAAGCTGATACTAATGTAGCATCAGGTGAAGCTCTTGTGCGTCAGTTCCTTGTTGGTAAAAAATTCTTTAAAGAAGAGTTTGGTGTAGATAATAAAATTATGTGGCTCCCTGATGTTTTTGGTTATTCTGCGGCTATTCCACAGCTTATTAAAAAATGTGGTATGGACTACTTTATGACAACAAAAATCAGCTGGAATGAATATAATAAATTCCCTTATGACACATTTATGTGGAAAGGTATTGATGGTACAGAGGTGCTTTCACACTTCTCACCTTGCGAGGATGCTGACAGAGATGAAAGAAAAGACTACCAGACTACATATAATGCATATTTAAGACCAGGTTATATTATCGGCGGTAATAAGAGATATGGTCAGAAAGATTTAGGCAGAGATTACCTTTGCACATTCGGTTTCGGTGATGGTGGCGGTGGCCCTACTGTAGATATGCTTGAGCACGGTGAAAGAATGGCAAAGGGTATTGAGGGTTGTCCTAATGTAAAAATTGCACCTTCACTTGATTTCTTCCGTCATTTAGAAAATCAGGTTAAAGATAATAAATATCTTCCTCGTTGGGCGGGTGAACTTTATCTTGAGTTACATCGCGGTACTTTAACCAGCCAGGCAAGAAATAAAAAATATAATCGTAAGTCAGAATGTCTTTATCACGATATTGAAACACTTTCTGCAATTGCAAAGAAAGAGACAGGCTTTACATATCCTAAAGAAAGACTTTTAGAAAACTGGAAGCTTATTCTTCTTAATCAGTTCCACGATATTCTTCCTGGTTCATCAATTAAAGAGGTTTATGATGACAGTAAAGAGCAATATGAAAGCGTTTTAGCAGAGGGTACAGAAATGACTGCGAATGCTGAAGCGTCTCTCATTTCTGAAATCAATCTTCAAAATGATAGCTTAGTAGTATTTAATACAACAGGCTTTAACAGAAAAGATGCTGTTGTAAGTGATATTCCTGTTGATTTTGATTTTAAACTCTTTGATGGTGAAACAGAAATTGCTTACCAGAAAACTTATGATGGCAAAATTGTATTTGTTGCAGAAATTCCTGCAAAGGGCTACAAGGCATTTGCAATTAAAGAGGGTAAAGTAGTTTCGGATGATGTAATTAAAGCAGATGTTAAAAATGCAGAAACCAAATATTTCTCTGTTGAATTTACTGACGGTGAAATTACAAAGCTTATTCATAAAGAAAGTGGCAGAGATGTAAGTGATGGTAAAGCACTCGGTAAAATCCGTGCATTCCAGGACAGACCATTTAACCACGAGGCTTGGGATATAAAACCATACTTTGAAGAAAAAGAGTATGCTCTTGACTTTGTAGGTGCAGAAATTGTTGAACAAGGTGCAGTAAGAGTTGTTTATAAGGTTGATAGAAAGATTATGACATCAACTGTAAGCACATATTATAATGTTTACGCTGACCTTGAAAGAATTGACATTGATTACAAAACAGACTGGAAAGAAAAGCACATTGTATTAAAGGGTGATTATCCTGTTGATGTAAATGCTGTTAAAGCAACATTTGATATTCAGTTCGGTAATATTGAGCGTTCAACAACAGAAAATACAACTTGGGATTTCGCACAGTTTGAGGTTTCTATGCACAAATGGGTAGATATTTCAGACAATAGCTTTGGTTTATCTCTCATTAACGATTGTAAATATGGTTGTACTGTAAAGAATGGCCACATTATGCCAACTCTTTTAAGATGTCAGACTTGTCCAAACTATGCTCAGGATAGAGAATATCACGAATTTACTCTCTCAATTTATCCACATAAAAACCATGTTTCTTCTTCAGATGTTGTTAAAGAAGCATTTAATGTGAACTACCCTGCATACGCAGTATTTGCAAAAGCAAATAGTGGTAAATTACCATCAGTTTACTCATTTGTAAATACAGATAAAGACAATATTGTTATTGAAACAGTTAAAGAAGCAGAAGATGGTAATGGTATTATTGTTCGTGCTTATGAAACATGGAACAGTAAAACAAAAGCAACACTTACTTTCTGCGATGAAATTAAAAATGTTACTGAATGTAATCTTATTGAAGATGGTGCAGCTGCAGTTGAATTTAATGGTAAATCATTAGTAACAGAATTCAAACCATTTGAAATTAAAACATTCAGAGTTGAATTTTAAAGGAATTTAGTAAAATGGGTTACAGTTTTTTTGCAATGCTTTCCCGTATGAAATATATTGACCGATGGGCGTTAATGAGAAATACTGAAAGCGAAAATTTAGACAGTCATTCAAAAGAGGTTGCAGTAATTGCTCACGCACTTGCAGTTATAGGTAATGTAAGGTTAAATAAAAATTACAATGCCGACAGAGCCGCAGTTTTAGGGCTTTACCACGATGCACACGAAATTATAACAGGTGATATGCCAACACCTGTAAAGTACCAGAATGAAAAGATTTTAGGTGCTTTTAAAGAAATTGAAGATTGTGCAACAGAAAGACTTGTCTCAATGCTACCTGACGATTTGAAACTTGAATTTATGAGTGCTTTAACGGGTGAAAATGATGAAGAATTGTTGCCACTCGTTAAGGCGGCAGATAAATTAAGTGCCTTAATCAAATGTATTGATGAACGAAAAGCAGGTAACAGTGAATTTAAAAAGGCAGAGAAATCTACAAAGAAAAAAATTCTTGAATTAAACATTAGGGAAGCAAATATTTTCTTAGAAGAATTTATTCCGGCGTATGAATTAACGCTTGACCAGCTTTAATTCAGGAAATAGGAAACAGGAAACAGGGGTTTTCTAAGTGCTGAGTGCTGAATGCTGAGTGCTGAGTTTCGGGTCTGCGACGCTATTTTAATCAAATATCAATAAAACAACTACATCCTATCATTTTTAGTTGATGCAAAAACAACTTCCAATGATAGGATGTTTTTTAGTTACAATCCTGACCACTGACTTACTGATAATTGACCACTGGTACAAATGATAGGATGTAATTCTTTTTATTCATATTTAATTATAATCAAACGCGAAGCGTTTCCGAAATTCAGCACTCAGCACTCAGCATTCAGCACTAAATCAAAAAACGAATAAATAATATAAAAAAATATTGTTGACAAATCAAATTTCCTGTGTTAACATAAAACTGTAATAGTTGTGATAGCACAGTTGTATCACGCCTATAATTCTGCATTCTGCATTTTGCACTCTGCATTTAAAAAGGGAGGTGTTAAGTTATGATTATTATTAACCCGAGAAGTCGTACTCCGATATTTGAGCAGATAAAAGAGCAGATAATCAATAAAATCAATCTCGGGGAGTTAAAGCCTGATGATAAGTTACCGTCTATAAGACAATTGGCGTCAGACTTAAATCTTAATGTAAACACAGTAAAAAGGGCATTTCAGGAGCTTGAAACAGAAAGGGTAACATATTCTGTTGCAGGTAAAGGCGTTTTTGTAAGTGAGAAAGCAATAAAAAATGAGCTTGTAATTGAAAACGCAGAAAATGAGTTGAAACGAGTGCTTTCTTCGTCAAAAGCAAGGGGAGTTTCTTTAGAAAAGGTTATTAACATAGCCACAGACATTTATGAAAAGGGTGAAGAAATATGATTAAAATAAATTCAGTTACTAAAAAATATGAGGATTTTACAGCGGTTGAAAATATCAATATTGAAATTGATGACACTTCGGTTTTTGCACTTACAGGTTTTAACGGTAGCGGTAAAACAACCTTACTCAATATTTGTGCAGGTGTTGTAAAGGCTACAAGCGGTAATGTTTTACTTGATGGTAATGACGCATTTGACAATGATAAAGAAAGAAAAAATCTTTTCTATATTTCAGATAATATGTTTTTTCCGCCAACATCAACAATAAAAAGTGGTGCGAAGTTTTACGCAAATTATTACGAGAATTTCAGCTACGATATTTTCAATGCAATTTTAAGTATATTTGGCTTGAATGAAAAACTCACAATCAAAAGTCTTTCAAAAGGTATGAAAAAACAAGTTCAATTAGCAATTGGCTTTGCCGCTAAGCCTAAATATCTTTTAATAGACGAAACCTTTGACGGACTTGACCCACATAAAAAAGAATTACTTAAAAAGCTTATTTTAGAGTATATAAACGAAACAAATGCTTCAATTGTTATTGCGTCTCACAATCTTACAGAGGTTTCTGATATTTGTGACCATATTGCAATTCTCAACGGCAAAAATGTAATTCTTAATTGTGCAATTGAAGATGTCAGCGAGAATTTCAGAAAGGTTTTAGTTACATTTAAAAAAGAAGTTTCTGAGAGTGATTTAGCACACATTAACTACCACAGAATAAAACTAAGCGGTAAAACTGTTATGATGACTATTTGTGGTAATGTTGAAAATGAAATTACGAAGCTCGATGCTATGGGCGTTGAGTCACTCGAAAGTGAAAGACTTACACTTGAGGAAGTATTTATTGAAGAAACGGAGGCGGCAAGTGAAAATGAAAAAATCAAATCTATCTTCAAAAAATAGAAATTTCGATTTAGTAAATTTTATGGCGGGTAATGGAGTGATATGGTTACTTCTCATATTATCAGCATTTATGATTTTCTCAGCTGTCGTAGGTTCTAACCCGGTGTATGATTTAAGTCAGGTGTATGAGATACATCCTGTAAAAGAGTATGGCTATTGCTTTTCAACAAGTTATAATTCAGAGTACTTTGCAATTCTTTTTGTTGCTGCAGCTTTAGGTATTACTTCATTCAGTTTTTTAACTAATAAACAACAGGGTATAACAATGCTCAGTTTACCTGTAAAACGCAGTAAACTATTTAATCAAAAGGTAATTTTGCCTGTTTGTACATTAGCTTTAATTGTTATTGCGATAAAAGCCATAATGATTTACTACAACATAAAAATATCTGGTGTTAACAGTGCTGTAATAACACAAGGTATTACCGACATTGCTATTTCTTTGAAATATATCCTTTTAGGCTTTACTGCATTTACTGTCAGTGCAGTTGCTTGCGGTAAAAAACTTGAAGTAATTTTAGGCGGTATTTCCCTAATCGGAATTTTACCTACAATTTATGATGCAGTTAACTCTTTACTTTTAGAATACTTGTATGGTTATGACTCTATGTTTTATTCTGATACAGCAGTTTACAGTGATTATGTATTTGCCCTTCACCCTACCCGCGAAATAGCTATGATATCCTTTCTGTTAGAAGAAAGACAGCTCTTAACGGACAGCAAGTTAGTAATAAACTTATTGTGGATTGTGGCTTTAATTATTGTTTTAGTTTTAACTAAAATGCACTTTGTAAAAAAATACAAGCCGGAAAAGATTGAAATGAAAGCAACAAACAAAACAATGGTTGCAATAATTTCCACTACCATTTCTCTATTTGCTTCGCTTATTATTTCAGTAATGTACGAAGATTTCGGTATTATTACCGATAACAAAGTTTATTCTGCAAATATCTCTGTTCTGTTAACGGTAATTTTAACAATTGTTTTCGCTTACCTTACAAGTGTTCTTATTGAAACCAGCTTTGCGATAAACAGCAGTAAAATCAAGGCAGTTTGCACTCCGCTTGCAGTGATTGCTTTAACATTATTATTTGCTTTTTCAGGTGGTCTTGGTTATGAAAAAAGAATTCCTGACACCGAAAAAATCAAGGAGGTTGAAATAACCACAACCTTTAATGCTGATGACAACTTTAACACACATGAAGCCTTGAGCCTTGAGAACATTTACGCAAATAATCATTTAACACTTACCACTGAAAATGACTTTAAAATTATTAAAGCAATTCACGAAGCAGTAATTGAAAACCGTGACACAACTACTGCTGAAAGCATTTATATTACTTACACATTAAAAAACGGCAAAACAATTACCCGTTCTTATGATTATTTAAGTAAGGAAGCCGCAGAAAAAATGCTGATGCTCTGGAAAACTGATGAAGTTCACAAAAATATTAAAGATTATTTATTTAACAACAAACCAACAAATACTTACGAGGATTTTGGGGATGGTGACAGTTATTATGCTTATGCATCATATGATTATTATGAAACACCATACTCCTGCTTTAATTATGACACAAACGCTGTTTTAATTGCTTCAAAGCAAAATACTGCAACCGATATAAAAGATAAAATAACAAAAGCAGAATTCAGGCTTATTAAAGAAGCAATTTATAAAGACTACACAGAGCTCACCCCTGCTGAATGGTTTAAGCCTACAAAAACCTACGGTGCCATTGTTTTCAGATATGATAACAAGTATTATGGATCATACTACACCGATACCTTCGCTGATAATTACACCTACGAAGAAGATGAAGATTTCTGGTATGGTTTTTCAGAATATGAACATATAGTATTACCTGTAACAGTAGAGATGAAAAGCACTGTTGAAATACTAAAAAAACTTGATTTATCACAATATCTCGGTATCAAAAATGAAATTCAAACCGCTTATGTTGCAGATATAAGCGAATATTGGGAATGGCGTTCTTCTGAATATTCAGATATAGGCTACCTTTTAGGTGCGCTTGATAAATCTGTTTATTTTGTACCTGATGGTGATTTAGAGCGTGATATTAACTTCTTTAAATCAAGCAACTTGAATCCTACATACGATGAGGATTTGTATGGCTCAGCATTCGAAGAGCTTGATTACAGCAAGGCTCCTATAGAAGAAATAAAGTCACAAAAGGAAATCGCTGCACTTTTAGAAAAGTCGCACATTAAATATTACGACGAAGAGTCTGACGGCAAGCTATTATTTGTAGATTACAAAGACAACGCTGATAATGTTTATTACATTCCTAATTAAATTCGGAGAAAAATATTAAAATGGGGGTTTTAATATGAAAAATAAAGAAAGTATATTGAAGAAAGAAATAGATATTGCTAATTTAAGCGTTTCAATTATTCCTACAATTGCTTTTATAATTGTTTTTGCACTTGCGTTTTCTGTAAGTGTATTGGGTGAATATTATGTTAATAATGGGTTCGATTTAGTGCACGATGTAAAAAGTTTATCAAGAGATTATCTCATATTAAGCTATCTTGATTTTGATGTACTTGTAACTCTTATAGGCGGTGCTTTAATAGCGTTGTGGAACTTCTCGTTTTTGCTTAATAAAAATCACGCAAGAGCAGTTTTATTGCAACCTAAAAAGAGAGGTGCGATATTTAACAACAAGGTAACTATTCCTTTAATAGCGCTTGTTTTAATTGTAATTGTTATTAAAATTATCGCATTACTTGTAAATATTAAATATAATAATAACCTTGCTGATGGTTACATAGCACCATTTATTGCAAACATACTTGTGTCTCTAACAACACTTTTCTGGGGATATATGTGTGGTGTTGCAGGAACAATTTTACCAAACAGAAAAGTTGAAGCAATTCTTGGTGGTGTTTCTCTCGCTTTATTACCTAATGCTATAATAAATATATTTAATTTTTCAGCAACTGCATTTTTGCGTGGTTACACATTTGAAAATTATGTTGATATGTTTGCATTAACAATTTTAGACCCATTAAGAGAATTTTTTAGTTATAGTTCATACAAAACACAAGGGAACATTTTTATTCATTCTGCAATATGGATTGTGGTATCTGTTATAGGTTTAATTTTAATAAAAAAACACTTCGAAAAGAATTACAAGTTTGAAAATTGCGGTATGGTAAATAAAAATAAATTTATCACCTTTGTCTCGGGTTTTTCTTTACCAATAGTTTTAAGCGGATATTTAACAGATGAACTCTTTTATAACCTGAACCCTAATGCGAATGTTATAAATATCAGTACAACATATAGGAATAATTTGTATTATGAACGATTTACACCTGAAGAACCATATATTTTATTAGCAGTTTTTGTAGTTTTTGCTATAATTCTTTCACTTGTTTTCAATATAATCACTACTGTGAAAATCAGTAACTTAAAAGAAAAAGCAAAACCTATGATTGTAATATTGGGTAGCACAGTTGTAATTTCTCTTATTTGCTTAACAGGTGGTTTAGGGTACGAAAATAAATTGCCCAGTGTGGAAGATATAGAAACAGTAGAGGTTCAGGCACCTTACGATTTAGTTGAAAATAATGCTGAGCTTATTGGTATTGCTGATTACTATGATGTTAACGCGGCAATTTTAAGAGAGGGTATTAAATTTGATAATGCAGAAGATATTGAAAAGGTTCTCGCTATTCATTCTTTAGCATCAGAAGATAAGAATAAAGAAACAACAGAGGGCATAAAATTCACTTACAAATTAAAAAACGGTTCAGTTATAGAAAGAAGTTACCGCTATATAAGTAAAGACTGTGCAGAAGAAATTCTTAAGCTCTGGAACACAAACAAGGTTAAGGAATTATATAAAATGCTTTTATCAACTGAAGAGAGAAAAGAAGATAATGAATTAATGGGAATCTCACTCTTTGAAAAAAGTTATTTCTCTATGCAGGGTATTGTTTACATTCAGTCAAAGGATGCTGTAGTTTCATCTTTAAAAGATGTGTTAAGTGAAAAAGAAATAAAGGAATTAAAATCAGCACTTTATAAGGATATTACTTCACTAGCACATTTTGAATGGTTTAAACCAACTGAAAGTTATGGTTTATTGCAATTCAGTCAAGAGGAAATTGTCGAGGGTGAATTACCGTTTGTTATGACAGGTCAATCTACAGTGGCATTTCAGGTTACAAAGGAAATGGTAAATACAGTAGAATTTTTAAAATCACACGATTTAATGAAGTTCTTTGAAATTACAAGAGAACCTGTAAAAGTATATCTTGTAGATGTTAATGAGTTAGGAGAGTATTACAAAGACTTTTTACAGGAAGTAGACAGTCTTGTCTACTGTGATTCTTACCCGATGCAACACAGAATGATGTTCGCAGCAGAAACATCTGTTTCAAAGCATCTCTATATAAAAGATTCAGAACCGATGTTTAATATAAACGAACCGTGGTGTAAAGAATTAACCACCGAAGAATACAAAGATTATATTGAAAAATCACACATCAAATATTTTTCAGGTGAGGGCGGTAAACTTTTGGTTGTTGCATATCCTGAAAGCAATTGTGCGTATTCACTTATGGTAATTGAAAATTAGTTGTCAGTTGTCAGTGTGGCTAGTATGGCTAGTTGGCTAGTGGTCAGTCGTCAGGAAATAGGAAACAGGAAATAGATAAAAGAAACTACATTCTATCATTTAAGGTTAAACCAAAAATGAAAGAATGTAGTTTTTTTATTCATTCTAATTATACTCAAACGCGAAGCGTTTCCTTAATTCAGCATTCTGCACTCTGCATTTTGCATTTAATTAAAGTCTATCGGCTCAAACATGAAACTGAACTTAAATGTCTTATCGTCTAAAAGTCGTTTGTTTTCTTCATTGTTAAGCTCTTCGTTTTCGCTTATTGCGTTAAAACGCCAGTCAATGTTAAGAATTGTTCTTGGCTCTGGTCTTAACTCGAAATCGTGAGTCGCTTCAGTTAACTGTTCAGCTGAGTAGTGCGAAGCATTAAATGAAAAGTCTTTTGTCTCGTCTGCTGGTGTAACACGAAGACCTACGCCACCCATTTCACCGACATCTACTCTTCTTGTTTTGTAGTGAGAAGAGTTTTCTTGCGGTCTTACGAAGTGAACGAAGTTATCTGTAACAGTTAAATCATATTCACCGAAACGAGCAGATTTATAACGGTCAGGGTAAGTTTCTGTAAAGCCCAAACCGAAATATCTTAACTTCTCGTTTTCTTCTTTTAATATGAATTCAAGACCAAAACGAGGGAGAAGTGGTGCAACATCTTTTACAGTACCGTCTGCAGTAACTTTAAATGTACCGTCGTTATTAAAGATGTAAGTAAATATACCTTTAATTGTAGATGGACTTGCAGGGCCACCGAATGCAATAGAGGTTTCAATTTCTACTGCATCATCTTTTTTAGTTACCTTACTGTAATATGTTTTCTGATATGCTTTGTGTAAGTTGTGGTCATACCACTCGTCAACAGAGCCTCTGTTATAGCAAGGTGCGTGCCAGATTTGTAATCTTGTAGGCTCATCTAAAAGCTCTGTGCCATTGCGTTTAATAGATTTAATTCTACCGTAGCTCTTGTCAAATACATATTCGTTACTACCAACCTTGATTTCTGCAAAGCGGTCATTCTCGATAACGGAAATTTGATATTTTTCTCGTGTTAAGCTCAAAGCCTTTACAGGCAACTCGAACTGTCCGAAGCCTATTTCATATCCCTCAGGAGCCCAAGGTGTTTCTACATTCTGGTGAACAGTAACAGTTAAGAAAGCATTTTCTGTTAAAGCTAATTCATTCATATCAAAGAGCTTGTATTCTTTTTCTTGTTGTGCTTCAATATCAAGACTTTCAATAATGCCTTGTTTTAATAATTGCTTACCATTTGTAATCTGCCATTTTAAGAAACAGGTTGAAAGAGAGGTGTAATAAAGCACACTCTTAACCTTTAAAACACCATTTTCAAATGATGTTCTGAAAGGCTCATATACCTTTTTCATATCAAAATAACCAGGTCTTAAAGAACGGTCTGCAAATACAAGACCATCTATACAACAAATACCGTTGTGTGGGAATTCGCCAAAGTCACCTCCGTAATAATAGCGAGGGTTACCATTATCATCAGGTATAGAAATTGAGTGGTCTGAGAATTCCCAGATACAACCACCGCAGAAGTTGTCGTATTTGTCAACTAATTCCCAATAGTCATATACGTCGCCTGTTGTCATTGAGCAAACATATTCGCACATATAGAAAGGCTTGTTGTATTGCTCGTCGTTCAAATATTTATCAATATATGTAACACCTGCATACATTCTGCTTTCAACATCAGAAATGTCGCTGAAGTTTTCACCCTCTGGTACTGCCTTGAATTCAAGGTGTGAGTTTTCATAATGAACTAAAGCATTCACATCACGGGATTTTATAAACTCTCTCATTGCTCTGTGATTTACACCGCAACCACTTTCGTTACCGAGTGACCACATAATAACGCAACCGTGGTTTTTGTCTCTTTCATAAAGAGTTTTTGCTCTGTCAACATAAGAAAGCTTCCAGTCAGGTGAGGTTGAAAGGAACGACCAACGGGTCCAGTCCCAATCTTTTTCTGTATTGTAACCCATACCGTGAGTTTCAATATCTGCTTCGTTTATAATGTAGAAACCAAGTGCTTCTGCCAAATCATAAAAACGAGGGTCGTTAGGGTAGTGAGATGTTCTTATAGCATTTACATTTGCTCTTTTAAGTAAGAATAAATCTCTCACCATATCTTCCATAGAAACTGTGTAACCGCCTGTTGGTGAGTTGTCGTGACGGTTGATACCACGGAGCTTAACTGCTTTACCATTTATAAGGAGCTTTTTATCTTCGATTTTAACTTCTCTTAATGCTAACTGTAATGGAATAATTTCATCATCAACAGTAATAAAAAGTGTGTAAACAAAAGGTGCTTCGTCATTCCACATTACAGGGTTTTCAATAGGTAAGGTGAATTCCTTTTCGTTTACCTCACCCTCGTCAATTACATCGCCTAAAGGATGAACAATTCCATAAATAATACTATCTGCATTGTCAATGTCGCATTTAATATTAAGTGTGCATTTTGTGAAATCTTCGTTGAAGCTCTGTTTAATTTCTATGTCCTTTAAGTAATTCTGATTTCTGCTTAAAATGTAAACCTCTCTGAAAATACCGGAAAGACGGAAATGGTCCTGGTCCTCTAAATATGAGCCATCGCACCATTTTAAAACGAGAACTTTAATTTCATTTTCACCGAGGGTAACAAATTCTGAAATATCAAATTCACTTGTTGAGTGGCTTACCTGACTGTAGCCTACAAATTCATTGTTTATAAAAAGATAGAAGCAAGAGGCAACACCCTCAAAAGTGATTATGCTTTTTCTGTCAATCATTTCTTCTGTAACAGTGAAATTTTTAGTGTAAAGACCGCAAGGGTTTTCATCAGGTACAAAAGGAGGGTCAACCTGAAATGGATAGTAAAGGTTTGAGTAAAGTGGCTTGTCAAACACACCTATATCATAAAGCTGGAAGCACTTTGGCACTTCAACCTTAACATTGTCTTCATAAAGTGATTTATCATCAATTTCAATATTATATAAATCTTCAAAACTACTAAAATATTTAAAATCCCATTCGCCTGAAAGATTTAACATATATTCAGAACGGTTTCTGTCACCTGAAAGAGCAGTATTTAATGTTGCATAAGGTATAAAGTATGCTCTTGGTGGTAAAGTGTTTATATGAAGATTAGTTAAATCTTCGTGGTAACGAGTAATTTTCATAGAAAAAGCCTCCATAAAAAAATTATAAAACTATTTTAACATTTATAGTAATCATTGTAAAGACGATAATTGACAAATATTATATAATTTAGTATTATATAAAGCAGTTTTATGAATTTTTTATGGAGGGATTTTAAGTGAAAACAGAACTTCTAAAGCTTTTATGCCGAAATGCAAGATATACTAATGAAGAATTAGCAGTTATGCTCGGTAGTGATGAGAAAACTGTTGCAAAAACTATAGAAGAATTAGAGAAAGAGGGTATTATAAGAGGCTATAAGGCAGTTATTGACTGGGATAGTCTCGATGATGCTTATGTTTCTGCAATTGTTGAGCTTAATGTTGTACCTAAAGCAGATTTAGGCTTTGAAGAAGTTGCAGAAAAGGTTATGTCTTACCACGATGTTGAATCTGTTTATTTGATGTCAGGCTCTTATGACCTCAATGTTGTTGTCAAAGGCAAAACCTTGCAGGATGTTGCTCGTTTTGTTGCAAGAGAGCTCGCTACAATTGACTCTGGTACATCTACAACAACTCACTTTGTTATGTGAAGATATAAGGAAATGGATGTTCATTTGTGCGATATGGAGCACGATGACAGGGGGCAATTTTTATTATGATAGATTACGGTAAAGTGTTAAATCCAACCGTAACAGAAATTAAACCATCTGGCATAAGAAAGTTTTTTGATATTGCCGAAACTATGGAAGATGTTATATCTTTAGGTGTTGGTGAGCCTGATTTTCAGACTCCTTGGAGAATAAGAAAAGCAGGTATAAACTCACTTGAACGAGGCAAAACAAAATACAGTGCCAATAAAGGTTTAGGTGCTTTAAGAGTTGAAATTTCTCGTTATTTAGACAGAAAATACAACCTTAAATATAACCCTGACACAGAAATTCTTGTTACTGTTGGTGGTAGCGAAGCAATAGATGGTGCTATAAGAGCAATTGTAACTTATGGTGATGAAGTCATAATTCCACAACCAAGTTATGTGTGCTATGAGCCTATTACACACCTTGCGGGTGGTGTGCCTGTTATTATTGAAACAAAAGCAGAAAATGACTTTAAGGTAACACCTGAAGAATTAAAAAATGCAATTACAGACAAAACAAAAGCTTTAATTCTTCCATACCCTTGTAACCCTACAGGTGCGGTTATGGAAAAAGAAGATTTAGAAGCGCTTTATGATGTAATTAAAGATACAAATATAATTGTCATTTCAGATGAAATTTACTCTGAACTCACTTATGGTGATGCACCACATACACCAGTTGCATCTTTAGAATGTTTCTACGACAGAACAATAACCATAAACGGTTTTTCAAAAGCATTCTCTATGACGGGTTGGCGACTTGGTTACTGTTGCGGTCCTGAAGCAATATTAAGTCAGATTACAAAAATTCATCAGTATAATATAATGTGTGCACCGACTACATCACAGTATGCCGCAATTGAAGCGTTAAGAAACTGTGATGAGGATGTAGAAAGAATGCACGAGGAGTATGACAGAAGAAGACGACTTATAGTTAATGGATTTAACAAAATCGGTCTTACTTGTCGTGAACCAAAGGGTGCTTTTTACTCTTTCCCTTGTATTGAAAGCACAGGTCTTACCAGTGAAGAATTCTGCGAAAGACTTTTAAGAGAAAAAAAGGTTGCAGTTGTTCCCGGTACTGCTTTCGGTCAGGGTGGCGAAGGCTTCATAAGAGCATCTTACTGCTACTCAGTTGAGCATATTATTAAGGCACTTAAACGAATTGAGGAATTTGTTCAGGAATTGAATAATTAATTCGGAATTCGTAATGCGTAATTCGGAATTAAAGGGTCTGCGACGCTATTATATAGTTAAAAAGAAACGAAATTATCCTATCATTTGAAGTCGATTTTTTCATCAACTAAAAATGATAGGATAAATTTGTTTATTATAATTCCGAATTACGCATTACGAATTCCGAATTTGAAAATATAATTCGCAAGCGAATTATATTTTCATAGCAACATCCCAAGCCTGCCAGATAACAGTTCTGAGGCTACCAACTTTGAATGCGTCACCAATAACATGAACGTGCTTGCTCTTCTGTGCAACAGGAGCAGAGTTGTAACCAACAGAAAGAACTACTGTGTCAGCTGGAATTGTTTCTGTTTTACCATCTTTTGTCATAATGGTTACACTGCCATCGTTAATTGCAGTTGTTTTTGACTCAAGGTAAACAGGAACTTTCTTTGCTTTGAAGTAATCACGAAGATAGCTTGTGTTAGCAAGAGCGATACCAGGAGTTGTAATAAGGTCATCCTGCATTTCAACAATAGCAACATTTTTGCCATAAGTTCTGTGGAGCTCAAGTGCGATTTCGCAACCTGTAAGACCACCACCGATAACTACAACATTCTGAGGAGCCTGTGACATATCGCCTAAAAGGAAGTCAACTGCTTCAACTGCTTTTTCTGCACCAGGAATAGGAATTCTCTTTGCAGTAGCACCTGTAG
Source organism: Acutalibacteraceae bacterium (assembly GCA_045651285.1). Classification (GTDB taxonomy): domain Bacteria; phylum Bacillota; class Clostridia; order Oscillospirales; family Acutalibacteraceae; genus DTU089. The sequence continues at coordinate 93,422 of JAZRSC010000002.1, forward strand.
CAACAATAACTTCATCAGCATTAAGTGAAGCTACATCTTTAACTTCTGTATTCATGTGAATTGTAATTGCATCATATTTCTTAACTTCACGATTATACCATGCAATAAGGTCACGGTCTTTTTCTTTATATGTAGGAGCAGCCGCAGCAATAAATACGCCACCTAATTTATCAGTTTTTTCGTAAAGGTCAACTTTGTGACCGCGTTGTGCAAGAACAATAGCAGCTTCCATACCACCGATACCGCCACCGATAATAGCAACCTTTTTAGATTTCTTTGCAGGTTCGATTTTGTATTTTTTAGACTGCATTGTTTTTGGGTTGAGAGCACAACGAGAAAGTCCCATTGTGTCGAAAAGGTCCTGAGTATTTGCGTGACCTTTTGAAGATGAGAAGTTGAAACAAGCACTATGACAGCAAATGCAAGGCTTAATATCTTCAATTCTGTCTTCAATAATTTTTGTAACCCATTCACCATCTGTAAGGAACTGACGAGCAACACCAATACCGTCAATTTTACCTTCTTTAATAGCATCTGCAGCAACTGCAGGGTCCATTCTACCAGCACAAACAACTGGAATATCTACAAAGTTTTTAATGTGAGCAACATCGTCAAGGTTACAGTTTTCAGGCATATACATTGGTGGGTGAGCCCAGTACCATGAGTCGTATGTACCATTGTCAGCATTAAGCATATCGTAACCAACATCCTGAAGATATTTTGCAGCTTTTTCAGATTCTGCCATATTACGACCTGCTTCTGTGTAATCTTTACCTTCGACTTCGTCAGGCATTGCACCTTCGCAGAAGCCTTTCATTTTTGACTCAACTGAGTAACGAAGTGAAACAGGGAATTTTTCACCACAAGCGCCTTTGATTGCTTTAACAACTTCTGTTGCGAAACGGAAACGGTTTTCAAAACTTCCGCCGTATTCGTCAGTACGTTTGTTAAAGAATTCAATTGCGAACTGGTCTAAAAGGTAACCTTCGTGAACAGCGTGAACTTCAACACCGTCAACGCCTGCGTCCATACAAAGTTTTGCAGTTTTTGCATAAGCTTCAATGATTTCGTGAATTTGTTCAACTGTCATTTCAGGGCAGATAATATCGTGAGCCCAACGAGATGGCTGTGGAGAGGGTGAAGCCAATTCGTGAGAAGTATCAATAATAGGTTTTACAAGAGCGCGAGTGAATTTGTTTTTGTGAAGTGGTGCAATAAGCTCTGTAATAGCCCATGAACGACCCATACCAGCAGTAAGCTGAATGAATAATTTAGCACCTGTTTTATGGATTTCATCCATAAACTCTTTGAGTTCTTCAAACATTTTTGGGTTTTGCCAGAGCCATTTACCTCTGATGGTATCACGAAGTGGTGCAATACCAGGGATAATAAGACCAACATTGTTGTTAGCTCTTTCAATAAAGAGTTTAGCCGCTTCCTTGTCAAAATGGCAACCGCCGATTTCAAACCAACCGAAAAGTGATGTACCACCCATTGGGCACATAACAATTCTGTTTTTAATCTCAACATCGCCTATTTTCCAAGGGGTAAACAATGCATCGTATTGTTGATTCATCAAAACACACATCCTTAAAAATTTTATACTATTATATTGTATAAAAAATTCGACATAAAGTCAAGGATTTATTGGAAAATAGATGTTAGTTGTCAGTCATTAGTCATTAGTCGTTGGTCGTTAGTCATTAGTCGGTTGTTTCTTTTTTCTTATTAATTTAAAAAGTAACAGAGAAATAATCGCGATAACTGTTATATTTATTGCAAAGGAATCCTTAAAAATGTATTTATCAGAATAAATCAAATAGAAATTACTTAAACCCACAAAACTAAAATTTGCTAATATTCCGAATGGTAATAAAACCAAACCTAATGTAAACCAAAATATCCAGGAAAGTATAGTCCCATCAACTGAAAAAACACTACCTAAAATAATAGTAAAAGGTGGTACAAGAACACTAATAAGCCAGAATAATACATGTATTTTAAATTAAAGCGTTTGCAGAGAATTGCACACGAGAACAGAAAAACAATCATACAGTTAAATGTAACTGCTGGTATAATAGCTGACAAAACAATCTCTTCGTTTTTCAGGAGGTTACTGAATAAAGTAGTTACAAAGATATCATCCTGAAAAATACAACTTATAAGCCATAATAACATTAAAGGGGTAATTCCTATAAGAATCTGCGGTGCTTTTTTTATGTTTTCATAAAACCGTCCTTTTTTTCTTTAAAACCTTGAAAAGTAATAACGACATAAGTCCTAAAATTATGATTATTGTTGATATTGTGTCATGGTCTAAATATATAAAGAAGATAGAGTGGATATCATTAACATGTAAGAAGGATTCTATACCTTCAATAGCGAAATAAAAAAGCATTCCGATCGGTTGTAAAATTAAACCTATTGTAAACGCATATATCCAAGTGAGAATATTACCATCATCTGTGAAAAATCCGGTAATAACAGAACTTGCCGCAGGGAGAAGCAGACCTGTAAGTGCACCAAAATATATAAAATCTGTTTTAAACCATTTACAAGGAATTGCCCATAAGTAAACCCATAAGAACATACACAAGAACATAGAAACAGTGATGATATCTGCAAAGTAACCGAATCTCTCACTAAAGGTGTTTTCAAATTCAAATGATTCTGTTCTGTATGAAAAGAGAATATCTTGAAAAATAGCCGCTACAACAAGAAATATCGCGACAGGAATAACGCCTATAGAAAATTGAATTATTTTTGTTGATGTTTTCATAAAATCACCCTTTACATTTTATTTTGTAAATAACGAGACTAACGATTGGTGAAATGTATCCAATTACTGTTGCTATTATTGAAGAAACATAATCATCAGGGAATGAATAGAGCAAACCACCTACAGGTGTGGAAAGCATAAATGATAATATTGAAAACGGGTACAGATATTCTGCAAGAGGGGTGTCACCAATGTGAACTCCACATATAATAAGCGATATTAAAGGTATTATTTCTGTTATAAAAGCACTTACCCAATAATATTTTTTATTTTTCTTAGCTGAATAAAGTGCAATAAAAATATTATAACAAAAAAACGATATAAAGAATAATTTTCCGAGACCTAGTTCTGAGTAACCTAAATCTAAAAGGTCGCCACCTACTATTACACCAGATAATAAAATTGATAATCCCCACATAATTGCTGATGAAAAGATACCAGTTATAATTTGCTTTAACTTATTTTTTCTTGTCATAAAAAAACACTCCTTTTTGTTTTCTTTTCATTTACATAATATCAATTTATTTTTTCTGATGTTCGCAAATGTAACTTTTGGGCGATTTTTTGTAATTTTTGGCTCTTACAATATAAAAACAACTGTATTCATTCGTTGGAATTCTGAAATTCAAACGAGTGAATACAGTTATATTTTGCGGGTTTTTGAAAATCTTGTTTGTCGAAACTTATCGACTAAATTTGGAAGTGCTAAACATTACTTTAGTTATTGATATTACTTGATTTTAACAGTTATATGTGTTTTATAATTTTAAAAATTCATAGCACGAAAAGCATGGAAAAAGGAATTTAAAAAATGCTTTAAGAAATCATATTTATTTCATCAAGATTTTGTTGTCGTCTTGCTTCAAGCTCTTTTGTAATTTCTTTGTGTTTTTTACCGGTTAATTTGTAAAAAATCATAGGAATAACTGCCAACAAAGAAAAAATAGCAGGGAGGATTGCAAAAAGATACATAAGACTTGCTTTTGCTTCCATTGGCATAAGCTCTGGTGTTTCTGCAAAAGCTTTGTAACCGACAAAAATCAAAAATAAATTTGTTATATATGTTGTGCAATTACCAAGAATACGGGATAATGTGTTTTTTAAAGAACTTACAGTTGCCTCATTTCTCTCGCCATGCTTATATTCACCGTAATCATACACCGCCATTTGTATAAGACCTGGTATAGTGTTGTAAAAACCTGTTGTAAGTCCGTGGATTGCGTACCATATAACAACACTTAAAAATATCTGTTGCGGAGTGTGTGCTTCATAAGGGTAAATGCTAAAAAACATAGCAAAATAACAAAAAGCCGTTCCGAGTTTCATACCTATATAAAGATATTTGTCATCAATCCATTTACGAATTATTGGTGCTAAAAACAGTGAAATACCGGTAGTTACAAGGGAGGCTAATGATGCAAAGGAAAGAAGTGCCGCGTAGTTACCATCATTATAAATATAATTGAATTTAAATGGTGTACCAGAAAACAGAGTAAGTGTAAAGGTTTCTGCTCTGAAACAAGCAATAAATGCATAAGTCATAAGACCATAACCAACAGACATACCGTGACCTAAAATTTCAGAGAGCATATAAAGTATAAGCGGTTTGTTTTTAATTATATGACCATAAACTTCACGCAGTTTAGGTGTTTCTGCTTTTGGTGGCTCTGCAATTCTTTCTTTTGTTACAACAATGTTCCATATAGCAAGTGGTATTGCCACAAGTGTTACAACAGAATAACTGTAAAAATATCTTTCTGCTTCAGAAGCATTTGGTAAAAGGAAAGGTAAGAGTGCCGCTATATAAGTACCACACGCACCAACCGATGAACCTAAAATGCTTTCAATAGCCGCTATGTAACCGCGTTCTAAATTATTTGTTGTTCTTCTTGCATTAAGTGCAGTGAGTGCGGCGTTATAAAATGTAGAAAATGCATCATTTAAGAAATACAAAAGAACAAGGAAGGTTACTTTGAATGTGTCAGTAGATTCGGGGAAGAATGCTTTTATTGGTAAGGTCTGTAAAATAAGAACTAAATTACAGGGGACTATCATCAACATAAGCCACGGTTTAAATCTTCCCCAATTGCCAAAAGTTTTTCTTGATTTATCAAGGAAAGATGAAACAATTACATCATTTGCAATATCCCAGAAGCCTAAAATAAAAATAATTGTACTGTATGTAGCAAAAGCCTCTTCAGAAAGCCCTAAAAATGTTGAAGCAACAAGGCCACCGAAAAATCCGCTCATTGCAGTAGAAACTTTTGAGATTGCAGTACTTGAACCAAATGCAATATATTCTTTTTTAGTTATTTTTTCGTTGACATCAGTTGCGAGAGTGTTTTTTATTTTTTTCATAATGACTCCTTATAGGTGATTTTTATTTCTATTTAATTATATACTGCGAAACACCTAGAATTCAATAAGACAAATTAAATAAAATAGTACTTGATTTTTTGTAATAAGTTTTGTATAATAGCAAAGCAATTTAATTATACGGAGAGTTGTCCGAGCTGGTCGAAGGAGCACGACTGGAAATCGTGTAAACGGCCAAAACCGTTTCGAGGGTTCGAATCCCTTGCTCTCCGCCAAAAAAGAAAGTGGTACCCCCAGGGTGCTACTTTTCTTTTTTATTAATTTCAACAAAGGGATTCGAACCAGAAATGGGAGCGAACTCGGAGCGTAGCGACGAAAGGAGCGACAGAGAAACAGTCCGGTGGACTGTTTCGACATTTCTCTAACTGAGCGAAGCGAAGGCGAAAAAATCCCTTGCTCTCCGCCAAAAAAGATAGTGATACCTTTTAGGTGTTGCTATCTTTCATTTTTTGCTCGAAATAGGGGTATATAATTGTGTTTTTTAGATGGTTATGATATAATATTTCTAATCAAGGTATCGAGGTGACTATTATGTTCCAAAAATTTTTAGAAGAAGTTTTAAAGTTAGCACCAAGACAAATGTGGGCAGTTGAACAAATACCAGTTTATTTTTCGCAGATTTTTGAGTCGTTTTCATTCAAAAAACTGGGTGCTATGATTCTTGCAATAGGTGAGTTGTTTGGTCTTATTATATTTGACACCCCAGTTACACCGAGAGGTGAGGCGGTTAATCTTTCAGGCTATGAGCTTGTATTTGTAGATGAATTTGATGGTAATGCACTTAACACTGATGTGTGGGAATACAGAGCAAGTGGAGAAAGACGCGGTGGCTTTAATGCTGAAAGTCAGGTAAAAGTAGAAAATGGCAAAATGATAATGACGGGTGAATATCTAAAGAACGGTGAATACGGCGAAGGCTGGTACACCGCTATGATTAAACTAAAAGAAAGATATTGTAAAGGTTATTTTGAAATTCGTTGTATTGTAAATGATGAACCGGAATTTTGGTCTGCATTCTGGATTCAGGCTGATTCACCATATGATTCTACGGTTTCAAAAGGTGGTGTAGGTGGTGCTGAAATTGATATTTTTGAATCATCAAACACCGCAAATAAAAAAGATAGAAATTCTGTAACTCACGCCATTCATTGTGCGGGTGTAGATGGTGTAGTTGAAGATTTTCAATCTATGAGACTTGGTGCCTTTTATGGCAATGACATTTACAACGAATATAATACTTACGGTCTTGAGTGGACTGATACAGAGTACATATTTTATGTAAATGGTGTTGAAACTCGCCGTTCATCTTTTGGTAATGGTGTGTCACAGGTGGAAGAAGATGTAATTGTTTCTCTCGAAATACCAGATGAAGAAAAACTTGCTGCTCTTGACAAAGATACATACAAAGCACAATATATTATTGATTATGTAAAAATATATCAGAAATAAACAGAAGAAATTGAGCCACACTAAATTGTGTGGTTCAATTTTTTTATAAAAAGTTACAACAATTCAAAAAAAGTTACTTTTTTATTACAAAGTGCTCTCATTATTTGACAGTTTACTATATTTATAGTATTATATATAATTGGAATTATATGTGAAGGGACTTTTTAAGATGGGTTTGTTCATAGACCTTGAAGGTTTAGATGGTTGCGGTAAAACTACCCAGACCGAGCTTTTATGTAAAAGGTTTGAAAAAGAGAATATAAAGTATAAGAAAATAAAGTTGCCTGATTACGACAGTGAGTCAAGTATTTTAGTCCGTAAATATTTAAATGGTGATTTTGGTAAAAATGCAAATGATGTTAATGCTTTTGCCGCATCTGTTCTTTTTGCCGCTGACCGCTTTGCGTCTTATACAGAAAAATGGAAAAATGATTACTTGAATGGTACTTTGATTTTTTCTGATAGATACACACCTGCAAACGCGTTATATCAGATGACAAAGCTTGAGCCAGAAGAATGGGACTCTTACCTTGAATGGCTTTTTGATTTTGAATATAATAAAATTGGTATTCCTGAGCCTACTATGGTAGTGTTTTTAGATATGCCTGTTGAGGTTTCACAAAAACTTATGACAAGTCGTTATAATGGTGATGAATCAAAAAAAGATGTTCACGAGTGTGATGTCGAGTTTTTACATAAATGCAGAAAATCTGCTCTTTATGCTTGTGAAAAGTATGGTTGGAAAGTAATTTCTTGTGCGGAAAATGGTGAGCTACTTTCAATCGAAAAAATTAACGACAGAATTTATAATGAAATAAAAACAATTTTAAGGTGAATTTATTTTATGTTGGATTTTCAGGAAATTTCAATTGAAGACCGAGAACGAATAGAGAATTATTTTGAATTTTTAGAAGAACCATTTTGTGATTTTACTTTTGGGAATTTATTTTCTTGGTCAGTTGTTGAAAATACAAAAATTGCTTTTTTAAATAATTTTTTATTTATCAGATTTTCAGATGATAAAAAATTTTATTATGCATTCCCTATCGGGAAAGGTGAAATAAAAAACGCAATAAATTTAATAATTGAAGATGCAAAAATAAATGATAAAAAAATTCAGTTTGTTTGTCTTACAAAAAAACAAACAAAAATATTAAAAGAAATATTCGATGAAAAAATAAAAATAAATAAAAATCGAGATGATTTCGATTATGTCTATTCGGTTGAAAAATTATCAACATTGAGTGGACGGAAATATCACTCAAAGAAAAATCATTTTAATTCATTTAAAAATAATTTTGATTTTATTTACGAAGAAATAAATGAAAATAATTTACAAGAGTGCATTGAGTTTGCAAATGAATGGTATTTGCAGAATGAAGCAACACCAACGCTTTTAAATGAACAAAAGGTTCTTAACAAAACCTTTGAAAATTATTTTAAATTAAATTTAATTGGTGCAATAATTAAAATAAATGAAAAAGTAGTTGCGTTTTGCATTGGTGAAAAGATGTATAATTCAAATATATTTTGCACCCATTTTGAAAAAGCTAGTTCTGAATTTCCAAAAGCATATACAGCAATCAATAAATTATTTTCTGAATTTTCAATAAATAATTTTGAATTTGTAAATAGAGAAGACGATGCAGGAATTGAGGGATTAAGAAAAGCAAAGTTATCTTATTATCCTGAATTCATTTTAAAAAAATATTATGCAGAATTTTAATTTTGAAAATAAATTATTGTTACAAGAAAATAAAGATGAAATTAAAATTTTATGGAAAAATAATTTTTGTGACGATGACGAAAAAATTATAAAATATTTTTTAGAAAATGTTTTTGAAAATAAAAAAGGTGTCGGTGCATTTTTTAATAATGAACTGATTGCGATGGTATTATTTTTAAATTCAAAAATAATTTCGAAAAACAAAAATAAAAAAGCAGTTTATTTTTATGCGGTTTGTACTGATGAAAAATACCGTAAAAAAGGTATAATGAAAGCTTTGTTTTCATTCGCTACCCAAGAGGTAAAAAAACAAGGCTTCGAAATTTGTTTTTTAGTTCCTGAAAATGAAGTACTTTTCAAAATGTATGAGAAGTTTTCATTTGAGCGTACAATAAACTATGAGGAAAAGAGCATTTCCCGAGATGATGTTGGTATCAAAAATACGATAAAACCAAAAACGGATTTTTGTTATAACGATTATGTTAATCTTAAACTCAAATCATCTGTAAATCATCCAGTTGTTATATGGGAAGAAGATGAATTCAACTTTATATTTAATAGAAATAGAAATGATGTTTCTTTTATATTCATAAATTCAGGTTTTGCTATTTATGAGAAAAACGAAACTAGAATTTTAATTTATGAAGTTTGTGGTGACGAAGAGAAAATTGTTAATTTGCTTTTCAATGAATATTGTGATTGTGAAGAAATAATTTTAAGAGCACCATCAGAAAAAAGTAAATCAGATTTTGGTATGACCTTAAATTTATCTGATGATGAAACTGAAATTCAATCAATTTATTTTGGTATGCCTTATGGTTAATAATAAGCTTTGAAAGGAGAAAGAATTATGGTTTATGTGTTTTTAGCAGATGGTTTTGAAGAAATCGAGGCTTTAGCACCAGTTGATTTTTTGCGCCGAGCAGGAGTTACTGTCAATACCGTATCATTAAAAGGTAAAACCGCTATTGGTTCACATAATATTGAAGTTGTTGCTGACATTACTATTGATGATGTTATCTTAAATGAAGATTTAGAAGCTGTAATTCTCCCTGGTGGAATGCCTGGCTCTCAGAACTTATTTGATGACAGTAGAGTTCATAAAGCAATTGATTTTGCAATAGATAATAATAAACTGGTTTGTGCAATATGCGCCGCACCTTTTATTTTGGGTAGAAAAGGACTTTTAAAAGGTAAAAATGCAACTTGTTTCCCCGGTTTTGAGGAAGAGCTTGTTGGTGCAAATGTAATAAATCAAGGTGTGGTTAAAGATGGTAATATAATTACCGCGCAGGGTGCAGGAGTTGCGTGGGAATTTGGTGAGAAAATTGCAAGTGAATTAGTCGGTTGTGAAATTTCACAAAAAATATTGTTGGGGTTACAATGGAAAAAATAGTTGACATTCGCCCAATAAAAAAACAAATGCGTTCTTCCTGCAAAGAAGCAAGGCGTTCAATGGATAAAACGTTGAAATCAAATTATGATAAAAAGATTCAGAATAAACTTTTAAACCTATTTGTTATACGCGAGGCAGATATTGTTTTAACTTATGTTTCAACACCTATTGAAGTTAAAACTCTTGATTTTATTACCTTACTTTTAGAACAAGGTAAAAAAGTGGCAGTTCCTAAATGTCTTAATGACAAAGGTGATATGGACTTTTTTATAATAAATTCTTTAGATGATTTAGAAGATGGCTACTTCGGAGTGAAAGAACCAAATCCCGAAACTTCTGAAAAAGCATTAAGTACCGAGAAAACTGTTTGTGTAGTTCCTGCATTTTTATTTGATGAAAAAGGCTATCGTTTAGGTTATGGTAAAGGCTATTACGATAGATTTTTATCAAAATTCAGTGGCAAAACAGTTGGTATTTGTTATGAAGAAAATATACGCGATTCTTTAATGCACGGTAAATATGACCGTCCTGTAGCATTGATTGTAACAGAAAAAAGAATTGTAGATTTATCATAAAAGGAGTAAATTATGGCTCGAGATTACAATGATTATGAAGACCTTTTGAAGAATTTTGATGATTATACTTCTAAAAGTAAACCACAAAGTTCATCAAGAGACATTTTCAGTGACAGTAGTTCTGTTAATCGTGATGAAAGACCTGATATTGAGCGTAAAGAGTTTGTTAAAGATGATTTAAAACCAACTCCAATCCGTTCAAGTGAAAGCAGTAATAATGTGTATTTCGAAAAGACAGAGCCACCTACACCAAAGAGAAAGCAAAATCCTAACAGTCCTTTTTATAGAGACCCTGAAAGAGATTTGCCTACTCCAAAAAGTAGTAGCAGAGGTAATGACGCTTTCAAGGCTGCAAAAGGTATGTTGCCAAAGTCTAAGGCAGATGCGTACTTAGATGAGCTCGACAGAGAAGAAACAAGAAAACGCAGTCGTTTTGAACGCGAAAATAAAAAATCTTCTTATAAAGGTGAGGTTTATTTTTCAAATCCACCACAAGAAATTAAAGAAGAAGCGGAACGACAGAAACGAGAAGGCGCTTCACCTTATGGTAAATATACAAGAAAAACAAATGGTGATAAAGTTACTTCTGCACCTCCTGTTACACCTAAACAAAGGCGCGAAATTGCAATGAAAAATCGTCAGAAAGAACGCAGAGCACAAGGTTTTTTAAATACAAAAGAAAAGCTTCAGCGTCTTGCAATTTATGTTTTAATTGTTGCTATTTCCAGTACAATCCTTTGTTTTTATGGTATCCGTTGCATAAATGACATACTTGCTATCGAAAAGACCGAGTATGAGTGTGAGGTTACAATTTCTGCAGGTGCAACAGATAGTGAAGTTTTAAGTATTCTTAAAGATAACGATTTAATAAGAAATGAACTTTTCTGCAATTTGTTTGTAAAACTTATAAATGGTAGCGGCGAATATGTTTCAGGCTCTTATACGCTTAATGCCGATTGGGGACTTGAAAAAATGCTCTCTACAATGCAAGCGGGTAATAATTATACAGAAACAATCACACTTACATTCCCTGAGGGCTGGACAATTGACCAAATAGCAGAAAAACTCGAAGCAAACAAGGTTTGTACTGCTTCAAGCTTTATTAAAACAATGCAATCTGTAGATTTCTCTACCGAATATGCTTTCCTTAAAAATCAGACAAATAAAGAATCAAGATTTCGTACACTTGAGGGTTATATTTATCCCGATACTTATGAATTTTATGTTGGTGAAAATGCATCAAGTGTTGTAAGGCGTTTCTTAGACAACTTTGAGTCAAAATGGACTGCTGATTATCAGAAACAAGCAAAAGAATTAGGTATGACAGTAGATGAAATTGTTACTTTAGCCTCTATTATTCAGGCTGAGGCAGCAAACTCAGGTCAGATGAAGGATATTTCTTCGGTTCTTCATAATCGTCTTGATAAACCAGCTACATTCCCGAGATTAGAGTGTGACTCAACAGAAAAATATCTTGTTGAAACAATTAAAGTAACACTTACTTCTTCTACAACAGATACTCAGAAATATATTGCATACCGCGATTTATACGATACTTATAGTACAGATTGTACAGGTCTTCCTGTTGGCGCTATTTGTAACCCAGGTGCTTCTGCGATTGCGGCGGCATTGTATCCATCAGATACAAATTACAACTATTTCCGTCACGATGTTAATGGTAAAGTTTATTACGCAAATTCTTTCGCTGAACACGAGCAGAATGGTTATAAAGCATCTGCGGTAAAGGCAGACGAAGAATAAAATAATAAAGAGGAGGTTCTTTTTGAGAATCTCCTCTTTTATTATATAAGTTCAGAAATAACTGTGTTTGAGAGTAAAAAGCCTTTTTCAGTAAGCGAAATAATATTGTTGTCAAAATCAATTAAGTCTTGTTCTTTTAAGAATGAGACTTTTTTTAATATTCTTTCAAAAGCGCTTTCACCATATTTTGATTTTAATTCATTTAAATCAAGACCTCGTTTTAAACGAAGTCGAAGCATTATGAATTCTTCTTCATCACCACCATCGCAATCAAAAAGCGGTGGTTCCCCATTTATAAAAGAATTTATATCATTTGGGAAATAATACCTTTTACCATTTATAAATGAATGCGCAGAGGGACCAAGACCTAAGTAATCTTTAAGTAACCAGTATTTTGTGTTGTGTCTGCTTTCGTAACCTTTTTTTGCAAAATTTGAAATTTCGTAATGGGTAAAACCGATGGTTTTCAAGTAATTGCTAGTGAATTCATAAAAGTCACAAACGGTATTTTCATCAGGTAAATTAAGCTTATTCTGCATTTTATGAAATGGTGTGTTTTCTTCAATGTTGAGAATATATGCACTGATATGCTTAACATCACATTCTTTAATAAAATCAAGGGTTTCTTTAAGTGTATCAATGGTCTGGTGTGGTACACCGAGCATAATATCTAAAGAAATGTTATCAATACCATTTATCTTTAATTCGTTAATTATATCAAAAATCCGTTGTTTATCGGCGCTTCTTCCCAGTTTTTTTCTTTCAACATCAACTGCAGATTGCATACCTAAAGATATTCTGTTTACCCCACTTTTTTTGAAATAAGGGATAAGTGATTTTATATCTGAATTAGGGTTACATTCAACAGTAATTTCTGCATCTTCAGTGATTTTATAGTTCTCTTTTATTTTGGTAATAATATTGTAAATATATTTCCCACTTAAAACAGAGGGGGTACCGCCACCTAAATAAATGGTGTCGTAAATTTCAGATTTGGCATCAAAAATTTCTTTAAAGCGTTTTCCATTTTTTATTTCGTCAACAAGAGAACTAACATAAACCCCTTGTAAATCAACGGGTTGCGTCAATGAATAAAAATCGCAGTAGGGACATTTCGACCTACAAAATGGAATGTGAATGTAAATACCGTTCATAAAATCACCGGTTTTATTATACTATTTGTGCTCTGTTTTTTCAATATAGTTTTCTTGTTTTGCTAAAACGAATTTGTTTTTACAACCCCCGAATTCCTTTTTGCATTTTAAATGGTTAAGGCATTTAAGTTTCTTTTTACCATTATAGTAGGCAGTTTCTTGTAAAATTATATTCTTGTTTACTACAGAGCAGTACTGTTCGTAAGTGAATGCGTGTTTGTCCAATAAAATCAACCTTTCTAAAAAACAGTTTATATAATAAGTATGCTCTAAAATTAAAAAATATAATCTTCATAAATTTAGTAATACAAGCATATAGTTAAATGGTGATTTTATGACAGAACTTTATATATTTGTAGTCTTATTAACTATTATTGCACTAGTAATTTTTAAAATAAGTAAAAGTTTTTTTAAAGCCCTATTTACGAGCGCTTTAGGTGGTTTGGGTGCAATATGTGCGGTAGGTGCAATATCTTATTTTCTTCCGATTACAATAGGTATAAACTGGTTGACTCTTGTAATATCAGCTTTGTTTTCTGTGCCAGGCGTAATTATGTTGTTGATTTTAAACGCATCGTGTTGACAACAAAAATCCGTTGTGAATATAAATCACAACGGATTTTTGTTGTCAATTATTAAAATAATTTTGTGTTGCAAAAGCTATTCCGTAAGCCAATAAACCTGCAACAGTGGGGGAACTTACCCAAGCAATTGCGATATTTTTAAATATTCCAAAATGGACATTGTGAATGCTTCGTGTAAGTCCTGCACCAACAACCGCACCAACAACTGCCTGAGAAGTTGAGACGGGGATTCCCATCCATTTACCCATTATTACAACAGTCAGTGCCATTGATATTATAACTAAAAAGCCATCTATCTGACTTATATCTGCAATACTGCTACCAACTGTCATCATAACTTTTTTAGAGTAAGTGAGAACGCCAATTGCTATAGCAATACCACCAATCGTAGCGGCAACACGGGCATCTGTTAAAAGATTTGCGGCTACACCTGTTTTACTGAATGCGGCATCATAATAAAGTGCAGTAACATTTGCAGATGAATTGGTACCTATACTATATGAAGCAAACGCACCAGCAAATAAGTAACCAATTTTAATTATTTTATCGTAGTGACTTAAAGAAGAAAATTTGTCTTCAATAAATTTATGGAAAAACCAGACGAGAATAAAAGAGATAATTCCCGCACCAAGTGGGTTTAAAATCCAGGTAGAAGCAAATTTTCCTATTTGTGGAAGATTAACTGCTAAAATTTCAGGGTTTTTATAGTCTGCATAAAAAAGTCCCCAGCCAATTATAGCACCTGTTATAGATTGATTAGCAGAAACAGGGAATTTAAGGTAGCTCATTACAAAAACTGTTAGGGCAGCACAGGTGAAAATTATGGCTGCTTTAATTGCAGATTTTAGTCGCAAAGTTTCGACTGTACCATTTTGGATAGCTGTGAGAACCTGTGATTCTGAAGCGATTACTTCATTGCTCGTGGAAAGTTCTGCAACCTTATCAATATTATTAGCACCGCTGATAAATGCACCGACAACTACGAGAATTGCAATTATAATAACTGCAGTTCTGTATTTTACAACTCTTGTTGCAACTGCAGTACCAAATGCATTGGCAGCATCGTTAGTACCAAGTGACCAGCCCATAAATAACCCTGCAAAAAGCAAAAGGTATATCATAATAAATCAAGCCTTTCTTGTTACTAACATAATCTGAATTTTATCTGCAAGATTTTCAATAATATCTGAAAGTTCTGCAATTTTATCGGCGAAATCACTCATTTGCATTTTTTCAGCAAGAGTAATATCCATTTTAAATATTCTTTCGTAAAGACTTTCTTCAATTTCGTCAACGCGTGACTCGTGTTTTCTTATTTCGTCAAGAATAGAATGGTCTTTTAAAAGTGAACCGAAATCAGAAAAAAGAAGACTGATACTCTTTCTTAAAACTTCAAATTGTTCACGGCTGATTGATATAATTTTAAGTAAATTATCGCTATATTCATCAGGGAAAGTGAATTGTTGGAATACCGACATTTTAGCATAATTCTCGCATTTGTTTGCAATAGCATCACAGCTTGTAGCAATTGAAATAAGGTCTTCTCTTGTAGCGGTTAAGTATGAACTACCAACAAGTGAGTCAATCATTTTTCTTAAAGAAATATCTGCAACTGCTTCTGCTTCACCTATGCCTTTTGCTAAAGTGTTTAATGTATCAAATGATACATTAGGAGCAGAGGATGCACGAATAAAACTTTCAAACTGAATAAGACAGTTTTCAACATCGTTTATCTGTTCCATAATTAACATATGAACAGGGTTGTTTTTTATTTTGTGATTAAACATAAAATCCCTCCGAAATTTCTTGTATACATATATATTATACAAGAAAATCGTGAGGGATACAATAGAAATATTTTTATTTGTAATTTTATTATATTTACCATTGACCTCTGCAAAGAATATGTTCTACCAGAGCCGTGAAAATTGTAGTTATTATGTTTGAAATAATTATTCCTTTAATAAGTCCTTGTTGGTTTTCTACATCCTTTTTTACACCGTAATAAACAATAGGGAATTCAACGATGAGTGTAAGAAACAGGTAACCGAATCCAACAATATACATTGGCGCACGCTCTAACATTGTAGAAAAATCATATATAGAATGTGGCATCAATGAACTTAAATAATCGCATAAATACGGTGTAAGGAATGAAAGTAGATTACCGAGGATTACAAATGTAATTATTTTGTTGAATTTAGTACTTTTTGAAAAATAGTAAATCAATAAAATTTCAGTTGCTAAAGTCACAATAATTACAAAAGGCAGAATATATAGCGGTCTAAACGGGGTGAGCCACGCCCAGGAAGAATTTGCAAATGCTGAAAGAGGAACAGAAAATAGCAAAACAAAAGTCATTAAAACTATATTTATATTTTTTGTTTTATTCATATATGAACACTCCTAAAAATTTGATTTGTTGAGAATATATCATAATATAAAGTTGTGTTCAACAATTGTACCAAATCTTAATTTAATCTTAATAAAACTGTAATATTTTTTATGTTAGCACTTTGAATACTACTTCAAAATTAGCGCTTTCACCTGCAACAACAAGAAGAATTTCACCCTCGAGATTATTAAGTGAAAAATTCTGACCTGATTCATTTGGGATGAAGTCGTGAACTATTTTATCATCTGCTAAAATTAAAAGTCGGGCATTACCTTTAGTAACTGAAAATTTTTGTATTTCAATTGTGTTGGAAGATGTTAAAGAATTTGCTGTGCCGAGCGTAGTCGAACCATTAAAGAGTTTGCCGAGATACCAATATTCATTTTTCACTTCATCAAATGTAACTATATTTAAAGTTGAACTGTCCATTCCCTCAATGATATCTTCATCAGTAATTTTGCAAAGTGAATAATTATCTTCACCATTTGTGTCTTTATATTCTTTTGTACTCCCGATGCTTGGGAAAAACGCAATAAGCGCAACTATAAAGATAGCAAAAATTATAATAGCGGTTTTTCTGTTTTTAAACATAAAAATCATCTCCTTGAAACTATTATAACATAGCTTTAAGGAGATGTCATCTTAAGAAATTGTAAGAAAATTTTTTAATAGAGTACTTGACAAGTCAAAATATTGGTAGTATAATATCAAACGTTCTAGCGGGATAGTGTAACGGTAGCACGACAGACTCTGACTCTGTTTGTTGGGGTTCGAATCCCTATCCCGCTGCCAAAACGAAAATCCGTTCACCTAAGTGGACGGATTTTCGTTTTGTATTATTCATTATTCGTTATTCAATATTCATCATTCATTAAAAAGAACGGATTTTCAATGAATGATGAATAATGAAGTCGCTTACACTGATGAATAATGAATAATTTTTTTAAGTAGCAATATTTCATTTTTTGTGCTATAATATTTCTAACACCTAACACCTAACACCTAACACCTAACACCTAACACATCTTCACTATTCCCTTTTACTTCAAACAACTGCCCATGGCGCAGCTGGATAACGCAGCAGATTCCGATTCTGAAGAACGGGGGTTCAAATCCCTCTGGGCAGGCCAAAAAAGAAAAGTCGCACGCAGTGTGGCGTTTCTTTTTTGTATTATTCATTTTTCAATATTCATTCTTCATTATTCATTAGTGGTGTTGCGACTTTTCTTAATGAATAATGAAGCCGCTCACGCCGATGAATAATTAATAATGAATAATGGTGGGCGGGACACCCGCACCCGATTGTAATTCAGCATAATGTGTGATATAATCATCCTGACAAATAAGAATTTGTAGGGATGAAAATGGTTTTAGAAACAGAACGCTTAATATTGAGGGAATATATTTTGGAGGATTTTGAAGCACTATTTGAAATCCTATCCGACGCAGAAACCATGCAACATTACCCAAAACCTTATGACAAAGAAATGACAAAGCATTGGATTGAATGGAATATTCAGAACTATCAAAAATTTGGTTTTGGTATATGGGCCGTAATCTTGAAGAAAACAGGTGAATTTATTGGCGACTGTGGAATGACAATTCAAAATATAGATGGAGAATTACTCCCTGAAATTGGGTATCATATTCATAAGAGCTATTGGAGAAAAGGGTTTGGGAGTGAAGCCGCGAGAGCAGTTAGAGATTGGGCATTTAAAAATACGGAATATGATTGTCTGTATTCCTATATGAAATATACAAATGTTGGGTCATATTCTACCGCCATTGCAAATGGAATGAAAAAGATAAAGGAATATCCCGATGATAAAAATAAGATTTCTTACGCGTATGCTATAACACGCGAAGAGTGGAACTCACTTAACCGATAAATTCCAATAAGTCGAACAGTTAGATAAATAAGAATTTGTGGAGGCGTTGAAGTGGTAAGGGAAATTGATAGCAATGAGTTAAATGAACTATTAGAATTATATTTGCATTTACACGAGGAAACAATTCCAAGTGTTTCAGAACATTTAAATAGTACATGGGATACTATTATTCAAGACAAGAATCATCATATTATTGTAAATAAAGTTGAAGATAAAATTGTTTCTTCTTGTGTTTGCGTAATTATTCCTAATTTAACAAGAAACATCAGACCATATGCATTTATAGAAAATGTTGTTACACACAAAGATTACCGTGGCAAAGGATATGCAACACAGTGCTTGAATTACGGCAAAGCAATAGCAGTAAAAGAAAATTGTTATAAGATGATGTTTCTTACAGGGTCAAGAGAAGAAAAAACGTTGAA
>JAZRSC010000003.1:0-4729 GCA_045651285.1 Acutalibacteraceae bacterium
GCTACGCGAAAACCCGATTGTGTTCGGCTTCGCCGAGAGGGGGTTCGAGTCCTCATAAATTATTGGTAAAATAAAAAACAGCATAACCGAAGTTATACTGTTTCTTATGGCGCGCTGGAAGGGACTCGAACCCCTGACCTACTGGTTCGTAGCCAGTCACTCTATCCAACTGAGCTACCAGCGCAAAATGGAGCGGATGACGAGGCTCGAACTCGCTACCTCCACCTTGGCAAGGTGGCGCTCTACCAGATGAGCTACATCCGCAAATGCAAGGCATATTATACATATAAAAAAGTCCATTGTCAAGGGGTTTTTCTTTAAAATTAGAAAAAGTTTTATTTTTTAAAAATTTTTTGAAAAAAAGTATTGACAAATACAGTCTTTCACGATATAATCACTATGCTCAATTGAGAGCGACATCACTCTTTCAGCGGGTGAGTTTGTTGTTTTCATATATATGGCGGAATAGCTCAGTTGGCTAGAGCGTCCGGTTCATACCCGGCAGGTCGTAGGTTCAAGTCCCACTTCCGCTACCAAGTCAACTTTCTTACCTGCTGGAGTGTTAAATATAGAAGAACTCAGTTCTTCACAATATGGCCCGGTGGTCAAGCGGTTAAGACACCGCCCTTTCACGGCGGTAACACGAGTTCGATTCTCGTCCGGGTCACCAAAACAAAATCCGTTCTCGCAAGGGAATGGATTTTTGTTTTGTATTATTCATTTTTCATTATTCAATATTCATCATTCATTAAGAACGGATTTTCAATGAATAATGAATGATGAAGTCGCTTACGCTGATGAATAATGAAGGATTGGAATTTTTATAAAGGAAGTAAAACTAATGGAATACGCATTATCAGTCACAATGGCAATATTTGCTTTAATTGGTGCAATAGATAAAATTACAGGTAACCATCTGAAATTAGGCGATGAGTTTGAAAAAGGCATACATACAATAGCACCGCTTACAATGTCAATGCTTGGTATGATTACCATAGCGCCGACTCTTTCAGATTTGCTTTTACCTTTAATAACACCTCTAGCAAATCTTATGAAATTTGACCCATCTGCAATAGCTGGTATTATATTTGCTAACGATATGGGTGGTGCGGCACTTGCTGATTCAGTATGTAACGATGCTCTCTTAGGCTCTTTTCACGGGCTTGTTGTAGCGTCTATGTTAGGTGCGACAATTTCTTTTACAATTCCAGTTTCTATAAGCTCAATAAACAAAGAATTTCACAAAGATGTATTTTTAGGGCTTCTCTGTGGCATAAGCACAATTCCACTCGGATGTTTCGTGTCAGGTCTTTTTATGGGTATAAATATTCTTACACTCGTTTTGAATTTAGTGCCGAGTATTCTTTTTTCGGTAATTATTGTTATAGGACTTTTAAAAGTACCTGGTGTTTGTATTAAAATCTTTGGTGTTTTAGGTAAAGCAATTCTTGTTTTGGTTATTGGTGGACTTGCTATTGGTATTTTACAATACCTTACAAATTGGACTATTTTAGAAAAAACAACGCCTATTAACGAGGGTTTTAAAACAATTTTCCACATTGGCGTTGTGCTTTCAGGTACATTCCCACTTATAGCAATAATTTCAAAGCTTTTAAATAAACCGTTTAAAAAGCTAGGGAAAAAAACAGGGCTTGATGAAGCATCTGTTTTAGGCTTTGTTGCAACTCTTGCAAACAGTATTGCAACAATTGAAAATGCCGGTAAAATGAACCGTAAAGGTAGGGTGATGAACCTTGCTTTCTGTGTTTCAGGTGCATTTGTTTTTGGTGACCATTTGGCATTTACACTTTCATATAATGGTGAGCATATTTTAGCAGTTATTATAGGTAAATTAGTTGCAGGTGTTCTTGCAATTTTAATGGCAGGGTTTGCGGTGAAGAGAATTAAAGTTTAAATAAGTGCTGAGTTAAGGAAGCCCTACGGGCTTGATTGTAATTAAATATTTTTACTTTTTCTAATTCCTAATTCCTGCTTCCTATTTCCTAAAATACTCTTGCAAAGTGTAGAAAATTATGGTAGAATATCTTTGATTGAAGTGCCGAAAGATTTAAATTTTAGGCGTACGGGGTTTGACTTCCGTCACCTTAGGGTGAAAAGAATTATCCGAACCTGCCTAAAACAAGTATTTTTAAGTCTTTTCAGCGTTTCGGTCTTGCAAGGCGTCAGCCTTACTTCACCCTCAACACCAAAAATCCAATAAAAATCTTTCGCTTTGTAGGTCGAAGATTTTTTATAGAACGGATTTTTGGTCAATCAAGGCAAAAACGGAGCAAATCCTTTACGGATTTGCGAGTATTTTAACGAAGAGTGAACGGGAATCCGTCTATAAAAAACACGGTTTGGATAATTCTTTTCACTCTAAGTATAACTTAAATCCAAAACCAAAAGGGGATAGGTAAAATGAAGAAATCAAGGAAGATTATATCTTTAATTTTAGCGGTAGTAATGCTTTCTACCACATTTATGGTAGCGGCAAGTGCTATTGATAAAAAGGATGTAATTCCAAGTATTGTTGTTCCTGGTCTTTTCCAGA
This sequence comes from Acutalibacteraceae bacterium, assembly GCA_045651285.1. GTDB lineage: Bacteria > Bacillota > Clostridia > Oscillospirales > Acutalibacteraceae > DTU089. The sequence continues at coordinate 2,555 of JAZRSC010000003.1, forward strand.
GTGAAACAAAGTATTATGAAGATGGTAAAGCTACGAATTTAGAAGCGCCATTTTTTATGACTGACACAATCGAAATAGTTGGTTTAGCACTTACAGAAGCTCTTGTGCCTATAAGTAAATTGCTTATTTCACAAGAAGACAAAGACCAACAAGCTGCAAAAGCGCTTTCAGGTGTTTTAGGCGACACACTTATGGGTAGGTTGAAGTGTGATGAAAATGGTCACTTTATAAATGATGTAAGAGCAACAAAATATTACGATTCATTTAAAGATTTAAGTCAATACGATAAAGATTACATACTCGACCAGTTGCCACTCAATAAATATATTGAGTTAGCAGGTGAAGAAAATCTGTATGTTTTCTCATACGCTTCTTTGGGCAATATGAAAGATACTGCTCAGGAACTTTATGATTTTATTCAGTTCGTTAAAGAGGATTCAGGTTCAGATAAAGTTAATTTAGCGCCTGTAAGCCAGGGCGGTTCTGTTATGAATGCGGTTATGCAGCTTTACAAAGATAATGGCAGAGCATTCAGCGAAGATATTAACAGAATAGTTTATGTTATTCCGGCACTCAATGGTTCACTTTTAGTTGGTGAAATTTATCAGTATGGTCTTCTTGATGACAATATTGAACTTTACAGTCAGATGATGCCAGCACTTATGGGTGTTGACGAAATGACTGGTTACCTTGTAAACATTGTTCTTCGCATTATGCCTAACGCGGACCTTAATGCTATTCTCGATACGGTTGCCTTTGACCTTGTTAATGATTATATGAGATATTCAACACTTCTTTGGGGATTAGTTCCGTCAGGTAACTATGAGCCTTGTAGAGAAATGTATCTTATGGATGATTCAATGGCGGTAATCCGTGAGCAGACAGATTGGTTCTACAATGCACAGAAAAATTCAGACGCAAATATCAAAGAGGCTATTGCACAAGGTGTTAAGGTATTTGATATAGTAGATTACAATGTTGCACTTTATGAAATTATTGATTCTTGGGATGATGTAAATGCAGATGGTGTTATTCATCTTGATTCTACATCAATGGGTGCTTATAGTGTCGGTGTAAATAAAACACTCCCTGCTGATTATGTTCGTACAGTAAACAATTGTACAAACCCAAATCACGACCATAGTGACCCAAGAAATATTGTAGATGCTAACACAGGTCTTCTTCCTTGTACAACATTCTATTTCTACAATCAGAATCACGAAAGAACTGGTTCAAACGATGTTATTATGAAGCTTGTTTCTGAGCTTCTTGTAGATGAAAATTTTGTGGATGTTTACACCTATGCTGACAGATTCCCACAATTTAATGTTGGTAGAAACTCAAAAGGTTTAATGAAAGACCTTCAGGAAATAAAACAACTTGATATGAGTTATCTTACAGTTGATGAAAGAGCGAGATTAGAACACGCTATTGCAGAAGCAGAAGCAGCATTAAACCAGACTAATGTTGATTTAGCAGAGTTTGAAGCGGCAAAAGCTTATTTCTATGATACCCGTAACGAAATACTCTACGGTGAAGAGAAAGAGTATTCAGGTGGTCTTGATTTTAACGACTATCTTGCAACAATTTTTAAACTTATCAGCGATTTACTTTATTATTTCTTTGATGGTGCAGGTTTCAGTGATATGTAATTGAAATCTGCGTGAAAGGTCTGAATGCATAATGGTATCTGCAAAGGGTAGATATGCTCTTAGAATATTCATAGATTTGGCACAGAATCAGGGCGATGGTTATGTTGCACTTTCAGAGGTTTCTAAGCGACAGGATGTTTCTCTCAAATATCTTGAGACTATAGTTGCAACACTTGTCCGTGGTGGACTTTTGAGAAGTCAACGCGGTATGTCTGGCGGTTACAGATTGTCAAGAGATGCAAAAGAAATTTCGGTTTATGATATATTTAATTTAACAGAAGGTAGTCTTTCACCTGTTGCTTGTATTAACTGTGGTGAGAATTTCTGTAACAGGTCAGGAAACTGTTACACAAAAGAAATGTGGACTAATGTTGATAATTTAATTAACAATTACTTTAAAGGTGTTTCAATACAAGATTTAATTGATAAAAATCTAGAAGTAATTGAATGTTTATAAGAGTTCTAAAAATAACGGATGGGTTTAATCACTTGATTAAACCCAGCCGTCTTTGTTTTATGCTTC
>JAZRSC010000004.1:0-39391 GCA_045651285.1 Acutalibacteraceae bacterium
TCGCAAAAAGCTACATAAAAATTTTGTCTTTTTTAAAATTTCAGAGAAACAAACAAAAAAACTGTTGCAATTTTAGTGAATTGCAACAGTTTTTTGTATTTTTTATTTTATCTCAAAATTTCTTTTCTCCACGCTCACGAATTACAAACCTCACCGGTGTACCTTCGAGACCATACACTTCGCGAATTTGATTTTCTAAATAGCGCTGATAACTGTAATGGAAAAGCTCTGCGTTATTTACGAAGCATACAAATGTTGGTGGGCGGGTTGAAGCCTGAGTCATATAATAAATTTTAAGGCGTTTGCCTTTATCTGTTGGTGGTTGCACTCTTAATGTTGCAGCTGCCAATATTTCATTTAACTGACCAGTTTTTACACGCATTGCGTTTTGTGTATCTACAAACTTAATAAGCTCGTAAAGTCGGTCTAATCTCTGACCTGTTTTTGCAGAAATGAAAATAATAGGTGCAAATGACATAAATGAAAAGTCATTCATAAGTTTTTTACGATATGAGTCCATTGTCTTGCCATCTTTTTCGTAAGCATCCCACTTATTTACTGCAATAATGCAACCTTTACCCTGCTCTAATGCTCTGCCTGCAACTTTACTATCTTGCTCGGTAAAGCCCTCTAAAGCATCAATCATAATCACACAGACATTTGCCCTTTCAACTGCCATATCTGTCCTTAAAACACTGTAGCGTTCAACTGCATCTTCAACTTTAGATTTTCTACGAAGACCCGCAGTATCTATAAACATAAATTTACCATAATCATTTTCAACAAAGCTGTCGGTAGCATCACGAGTTGTACCTGCAATATCAGAAACAATCATTCTGTCCTCACCTATAATTTTATTAACAAGTGAAGATTTACCAACATTTGGTTTACCGATTACTGCAACTTTAATGTAATCGTCCTCGTCTTCGCCATCTCTTAAATATTCCTCTGGGAAGTGTTTTATTACTTCGTCAAGCAAATCGCCTGTACCGTGACCGTGAACAGATGACACTGGGAACGGATCACCAATACCTAAATTGTAAAACTCATAAATATCTGCCGGTGGTTCACCGATTTTGTCACACTTATTAACGCAAAGTACAATTGGTTTACCACTTTTCTGAAGCATTGAAGCAACCTCGCTATCAGTTGCAACAACACCATCACGAACATCAGTAACAAATATAATTACATTTGCACTATCTATTGCAAGTTGTGCCTGACGGCGCATTTGTGAAAGAATGATATCATCTGAATATGGCTCGATACCACCTGTATCTACAAGCATCATTTTATGACCTAACCACTCACATTCACCGAAAATTCTATCTCTGGTAACGCCAGGGGTATTATCTACAATAGCAAGTCTTTTACCTGTAAGCTTGTTGAAAAGTGTACTTTTACCAACATTAGGTCTGCCGACTATTGCAACTACTGGTTGTGCCATTTTTACGCACCTCCTAAAATCTTCTCTAATAATTTATATCCGTCATTTTCTACGGGTGAAACTTTAATATTTAAAAATTCTGCAAGTTCTTCGAGAGTTATATCATCAAGAAATTTATCTCCCTCGTTTCTTAAAGAAACTCGTGGAATTAAAAGTTCTTCACCTAAATTTTTATCTTTTAACTGTTCTTTTAAATCCTGACCTGTTAAAAGCCCTGCAACTGTAACAGTTGTGCCAAAAAATTCATTTGTAATTTTTACAACATTCACTTTTAAGCCGTTGAATTTTGCTTCTGCTTTTTTTGTGAGTTCGCACAAAAGAGCAAATGCCGACTCACCTGTTGCTAAAGTTATTTCGCGATTTACTTCTTTTGCTTCAGCTTCATCTAAAGAACTTAAAAATTCACTTTTTAAAAGTGTACACATTCCAACACCATTATCAAGCTGACTGTATTCACCATAATAATCTTCGTCTGGAAAATTTTTTTCTGCTAAGAGATAAAATTCATCTGAAGCGTATGCTAAAATTTTACCATTATTAAAGAATGAGTAATGAGCATTAAACTCATCAATTATTGAAATTACCTCATTTGCAGTTTCTTTGGTGTATATATCTAAATGCTCAAGGTTTTCGCGATATTTTGTAAGACCTACAGGTACTGCCGCTATACTGTTAATATACGGGCTATATTTTGCAAGTTCACTTAATGAATATCTTAACTCTTCACCATCATTTATGCCAGGACACAAAACAAGTTGAGTATTCATTAAAATTCCCGCATCATGAAATTTTTTAATAAATTTCAACGAATCACCTGCGTTTTTGTTTTTCATCATTTTTACACGCAACTCGGGATTCATTGTATGAACAGAAATATTTATAGGACTTATGTGCATTTCGCAAATTCTGTCCGCTTCTTTTTCAGTAAGGTTTGTGAGAGTAATATAATTACCAAAAAGGAACGAAAGTCGAGAGTCGTCATCTTTAAAATAGAGTGTATCGCGCATACCTTTCGGCATCTGGTCAACAAAACAAAAAATACACTTATTTCTGCAAGAGTGTTGCTTATCCATTAAATATGTTTCAAAATCGAGACCGATATCTGAAAACTCGCTGCTTTTTCTTATATTAACCTGAATTTTCTCTAAACCACGATTTAAAGTAACAGAAAGCTTTTTACTTTGTATTGCAAAGCGGTAATCTAAAACATCGGTAATTTCTCTGCCATTTATAAATGTAATTTCATCATTTCTTAAAATCCCCGCTTTTTCACCGTAGGAATTTTCTTTAACGCAAGTTACTTTTACCGACACCTTACTCACCTCTTTAAACACAAATAAAAACTCCAATAGGGCGGAGAGAAATTCTCACCGCCCCTTGAAAGCAATTCAACTTAAAATTCGCACAAAATAATTATTTTTCAACAACAACTACTTGTTTACCGTTGTAATAACCACAAGCTGTGCAAAGTCTGTGTGCTCTCTTATATTCGCCACACTGTGGGCATTTCATAAGCTGTGGAGCATCCATTTTCCATACATTTGATCTTCTTTTGTCTCTTCTTGCTTTTGAAACTCTTCTCTTTGGTACTGCCATTTTAAGTTTCCTCCTTATAATTTAACAATAAATATTTATTACTAATTTAAATTATTCCAAAAACTGAAGCAAACCTTCAAGACGAGGGTCTATTGGTTTCTTACAGTCACATTGGTCTTTGTTAAGATTTTTACCACACATAGTACAAATACCTTTACAATCTTCATCACAAAGGAATTTTGTTGGTAATTCTAAATTGACATCTTCCTCGATAAGTTCATCTAAATCAAGACGCATATCACTCACAACGAGAAAATCGTCATTATCTTCATTGCTTAAAGATGCAATTAAATTGTGAGAAAAATTATAATTATAAGTTTTCTCAGTTTCTTCGGCACAACGGTCACAAGCAGCAGAATAAACAACCTCTGCATTCGCCTCGAGTGTGACAATGCCAGTATTATTTTTCACAACACCTTTTACCTTAACAGGTGATTTAAGTGGATTTACACCCGCTATGTCAATGTGTGAAAGCGAAAGTTCGTAATCAAATTCATAAGACGAACCATCTGTATTAAATATAGACTCAAGTTCAATAATCATTTAACTACCTCTCAATACGCTAAAACATTATATTAAAATTATGTTGGTTTGTCAATATATAAATTAAAAATCTATGATTTTTTTCAAAAAAATCCGCCTATCCTGAAAAGATAGGCGGTAAAGAAAGCTTTAATTAAGCTTTTTGAGCATATTCGAAGAGTCTTGCAGGAAGTTTGTCTTCATCTTCTGATACTGTGAAAACAAAATCTGTATCTGAAATCTTTGAAATATCACTAACCTTTTTAATAAGGTCTGCAAATGCTTCGTAATCTCTGCCTACGATTTTAAATGTAGCATCAACAAAAATTTCTGTAATGTCGTGGTCCTGTGCAATAATACCGCAAATCATACCGTAGAATGCATCTGGGCCTTCAACACCATATCTTTCTGTTTCAATAAGTCTTGCTTTGTGAGTTACCTCGTAAGTAAGTAACGGTGATTTCTCAATACAAACGACTGTTCCGTTTGACTTGTCAACCGCCTCATTGATAAGAGAGATGAGTTTTTTTGTTTTGCCGGAACCTTTGTTGCCGATAATAAGTGAAACCATAGTGTTTACCTCCGTTTATTTTATTACTGAATTGTCTTCAGTTTATTTACTTTATTTTGTAAGTCTTGCTTTAAGCTCTTTGCTTAAAGACTCGTAACCTGGTTTGCCAAGAAGTGCAAACATATTTTTCTTGTAGCTTTCAACACCAGGTTGGTCAAATGGATTTATACCTAATGTGTAACCCGAAACTGCACAAGCCTTGCAGAAGAAATATACAAGATAGCCAAAGTTGAATTCATCCATTTTGTCAATTTCTAAAATCATATTTGGCACACCACCATCACAGTGAGCAAGTACAGTACCTAAAAATGCCTGTTCATTAACAAAGTCAACCGTTTTACCTGCAACGAAGTTGAAACCATCTTTATCTTCAGCATCTTCCTTAATTACCATTTCACTCTTTGGTGATTTAAATTTAACAACTGTTTCAAACATCAATCTTTCGCCATCCTGAACATATTGACCGAGTGAATGAAGGTCAGTTGAAAAAATAGCTGACGATGGGAAAATGCCCTTATTGTCTTTACCTTCGCTTTCGCCGAAGAGTTGTTTAAACCATTCATTCATCATTGTAAAGTCAGGTTCATAAGCAACCATCATTTCGACTGATTTGCCTTTACGATAAAGAATATTTCTCATTGCAGCGTATTTATAACAATCATTTGTATAAACATCGCCATCTTTAAAATCTTCACGAGCAGTCTGAGCGCCCTGCATCATTTTATCAATGTCGATACCTGCAACTGCAATAGGAAGAAGCCCGCAAGCGGTAAGTACTGAATATCTGCCACCAACATCGTCAGGAATAACAAAAGTTTCATAACCCTCAGAATCTGAAAGTTCTTTCAATGTACCACGAGCTTTGTCTGTTGTAGCATAAATTCTTTTTGCTGCTTCTTCTTTGCCATATTTTTCTTCTAAAAGTTCTTTAAAAACTCTGAAAGCAAGTGTAGGCTCAGTTGTTGTACCTGATTTTGAAATAACATTAACTGAAAAATCTTTACCCTCACAAAGTTTTACTGTTTCTGCTAATGCAGATGAAGAAATTGTATTACCAGCAAAAAAGATTTGTGGTTTATTTAAGTAATTGTAGTTTTGTGATTTACAAAACTCGATTGCGGCACGAGCACCTAAGTAACTACCGCCAATACCAATAACGATTAAAACTTCGCTATCGCTACGGATTTTTTCTGCCGCTTTTTTAATTCTTTCAAACTCATCTTTGTCGTAATTAACAGGCAAATCTACCCAACCTAAAAAGTCGTTACCTGCACCCTTGCGACTGTTAAGAAGTTCAACTGCTGAAGCTACCTCGCCGTTTATTGCGTCAACATCTGACTTTGCAACAAAACCATCAAGATACTTCGTATTAAGCTTAACTGCCAAATATTCCATCTCCTTGCTATAAAGGCATATAAAAGATGTTAACCATCTTAAAAGATATTTTGCGATATGCCTTTTGTATATTGTACAATAAACGAGGATTTTTTTCAATAGGAATTTTACACTTTTTACAGTTTTTTTCGATTTTTATATATTCTCACTAACAAAATCGCGATTATAACCGATTTTAGAGTGGTCAATACCTGTAATATTGTAATTCACTTTAAACCCTGCAATAAACGAGCCGCATACAAATGCAACTAAAATAATAATCACAATTGTAATAACTGTATAACTTTTTAATAACTTTGTAAACTCTTCCATTTTAATCTCCTACATATTTTCTTCAAGTAATTCTGCTAAACTGTCACCTATCAAGCGCCCTGAATATACCGCTTCTTCTAAAGTATTTGCATCTGTACCCATTTCTAAAAGAAGTGAACAAGGTGTTACATGCATATTATATTTCCTCTGGCAAAAAAACAACGGTCGCATAAGCCCTTTATAATTTTCTTCTACCTTTTCCTGCAACGCAATAGCAAAAGTAAGATTTTGTGCCCAATCGGGATAATCTTCAATCTCACCCTCTTCTGCTCCGGAAATAATCATAACCTGCGCCGCTTTTTTTCCGTTTATTTCGGCAGTTGGTTTACATCTTGTACCGCTATCGTAATGAATAGCATCACGGTGAACATCCAAAGTAATAACAATTGACGGATTTTCTTCGAGTATTTTTTCAACATTTTTTAAAGAACGACCATAAGCACCGTTATAACTTGCATCATAAATTGTTTTATCGTGAATGACTTTAAAACCTGATTTTTCGAGTCGTTCTGCTATCTCATCCCCTACGCGGACAACTGTTTTATTTATATCTTTTGTTCGTGAATCATACTGAGATGAATACCACCCTTTATCTAAAAGTTCATACCCCTCTGTTGTATGAGTGTGGTAAATCAAAATATATGGTTCATCTTTTGTTATTTTACCAAAACTCGGTTTTTTTGAAAGTTCTTTTTTTATATTAACCGATTTTGTTTCAGTCTTATTATTAACCACAACATTTTTGTAAATTGTGTTGTTACTTGATGCTCCGAGATGTGTTTCTTCTATATCGCCTGTTTTTTTGAATGACGCATAAGCAGATACTGCTTCGTTCATTATTTTTTCAATATCTTCGGGTGTTCTTGTGTCTGCTACATTTGTTTTAGTTTCAAGTCCATTACCAAAGCCTGAAACATTATAATCATCACTTTCAGATAAATTGTATTTTTCATTTTCTGTTTTAAATTCTGAAACACTTGTCATTACACTGAAGCTACCTAAAGCAAATGAACTTAAAAAGGTCACTAAATCATTAGAAAACACAAGTGTTCCAATTAAAAGAGCGATTGAAACAACTACACTCAAAAAGACTTCTAATCCTGTTTTTTTATTATTCATATTGCACACGCCTTTCAATCTGAATAGAGTATAAAAATAGTAGTGCAATATATTTTATGCTATATTTTTTTCTGTTATAACAAAGATTTTAAATCATCGTAGTTTAATGACTTCTGTAAACTTAAATTTATTGCAGTTGAGATTAAATCTGCAGAATTTTTTATTAAAACATCAATATCCTTTGGTGTTACAATCATATCAATGTCTGTTTCTTTTTCTGTTATTTTACCAAACACACTCTCTGCTAAAGTAACTGCATCAACAACTGTCGGAACACCAATTGCAATTACAGGTACACCCAAAAATTCCTCATCTATTCTTTTTCGTTTATTATTTATTCCCGAACCTGGTGCAATACCAGTATCAGACATTTGAATTGTATTACCTAACCGCTTGACACTTCTTGAGGCTAAAGCATCAATTGTTATGACACAACAAGGTTTAATTTCATTTACAATACATTTTATATATTCACTCGATTCAAGCCCCGTCTGCCCTAATACACCCGTAGAAATTGAAGAAACAGGACGAAGTGGTTCAGTAAAACCAATATTTTTCTGTAACTCTTTTGAAAGATGCCTTGTAGAAAAAATTTTTGAAGCTACAAATGGACCTAATGCATCTGCGGTAATATCACTGTTACCAACTCCAGCAACTAAAACAAGACCATTACCTTCTGGTAATAGTAAATCAAGTGACTCTTTAACCGTATCCACTATTTTTTGTAAATCACTAGAAAGATATGTTAATTCGGGTATTTCAATTGTAATATACTTCCCAACTGCCTTACCTAATTTTTCAGCGGTTTCTTCACTCAAAACATCTATAATTGTTGTATTACTGAAATCGTTGTGACGAAACTCTTTTTTTATTCCCTTGCCACTTTCTTTTGCAAGTTCTGTTCTTTCTAATGTTAAATCTGTTCTGAAATTCAAAAAATCACTCCTAACCAATAATTAATATTGGCAAAGAGTGTTTTTTGTATGCAAAAAACCATTGAAATAACTTATGTAATATGTTAAAATATATTGTAAATTTTTCAAATAGGAATGGTAATAAAAATGAAACTTGGTATTGTTGGTTTACCAAATGTTGGTAAAAGCACACTTTTTAATGCACTTACAAACGCAGGTGCTCAGGCGGCTAACTATGCTTTCTGTACAATTGAACCTAATATTGGTGTTGTATCAGTTCCTGATAAAAGACTTGACGCACTTTGTGAAATGTATAACCCAGCAAAAGTTACACCTGCAACAATTGAATTTGTTGACATTGCAGGTCTTGTAAAGGGTGCTTCTCAGGGTGAAGGTTTGGGTAATAAATTCCTTTCTCACATAAGAGAGGTTGACGCTATAATTCATGTTGTTCGTTGCTTTGACAATGACGACATTATGCATGTTGAGGGTTCAATTGACCCACAAAGAGACATTGAAACAATTAACCTTGAGTTAATTCTTTCTGACTCTGAAATTTTAGGCAGAAGAATTGACAGAAGCAAGAAAGCTATGAAGGGTGACAAATCACTCGGGGCTGAAGTAGCATTCTTTGAAAGAGTAAACGAAGCACTTAACAACGGCGTGTGTGCTAGAAGTGTAGAAATGACAGATGATGAAAAAGCACTTCTTGATACAGTAGATTTACTTACATCAAAACCTGTTATTTATGCTTGTAATATGAGTGAAGAAGATTTCACTAAAAACATTGAAACAAACGAAAGATTTAACGCAGTTAAGAAAATTGCCGCAGATGAAGGTAGTGAGGTTCTTCCTATCTGTGCAGAGCTCGAGTCACAAATTGCAGAGCTTGACAACGAAGAAAAAGAAATGTTCCTTTCTGAAATCGGTGTTTCATCAGGTGGTCTTGACAGACTTATTGAAAGAAGCTACGACTTATTAGGTTTAATGTCTTACCTTACTGCTGGTCAACCAGAAGTTAGAGCCTGGACAATAAAAAAAGGTACAAAAGCACCACAGGCTGCAGGTAAAATTCACACAGACTTTGAGCGCGGTTTCATTCGTGCAGAGGTTGTTTCTTTTGATGTACTTATGGAATGTGGCTCAATGCAAACAGCAAAAGAAAAAGGTCTTGTACGCTCTGAGGGTAAAGAGTATGTTATGCAGGATGGAGATATTGTATTATTCAGATTTAATGTTTAAATCTGAATAATACAAATAACTGCTGAGTGCTGAATGCTGAGTGCTGAGTTTCGGGACCTGCGGTCAGCAATTATAATTAAATATTAATATAAGCAAAATTATCCTATCATTTATAGTTGATGGTAAAAACCAAACTTTAAATGATAGGATAAACTTTTTATTATTCACTTATAATTACAATCAACGCGTTCCTTAACTCAGCACTTAGCACTCAGCATTACTTCAACTTGTAGCTTCTTGTATAAACACCGACTGCTTTATCGTAGTCGAGAACGTGAATTAAAGAACCATCTTCCATTGGGTAAACTGTCACACCCTCTGCTTCGTTACCACATTTTGCAGGAATATTTCTTTCACAAAGTGTTTTAACTTCACCAGTTTTAATATCCACTGTCTGTATGTAATCGGTATTACCATCTTCTGCATCATAAGAAAGGTAAAGTAAACCGTCATACACTTCTCCACCCTGAATTCTTGTGATTTGTTCAGAAAGTTTAATTGAGTGAGAATATTCAATTGTTTCTAAATCAAACACAAAAATCTCGTTTACATCACGGAACTGTGAGCAATAAATATAACCATTTTCTGCATCTACTGCACACCAGGGGAAACTACCTTCTAAAAGTTCCTGTGGCATTTCGTATGCTTCCAAAAATTCGAGTGTTTCTGCACTGAAAGTCATAAGATAAGGGTTAGCATCTTCTGAATCTTCTACTGCGATATAAAGCTTACCATCGTAATAACTCATACCACCCAAGTGATTAAGATTAAGATTTTCTCTGTAATCCTTTGGCATAGCGGTGTAGTCTGCTAAGACTACAAAACCGTCTTTATCCCACTTTGCAAGACCACTTGTCTTAATACCTGTTAAAGAACCTGATGTATAAAAATATTCACCATCAGTTGTAATACCCTGACCGGAAATCAAAGCCTTTTCTAAAACCACGCATTTTTCATTTACCAATTCAACTTCGCTTGATGATGTAACTTCACCAGCATCTAAAAATATTGTTACAAGTGTACCAATTAAAACAAGTACACTCCAGAGCATTTTGGGGAACCCCCATAAGAATTCGAGCATTTCAAAGCACCTCTGTTTCGTTTTTTATATAATAACATTTATTATTATAAGTTGCAATATTATTTTTTAAGTTATATAATATAATCAGAAACGAAACAGAGGTAAAAGAATGAAATACGAACTGCATAGTCACACAACTGAAACGAGTCAATGTGCTAAAATAAGTGCAAAAGAGCTTGTGGAAAAATACAAAGAATTAGGGTACTCAGGAATTGTAATAACAAATCATTACTCTGATTTAACTTTTTCTTTAAAAGAAATGCTTAATAAAAAACTCCGTACCGAGCACTATTTAGCGGGTTACAGAGAGGCAAAAAAATATGAAACCGAAGATTTTTCTATACTTTTAGGTATAGAGCTCCGATTTTTCTTGAATGGTAACGATTATTTAATTTATGGTGTAAGTGAAGAATTAGTTGAAAGAATGCCATTTCTTTTACCATTATATTTAAAAAGGACTTCTAAATTCTTTAGAAAGCACGGTTGCATTATAATTCAGGCACACCCTTATAGACCGTACATATACAGAGCCAACCCGAAATATCTTGACGGAGTTGAAATTGTAAACGGAAAATCTACCAAAGAAGATAACGAAAAGGCATTAAAATGGGCAAAAAAGAAAAACTTAAAAATTAAAACTGCGGGTAGTGACTGTCACAGAGTGACAGGTGCGGGTATTTCAGGTATTACTACAAACGAAAAGATTAAAACAAATGATGATTTATTGAGAATTTTAAGAAACGGAGATTTCGAGATAATTGAAAAAGATTATTAAAAACAAAAAGCTTGTTGCCTTACTACTCTGTTTAGTTATAGTTTTTGGTGTTTTTGTTGTGTACAGCAACTTTAAAATTGAAACTACTGAATATACAATAGAGAGCTCACTCTTACCAAAAAGTTTTGACAAGTTTAAGATAGTGCAGATTTCAGATTTACATAACGCAGAATTCGGAGAGGATAACGAAAGGCTAATTGAAATAATTAAAGAACAAAAGCCTGACGCAGTTTTTGTTACCGGTGACACAATTGACGGCTTTTATACAAACATTCAAATACCCATCAAGTTATTTGAAGAAACACTTAAAATCTGTGATATTTATTTAGTTGTTGGCAACCACGAGATAAGGTCTGACACAAATCTGTATTTCGAATTTTTAGATACACTTACTGAAATGGGTGTTATTGTTTTAAAAGACGATACTACATATATAGAAAGAAACGGAGAAAAAATACAGGTTATAGGACTTAACGATGCTTCAAACTACAAAGCAGTCTATAACGAGAATTTTAATGAACAGATTGTAGAAACAATAAACAATCTTGACGACAAAAATTATTTTACAGTATTACTTTCACACCACCCTGAATTATTTAACGAATACACTAAAACAAATGTTAATTTAGTATTTTCAGGACATGCTCACGGTGGTCAATTCAGACTCCCCTTTTTGGGTGGTGTAATAGCACCAGAGCAAGGTTTTTTCCCGAAATACGATGCAGGTATCTTTACCAAAAACAATACAACAATGGTTGTAAGTCGAGGACTTGGCAACAGCATTATTCCTGTGAGAATTAATAATTCACCTGAAGTGGTGGTTGTTACAATAAAAACGGTTGATTGAAAATTCAATCAACCGTTTTTTCAATGAATTTTTTGTTGTGTTTTATAAGCAGTTAATCATTTCAAGGTGTTCTGTGTAAAATCTTTCAACATCGGTATTTGTTTTGAGAAGACCGCCCTGAAGTGACATATGGTCACCATTATATGTTGGCATTATGTGCCATACACCGGGTACTACTGCTTCGTTTTCATTAAATTCCTTTGATGGTGCACTTGAGGGGGCCTTTGCTGAAATTGTATTAACAAGACCGTCATTTTCAAGCCAGGTTTCATCAATAACATGCCCTGCAGGAGTTGTCCACATATTTTTACCCATTTCGTTTGCACTGCTCTGGAACATTGATTCCATTAAATGAGTGTCGGCACTATATGTACCGTCAGCATTTTTAACAGTTGCACTGCAAGGAATTGAGAAATAATATGTTAATTCACTTGTGTGAATTGTTTCATTGAGCACATAAGCGTTATCAATAAACATATCATAAGCTGCTGAATCAATATCGCTACTGCTTTCAGAATAAGCAGAAGTACCGTTATGAGGAGCAGCAAGAGCAGTAAGAGAATAAATCCAATCAGCCTTACCACCTGTGAAGAATGGTGAAATATCATTTTCATCGGTAACGGCAATTTCTTCTGCACTACCTATTGCCATCATTGATGCAAAAACACGAATTGTTGCACCGCCGAAGGAGTGACCGAGAAGATTGATTTTATTTTCAGAATCCCACTTTTTTATAAGTGCTCTGCCTGTGTAGTCAGTTCCGTACCTGTCGTGACCACAAGCTTCGCTGTGTGCCTTACCATAATCAACAACCGTTCCTGTTAACTGTGCATATAATTCACAAGCTCTGTCCCAGGCACTGCTTGTAGGAGCAACTGACGCAGCGTAGCAGTTGTAGCCTTTATCATCAAGCTTGCTCAAAAGCTCACCGTTAAACATACCCCAATATGGCATTAAATCATACTGAATGTCATAGCTACCCCAGCCCATAAGGCCGTGAACGAAAACATAAGAATAATTTGTGTTCCAGTCGGTCTGGTCAACTTTGGGTGAGAAATTCGGGAATATGAAAGAAAGTAAAAATGTGATTAAGGCTAACGGGAAAGATAATAGTCTTGCCATAACATAATCTCCAATATTTTCAAATCTTCTTTTATAATATCATAAACTGTTTATATTATCAATAGGTTTCATACCAAGGACTTTTACATTAAAAAGTTTTTCTATAGAAATTTAACATATTATCAATTGCATCGTTACCGCTTTCTGAATACGGAAAGATAACTGAAAATACATGTGGAAGATGTTTACCATCAACTTTACCGTAGTTGTAAAGCTCGGTTTTAACACCTAATTGTTTAATTCTGTTATATGTAGAAATCGTTTGTTTTTCTGCTAAGAAGTCACCAGATGAGGTTATTAAAATTGTTGGTGGCAATTGAGCAAACTTTGCAATATCTTTAAAATTCATATAACGAGAAGTTGGGCTTGACGCATAGTTTTTGCCCCACATCCCCCTTGTGTAAGCACTCATCGGGGAATTTGAATTCATATCAGGTACAGGTGAAACGAGTGCAAGACAAGTGAAATTAAGACCGCAATCCTTTACAGAAAATACATCTCTTAAAACACTACTTTTTGAAAGCACTGCCGAATAGAGTGCTAACTGACCACCTGCACTGTCGCCTGTAAGCATTATTTTACTTGTGTCGCAAGGGTATGATGAAATATTATTTTTTATAAAGAAAAGTGCTTCTGCAATTTCTCTTAATTGTTCAGGAACAGTTGTTTCAGGCCACAATGTGTAGCTCATACTGAACACGGTAAAGCCTTTACTTGCAAGTACCATATTGTAGTATTTATTGAGTTCTTTGTCGCCATACATCCAACCGCCACCGTGAATATCTATAATCACAGGAAGCTTTTCATTTTCTGCATTTTCCGGGAAATATACATCTAACTTGTGTTGCCATTTATCGTCATTGATATATGGAATATCACAAATCTCAGTTACACCATCTGGTGCAGATTGTGTTGCAAGTCGAGCCTTGTCGCCTCGCTCTGTATTTTTCCAAAAAAGTTTAAGCACAGGTGCGGGAATACCCATCATTTTACCCCCTTGCCACGAATTTTAATTATTTTATAAGGCTTTCTTCCCAAGTGTCATAAGGGTCGATACCAAAGATTGTTGCTACTGTTGGTGCAACATTTGCAAGACCAAAGTTACCGTCTTTTAATTCATATTTATTTTTGCTGTAAATGATGAATGGAACTGGGTTAAGTGAGTGTGCAGTTCTTACCTGAACATCACCTTTTTTGTTCTTTTCGAGCATTTCGTCAGCATTACCGTGGTCTGCAGTAATAAGAACAGTTACACCATATTCATCTGCAACCTTTAATACACGAGCGAGAGCAATATCAACTGCTTCAACTGAAATAATAGTTGCTTCAAGAGAACCTGTGTGACCTACCATATCACCATTTGGATAGTTACAACGGATGAAGTCATATTTTTCTGATTTGATTGCTTCAATAACTGCATCTGTAACCTCTGCAGATTTCATCCAAGGTCTTTCATCAAATGAAACCTTATCTGATGGAATTTCAAGATATGTTTCAAGTTCTTCGCTGAACTTGTCACTCTTGTTACCATTCCAGAAATAAGTAACATGACCATATTTCTGTGTTTCAGAAACTGCGTACTGATTTAAACCTTTAGAAACAAGTAACTCTGAAAGAGTGTTTTTAATTTCTGGTGGGTTTACAAGGTAACGAGCAGGAAGCTTTAAGTCACCGTCATATTGTAACATACCAGCATAAGTAACATCTAATTTTTCACCACGGTCAAATTTATCAAACTCATCGTAGTCAAATGCCATACTGAGTTCCAAAGCTCTGTCGCCACGGAAGTTAAAGAGAATTACACTGTCTTTATTATTGATAGCACCAACAGGTGCGCCATTTTCTGCAATTACGAATGGTGGTAAATCCTGGTCGATTACATCTGCGTTTTCGCTTCTGTAAGTGTTGA
Organism: Acutalibacteraceae bacterium; assembly: GCA_045651285.1. Lineage (GTDB taxonomy): Bacteria > Bacillota > Clostridia > Oscillospirales > Acutalibacteraceae > DTU089. The sequence continues at coordinate 14,853 of JAZRSC010000004.1, forward strand.
TTGCTTCAATAGCACTTGAGAATTGTCTGCCGATACCTTTAACATGAGTATCCCAACCAACTTTTACCATATTCCAGTCTGCTTCGTAACGGTCCATTGTGATTTTCATTCTACCGCCACCGCTTGCGATTTTGCCTGAGAATGTATCATCGTTAAGTTCTGCTAAAGCATTTTCGAGCTGTTCAACATAAACCGGTGCAGATGTTGCGGGAACATCACGACCATCAAGAAGAATGTGAACACGAACTGATTTAATTCCATCTGCCTTTGCTTGTTTTAACATAGCAATAAGGTGAGAAATATTTGAGTGAACATTACCGTCTGAAAGAAGACCGATAAAGTGAAGTGTGCTGTTATTTGTAAGGCAATTATCTTTAATTTCACCCCAAGCAGTTGAAGTATAAATTTTGCCTGATTCAATTGATTCGTTAACGAGTTTAGCACCTTGTGAATAAATCTGACCACAACCTAAAGCATTGTGACCAACCTCACTGTTACCCATATCATCATCTGATGGAAGACCAACTGCATCACCGTGTGCTTTAAGTCTTACATTTGGGCATTCTTTTAAAAGTTTATCAAGAACAGGTGTGTTTGCAAGTGTTACTGCGTCACCGATACCTGTTTTTGAATAACCGATACCATCCATTACTATTAAAAGTACTTTTTCTGACATTTTTTAATCCGCCTTTATATTATTGTTGAGGTGAATTCAAAATGAACTCACCTCATTAAGTGTTAATTATTTACTTGCAGCTTTAACAATAACTGCGAAATCTTCTGCTTTTAAAGATGCGCCACCGATAAGACCACCGTCTACATCTTCTTGTGCAACAAGCTCTTCTGCGTTAGCAGCATTCATTGAACCACCATATTGAATTGTGAGAGCATCTGCATCTGCTTTACTGTAAAGTTCTTTGACAACCTCACGGATTGCGTGGTTAACTTCATTTGCTTGTTCTGCAGTAGCAGTTTTACCTGTACCGATAGCCCAAACAGGCTCGTAAGCAATAATGATATTTTTAAGTTCTTCAGCAGTAACACCCTGAAGAGCAATTTTTGTCTGTAAGCGAACAGTTTCTTCTGTAATACCCTGTTCTCTTTCTTCTAAAAGCTCACCAACACAAAGAATTACTGTAAGACCAGAATTGAGTGCTGCACGAACTCTTTTATTAACTGTAACATCTGTCTCACCGAAATATTGTCTTCTTTCTGAGTGACCGATAATTACATACTCAACACCGATTGATTTGAGCATTGGTGCAGAAACTTCTGCTGTGAAAGCACCGCTTTCTGCCCAGTGGCAGTTTTCAGCACCGATTTTGATATTTGAGCCAGCAGCTGCTTCTTGTGCTGCGAAAATATCAATATAAGGAACACAAAGAACAACATCACAAGTTGCATCTGCAACGAGTGGTTTCATAGCTGTGATGATTTCTTTTGTTTCTGCAGGTGTTTTGTTCATTTTCCAGTTACCTGCAATAACTGCTTTACGAAGTGATTTATTCATTTTTATAAACCTCTGTTATCTTAATTTTCACACAATCCACTAACTTTGAATAATTTACCTTAATTTAAACATAAATAATAGATTGCGTGCAGTTGGTGATTTCTTTCACCCCGAAGCGTATAAAGATACGCGAGTTCGGGTGAAAAAATCGCCAAATGTGCGTGATATATTATTTATCGTTAACTGCTTCGATGCCAGGAAGAGCTTTACCCTCAAGGAATTCAAGAGGAGCACCGCCACCTGTTGAGATGTGAGACATTTTGTCACCGAAGCCTAATGTGTTAACTGCTGCTGCAGAGTCACCGCCACCGATGATAGTTGTTGCATCTGTTTCTGCAAGTGATTTAGCAACTGCAATAGTACCTTTTGCAAGGATTGGGTTTTCAAATACACCCATAGGTCCATTCCAAACAACAGTTTTTGCTTCTCTTACTGCATCTGCATAAAGCTCTGCTGTCTTAGGACCGATATCAAGGCTCATCATATCTGCAGGGATTTTGTCTGCATCGCAAATTTGAACTTCGATTTCAGCATCGATTGGGTCTGGGAATGACTTTGTAATTGTAACATCAACTGGAAGAAGGATTTTAACACCTTTTTCGTCTGCTTTTTTAAGCATATCTTTACAATAGTCAATTTTTGTTTCATCAAGAAGTGATGTACCAACACTGTAGCCTTTTGCTGCTAAGAATGTGTAAGCCATACCACCACCGATAATAAGTGTATCTGCTTTGTTAAGAAGATTTTCAATAACATTTAATTTGTCAGCAACTTTTGCACCACCGAGAATTGTAACGAATGGTCTTACTGGATTTTCAACTGCGTTGCCGAGATATTGAAGCTCTTTACCCATAAGGTAACCAACTGCTGCTTCTTCAACAAATGATGCAACACCAACTGTTGAGCAGTGTGCTCTGTGAGCTGCACCGAAAGCATCGTTTACATAAATATCGCAAAGTGAAGCAAGTTCTTTTGAGAAAGCTTCGCCATTTTTTGTTTCTTCTGGTCTGAAACGAGTGTTCTGAAGAAGAACAACATCGCCATCTTTCATAGCTGCCACTGCTTTTTTAGCATTTTCGCCAACAACTACATCGTCTGCTGCGAAAACAACTTCTTGATTTAAGAGTTCAGCAAGTCTTTTTGCAACTGGAGCGAGTGATTCTTTTTCGTTAGGACCGTTTTTAACTTTACCTAAGTGTGAGCAAAGAATAACCTGTGCACCATCAGCAATAAGCTTTTTGATTGTAGGAAGTGCTGCTGTTATACGGTTTTCGTCTGTAATAACACCATCTTTAAGTGGAACATTAAAGTCGCAACGAACGAGAACCTTTTTACCTTTTGCGTTGATATCATCAACTGTTTTCTTGTTTAAAAGACCCATTTTAATAGACTCCTTTACATTGTTTAATTTTTATACGCCTACTATTTTATAACATTTCAATTTGTTTTTCAAGTATATTCTACATATTTTGTTGCCTGGCGATATACATTATTTCACCCGAAATTGTGAAATTTTTGTCACATTTGTCAAACAACCATTTTAAGACGCATTTCTTTCAATATCACTTTCTCGCGTCTTGATACCTGAACCTGTGTCATTCCAAGCTTTTTAGCAACTACTGTCTGCGTTTCACCTTTGAAATATCTTAATTTAATAATTTCTCTGTCTTTTTCAGAAAGCTCTTTAAGACATTCATTAAGCGTTATTCTTTCAGCAATTTTTTCTTCGTCCCCTTCTACTGCTATATCAAATTGTTTTTCTTCATTTTCTTCGTCGCTTGTTAGAGAAACCGGTGGCAGAGTAACAAGAAGTAATTCTGCAGTTTCAGGAACAGAAAGCTTTAAAAATTCTGCTAATTCCTTAACACTTGGTTCGTAGCCAAATTCCCGTAAAAAATGTTCTTTTTCTACTGCTACAAATCGTGCTTTTTCTTTTAATGCTCTGCTAACTTTAACTGCACCACCATCACGGAATATTCTTTTGATTTCACCCAATATAGCGGGTACTGCGTATGTGGAAAACTGAAAACCTAATTCATCATTAAAGCCATCTACTGCTTTTATTAAACCTACACACCCCGCCTGAAACAAATCGTCATATTCTACACCGCGATTTTTAAAACGATTAGCACAGGAATGAACAAGACCTAAATTCTCTGAAATGAGTTTTTCTCTGTCATTCATATTTTTTACCGCTTATTCTTTTCTCCATTGTTACAGTTGTACCTACACCTACTTTTGAACGAACTGAAAGCTTGTCCGAAAAACTTTCCATAACAGAAAAGCCGAGACCTGAACGGTCACCACCGACACTCGTGTAAAGTGGTTCCCGTGCTTTTTTTACATCAGGAATACCGCAACCTCTATCTCTTACAGACACTCTTAAAATACCATCTTCAAATACTGTGCAGGTTATGTAGATTTTGCCTATTTTTTCTTTATAAGCGTGAACAATGCAGTTAGTAACCGCTTCGCTAACAATTGTTTTGATATCACCTAATTCATCTACTGTCATATCAAGCTGTGAAGCAAAGGCAGAAACTGCAACACGCGAAAAACCCTCGTTTACTGAGCAACTGTCGAGTATCATTTTCATTTGATTTATCTTTTTCATTATTTTACATCTCCTTTTTATTGATTTCTGCAATTTTTTCTATTCCAGACATCTGCATAATTTTATAATTTCTGTTATCTAAATTATCTACACGAATTTTTTTACCGAGTGTAGTAGCATATCTGTAACGCCCCATTACAAGACCAACACCAGAGGAATCCATAAAACTGACCTCGCCAAAATCGAGAACAAGTATTTTTGATGTTTCAGAAGTTGACAAAGCATCATCAATTATTTCTCTTATTTCCGGTGCAGTATGGTGGTCTATTTCACCTTTTAAAAACGCGTAAATATAATCATTTTTTCGTTTTATTGTTACTGGCATAATTTCACTTCCTTTTGTTTTTTAGTATGATACTATAGAACAATTAAAAAAATAGTCACATTATGACGAAAAAAAAACGAAACAATAAAAATGTTTCAGGTTTTTTATTATATTGCATTTAATTATTTTTTATGTTATATTACCAATATACTACTAAAAGGAGTTTATTATGGAAAAAACAATTTCAACTTTGACCAAAAAAAGAAATTCTTCTATTGACCTTTTAAAATTTATTTTCTCAATTGTTATTGTTCTCCACCACTCTTACTTATTAAATGGAGTAGGAAAAGCTCATGGAATTTTCTTATCAGGTGTTTCTGCAATTGACTTTTTCTTTATAACTGCAGGATTTTTTATGGCAACAACAATAGTAAAAAACAGCATCACTCCTCATAATGATGGTCTGGGAAGCGAAACTGTTCTATTTTTACGAAAAAGGATTACACCAATTTTTCCGTATGTTTTATTTGGATTTATCACTACTTTGATTTCAAGAATAATAATACAGGGAACATCCTTTATAAATTCTGCTGACAGGTTACTAGGGGTTATATGGGAAATATCATTTCTGAGAATGGCTGGTTTCAAAACAACAAATGTAAACAATGCTACATGGTATCTTTCGGCGATGTTTATTGCAATGTTCTTTTTATATCCTATAATAAGAAAAAATCTTGATTTATGGATGAAAGCACTTTGTCCTGCTACTGCAATTATGATATATGGTTACATTATCGCAGAATTTTCTTCATTAAGACAACCATCATCATTCTGGTGTGGAATAGCTTACAAAGGTACTTTAAGAGCCTTTGCTGGTTTGATGCTTGGTATTGGTATTTATGCATTATGTCAAAAATTTAAAAATGTAAAATTCAAACCTTTGTTTATGTGGTTTTTATCTTTAATTGAATGGTCTTGTTATGCTTTAGCTATTGCAATCATGTTTTTTGTCAGTTCAAATTCTTATGATTGCTTTGTAATTCTTCTTTTCGCTATCGGTGTTGCAATTACTTGTAGTGGTCATAGCGCATTATCCAACAAAATCACTTTTAAATTCGCACAAACACTTGGTAAATTTAGCACAGTTGTTTATCTTAACCATTATCTTTTTACAATTATAACTCCTATTATTATTTCTAATTTTTTACCAGATGCAAACTATAAAATGATTATTTTAATTTACTTCCTAATATCAATAATATGGTCAGCACTAGTAATGGTTATTATTGAAAATTTTTCTAAAATTCATTTATTTGAAAAAATCAAAAACAAAACTACAATAGCTGAATAAAAACGCCCCTTGTTTTCAACAAATCTGAAAACAAGGGGTATTTATTATTATGACTATTATAGTTTTTATCTTTTAATTGTTGGGTTAAGCCAGAATTTAGGTGTATCACCCTCAAAGAATTTCTGTGCTTCTTTCATCATCATTGCAGGACTATCGCTATATGAATTTATAGTATCACCACCACGGTGATTTGTAAGTGTACAATTATCAAGTCCTACAAGTGGATTATCAGGGTCAACTGGTTCTTTATCAAAAACATCAATAGCAGCGCCCATAATTTCACCTGTTTTAAGTGCATCTGCCAAAGCATTATAATCAACCATATAAGAACGAGCAGTATTTATAAAATATGAAGTTTTCTTCATTCTCTTAAATTCATTTTCACCAAGGAGAATTGATTTTCTACTAAGTCTTGCGTGAAGAGAAACAATATCTGAATTCTCAAGTAATTGTTCAAGAGGAACGAATTTTGCAATATTTTTATTAACATCATCATAGTTTCCGAATGGGTCTGTGATTAAGAAACGACAATTAAATGCTTTAAGCTTCTGATAAACGAGTCTTGCAACTGAACCGAAGCCGATAAGACCAATTGTCATATCACACATCTCGTGAATTTTTGTCGCTGTATTAGGATATTTTTCACGCCACTCACCATTATTGATTGCAATTGCAGAACGAGTAATATTTCTTGTTTCGTTAAGAATAAGACCTACTGTAAACTCAGCAACAGCATTTGCGTTGTGACTTGGGTTAAGTAAAACTGCGACATTTTTTTCGGTACAAGCTTCTAAATCAATATTTTCGTGACCACCACGGTTGCAAAGAACTAATTTAAGCTTTTTAGCTCTTTCTAAAACGACCTTTGTTATCGGGCAAAGGTGGCACATAATTACATCAGCATCTTCAACTGCTTCTAAAAGACCTGATGGCAATTCTAATGATTCAAAACCGCCTGTTTCGATAATTTTAACAATATTTCTCATTTCAGAACGAGATTGAACACCAAAATAGAAGTATTCTATATCAGAAAAATGAAGATATGAATATGATTCAATTCCGTCTTTCATCATATCAGGGGTAATAAAGTTATCGCCAATTGCAACACATTTCATTTTTAGCACCTCTAATTATTTATTTTTGTTTTGCATAAGTAATTCTGCAAAAACCATATCAAATTCAGTTGTAATTTTAAAATTCATTCTGTCGCCTTCAACTATACCTACATGAAAACCTTTTTCAAGATACATTCTGCCGGCTTCCATATAAGCATCTGTTTCAGCCTGAGTCAATTTAATCTGGATTTCCTTAAATTCTTTAACATTAAAAGTCTGCGGACCCTGGTCACAGAAAATTGTTGACCTTTCAGGAACACAGGTGCTTTCTTTACCATTTTCAGCAATCAACACAGTATCTATTGTAGGTAAAGATGTTGTAACCATATCATACTCTTTAACCATTTTAAAATTATCACTTATAATTCTTTGTGATACAAATGGTCTTGCACAGTCGTGGATACAAAGAAAATCTTCTTCTGTTGCACTACCACCCAAATCTTTAATACAGGCATCTACAATATTTACCATTGACAAAAATCTTGTCTCGCCACCAGAAATAATAATTATCTGGTCAGTATCTACCTCATATTCTTTCAACATATCAACACAATATTGCATCCATTGTGGATTCATTGCGAGAATAACTTTATCAATTTCTTCTGAGTCTAAAAATGTTCTTAAGGTACGAACAATAATCGGGACATCTGCTATTTTCAAAAATTGTTTTGGTACATTGCTTTCCATACGAGAACCAATGCCACCTGCAAGAATACCTGCATAATTCAAAGCGGAACACTCCTTTTATTTTTCTTCTTCAGATTCAAACAATTCGCCACGAAGATCAACTTCTCTGAATGGTTTTTCACCTTTTACATCAAAAACATATTTACCTAAGTCAATTCTCGCAAAATTGTGCGGACAACGCCTGTTGCTTAAATTAGGTTTTTCCATATAATTAGGGCCATAAGCGTAATTAAGATAACCAGTGTAATCTACAGGAACTGGTGCTTTTATACCATCAAAATCTACATAAACAGTATCTTCAAGTCCTTTTTTAGGAAGTGGTCCATCCTTTAATTTTTTACCTACGCTATCAATAAGCCACTCTGCATCTTTTTTGTTTTTGAACAACTTAACAAAAAATTCAAAGAGACCGTGATAAACGCACCAAGGAATTAACCTTAAAATAGGAAGTAATAACAATGTAAGATAATAATGATATTTTTTTCTCGCAACATTATACCATCTTACTATTATGCAATCGTAAATAATTGCAAGAATAAGAGTCTGGAAGAACTGAACGATTTTAGAATTACTTGTCTGGTCGTAAACCAAGACATCAACAAATACACCATCTGAAAAAACATTCTTGCTTGAATAATTAGTTGAAAAATAAGTTGATTTAAGTCTTACTTTTTCTATTGTGTAGTGACTACCGCTACCATTGAATGGTGATGAAAACTCAAATTTATCCTGAAGCTTATCTTCGCAGATTTTTCTGAATTTTTCATAATCGCCACGAAGCATACCTATATCAAGGTCATCATCCCACGGGATAGAGCCACCTGAACGAACAGCACCTAAAAGCGAACCACCCGCAAGGAAATATTTAATATCATTCTCAACACAAATTCTGTCAATTTCTTTAAGAATTTCAATTTCAAGTGCCTGAATAGTTTTAATTTTACCAGCATAGAACGCTACATTGTCAGAGGTATCGTACTCTAAACCAGTTAAATATGAAACTGCGTGTTTAAGTGCGTTATTGAAACTTACTGTGCTTTTAATTTTAAGTTTGCTGAATACTAATTGATTTAAACAATTATATTTTTTAGTGAGTCTCGCACTTAATTTTTTAGAAATCGAAAAATCATCTGAATAGCAATCGTACATTGCTTGTTTTATATCTGCTCTGGAAACGGTTGAAGATGCTACATTGTAAATATGCCCTTTTAAACCTTTGACCGCTAACTGAAATGCAGCATAACAAGCATTTCTGACATAAGTAATACTCGAAACACAGACAGCATCTTCATCAGTAATTGTTATTTCATTGTTTTTTGCACATTCTTCTATTAAATTTTCCAAATCAAAAGATGGTGTGTGGAAACGGTCTGGTGCAAAAACATTATCAAGTCGCATCATTGTAATATTAAGATTTTCATCTCTTACAGCCTCGCGACAATTTTTTTCTATTTCAAGATAATAATCTATCTCTGGTGTTCTTTTACACTTTTTTTCTAAAAAGAATGTTAATTCGCGTTCTGAAAGTGATGTTGCTTCAGTCGGAAAAAACTCTATTTTAGGAAGAAGTGCTGTAATAACACATTTAGAATTTTTCGACTTAGAAAGAAACTCGCGAACTTCTTTAAAAAGTGATAAGGTAGCTTCTTTTTCCTGAAGTGCAGTAGTGTTTACAAAGAAAAAGACTACATTATTTTTTTCAGAACTATTTCTGAATTCATCAAGAGAAATAGTTGATATTTCTTGTTCTTCTATTATATTTTTTCTGTAATCACTTTCGCTACCTGATTTTACATAATTTATATTTTTATAAACATTGAATTTCTGATTACATTTATTGAGTCCAGTCAAAAAGTAATCGCAAACAAAAGTATCATCACCAATACAAAAAATGTTATCGTAAAGTGCAAGTTTTTTATCTTTGCGACAACGTTTAAAAAAACCTTGAAAGCTGAAAGCAACCATTATCTGCTCATCAACTACAACCAATTGTTTCATTTATTAAACTCCTTCAATAAAACTTTAGAGCGAGTGTATTCGAACCCTAATCTATATTGTAACATAAATCGACAACAATTTCAATCATTTAAAACACAATATATTTCATATCATCGACAATATATCGCCTACCATTTTTGTAGTGCAGTTCTCTGTATTTTCTACATATTTGTTTATAAAATCTCTCAAACAATCATAATCGTATGGTTTTTCGAGACTTTCAACTAACTCACTTGCGCTTTGTGCTTTATAGCCCGGTAATTCATCGTAATCAATTACCAATCCGCGTACATTTTCGTAATTAGCCATATCATAGTTATAAAAATAAAGCGGAATATTTTTCACACCAGCTTCATAAACCACACAAGAATAGTCGCTTATCAATTTACCTGCACAAGTAAGCATCTGAAATGTTGAAAAGTCATCATCTACAATAACCCTGTCATCTTTTACTGTGCTTTTTGTAAGTGGGTGTAATTTAACAATAAGATTATATTTTTCAAAATTAAATTCATTCAACAACTTTTCAAAATTTTCAATAAATTCGCTTTCATTTTTTCTGAATGTGGGTGCATAAATCACATTTTCTTTTGTCTGTAACTCAGGGTATTTCGCAAATATTGATTCGCGTGTTGTTTTTATATACTCTTCATCTGTCAACAAATCTATTCTTGGCAAAGTGAATTTTCTGAATTTTTCTGCAGAGGTGTTAAAGCCTTCCATTAAAACTTCTTTATAATCTTCACCTGCATAATATACAACATCATAATTCGCATGCATTTTCATAGTTTTCGCTATGGTGGCTGAGCTACCCTCATCCAAACCGATAATCTGCCACCCGAATTTTTTCAATTTACCTACGGTGTGCCACATCTGAACTATTTTCAATGTATTTTTATGATTAAGAATGCTCACAACAAAGCAATAAGTATCGAGAACACATACTCTTGAGGTTGCTAAATGATACATTTGTGTAAAGAAATGAAATCCATAAGATATTTTAGTAAAAATAGTAGAATTCACACCACCATCTAATGTGCGACATAAATAAACTACCTTTACCCCATTTTTTAGGAGCTCATCACCAAGCAATTTAAAGTCATCATTCACTTCATTAGACTGACGACTTATCATAACAACTTTTTTCTGTGTTTTTAAAAGTTTGAAAAAACTGTATATAACATTCAACAAAAAAATGAATGTTTTTAATATAAATACTTTCATATACAACTCTCTTGTTTTTCTATTTTTATATATAATTGTGTATTATACCATATATTTACAATAAATTCAATAATTCTACACTCATTGCCTTTTAAAATAATCAATATCACTTATGTAAAAACTGCGGATATACCCTTTGGGAGAAACAAAGACAATTCCACCAGTTTTTTTGTTGAAATAAACCTTGTCACCATCTTCTTTTTCGGTTTTCTTTAAGGACTTTTTGTTTTTAATTATCTTGTTTGCAGTTTTTAAATATTTCTTTGGTGTTTTACAGTTACTTTCTCTTCCGTGTTTTATAAAATGTTCTTTTAATTCTTCGGTATTTTTAAATTTATAAACAAATTTACTCTGCACTTTTACAAGATTGGAATTATTTGTTTGTATTTTTTCTTTTAAATTTATCCGAAAATTCTTTTTAGCAAGTTCTTTTTGTTCTCTTTTTTCTTTTCTGCATTCTTCGCATCTTTTCGGCAGATTAAGATTTTTATTTTTGAAAAAATCAATCTCTTTGTCTGTCAAAGTGAACTGCTTACCGCAAGAAACACAGTTTTGTTTTAACATTTTATCACCTTAATTTTTTTTACATATATACAAAAAATAACTGAAAGATTATTTCAAATATTCCTTGGTGGATTATAGCATAAAGCAATAAAAATCACAATACTCAACCATAATAAACAATAAGAAATAAAGACTACAGAAAAACTGTAGTCTTTAAATCAAGTATACTTATGTATTATAAAATCAACTACGAATTTATTTTAAGTGAACAGTTTACCATTCCTCTAAAATTTGTTTTTGTGAAATTTCATCATTAATAGCAGTAATTTCAATATCATAAAAATAATTTTCAGAATCCGGATTATAATTGAGCAAGAAATCATAAAAATGTAATTCAAGAGGGTAATAACACTGTAATATGATTTTATAAGTATTTATTTTTTTACAGCCTTCGTATTTTTCATCTTCAAATATAACCGCATCTGTGTTTCTGAAAAACTCCATAACCTTATAAGAATTTTCACCAATCTTCATTTCATCAAACCATTCTCTTGTTTGTTCTCCGTGTTCATAATTCAAATAAAATCCATCTATATTTAAACCATTAGCATTTGGAATGAAAAGTTTGTAATTAATTTTACTATTTGAGTCATATGAAATAATTATACAACTTACAATATCATCCCAACTATCCGCTTCTTCCCTCACATTAGTGTGACAATATATTGCATATTGGTTTGTAGTTGTATTTTCAGGGTTCTTTGTAGTTAAGTAATCATCTACATAGCACGGGAATAAGCAGTCCCAGATATAGTCTTCGTAATTTTTCTTTTGCTTTACAAACCCTTTTTCTACTAGTTCTTTTTCTGTTAAACTTGTATCGTCTCCGATTTTAATGTCGGCATATACTTTCCTTTGTTCTGCTGTGATTTCTGAAAGATAATATTCCTGCGGTGTTTCTGTATAATATTCATCATTAAAATATTCATATTCATATTTTGCAAAAGCAAATCCGTAAATAACAAGAAACCCTGTAAAAACAACAGAAAGAATTGCTGCAATTTTAACTAATAACAAACGATATTTTTTTGTCGTACATTTTTTTACATATGCACGGAACACAAAATAAGTGTAAGCAATGAGAAAAACAAGATTTGCTATATAGGGAATTATGCCACTTAAAGTATTTTCGTGTTCAGGACTATTTATTAAGAAATTAAATACAAGAGTAGCGGCATTGAATAAAGGGAAAAATAAACCGCTTGTAATAAAAGAGCCAAGGATAATTAATACTAATGCAGATGTTATAGCAAGCAATTGCTTTTTTAAATTGTACCTACAGCACATTATCGTGTAAACAGTAAAAAATATAAATCCAACAAGGTAAAAAGCTAACTCAACAATGCTGGGATAAACGGGTGTTAAAGGCTCTACAAAATACCAATAACCCAAACTCAAATCAAATACAGACACTATGTTTATTGTACACAACGCAATAAATATTACCCCCGCCATGATGATACTGTCTTTACAAATCACATTGTTCCATATTGTTTTACAAACGTCATTAAAAGATGTTTTACCATTTTCTACAATCTCTAAGTTAGTAGAGTCGTTAAAATTATTGTTATCCGAATTACACATGGTGTTATCTCCTTTCACCGAATGAGTTTATATAATTAATATTCAAATATTCATAACCCATCTGTTAATTATACTATAGCAAGGAAATATTAAAAATTGTGTGATATGTAATTTTTGGTCCTTTTTTTGTAATTTTTGGGCTAAAAAATAAAGACCACAGTTTCCTGTAGTCTCTTTGGAGCTGGAAACGTGACTCGAACACGCGACCTGCTCATTACGAATGAGCTGCTCTACCAACTGAGCTATTCCAGCAATTTATGATTTATAATTATACAACATTAGTTTTGAAAAAACAAGTAATTGTTTCATTTGTAATTTTTAGCAAACCACAAATGAAACAATATATTAACTAACATAAAATTATAATGCAACGCAGTTTCGACAATTCCGAATTAAACTCATTATTTCTTAAACTGCTGTTTCATTCTCATTTCTTTCGAAAGAATTTTCTTTCTTAAGCGGATGCTTTCAGGGGTGATTTCTACTAATTCATCATCACCGATAAATTCCATTGATTGCTCAAGGCTTAAAGTTGTGTGTGGCACTAAGCGAAGTGCATCGTCACTACCGGAAGCACGGGTGTTTGTCATTTGCTTTTTCTTGCAGACATTACAAACAATATCTTCATTTTTTGCACATTCGCCGACAATCATACCCTCATAAACCGGTACGCCCGGACCAATGAAAAGACGACCGCGGTCCTGTGTATTGAAAAGACCGTAACCTGTACTTTCGCCTGTTTCGTGAACAACAATTGAACCGCGTTCACGCATTAATATATCACCTTTATATGGTTCATAACCTAAGAAAAGGTTGTTCATAATACCATTACCGTTAGTATCTGTCATAAATTCTGAACGGTAGCCGATAAGTCCACGAGCTGGGATTTTAAATTCAATATGAGTTGAACCACCTTCGCGAACATCCATATTTTCGAGTTCACCTTTTCTTGAACCAATTTTTTCCATAACTGCACCAACATAACTTTCAGGAACTTCTACAATAAGTAATTCCATTGGCTCTAAAAGGTTACCGTTCTCGTCACTTTTATAAATAACCTGAGGACGAGAAACCTGGAACTCGTAGCCCTGACGACGCATTGTTTCTATAAGAATTGAAAGGTGCAATTCACCACGACCTGAAACCTTGAAAGAGTCGGTTGTTTCAGTTTCTTCAACCCTCATACTAACATTTGTTTCAACTTCTTTATAAAGTCTTGCGCGAATATTTCTTGAAGTAACGAACTTACCCTCTTTACCTGCAAACGGGCTGTCGTTAACCATAAAATTCATAGAAATTGTAGGCTCGTCAATTTTAACGAACGGAAGCGGGTCAAGGTGCTCAGGGTCACAGGCGGTTTCACCTATATTGAGTTCAGCAATACCAGAAACTGCAATAAGGTCACCCATTTTTGCACTTTCAACCTCTACCCTTTTAAGTCCGTCGAACTGATAAAGTTTCACAATTTTAACATTCTGATGAGTACCATCCTGTTTACATATAGAAACAGTCTGACCTGCCTTTACACTACCGCGTTCAACTCTGCCGACACCGATTCTGCCGAGATAATCGTCATAATCAAGGCTTGAGAAGAGAATCTGTAACGGTCCGTCAACATCACCCTCGGGTGCGTCAATATGCTCTAAAATAGCATCAAGAAGCGGACGCATATCGCCCTCTCTTGCAGTCATATCGAGTGAAGCGTAACCATCTCTGCCGGATGCAAATACAACCGGAAATTCAATTTGGTCTTCGTTTGCACCTAAATCTATAAATAAATCTAAAACCTCGTCAATAACCTCTTCAGGTCTTGCGCCCGGACGGTCAATTTTATTAATAACAACAATCGCTTTTTTACCTAACGCAAGTGCCTTTTTAAGAACAAAACGAGTTTGTGGCATACAACCCTCAAATGCGTCAACGAGTAACAAAACACCGTCAACCATCATCATAATACGCTCAACCTCGCCACCGAAATCGGCGTGACCTGGGGTATCAACAATGTTAATTTTTACATCTTTGTAATGAATACCAGTATTCTTTGAAAGAATTGTAATTCCGCGTTCTTTTTCCAAATCGTTTGAGTCCATTACGCGCTCGTCAACCTGCTCATTTGAACGAAAAATACCGCTCTGGTGTAAAAGTTGGTCAACAAGTGTTGTTTTACCGTGGTCAACATGGGCAATTATAGCTACATTTCTTATATCTTCTCTGCTTTTCAAAATCCGTCACCTTTAAATTATAATAAATTTACATTTTTCTCTGCACATTTTTTAATCATATCGTCTGACCAGAGTGATGCCTGAACTTCACCAATATGTAATTTTCCGAGTAAAAGCATACAAACTCTTGACTGACCGATACCGCCACCAATAGTAAGCGGAAGTGTACCATTTAATATCTGTTTATGATAATCGAACTCTCTGCGTTCATTTTTATCTGCAATTTTAAGTTGAGAATCAAGCGACTCGGCATCTACTCTTATACCCATTGAAGAAATTTCAATTACATCTTCTAAAACATCGCTGTAAACTAAAATATCACCGTTTAAAGACCAATCATCATAGTCAGGTGCTCTGCCATCGTGTGGCTTGCCACTTTTTAATTTACCGCCGATTTGCATAAGAAATACAATTTGCTTTTCTTTTGTGATTGCTTTTTCTCTTTCTTTTGCAGTTAAATCGGGGTACATATCCTCTAATTCTTGTGTAGTAATAAAGAAAACATCACGAGTGAACTCTGTTTTTATTTCAGGGAACTTCTCTTTAACTGTTTCGAGAGTATCTACAAGAGCATTTATAATACTACTTACTGTATTTTTTAAATAATCAACATTTCTGTCTTCTTTGTTTACAACCTTTTCCCAATCCCATTGGTCAACATAAATTGAGTGAAGGTTATCCATATCTTCATCACGACGGATAGCATTCATATCTGTGTAAAAACCCTCACCAGAAGAAAAACCGTATTTTTTAAGTGCTATTCTTTTCCATTTTGCAAGTGAGTGAACAATAACAACATCGCCTGCATCCTGCATTTCTTTAACATCAAATGAAACTGCTCGTTCAACACCATTGAGGTCGTCATTTATACCACTGTTTTTTGTAACGAAAAGTGGTGCAGAAATTCTCTCTAAATTAAGTCTTAACGCTAAATTATCTTCAAAAGTATCTCTTACAACTTTTATAGCTTTCTGAGTATCTCTCATAGATAATGTTGGTTTGTAGTTATCTTTTAAAACGAGCATAAGTTTACCTCCAAACAAAAATACCATAAAATTATAACACTACTTTTAATTAATATCAAGATTTTTTCTCTATTATTTAATAGAAAATCACCAAAAAGAGTTGAAAAGTATTATTCAATTTGCTAAAATTCAGTTGGTGATTACTATGAAATTCAAAAATGTTTTATTAGCAAGTGATTTTGACGGCACTTTAAAAAATGATGAAGGCATAATTACGCCCGATGTAATTGAGAAAATAAAATATTTTATAAGCGAAGGCGGATTTTTTACTGTTTGTACAGGAAGAATTCATCAGGGCTTTCACCTTTATAACCCGGAATATATAAATGCACCTGTACTTTTAGGTAATGGTGCTATGTCTTACAATTACGAAAAGAATGAAATAATCTTCAACGAAGCAATTGGTGACGAGGGCATAAAGCCATTTACAGATGTTTTAGAGAAATTCCCCCGAGTTGCTTTTGAATTTTATAATTTCAATAAAGTGTGTTCGATAAACATAAACGAAAAATCAGAAAGACATTTTACAAGTCAAAGTATTCCTTTTGAACAAGTAAAAAAAGTTACTGATGCACCTCGCCCTTGGACTAAGGTTATGATTTTAGCAAGTGAGCAATCTAAAGAAGTTCAGGATTTTCTTGAAAATTACCCTGAAGTAAACTTTTTGAGAAACGATGGTGACTACATAGAAATAATGAAAAAAGGCATTGATAAAGGCGTAGGTCTTTTAAAACTTGCAGAAAGTCTTGGTTGCAGTAAAAAAGATACTTATGCCGCCGGTGACGGTTACAATGATGTCGAAATGCTTGTAGCGGCAAATTCAGGGTTTGTGCCTGAAAACGGTTCAAAAGAAGCTCTTGCAGTGGCAAAATATGTTACCCGTTCAAACAACAACGGTTGCATCGCCCATACGATTGAGATACTTGATGAGTTGTATTAGTCTACTAGTTGTCAGGTTAATTGAAAAATGAAAATTTTGGAAACGCTTCGCGTTTGATTGTAATTAAACATCGAATAAAAAGACTACATTCTTTCATTTTGAGCAAATGAGAGAATGTAGCTTTTTCTATTATCTAATTCCTAACGACTAACAACTATTATAATTGCCGACCTCAAGTCCCGAAATTTTCAACTTTCAATTTTCAATTAATTTTGCATTTTAAGACGCTTTTTCAATATCAGTAACTTCTTCACTCAGCCCGTCCGCTACCTCAAGCATTGTTTGCGCAAATATGCCATAACCACCTGTTGGGTCATTTAAAAACACATGAGTAACTGCACCTACAAGTTTACCATTCTGAATAATAGGGCTCCCGCTCATACCCTGAATTATACCACCTGTTTTTGCAATCAAATTTTCGTCTGTTACTTTTATTACAAGGTTTTTGTTTTCACCAGAAATATAATCAATTCGTTCTATTTCAATATTAAATGCTTCTTGTTTGCCATTTTCTACCGTTGTTACAATCTGAGCCGCACCCATTTTCACTTCGTTTTTTCTACTTAGTGGGTAAAGTGTTTTTGTTGTATCTACTTCGTTAAAAATGCCGTAAATACCAATGTTTTCATTAACCATAATTTCACCTGTAGACTTACTTTCTAACACACCACAAAGTTCACCTGCAGAACCTGATTTTCCTTTATAACAACCTGTTATTTTTGCGTCAGTTGTTTCGCCTGTAGAAATTGGTAAAATTTCGCCTGTATCAACATCGCAAACCGCGTGTCCTAAAGAGGCAAACTCACCTTCCTGCGTGTAAAATGTTACAGTGCCAATACCAGCAGAGCTGTCTCTTATCCATAGACCCGCTTTATAACCACCAGAAACAGTTGAATAAACTGAAGAAAAGACAACATTTTTAATTTCGCCATTTCTTAAAATTTGCATTTTCAATTCTCGACCGTTGCTTTCTTCTATTATTCTTGAAACTTCACTGTTTGTTGTTACTTTAACACCATCTATTGATTTAATTATATCACCTTTTAATATACCTGCTTTTTGTGCAGGATTTAAAACTGCACCCGAAGTTTCAACATTTTGCGTATCTACAACTACTACACCGTCACAATAAAGTTTAATACCTATAGGAAATCCACCGAGATATACTAAAACCTCTGCATTTTTTTCATTTTTTGTGACAGAATTATTATTAGAAGCTTCTTCATTACCATTTTTAAAATAATTTTCAATTAAACTGAAACTAAAATCGCTGATTTTAGTTTTCACACCAGTTTTTATTGTGTTACTTGTAACTGCTTGTGAAACAGAACCTGTTCCAACTACCATTGTTAAAATTAAAAATGATGAAAAAATTGCAACAAATGATTTAAAAACTTTTTTCGCCAAATTTTCACCCCCGAAAACAAATTGCAGATTAAAAATCTACAATATTACTTTGCCTTTTATTTCGGGAAATATGTTAAGAAAAAAGTGTACATCAGAATAAATTTTTTCAAAAAATCCATTCTGATGTACATAAAAAGAAAAGTCTGGAAAATTTCCAGACTTTTCAAAATTTTATATTGAAATTTCGTTAGCGATTTTATAAAGCTCAGGGTCAATTGTCTTTTTCATATTGAGCGCTTCAATAATATCGTAGTCAACAATCTCTGCGTGGTCAATAGCAACAACTCTGTTACCAATATCCTGTTTGAGAAGTTGTACTGCGTGATAACCCATTTTACTTGCAATAACTCTGTCACGAACTGATGGTGAACCACCGCGTTGAACATGACCTAAAACTGTTGCACGACTTTCTACGCCTGTTTTTTCTTCAATATATTTTGCAAGTGAACTAACATCAATACCTTTTACACCTTCAGCAACAATTATAATAAAGTGATGCTTGCCGGTTGTCATTGTGCGTTTCATTCTTTCGATTATGTAAGAATCAATATCGTAATCAATTTCAGGAACGAGAATACAAGTTGCTCCAACTGCAATACCAGCATTAAGTGCAAGGAAACCTGCATTTCTACCCATAACCTCAATTACAGAGCAACGGTCGTGTGATTCTGTTGTATCACGAACACGGTCAACCATATCCATAATAGTATTGAGTGCTGTATCGTAACCGATAGTATGTGAAGTAGATGCAATATCGTTATCAATTGTGCCAGGAATACCAATACAAGGAACACCTTTAAGTGTTAAAGCACGAGCACCCATAAATGTACCGTCACCACCGATAGCAACAATACCGTCAAGACCAAATTCTTTACAAACTTCAACTGCCTTGTCCTGAACCTCTGACTCTGCGAACTCAGGGCAACGAGCAGAGTAAAGCATTGTACCGCCTCTGTGAATAATATCTGAAACAGAACGAAGATTCATTTCGAACATATCGCCCTCAATAAGACCTTTATAGCCACGGCGAATACCCATAACCTTCATACCTGATTCGCAACCTGTTCTAACAACTGCACGGATTGCAGCGTTCATACCTGGTGCGTCACCGCCACTTGTTAATACACCGATAGTTTTCATAATTTAAGAACCTCCAAAATTCCTAATGCCGAATTAGTAGTATAACATAAAATTTTCCAATATACAATAGAAAAATGTCAGAAATAATAATTTTTAACGCTTTAATTTTGAATTACAACATTATCTTTCCCTAAAATCCTTACTAACTCACTTGTCAGTGGGTCATTTATCCATATTAAATTATCTGTACCAAGAAATTCATATTCTTTAGTTTCTTCGTGATACAGAAAAACTGGCATATCACCCTGAAAGATTGACAAAAGATTTTTTATACTTTGCGTTTTAATTTCGTTTTGTTTTGAAATTTTTAAAAATAAACCTCGTTTTTTCTTCTTACCATCCGCTGAACTAGTTGAATTATTACTAACATTACTGATAGCTGAAGTATTTCTAAGTTTCTCTTTATCTGCAATTTCTATAAAATCTGGAATAAGCTTTATTTGCTCATCTTTAGTTGAAATTCTTCCCTTTACAAATATAACTTTGCCAACAGAAAGAATATCAATGTACTGTTCAAGTGTTTTAGGAAACACTATCATTTCAAGTGTACCATATAAATCTTCAAGCTCAACAAACGCCATAACAGTATCGCTTTTGGTAACTTTCTTTTTCATATATGAAATAATACCTAAAAACTGTACAGACATCGAATCGATTTCTTTTTCAAGTCCTGTTTCAAGTTTTTCGTAAAGTTCACTTGTTTTAACGCATTTTATATTTTCACTTATTTCTCTGTATTCTTCTAATGGGTGACCTGAGAAGTAAAGCCCTGAAACCTCTTTTTCAAAGCCTAATGCTTCACTTTTTGAAAAATCGTCACACCTTTTAAAATCAGGTTCAGACGATAAATCGGCATCCCCGCCGAGCGAAGAAAAGAAATCTAACTGACCACCCGAATACAAGTCGCTTTCTTTTGAGGCACACGCCATTACAGTGTCAATATTAACAAGCATTTCACGGCGATTAAGACCTAAACCGTCTAAAGCACCCGCTTTAATAAGGCACTCTAACGCACGACGATTGAGTTCTGTACTGTAAACGCGTTTACAGAAATCCCAGTAACTCTTAAACAAACCATTTTCTTTGCGTTCATTCTGTATTCTACGAATTAAACCTCTACCTATATTTTTAATACCTAAAAGTGAAAAAACAACACTATTGTCAGTAACAGTATAGTTTTCACAACTTTTATTTATATGTGGTGGTATTACAGGTATATTAAGTCGGTTACATTCATTTACATAAATATTTGTTTTACCCTCTTCACCGATAACACTTGTAAGAATTGCCGCCATAAATTCTTTAGGATATTTAACCTTTAAGTAAGCAGTTCTGTATGCTACAAGACCGTATGCAGCAGTATGACTTTTGTTAAATCCATACGATGCAAACGAAGTCATATCCTGAAAGATATCGTTTGCAACTTCTTCTGTAAGTCCCCTTTTTACTGCACCCTCAATAATAGTTTTACCATTTTCATCAGTTAAACCATTTATGAAAATTGCGCGTTCATTTTCCATTACATCGTGTTTCTTTTTACTCATAGCGCGTCTTACAACATCTGCTCTGCCATAAGAATAACCCGCAAGAGTTCTGAACACCTGCATAACCTATTCCTGATAAACCATACAACCGTTTGTTTCATCAAGAATATCTTTTAACCATGGTGACTTATATTCAACCAACTGTGGATTTTTTCTGTTTCGTAAATAGTCATCTATAAAGAACATAGGACCTGGACGATAAAGAGCAATTGCAGTAGCAATATCTGAAAAGCGTTCAGGTTGCATTTTTTCTATTAAGCTTGTCATACCTGCAGATTCGCATTGGAATACACCGACAGTATTCCCCTTACACATTTCAGTATAGACATCTTTATCGTCAAGCGGTATTTTTAAAACATCAAAATCAGGGTTTGATTTTTTCACAAGTTTTTCACAATCGCTTATAACTGTAAGAGTACGAAGTCCCAAAAAGTCCATTTTGAGAAGTCCTAATTGCTCAATTTCAGTCATAGTGAACTGTGTTACAGTCTGGTCACCATTTTTTGCGAGTGGAACATAACTGGAAACATCTTCTCTTGTAATAACAACACCAGCCGCGTGGGTTGATGCGTGTCGTGGCATACCCTCAATTTTTAACGCGGTATCTAAAAGTGTTTTTATGTCACTGTCACTTTCATACATCTTTTTGAGTTCATTATTTTTAGAAAGTGCAGTTTTAATATCAGGAAAATCGCGTGTAATCTGCTTTGCAACGACATCGCCTGTGCTATATGGCAATCCCAAAGCACGGGCAACATCACGAATTGCCGCCTTTGCTTGTAAAGTACCAAAGGTAACAATTTGTGCTACTTTATTTACACCATATTTTTTTATAACATAGTCAATAACTTCACCACGGCGCTCGTAACAGAAGTCGATATCTATATCAGGCATACTTACTCTTTCGGGATTTAAAAATCTTTCGAAGAGAAGTTTATTTTTTATAGGGTCTATACCTGTAATTCCTAGCGCAAATGCCGCAAGACTACCCGCCGCAGAACCACGACCCGGCCCTACAGGAATATCATTTTTTATTGCGAATGAAATAAAGTCGGCAACAATTAAGAAATAGTCATCAAAGCCCATTTCGTGAATAACTGAAAGCTCATACAAAAGTCGTTCTTCATATTCTTCAGGAATTGTACCAAAAAGCTCTTGTAAACCTTTAAGACATTGATTTTTCAAGTATAACGCATGGTCATTTTCAGGAACATCAAAAAGGGGCAATTTTGAAACACCAAATTCGAAATCGAAATTGCACTTATCTGCAATAACCTGTGTGTTTGTAATTGCTTCTTCGCAGAATGAAAACGCGTCACGCATTTCTTCTTCGCTTTTTAAATAAAATTCATCATTAGGGAAAGAAAGAGCATTATCTTCATTTACTGTTTTGTTAGTACCAATGGCAATTAACACTCTCTGAATATCTGCATCTTCTTTTCTTGTGTAGTGAACATCATTACTAGCAACAACAGGTATATTTAACTTCTGACTGATTTTCATTACACCGTTTATAACTTCGCGTTCTTCTACCATATCGTGATTTTGCATCTCTAAATAATAGTTGCCCTCACCGAATGTATTTTTATACCAGAGTGCAATTTTTTCTGCATTTTCAAAATCACGGGCAAGTATCGACTTTGCAACTTCGCCAAAAAGACAACCTGAAAGCGCAATTAACCCATCAGAATATTGTTCTAAAATTTCGTGGTCAACACGAGGTTTGGTGTAAAAGCCATCTGTCCACGCAAGTGACACAAGCTTAATAAGATTTTTATAACCAGTTTCATTTTTACAGAGTAATATTAAGTGACTGCGTTCACTGTCTAAAGCGTGGTTTTTGTCAAAACGGGAACGGGGCGCAACATAGACCTCGCACCCTATAATTGGTTTTATTCCTTTTTCTTTTGCTTTTTTATAAAATTCAACCGCACCAAACATAACACCATGGTCAGTTATGGCAAGGCTTTTCATACCCTGTTCACTTGCAAAATTCAAAATATCATTTATTCTGCAAGCACCGTCCAAGAGACTGTATTCGGTATGAACATGAAGATGTGTGAACGTAGTAAAGTCAACTCCTGTTTTTGTTTGTTAGTTAATTATATATTAAAAATTTTTTGGTGTCAATAAAGTTGGTTGTTGGTTGTTGGTTGTTGGTTTTTAGTTTTAATTTAAAATGGAAAATTGAAAATTGAAAATTAAGGGGCAAAGCCGATTATAAAATTATAAAAACAACTTTTTCGTTTCATTTATTCTTTATTATTTATTCTTCATTCTTTAAAACAAAAAAACTCAGTTAACTGACTAAAAAATCAATTAACTGAGTTTTGTTTAATTTTACTTGCAACTTGCACACTTGCTACTTGCAACTGAGACTAAGACACAGAACCGTCCCCTGTCTTATTCACTATTACTTCTTACTTCAATCAGCCGTCCCCTGATTGTCGCCGTCCTTTGATTGTCTTTTGATTGCCGCCTCCAACTCCAACAATGCTTGTTCTTTAAATGCAAACATAAAAAAGTTTTCTTCTTTAAATAATTTCGCAAAAGAAGTATTCGGAATATCACTGATATCATTCAAAAAAATACAAATATAGTTATTTTTCACAGTTGCTTTATCTTCCCCATGAAAAAAACCAGAAATTTGTTTTACTCGTACATCGGTTATTTCGCTATATTTAATTGTTCTCCAACATCTTCCGTTTTCATAACAAATATTTAAATAATCTTCTCTAAAAATTAAAATAGATTGACTTAATTTGTAATAAAAAGACCAGGGAGTAACCATTATAAGTATCACTATTTGCAAAACCACACAAAAAATAACCAAGCTTGATAAATCACGAATAAAACCTGATAACATCATAACTATTACCCAAACAATTGAAAGTATCACAGCAATGATAGTTATCCGTTTTTTTACTCGCATAAAATTTTTAATACCAATTGGCATCAAATCAGTTTTAATACAATCCATACTGTTAACTCCTCGTTACTATTTACTCACAAAAAAGGGCTATTGTCTGAAATATATCAACAATACCATCTACCAACCCATTAATTGTTGCACTTAAATAACTATTCGAAATATTTGAGGTATAATAGTAACCAACAGGTGCAATAATAGCATCTAATGACACATCAGCAGCATACATGGCAAAATTAGATATTCCGATTGTTTTTCCACTAAAAAGATCATACATATAAAATCAGGGGACGGTTCTGTGATTGGGTTGTTTTTCCAATCAACCAACCCCTGATTTTCTTGTTAAATTAAATTTGAATAACACTAAAACCGTTGATAATCAAGGATTTTCGGTGTCAATCATAGAACCGTCCCCTGATT
>JAZRSC010000005.1:0-12720 GCA_045651285.1 Acutalibacteraceae bacterium
TCGCTCATTCGATACACTTGCGTATCTGTCTTTTTCCTTTGACTTCTTCTGAAGTCCGGATTTCTGCACTGTTGTGCTCAAAAAAATCTCAAGGGTTTTTCTTTATCGTTGTTTAATTTTCAAGGTTCGTTTTGCACCCCCCGAGCGCCTCCGCTCTCTTGAGTGCTTGCATATAATATCAAATCTAAACCCGTTTGTCAACACTTTTTTTCAACTTTTTTTAATTTTTTTATTTGAAAGCTCAACGCGTCCGGGTGTGTCGCTATTTGTCAAAAAATAAAAACCCTTGATACACAAGGGTTTTAGGCACTTTGTATATTTTGATATACGCATATATGTACATTTTAAACAACTGATATTTTTATATACAAATTATAAATTGTTATTAAAAATCAACTTGTTTTATTATGCCAGATGTATCTAGCATGTCATAATAATGAACAAGATTATACTTTTCATATATCTTCATTTCAGGATATAAATCACGAAGTGGAACAAGAACAAAATCTCTTTCAAACATTCTTGGGTGTGGTAATGTTAGTTCCGCAGTCATACTCTCCTGGTCTTCACAGAGCAGTAAATCTAAATCAAGAACTCTTGGTCCATTTTTCACTCCTCTTATTCTACCTATTCCCGCTTCAATACCCAGACAAACACCCAAAAGAGTATTTGCTGTTAAATTTGTTTCTACCTCTAACACAGCATTGTAAAAATTCTCCTGATTTACGAATCCCCATGGTTCAGTTTCATAGACTGGTGACATTCTCAAAACTTTTACAGCCGGAATATGGTTTAGTGCTTCTACCGCTACATTGATATGCTCTTTTTTATCTCCGATATTAGTACCAATTCCAATCAATGCTTTTCTCATTTTAATTTCCCCTTGTTTTTGTTATTTCAACACCCACATACTCAAAATCTGCATTTATTGGTGCTTGTGGTTTTTTGATAAATACAGTTACGCTTTGGGTTTTTTCATAATTTTTTAAAATTGATTCTGCAACTCTTTCTGCTGCCCGTTCAATCAAATCATTTTTTTCACTCAGAAAAACTGCAGTTATAGTACCAATCATTTTAGCGTAATTAACTGTATCATTTAAGTTATCAGATTGTCCTGCTTTTGTTAAATCGAGTGTTGCAGTTATATCAATAATGAATTTCTGTCCATTATCTTTTTCTTCCTGCATCACACCGTGGTGAGCAAAAATCTCAAGTCCTTTAATAATCATTTTATCCATTTAAAAAACCACCTTTCTTAATGGCTACAGAGACAGCCACTGCATCCACACACGCTTTTACATTATGAGTTCTTATAACATCTGCACCTAAAAATGCAGTAATGCTTTCTGCTGAAAGTGTACCAAATAACCTCTCGCTTACCTCTTTATTTGTCGCTCTACCGATAACGCGTTTATTTGAAACGCCTACAAGCAAAGGCTTGAAACCGGTAAATTTATCAGTATTCTTCAAAAGTGTAAGGTCATCTTCACGGGTTTTACCAAAACCAATACCATAATCAAAACACAGTTTATCTTCACTTATACCGAAATTAAGAGCTTGTTCTTTCATTGAGTTAAAAAATTCAAAAACATCAGCTACCACTCCATTCGGATAGTACTCTATTTCAGAAGATGTTTTATTACCAGTATGCATAAAAATCCAACTCGCGTTAAATTCTTTAACAACAGATGCCATCTTTTCTGAAAAGCATCCACTTTCGTCATTTACAATCTGAACACCATTTTCTAAAGCGAACTTTGCAATATCTACACGGAACGTATCTACTGAAACAGGAATTTTCACAGTATCAGGAATAAGCGGTAAAACTGTTTTTAATCTTGCTAGTTCTTCTTCCTGTGACGCGAATGTTTTACCTGGTGCAGTTGAACAACCACCAATATCTAAAACATCAGCACCCTCGCTCTCAATTTCCAGTGCTCTGTTAAAAGCGGATTCTGCAAAATAATTTTTACCGCTTTCAAAAAATGAGTCAGGTGTAACATTAAGAATTCCCATTACGAGTGGTCGATTTTTTTCACCTATACTATTATATATAGAAAACATTATCTTCCACCATTAAGAAGCGACATGATTTCTGCACGGATTTTTGCATCATTTCTTACATATCCTCTTAAAGCAGAAGTTTCTGTTTTTGCACCTGCTGCACGAACACCACGCATTGTCATACAAAGATGCTCTGCTTCAACAACAACCGCAACACTTTTTGCATTGAGCTTTGTATATATAAAATCTGCAACCTCCGCAGTAAGTCTTTCCTGAACCTGCAAGCGCCTTGCGTAAGTATTTACAATTCTAGCAAGCTTAGAAATACCTATAATTTTACCATCATTGGGTATATATGCAATATGCGCTTTACCAACGAATGGCAAAAGATGATGTTCACACATAGAATAGAGTGGAATATCTCGAACGATAACAAGCTCATCATTACCCGGTTCATTGAAAATCTTTAAATGTTGTTCAGGATTTTCAGAAATACCACTAAATATTTCTTCGTACATATTGGCAACTCTTTTGGGAGTTTCTATTAACCCCTCACGGTCAGGGTCTTCGCCGATTGCTTCTAAAATATCTCTTACGGCTCTTTCGATTTTTTCCTTATCCATAAAACTACTTCTTTCTATTTAAAAATACATACATATAGTATATAATTCCTCATTTACACTGTAATAGACCTTTTGCTCTTCTGCATCACTTAAAATACCCGTAATTTCATAACTTCTGTAAACTACACCTTTGTTAAAGAATTCATCAATTGCCCAGGAAAGTGCATCTGGGGAATCAAACTTAATTTCTGCAGAAGAATAACCACGGAATTTTGATTTTAAAATAATAGTTTCAAGTGAATCTTTTAAAGAGTCAGAATTTGTTTTTGTAAGCACTGCCCCCTCTTTAACAAAGAAATTGCTTTCAGTATCAGTACAAATCGGGATTGGTTGCTTTATGTTAGTATGTCTTAAAAAAATCTGTTCTGTTGTTACATTAAAATAGGTGTGTTGAAGAACACTATTTGTGCTACTTGGGTCATCCCAGGTAACATCGACAAAATAACCCTTACCATCTATTACAACAAAATTCCACATATGACCAATAAAAGTAATACCATCGTCAGATGCTTCGCCAGTCACAATACGGTTATCTATATTGAGTTGGCTTAAAATATACTGAAATGCTCTTGAGTAACCCTCACAAGAAGCGTACCCCTCTACAAGACAGCCATACATATTATTAACATTTGGGTTTGAAGTGTCATTACTATAAGTACAGTGATTTATAATATAATCGTGAACGAAAAGTTCTTGTTCATACTGTGTAGGATATGCACTTGCCTGTTGTGCAATAGTCATAGCAATATTTTTTGCGTTTGAAAGCTTCATTGAATAATCTTCGTAAGTCATTATATAGTCAGGAACAAAATAAATTTTTTGCCCTTCCCTTTGTAATGTACTTGTAAGCCCTAAACAGAATAAATCCGGGTTATCGTAAGAAATCGCCTCGTAGATTTTAAGAAGGTCGCCATCTTCAAGTGCTGGAACCTCTATTTTTTCAGGCATTGAGTAAATATTCTGTAAAATTACATTATATATATTGCGCTCATTTTGATTTAATTCATCATATGCATAGCGGTAATAACCTGTGCTTTCACCACTAGGAATATCAATATAATTAAAATCGGCAGGTTTTAAAACATTTGAAAGAAGTCCCAAAAGACTCATAGTTACAATACCTGCTAAAATTACTACTGCAACAACGATTGCAACTAAACGAATTTTTTTATTTTTCATTTGTCGTGCCCTCCACGGCGTACAAGTCACCACCAGTAACGGTAGCTGCAACATAAACCCTTAATTTTTCTTTGGTTGATGTTGGAATAATTGAACCTGTTTTATCTTTGACATTTATAAAATCTACTATTGAAATATCTGTTTCACAATAGTTTATAATCTTTGTAAAAAGTGCTTCAGAATTTTCATTATTTTCAAATGTATAAAACTCAGAAAAAGCAGCAACTATAACATCTGCATTTTTTTCTGAAGCGGTAAGTCCTGAATAATTTGTTGAAACATATTTCATATATTTATATGCTTTTTCAGGTGTCAGAGTGTTTTTACCGCGTTTCAACTCTAAAAACATATCCTCTGTATCGTAAGCAATTTCTTCATCTAAAAAGACATTGACATTACCGAATACATTAAATATAGATTTATAAGCAGTTTCAGTTATAATTACATAACGGTCAATTTCAGTAAACAGAACTTTTTCTGCTTCTGTTAAAAAGAATTCTCTGCTTTGTCTTAACAATGCAGTTGACAATGTGTGATAACCATCGGTAGTCATTTTGTTTGCATCTACAGGAACAACTCTTATAGTTTTCTCTAACAAATCAACAGAAATAAGATTTATAAATCTTACTGCATCTTTATCGTCTGAAGTTACAGCAAGTAAAAACACTGCTCTACCCTCATAGGTTGGTGCTTCTGTAAGTTCGTTTTGTACTGGTCTTGTACTTTCTTCTGACGCATCACCAAAAATATTGTTGAAATCGTAATTTAAAGAACGCCACAAAAGAAGTGTTGACGCAGTGCCCAAAAGAAGACAAAAACAAAGAAATAAAATTATATATGTTCTTTTTCTTTTTGAATCAAATTTATTTTTACGCTCTAAATCGAGCCCGTAACGAGCCATTTTTCACTCCCCAATTTATTACATAAATATACATAATATAGTATAATATGTTTTGTGTGAAAATACAAGTGTTTTTTGTTAAGGAATTAGGAAACAGGAAATAGGATAAAAATAAACAAGTTCTATCATTTAATCAACTTAAATAATAGAACTTGTTGTTTTTAATTTTTCTTAAATTTAATCAATAAACGAAATTATAGTATTTTGCGTGGAATGCCAGTGCACCCGAAGCTGAGGCATTACCAATAACATTAGCACTCATATCAACATCCATATCGCCTACACCGTAGTGAGTAATTTCAATAAATTTACCACCTGCGGTCATTTTAGCGGTAATTGTGTAATCATTGTAGTTTATGTTTGTGTCAATGTCCTTTATAATTGATGAAATGGTAGCATCATCATTTACAGTTGCTTCTATATCTTTGACATCAAGAAACTCTCTTGACATTTTTGCCAGACCATCAGAATCATCATAAGATGGATTAACCTGGTCTTTCATAACAATTGTAATTAAATAATAATCGCCCATATTCTTTGCAGTAGCGCTTTTTACATATTCTTTTGAACAATCGCTTGCAGGCATACGCATTTTAGCATCGTCTGAACCCTTAGCATTTATTTTTTCTTCTGCTTCAGATTCAGGTATCAAAAAACTTTCTAAAACACTACTGAGACTACTAGAAAGTGCATTGTTAGAAAACTGAAAACTTTCCTCTATTGTCTGCCAACCTTTTTTGGTATAACCCGCACTGCCATTTTCGTGGATTTGTTTAGCAGCTTTCTGGTAAGCACCAAATGGGTCGGTTAAAATTGAGTTTGTTGGTTCTGACGTGTTACCATCATACTTAAAATCATTGTATACAGCATTAAACTCAATTTCTCCTGTGCCATTCAATGAATCATTAATAGTAGCAGTGAAATAACCAAAACCTTGGTGAGTAATGCTTACGAATTTACCATCAGCAGTCATTACAGCTGTGATTGTGTAATCTTTATATACGATTTGACCATCAAGGCTCTTTACAATCTTTGAAACTGTAGCATCTTCTTTGACAGTTTTCTGAACATCATCATATGCAAGAAATTCTCTTGACATTTTAACAAGACCATCCGAATCAGAATAAGATGGGTTTGTTTGATCTTTCATTACAATTGTTATTATGTAATTATTCCCCGCTTTTTTTGCGGTAGCGCTTTTAACATATTTTTTTGAGCAATCACTTATAGGCATACACATTTTAGCATCTTCTGAACCTTTTGCGGTTTCTTTTACTACAGCCTCAGATTCATCAGTCATAAAACCAGCAATGATTGTCGGAAGCACACCGCTCAATAAACCAAAACCTTCAAATTTCAAAACCTGCTGCCAACCGATCTTGTTGTAACCTGCAGTACCATTTAAGTGAATATCTTTAGCAGCTTTCTGGTAAGCACCAAGTGGGTCGGTTAAAATTGAGTTTGTTGTTTCAGTAGTGGTACCTGGGTAACCACCTGATGGTGTTGTTACTGTGCCTCCTTGTGAACCAGATGTTACGCAACCGTTTATTGCAGAGCTTGCTTTATATGTACTTTTAAAGTTACCGTTTATTGCCCTTGCTGTATATTTATATTTAACACCTTTTAATGCATCACCATCGGTTAAAGCAAGACTTGATGTAGTTGATATTTTAAACCATGAAGTCCATTCACCATCAACATATTCCGAACGATAAACTGCATATTTAATTGCTCCTGCACTTTTAGACCAGTTAACTTTTACACCATTTGCAGATGTTGAAACTGTAACTTTTGGTTGAGATAAGAACATTAAATTTTCAGTTGCTTTATAAGAACTTTTTGAACCACCATTTACTGTTCTTACTGTGTAGCGGTAAGTTTCACCACTTACAGCACTTTTATCCACCCAACTGAAAACATTGTTTTTAGTAGTTCCCATATTTTTCCAAGAAGACCAATTACCATTTTTGAGTGTTGCTCTGTAAACAGTGTAACCTGTTGCTGATGTATTTTTATTCCAACTTACTTTTACACCATTTGAAGCATTTGCTATTTTTACCGTTGGTTGTGTTAAAAATCTTAAACCGCTTGTTGCTTTATAACCAGTTTTTCCGCCACTGTATACTGCGCGGACTGTATAACGGTAGATTGTGCCATTCTTCACTTTTTTATCTGTCCATGAAGATGTTGTTGATTTGGTTGTTCCTCTGTTAGTCCAACCTGACCACTTTTTAGTTTTTGCATTGTAAGTTGCAGAATAAACAGTATAACCTGTTGCTGATGGTATCTTGCTCCATTTTACACTAATGCCATTTGAAGCATTTGTAATTTTTACTGTTGGTACAACACTAAATTTTATGGTAGATGTTGATTTATAACTACTAATTACATCGCCACATACTGCACGAACAGTATAACGATAATATTGAGAAAGTTTTACTTTTGTATCAACATAACTTGTACTAACATAATTTGTTTTAAGCTTTGACCAACCACTCCACTTTTTTGTTGAAGTGTTATATGTTCTCTTGTAAATTATATAACTATCTGCATTAGCGATTGAATTCCAAGAGATTTTTACACCACTTTCAGTGTTTTCAACCTTAACTTTTGGTGTTGAAAGAGAAGTAACCTTACAAAATTTATAAGTAACCTCAGAACGCCCACTAGGGTTACCTATATTGTCCATTGAAGCAACTGCATAGGTATAGGTTTCACCGTTCACTGCCTTCTGGTCAATATACATAGTGTTCGAAGGTGCCTGAACAGCGACCTGTTGATATTCTCCATCAACAAGTTTATAAATTATATAGCCCTCTACCGAATCCATTTGCTCCCACTCAATTTTTACACCCTTTGAAACAGATGTAACTGATGTTATCTGTGGTGCTGGTAATTTTGCCGCATTTGCTGTTACAGGAACAGAAAAACAAATACCAAAAGCAAAAACAAGCACCAAGATAAGACTTAATGTTTTTTTCATTGATAACCACCTCTTATTTTTTATAAATAAAGTTCTCCCGAACTAATTTCACAAATTACTTTTTCTTTTTCTTTTTATAAAGTTCATCATATTTCGCTGATGCTTCTGCAACATCGCCATCAAAGACTAATTTACCATCTTTCATTACGATACCGCGTTTACAGAATTCTTCTGCAACTGCAGTCTGATGAGTAACAAAAAGAAGTGTTACATTATCATTCTTTATAATATCGTTGACTTTTTCTTTGCATTTATTTTTAAATGCAGCATCACCCACACTCAAGGCTTCGTCAACAATAAGAATTTCAGGCTTTATATTAACATTTATAGCAAATCCCAAACGAGATTTCATACCGCTTGAGTAAGTTCTTACAGGTTGGTCAATGTAGTCTTCAAGCTCCGAAAACTCAATAATTGTATCTTCAAGTGCTTTTATTTCACTATCTTTAAGACCTAAAATGTGACCTTTAAGGTAGATATTTTCTCTACCAGAAAATTCCTGGTCAAAACCACTTGTAAGCTCTAAAAGTGCACTTACCCTACCCTCAACTTTAATATCGCCCGAAGTTGGAAAAGTAACACCAGTAATCATTTTAAGTATGGTGGATTTACCCGCACCATTTTTACCAAACAATGCAACTGACTCACCACGATTTATTGTAAAGCTCACATCGTTAACTGCTTTTTTCTTTTTGTATGGAACTTTTTTTATAAAGACACCCAAAAGTCTTGCCTTGTTGCTTGAATATAATTTATAGACTTTTGAAACCTTATTAAAACTAATTACTACATTGTTTACCATATTCAAGTTTACCTTTCTTATAATACATCAGGAATTTCTTTTCTTAATTTTTTGTATGCCCAGAGTGAAAGGAATGCTAAAACTACATAAAGTCCTAAGAAACAACACAAGGCTTCAATGTCTTCAAAAAACCATTTATTATAAACAAAACAATTCCTAAAACCGTAGCAGAAATATGTAACTGGGTTTATCGTAAAGAAAATTTTAGCAAACACATTTGTTTCTACTAATTTCTCAACATCCCATAAAACACCTGAAAGCCAGAAAACTGCTGTAACAAAAGATTTTACGAGATTTGAAAAGTCTTTGCCAATTGCTGAAACCATACCTGCAAAAAGTCCCCACGCATTAAAGAACAAGAACATCAACAACATATAAAACGGCAACTGTAAAAGGTAAATAGTTGGTGGATAGCCACACATCCAAAAAATCACTATAACAACTGCAACGAGAATTGCATTTACTATAAATTTTGAAATGTTGGTGTGTGTCGGTATTGTCATTACAGGGTACTTCATTTTAGTAACAAGATAATTGTATTTTCTTATACACTCTGTACCGCCCGTAATAAGTTCACTCATATAAAACCAGGGAACCATACCCGCAATAAGCCAGAGAACAAACGGAACACCATTTACATCCCCGCCTTTTCTAAGACCGATTTCAATTGCGAACCAATAAACAAAAATTGAAACAACTGGTTTTACTATTGCCCAAAACCATCCGAGTGCAGCTCCGTGATAAGTCTTTTTTAAATCGGCAATAGAAAGCCTTAAAACCTGAACATAATTATCTTTATGTTCTTTTATATTTTCTTTTAAAAGTCCAAAATAGCTCATAATATATATCCTTTTAAAATTATTTATGTTGTACTATTGTCACTCTTTTCTGGAACTGACAAATAATTTCATAATTTATAGTGCCTGTTTCTTTTGCTAGTTCCTCAGCAGTAATTTCATTTTCTTTGTCACGACCTAAAATTACTACTTCATCACCGACATTTACATTCTTAAGGTCGGTAACATCTACCATTAACTGGTCCATACAAACTCTGCCAATAACATTTGCAAATTCACCATTTATAAGCACCCTACCCTTATTTGAAAAGAGCCTTGAATAACCATCGGCATAACCGATACATATTGTAGCAATTTTAGTTGGTCTTTTTGAAAAAAATGTGTGACCATAGCTTACGCCACTACCCTCAGGCACTTCTTTAATATGTATAACATGACTTATAATTTTCATAGCTGGTTTTAAATTTACTGTACCGTCATTCACACAATCGTCAGGGTAAAGACCATACATAACAAGACCTAAACGCACCATATCAAATTGTTCATCTAATGTGAGTGAGCCCGCACTGTTACAGATATGTTTTATAGGAATTTTTATCCCTCTGTTTAAAAGTTTTTCATTAAACTCTTTAAAAAGCTTTGTCTGTTTTTCGGTTGTTGATTTATCAGGGCAATCGGCACACGCGTAGTGACTGAAAATACCCTCTATATAAATATTCGGTAAATCGTTTATTCTTTTAACAATTTCTACACTTTCATCGTTACAGAAAAATCCGATTCGTG
Source organism: Acutalibacteraceae bacterium (assembly GCA_045651285.1). Classification (GTDB taxonomy): domain Bacteria; phylum Bacillota; class Clostridia; order Oscillospirales; family Acutalibacteraceae; genus DTU089. The sequence goes on from JAZRSC010000005.1 coordinate 10,073, forward strand.
ACATACCTGTATCTATTGCAATATGAACTCTTGCAATTTTATTGAGTTTAACTGCCGCAGATGAAAGTGCTACTGCATCATCATAATTAAAAATAGTTTGTGTCAGTTCATTTTCAACAAGTGTTTCGTATTGATATGGTGAAGTGTAAGAAAGAACAAGAATAGGCTTCTCTACCCCTGCTTCTCTTAATTCAACTGCTTCGCCAAGCTCTGCTATACCGAAGTAATCTACCATATTTTGAATATGAACAGCCACACCTACTGCACCGTGACCATAAGCATCTGCTTTAACAGTAGCGAGAGTAAGCACACCTTTTTTGAGTTTTTTCTTTAACTCGTTTATATTATTTTCAATAGCAGATAAATCTACTGACGCATAAGTTCTATAATATTTTTGTGTTTCCAAAACAATAAAACATCTCTCTAATATATAATTTACCAACTCATTTTAACACATTTTAACTAAATTAACAATAGTTTACACAAATTTAATAAATGTTCATCTTGTTAAAATTATTATAATATGTTATAATGCAAAATGAGATTTTTTGTAGAAACGGTGATTTTATGAATAACCCGATTTACAATTCAATATCAGGCCTTGGCACACTTGTTACAAATTTAGTAACAGGTGCTATACGCTTTTACAAAAGATACATTTTATTTGGTATAAAAAACACTTTTGCTAAATTTATTATTTATAACAAGGACTCTTTTAAATCTGCAAAAGCATTTGTAAAAAGAGCGGTTGTATTTTTACTTATTATTTCTGTTATAACAAGCATTGTAGTTATTGCAAACAGGATAAGCACAAAAACTTCTGCAACAGAGGTTATTTTTGATGGCGAGACAATTGGTTTTATAAGTAACGCTGACGATGTTGAAAAAATAAAAGAAACAACTTTAAAAGAACTTAACACAAACAAGGATATTGAATTAAAATTAAGAAACACAAAAACCGAACCATATAACATAATTTCAAATGATGAATTAAGCGATAATTTAATAAGAGTAATCGCTCCCGACTACATAAAGGTATGCGAGGTTTATTTTGATGATAAATTTATTTGTGCAGTAAGCGACCAATTAGTTGCACACAATGCTATAAATGCTGTACTTGAAAACGAAAAAGCAAAATTCCCTAAAGCATCTGTTTCATTCAAAGAGAAAATCACTTATAAATATGCTTATTACAAAAGCAGTGATGAAAACATCTGGACAAAAGACAGACTCCAGCTTGCAATAAGAAGCTTTGACCTTCTTACACCTCAACATGTAGAATGTGAAACTAAAATTTCCAAAGTAGAATTTGAAACAGTAGATATAGAAACAAATACCCTTTTCATCGGTGACTCAAGAGTCAGAAGAAAAGGTCAGAATGGTTCAGAATACGTAATTGACCTCGTTACTTACATAAACGACAAAAAGGTTATGTCGCAAAATCTCACAAGTCTTTCTATAAAAGCCCCTGTTTCACAGGTTGTCGAAAGAGGTATGAGAGCAGAAAGCATTTCAATGGGCGGTTACACAGTTACACAAACAAGTGGTTATTTCTGTTGGCCTGTTGTAGGTTTAGATGTTGTTACTTCTCCTTTTGGTTGGCGTAGTCTTGGTAACCATAAAGGTATTGATATTTCAGGCGCAAATGCATCAGGTTCACTCGTTGTTGCAGGTGCTTCAGGTGTTGTTACAGAGGCTGGCTGGAGTACAGGTGGATATGGTAACTATGTTATGATAGACCACGGTAATGGTATAGAAACACTTTATGCTCATATGCTTGATAACTCACTTATGGTAAGTGCTGGTGAACATGTAACAAAAGGTCAGGCAATAGGCAGAGTTGGTAACACTGGTTACTCATTTGGTGCTCACTTACACTTTGAAGTAAGAATAAATGGTACAAGAGTAAACCCTGCGTGGTATATAGGACTTGAATAATGAATATAACAGTTATTTGTTTAGGAAAATTAAAAGAGAGTTATTTAAGAGATGCTATTACGGAATATTCAAAAAGAATTTCTGCTTATGGCAAACTTAATATAGTTGAACTCTCTCCCGTTAAATTACCCGAAAACCCATCTGATACACAAATAAATACAGCACTAAAAAAAGAAGCAGATGAAATTCTCAAGAAAATTCCAGCTAACTCTTTTATAATTCCGCTTTGTGTTGAGGGTACTTTAAAATCAAGTGAAGAATTAGCAAGTAAATTCAACGAAATTTCACTTTCGGGTAAAAGCAATGTCGTTTTTATAATTGGCAGTTCTTTCGGACTTTCAGAAAGAGTGAAAAAGCAAAGTGATTTAAAGCTTTCATTTTCTAAAATGACATTTCCTCATCAACTTATGAGAGTTATGCTTTTAGAACAGATTTACAGAGCATTTCAGATAAATAATAATGGGAAGTATCATAAATAAAATTGCTGAGCAATTTAATTCGGAATGCGTAATTCGTAATTCGGAATTAAAGGGTCTGCGACGCGATTGATTGTAAATAATTATTAATACATTTAGAGTGAGTGTATTCGAACCAGATATGGTTTAATTCAGTCACTTTTTCCCGTAACATCGTTAAAACGCTTGAAATACGGCAGTATTCCTGCGAGTTTTGCCTTGTTACAGAAAAAATTGCCATGTATTAAACTTCAC
>JAZRSC010000006.1:0-32369 GCA_045651285.1 Acutalibacteraceae bacterium
AATTTAAAAGTAATTGATTGTTTATAAGAGTTATAAAAATAAGGGCTGGTTTTAATCCTTTGATTAAACCCGCCCGTTTTTGTTTTATGCTTCAATTCTTTGTTTTGCTTCATCATACATATTGAAAATTTCGTCAAGGTGACTGTAATTCTCTTGTTGTTTAATGAGCTTTTCAGCATCAAGGTAAACTTTTGCAGCACGATTGAAGTAAGCGTGTCTGTCAGTTTCTTCTTTTGTTGCTTTTTTGAAGGCTTTCTTTTTACCTTGCATTACTTTGATTTCTGTTTTTATATCTTTTGATTTCTGAGAATCTTTTTCTTTTTTAGATTTTTGTAAATCAAGATAAAGTGCTTTGAGCTTATCGTCACACTCGTCTTCGTTGTTAAAGCAAGTTTCAAGAACTTCAAAATCAGGAGCGACAAGGTCGCCTGTATTTGCAAAATGCTTTTTGATTTCTTTGAAGGATGACATTTTCTTTTTTGCAATTTCAACAGCAAGCTTTCTTGTTTCTTTTTCTTCTTCTGTTGCTTTTGACATCGCTTTTGCAGTTGCAATTTCTGCTTTAATAGCATTCTCATCTAAACTTAAAAGACTGTTAAGACCAGCAGAGTAAACTTTTGTGTTTTCTGCTACTGCAAGTTTATAAGCAGGAGTAGAGAATTTATTAAGCTCATCACAAACAAACTGAGCAATTTCAATTTCGTTGTTGTACTTAATATCTTCTTTAAGTGATTTTTTGCCTTCTTTACCCTTGCAATTTTTCTTATTTATTACTTTAGGTGTTTGTGTAGCCATTTCTTGTGAGGTACGGATAATATCAATGCCCTCAACGAGCTTTTCGTCATCAAGAACACCATTACCATAGTCTTCAAACATAGCTCTGATTTTAAGCACACGAATAACAGATTCTTGTTTCTTTTCGTTGAAGTCGTACCAGATATAAGGGATAACATTCATTAATGCACCGACAGCTGCAACAACTATAAGAACTTTTAAAAGCGGTAAAAGAACAGTTGGATCATAAAGTGCGGAAAGTGCGTTGTTGTAGTTATCCTGACCATTTGCAAGTTGTTGCTCAAGAATCTGACCTACTGTGGTTTCGCCATCACCTAATACTCTCTGCAAGACTGTGTTGTTAGAAGTAACAATTGCAGCATTTTCTTTTGTAAGGCCATTTTTTTCGTAAATCCAAGGCAAAGCAGATGAAGTAATAAGTGTAAGCACAGTACCTATTGTTGTAACAACTGCAAAAGCTCCATCAATTCTTTCACCTGTTTTGTATTGCTGATAGTCGCGTATATCTGCCTGAATAGCGGGATTGAGAATATGAGCAAATGAACCCATAAATGCATTGAGATAAAGACAACCTAAAATAAGCCATATAGTCATATTATGAATATCATTTGTGAAAGGTAACATCATTAAAATAAATACGATATTAAAGATGTTAGTAACAACTAAAACACTCTTTTTACCCCATTTTCTTATACAGAAAGGAGCTAAAAGCATACCCCAGAGCGAAGCATTACCGTAAAGCGTGGTTATAAGAGCATATTCGTTGCCGTTACAAGCACCGCCATAGTTGTAAAGCCAGAACATAATATTCTGGTAAGCACTTTCAAGGAAACCAATCCATGTAGCGAGTGAAATAATCCAGAAATATTTGTTTTTAGCAACTGCCTTAATTGCATCAATAAACTTAATCTGAACAACGTGTGTTCTTGCCTGAACGATTTTTTCTTCGGTATGCTTATAAACAACCATACAAAGCAGTAAACCACCTACAGCAAGAATCGGATACATAAATCGGTAAACACGGATATCAGTTGTATTTGAATGGAATAAGTTCTCTGCAATTATAGGTGTTACAGCATTGACTATTGAAGGTGCGAGTGAATAAACAACGCTCTTTATAGCTGCAACGTCACTTCGTTCGTAAGAATTCGGTGAAAGAACGTGGATAAGGTTTTCGTAAGCATCGTAGAAGAAGTAGTAGAAGAAATGCAAAAGCAAGTTAAGGAACATAATAATTGCGCACTTTGCAACATAGGCTTTTGTTTCGCCAAAAATCATTCCTTCGCCTATCCAGTCTGAAAGTTTTGCATAAGGGAACCAGACTAAAAGGTTGCAGACTATTGCGGCTGGAATTGCCATTGTTACTATGTATGGACGATATTTACCTGCTTTGTTACGGGTGTTATCGATAATACTTGCACGGATACCTGTAAGAGGAATGTTTGCAATAACAGCAAGAACATACATTATGTACATATCCATAGGGTCAACACCCAATGTGCTTGAAAGAAGTGTACTGCTTGTTGCTAAAAGACAAGCAGAGCCCATAGTTATAATCATATAGGCACCAATACCACCGCCGGAATAAGCGGCAATTTCTTTGTAAGGCATATATCTGCCTTTGGCAGGGGTTTTCCAATGTTCTTTTACATTAGATATAAGCCCTGTCGCTTTTTCTTTGAGATTCATTTTCTCAACTCCTGTATTCAGTATAACAGAATAATTATACCATATTATGTAATATATTTACAATGCAAAAAGCAGAGTTATGGTGTACAAAAAAAGTTACTCTTTGTTAGTGTAGTTGCACAAACCATTATTATTTCAAATTATAGAATTACATTATTTCACAAATTGCTTAATAAACTATAAAATTTCAAATTAGGTATAGTAAATTAAAAAGATTTGTGATAAAATAAAAAAATGATATAGAAATTGTTGAAAGGTGGTGTTGTTATGGTAGATATTGATAATGAAGAAGAGTTTCAGGTAGAAAGGCTAAAGAACAATTCTTTTGAAGCTAAAAGAGCGAGAAATGTTCAGAGTCTTGGGATGAATGCTTATAGTGAAGATAAAGAATCTTTGCAAAATATAAACAGACAGATTGTAAATAACAGAGCAAATGCCCAAAGACCTATTACAAATAATATAAGCACTTCAAACGAGAGACCGTACCAGCAAAGAAGCACTCAAAATAGTGTATCTGCTAGTAACAATCGCACTACAAACAATATAAGACCACAACAAAAAAGTTCGGCTTCTGCTCAACGAAATACAATTGCAACAGTTGAAAAAATACAAAACGAAAGAAAAGAAAAAGAGAGAGAAACAAAGATAAATAAACTTATCAAGGTTCTTACAGTTTGTGTGATTTGTATTGCTTTGTTTATTTCAATGTATGCAGTAGTGATTTTTGGCAATATTCCTTTTGTTACAAAATGGCGTAATATCTGGATTGAAACTGCTATGACAACAGACCAACATAAGTGGCTTGCAACCTGTTTCTTTCCGAAATATTTAATAGATGAAATTATGGATGCTCAGGTTGATATTAAGGATATTGGTAAAACAGATATAAATAAAGAAGAAAAACCTGATATTTTAGGTCAGAGGGACCTTGTTGTAGGTGAACTTGATTCTCATGGTAACGAGGTTTTAATAAATGATATTGAACAAGGTATTGTTGTTTTAAAGGTTAAAACCTCAAACTATGTCGGCAGACTTGTTTTAATAGATGACCCGTCAAGAGTTTATATATCCGCTACTGATTACAAAAATTCAAGAGGTGAATTTATTTGTAACTACCTTGAGAAAGAAGATGCGGTAATTGGTATGAATGCCTCAGGATTTCACGACCCGGGTGGAACAAGTGTCGGCGGTGTAGTTACTGCACAATGTATGTCACAAGGTGAATACTGGGGGTACTACTCTTCTAAATATATAACAGTAGGCTTTGATAAAGACGACCGCCTTGTAGTCGGTGAATTTTCTGATTGGGAAGAACATAATATGCGAGATGCTTTCCAATATCACCCTGCACTTATTATAAATGGTGAAAAAGTTATTGAGGGTTCATCTGGTTGGGGGCTTCAACCTCGTTCAGTAATCGGTCAGGCAGAAAATGGTGTTGTAATGTTTTTTGTAGTCGATGGAAGACAGGTTGGCTATTCTCTCGGTGCTACTATGGGTGACTGTGCCGATGTTTTAGAGGAATATGGTGCAGTAAATGCGGGCGCTTGTGATGGTGGTTCATCTTCCGTTCTTGCTTACGAGGGTGAAATTTTAAATGAACCATCAACAGATATGCCTACTGGCAGATATTTGCCTAACGCGTGGGTAGTAGCAAGAAAAACTACCGAAACAACAAACTAAAAGGGGTGTTCTAGTTGAAAAAACTTTTAAACAAATTAACTTATACACCAAGTAGTTGGCGTACAACTAACAAGGAACGAAAAAGCTATTATTTATATTTATCGGGTCAGAATATGATTTACACAATGATAACATCATTTCTGACTACATATCTTTTGTTCCAAGGTGTTGACCCTGTAAAATCAGGTACAGTAATGCTCATAGTTAAAATATGGGATGCTATAAATGACGCCGTTTTCGGTTGTATTTTTGACAAAGCAAAATTCAAAAGTAAACAGAAATTTTTACCTTGGCTTAAAATTTCGTTACCTATAATTCCACTTGCAACAGCACTTTTATATATGATTCCGCAAGGTGCGAGTGAAACAGTTAAACTTCTTTGGTTTGCTATATTCTATCTTATCTGGGACACTGTTTACACTCTTTGCGATGTACCAATTCACGGTATGGTTACTGTTATGACAGATAACCTTGATGAAAGAACTTCAATTATTTCTTATAAGAGCATCTGGTCAGGTGTAGGTAGTGGTATTGCAACAATTATACCTACCATTGTTACCGGTCAGGATGTAGGTTTAAGCTTTGGTGTTGCAGCAGCTATTGTAAGTGTCGTGGCATTTGCTACAATGATTCCTGTTTGTATAAATGGTAAAGAGCGTTATACAAATGTTGATGATGAAGAGCAATTTACAGTAAGAAAAATGCTCAAATACTTATTCTCAAATAAATATTTGCTCATTTACTATGCGGGTTATTTCTTCCAGAGTGGATTTAATGTTATGATTTCAATGAGCATTATTACATCATATTACTTGTTCCACGATGAAAGATTCAGTCTTCTTGTTCTTGCAGTTGCGGGTGCACCTATATTTATTGCATCACTTTTCGTACCTAAATTGGTTGAAAAATATGGTAAACGCAAAATTTTCATTATAAGCAACTGGGCAGCGGTAATTTTCGGTACACTCAGTTGGGTTTGCGGTTATCAGAATATGATAGTGTTTATACTCTTGACATTACTTCGTGCAGTGCCTTTAGGTATTCAGGGAATTATGATATTTATGTTTACCCCTGACTGTGCAGAGTATGGAAGATTTAAAACAGGTATTGACGCAAAAGGCATTACATTTGCTATTCAGACATTTGTTACAAAAATGGCGTCTGCACTTGCGGGGACACTTGGTATGTTCTTGCTCGGCTTCTTTGGTTGGCAAGAGGTTAATGCTGAAAGCTTTAAAGATTTAGCGGCACAAAATGTTCAGCAGTCAGATTTTACACTTAATGGCTTGTGGTTCATTTTTGTAATGGTTCCAACAATTGGTCTTATTTTTGCAGGTCTTATCTGGCATTTCTACAAACTCAAGGATGAAGATGTAAAAGTTATGATTGATTGCAACAATGGTAAAATCACAAGAGAAGAAGCACTCGAAAAAATATCTATAAAAGATGAATTTTAAATAAAATATATCTAAAAGCGACTATCAGAAAAACAGATAGTCGCTTTTTTGCACATATAAATGGTATTATTTTCGGTCAATATTATCGTTGAAAATTTACAGAATTTGTTATATAATTTTTTATTATAATAAGATTATTGTCTTTAGAATTTTGTAATTTTTTGAAAAGGGGCATTTTTATGAAAAAGGCAAAAAAGATAATTGCTTTAACTTTGGCAGTGTGTATGTTAATGGTCAGCTACTCAACTCTTGCTTTTGCAGGGGATACTGACACAGGGGTAGATTACACAATTATTGACCCTTATGAAGATGTGAACTGGCTTACTTATAAACAATATAAAGCAGACCTTCATAACCACACAACTGCAAGTGATGGTACTAATACCTTGAAAGATATGTTAGAGCAACAGTACGAATATGGTTTTGATGTTGTTGCAGTTACAGACCACGGTGTTGTCGACTATGGTTGGACTCGTCAGTCAGTTATTCCTGCTATGGAAATTTTTATTGATTTATTTAAAGGCAGAGCAGGTGATATTGTTCCTCTTGACTCAACAGGTGGCGAAGCAGCAAATGGTAATACTTATACAGTTGAAGTTACAAGAAAAGGTTCATATTATGCTCAACAGACTACATCAGGTGTTAAACTTCATAATATGTTAAGAGTTCCTTGCGGTATTGAGCAGAACCCAAGCTCACTCAACAATGCCCATGTAAACACTTGGTTTGTAGATTATGGTCACGGTTTACTTGGTGGTACAAGTGACTACGAAACACCAATTAAAACAGTTCACGAAATGGGTGGACTTTCAGTTATTAACCATCCTGGTGAATATACAGGTGCTCGTGATGAAGATGAAACTGCAGATGCTTATGATTATAGCGATACAATGTATAAATATTACATTGATAAATTTGCAGGACTTCTTACAAAATATGATTCTTGCATTGGTATTGATATAAACAGTAAGGGTGATTCAAGAACCCGTTACGACAGAAAACTCTGGGATATACTTCTTCAAAAAGTTACCCCTACAGGTAGAAATGTTTTAGCTATTGCTACATCTGACGCTCACTCAACTGATGCAGTTTATACAGGTTACACAGAAATGTTAATGCCATCTCTTACTGAAGATAATTTCAGAAAGAGTCTTGAAAGCGGTGCTTTCTTTGCTTGTAGTAAAAATTTAGGTAACCCTGAAGAAATTACAGAGATTGCAAATTATTTGGTTGAAAGTTTAGACCCTACTGCAGTTGCACTCGGTGAAAAACTTCAGGCAATTCAGGCAGAAGACCCTAAAGGTAAATACGAAGCACCAAAGGATGTTGAAGCACCAAAGGTTACAGCAGTAGTTGTTGACCAGGAGAGCGATTCAATCACACTTGTTACTGCAGGTGCTAAAAATATTCGTTGGATTGCAAACGGTGTAACTATTGCAACAGGTAACAGCATTGATCTTGACGATTATAAAAATCAGTTTGGTAACTATGTAAGAGCAGAAATATTTGGTGAAGGTGGTATTGTTTATACTCAGGCGTTTATGCTTGAATATGATGGTGTTTCACAGTCAAATGGTGGCAGTTACACAGACCTTTGGCAATTAGCAAGTATCATTCCTGATACACTTGTAAGACTTTTAGGAAGTTTATCAATTTTTGACACTATTTATGGATGGATTGCTTAAATAATTTTAAAAGTGGTATAATTTTTGCGAATATGTTGCCTCTTAACCCGTAATAAAAACGGTTGTAAAAAACAAATTGTTTTTTACAACCGTTTTGTATTTTGTGTTTATAAACCGAGCTCCAATAATGAATATGTGTCGCGTTTATTTTGTGTGTAAATATTATTTACCTGTAAATAGAGGTTATTAAAATCAACATCGTCATCTACAAGGAAGTAAACAGTTATTTGTTTTTCAGAGTTTGCATCAACCGAAACAAAATAAAATCTTGAGTCTGTGTCGTTTTCTGAAGCAACTGCAAAAGCTTCTGTTGCAAGGGTATCTTTTTTTGTAACTAAATTATAAGTCGAGCAGGATAAAGAACCGTTGGTATTATTTATGTTTGTTGTTTCAATAGTTACTGCAACAAGCTTTCTTTCTACGAATTTAACATCTTGAATTGTATCTATTGTGTTTACACCATCACCATAAAGAATTTCTTCACGGTTATAAGCTTTTAAAGAGCCATCTTTATTTGTTATTTCAGACAACTCATCAGTACTGCGAATATCGCCTTTATCAATTCCGTTTACATTATCAAGAACTTCTGCTTTTGCAACTTTAATGTTGTAATAAGCATCTGTTTCAAAGTCCCAGCCATTTTCGCAAATTTCACCAAGATTTATAATTTTTTCGGTTTTTGGTGCATCAGGCACAAAAAACTCTGAATGAGGAACACTTTCGTAATCATAAGTGAATGCATCGTCTGCTGTTGCTTCAACAACCTTTAAGTTGCTTAAAATTTTATTAAGCTCCTCTTTTGGAATATGGTTGTTAAAATAACATTCAACTACTACACCCTCTTTTTCAAAATAAATAAGTGCAAGACTCATTTCATTCTCGTTCAAAGTAAGAATTTCCGCTTCATTTTCACCAAAAGTAGTTTTTTCTGTGCTTATAACATTTTTATATTCGTTTTTGCGTTCTGACCCCATTCTGAACATATTTAATGAAAGTCCTGCTTCGCCATTGTAGTGATATTTATATGGTGGCTCAAATTCAGTAAATTCATCAGGTAAATATCCTAACTCAAATTTTGCATATTCAGGTGCTCGTGCTCCGTTGTACTCAAGCTCTGAATTGTTTACTGTCGCAGAGTACTTGCCTGTTTTTTCTAGCCAATTGCTTATTTCTGTATATGCAAAAGCAGATACACTTAAAAGAATACCAGAAACCGCTACAACAGACACTACTTTTAGCAAACGTGTTTTATTGGTTATTGGTTTATTATTGTTCATAGAATCAATCTCCTGAAAGGCATCCAGAACGGCATTGTGAAAACCGTCAGGAATATTATTTTTATTATTTATCATTGTTTTCACTCCTGTTCCCTTGTTCTTTTAATTTTTCACATTCAGTTTTAAGCATACCGGTAAACTGCTCAATGAACGAATCAGCGCTCAATCCATCCATTTTTCTGAATGCTTCAAGAATGGTGTTTTTAATGGCAATCTCACAAAGATATGGGGAGTGTAAAATATCGTTTGTCATCTGGTAAAATAATTCTTCGTTCTGGAAAACAAGCGCAACAAAATGTTCTGGCGTCATTTTTTGTTTTTTTGTACCAATAATATCAAGAGGACTGCAATTAAGTGCTATTGCTAAGTCACCTAACATATCGAGAGCAGGTTGACTTCTTCCTGTTTCCCAGTAAGATACAGTCTGCCTTGTTACAAAAAGCTTTTCTGCAAGAGTATCTTGCGTTAAATTGTTTTCTTTACGAAGTCTTTTTATATTTTTACTTATGCTTGCCATTATGTCACATCCATTCTGTGATTTTACTATAACATTACTTTCAGAAAGAGTAAAGCAAGTATCTGTTGCAAAAAAATCCCACAAACAGAAAAACTGTTTGTGGGAAAATTGATTTTTAGTTAACCAATTTTTTTAGCATCTTTAATTTTGATTTTGCCAATGAATGGAACTTTCAAGAAACCGTTACAAATATCGTCTGTGAATGTAAGTGAAACTTCACAAGCTTTACCGCCAGGGATAATATCTACTGTTGCTTCAGCTGTTAAAGTATCGCCATCTTCCTGAACATTCTTTATTTCAATGTCAGAAATGCCTAAATCCTCACCAGGAAGCTCAAGGTTGATTTTGTACTCACCATTTTCATCCGCGATTGTAAAAACTGCAGAGCCTTTAAAAATTATATTGTTGATTTCTGCTTGCCATTTACCAAGACCTATCATTTATATAGTCCTCCTCATTTTTTATCTTAATCCAGCTGCAGTACGAAGAATTCTTCTTGCATCTGCAGTAGTAATTACATTGTTGTCAGCACCTGTTGTTACAACATCACAAGCACTTTTCTGTGCATCAGTAAGTTTTATAATACCTGCTGAAGCAATAAGGGTAATTCTTGCATCGGTAAGGGTGATTTTACCATCACCATCTGCGTCACCTTTTAATGAAAAATCATTTGAAGTAAGAACAATAAATGTTCCTAAAGCATCTGTTTCGCAACTTACAGAGTTTTGTGTAAGTGAAAATAAAATTGGCTCTGTGTCACCAACTCTGTAAGAGTAAAGCTTTGTAGAAGTAGGAATGAGGTTTTCTGTTATACCATCAAAGTTTATTTTAAATTCACCTTGTGGAACAGAAATGCTTCCGTTTGAAGCAGAAACATAAATATCAAAAACATAAGCATCAGTATATTTTACATTGCTGAAATCATCGGGAATTGAACTTAAAAGTCTCTTTTCAACTTTTATTGAAGAACCATCTGGAAGAACATTTTTTAAATCTGTAACAGTAATACCAGCAGCGACATCTGTAAGAAGTGTGCCTTCGTTTATATAATCAAGACCGAGTGATTTTATGAATTTTGCAGCATACGAACCTTTTACACAGTAAATACCATCTACAAAATAATATTCTTTAGAACTGTCATTTGAATTTACTCTGCCTAAAAATGCATCACTACCAATTGAGGTAATAGATTTAGGCAAGTGAATTTCGGTAAGGTCGTTACAATGAGAAAAAGCAAAAGGCTTGATTTCTTTAAGATTTTCACTAAGACGGATGCTTTTTAAATTCCAGCAAAATGAAAATGCTCTTTCACCAATAGATGTAACGGAATTGTACATATTGACATTCTCTAATTGATAACAACGGTAAAAAGCATAGTTGTAAATTGTTGTGACACCATCAGGGATCATAAAACTACCACTTCTGCCGGCAGGGAATGCTCTTAAAACGGTTTTATCTTCAGAGTAAACAACACCATCTATCGAGCAGAATTTGGTGTTTGCTTCATCAACATCAATCTGTGTGAGTGAATCACATTCATTAAATGAGTTGCTACCGAGTAATGAAAGTGATTTCGGAAGCTTTAAGTAAGTTAAATCGGAACCAGTAAATGAATTAGCAACAATTGCAAATACAGGTTTTCCATCAATTGTTTCAGGAATGATGAGTTTTGTTTTTGTTCCGATATATTCAGTTATATAAATTCTTTCATTTTGAACTCTGTATTTAAAATCAGCTTTAGTTCCAACTTCAGGAGCAGAACTTGTGTAAGCAGTTTGTGATACTGCTTCTGCTTTTGGTGAGGTTGGAATTATTATATTTATAAATGCAAGAGAAAAAACAAGAACAAAAGAAAAAATCTTTAATCTTTTCATAATATATCCTTTCAAAGTATAACTGGTGATACATACATCTTAATTATACTTTAAAAACAGATGAATTTCAATAGTAATGTTTGTATAAATTTAAAATTTACAATTTATTGTAAATATATAGTATGGTTTGCAATCTGTAAAGAAAAAAGCAAAGCCACGAAACAAAAGCTTCGTGGCGATACTTTATTGCTTTTTTAGTTAACAGTAAGAATTAAACAGCGCGTGTAACCTTACCGGAGCGCAAGCAGCGTGTGCAAGCATATACTCTGCGTGGAGAACCATTAACAACTGCTTTAACTCTTTTAACATTTGGTTTCCATGTTCTGTTTGAACGTCTGTGTGAGTGAGAAACCTTAATACCGAAAGCAACATCTTTACCACAAAATTCGCATTTTGCCATTGAGCTGCACCTCCTTCTAAAATTTTAGGTTTTTAACTCTAGTGATAGAGCAACGCAAGTATAATACCATCTTTATTGTAGGAATGCAAGAGTTTTTTTATTGTTTTTGATAAATTTTGCATTTTAGCACAAGAAAATATAATTTTTTCTTAAATATTTTTCTAAAATTGCTTGATTTTTTAGAAAATATCGTTTATAATGACATCATTGAGCGAACATTTGTACGAACAAAACGCGAGAAATATATACTTATTTATAAGGAGATACTGTAATGGCAGAAAAAAATGATAGCAAAAGCAAAGCACTCGAGATGGCGTTAGGCCAGATTGAAAAAAGTTTTGGTAAAGGTGCAATTATGCGTTTAGGCGAAAACGCATCTATGGCGGTTGAAGCAATTTCAACTGGCTCAATTTCTCTTGATGTTGCAACTGGTATAGGTGGACTTCCAAGAGGTAGAATTATTGAAATATATGGTCCTGAAAGTTCAGGTAAAACAACCCTTGCACTTCATGTTGTTGCAGAAGCACAAAAATTAGGTGGTGACGCTGCATTTATTGATGCAGAACACGCACTCGACCCTGTGTATGCTGCGGCACTTGGTGTAGATATTGATTCACTTCTTGTTTCTCAACCTGATGATGGTGAGCAGGCATTGGAAATTACAGAGCACCTTGCTCGTTCAGGCGCACTTGATGTTATCGTTGTTGACTCGGTTGCGGCTCTCGTTCCAAAAGCAGAAATTGAGGGTGAAATGGGTGACTCTCATGTTGGTCTTCACGCTCGTCTTATGTCACAGGCTTTAAGAAAATTAACAGGTGCAGTTGCAAAAAGTAATACAGTTATCATTTTCATTAACCAGCTTCGTGAAAAGGTTGGTGTTATGTATGGTAACCCAGAAGTAACAACCGGTGGTAGAGCTCTTAAATTCTATTCATCTATCCGTATAGATGTAAGAAAAGTTGAGCAGTTAAAAGGTGCAGGTAACGAGTTTATTGGTTCACGCACAAGGGCTAAGATTGTTAAAAATAAAGTTTCACCACCATTCAAAGAAGCAGAATTTGACATTATGTATGGTCAGGGTATTTCTAAAGATGGCGAAATTCTTGATTTAGCAGTAAAAATGGAAATTATCAGAAAAAGTGGTGCATGGTTCTACTACGGTGAGGAAAGACTTGGTCAGGGTAGAGATAATGTTAAGGAGTATATCCGTTCTAATCCTGAATTTTCAGCAAACATTGAAGCACAGGTACGCGAAAAGTTAAAGGAAATTATGTCTGCTAAAAATCCTGTTGCCCGTGCAGCAGCACCAGTGCCATCTAGCGAACCTGTAACTAAAGATAAAGCAAGAGCAAAAATTGATATTGCAGTGGATGATTAAAAATGATTATAAAATCCAAAGCCGGTAATGGTAATAAAATACATGTTTATATAGATAACGAATATGTCCTTACTGTTTATGATGACTATTGGCATCGTAATGGCTTTAAGGATGGCGAAACAATTACAGAAGAAGAGCTTGCTTCCTTGAAAGAGGAGGCAGGCTTTCGCCTTGCTTATGAGAAAGGTCTTGATTTGTTATCCAGGCGGTCTTATTCAAAAAAAGAATTATATCAGAAATTAAAACTTAAATATGGCGATTCTGCGTCAGAAAGAGCAATAGAA
This sequence comes from Acutalibacteraceae bacterium, assembly GCA_045651285.1. Classification (GTDB taxonomy): domain Bacteria; phylum Bacillota; class Clostridia; order Oscillospirales; family Acutalibacteraceae; genus DTU089. Next base: position 13,040 of record JAZRSC010000006.1, read on the forward strand.
AAACTTTTATATTTCGGTTATCTTAACGATGAAGAATATGCAAGAATTTACTTGAAGTATCTTTATGAAACAAAAAAATATGATATAAAACGCATCTCTATGGAGTTAAAATTAAAGGGAATAGACAGAGAAATTATAGAAAATGTCACGAAAACTCTTGACAACGAACCAATTACGCGTATTATAGAAATGTTAAGCACAAAATTCACTAATGGTTTTAAAGATGAAAAAACAAAAAAGCGTTTTGTTGCAAAACTTCAGCGAATGGGTTATTCGTGGAATGATATTAAATCGGCATTTATGGAATTCGAAATTAATATAATAAGTGATGACGATTTCTAATAATATGAGGTGTTACAATGGCAAAAAAAGTCGGAATGATAAGTCTTGGTTGTCCTAAAAATCAGGTAGATGCAGAAATTATGCTTAAAAAACTGGTTGATGCTGGTTATGTGTTAGTTGATGAAGCAGGTAAAGCAGATGTAGTTATTGTTAATACCTGTGCATTTATAGAAGACTCTAAAAGAGAATCAATCGACAGTATTTTAGAAATGATTGATTATAAAGATGACAGTGACTTAAAAGGTGTTGTTGTAACAGGCTGTCTTGCTCAGCGTTATATGGAAGAGGTTTTTTCTGAAATTCCTGAAGTTGATGCAGTAATAGGTCTTGGTGCTAATGATGATATTGTCGAAGCTTGTGATAAGGTTTTAGAGGGTGAGCAATATTCGTCTTTCCCAGATAAAGAAAAAATGCCACTTGAGGGTGGACGAATTTTGACAACACCTGAATATTACGCATATTTAAGAATAGCAGACGGTTGCTCAAACTGTTGCTCATATTGTGCAATTCCGTCTATTCGTGGTAAATTCAGAAGTCGTAAAATCGAAGATGTTTTAGACGAAGCAAAAGCACTCGCAGAAAAAGGTGTTAAAGAGTTAATTTTAGTAGCACAGGATACAACCCGTTATGGTGAGGATTTATATGGCGAATTAAAGTTACCTGAACTTTTAGATGAACTTAACAAGCTCGAAAATTTACAGTGGATAAGACTTCTTTACTGTTACCCTGAAAGAATTACAGATGAATTAATTGACGCAATTAACAGAAACGAAAAAGTATGTCATTACATTGATATGCCAATGCAACATGTAAGCGGCAAAATTTTAAAATCAATGAACAGACCGGGCGACAGGGAGTCACTCACTGCGTTGATAAATAAATTAAGAGAAAAAATAGAAGATGTTGTAATAAGAACAACATTTATAACAGGTTTCCCGGGTGAATCAGAAGAAGATTTTACGTCTCTTTCAGAATTTGTTAATGAAATGAAATTAGACAGAGTTGGTTGCTTCAGTTATTCAAGAGAAGAAAATACACCTGCTTACGATTTCCCTGAACAGATTGAAAAAGAAGATGCTTTAAACAGAGCAGATATAATAATGGAACAACAATACAGAATCAACGACGAAAAGCAAGACTCATATATGGGTAAAACATATGATGTAATTGTTGATGGGTATGATTCTTATACAGACAGTTACTATGGCAGAACTTATATGGATGCACCTGAAATAGATAATAATATTGTATTTACTTCAGGTTATGAAATTGAAGTTGGTGAAATTGTTCCTGTTGAAATTTTCGATAAAGATGAATATTCACTTATAGGAGAAGCGGTATGAAAATGAATGTGCCAAATCAATTGACAATAGTAAGAATTATTCTTACACCGATATTTCTCGCACTATTTTTAGCACCTATACCACATCACTATTTAATAGGTTTAGTAGTTTTTGCAATTGGTGCAATAACAGATTTTCTTGATGGTAAAATTGCAAGAAAAAATAATATTGTAACAGTGTTTGGTCAACTTGCTGACCCTGTTGCCGATAAAATTCTTACAACTGCGGCATTACTTGCTTTTATGCAGTTCGGTCTTTGTAACATCTGGATTATTATGATAGTATTATTAAGAGAGTTTACTATTACTTCATTCAGACTTGTTGCAACTGCACAAGGCGTTGTTATTCCTGCTAATTTCTATGGTAAATTAAAAACTGTTTCACAAATGGTTTTCTCAATTTTAATTATGATAATGGCAGAGCTTTATGATATAGGTGTTTTACCTGAAAGCTTCCCGTTGACAATTGTTTCAAACGCACTTTTATGGATAACCGCAATTCTTTGCGTAATTTCGGGTGTAATTTATGTTAAACAATCCATTAAAATTATAGATTTCTCTAAATAAATTTATATACCTCGGAGGGTAAAATGCAACTTTATAATTCACTTTCACATAAAAAAGAAGATTTTAAAACAAACGAACCAGGCAAGGTTAATATGTACACTTGTGGTCCGACTGTTTATCACTTTGCTCATATAGGTAATCTTCGCAGTTATATTATGGAGGATATTTTAGAAAAGTATCTCCGCTTTTCAGGTTACGATGTAAAACGCGTAATGAATATTACTGATGTTGGTCATCTTTCATCTGATGCAGATACAGGTGAAGATAAAATGGTCAAGGGTGCAAAAAGAGAAAATAAAACTGTTATGGATATAGCAAGATTTTATACAGATGCATTCTTTAAAGACTGTGAAAAACTCAATATTAAAAAACCTGATGTAGTTGAACCTGCAACAAATTGTATTGAAGAATTCATTGCAATGGTGCAAGGTCTTTTAGAAAAAGATTTTGCTTATTTTGCTGGTGGTAATGTTTATTTCGATACATCAAAATTAGACGAATATTATGTTTTCAATAAGCACGATAGCGAAGAGCTTATGGTTGGTGTTCGTGATGGTGTTGAAGAAGATAACAATAAAAGAAATAAAAATGACTTTGTTTTATGGTTTACAAAATCAAAGTTTGAAGAACAGGCTTTAAAATGGGACTCACCATGGGGTGTTGGTTACCCTGGTTGGCATATTGAGTGTTCTGCTATAAGCTTAAAGCATTTAGGCGAATATCTTGATATTCACTGCGGTGGTATTGATAATGCATTCCCACATCACACAAATGAAATTGCACAAAGTGAAGCATATATTGGTCATAAATGGTGTAACTACTGGTTCCATGTTCTTCACCTTAACACAAATAGCGGTAAAATGAGTAAGTCAACAGGTGAATTTTTAACTGTTTCATTACTTGAAGAAAAAGGCTACAATCCTTTAGCATATAGATTTTTCTGTCTTCAGTCGCACTATAGAAAATCTCTTGTATTCAGTTACGAAAATCTTGACAATGCTCAGGGTGCATTTAACAAGCTTCTTTCAAAAATTGCTGCTTTAAAAGATGATGAAGCAGAAGCAATTGACGAAAATGCAGTGAAAGAATTAACAGAGAAATTTAAAGCGGCACTTGATAACGATATAAATACTTCTTTGGGTATTACTGTACTTTATGATGTTTTAAAGGCTAAAACAAATGATAAAACAAAGCTTTTCTTGCTTAATGATTTTGACAGAGTGTTATCTTTAAGTCTTTTAGATGAAGCAAAGAAATTAAAAGAAAGCAAAAAAGAAGAGGCTACTGTACCTGCAGTGGATGATGAATTCAGTAAATATGTTGAGGAGCAATTAGCTCTCAGAGCAGATGCCAAGAAAAATAAAAACTGGGCAGAAGCAGACAGGATTCGTGACGAATTAACTGCTAAAGGGGTTAAAATTCTTGATACACCAGATGGTGCAAAATGGTCACTTTAAAAATGCAGAATGCAGATTGCAGAATGTAGAATTAAGGAAAAGCTTACGCGTTTGATTACTATAATGCTAACGCAGTTCCGATAATTACGCATTACGCATTCCGCATTCCGCATTCCGAATTAAAATAACGGAGTTAATATTATGTTGAATAGTAAACAGCGAGCTCAGTTACGAGCAGAAGCAAATGGATTAGACCCGATTTTTCAAATTGGTAAAGAGGGAGTTACAGAGTCTGTAATAGCACAGATAGAAGATACTTTTAATACCCGAGAGCTTTTTAAAGTAAAAGTACATCTTGAAACATCACCTGAAACACCAAAAGAAATCGCTTCTAAAATCTCAGAAGCAACAAAATGCGATGTTGTTCAGGTTGTTGGTGGTACAATCGTGCTTTTCAGAATTAACTTAATGTTAAGACAAAGAGCGGCTGAAAAGAAAAAGAGAGCAAAAGAAAAAGCAGAAAAAGAAGCAATTAAAAGAAGAACTGAACGCAAAAAGAAAAAGTATGGTGTTCAATAATGCATTATTCAGAATTTTACAAAGAACTTGTAGAAAAAATTGAAATTCCCGAAGATGCGAAAGAAGAATTTTCAAGTCTTGTAAAAAGGCTTGACGAGGATTTGCAGTTCGGGAGAGAAGTAGATAAGCTTATTATGCGTTTTATGTTTCCTAAAGCGCACGATATAAGACGATTTTTAGAAAAACTTACACATCTTGCTAAAAGGTATTCAGTTAATGAGAATACTTTGCATTTTGTCTTTTTATTATTGTCTGCAGAAACTCTTTATAAAAGGTATTTAAAACAAGGGATTTCTGAAGAGATTTTTTACGATACAATCAAAGATTTAAAATACAAACTTATAGAATGTATAGATTGTAAGGGTTACTTCGGTACATTCGTGCCACATTGGTTTCAAAGATTTTACCGTTTAGAGCGTTTTGCTTTAGGGCGTTTTCAGTATGATTTTACTGACACTGACCGGGAAATAGTAACGCCAAGTGGGGAAAAAATCAAAAAAGGTGCAAAAGTATTGTCGTTACATATTCCGTCATCAGGTATACCGCTTACAGATGATGTGAGAATGGAGTCTTATAAAAAAGCGTATGATTTTTTTAAAGATACCCCCTATGTAAAAAATGGAAAAATAGTTTTTGTTTGTCACTCGTGGTTGCTTTATAAAAAGCATTATGATTTTTTACCAGAGAATTCAAACATTTTAAAGTTTATGAATGACTTTTATATTTATGATGGATATATAAGTGAAACAAACGAAGATTTGTGGCGAATATTCGGTAAATATGAAAAAGCACCTGTAAGTGAGCTGCCTGAAGACACATCTTTGAAGAAAGCATATAAAAAATGGCTTTGTGATGGTAATGCAACTGGCGGCGGTGCGGGTGTAATAGTTTTCGATGGTGAAAAAATTATAAACTGACAAAAAGTAACTTTATTTTATGAAAACTGATTCTTACAGAAGTTTATAACAGTAAAAATTTCAAAATGTAACGAAAATTGTGTCAATTTCTTAATTTTTTGTATAGTTTTATGCAAAGTATAACAAAACAAAGGTCTTTTATAGTGCAACTTGTGCATTGTAAAAGACCTTTTTATATGTTACAATGTCAACTGTTCGTTGTAATTGTTACAAATTTGTAATAATTCGAAATAAAATTGAAATAAATATTAGTAAAGCAAATACTCAAAATTATGAAAGGCAAAATTATTCTATGATTAAAAGCAGAATTAAAAGCGCCATAGCGGTAGCTCTTACTGTAGTTCTTGCAGTAGTTCCTATGTTCAGCGTAAACGCGGCTGCTAAAAATGTTGAATACAGCGCCTCCTCATCTTATATGAGCAGCAGCTACTACAAGGCACTTTGTGAGGTTGAACTCACTGGTGACCAGGTAACAGATATTTGTAATATAGCAAAAACACAGGTTGGTTATCACGAAAGTGGTAACAATTATACAGAATATGGCAGATGGTACGGTAAACAAAGCTATTGGTGTAATGTTTTCGTTTCGTGGTGTGCTTATGTTGCAGGTGTACCATCATCTGTTTTCCCAAAATTATCAGGTGTAGGCAGTGCCTATTCTTCAACATTCCCATCAGTTGGTGCCGATTGCTTTAAATTCGGTACAAAGCCAGTTGAAGCAGGTGACTTGCTTTTTAGCTGCACTTGTTCGGGAAGTTACGGTTGTATTGATCATGTTGGTCTTATTGTAGATGTAGATGACCAATATATTTATACGGTTGAAGGTAATATGTCAGATGCGGTAAGAGCTATTACTTACCCTGTGTCAACAGGTTATTCAGCTCATAACCACGCTCGAATCAATTATATTGCCCGTCCTAACTATCAGGACCGTTCTGTAAATGTTTCAGATATAAGCAGAGCAGATGCTATTAAAACAACAGAAAATAGTATTTATGCCCTCTTTGATATGTCACTCACATATAGTCAAGCAGAGTCTGTTTGTAACCTTATGGGTGGTCACCTTGTAGCAATTACAAGCGAAGAAGAGCAAGAAATAGTTAACGAAATTATTGAAAATGGTTCTTATGACAAATATTATATAGGTTTATCAGACGAAGAAAACGGCACTTATCTCTGGAACAGTGGCGAAGAATATGATTACACTAATTTAACTGGTTCTCCAAAAGCTAACTTTACTGCAGTTATTTTAAATGCTGATGGTACATGGCAGGAAACTGTAAGTGATAAGCGTCAGACTGGTTTTATATGTGAAATTCAGATTGACAAAATGATTCCTGCTAATACTGCTTCTTTCGGTGGTAGCAGATATGAAATTTACGATAGTTCTTTAACCTATGAACAGGCTACTGCATTTGCAAAGGCAAAAGGTGGTAAGTTAGCAGAAATTGAAACAAGCTCTGAAAATCAGCTTCTTTCACTTCTTCTTAAACAAAGCGCACAGTATTATTTAGGTGTAAGTGGTACAAAGCGTGAGGTTACTTCAACAGATTACAGTAACTTTCAGAGCAAAGTAAAGTTCAACAGCGGTAAAGAAAACTATATGGTAATGCTTAACGATGGTACTGCAAAATGGTCTGTTGCAGGTATTTTTGAAACAAAGACCATAACAGGCTTTATTGTTGAATATGATGAAACAGAAAAATGTACAGTTACTTATGACGCAAATGGTGGTTTGAACACACCAAATGAGCAGATGGGTGAATGTGGTACAAATATTGTAATCAGTGAAGCAAAGCCAACATTAAAGGGTGCAAAATTCCTTGGATGGTCTCAGTATAAAGATGCTGAAGATGCACAATTTAAATCAGGTGACAGAATTACACTTGATGAAAATGTAACTCTTTATGCAATCTGGTCAAAATAAAGATTAAAACTGCTGCAAGTTTTTCTTGTAGCAGTTATTTTTATTGGCAAAAACTGTTGATATAGAGTGTGTACTTGTGGTATAATATACAATGTATATCTATGAGATTTTAAGAATTTATGAAAGGATGTGAGTTTTTTATGATGAAACTTTTTAAATATTTAAAACCTCATAAAAGATTTGCAATCTTTACAGTAATTCTTGCGGCTATAAGTAATGTTATGACATTAGGCTTTCCGCTTATGATGTCAATGCTTATAAACAATGGTATTTCAGAGGGTAACTTAGACTACATAAAAAAAATTGGCATTGTTATGATAATTCTCTGTACAATAGCAATGTTTATTTCAATTGCAAATAGTTTCTGTTCAAGTAAAGTTTCTGCCCTTTTTACAGGCGATTTAAGAAGAATGGTATTTTCTAAAATACAGACATTCTCACAAGGCGATATTGACGAAATTGGTATTCCGTCACTTATTACAAGAACAACAAACGATATAAGACAAATAGGCGAATTATTAATAGCGCTTTTAAGAAGTATAATTTCTGTACCGATTATGTTAATTGGTGGTACTGTAATGGCAATTATTATGGACCCCGGTCTTTCAAAGGTGCTTTTAATCGTTTGCCCTGTTATTGCAGTAATTGCACTTGTAATTGCAAAAACAGTTGTTCCTTTCTTTAAAAAGATTCAGAAGGGCGTAGATGAACTTAACCTTGTAACACGCGAAAAACTCAATGGTGTAAGAGTTATAAGGGCATTTAACAGAACAGAGTATGAAAAAAGACGCTTTAAAAAAGCGAATGATAATTTAACAAGTCTTAACTTAAAGGTTTCAAGAATTTTTGCAGGACTTATTCCTGTTGCAACACTTCTTATATTTATGATTATAGCAGTACTTATTGTAGTTGGTTATAAACAGGTAAATGAATTGACAGACCCACAGGAAATTGCAAACACAATAGGTGATTTACAAGGTTTTATAATTTATCTTGTATTTATAGTTGCTGCTTTAGCGTCTGTTGCTGCTATGTTTGTTATGATTCCTCGCGGTAAAATTTCTGCAAACAGAATTAACGAGATTTTAGACCACGAATTAAAAATGACAGTAAGAGAAAAAACATCACACGAAGAAAATGATGGTGCAATTGAATTTAAGAATGTTGTTTTTGATTATAAAGATGAAGACGGCAATTTAAAAAGAGCGCTTAATAATGTAAGTTTCGTTGCCGAAAAAGGTAAAACTACTGCAATTATCGGTAGTACAGGTAGTGGTAAAAGTACAGTGCTTAACTTAATTCCTCGTTTTTATGATGTTACAGATGGTGCAGTGTTAATTGATGGTGTCGATGTCAGAGAAATGGATTTTGCATCAATTTATGAAAAATTGGGTTACATTCCGCAACAGGCATTTTTATTTAGTGGTACTGTTGCAGATAATTTAAGATATGGTAACGAGGATGCTACCGATGAAGAATTGTGGGAAGCATTAGAAATAGCACAATCCCGCGATTTTGTAGAAAATTTACCACAAAAATTAGAAAGTATGGTTTCACAGAATGGTACTAACCTTTCTGGTGGTCAGAGGCAAAGACTTTGTATTGCAAGAGCAATTGTAAAAAAAGCAAAATTCTATATGTTTGATGACAGTTTTTCTGCTTTAGATTTTATTACAGACAGTAAATTAAGAGCACAATTAAAAACAGTTCTTACTGGTTCTGCAATAATTATTGTTGCTCAAAGGGTTGGTACTATAATAGATGCTGACAATATTATTGTTCTTGAAAATGGTAAAATTGTAGGTCAGGGTACTCACAAAGAACTTTTAGAAAATTGTGAAGTTTATAAAGAAATGGCAGACTCACAACTTGAGAAAACGGGGGTGAGTGGCGAATGAAAAAAGAAACTCCTGTTTTAGACGAAAAGAGATTGGAGCGCCTTGAAAGAAGACGTTCTACACGAAAAATGCGTTATGCTTCATATCGTGAAGTCCGTAAAGGCGAAGAGAAGGCAGAGTCTTTCAAAACAAGTGCAAAACGCCTTGCGGGGTATATCTGGGAACAAAAGGCAGCATTTATTATAGTTGTTATAACTTGTGTTATTTCATCAGTTTTCAGCGTACTCGGTCCCGATTATATAGGACAGGCTCTTGATTTGCTTAACGAGCAGGTGGAAATTAAATTAAACGGCGGACTTATTTCAGCAGACTCTCTTTTACCTTGTATAAAATCACTTGTTCTTATTTATGGCGGAATGGCAGTATTTTCATTCATTCAGCAATATGTAATGGCAGGTGTAACCGCAAAGGTTGTAAGACAGTTGCGCGAAAAAATAAACGAAAAACTTTCGTCATTACCGTTAAGATATTATGACAGTAATTCTAAAGGCGATATTTTAAGCCGAATAATGAACGATGTTGATAATATAAGTAACACACTTCAGCACAATTTAATTTCAATCGTATCTTCTGTAATTACAATTGTCGGTGTGTTTATTATGATGGTAATTACAAACTGGTTTTTAACATTGTTTATAGTTTTACTTGTGCCATTTACTGCGATAATTGCTTTAAAAGTGCTTTCAATTTCAAGAAAACTCTTTAAAAAACAATGGGACAGAACTGGGGAGCTTAATGGTCATGTTGAAGAGATATACACAGGTCACAAAATAGTAAAAATCTTCGGGCAAGAGCAATTAGCAGAAGATGAATTTAACGATATAAATGACGAACTTGTTGAAGTAAGCAGTAAAGCACAGTTTATTTCAGGTACAATAGGTCCGTTTATAAATTTAATGGATAATATCGGCTATATTTTAGTTGCAATTATCGGCGGTTATTTAATAGTAAATAATGGTGTATTCTCAGTTGGCGGTACAGTAATTTATGATATGGGTACTGCGTTTTCAATCGGTGGTATTCTTACATTTATTACTTACTCAAAACTTTTTACTTCACCAATGTCAACTCTCGCACAGATTGCAAACACAATTCAGTCATGTATGGCATCTGCGGAAAGAGTATTTAAACTTTTTGACGAAGAAAGTGAAGTTGACGCACCGACAAGTGAAGAACTTACATTTAATGACAGTATTAAATTTGAGAATGTTTCATTCTCTTATTCGGAAGACAAGCCTTTAATGGAAAATCTTGATTTGACAGTTAAAAAGGGCAGTCTTGTAGCACTTGTAGGACCTACCGGTGCGGGTAAAACTACTTTTGTAAATCTCCTGATGCGTTTCTATGATGTCAACAGTGGTAAAATTACCATTGACGGAAAAGACATACGAACTGTAAAACGCGATGATTTAAGAAAACTTTACGGTATGGTTTTACAGGAAACCTGGCTTTTTGATGGTACTATAATGGATAACATCCGTTACGGTAAACTTGACGCAACTGACGAAGAAATTTATGAAGCGTGCAGACTTTCGGGTGCAGAAGAATTTATAAAGTTACTTCCTGACACATACAACACAAGAATTACAGAGAATGGTGAAAATCTCTCTGGCGGTCAGAAGCAACTTATTACAATTGCAAGAGCATTCTTAAAAAATCCGTCAGTGCTCATACTTGACGAAGCGACATCTTCTGTTGATACAAGAACAGAACTTCTCGTGCAAAAGGGTATGAATGAAGTTATGAAGGGCAGAACAAACTTTGTTGTTGCTCACAGACTTTCTACAATCCGTAAAGCAGACGAAATTCTGTTTATAGATAATGGCACAATAAGAGAACGCGGTACTCACGAGGAATTATTAGAAAAACGCGGACTTTATTACGCTATGTACAAAAGTGGTTTTGGTGATTTAGTTGAAACAACTGAAACACTTTCTACTGATTACTAATGTAATTTAATTCTTTTTTGAAAGGATAGATAAAGATGAATAACACAGAAAAATCTATGGAAAAACTTGTTGCTCTTTGTAAGGGCAGAGGTTTTGTGTATGCAGGTAGTGAAATTTACGGCGGTCTTGCAAATACATGGGATTACGGTCCTTTAGGTGTTGAACTTAAAAACAATATTAAAAATGCGTGGAGAAAAAAGTTTATTCAGGAAAACCCATACAACGTTGGTCTTGACAGTGCAATTCTTATGAATCCTCAGACATGGGTTGCATCTGGTCACCTTGGCGGTTTCTCTGACCCATTAATGGACTGCCGTGAATGTAAAACCCGTCACAGAGCAGACAATCTTATTGAAGATTTTGACGGTACTGTTGTTGCAGGTTGGTCAAATGAACAAATGATGGATTATATTAAAGAAAAGGCAATTCCTTGCCCTGATTGTGGCAAACACAACTTTACAGACATCCGTCAGTTTAACTTAATGTTTAAAACATTCCAGGGTGTTACTGAAGATAGCAAAAACGAACTTTACTTAAGACCAGAAACTGCACAGGGTATTTTTGTAAACTTTGCAAATATTCAGAGAACAACAAGAAAAAAAGTACCATTTGGTGTTGCTCAAATTGGTAAATCATTCCGTAACGAAATCACACCAGGTAACTTCATTTTCCGTGTTCGTGAATTTGAGCAAATGGAACTCGAATTCTTCTGCAAACCAGGTACAGACCTTGAGTGGTTTGAGTACTGGCGTGGCTTCTGCCGTGACTGGCTTTATTCATTAAATATCAAGGCAGAAAACCTTCGTCTTCGTGACCACGATAAAGAGGAGCTTTGCTTCTACTCAAAAGCAACAACAGACTTTGAGTACTTATTCCCATTCGGTTGGGGCGAGCTTTGGGGTGTTGCAGACAGAACTGACTACGACTTAACTCAACACATTAACACATCAGGTAAGAGCCTTGACTACTTTGACCCTGAAACAAATGAAAGATACATTCCTTATGTTATCGAGCCATCTTTAGGTGTTGAAAGACTCTTCTTAGCAATTCTTACAGAGGCTTATGATGAAGAGGTTGTTGACGCAGAAAAGAATGACACCCGTGTTGTTTTAAGACTTCACCCAACACTTGCACCATTCAAATGTGCAGTTCTTCCACTTTCAAAGAAATTAAATGAAAAAGCAACTGAAGTATTCAGTACTCTTTCAAAGAAATTCAATGTTGAATTTGACGATGCAGGTTCAATTGGTAAAAGATATCGCCGTCAGGATGAAATTGGTACACCTTACTGCATTACTTACGACTTCGAGAGTGAAGATGATAACTGCGTAACTGTCCGCGACAGAGATACAATGGAACAAGTAAGAATCCCGATTGCAGATTTAGTTAAGTATATTGAAGAGAAAATTGAGTTTTAATATAACAATCCCTAAAGGTTTTTACCTTTAGGGATTGTTAGGTTTTTGTTATTATTTCAGCAGAAGTTAATGCTTCTACCAACAGTTTTGAACCGAGCGCATATCCATCACAAAAAGACTGTTCGCTTACTAACGACAAATATTCTTCAAAACAATCCTTGAATTTTTCGAAGTGTTCTTTGGTTTTTATATCAGCAGTTTCTAAAACATGGTTGTAATTGGTTAGTATCAAACCTTCAAGTTCTTGTATGTTTTGATTGTTTATACCAGAATATCTTATAGGCTCAAGATTTCCATTCCAAAGTTTTGCTATTGTGTTCATTGAAAAAACTCCTTTCGCACCTTATAAGGTGATAATGTGATTTTAGCACCTTTTAGGGTGCGTGTCAAGTGCATCTTATAAGGTTCGTGATATAATAGTGAAAAAGGTGGTTTTAGAAATGAATTATTATGAACGGTTAAAAGATATAAGAGAAGATAATGATTTAACACAGGTAGATGTTGCTAATATTTTAAAAACTACAAGGCAACAAGTAAGTAAATGGGAAACTGGTGTTCAAATGATGGGTGTTGATAAATATATTGTTTTAGCAAGGCATTATAATGTTTCAGTTGATTATTTACTTGGACTTATAGATGAACCCCGAAAACTGAAATAAACAATTATCAAAATAAAAACCCTTTGGAATTTTCCAAAGGGTGTTAGTTTTATTTCAAATATTGAATTTTTTGACTTAACCAAAAATTTGATGGTTTAACAGTAAAAGTTTTTAAAATTTCATAATATGCAGTTTCGCTTAATTCCATATTTTGCTCTTTTGTGTATTGAGTGTAGCTGGTATTTAATCTGCCTTGACTTCTGTCACTTTTGCGCTCTAACATATAATAAACTACTAATTCTCCGTTTTCGATATGTGAAATAGTATTACGTGTATTTAAAGCGCCACCAGAACTTTGCGTAATAAGAAGACCTTGTTGATTTATGGTGGCTCTGTGACGCGACCAAAAAGCATCTAACAATGTTAATTTTTCGTTGTAAATGGTAAAAATAGCGATTATGCTATAATCTTTTCTTACCCAGAACAATTCATCAATACCGTCACCATTCAAGTCATACAGAATGTAACCGTAATAATCAATGCTGAAAGTTTCTTTGTTGGATGATTCCATAGCTGTCGGTAGTTCTACCAACATATTTGACCAGTGTTCAGTATTACCTGGTTTAATTGTTGATTTTAAATCATCGCTTATTTCAGGAAGAAATGTCCCATTATTATACTTTTCTTCAAAATCATCTAAAAGACGGAAGTCGAGAATGGTTTTATAATCGTTGATTAAATCGGTATATAAAAAAGGTTTGGTGTTGCTTATGGTTTCTGTTGTTTCTAGATTTTGAGAGCTTTCAGAGTTCTTGCACGCAGAAAAATTAAGTAAAAAAACAAAAACAAGAGTAAAAACTAAAAACCTTTTCATATTTACCTCACCGTTCTATAAATAAGTGGGATTTCGTCTGGTTTTTCAATCGAAAATTCAATTGCCTTAAGGAATTTTTCTTTTGCAGATTTTAAAGAGCTTTCATTATTAGTGTAAAGTGTGGCGATTATATCGCCTTTTTTTATTTTATCACCAGTTTTTTTGTGAAGAATTATTCCTGCAGTCATATCTATAGTGTCATCTTTTTTTTCACGACCTGCTCCCAGAATTACAGATGAAATACCAATTTCTTCTGCATTCATAGAAAAAATATAGCAGTCTTTTTCTGCAATTATATCTTCTTTAAATTGCGCTTTCGGGAAGTTATCGGGATTTTCAATCCATTCTTTATTACCACCCTGTGCTACAATCCATTCTTTAAGTTTTTCATAAGCTTTGCTACTTGAAATTGCGTCTTCAACTAATTTACTTGCTTCTTTTGTAGAAATGTTTTTTGAAAGTGAAACAATTTCTGAAGCAAGAGCACAGGCAACATATTTTAAATCTTCTGCGCCTTTACCTTTTAAAATTTCAATTGCTTCAATAACTTCAAGTGAATTACCAATATTTTTACCAAGAGGTGTATTCATATCGGTAATAATGGCCGCCATATTTCTGCCGTTGTTTTTACCGATTTTAACCATCTCTTCTGCAAGCGCTTTTGCGTCTTCAGGTGTTTTCATAAATGCACCACTACCGCATTTAACATCAAGCACTATTGTGTGAGAGCCTGCGGCTAATTTTTTGCTCATAATGCTTGAAGCAATAAGCGGAATACTGTCAACTGTTGCGGTAACATCGCGTAATGCATAAAGTTTTTTGTCAGCGGGGGTTAAGTTACCGGTCTGACCAACAACTGCAATACCTATATTTTTAACTTGTTCAAAAAATTCATCATTGGTAAGTGAAGTGTTGAAACCGTCAATTGACTCTAATTTGTCAACAGTACCGCCTGTGTGACCTAAACCTCTACCACTCATTTTTGCAATAATGCAACCCAAAGAGGCAACAATGGGTGCAACAATAAGCGTGGTTTTGTCGCCAACTCCACCGGTAGAGTGCTTATCTACAGTTTTATTTCCAAATTCAGACAAATCAACTGTATCACCAGACTCAGCCATGCAAAGTGTTAAAGTAGCAGTTTCTTTTTCAGTCATACCATTAAAGAAAATTGCCATTGTGAGAGCAGATGCCTGATAGTCAGGAATACTGCCATCTGAATAACCTTTAACGAAAAATTCGATTTCTTCTTTTGTCAGTTCTTTATTATCGCGCTTGTTTTTAATAATATCATACATTCTCATTTTGATAAAATCTCCGGTTTAAAAGAATAGGGAAGTAAATCTTTTAACAATACTTTGTCATAATTCTCGTTTTCTCTGACAATTAAAATTTCAAAGTCATCATTGCAAAATTCACGCATTATCTGTCTGCAAACACCGCAAGGTGGAGTAGCGGAGGATATTATGCCATCCTTACCACCGACAACTGCAATTTTCAAGAAACTCTTTTCGCCTTCAGATATTGCTTTGAAGAACGCAACACGCTCGGCACAAACAGTTGGTCCGAATGCAACATTCTCAATATTACAACCGGTATAAACTTTACCACTTTCAGTAAGTAATGCTGCACCTACTTTAAAATTCGAGTAAGGTGAATATGAATTTTTCATAGCCTCAATTGCTTTTAAAACTAATTCTTTGTCTGTCATAATTTATCAACCCATTAAAAGATTTTTTACAGTATCTGCAACGAATGTAAATCCGTCGATTGTACCATTGTTTTTAGGTGATATTTTTTCACCGTACATAATAAATGGAACATATTCTCTTGTGTGGTCTGTACTTTCGTCACCGGGGTCACATCCGTGGTCAGCAGTAATAATTAAAACATCGTCACTTTTCATATTCTCTATGAATTCTGGCAACCATTTGTCGAAGTCAGATAATGCTTTTGCGTAACCGTCAACATCATTTCTGTGACCGTAAACCATATCGAAATCAACAAGATTTACAAAGCAAAGACCATTAAAATCTTTTTTCTGATATTCGAGAGTCTTTGCCATACCATCATCATTGTTTTTGGTGTAAACGTATTCTGTAAGACCCTTGCCAGCAAAAATATCATTAATTTTACCAATGCCAATTACATCTAAGCCCTTAGCTTTTAATTCGTCTAAAACGGTGTCCTTTGGTGGCTCTAATGAAAAATCGTGTCTGCGCGGAGTTCTTTTGAATGGGTACTCTCCCTCAAAAGGTCTTGCAATAACTCTGCCAACCCCTAAGTCGCCTACTAATAATTTACGTGCAATTTTGCAATATTCATAAAGAGTTTCGGGTGGAACAATACTCTCGTGTGCCGCGATCTGAAAAACACTGTCAGCAGAAGTGTAAACTATTAAAGCACCGGTTTTTAAATGCTCTTCGCCATAATCTTTAATAACCTCTGTGCCAGAGTATGGTTTGTTGCAGAGTACACTGCGACCTGTAAGGCGTGAAAATTCATCTAAAAGTTCTTTCGGAAAACCATCAGAGAATGTAGGTAACGGTTTTTCTGAAACTACACCTGCAATTTCCCAATGACCGATTGTAGTATCTTTACCTTTGGATTTTTCACGAAGTCGGGCAACTTCATTTTTTAATTCGCCTTTACCGAGGTACGAAAGTCCGTCAATCTCTGTAAAGCCGATATTTTTAAGATTTTCTATATTAAAATTCTTTGACTGTGAAATGCTTTTTACTGTGTTAGCACCTTTATCACCAAAGCTTTCGGCATCAGGTGCTTCACCAATTCCACAAGAATCAAGAACTATAAGAAATACTCTTTTTGCCATTATTTCTTCTCCAATTCTACCGCGGTTTCAAGTGCTAATTTCATCATATCTGTAAAAGAGTTTTGTCTTTCTATTGCTGGGAGTGATTCTCCTGTTACTAAATGGTCAGAAATTGTGAACATAGCACCAGCTCTTTTTCTTGCTCTTGCGGCATTCATAAAGAGTGCCGCCGCTTCCATTTCTACAGCGAGAACACCCATTTTTTGCCAGTTGGCTGAAAGCTCAGGAGAGTCTCCGTAAAATACATCTGAAGAAAGCACATTACCAACTTCGTATTTGATATTTAATTCTTCTGCTTTTTCTACTGTTGTTCTTAAAACAGTAAAATCTGAAATAGGTGCAAAGTCACCTGGTAAATTAAAAGTGTGGCTATATCTTGAGGTAGTACAAGCACCCTGTGCAATAACAATGTCACGCACCTTTACTTTGTCGCACATACCACCGGCAGAGCCGATTCTTATAATATTATCTACATCGAAAAAGTTAAAAAGCTCGTAACTGTAAATTCCTATAGATGGCATACCCATACCCGAAGCCATAACAGAAATACGAGTATTATTGTAAAAACCTGTGTATCCGTGAATGCCA
The DNA here is from genome assembly GCA_045651285.1 of Acutalibacteraceae bacterium. Classification (GTDB taxonomy): domain Bacteria; phylum Bacillota; class Clostridia; order Oscillospirales; family Acutalibacteraceae; genus DTU089. Next base: position 30,270 of record JAZRSC010000006.1, read on the forward strand.
CGGACATTGTTAACAAGCTCTGCTTTTTCTAAAAAGTTCTCTGCTATAAATTTTGCTCTTAACGGGTCACCTGGCATAAGCACAGTTTTTGCAAAATCTTCTGGTTTTGCATCAATATGAGGTGTAGGATAATTTTTCATAAAATCAACTCCTTATAAAATTAAAAGTTAGTTGCTATACATTTCATAAAGCTTGGCATAAATGCCATTCTTTTTAATTAAATCTTCGTGAGTTCCACTTTCTTCAATTCCGTCATTTGTCATAACAAGAATATTATCGGCATTTTTTATTGTTGTAAGTCTATGAGCAACAATTAAAGTTGTTCTGCCCTCGGCTAATAAATCAAGTGATTTTTTAACGATTTGCTCGCTTTCATTATCAAGAGCACTTGTTGCTTCATCAAGAATAAGAATTTTAGGATTTTTAAGAAATACACGAGCAATACTTATTCTCTGCTTCTGACCACCCGAAAGCTTAACACCGCGTTCACCTACATAGGTATCATAGCCATTTGGTAATCCCTCAATAAATTCGTGAGCACCTGCAAGTCGTGCGGCATTATAAATATCTTCGTCAGTTGCATTTTGTAACCCATAGGCAATGTTCTCTTTAACAGTTCCTGAGAATAAATAAACATCCTGCTGAACTACACCGATATTTGTTCTTAAAGATTTTAAAGTAACATCCTGAATATTTGTATCATCAATTAAAATTTCACCGTCAGTAATTTCGTAAAATCTCGGGATAAGATTACAAAGTGTAGTTTTACCACTACCGCTAGGACCAACAAGTGCAACCTTTTGCCCTTTTTCAATGTGAATGTTTAAATTTGTGAGAACATTTTCTGTAACATCTGAATATTTGAAAGATACATTTTTAAAATCAATATTTCCGTCAGTAACTTCTAATTCTTGAGAGCCTTGTTTGTCCTTAATAGTCGGCTCAATATCCATAATCTCGGTAAAGCGTTCAATACCTGTCATACCGCGTTGGAATTGCTCTGCAAATTCTACAATTCTCTTAATAGCAGTTAAAAGAACTGAAATATACATTAAGTAAGCAACATAATCTGCCGCTTCAATTTTTTTGTTGATTAAGAAAAGCCCACCCGCAATTACCACTACAATATACATCAAGCCCTCAAACACCCTGTTAATTGCAGTAAAAGAACCCATAAGCTTATAAACAATAGATTTTATATTTAAAAATCCTATATTACCGATTTTGAATTTTTCTTCTTCAATGTGTTCATTTGCAAAAGATTTTACAACACGGATTCCTAAAAGGCTGTCTTCAATCTGACTGTTTAATTCGCCGACTTTTTTTCGTGATTCTTTAAAGCCGTCTCGCATTTTGTGATTGTATTTTGCAAGAATTACAATCATAAATGGTAAAACCGCGAACATTATGAGTGTTAAAGGAACATTCATAAATGCTAAAATTGAGAAAGATGCAACAATTTTAATTCCTGCTATAAAAAATTCTTCGGGGCAGTGGTGTGCAAACTCTGTAACATCAAAAAGGTCAGAGGTTATTCTCGACATAAGAGTACCGACCTTTGCATCATCATAAAATGAGAAAGGTAATTTTTGTAGGTGACCAAAAAAATCTTTTCTCATTTCTGTTTCGATTTTAGTACCCATTATGTGACCGATAGATGACATATAGTAGTAAGCAAGGGCATCTATAATTTTAAGTGCAATATAAATTGCCCCAAGTGAAAGAATTAACTTTAATGTTAAATCTTCAGGATTGTTTGTTGCCGTACCTGTAATCTCACGGACAATTATAGGTAAAGCCAATTCACAAAGTGTTGTGAGTGATGCACAGAACAAGTCAAAGCTTAATGTGCCAAGATGTCTTTTGTAGTAGGGCATAAATCTTTTAATAAGTCCGCCCTTTTTCGCTTGTTTTTCCATTTTAGAATATGCCTCCATATAACATGAAAATTTCTCTTATACAATAATAACACAAAAAATAAAAATTTTAAATTGTGATATTTTACGATATTTAAGCAAAATATTTGTAATAGTATTGATTTTTTTATTTTAATAATATATAATACATAAGCAATTAAATATGCCGGTGTGATGGAATTGG
>JAZRSC010000007.1:0-9145 GCA_045651285.1 Acutalibacteraceae bacterium
CAATAAAAACCAGTCATTCCCTGTCACATAATCAATAAGATTAGAAAGAAAACCAAACAAGGCAATAAATGATGCACTATAACAAATAACTTGCATAGTTTTAGAAACAAACACTTTTTTATAAGAATGGTATTTAATAAATTGTATAAAACTTAAAAGTGCATTTATAAAAAGCGGTATTAAAAAAATCAAATAATAGTGTGAAAACAAATTCCAATCCATAATTCTATAAATTTTAACTCCTAAAAAATCGGTTAACTGATATTTTATCAGTTAACCGATTTTTATGTTTTTTCAACCCTTAATTCTTGCTAAATCTTTATAACTGATAAGTTCAATACCAAGAGATTTAATGTGTTGTAATGTTTTTGGGTCTGAGAAGAGTTTGTGTTCCCATACTCTTCTTTGCCATGAACCTGTAATTGCTTTAAGTTCATCGCATTCAAATGCCGGGTGAATATATGTTTCAGTGACACCTGCAGGGAAACTTCTGTAAAGTTCGTAGATGTATTCTCTGTAGAGTTCGTAGTCATCTTTCCAAGGACCGCTCCAGTCACCAGGAATAAGATAGTCAGGCATTAAAACACCGTTATCTTTTGCATAAGCTGTAAATTTAGAGAATGCCATTTTAATAATTTCTTCAGGGAGTTGAATGTCAAGCATTTCGTTACCCATCATTTCAGGAATAAATGTACCAGGGAAACGGAAAGGTAATTTGTATTCTGCAGCAATATCAAAAATGAGCTGGAGAAGTTCAAGTCTACCTGTTGCAATACCATAAAGTGAACCCATGTGGTTATCAAGGTGAGATGGCTCTATACCAAATGACTTAAATCTTTCAATTTGTGCACGGATTTCTGCTTCTACTTCATCAAGGTCAGCAGCTTCTTCAAACTGGTCTGATTCGTGATGCATAAATCCTTCACTATCACGAAGTGATGCAGTGTTATTTTCTGCAACAGGGCCCCATCTGTATTCGCCCCATTCACTTGTAAATGTAAGGTGAACTCCAACTGCGTGTTCCGGGTTGTTTTTTGCCCAGATACCTGCATTTTTTGCCCATCCGCAAGGTGTCATAATTGTAGCAGAAGTAATTCCACCTTTCTGGAACAAATCTGCAACTGCCATATTTGCGGCACGACACATACCAAAATCGTCTGCATTAATAATAAGATACTTGTCCATTTTATTTAACTCCTTAAAAAAGAATTATTTGTCTGAAGAATTAACAATATCTTTCTTTGCTTGTTCTTCGAGTTTTAATTTTCTTTGCTTCATTTCATAAAGCGATACAGATGCTTTGATTTCTGTATCATCTGAATAATCAAATTCATTGAAACTATTAAAGTTTATCGGAGCATCCAACACTTCAAAAGTAACTTCATCTGTTTCAACATTTGTTTCTGTTTCATCTTCTTGTACAGGTTCTTCCTGAACATCTTCGATGATTTCATCTTGAACATCTTCTGCAATTTCTTCACTATTTTCTTCAATTGTAAATTCAGCTTCTTGATGTTCTTCCGCTACAACTTTTTCTTGAACTTCTGTTTTAGCTACTTCAGAAGAAACAACTTTCTCTTGTATTTCTGTTTCATCTTGTATTTCAACTTCTTGTTGAACTTCATTTTCTTCTTTATCTTTTGAAATCAAATCATCATTTCTTCTGTCGTATAATGATTTAACTTCTTTTTTAACTTCAGGTTCATCTGACTCATCTGCTAAAGACGACAATGTATCTGAGTGTTTTAGTTCTACCGACTCACCGAGTCCTTTTGTTTTTCTTGCACTCTTTTTAGGTTTTTCCGGTTTTACTATTTCACCATCATCAGAAAGAGTAATTTGTTTGCGTTTTATGTGAACAATTATAAATACTGCTGCAATAGCAAATATCCATACAATAATAAGAATTACAATTATAATCGTAACAGTTACATCTGGCGCTTGTTTTTTATCACTTTGCGGAGTCGTACTGCCAACTGTGTTAAATACCGCAGGTGAAGATGTACCTTGCCCTGAAACACCATTTATGTAATCATTATACATCTGCTCTGCTTTTTCTATAACTTCCTGAGAAGCTATTCCGTCAACAGTCATACCATACTTTAACTGTAAAGTCTTGACTGCCGCTGCAGTTGCATCATCGTACTCGCCTGTTATAGGGTTCTGAAGACCACATTCTGTATAAATGAGAATCCACTGCAACCATTTAACACCGTCGCTTTTATCCCCGGGATTCAAAGCACCTGTCGGTTTTGTGTAAGGGATAACTGTAGTATTATAATCTACATATTCACCATTTATTGCAGCATTGGTTGAACTTAATGTATTATTTTGCTGAACATTATTTCCGGAACCGAAATTACTGTTAAAACCACCTGTAACTGCGGGAGTTATGGGGTCAAAAAAATTACTGCCGGTAGTTTGTTTGTTGGTACTCGGTATAAAATCTTTAATACTATCAAAGATACCCGAAAAAATACCTCCAAAACCTTCAATCTTGTCGTTAACCTGCTCAGAAACATCTTCGTCCTGAAAAACGCTTTCAACAACTCCACCGACTAAGTCACCAATACCATCTCCACCGATGTTACCTAAAATACTACCTTTTGTAGTTGCAGTTGTACCTGCATCATAAGTGACATTCGCATCGTCATCATACATATCGTCAGCCAAATCACCAGTTGCTGCACCTACAACCGTTAACACGGAAGAAAGCAAAATAACTAAAGAAAGTAAAATTAAAAAAGATTTTTTCATAATTCCTCACTCTAAAAATAATCAAACTTTCGTATGCTAGTCATTATAACACTCTGATTATAAAAAATCAATAAAAAAGAGGAAGAAAACAGCATTTTTGTTAAAATACCCTATTTATATATAGGAATTCTGTATAGATTGATGATATTAAAGAAAAAAAGATGCCAGATTTTTACAATCTGACATCATAAAATAAATTATTCACCTAAAATAATTTCAGGATTATTAAATATTTCTTCAAGTTTTCTTATAAACGGAGCAACTTCTGAAAAGTCAAGTGCTCTGTGGTCAAAACAGATTGTAAGAGGAAGAATAGTTCTTATATCAATCTTTTCTTCACCGTTTTCATCTGTTACAACAATCGGTCTTCGTTGTGCTGCACACACCGCCATAGCACAAACCATTGGAGGAATAATCATAAGAACACTTGCATCGCCCCTGAGACCTCTTACAAGATTACCGACATTTGTAACGAGGAATGTTCCTTGTGCTAAATCGTCACGAGTAATTCTGTCAGTTTCAGGAATTGCATAATAAGCCTTTTTCTCTGCACCCTTCAAAGTAACAACTCTGTGCTTTTTCTGTGATTTTGCACCAAAAATTCTTAATGCTGCTTTGATAAAGTGGCCTTTTTTAAGTGCTTTGATTGTATCGTGAATTGAAACAGAATAAAGTGCTTCTGTAAGATTTGTATTAGCAAGTTTTCTGTTTATATCGGCAGAAAGTTTACCAATCTCCTGAAGTGACTTGTTGCCCATATCTTTCATATTGATAGTCATCATTGTACCGTCAGGAAGTGGCCACGGAACTGAAATATCAATATTATCAAATGTAGTAAGTTTACCACGAACAAGTTTCTTTTCAAAATGAAGATGAGAATTCATTTCAGGTGCTTCTTTAAGTGCTTCAGCAACAGATTTTAAAAGAACACCGTTAAATGTTACTTTATACTCATCATCCTTATGTTTTGCACTATATTCCTTAAAAGCTGCCTGGAATTTTGTAATATCCGGCTCGTATGTATAACAAACGTGCGGGATTGTTTTCCAGCTTTCGCTTGTCATATTCGCGACAATTTTTCTTTGAATACCAAATCTAGTAACGTGTCTTATTGCCATTTTATATAACCATCCTTAAAAGTTTAAATTAGAATTTAAAAGAAATATCCTATATCTGTAAGCTCTTTTTTAAGAGATGCTTTTTCAGCGTCTGTAAGTGGTGTACCGGGGAATACCGCCTCACCTGAATCAATTCCTAAAAGTGTAAGAATGTATTTAATTGAACGGATAACACCATACTTAATAATAATAGTGACAACTTTATTAATTTTATACTGTTGTTCCTGTGCTGCTCTTATATCGCCTTTCATAAACAAATCGTAAAGTTTACAATATTCAGAGCAAAGAACATTATATGTTGAACCGATACCAGCGTCTGCCCCCATTGAAAGACCACAAAGAAGCATTTCGTCTGGTCCGTTAATGACATTAATGTCACCATTATTGAGTTCTTTAATTCTATGTAATGAATAGAAATCTGTCAATGTGAATTTGACACCGATAATTCCGTCAACTTTAATGAGTTTATCCATAAGTGAAACAATATCACCTGTATAAAGACCTTGAGCGTATGCTATAACAGGAAGTTCTGAAGCATCTGCTATCTTTTTGTAATACTCAATAATTTCGTTATCATTATATTTATAATAGAAGTTAGGAACAACGCTTGAAACTGCATCGCAACCGCATTCTTTCGCGTGTTTTGAAAGAATAATCGCTTCTTCAGGTGAAGCTGCACCAACATGGTTAATAATAATACCACGGTTGTTACTGTATTCTACAGTAGCTTCTGCAATTTCTTTTCGTTTTTCTACTGTAAGCACAGGACCTTCGCCTGTTGAACCACAAATATAAAAACCTTTAGCGCCTTGTTCATAGTTCATATCAATATTCTTTTTAATACTACTTTTCAGAACATTACCATCCTTATCGAATGGTGTTATAAGTGCAGGTGCAATACCTTTAAGTAAAATATTGCTCATAAGCTCATTCCCTTCCATAATTCACTAATATAAATTATAACAAAACAAATTGTGAATGTCAATTCACTAACTTAATAAAAATTAAGAATTCTTAATTTCTGCAATTCATACAAATTGAACTTGTTCTAATTGTCAAAAATGCTAATACGCTTTTATAATTTAATTTTTTCAGACGGATTACAAATACTAAGTCTATGAATAAGAAAAGACACATTTTGATTACAATAATTATAACTATATTAACACTTATTATCTGCCCTATTATATACAACCAACCTTTTATTGAATACAATTTATACACAGGCAAAAAAGAAGCAGTATATAAAGAACAGATAAAAAAAGATAATTTAATATTGTGTAAAGAAGAAAGCGAAATAAGAATTATGACTCTCAATTTACTCGCTCACTATAAATCGTGGGATGGCAAACCTGTAGAGGAACGGAGTGATATATTTTTTTCAATTCGTGATGGATACACACCTGATGTTTTAGGGCTTCAGGAAATGTGCTTTGACTGGTACAACGAAATTAACAAACAAAGAAGCTGTTACAAATTCGTATCACCTTTAAAAACTGCTTTCCCTCAGAAAATGACCGCAATTATTTACAATTACAATACGGTCGAGCTTATAGATAGTGGTAGCATCACTTTTTCAGGGTGCTGGAATTTCAAATCAAGACGAGCAGTTTTTGGAGTTTTTAAGCATATAAAAACAAACAAAACTTTTATAGTCGTAAATACTCATTTAAGTTTTCTTGAAGAAACAGAAGAAGCAGAAAATTTCTTTACGCAAGCCTGTCAAGTGAATGAACTTTACACTCTCACGCAAGCCCTTGATACGCAATACAATTACCCTATTTTTATAATCGGAGACTTCAATACAAAAAAACGAGTAAATTATCAAAAATCCGTTGTAAACTCGGGTAGTTATGGAATATTAAATTCACTATATACAGATAGTGAGGATATAGCAAAAAACCAGTATTTCGGTGAAAACTTCAATTTTGATAATACTCTTATTGACCACATTTTTATCAAAGGTGATGTGACTATCAAAAATCTCTGTTTACTCTCGCAAGATTCCTTTACAAATTTAAGCGACCATTACCCGCTATTTGCAGATATAAAATTATAACTCATTTTTTTGTATATTTTAATTATTGACCTTAACTAAATTATTTTATAAAATCATATAGTAATTTTTTTCTTGGGAGTGTATTTATGGATTTATCAAAACTTATTAGTGACAAAAAAATCTCAGCACAATATATGATTGACGAAATCACTCATATATGTAAAACGATGCCAAAGCGTGACCCTGGTTCAGACGGCGAAAAACAAGCCTGTGAATATATGGCAGAGGTTTTAAGTAACGATTGCGGGTGCGAAAGAGTTGAAATGGAATCCTTCAAAGAAAACCCAGGTTCTTTCTTTGGTTGGATTTACATAACATTTACTTTTGTACTTTCGGCAGTTGCACTTTTCTTTATTTGCCCTGTTATTTCAATTCCGCTTATTGTGGCAGGTTTCTTATTGGCAATTCTTCAGTTTGGTATGTATAAAAAAATTGTTGACTGGGTTTTCCCTCAAAAGATTGGGCACAATGTTACTGCAATTAAATCTTGTACTGGTGAAGTAAAAAGAAGAATTTTCTTTAACGGTCACCCTGATGCTTGTTGGGAATGGCCTGTAAACTACCGTTTAGGTGGCATATTCTTTGAAGGTCACATTGTTGTTGCAACTCTTGGTGCATTTTATTATTTAGCACTTTCAATACTTTACATAGTAAAAAATGGTGTTACATTTGGTTTAATAGACACAGACTCAACATACTTTAATCTTGCACTTTGGGGGCTTCTTTTTGTTCCATTTATGATTGGTATGTTCTTTATGTGGAATGAAAAAAGAGTTGTTGACGGAGCAAACGATAACCTTTCTGGTTGCTATATGGGTATTGCTATTTTAAAGGCATTAAAAGACAACAACATTGAATTCGAAAACACAGAAGTTGGTGTTATTATTTCAGGCTCTGAAGAAGCTGGTCTTCGTGGTTCTTCATTCTGGGCAGAGAAACACAAAGAAGAATTTTCAGATGTTCCTACTTTTATTTATTCTTACGACACAATTTTCGACCCTAAATATTTAATGACAAACTACCGTGATTTGAATGGTACTGTTAAGGTTGACAAGGATGTTTCAGACTTGTTTATGGAATGTGCAAAAGAGCTTGACATTCACTGTTTAAAAGGTATGGTTCCACCTCTCGGTGGTGCCACTGACTCTGCAGCATTTGCAAAAGCAGGTATGAGAGCAACTGGCATTACTGGTCTTAACCACAATTTACAGAACTATTATCACACAAGACGCGACACCTACGACAATATGAATTTAAATGGTCTTGCAGACTGCTTTGCAGTTAGTGTTAAGGTCCTTGAAAAATTTGATATGGGTGCAAAGCAAACTGGAACAGAAAAAGATAAAGAGATGGTTACAAAATGACACACGCCCAAAAAGGTGCGCAGTATTTCTCAGATGGATACAACTGTAGCCAATCAGTAGTTTTAGCATACTGTGACAATTTGAAATTAGATAAGGAATTAGCATTAAAAATGTCTTCTTCCTTTGGTGGTGGAATGGGAAGACTTCGAGAAGTATGTGGTGCAGTTACAGGAATGTTCTTTGTTGCTGGTATTCTTCACGGTTACTCTAACCCTACTGACAAAAAAGCCAAGGACGAACATTATCGACTTATACAAACTCTTGCTGAAGAGTTCAAAACAGTTCATTCTACATACATTTGCAAGGATTTATTACAGGTTGCTGGTAAACAATCCCCTGTTTCAGAGGAACGAACACCTGAATATTATAAAACAAGACCTTGTGTGAGATTTGTAATTACCGCGTGTGAGATATTGGATAAACATTTTTTTAGTTAACAAAAAACAACCGATACAATTTGTATCGGTTGTTTTTGTTTTTTGAATGCTCCCTGCTCAAGTTAAAATTCAACTTCGTACTTTTCATCTATAAATATATAATCAACTTCATTTTGTTTTGCAAGCTCAAGAAACTTAAGATTATCCTTCAAAAGCTCATCCTTTAAGCAATCTACATCCAAACGGTTTTCTATTATATTTCTATGTTTTTTAATATCATCAAAATGATTTTCTATATAATCTTTGCTCATAACAAGGCAATAAACCCTTATATTATCAAGGTATTCCTTTGTGAAATTCTTTTTGTAATCAAGAGGAATGTAACACCCCTCAACTATTAAATTCTGCCTGTTTTCTATGGCCGTTTTTACAATTTCACGAGCAATAGGCCACAGATATTCCGTTAACTCGTTATCATCACTTAACGGTGTAAGTGTAGTATTACCACTACGGATTAATCCCATTTTCAAGTGGTCAATTGAAAAGTACGGGTATTTATATTTTTCAAGTAATTTCTGTGCAAGCAAAGTTTTACCTGTGTGTGAAGCTCCTGTAATTAAAATAATCATATTTCTATCCTTTTTATATACATTATATTTTCGTTTATGTTTACAGTTCAAAATAGCAATAGCTTGGCAATTTGGAATTTATCGGTTAAGTGAGTTCCACTCTTCGCGTGTTATAGCATACGCGTAAGAAATCTTATTTTTATCATCGGGATATTCCTTTACCTTTTTCATTCCACTTGCAATGGCGGTAGAATATGACCCAACATTTGTATATTTCATATAGGAATACAGACAATCATATTCCGTATTTTCAAATGCCCAATCTCTAACTGCTCTCGCGGCTTCACTCCCAAACCCTTTTCTCCAATAACTCTTATGAATATGATACCCAATTTCAGGAAGTAATTCTCCATCTATATTTTGAATTGTCATTCCGCAGTCGCCAATAAATTCGCCTGTTTCCTTCAAGACTACGGCCCATATACCAAAACGATATTTTTGATAGTTCTGAATATTCCATTCAATCCAATGCTTTGTCATTTCTTTATCATAAGGTTTTGGGTAATGTTGCATGGTTTCTGCGTCGGATAGGATTTCAAATATTGCTTCAAAATCCGCCAAAACATAATCCCTCAATATTAAGTGTTCTGTTTCTAGAACCATTTTCATCCCTCCAAATTCAAATTACCCAATAGTTTCTACCTCATTATATCAAAAACGCTCTCGGGTTTCTACTCGAGAGCGTCATTCCTTTACTCCTATTCAATTCTCCCCAACTACCTCATCATCATCATCGCTTTAATCATCAAAAACACAAACGTATACACTGCTGCGTAAGGCTGCTGGCTTATGGTAAATAGTACCACTCCTGCTGCAAAGTCGGATCGTAGCCATGTCGTTC
>JAZRSC010000008.1:0-114133 GCA_045651285.1 Acutalibacteraceae bacterium
AAACTTCCATAATCATAAACTTCTTTTACCTGCGTAATATTTTTAGAAACAATCGTCTTATCACTAACAGAGGTCACTACTCCTTCATTAATAATTATTTTTTTAGGTGTGTTTCGTTGTTGCTCTTTTTTAGAAACACAAAGTCTAAAAATCAAAGGTGAAAGTAAAATTAAAATCGATATTGCAGGTATCACATAAATATAAGTATTAGTTTTAATTGACAAAAACACCCATATTGGGAGTGTAAATAACAGCAATATAACAACAACCTTGCTAAAATTATTCAATAATTTATTAATAAAATATTTTTGTGATTTACCTGTTAAACAACCATCAAAAACTATCATAAAAACCTCCATTACCTACTTGGTGTTTCCCATTCGACTGGTTCTAATTCTACTGCATAAAATGGTGCAAAAACAATTGCTTCAGCATCAAACGCTAATGCCCCAATCGCGAATACTTGGACTGCTGCTTGACCACCAATAAATAATGCAAGTGGTATAGCTGCTAAGACACTAAGACAGGGGACGGTTCTATGTCTTACGCCGTCCAATATCTTCTTATTGATTCAAATATATCAAATTTCACAAAACAAATCAAGTGATTTTACAATCTTCAACATAAATAAGAAAAAGTGTTGAAAAATAACTCGGTTAACTGAGTTTTGTGCTCAATCAACCGAGTTTTTAATTTTTTCTTGCAACTTAGACTAAGACACAGAACCGTCCCATGATTGTCTATTTATTTTACAAGTAAGAATTTCTAACACCTGTCTCACGCCAATTTCATAAACATCTCAAGAATTCTTCTTGTGCAAACTTCGAGGTCGGCACGGGTTAAATCGCCACTATCGAGTGCTTTTTTGAGGTCTTCTGGGTAACCACAATGCATTTTAAGGTCGTTACCTGCTTTAACCTCTTTAACAGGGTCATTTTTTACACCCCAGTCGGTAACTACCATACCATCAAAGCCCCATTCACCTCTTAAAATACCTGTTAAGAGTTCATAACTTTCAGATGTATGTTGACCATTGATAAGGTTATAAGATGACATTACAGTCCAAGGCTTACCCTCTTTAACTGCAATTTCAAAGCCTTTTAAATAAATTTCGCGTAATGCTCTTTCTGAAATACGGGAGTCATTCTGATAACGATTTGCTTCTTTATTGTTACAAGCAAAATGCTTCATTGAAACTGCAGTTTTTTGTGACTGCACACCACGGATTGCCGCCGCACCACACTTACCTGAAACAAGTGGGTCTTCAGAATAATATTCAAAGTTTCTGCCACAAAGTGGGTCACGGTGAATATTAAGTGCTGGTGCTAACCACACACCTAAATTATTTTCTCTAATTTCTGCACCACCTGCTGCACCTACTTCGTAGATTAAATCTGTATCCCAAGAGCAAGCAAGAAGTGTAGCACAAGGCCACGCAGTTGCAGGAATACCAATTGATTCAGTTAAACGAACACCTGCTGGACCATCTGCAGTAGGAACATAAGGAATACCAAGTCTTTCTATACCGCCGAATGAACCTGTGTTACACATACCAACTTGCTTTTGACCACCTACAATATACATAAGCTCATCAATAGTCATTTGTGCAATAAACTCATCCATTGTAATTTCAGTACCAACTAAATCAAATTTCTTTAATTCCTCAGGTGCTTTTGCTGTAATAGGTTCATTTTTAGCATAGTAATACTCAGGCTCGCCCATTGGCAAGTTTTCGTAACCACCATCTGCCAACATTCTTTTTTTAAGTTTAAATGGTTTACACCAGTTTTTAAGTTGTTCTACAACAGTATCTTCTTTTACTGTATATGTAAAGTCGAGCTTTTGGGCACTTCTTACATCTGTACCAAGGTAAAATTCATAATCGCCTTTTTCTAAAACATAAGCACTTTTCTTCAATTTGCCTAAATCGTCAAAGCTTGCCATAGCAGAAATGTCAAAAGACATAACAAGTGTTTCACTTTCACCAGGATTTAAAAGCTTTGTCTTTTTAAAAGCACCTAACTCTCTCGCTGGTTTACCGAGTTTACCTTGTGGTGCACTATAATAAAGCTGAAGAATATCTTTACCCGCTACATCACCTGTATTTTTAACATCGACAATAGCGAAGATTTTACCATCTTTTTCGAAACACATTTTACCTGTGTGTGAAAATGTTGTGTATGAAAGGCCAAAACCAAACGGATAACGCACTTTTTCCTTTGCACCAGGAATTGTTTCAAAGTAGCGGTAACCTACATAAATATCTTCATTATAATAAACATAATCAAAACTTTCCCAGAATTCTTTTGTTTCAGGGTAAGCGTCATAAGATTTTGCAATAGTATCAACCAATTTACCAGATGGGTTTTTGTCACCAAATATAATATCTGCTATAGCGCTGCCACCTTCAAGTCCGCCCTGCCAGCTCATAAGGAGTGCACCTATACCGGTATTTTCTGCTAAATATTCGCAGTCAAGCACACCACCAGAGTTTATAACAACTACTACTCTTTCAAAGTATTTTGTTACTTCATTTAAAAGATTTTTTTCAATATCTGAAAGATAATAGTCGCCCTCAATAGGTCTTCTGTCAACACCCTCTGCAGAAAAACGACTTAAAGTTACAATTGCAACAGAAGCAAATTCACTTGCAGATTTAATTAAACTGCTTTCAATCGCAGGTTCTTTAACATGCATTGACGCAAATGTGTCGTAAGTCATATCATCACGGGTTGTGCAGAAATCCATATTATTAACAATATCCCAAGTAGCATTTATTTCTTCTTGTGATGGAATATTGACACTTTCTCTTTTTACATAATCTTTGTAAAAATCAACAAGTGGCATATAGATATTCTGTGAAGTGATTTTTTCTTCTACACCCTCAAACACATTGCGGATATATGGCACATAAACATCACCGCTACCGCCACCGCCTTTTATGTATTCAATAGTTGCTTTACCGAAAAGTGCAACTTTTGTGTCTTTACTTAAAGGCAATGTTTCATTATTATTTTTTAAAAGCACCATACCTTCTGTTGCCGCTCTTCTTGATAATGCAATATGCTTTTTAGAAGCGGTAATTCTTCTGCCATCTTCACCAAGTGGTAAACAAGGCATATATTTAAATCTTGCGTATTTTTCCATAAGTACACATCCTAAATAAAAATATTCACCTTTTAATTTTATCATATAAAATGATAAAGTCAATAAAGGTGAATACTTTAATTTTTTTATTTATGATATTTTCATTTTCAGCCTCAGTTTATCAGCAATCATTGCAATAAATTCTGAATTTGTCGGTTTACCTCGTTGACTTTGAATTGTGTAGCCGAAATATGAAGATAAAACATCAATATCGCCTCTGTCCCACGCAACTTCAATTGCGTGACGAATTGCTCTTTCTACCCTTGAAGATGTTGTTGAAAAAGTTTTTGCTACTGTCGGGTAAAGTACTTTTGTAATCGAGTTAAGCATTTCAGGTTCATAAACTGAGCGTTTAATTGCTTCACGCAAATACTGGTAACCTTGTATATGAGCAGGCACACCAATCTGATGCATAATATGTGATATTGTTACTTCAATGCTATCATCATTATTTAACATATCATCTTTTGAATTGACTTTACTATTCCAACTAACTAACTGAATAACTCTTTCTGCCAACACATTTGAATCAATAGGCTTTAAAAAATAATAATCTGCACCATAATTTAAAATTTCTTGCTCAAATCTACTTTTATCAACACTTGACAATACAATAACCACTGGTTTTCTTACGAAATTTAATGTATCTAACCTTTGCAACACGCCTAATGCATCAATATGCATTAGAAAAGCATCCATAATTATTACATCTGGTGTCTTTTGTTCCAAAGTTTGAAAAACAGCTACACCACTTTTTTCGCACATGTATGCATCTAAACCTCTATCTTTTAATGTATTAACCACCTCAATCATGTTTTCATTTTTTTCATCTGCAATAAGCACTGATAATTTTTTGTTCATTTTAATATACCTCCATAAATTAGACTTAAATAAATCTCTTAGCACACAAACACTAATATCAACCAAACTACAAAAAATAATTTTCTTACAATAACTACTGCCTCCTATAAATTCATATAATTTTTTCTCCCTCATCACTTTTAATTGAAAATTAAAAACACACTAAGAATAAAATTAAATTTTTTTAATTTTGTTATTTACTTTTCAAGTTTTTTAGTGTATTATGGGAATTCATAGCAAATTTATTAAATTTTCGACAAAGTGAGATAAAAACTTCCAATAAACTGCAGTTAAAAATGTAGCATATGAAAAGCAAAAAAATCAATGCTCAAATTTGGTAAAGCGAAGTTCAAATTTGGTAAAGCGATGTTCAAATTTGATAAAACACTGCTAAAATTCGGTAAAAAGGTGATAATATTTGGTAAAAGACTATTTAAATCAATTAAAAAACAATGGAAAGTACACTTGGAACGATATTGCGAACATCAGTGGTATTCCAGAAACAACTTTAAGAAAAATATTTTCAGGTGAAACCGCTGACCCTCGTTTCGACACCGTTGCTAAAATAGTCACCGCTTTAGGTGGCTCGCTTGATGATGTTTTAGACAAAACAAAAAAGGGTGAGCAACTTGAAACGAATACAATTTTTTCACTTAAAGAAGTTTATGATGATAGAATTAAAGATTTAAAAGAACACAACATATCATTAAAAAAAGACAAAACTATACTTGCTATTACAACAGTTATTCTTGCGTTAATTTTAGCAGGTGTTTTCGTTGCTGATATTTTTGTTTCTTCACTTGGTTGGATTCAATATTAATAAACACATAACAAACATAATAATAAATCAAAAAGCATCTGACATTTTGTCAGATGCTTTTTGATTTACGAAATTTTCATATTGAGTCTTAATTTATCGGCTATCATTGCAATAAACTCTGAATTTGTCGGTTTACCGCGTTGACTCTGAATTGTGTAGCCGAAAAATGAAGATAAAACATCTACATCGCCTCTGTCCCACGCAACTTCAATTGCGTGGCGAATTGCTCTTTCTACTCTTGAAGATGTTGTTGAAAAAGTTTTTGCTACTGTCGGGTAAAGTACTTTTGTAATCGAGTTAAGCATTTCAGGTTCATAAACTGAGCGTTTAATTGCTTCACGAAGGTACTGGTAGCCTTTTATGTGAGCAGGTACACCAATCTGATGCATAATTTCAGAAATTGTTACTTCAATACTCTTTTCATCGCTTGCTAATGCTTCTCTTTTGTTGTCGCCAATATCTTTCCAACTGTAAAGTTGTGGAATTCTCTCCGCCAGAAGTGACGGTTCAATTGGTTTAAGAAAATAATAATCTGCCCCTGCTTTTATCATTTCTGATTCAAAGTGACTTTTGTCGATACTTGAAACCACTATTACAAGTGGTTTTTTCATAAGTTTTAACGAGCTCAATCTTTGTAAAACACCTAAGGCATCTATATGCATAAGAAAGGCATCCATAATTATTACATCTGGTGTTTTGTTTTCAATCAATTGAAGTAATGTTGCACCACTTTTTTCACACACTCTCACATCCATTGAGTTCATTTTGAGTGCTGACACTAAATCTAACGCACTCTCACTTTTTTCGTCTGCTAAAAGTACAGACAACTGCTTGTTCATTTAATGCACCTCCGTTAGTGATTGCATTATATCACCCGTTTTTATATGGTGCAATAGACTTTTAAAACAATCGTGAAATTAAACAAAACATTGATTTTTCGCGGTATCGCAGAATGTCACACGATAGATTTTTTTGACGCAATATGTCAAAACCGACAAAGTTTTTTGGTTAATTTTTTTCGACATTTTTCTTATAATTCTACAAATTGTTGGTAAAAGACAAAAAGTTCAGCAATTCCTAATTCCACACACTCTCCAAATGAACAAATTGTTAAACAAATATTATTTTCCTAAAAACTAATGACAAACAAGGGAATTTGTGGTATTATAAATTGGTATATGATTATAAACATAAATTATGGAGAGAAAGATATGAAAAAACACGCTAATATTTTAAGAATAACTGCTCTTTTAGTTATGGTTATCGTAACTTGTTCAGGTTGTGGACTTCTTAATATTGCAGGTACACTCAACAATGGTAATGTAGTGCCTACAAACCCACCTGCTGGTGATGTCTATTACACAGAGCCTTATTATAGTGAAGATTTTACATATTCTGCAGTTATTTCAAATCCTGATAATACAACAACTAACACTGCTAGTACAACAGCCACTGCTCCAACTACTCAAAGTAGTAGTCAGACACAAGGTTCAAATACTGAAACAACAACAAATAATGCAAACACAAATCCTACAACTGCCCCTACTGAAGCAACTACAATAAACACCTTTGAAGATGGCGATTATTTAGCAAATGTTCAGGATGTTCTTTTCAACACGCAAGATGAATCTACTGCAAGAAAAATTCTTGTAACTGCAGGTTTTGACTATGACCCTGTGCAAGACGTTTATTTTACGCAGATTGACTCATGGCAGAGAAACTTTGGTTTTAACAGTGTTTATGACACTGCTGCACCAATGGTTGGTATGATTTACTCAAATGCTAATATTTATTTCACTTACGAT
Source organism: Acutalibacteraceae bacterium (assembly GCA_045651285.1). Classification (GTDB taxonomy): domain Bacteria; phylum Bacillota; class Clostridia; order Oscillospirales; family Acutalibacteraceae; genus DTU089. Next base: position 6,634 of record JAZRSC010000008.1, read on the forward strand.
GATAAAGACTGGATGATGGAAATCTGGAAAGGTCAGTATGGTATTACTGCAGGTGCAGAAATTGGTTTTTACAACAAACCTACTGACAGAGTTATGAAACACTTCGACTGCGTTACTGATGAAGAAATGCTTGAAATGTCTTTAGATTTCTATAATATGGGTGAACTTGTATTTACTCGTGGACCTGAAAAACATTGGTGGCTCACAGGCTTTAAGTTCTTGCATGTAGGCATTCCTTCATTTATCACACTTGATATGAAAATTAACTTCCCTAACAGAAAAATGGCTAATGCCTTTGAAAAAGGTTTAAAAGAGGCACAAAAGAAACAAATCACCGACCCTATTAAATACACAAGAAACGGTGACACATTTAACATAGAGTGGTAAAAAACATGAATAATCAGGTTAAATTTGCAATTATAGCGGACCCTCATTACTATTCAGAAAAATTGGGCAATTCTGGTGTTGCTTATACTTTAAGAGCAAACTCCGACCAAAAAATGCTCGCTCATTCTAAAGGTGTAATTTCGGCTGCTCTTGAAAACATCAAAAATTCAGATGCAGAATTTTTACTTATTGCAGGTGACCTTTCTAATGATGGTGAGCGTGTTTCCCATGAGGAAATGCGCCACTTGCTTTATGAATTCAAAAAAAGTAAACCTGTTTATGTAATTACTTCTACTCACGACTGGTGTTGTAGTGGCAACGCAAGAAGATATGAGGGCGCAAAAGCTTACGATGATGTTGAAACCTTAAAGCCTGAGGAACTTCGCGATTTTTATAAAGATTTTGGTCCAGATGATGCAATAAGCGAATATTTTACACATCAGAATAAATCTTCTTATGTTGTAAGACCAACAGAGGGAATTTCAGTTTTTTGTTTTGATGACGACCAGGATGGTAATGGTGGCTCTGGTTACAGTAAAGAGCATTTTGAATGGATAAAACAAGAAGTAGAAAATGCAAAAACTCGTGGCGATGTAGTTTTCGGTATGCAACATCACCATGTATTTCTTACAGAATTTGACAGAGCAATAAATGGTAAAGGTGCAGTTGAAAGAAAAGAAAAAATGTGTCGTGACTTTGCAGATATAGGTTTTTCTGTGATGTTTACTGGTCACTCTCATATGCACCATATAAGAAAGCTCGAAAACGAAAATGGCAACCATTTTTACGAGTTTAATGTTGCTTCAATTTGTGGTTACCCTGCCCCGATTGTTTATTGTACTGTTACAAATGATGGTATTGATACAAAAACCGAGCTTTTAAAACAATACCAATATAGCGGAAAAACATACACAAATGAACATTTAAAAAACCACGCGACTTTCCTTTTTAAAAATGTAATAGATTCTGCAAGACAAAATAGAAAATTAGAATTTATTACTGTTCTTGTTGCAATTGGCTTACCAAATAAAAAAGCAAAACAATTGTGGTCGCTTTTAGGTGGTTTAATAAAGGCAATTGCAGAAGTTTCTGTTTATAAAGCGGCATTTGTTTTAAATTTATTAACATTCGGCAAAGCAATACCTAAAAAAGATGCTAAACAACTCAAAAATGTGCAATTGACAGATATGATTTTTTCTGCATTTCATTCAATTTTAGATGGTTCAATAGAAAAGCACGAAATTGGTTCACCTTACTATAATGTTTTCACCTCGGCCCTCTCGTTACCATTGAGAATAGTTAAGAAATTGAGAATTAAAAACAAAAACATTTTAAGAATACTTACACACATAAGTAACGCTTCACACGAAATTATGACCGGCGGAGATATTGATGCATATAATGCATTTCTTGAATTTTAAAAAAAGTGCTGTAAAAAACTTTTGTTTTTTACAGCACTTTTTTATTTATTGTTCAACAACATCTGTCATGGTTTCTTCAGGAGCAGTTGTTTCTTCTGCTTTTAAACTTGCAGTAATATCTTGTGATGCTATGTAAGAACTAGCATTCTTTTTTAAAAGAGCTCTTACAGTATATCTGTATGTAACACCATCTTCAACTGACTGGTCAAAATATTCACAAGTTTCTGCCTTTGTTATATCAGCAATAGCTACCCATGATGACCACTTTTCTGTTTCCTCATTATAGACTGCTCTATAAACTCGGTAGCCATGACCAGCATACTCATTTTCATCCCAGCTAACCTTTATACCATTATCTTCAATAGATACTGATACCTGAGGTGCAGAAAGATATACGAGAGCAGAGGAGCTTATATAAGCACTTTTAAAAGAACTATTACCAATTTTACTTAATGCTCTTACAGTATAAACATACTCATAACCATTATTTGCATTTTCATCCAAATAATAATTCTGTTTTGCACTTACAGTTGCAATTTTTACCCATCCTGTGCTGGTTATACCTAAATTATCTATTACTTTTCTGTAAACATCGTAATTTTTAGCACCTGTAATTTTATCCCAGTTAACCTTAACCCCTGTCGCTACATTTGATATCTTTACTGTAGGTGTTTTTAAATACAAAATTTCTTTTGGGTTGTTATTATATTTACTCTTAAAGCTACCATTTACTGCTCTTACAGTAAATTTATATATAACACCACTTGTTACACTTTTATCTGTCCAGCTTGATACATTTGCTTTTGCAGTACCTCTTGATTTCCAGCCACTCCACTTTTTAGTTTTAGTGTTGTATTCACTTCTATATACTGTATACCCCTTTGCATTTGCTGCGGTACTCCAGCTTACAGAAATACCATTTGTAACATTCTTATAAGTAACAGTTGGAGTTACATTATATCTTATAGCATCTGATGCTTTATATTTACTCAACACATTACCATTTACAGCTCTGACAGTGTAACGATAAATTGTGCCAAGTGTGACCTTTTTATCTAAATACTGATTGGAGCTTTCATAATTTTTTATAGCAGACCACTTAGACCATTTTTTTGTTGACGCATTATAAGTGCTTCTGTAGATTATATAACTCTGTGCGTTACTGATTTTATTCCACTCAACTTTTACACCTGTTTTTGTATTAACTGCTTTAACTGTAGGTGTAGCAAGTGTGAGTTTACTTGTTTCTGCAAATGTAAACTTATTATTTTTAGCATATTTTTCTGCTACAGAGCCTTTTTTAGAATATATTTTAAAGCCTTTTACTTGAGTAGAAGAGCTTTGATAACCTACCGCCATTTTTCCCATTGAAGTAACACTTGAAGGAACAACACATGTTTTTAATGAATCCAAACCATAAAATGCTTGATTACCGACTGTTTTTAAACCTTCTTGAAGAATTAAAGTTTTAACTTTTGTATTCATATAAAAAGCTAATTCACCTATTGTTGTAACACCTTTTTGAATATTTATTACTTCTAACTCACTACAATCAGCAAATGCACCCATACCAATTGTTTTTACATTACCAGGAATTGTAATTGATTTTAAGTTGTAATTATTTCTAAATGCATATTTGGGAATACTACTTAAACCTTTACCTATTTTTATAGATATGAGATTGTTATTATGACTGAAAGCTGATTCACCAATAACCTTAACACTATCAGGAATAGTAATGCTTTTAACTGAATGAATCTGCGAAAATGCATTTTCACCAATGTGAGTAATACTATTAGGAATAGTGATTGATGTAAGATAAATGCAAAATTGGAATGCACCTGCACCAATTTTAGTTACAGGTTTATTTTTGTATTTAGATGGTATAGTAATAGCTCCTGTTGCCTCCTCTTTACAATCGGTAACAGTATAGCTTTTACCATCACTGTTGAGTTTAAATGTCAAGTCGCTCTGAGAAGCGGCATTTGCAGTAATTGTTACAGGTACAGAAACAAAAAGCCCAATAACAAATACAATTGACAAAATAATGCTTGTAATTTTTTTCATTATTATTTTCCTCCAAATTATTTTTTTACATTATACACCAGTCTACTTTGTTAGTCAAGCAAAAACCACAACTTTTACAGTTGTGGTTTTAAAAAATTATAAGCTTTCTGCTATATCATAAATAAGTCTTTCTGTTTTTTCCCAACCAAGACAAGGGTCTGTGATTGATTTACCATAGATATTTTCACCGATTTTCTGTGCACCGTCTTCAATATAACTTTCAATCATCAAACCTTTAACAAGTTTTTTGATGTTATTGTTATGATTGATGCTATAAAGAATATCCTTTGAAATTCTTATTTGTTCAAGATATTTTTTACCAGAGTTTGCGTGGTTTACATCTATAATTGCAGATGGATTTAAAAGTCCAGAAGCGGCATATAAATCACTTAATTTCTGTAAGTCTTCATAGTGGTAGTTTGAAATTGAGTGACCATCTCTGTCAACAAAACCACGCATAATTGCGTGTGCGTAAGGGTTACCGTCACTTGTAACCTCCCAACCGCGATAAATAAATGTATGACTATGTTGTGCGGCAGTAATTGCGTTCATCATTATTGATAAATCGCCACTTGTAGGGTTTTTCATTCCAACAGGAACTTCAAGTCCACTTGCCGCAAGTCTGTGTTGCTGATTTTCAACACTTCTTGCACCAATTGCAACATAAGAGAGAATGTCTGAAAGATAGCGGTAGTTATCAGGATAAAGCATCTCATCGGCACAAGAAAAACCAGTTTCTTTTAATGCAGACATGTGAATATCACGAATTGCAACTATACCCTCGTACATATCTGGTGCCTGGTCTGGGTTTGGTTGGTGAACCATACCTTTATAACCGTCACCTGTTGTTCTTGGCTTGTTAGTGTAAATTCTTGGTACTATAAAAATTTTATCCTGTACTTTTTCTTGCACTTTACGAAGACGATGTATGTAATCTAAAACCGCATCTTTATAGTCAGCAGAGCAAGGACCGATTACAAGTAAAAATTTATCTGATTCACCAGAAAAAATCTTTTTGATTTCTTCATCATTCTTTGCTTTTTGTTCTGTCATTTCTTTTGTTAAAGGAAATCTTTCTTTAACCTCTTGTGGAATTGGTAATTTACCTTTGAAATTCATACTCATTTTAAAACACTTCCTATTTTTAAAGATTAAATTTTATACCTAGTTGCTCGCAATCTTTAAAAAATAACGGGTAACTTTTATTAACACATTCTGCATTTTCGATTTTCCCTCCAAAAACACTTGCTATAACTGCAAGTGACATTGCAATTCTGTGGTCATTGTTACCAGAAAGATTTTCTGTTGGAGGTTTCAAATCAGATTTTTTTATTATAATTTCATTTTCAAGAACAGTAATATCAGCGGAGAATTTGGCAAGTTCTTTTTTCATCACTTCTCCTCGGTCACTCTCTTTGATTTTCAAACGACTTGTACCCTTTAACACTGCACCATTTAAAAGACAGGCTACCGTCATTAAAATCGGTGCTAAATCCGGACAATCAGTTATATCAAATATCGGTGTACCGTTTTTTAATTCTTCAAAATATTTCTTATATATTTTGTCACCTTGTGTACTGTTCTCGTTAAGTCCTGTAACTTTAACACTACCGCCGATTAAATTAAACGCATCTAAAAATGCGGCATTTGACCAGTCACTTTCACAATAAAGTTCAGTAGGCTTAAACTGTTGATTACCTTTAATTCTAAATGTCCTGTCGTCTACTCTTTCTATATTAACACCAAACTCACCAAGAATTTCTAATGTTAAATCAATATACGGTGAGCTTTGCAAATCGGTAGTAAGCTTTATTTCGCTATCTTCGTCAAGAAGTGGTAAAGTAAATAATAGACCTGTTAAAAACTGACTGCTTATATCACCTTTAAACTGAAACAAGCCACCTTTTAATTTTCCGCCGACTGTAATTTTCTCACTTTCACGATTTATAAAGCAATTTTTGGTTGGTAAAACTTCTTCGTAAACTGTCTGTGGTCTCTCTAAAAGTCTTTTACTACCAGTAAACTCGACACTCTCGGCAAAAAGCACGGATACGGGAATTAAAAATCGTAATGTACTACCACTTTCATTTGCGAAGAGTTTAACATTCTTTTGTTTTTCTATATTTTTAATTCCCTTTACTTTTACACTATCTTCGCAAAAAGTAAACTCTGCACCTAACTGTTTCAAACACTCTGTAGTTGCAGTAATATCTTCAGATTCTGCAATATTTTTTATTAATGTTTCACCATCACAAAGTGCGGCACCAATTAAAGCACGATGCATATAACTTTTTGAGGCTCTCGCTTTTATTTCGCCTTTTGCGGTGCTTTTTAAAACCTCTGCTAACATTTAACGCACCTTCTCAAGTAAAGCATCTATTGCCTCTAAATAACCATCTGTACCGTGACCTGCAATAGTTTTAAATGCATATTCACGAACAAAACTAATCTGTCTGAAGCTTTCGCGTTCTGACACTTCTGAAATATGCACTTCTACTGTCGGAATACCTACTGATTTTAAAGCATCTAAAATAGCAACACTTGTGTGGGTGTAAGCTGCCGGGTTAATTACAATACCATCAAAGTTGTTATATGCTTTCTGTATTTCGTCAACAATATCACCCTCGTGATTTGATTGAAAACACTTTACTTCAATCCAGTTTTCTTTTGCATACTTTTCAATCTTCTCAACTAAATTTATGTATGTTTCGCGACCATAAATTTCAGGCTCACGAATACCTAACATATTTATATTTGGTCCGTTTACTACAAGAATTTTCATTCTCTCACCTTCAATATCTGATTTACTACATTTTCAATACTACCACTTGCATCAATTATTACATCTGCATATTCTCTGTAAAGATTGTACCGTTCATTGTAACGCTTTTCTAAATCTTCTCTGCTTGAAGAAAGTGGTCTATCAGAAGTAGTTATAAGCTTTTCAAGAGGTCTGTCTAAAAAGAATACTTTCCCGTTTTCTTTTAACAATTCAATATTCTTTTTATTAAGAACTGCACCGCCACCTGTGGAAATAACTGAAGAATTATTCTTACTTATCGTAAACATTGCTTCTGTTTCTTTGTTTCTGAAATATTCTTCACCTTTTGATCTAAATATTTCAGGAATTGGTGTATTTTCAGTTGTTTCTATAAAAATGTCGCTATCAAGAAACTCACGATTTAATTTTTCAGCAAGAATATTTCCTACTGTTGTTTTACCACATGATGGCATACCAATCAAAACAATATTCTCTTTACTTTTTAAAAGTGAGTTATAAACACGTTCAATATCTTTTTCACTTACATCTGTATCTATAAATTTCTCCACTGCAGCAGCTGCTTGTGCTACAAGCATATAAAGACCGCCAACTGCTTTTACACCCAGACATAAAGCGTCAGAAACTATTTTTGAACGAAGTGGATTATATACAACATCTACTACACCATAGAGATTTTTAAACTCTTTAATATCTACCGCCGAATTATAAATTTCAGGATACATACCGACAGGTGTTGTATTTATAATTACATCAATTTTATCGCTTATTTTATAAAGGTCGTTATATGTTATAAAATCTTCTTGTGTATTTCTTGACACCTTATAAACTGCATTTGCACTAAGAGAATTTACAACTGCATTTGCAGTTTTTGAAGTACCTCCGCTACCTAAAATAGCAACAGTTTTATTTTGTATATCAATACCTGCTTTTTCTATAAGCATTTTCATTCCGTAAAAATCGGTATTATAGCCATATAATACGCCATTTTTATTTATTATTGTGTTTACTGCACCTATCTGTTTTGCTTCGTCTGAAATAAACGCAAGATGTGGTATGACCTTTTCTTTATAAGGAATAGTGACATTTATTGCTTTAAAGTCTCTTTTCTTCATAAATTCATCAAGTTTGTCTTCCGGGATTTCGCAAAGTTCATAGGTGTAATCGGTTAATGCATTGTGTATTTCTTTTGAAAAACTATGACCTAACTTTTTACCGATACAACCATACTCCATTATTTTTCACCGAGCCAATCTGTACCGAATTTCTGTGAAAGTAAATCACAAATTGCTATTGCAGTTATGCTATCTACAACAACTCTTGCTCTATGCACAATACAAGGGTCGTTTCTGCCGTGAATTTCCGTTTTTATATTTTCTTTTGTTATGAAATTCACTGTATTTTGCTCTTTAGAGATTGTTGGTGTCGGTTTAACTGCACATCTGAATATAACGGGCATTCCGTTTGTTATACCACCGTTTATGCCACCGTTGTTATTGGTTATAGTCTGAACAGTATCATCTTCATAAAAGAAAACATCATTCATTTGACTACCAAGCATATCGGCTGATTTAAAGCCTGCACCAAACTCAACACCTTTAATTGCAGGAATTGAAAAAAGTGCGTGTGAAATTACGCTCTCGAAAGAATCAAACCAAGGCTCACCAATACCTGCAGGAAGTCCTGTAACAACTGTTTCAAGCACTCCACCGACACTATCTTTTTCTTTTGCCGCATTTTCTATATACTTTACCATTTCTTTGCCTTTTTCATCATCTAAAACAGCAAACAGTTTATTATTCAATGCGTAAATATCTGAAATATAATCACCGAAGTCTGCATCCTCGACATTAGCACATTTTTTAATGTGAGTACCAATTAAAATACCTTTATTTCTCAAAACTTCAATTGCGATAGCACCACCAGCAACAACACCCGCAGTTATTCTACCACTGAAGTGCCCCCCACCACGATAATCTTCGTTACCATTATATTTCATAAAGCCTGTGAAATCTGCGTGACCTGGTCTTGCTATACCATAATTATAGTCTTTGGATTTTGTGTTCTCGTTTGGGATTGTAATGCAAATAGGAGTACCTGTTGTTTTATTATTGAACACACCACTTTGAATTGTGAATTTATCTGTTTCTTGTCTTGGGGTAGAAATTTTTCCGTAAGGTCTTCTTAAATCAAGCTGATGAGCAATAAAGTCTTCACTTACCTCAACACCTGATGGTAAACCATCTATAACAATGCCAACAGAATTACCGTGACTTTCACCAAAAACAATTATTGAAACATTGTTACCAAATGTGTTTTTCATATTTCCGCCCCTTTCAATAAACTTTTAATTTTTTCGTATTTCACAAATTCAAATCTAAAACTACCAATATCATCTACAACCACAACATTTACACCATCACCTGAAGTTTTTTTATCGTGATGTAAAACCTCAAACACCTTTTCACAATCAAAGTCTATCTTTGTCGGTAATTTATTTTTTATAAGCAAATTTTTAATTCGGTCTTTTGTTTCACCAGTTGACATAAACATCATACCAAGTGCAACACATTCGCCGTGATAAAGTGTGTCAAGCCCTGTTACACTTTCAATAGCATGACCAATAGTATGACCGAAATTAAGCACTTTGCGAAGTCCTGTTTCTTTTTCGTCTTCTTCGACTACTGACTTTTTAATAAGAAGTGATTTTTCTATTACAACATCAATAATATCTTTTGCATCATTGTTTTCTAAAAGCTCAAATAAATCACTGTCAGATGTAGCCGCCATTTTAATAACCTCTGCAAGTCCATTATTAAATTGACGCTCACCTAAAGACATTAAAACATCCGGGTCTATAATTACTGCTTCGGGCTGATAAAATGCACCAACTAAATTTTTATATCCCGCAAAATCAATTGCAGTTTTGCCACCAATTGAAGAATCCACCTGAGAAAGAAGTGTTGTAGGGATATTATAAAATTTAATTCCACGCATATATGTTGCGGCAGTAAATCCAGCCATATCACCAACAACGCCACCACCAACTGCAACAACACAATCTCCACGGTCAAAATTATTCTCTGCAAGTGTTTTTAAAAGTAAAGAATATGTTTCAAAATCCTTGCTTTTTTCACCTTGTGGAAATGTGTAAACAACGTTGTTTTCAATCTGTTCCTGCACTTTATCTATATAAATACGAGGAACACCACTATCAGTTACAATCAAAGCCTTTCCCTTGATATTTAAAATACTGTTTACTTCATTAAGTGCATTTCTTTTTAGCGTGATATTATAGCTACCACCCGATGTTTTAACATTTATAATCATAAAATTAAATTCTCATTTCTTTAGAAAATTTACCAACAAGTCTTACATTAGTACAAACCTGTGAAAGTGATTTAATAAGTTCAGCTTCTGCTTCTTTTGTGAGTTTGCCCTCACCTTCAACGAAGAAATAATAATTCCATATAACATCTTTTGAAGGTCTGCTTTTTAGTGTTTTTAAGTTATAACCTGACTCACCAAATACAGAAATAGCTTTACCGAGTGAACCTGCCTCGTCTTTAACTGTAAATAGAAGAATGAAATTTGTATCACTGTCAGGTGAAACATCTCGTTGAACTCTTGAAAATACTGCAAAACGAGTAGTATTTGTACTGTTTTTATTGATTTTTCTGTCGAGTAATTTTAAACCATACTCTTCTCCCGCTTCAACACTACAAACAACTGCATTTGTTTTATCATTCATTTCAAAAACTTTTTTAGCAGCAACTGCAGTATTGACTTCTTCAACAGTTTCAAAACCGTGTTCATTTATGTACTCTGCACATTGACCTAAAGCTTGTTTATGACTAATTACAGTTTTTATTTCTTTAATATCAGAATCTTTGGTACCGAAAAGATTTTGCTCTACTGGTAAATCAAAAATTCCGTTAATACAAAGAGAACCGAAATATGTTAAGTCCATAACCTGACCAACATCGCCCTCATAACTGTTTTCAATTGGCAGAACTGCACAGTCACACTCGCCATTTTCTACTGCCTTATAAGCTGCTTTAAAGTTTTTGTAAGATACTCTTTCGGCATACGGAAAAATTCTTTTTACCGCTATATCAGCAAACGCACCTTTAACACCTGAAAATGCAACCTTCATACCATCTAATAATCTTCTTTGGTATGCCTTTGAAAGCTCCATTGTGTTATTCATAAAACCTATGTAATAAGTTTTTAGTTCTTCATCTTCAATATACTGAAGCATTTTTTGTACTAATGCTTTTTCACGGTCAATGTCTTCAACAGGAAGTCCATTTTTCTTTTTATAATCGGCAACTTGTTTTGCGGCTTTCATTCGTTTTTCAAATAATACTGCAATCTGTTTATCAACTTCGTTTATAATTTCTCTTGCCTCTTGTAATTCGTTTTTATCACTCATTATTTATATTCCTCAATAAGTTTTTTGAATGCTGGTAATGAATTTTTGATTTGTTCAGGTGAAACACAGTAAGAAATTCTTACAAAGCCTGTAACACCGAAATCATCACTTGGCACTAATAATAATTCATATTTTTTTGCTGTTTCGCAGAATTTGTTTGCGTCCTCTTCTGGAGATTTTACAAACATATAAAATGCACCATCTGGTTTAATAACTGTGTAACCATATTCTGTAAGTGCATCATAAAGAACTTTTCTGTTTTTCTCATAAATAGAAACATCTGCAGTTTTATCGAGACATTTTGCAATAGTATATTGCATAAGACTTGGTGCACAAACATAACCTAATGCTCTACCCGCACCACAAACTGCAGCGAAAACATCACCACAATCTTTAAGTTCTGGTGAAACGAAGATATAACCAATTCTTTCACCTGGTAAAGAAAGTGCCTTACTGTATGAATAGCAAACAATCGTATTTTTGTAATATTTCGGGATATACGGAACCTCTTCACCTGTAAATACAAGTTCTCTGTATGGTTCATCGGCTAAAAGATAAATATCTGTACCGAATTCTTTTTGCTTATTATTTAAAAGTTCTGAAAGTTTAATAATATCACATTCAGGAATAATTACACCTGATGGGTTGTTTGGTGAATTTACAATAATTGCTTTTGTTTTGTTTGTTATCGCTTTTTCCAATTCGCAAAAATCAATCTGTAAATCTTCTTTTTTACAAGCTACAACCTTTAATGTTGCACCTGATTGCTCTGCAAATACTCTGTATTCCGGGAAGAATGGTGCTAACGCAATAACTTCATCACCTGAATTTACAAGTGCATTTAAAGATATTGTAAGAGATGCCGCCGCACCACAAGTCATATAAATAAGATTTGGTGTAGCTTCAACATCAAATTTATTTTTTATGTAAGTTGCAATATCGCTTCTTACACCTATATCACCAGGACCTGAAGTATAACCGTGAAGAACTTCGGCGGGAACGGTTTCCAAAAACTCTTTCATTATTTCTGTAACTTCTTTTGGGGCTGGAACACTAGGATTACCTAAACTGAAATCAAATACATTTTCTGCGCCAATTTCTGCTTTTCTTTTTTTACCATACTCGAAAATTTCGCGTATTACCGAACTTTTTTTACCAAGTCCCATCATTTTTTCTGAAATCATAAACTATAACTCCTGACTTTTATTTTAAAATAAAAAGTCTGCACACCTACTATGAAAAAACACAGCAGAAATGCAGACTGACTATATACTGTAAAAATAAATTTTACTCGGCACATAGACAATCCGCGTTTATAAAGTAAAAAAATCGATAAATAAAATTACGAATCATCTATATTACCTCCTAGAAAAATTATGTAGAAATTATATACCTACAAAAAAAGTTTGTCAAGTACTTTATCACATAAAAGTACTAAAATATTCTTTTTGCTTTAAAAGTTCATAGTATTTAACTAAAACACCATCCGTACTGCCAATTCTCAAAGGCTCAACTATTTCACAAACCGTTTCAAAAAGTGGTGTTAAACCCATATTTCCGATTACACCTTTTAAAGTATGTGCATATTCAAAAGCATCTCTAATTCTGTTTTCTTCTAAGGCAAGACCTAATTTGCCAAATGCTTCATCATTTAAAAGTTCACAAAAAAACTGCTCGTATAAATCTTCATCATCAAGAAAACGAGCTAACGCGCCCTCTACATCGCATTCAGCTTCTTTAAGTTTTACAAATAACTCTTTCAATTATTATAATCCTCCAAAAATTATTTCTCGTGTTTTTCTACTATCTCTGCAAAACCGTAAATTAAAGCAGATACAAGCCTTGCTATAATTACCAAAATAGCTACTACAGAAATAATAGGAACTGCAAGTAATGCTACAATTTGCACACCATAATACGCACTCAAAACAAAGGCACCAACTACAACTCCAATAACAATAAAAAACAAGTTAATTACAAACATTGCAACAGAAAGTTTCTTTAATGTTGCAGAACAATTTTTAAAAAACTTAAAAGCTTCCGCTTCTTCTTTCAAAGACATTTTGTTATCTGTCACTTGTGGTGTTTCTACCACTGTGGTTGGTTCTTCAATAATTTTAATTTCTTCTGACATAATTTTCACCTTTCTTAATACCATTCATTTTCATAAAGGTCGGGTGAATAGTTAACACCATTACCCGAACCACTGCCAGATGGTTTTGTAACTTCTGGTTGTGGTGTAATAATATTTGGTGCAGTAGTATCTTTCATAGTGTTACTGCTGTTATTATTGTTATTTTTTGTAGTCTCAGGCACTCTTGAAGCAGTTGAATCTGAACTGGTTGAACCAAGAACTGTATTTGTAACTGTTTCAGGCAACTCATTTTTTACATCTACCTTTTTGAGTTCACCATTAACCCATTCATAAATAAAATAAGTTTCAGTTTCACCATTTTTTTCGGTTACAACAACTTGTTTCTTTTCTGTATCTAAAGCTATTGATGTAAATGCTGAAAGTGTTTCGTTATAAACAAATTCACCTTTTTCTACATCAAATATCCAACAACAATAATTGAAAATACCATTACTTGCAGAAATTGTGAGACAAATATCATCATTGCCATCAAAGTTCATATCCTGAAAAGTTATATGATTCTGTGCAAAACCTAATACAAAATCATCCATTTTACTTTCAGGATAAGTAAGTTCCTGAACGAAAACATCATCTTTATAAACCTTTAATGATGTAGAAGTAACCTCTGCAGAATAACCGTAACGGATATTATCAGTTGTAATTGTATTATCTGTTGTTGGTTCTTCAGTTGTTTTATCTTTACAAGCAGTAAAGCAAAACAAAACAGATGCGATTGTAAACAATGCGACAAATAACGAAATAATTTTTTTCATAAGTAATACCTCTTTTAAATATTTACACCAGCTTCTCTCAAAGCCAATTTTAACGAATCAGTGTCAGGTGCAGAAAACACAAAACCACTCATACCGTAATCATTTGCACCTTTGATATTTGCTTCTAAATCATCAATAAAGAAACACTCTTCAGGATTCAATGTAAATTTATTGCAAAACGCTTCATAAATTTCTTTATTTGGTTTTAAAAGCTTGTAACACGATGAAATGAAAAATCCATCAAAAAACTCGAAGGCAGGAATATCTAAATATCTATCAAAAAAACGCGGTGTTGCATTTGAAAGAAGATATATAGGATACCCGTTATTTTTCAATTCTTTAATAAGCTCATAGGTTTCTTTAAATGGTGGCATATAATCGTAAAAATCAGTTACCATTTCGGTAATTTTCTCGTGAATTTCTTCTGGTATTTTTTCTAATATCCCGGGAATAACCTGGTCAAAAGTATAAATACCTTCATCAAGAGTTTTCCACACACTGTTTTCGCCAAAGACATGCTCATATATAACATTATGATATTCGGGGCTGAATTCTGCTTCAACTGTTTTTTTCAGATTGAAATCTAGAATAACACCACCCATATCAAAAACGATATTTTTAATCATTGTAACACCTCAAAATGAACACATTATCTTTTATATTATAACATTTTATTAAATTTTTTCAATATTTCTTTTAAAAAAACCAAAATTCCCCTTTTAATATTTATTTTTTGTGGTATAATTTTAGTAAATTATTTATAAAGGGTGATATAAATGGAAATTAAAATTTATAAAACAGCTGAAGAAATCGGTGTAGAGGCTGCTAAGATTTTTACTGATACAGTTAAAGAAAATCCTAACGCAGTTCTCGGTCTTGCAACTGGTGCTTCCCCTATTCCTACTTATCAGACCATTATTAAAACATATAATAATGGTGGTATTAGTTTTAAAGATGTAAAAACTTATAACCTTGATGAATACTGTGATTTACCAAAGAATGATAAAAACAGTTATTACACATTTATGCACGAACAACTCTTTAATTCTCTTGACATTAAAGAAGAAAATGTTCACTTCCTTGATGGTAATGCAGAAGATACTGAAAAAGAATGTGCAAGATATGACGCTGAAATCAATAATGCTGGCGGTATTGATGTTCAACTTTTAGGTATTGGTAACAATGCTCACATTGGTTTTAACGAACCAGCTAGCGAATTTACTGTTGGTTCATTTAAAGTTAAACTTACAGACAGCACAATAAATGCAAACAAAATTTATTTTGACGAAGGTGCAATGCCACGCTACGCTCTTACAATGGGTATTGAACAGATTATGAGAGCTAAAAAGATTGTGCTTATTGCAACTGGCGAGAAAAAAGCTGAAGCTATTAAAAATATGGTTGAGGGTGAAGTTACACCTCATGTACCTGCTTCTATTTTACAAAACCATAAAGATGTTGTTATATTCCTTGATGAAGCAGCGGCATCACTTTTAAAGAAATAAAACAAATAACAAAGTAACGCTTCTGACCCAAATAGTCAGAAGCGTATTTTTTATTCTTCGTAATAGTTACCACCATATAATGATGATTTATTCATTTTAGAAAATCTTTTTGCAACTTTACGGATTTTCCTCATATCTTTTTCTGCTTCGTTTATAAGCAAGTCAACATCGTCCATACTTTCAATTATTTCTGCACCTGCAAGACCAATTGAAACATTAAGTTCATACGCTTTAAAATCCTGCTTACCCATTTCTTCAAACTTTTTAGCATAAGTTGTTCTTGTTATATCAGCCGCAGGTTCACTAGGACGCTGAGCAACAATTACAAAACGGTCTGTACCTATTCTGCCAAGAAAATCATGAGTACCAGAAACAATCTTTTTAAGTCTTGTTGCAGCTTCAACTACTGCTTCGTTACCCGCTTCTCTACCATAAGTTCTGACAATAGAACGATAATTATCAATATCAACAAACATAACAAAAAGCATCATCTGAGGTGAAAGAGTTTTACCTATTCTTTCAACATATCTGTTGAGTTGCCATTTATTATTTGTAATGGTAAGTGGGTCAATTGAAATAAGTCGGTTTTGTACCTCGTTATAAACAACAAGAGAAGATACAACTAAAGCTGGTGCAAGGACCTCAACACCATAGAATAATATTTGTACAAGACCAGAAAGCAAAGGTAAAATTGAGAACGATGCAAGATATAAATATTCTGGTTTTTTAGTTAAGTTTATTTGTCTTTTTGAAGTTAAGAATGTCATAACTGCAGAGTAGATAAGATATGCAAAAAGGATAACAAACGGTATTGAGAAAAGTGGACCTCGAACATATTTACTACCGACAATTTTAAAATATGTACCGGTAAACACGCTTAACAATGAGAAAATACCATTCAATATTGTGGGGAGCATAAAAATCAACTTTTTTGTTTTTGGAAGCTGACTTGACAAAGACATTCTACATTCACAGTAAAAGACATAAAACATACCAATTACAGGTAACACCATACTATAAATAAATGCGAAAATTCTATTAATGAATACAATGAACGGTGCATCGGAACACTCGCAGAACCACAACATTGAACCCACAAACAAGAAAAGCGCTATAGATATAAGTGTATTATCAAAATAAGTTTTTTCTGCAGTTCTCAAAGACACATTTCTTCTGCTTACAACCATTATAATCATAATTGCTATACCCATAAAGTTTGGCATTGCGTAAAGTAAAGCTCTCTCTAATGATTCCATAACCATTCTCCTCTTAAAGAATTGTTTACATATATATTATAATTTTAACACATATACAATATTTTTTCAACACTAAAAACAAATTAAATAGTCAGAACACATAAATTCTGCATTCTGACTATTTAACTTCTATCATATAGCTTTGTGAGTTTTCATCGAGAGACAAATAAACTGTAAAAACAACTGTTTTCCCCAAAACATTCTTTTCAAAAGAATATGCATTTTCTTCACTTTCAAAAGTAAATGGTTCGTTCTCAAAATCAGTTTCCATTAAAAATTTGTATATTACAACAGGCGAAAAAGAGTTATTGAAATTATTGATGCTTGTAGAAAACTCAATTTCTTCACTTTGAATTACACAAACACCATCAGAAATTTCAATATACATTTCAAGAAGTATTTCAGGTGCTTCGTCAACATAATTTATAGTCACACACCCGTTTTCACTTTTTGATAAAAGAATATTATAAATTTCTTCACTTGTTACGAGTTGAACTTTTTGCACTTCACTAAAATCTATCGTCTTAAATTTGTTTTGTTTTAAAATTTCAGTTTTACAGGAAGCAAACAGAAAACAAAATATTAAACACAACAAAAGAAGTGAAAATCGTTTTAAAATGCTCACTCGCTTTCATTTATAGCTTTAATTATGTAACCTATATTATCTGCACAATCACTAGGCAAAGTTGAATACTCAGTAAATCTGCTACTTACAAGCTCTGCAGTTAAACCGTGAACATAAGCACCAAGACAAGCCGCCTGATATAAATTGCCATTTAATGATGGAGTAAGACCTGCAATCATACCCGAAAGTAAATCACCAGAACCACCTTTTGAAAGACCTGTGTTGCCTGATTTATTTTCGCAGAGTAATGTACCATCTCTTTTACAGATAAGTGTATTGTGACCTTTTAATAACACATTAACATTATACTGCTTTGAAAATACTGTTATGACCGTTTCTCTGTTTTTTTCAATAAAATCAATATCTTTTCTTATAAGTCTTGACATTTCACCTGGATGTGGAGTAAGTAAAATTTTACATTTTGCATATTTTAACACATCTATATTATCAGCAAGTGCATTAAGTCCATCTGCATCTAAAATCAAAGGTTTATTGCATTTAAGAATTAATTCGGTAACTATATTTCTTATATCATCATTTAAACCTACACCACAACCGAATACAACCGTATCACACTTCTGTATTTCTTTTAAAATCAACGGTAATGCTTCAATTGAAAGCTTACCATTTTTAGATGGTAATGGTAAAAAAGTATTTTCTGTAAGTCGAGATGCTAAAGGTACATAAATACAATCAGGAAAAGCAAGAGTCACTAATCCCGCACCGCATCTTAAAGCACCTTTAACCGCTAAATCACAACAACCAATCATTTTCATACTTCCTGCAATAATTAACACTCTGCCGAAAGTACCTTTATTACCATCAAAAGGTCGCTTTGGTAATAATTCTTTAGCTTTTGAATAGTCAAGTACAAAACGAGTTCCCATTTTGACACCACCTAAAACCCTACAACAACAACTGTTGCAAGTGTATTTGTATGAGTTACACTCACATCAAATGAAAGTCCCTTTTCGTCAACAATTGATAACGCATTCCCCGAAAACTTTAAATAAGGTTTACCATTTTCAAGATGAAGCAAAGAAATTTCTGTAAGTTTAAAACCCGAAACACCTGTACCGATGGCTTTTGAAAATGCCTCTTTACTGGCAAAAGCCGCAGCAATATGTTCTGGTTTGTTATTTCTTAAACTAAATTCTTTGATTTCTTCCTCTGAAAAAACACGCTCTAAAAAGCGTTCTTTATTTATCAACTCTTTTATGCGTTCAATTTCAACTGTATCTATTCCGACTGTCATTTTAACACCTACTTACAATCATTATTGTATAACTATTAGGCGGTGTTAGTCAACTGTTTTTTTCTATAATATGTTATTTAACCAACATTATCAAGTAAATATTCGTAGTGAACATCAGAATCATCATTTGGTTTTAATTCAATGATATTATTAACTACTTGTTCTCTTTTTGCTTTTTTGCTTTCACGCATTTCTTCTTTTATTATTCTTTTAGCGCGTTTTAAGAAGCGTATTAACTTTTTTTCAAAACGGATAATGTCTGCTTCGTGATAAATGCAGTAACCGATTGCTAAAACTGCAAGTGTTTCTAAAACGAATCTTAAAAATGTTGTACCTGTCATAAAAATTACCTCCTGAAAATCAAACGAACATTTAACGAACATTTGTTTATGAGTCAATTATAGCACTTTTTCGATAAATGTCAACACAAATGTTCTTATTTTTTCTTAATACTTGTACTTTTAATGGTACTTTTGTTTCAAAAAATGCAAAAAACCGATAAAAATAGGTAATTTTATATACTTTAAACTCTTTTTTTGTTCGTATTATGTTCGGCACACTATATATTTTTGCATTTTTTATTTGTAATTTTTAAGAAAAAGTATTTATATTTTTGTAATATTATAGTATAATGATTGATGTATGTATTAAAATAACAAAGGAAGAAATACTATGTTTGTAGATAAAGCGAAAATTAAAATAATCGCAGGTAATGGTGGTAATGGTGCTGTT
Source organism: Acutalibacteraceae bacterium (assembly GCA_045651285.1). Taxonomy (GTDB): domain Bacteria; phylum Bacillota; class Clostridia; order Oscillospirales; family Acutalibacteraceae; genus DTU089. Next base: position 26,003 of record JAZRSC010000008.1, read on the forward strand.
GCCTTTCATAGAGAGAAATTTGTAAACGCAGGTGGTCCTGATGGTGGCGATGGTGGTAAAGGTGGCAATATAGTCTTTCAGGTAGATGACAACCTCTCTACCCTTTCCGATTTCCGATACAAAAGAAAATATAAAGCACAAAGTGGCGAAAATGGTCGCGGTGGCAGATGTAGTGGTAAACGCGGTCAGGATTTAATAATTAAAGTTCCTCGAGGAACAGTAATAAGAGAAGAATTAACTGGTGCAGTTATGGCAGATATGAGTAAAGACGAAACTTTTATTGCCGCTAAAGGTGGTAATGGTGGTTGGGGTAACTCACACTTTGCTACACCTACAAGACAAGTTCCCCGCTTTGCAAAGGATGGTATGCCTGGTGAAGAATGGGATGTTACCCTTGAACTCAAGCTTTTAGCAGATGTTGGTCTCATTGGTTTCCCTAATGTCGGCAAGAGTACACTTATTTCTGTTGTAAGTGAAGCAAAGCCTACAATTGCAGATTATCACTTCACTACACTTATTCCTGTCCCTGGTGTTGTAAGAATGGGGCCTGAAAGCAGTTTTGTTATTGCAGATATTCCTGGTATTATTGAGGGGGCATCAGACGGTATAGGTCTCGGTCACGAGTTTTTAAGACACATTGAAAGATGTCGTGTGCTTGTTCATGTTGTTGATGTCAGTGGTAGCGAAGGCAGAGACCCATTTACAGATTTTGAAACAATAAATGATGAATTAAAGAAATATAACGAAGAACTCGCTAACTACCCACAGATTGTAGCAGGTAACAAAATTGACCTTGCAACAGACGAGCAACGCGAAGGTTTCAGAAAATTCATTGAAGACAAGGGTTACGAATACTTTGAGATATGTGCCCCGATTTTAGAGGGTACACAAGAGTTAATAAATGCAGTTGCAAAGAGACTTGCTACATTACCTCCTATTAAAATTTATGAACGAGAGGAAATTACTGTCAACGATATTTACAAAACTGCTAACAAGCGCGACTTTAAAATCCGTGTTGAAGGCGATGTTTATATTATTGAAGCAGAGTGGCTTGCAAAAATCCTTGCTAAAACAGATTTAGACGATTACGAATCCTTACAATATTTCCAGAATGTTTTACAATCAAGCGGTATTATTTCTGCACTTATTGAGCGCGGCATTTCTGAGGGTGACACAGTAAGTATTTACGATTTGGAGTTTGACTATGTACCTTAATGAAAAAGAAATTTTGAACTCCAATTTATTTTCTTCAGAGCAAATGACTAAAACTGAAGCAAAACAATATAGCCCCTTAACTCTTGCTTTTTTGGGTGATGCAGTTTACAGTCTTTTAGTTCGTGAAATGCTTTTAAAAACTGCTAACAGACCAACAAATGCACTTCATAAAGAATCTATAAAATTAGTAAATGCAAATTGTCAGGCTGAAATGATAAAAAAAGTTTTACCTTTGCTTACAGAGGATGAAGAAGCAATTTTTAAACGCGGTAGAAATGCTCACAGTGGTCATGTACCTAAAAATCAGAGTGATGCAGATTACCGATACGCAACAGGACTTGAAACTCTTTACGGATACCTTTACTTAATTGGTGATTTCAAAAGAATTCTGTACATATTCAATATAAGTACAGGTGAAGAGTATCTTGAAAAATCAAAAAATAAAGAATGATATAAAACAAACAATTATTGATTATATAGTTATAGCTATTGGTGCTACAATATTCTCTCTTGGTATAGTAATGTTTTCTGCACCAAATAATATAGCGCCCGGTGGTGTGTCTGGTATAGGCACAATGTTAAACCATCTTTTTAATATTCCTATTGGTAGTGTTATTATAGCTGTCAATATTCCACTTTTCATTTTTTCATTTAAAAAATTCGGCAAAAAGTTTTTTTATAAATCACTTTATGCTACATTTCTTACATCTACTTTAATAGATGTTTTACCTTTCGTTTTAGAAAAGCATTATATCTACTCTCCACTTTTAGCTTCAATTTTCGGTGGTGTTGCTATTGGTGTTGGTGTAGGAATAATATTTTTACGAGGTGGCACTACTGGTGGTGCAGATATTTTAGCAAAGCTTATTAAACTCAAGCACCCTCACCTTTCTTTAGGTACGCTTGTTTTTATAATAGATGCAGTTATTATTGTATCTACCCTCTTTGTTTATAGAAGCATTGAAGCACTTCTTTATTCAACCATTCTTTTCTTTGTTACATCAAGAGCGGTTGATGCTATTATTTTTGGTGCGGCAAGAAGTAAAATGCTTTTAATTATAACATCCTCTCCAAAAGAAATCTCAAAAAAAATCATGGACGAAATTGGTCACGGTGTTACACTTATACCCGCTTCCGGTGGTTACACAGACAATACTAAAACAATCATACTTTCAGTTGTAAGACCAAACGAAGTTGCAGAAATTAATAAATTTGTAAAAGAAATTGACCGCAGTGCTTTTACAGTGATTACAGAATCAAACGAAGTATTAGGACACGGTTTTCAAAATAGTTAGAAATAATAAGAATATTTATGAAAGGAACAATAAATTTATGTCCCTTGTAACAAAAGAAAATATAAGAAACTTTTCAATTATTGCCCATATCGACCATGGTAAATCTACCCTTGCAGACAGACTTTTAGAACTCACTCAGTCTGTTGCCAAGAGAGATATGTCAGCACAATTGCTTGACGATATGGACTTAGAAAGAGAGCGCGGCATTACCATTAAAGCCCACGCAGTAAAGCTTGATTACAAAGCAAATGATGGTAAAACTTACCAGTTGAACTTAATTGACACTCCTGGTCATGTTGACTTTAACTATGAGGTTTCTCGTTCTCTTGCTGCGTGTGAAGGTGCAATTTTAATAATTGACGCAAGTCAGGGTATTGAGGCTCAGACACTGGGCAATACATATTTAGCCCTTGACCATAACCTTGAGTTAGTGCCTGTTATAAATAAGATTGACTTGCCATCTGCAGACCCTGAAAGAGTAAGTTTAGAGGTTGAAGATATTATTGGGCTTCCTTGCGAAGATGCACCAAGAGTATCTGCTAAAACAGGTCAGAATGTTGAGCAAGTGCTCGAAAGAATTGTAAAGGATATTCCAGCACCCCAGGGTGATGACGAGGCACCATTAAGAGCACTCATTTTTGACTCTGTTTACGATAACTACAAGGGTGTTATTGTTTACACAAGAATAGTTGATGGCACAATTAAACCTGGTGACACAATGAAAATGATGGCAACAGGTGCAGAATTCACAGTTGTTGAAACAGGTTATATGAAAGCAACATCACTCCAACCTACAGAAAAGCTTTGTGCGGGTGAAGTTGGTTATATTACCGCTTCAATCAAAACTGTAAGTGATGCGCGTGTTGGTGACACAGTAACGCTTGCAAGTAATCCGGCAAAAGAAGCATTACCCGGTTACAGACAAGCAACACCAATGGTTTACTGTGGTATTTACCCAGCAGACGGTGCTGACTACGAAAATCTTCACGAAGCACTTGAAAAATTACAACTCAATGACGCCGCACTTTCTTACGAACCAGAAACCTCTGGTGCATTGGGCTTCGGCTTCAGATGTGGTTTCTTAGGTCTTTTACACCTTGAAATTATTCAGGAAAGACTTGAAAGAGAATATAACTTAGACTTAGTTACAACTATTCCGAGCGTTGTTTATAAAATTCACTTAACAAATGGTGATGTAATAGAAATCGACAACCCTACCCACTACCCTGACCCCGCAACTATTGATTTTTCTGAAGAACCTGTTGCAGATGCACACATTTATTCACCACCTGAATATGTTGGTGCAATTATGGATTTATGTCAGGAAAGACGCGGTACATTCAAGAATATGGACTACATTTCTTCTGACAGGGTTGAATTAAAATACGACTTACCACTTAACGAAATTATTTACGACTTCTTTGATGCGTTAAAATCAAGAACTCGTGGTTATGCTTCACTTGACTATGAAATTTCTGAATACAGAAAATCAAATCTTGTAAAGCTTGATGTTCTTCTTAATGGTAATATAGTCGATGCACTTTCATTTATGGTGCACTCTGACAAAGCGTATGGCAGAGCAAGAAAGATTGCAGAAAAGCTTAAAGATAATATTCCGAGACAGATGTTTGAAATCCCGATTCAGATTGCTATTGGTGGCAAGGTTATTGCAAGAGAAACTGTTAAGGCTATGCGTAAGGATGTTCTTGCGAAGTGCTACGGCGGTGACATTACAAGAAAGAAAAAGCTTCTTGAAAAACAAAAAGAAGGTAAAAAGAGAATGCGTTCATTTGGTACTGTCGAAGTGCCACAAGAAGCATTTATGGCTATTCTTAAGTTGGATGAGGATTGATGAAAACGCTGAAGCGTTTTCATCAGTGATATAAATCCTTACGGATTTGCGATATATTTCTAAAGAAATGCGATATATCTTCGATGCGATATGCCTTCGGCACAACTTGTGGATTTATATCATATCGCATACGAGTGAAACGAGTATATATCGCAAATGCATTTTTGCAGTTATATCGCGTTTGCGTAAGCAAACATATCGCTGATGTCAGGAATTAGGAAACAGGAAACAGGAAGCAGGAAATAGGAAATAGATTTTATAAAATGTGTTGCAATCGATTGGGTTTTTGTAACATAAAAATCACTCCCACTACTACGGGCGACCACAGGTCTGCCCCTACGATTGTGGGAGTTAATTTATTGTTTCATTTATAATGCAATGCAGTTCCGAATTTGTGCATTAAAGAATTTCCGAATTACGCATTACGCATTCCGAATTAAATTTCAACGCAGTTCCGAAATTTTTCATTACTCATCATTCATCAGCGTATGCGACTTCATTATTCATTTCAAAATTTTTAAGAACTCTCCACCACCCAAGGAACAATAATATTAAATAAAATTTTCTACTCGCTTGAAAGTGTACAAAATAAGCAAAACAACGAAAAGGCGGTCCCCCTCTCTTCGAAGAGAGGCGTTTTTTGAAATGCAGAATTCAGAATGCAAAGTGCAGAATTGTGGGTCTGCGACGCTATTATAATATTATAAAAACAACTACATTCGTTCATTAAAGTAAAAATGATAGAATGTAGTTTTTGTTATCTATATTTAATTATAATCAAGTCCGCAGGACTTCCGAAATTCAGCATTTTGCATTTTGCATTTTGCATTATTCCGCGTACTGTTGGAGCACTGCTTTGAGTGTTTCTACTCCGTCCCCTTTTTCAGATGAAAACGGAATGATTGTAAGGTCTTCGCCGAATTCCTTAAGTTCCTCACGAAGTCCCTCTACGCGTTCTTTATACTGTGTTTTATTGAGCTTGTCGCTTTTAGTTGCGGCAACAATAAAAGGTATTTCACAATCTTGTAAAAACTGCATCATAATGTAATCATCTTCAGATGGTTTATGACGCATATCTACAAGCTGAACAACGAGTTTTAAATTTCGTTCATTCTGGAAGTAGCCCTCCATCATTTCTGCCCAACGGCGTTTTTCACCTTTGGCAACTTTTGCGTAGCCATAGCCAGGTAAATCAACAATTCTTACATCTTCTGTTCTGTAAAAGTTAATTGTGATTGTTTTACCCGGTACAGAAGAAACACGCGCCAAATTTTTACGGTTAAAAAGTTTATTGAGCATTGAAGATTTGCCGACATTTGACCTACCTGCAAATGCGATTTCTGTTACTGTTGACTTAGGGATTTGTGAAAGCGTACCAAATGCCGCTTCAAATTCTACTTTATTAAAGTTCATAATTTCAAATCCCCTTTCTTAGCAACAAACTGTGGTATGTGATTCTTCACTCGTTTCTTGAATTTTTACAGTAGTTTTCTTACTCTGTGAAGATTTTTTTGGTTTAGTCAACGCTAAATTCAAAACCTCGTCAAGAGTTGAAACTGGTATAAATTCAATATTCTTTTTAACTACTTCGTCAACTTTTTCTAAGTCTGGCACGTTATCTTGTGGAATTAAAACAGTCTTCATTTTGTTTTTATATGCCGCCATTGATTTCTCTTTTAAACCACCAATTGCGAGAACATTACCGCGTAATGAAATTTCACCAGTCATAGCAACATCTGGTTTTACAGGGCGGTTTGTAAGAGCTGACACGAGAGCAGTTGTCATAGTAACACCAGCAGATGGACCATCTTTTGGTACTGCCCCCTCAGGTGCGTGAATGTGAATATCTTTATTCTTGTAAAAATCAGGGTCAACACCTAATTCATTAGCTCTGCTTCTTACAAAGCTAACTGCAATTTTTGCAGACTCTTTCATAACATCGCCTAAAGAACCAGTAAGTTCGATTTTGCCTGTACCCTCTAAAATTGATGCTTCAATCTGCATAATTTCGCCACCAACTTTAGTCCAAGCAAGACCATTGACTGCACCAATCATATTGTCTAAAGAAAGGTCTGTATCTTTATATTTTCTTGCACCTAAGAATTCTTCTAAATTATTTGGTGTTACTGTAATTTTACCAGTAAAACCATCTGCAAATTTAACTGCAGCTTTTCTTAAAACTTTAGTTATAACTCTTTCTAATGTTCTTACACCCGCCTCTTTTGTGTAACCATCTATAATAAGACGCAAAGCAGAATCTGTAATTGAGAGCATCTTAGTAGTTATATTAAAGTTTTTAAGTTGCTTTGGTACAAGATGCTTTTTAGCAATTCTGAACTTTTCTTCAAGAGTGTAGCTATAAAGCTCGATAATTTCCATTCTGTCATAAAGCGGACCAGGAATTGAAGAAGCATCATTAGCAGTAGTAATAAATAAAACTTTACTTAAATCAAATGGTACATCTAAATAATGGTCAACGAATGTACTGTTCTGCTCACCATCAAGCACTTCTAAAAGTGCAGAAGATGGGTCACCTTTGTAATCGTTACCCAGCTTGTCAATTTCGTCAAGCAAAATGAGTGGGTTCACTGAACCTGCCTGTTCTATTGCAGAAATAATTCTACCAGGCATTGCACCTATATATGTTCTTCTGTGACCACGAATTTCTGCTTCATCGTGAACACCACCAAGAGAAATTCGTGCATAGTTTTTATTCATTGCTTTTGCAAGTGACTTTGCAATAGATGTTTTACCGACACCCGGAGGACCTACAAGACAAAGAATTTGAGAGTTGACATTTTCTGAAAGCTTCTTAACTGCAATTAACTCTACAATTCTTTCTTTAACCTCTGTTAAACCATAATGGTCTTTGTCTAAAACATTTCTTGCTTTGTCAAGAAGTAACGAATCTTTAGTCTCATTATTCCAAGGAAGTGCTAATACCCTGTCTAAATATGTACGGGTAACATTCGCTTCTGCACTACTGCTTGAAAGCTTTAAAAGGCGGTCACTTTCATCAAGAAGTTTTTTCTTGTATTTGTCGTGGAGTGGTAAAGCATTTATTTTTGCTTTGTATTTTTCACTTTCTTCTTCAGGTGATTCTTCATCATTTAATTCCTGAGAAATAACCTTTAACTGTTCACGGAGGAAATAATCTCTTTGGTTTTTATCCATTCTCTCGTGAACTTCATCGTGAATACTGTGTTGAAGTCCAAGAATTTCAGTTTCTTTTATTAAAACACTACAAAGTCTTTCTGCCCTTTTCAATGGGTTTAATTCACTTAAAAGCTCTTGTTTATCCTCGAACATCAAAAGTGTATTACTTACAATGTAATCTGCTAATGTACCAACACTATCTTCTGTATGCACAGTCATTTCAACATCTGGTGAAAGTCTTGGTAAAAGCTCTGCGTAATCGTCAAATAAATCTCGTAATGTTCTGACTAACGCTTCACTGTATGCCGCGTCAACCTTTCTTACAGGCTTCGAGGAAACCTCTGCAACAACTGCTTTTAAAATTGGTTTTGTTTTAATCGGCTCTGTTATAGTTGCTCTGTATTTACCCTCAACAACAACTCTTAAAACCTCTGTATTAGGAAGCTTAATAACTTGTTTGACTTCTGCTACAACACCGATTTTATTTAAATCTTTAAACTCAGGATTTTCAATATCTGCATCTATTTGTGCAGTAAGGAAAATTTCACCCGTTGTATTTAAAGCGGCTCTTATTGCCGAAATTGATTTTTGTCTCCCAACATCAAAATGAAGTGTCATTTGTGGGAAAACAACCACGCCTCTCATCGCTAGAACGGGAAGCGTAGCTGTAATTGCATTTTTCTTAATCATATTATAACCCTTTATGATGCCTGATTTTCGCCTTTAGTTTTTCTTATAACAATCGGCTCTTCTTTACCATCAACAACATCTGCAGTAATTTTAACTGCTTCTGCAGTATCGTCTGATGGTACAGAGTACATTACAGGAACTAAGATTTTTTCCATAAGTGCACGAAGACCTCTGGCACCTGTTTCTTTTTCAATAGTTAATTCTGCAACGCGTTTTACTGCATCTTCTGTAAAATCGAGTGCTACATTATCCATTTTGAAAAGACTTTGGTATTGTCTTAAAAGTGCATTTTTAGGTTCTGTAATTATTTTAATAAGTGCATCTACATCTAAATCTTTTAATGAAGTAATAACAGGAATTCTGCCGACTAATTCAGGAATAAGCCCGAATTTTACAAGGTCTTGTGTTACAACCTTTGACATAATATCCATTTTCTTTAAATCTGTTTTAGAACGGATTTCGCTACCGAAACCGAGCACATTTTTGCCAAGTCGTTCTTCAACTAACTTTTCAATACCTGCAAAAGCACCGCCACAGATAAAAAGAATTTTTGAAGTATCTATCGGGATAAATTCCTGTTGTGGATGCTTTCTGCCACCTTGTGGTGGAACATTAGCAACTGTACCCTCAATAATCTTTAAAAGTGCTTGTTGAACACCCTCACCGCTTACATCACGGGTGATAGATGTATTTTCACTTTTTCTTGTGATTTTGTCGATTTCATCAATGTAAATAATCCCTTTTTCCGCTCTTTCAATATCAAAATCTGCCGCTTGAATAAGTCTTAAAAGGATATTTTCAACATCTTCACCAACATAACCTGCTTCTGTTAATGTTGTAGCATCTGCAATAGCAAATGGAACATCGAGAATTTTTGCAAGAGTTGAAGCGAGTAATGTTTTACCTACACCAGTAGGACCTAATAAAAGCACATTACTTTTACCGATTTCAACATCATCAGTTTTTTCACAATAAACGCGTTTATAGTGGTTATAAACTGCAACTGATAAAACTTTTTTTGCTTCTTCCTGACCAATTACATATTCATCAAGTTTTTCTTTGATTTCCATAGGTTTCGGAAGAGTTTTATCTTCTTTGATTGTTGCTTCATCTATTGCTCTCTGTAATTCCTCAGGGTCAACACCCTCCATTACCTGTAAGCAGAGTTCAACACATTCGTCACAGATATAAACACCAGGACCCGCTACAAGACGGTGCACCGCTTCTTGTGGTTTACCACAGAAAGAGCAACGCGGTCCGTTTGGTCTTGATGGGTTTTTATTATCTTCTCGTGCCAAAAAGAGCACCTCCGATTATTTGCCTTTAATTTATTTTCAAAAATTATCTTTTATCAAGAATTTTATCTACAATACCATACTCGAGAGCATCTTCTGCAGTAAGCCAGTTGTCACGCTCTGTATCAATTGCAACCTGTTCAATAGGTTTGCCTGTATTTTCAGAAAGAATTTTGTTTAATCTTTGTTTTGTTCTCTGAATGTGGTCTGCCGCAATAAGAATTTCTGTTGCCTGACCTTGTGCACCACCTGATGGCTGGTGAATCATTACTTCTGCATTAGGGAGAATGTAACGCTTACCTTTTGCACCTGATGAAAGTAAAAATGCACCCATAGATGCCGCCATACCCATACAGATAGTTGAAACATCACATTTAATATATTGCATAGTATCATAAATAGCGAGACCTGCTGAAACACTACCACCTGGGCTGTTGATGTAAAAGCTGATGTCTTTTTCAGGGTCTTGTGCTTCAAGGAAAAGAAGCTGAGCAACAACTACAGATGCAGTTGCGTCATTAACCTCGTCTGAAAGAACGATAATTCTGTCATTTAAAAGTCTTGAATAAATATCGTATGAGCGTTCTCCGCGATTTGTTTGTTCTACAACATAAGGAATAAGTGGCATAATAATTTCCTCCTAAACTTAAAATATATAAAATTATTGGATAAAATGGCAAAAATATTCAAACATTTACCATTCTACTATAAAACTCAACCGCCACAGCACTCTAACGGACTGTGGCGGAAATAGAGCGGGTTTAAGTATAATCCTCTCTACACAGGATTATTCAGCCTTAGCTTCTTCTGTCTTTTTCTTAGATGTTGTTTTCTTTGCAGCTGGTTTCTTTTCTGCAGTTGCTTTTTTCTCTGCAGGTTTCTTTTCAGTAGCTGCTTTTTTTGTTGCAGTTTTCTTTGCAGGTTTTTCTTCTGCTACATCATCTGCTTTTGCAGTTGCTTTCTTTGCTGCACCAGCTTTTGCATTGTCTTTAACAATATCCATAGCTTTTCTGCAACCGAGGTCTGCTTTAACATCTTCAACTGGTACATATTTTTTAACTTCTTCAAGCTTCATACCATAAGAATCTGCATAAGTTTTAAGTTCTGTTTCAACATCTTCGTCAGAAATTTCAATCTTTTCGAGTTCAATAATCTTTTCAAGAGCAAGACGAAGTTTAACTTGTTTTTCTGCACCTTCTTTGTAGTTGGCGCGTAATGTAGCAATATCCATACCTGTGTATTGCATATACATATCAAGGCTCATACCTTGCATCTGAAGTCTGTAATTGTATTCGTTAATCTGATTGTCGATTTCTCTTTCAATCATAGCATCAGGAATTTCAACTACTGTATTTTCAATAAGCTTTTCCATTACACCGCTTTCAAATACACGGTCTGCTTCAGCTTCTTTTCTTGCTTTGATTTCTTCTTCAAGATTTTTTTCGTAATCTGCAATTGTGTCGAACTCACTAACATCTTTAACGAATTCATCGTCATATTTAGGAAGTTCTTTTTTCATAATTTTGTTAAGTTTAACTTTGAACACTGCAGGTTTACCAGCAAGTTCTTCTGCACCGTAGCCTTCAGGGAAAGTAACATTAACATCGAATTCATCGCCTGTTTTCTTGCCAACAATCTGGTCTTCAAAACCATCAATGAACTGACCTGAACCGAGTTCAAGGTTGTGGTTTTCGCCTTTACCACCGTCAAATGCTTTACCATCCATAAAGCCTTCGAAGTCGATAACTGCTGTGTCACCTTTTTTAGCTGCTCTTGTATCAACAGTAACCATTTTAGCATCTCTTTCGAGTGCTGCGTTAACAGCATCTTTAACTTCTGCTTTTTTAACTGTAACTTTTTCTTTTTCTGCTGTAAGACCTTTATATTTTTTAACTTCTGCTGAAGGCTTAACAACAACTTTAAGTTTTACTGTAAAACCATTTTCGTCAAGTGAAACGATTTCATCATCAAAAGGAGCAGCAACCGGTGTAATACCTGCTTCTTTTGCAGCCGCATCAAAAAGTTCAGGATATTCTGCATCAATTGCATCATACCAGAAAACTTCTTTACCATAGTAAGTTTCAATAATGTGTTTTGGTGCTTTACCTTTACGGAAACCCGGAACATTATATCTGCCTTTGTTTTTGTTGTAAGCATTAGAAACTGCTTTTTTAAATTCTTCACCCTCAAGAGCAATTTCAAGAGCGTAAATGTTTGTTTCTGCCTTTTCGCAAGACTTTAAACTCATTTTCTAACATCCTTTCAATTGTGAAACAATTAATTAACTTGTAGATTATAGCACAAGTTATAAATAATTTCTACTATTTTTTTACATTTTCTTTTATTTTGAGTAAAGATTTTGAAATTTTTACCTTTTTTATAAACTCTTTCAGATTTTTTCGATAATTTTAGGACAAAAGTTCAATTTATCCGCCGAAACAAGTGAAAATTTCACACCCTCATACTCCATATTTGCATTTTCAGGTGCTACAAAACCGTGTAAGTGGCCGAAGTAACAACGCTTAATATTGTTTTCTAAAATCACATTCAGTATTTCCTCACATTTTTGTGTGGCAGAAATTGGTGGATAATGAAGAAAAACGATTACTTCACCACCGAGTTTTTTTGCTTCATCAATTGATGCTTTTAACCTACCCGCTTCACGAAGAAGAACTTTTTTGTCTGCTTCGCAGGTATCGTCATAAAACCACCCACGAGTACCCGCAATAGCAAAGTCACCAACTTTAAAAGAATTATTGTGAAGAATTTTAATTGAATGAAACTTATTCTCATTAAAAAATGAATTCATTTTAGTCATTGTATTCCACCAATAATCGTGGTTGCCTTTTAAAATGATTTTAGTACCATTTAGGTTGTTTAAAAACTCAAAATCTTTTTTTGCATTCTCTAGTCCCATTGCCCAGGAAATATCACCTGGTACTACAACAGTATCATTTTCTGTTACAATGCTGTTCCAATTTTTCTCAATTCTTGAAACATAATCGTCCCAACCCCTAAAAATATCCATTGGTTTATCACAGGAGAATGATAAATGTGGGTCACCTATTGCAAAAAGCGACATAATTAAATACCTAACATATCGAATACAACCTTAGCCATATCGTTTTTGTCTGCAGTAAGGTCGAAACGAACTTGTTTGTCTTTGAGTTCTGCTAATTGTGATGGTGCCTGAGTTCCTGAAATTTCTTCTAAAGCACTTACTGTGCTAAATTCATCACTATATTCTTTACCACTTTCATCTACTGCAGAAAGAACTGCCTTTGAGAATTTGAATGGTGAAGCAGTTGAAGCTATAACAACAGGAGTTTTGTCACCGGTTGTTTTTATGTATTCATCACAAACACTTATAGCAACCGCAGTGTGAGTATCTGAAAGATAATTATATTTTTTGAAAGTTTCTTTAATTGCTTCTTTTGTACCGCAATCGTCACAAGTACCAGCGGAAAACAACTCTTGTACTTTATTCTTTACATCTTCTGAAACAGTATATTTACCATCTTTATTAAGTGCAGAGAACCATTCGTTTATAGTATCTGAATTTCTACCACAGAGAAGATATAAAAGTCTTTCTAAGTTACTTGAAATGAGAATATCCATTGATGGTGAATCTGTTGTGAAGAATTCACGATTTCTGTCATAAGTACCTGTAGTAATAAAATCTGTAAGAACTTTATTTTTATTTGAAGCACAAATGAGTTTATTTACAGGAAGGCCCATTTCTTTTGCAAAGTAAGCCGCTAAAATATTACCAAAGTTACCTGTTGGAACTACAATATTTATTTCTTTACCAAATTCAACTGAACCCCCGTTTACCATATCGCAGTATGTAGAGAAATAGTAAACAATCTGTGGTGCTAAACGACCCCAGTTGATTGAGTTTGCAGATGAGAAAACAAGGTTATTTTCTTCAAATTTCTTTAAAATTTCTGCATTTGTAAAGATTGACTTAACACCTGTTTGTGCATCGTCAAAATTACCATGAATAGCACAAACACCGACATTGTTACCCTCTTGTGTTGTCATCTGTAATTTCTGCATTGGGCTTACACCATCGTTTGGATAAAAGACTAAAATTTTAGTACCCTCAACATCTTTGAAGCCCTCAAGTGCCGCTTTACCTGTGTCACCAGATGTTGCAACGAGAATTACAATTTCTTTATTTTCTAAATTTTTCTTTGCAGAAACTGTTAAAAGATAAGGCAAGATTTGTAAAGCCATATCCTTAAATGCACAAGTAGGACCTTTAAATAATTCAAGAATACTTACATTGTCGTGAAGTTTAACTGTCGGTGCCGTATCTTTAGATGAGAATTTACCATCTTTGTAAGCACCCTCTACACAAGAGTCAAGTTCTTCTTTAGTAAAGTCTGTAAGGTAAAGACCTAAAATTCTTTTTGCTCTTTCTTTGTAATCTACTGAACAGAGTGATTTTAATTCTTCTAATGAAACTGCAGGAATTTCAGTTGGGATATATAAACCACCATCTTTTGAAATACCATCTGTAATTGCTTTAGATGCAGTCACCTTTACACTATTATCTCTTGTTGATGTGTAAAACATTTTAACACTTCCTATTTTTTAAAATAATTTTCCATAATCTTTAGTATTGTATAACAAAACTCTTGTAAAATCAAGTGTTATAAGCATTTTTTAACCAATTTTTTCACCACACGCTAAAAAGCACATTATTCTTTTTAACGATGTTGAGAATGTAAGTTTTTTCACTTCATTTTTTGCTAAAAGTGGAAATTCGGCAACACATTCCCCTGCTAATGTGAATTTCACACTACCTAACTTTTGATTTTTAGTTACAGGAGACTGAACATTTTCTGCTAATGTAACAGTCTGTTCCAACTTTTCTACATCACCCTTTTTAAGAAGAATTGTTGTATTCCCTTTAATATAAGGCTTAACAGCTTTTGTTTCGCCCCCAAGAACTTCTACATCTTTGAAAGCAGTTTCATCAATTTTTAATTCTGTAACAGTATAATTTGCAAATCCGTAATTGAGCATTGTTTTTGCAGTATCAAAGCGGTCATTACTGTTACCACTACCCAACACAACTGCAACAAGATGAAGATTGTCTCGTTTGGCAGATGCAGAAACACAACACCCCGCTTTATTTGTCGTACCTGTTTTTATGCCTGTAGTACCACTATAAAAGCGAACAAGCTTATTTGTGTTTACAAGCTCTGTTTCACCATTTCTTAAAGAATCCATCCATACGGTTGTGTAGTCCTGAATTAAATCATGTTTCATAAGCTCTACCGACATAATGCCTATATCTCTTGCGGTTGTTAAGTGTGTGTCGGTTGTATCGTCAAGTCCGGTTGCATTTTCGAAATGAGTGTTATTCATTCCAAGTTCTTTTGCTCTTTCGTTCATTAAAGAAATAAACGCCTCTTCACTACCTGAAATATATTCCCCTAAAAGCGTGGCGGCATCATTAGCACTACCTATTGCGGTAGCTTTAAGCAAATCATTCACGGTCATTTCTTCACCAGGCTCAAGCCAGATTTGTGAGCCACCTTTTTTAGATGCATTTTCTGAGCAAACGACAATATCTGTAAGCGCTATTTTACCCTCAGATATTGCTTCAACAACAAGAAGCATTGTCATTATTTTTGTAACGGATGCAGGGAATAATTTTTCATCGGCATTGTATTCCAGTAACACCTTGCCTGTTGTGACATCCATTAAAACAGCTGATTTTGCTTTGATTTCAATAGGCAACTTTTCTTTTGATGTTTTACTTTGCGATGTTGTCACCGAGTTAAATACAGGTGTAACATCCTCATTCTCTTTTGTGACTGTTTTTGCGTTGGCGGTTATTATGAGCTGAAATATAAAAATTGTTGATAAAAATAAAGAAAAGCATTTTTTCATAAAGTTCACTCCTTTTTTTATAATAATTTATGTGAGTGAGTGAGAAAAAATGCTTTTAGGTGTTAGGTATTTGGTTTTGAAAATTAAAATTCAAAAAAACACATCGCTTATATACAAAGCACGTCGATTCCATATTAAATCAACGTGCCGAAGTTATAAAAGTTTTATAGTTATTTAATTACTTTTCACTGTTATTATCATTATTGTCTCTATCATTGCTGTCGTTATTACCGTTAAACAAACGCAATGCCACACAAATAACAGAAACAACAATAATAATTCCACCAAAAATATTATTTCTTAGTTGCCCTAATTCACTAAAACTTGTTATAAACGAGCTCGTAAAAGCGAGTATAGCAGCAACAACAACTAAAATAAAAACTATTTTTTTCATAAGAATTCACCCAAATTTGTATTACATCTTAACATAAACTTCACGATAAATATTTCCGTCGTCATCAATGTACCAATAAAACTCTGAATTTTGATTTGTTGCTTCGCAATATGTATTGATTTTTAGAATATTACCTTCCCTTGTATACGTTCCTGAATAGTAACCGTCTTCGTTATAATAACTATTAACAGATTTTATGGTACCATCCATCGCTAATTGCCAACTTTTACCAACAATCAAATCAACATTACCTTCGGTATCCATTTTTACATTTTCATCTTTTCTGTCATAAATCATATAATTTTTATAAAAGAAATAATCAACAGTGCTAATTCCATTGGCATTAACAACATAATTCTTGATATGTTCATCATCCTGAACATTTGCTGTTACCACACCATCAGTATACCTAAAAGATACCACTTTGCCAGATCCATCATAATAAAGATATGAACAATGTCCTTTAAGTGTAGCTCCTTCTGTTACGATATCATTTTGAAATTGTATTATTGTATCAGCAGCTTGATATGCTGTACTACGAACATATTTACTTCCAGGTAATGCTTCTCCAATTGTATCGACAACTAAATCTTGAGTGTTCTCAGTTTCAATTTCGCTTACAATTGAATTGTTGTCAGTAGAATTGATATCCGAGTTTTCATCCTTTGAACAAGCAACGAACGAAATTGTTAAAATCATTATTAATGTAACTGTTAAAATTTTTTTCATTTTTTTATTCCTCCTTATATTGTATATGAAATGTACGATTACCTTTTTCAATTAAACTTACTTTTAAATCCCTCCTAAAAAACAAAAAGTGCGACTACCAAAGCAGCCGCACAAAAAACGCAAACTCCGATAGTCGCCAAACTAATTTAAATAGAATTATAGCATCTCTACTACAACCACTTAAATGGAATTTGCGTTTTTATCAAATTCAAAAATGGTTGTAATTAGAAAATAATATAATATCTCTATAAAAAAACAAAGATACCACAATTCTAAGTATTAAATTAGTTTGGCAAATTTATTTTACCACAAAAAAATAAAAATTACAATACATTTGACAAAAGAACTCTCCACCACCCAAGGAACATTACTATTCCAATAAGTTTTGACTCGCTTGAAAATGCATTAGAGTAAGCAACTACACGGGTTGGTGGTCCCCCTCTCTTCGAAGAGAGGCGTTTTATAAAAACAACTACATTCTTTCATTTAAAGTCACAGACTAAAAATGATAGAATGTAGTTTTTTATTCATATTAAATTATAATCAAGGCGAAGCCTTCCGATAATTCCGAATTACGAATTACGCATTCCGAATTAGTCTTATCGCATTACTAAACAATTCCACCCACCCTGCTCATAGCGTTCAACTATTGTAAATCCATTCTGCACCAAGCAAGAAATTACTTCGTCAGCTCTTGTATCAATAATACCTGATGCAATGAAAACTCCGTCAGGTGCCATATATTTTCTTACATTCGGTGCAAACATCATAATTACATCTGCAACGATATTTGCTACTACAACCGAATATTTACCTTTAACATTTTCGTCAAGGTCGCCACACACGAATGTGAGTTCAGGCTCTTTGAAATTATTCATCAAGCCATTTTCTTTTGCGGTTTTTACTGCAAGCGGGTCAATATCTACACCGAAGGCACTTTTTGCACCTAAAAGAAGTGAAGAAATTGCTAAAATACCACTACCGCAACCCATATCTAAAACTGTGTCGCCGTCTTTGATAATTTTATCAAGTGTTTCAAGACAAAGGCGGGTTGTGTCGTGAGCACCTGTACCAAAAGCCGCACCTGGCTCAATATTTAAAACAACTCTGTTTTCTGCGTCAAAATTTTCTTCCCAGACAGGTCTTACAAAAAGTCTTTTACCTATTTTAAGTGGTTTAAAATACTTTTTCCAGTTGTTAAGCCAGTCTTCTTCCTTGCAAGCAGAGGTATCTATTGTGAAAGAAATTTTTTCTGCGTCAAGTCGGGTTGAAACAAAAGAAATTGCTTCTTGTGGATTATCATTTTCACCTATGTAAATATGAATAATTGACTTGGTTCTGTCTTTTTCAAGAAGTTCTTCGTCAATTAAATCAATATGAGCAATATCCCAAGCTTCTTGCTCTAAAGAACTATAATCTTCTGTATAAATTCCGTAAGGCACTGCCATTACCGCGATATTATTTGCTCTTTCGGTATCTTCTGAATTTACTGAAATTTTTATTTCTTGCCATTCCATATTAAAATTCTCACTTTATCAAATCTGCTTTGGGTTCAACCAGGGTTCTTCCGTGGTTGAACATTTTTCTGTTATCGAGCATCCAGAGTCTGCCTGTAAATTCACCTGATTTAACACCGCCGACTGCTTCTGCCATTTCGTACATATTAGCATCAAACAAGTCAAGCTGTGAAAGAATTTCTGCTTCAATAAATGATGGTCTTACTGCTGCACCAAATTCCAATTTACCGTGGTGTGAAATAAGCATGTGCTGAAGAAGAACTTTTTTGTCAGCAGGGATATTTAATTCATCACATTTTCTGCCGACCTCTTCGCTACCCATTACAAGATGACCTAAAAGCATACCCTCTACTGTATGACCATCTACAAGACCAGTGTTGTTTACTGTGTATTCTTTGAGCTTTGCAATATCGTGAAGAATTGCACCTGAAATAAGAAGTTCTTTATCTATTGCGGGGTAAATAGAGCATACGCATTCAGCTAAACGGACAATTGAAAGAGTGTGATAAAGAAGCCCACCAGCCATTGCGTGGTGTAATTTTTCTGCCGCTGGGAAGAAAAGCAACTCGTCTTTATGCTCTTCTAAAATTGCGGTTACTACTGTTTTTAAATCTGCATCTGCAAATGTATTTACCAAAGACATAATAACACCATACATTTCTTCACCAGAAACATCAGCGGATTTAACAAAGTCAGAAACAGATACATTATCACCATCAACGACATTTCTAATTTTTTGGACTATAAGTTGGTCTTTACCGTTATACTCTTGTAATGTACCTCTAACCTTAACTAGAGTATTCACTTCTGGTTTTTCAACTGATTCATCGTACCCCCATAATTTTGCAACAATTTCATCATCTTTGTCGCCCAAAACCATATCCAAGTACACTGAACCATTTTTTGCATTTTTCTTCTCACAATTCTTTACAAGCACAAAAGCTTCTACTGCCAAAGAATTATCGATTTTGGTAAAATTCATAACTGTATCTCCTAAATTATTATTTAATTTCTAAAATATCCTGTACTACTTTTGATGCTATTAAAACACCGGCCGAAATTGGCACAAAGGTTGAAGATGCAGGGGTTCTGTCACCATCAATATTTTGTGGCTCTTCTTTTGAATAAATAACTGTTAAGTGGTTTATTCCTTTATTTCGCAATTCTCTGCGAATTACCCTTGCAAGTGGGCACACACTTGTTTTACTTATATCAGCAATTTCTAACATTTGGGGGTGTATTTTATTACCTGTACCCATAGAAGAAATGATATTTATATTTTCTTCTTTTGCCCTTTTTATAAGTTCTAATTTTGCAGTTACATTATCGATTGCATCTACAATATAATCATATTCTGAAAGATTTACCGTGTCTGCAGTTTCGGGAAGATAGAACAAATTATATTTAACCAAATTTATATCTGGGTTTATTTCTATAAGTCGTTTTTCAGTAGCATCTGTTTTCTTCATTCCTATTGTGCTCTCAGTTGCTATAAGCTGACGATTGATATTTGTTATATCAACCACATCTTTATCTACAAGACCTAAAGTCCCTACACCACTTCGTGCAAGTGCTTCACAGACAGCACCACCAACACCGCCCAAGCCAAAAACAAGGACTTTTGCATTTTTTAGTTTTTCTTGATTTTCTATACCGAAAATTCTTGCAGAACGAGAAAAGCGTTCATCCATTGTTTTAGCTCCTTTCAAAATCATACATAATAATTATATAAAATTAAGATTTTTTGTCAACAATAAATCTTGGTGATAAAATGAAAAAACGAATAATTGCTTTAACTCTTATTATATTTCTTGTATTTTCTTCTCTAAGCTTCAGAATTTATTTACTCGGTGTAAAAAATATTCACTCTGTAAGCACTACAAACACACTAAAAACAAATACTATTGCGAAAACTCGAGGTAATGTTTACGACACCAATTTAAACAGAATTACAAACAGTAAAGAAAAATATATAGCGTGTATAAAACCGACTGCAAAAGGATTTTTAGAAAGTGAAAAACTCTCAAATAAAGATACAATAACCGAAGAACTGAAAAAGGGACATTTAATCACTACACCTGTTCCATCTTATGATTTTTTTGAAAATTCAAATGACATCTTAACACTTACAACTTTTGAGCGATATGATAAAAACTCACTTTGTCATATATTGGGTTACTGCACTAATGATAAAGGAATGTATGGAATTGAAAAATATTACAATGACATTTTAGAAAAAACGAGTGGTTCGATTTCTTTGAAATATCATTGTGATGCTTTAGGTAGAGTGCTTAACGGTGAGGCAGTCGAGGTATATAACGACAATTACAATAACAAATCAGGAATTGTGCTTACAATTGATAATGAAATTCAGAAAATTTTAGAAAATGCACTGGTAAACCACAATATAGATGTTGGATGTGGCATTGTTTTAGATGTAGAAACAAGTGAAATTTTAGCGTGTGCTTCAACACCTGTTATTGACAGAAACAATTTAAATGATTCTTTACAGAATGAAAATCTGCCATTTATAAACCGCGCATTTTCGGGGTATGCAGTTGGTTCTGTTTTTAAAGTTGTCACCGCAATTTCTGCTATTGAAAACAATAAAAATGATTTAATTTATGAGTGTAAAGGCAATATTACCAAAAGTGATAACATTTTTAATTGCAGTAAAAAAGATGGGCATGGTGAAATGGATTTAAAAACTGCACTCACCTACTCGTGTAACCCTTATTTTATAGAACTGAGTTGTAATGTAGGTGCAGATAACTTATTGAATACCGCAAATCTTTTAGGCTTTAATAAAGCTACCGATTTTGGTAACGGATACTTTACAGATAAAGGAAATTTACCTGATATAAAAGATTTAAACAGTAACGCGGCTATTGGTAATTTAGGTTTCGGACAAGGCTCACTTCTTGCTACACCTCTACAAATAGCAAATTGCTATGCAGTAATTGCGAATGGCGGTTTCTATAACGAGCCAACTTTAATTAAAGGTTATATTGACGAAAATGAAAAATTCACAAGTGGCAGTAAACAGAATAGTGAAAAGGTACTAAAAACTGAAACTTGTAATATTTTGAAAAATTATTTATTAAATGTTGTAAAAGAAGGTACGGGCACAGGTGCTTTTACATCGCTTTTTCTTTCTTGTGGTAAAACCGCTACCGCTGAGAGTGGACAATATGACAAAAATGGTGTTGAAATAAAAAACTCGTGGTATGTAGGCTTTTTCCCCTACGATAATCCACAATATGTAATTTGTATAATGAAAGAAAATGGCGTTTCAGGTGGAATTGACTGTGCACCAGCGTTTAAGGAAGTGGCGGAAGAGATTTATATTTTAAATAGAATACAGAATTAAGGGGCTACGCCTTTTAAAGTGCTGAGTGCTGGATGCTTAGTGCTGAATTTCGGAAGTCCTACGGACTTGATTATAATTAGATATTTATAAAGAAAACTACATTCTTTCATTTTAAGTTTAACCTTAAATGATAGAATGTAGTTTGTTTTTAAAGAATAAATGAAATGATAAATTAGTTGTTACAACAAATTATTATTCAGTCGCAGACCCTTAACTCAGCACTCAGCATTCAGCACTCAGCACTTTTTCTGCTCCCAGCATTACTCCTATTTTCGCACTATGGAAGTTAAGACCACCCTGAAGCCATACTGCAAAAGGTTCTCTTAATGGTGCATCGGCAGAAAGCTCGATTGATGAACCATTTGTAAAAGCACCTGCCGCCATAATAACATCGCTATCATAGCCCGGCATAGCCCAAGGCTCAGGCACAACAAAGCTATCTATTGCAGAGCCACTTTGAAGTCCTTGACAAAATGCAATAAGTTTTTCAGGTGTCTGGAGTTTTATACTTTGAATAATATCTGCTCTTGTTTCGTTAGATTTTGGCGAAACCTCGTAGCCCATTTCATGGAATAATGCAGCGGTGAAAACTGCAGTTTTAAGTGCCTCTCCAGTTATATGCGGAGCAGAGAAAAGCCCCATAAAAATGTCTCGTGTATTACCGAGTGTAGCACCGACCTCGCGACCTATACCAGGGGTCGTCATTCTATATGAGCAAAGCTCAATCAAATCTTTTCTTCCCGCAATATAGCCACCACTTTTGGCAATACCACCACCTGGGTTTTTAATTAAAGAACCTGCGAAAACATCAACACCTATTTCGCCCGGCATTACTTTTTCTGTAAATTCACCATAACAGTTGTCAAGAATTGTAATTGCTTTACTGTTCGTTTTTGTAATATCTACAATTTTTTTAATTTCTGTTGAAGTCAGTGTTGGTCTTAAAGAATAACCGCGAGAGCGCTGAATATAAACTGCTTTGTAGTTTTCTTGTTTTAATTTATTTTGCAATCCGTCAAAATCTACTGTACCATCTTCGAGTAAATCAATAATTTCAAATTCAATTCCAAAATCCTTTAAAGAACCCATACCCTCTCCTGTAAGACCTATTACAGAGTGAATTGTATCGTAAGGCACACCAGTTGCAGAAAGAACCTTGTCCCCTGGTCTCAAAACACCAAAAAGCATTACTGCAAGAGTATGAGTACCACTTGCAAAGCTATGTCTTATTAAAGCATCTTCTGCACCAAAAATTTCGGCAGTTACTTCGTCTAAAACCTCGCGACCTCTGTCGCCATAGCCATAGCCAGTTGATGCGACAAAATGTGATTCACAAACCCCGTGATTTATAAATGCTTTTAAAACTCTTTGTTGGTTATATTCTGTTATTTCATCAATAACCTGAAACTGTTCTTTTGCCTTTTTTAATGCAATTTTTGAAAGTTCATTTGTCTTTTCGCTGAATTCAAAAAAATTCATTTTAAAACTCCGTTTCTATATAAACATTACCTATTTTTGCAAAACCTAATTTTTTATAAAAATCCTCAAGTGATTTTTCACACCAAAGATAAATTTCTGTAACATTATCTTTTTTTAATTCGCTTATAAGTTTTAAAATTGTTGATTTAGAGTAACCCTTATTCCTAAAATCGCCTAAAGTAAATACACCCGATATTATCGCAGTATTATTATAAATTGATGGTGCAGTAGCAATTGAAACTAATACTTCTGCTTGCTTTAAGCAAATTGCTTTTGCATCATTGTTTACTATTTTCTTTGAAAAATCACAGTACCAGTAATCAAAATCATTAACGCTATCTACAAAAAGCAACGAATAAAATTTTTTGTATTCATTCATAGTTGAGTCTTTACCAAGACTTATAAATTTCTGAGTGTTTTCCATCTCTTCATTTCCACAAAACTTAAAAAGTGCGTAGCTTTTCGCAGATAAACTCAACTGAACCTTTGAAACAATAGAGTTACACCCCATAAAACTTACAAATTCTTTTATTTCACAGAAATCTGTATTTTCAGTTGCGACTAAAGTAAAATTGTTATCAACCGCAGACAACAAAGCTATCATATTACCATTTTCATCAACTTGTTGCCAGGCGTTGTCACTACCTGATTTGTACTTGAAAGCACTAAAAATACGAGGGATTAACGGTGAATTAACACCGTTAATTTCCTCGATTTTTTCAATTTCTTTAATCATTTTATATTTCGCAACCGCCGTGACTTCTTACTGAAAGAATATAGCAAGAGTTTTCACCGAACACTTTTTTCATAGCGGTTGTATAATTTTCAATTTCTGATTTTGGTAAGAATACCTGAATTGTACCTGCAAATCCACCACCGTGTACACGATACGCTGCTTTGCCTTTTAACAACTCCTCTGTTAAACAAAGAGCAAGAGCAACTGGTTGACTTTCTGGATTTTTAACTGTAAAGCAGTTCTGGTTATACATATAAGAAGATTTACCGCTTTCAATAATAATTGATTTGAATTCATCAAAATCTTTTTTATCTAAAGCAGAGGTTAATCTGTCAACACGATTATTTTCATTATAGAAATGGATTGCTCTTTCTATTGCTCTGTCGCCTGTTTTCTTTCTTATTTCGCCCATTTTTTCAAATACTTCTGAAGGCTCAACCTCTCTTAAAACAGATTTACCAAGGTACTCTGCAACAGAGTTCATTTCTAATCTGATAGCGGCATAATCATCTGTTAAATCTGCATGGTTTCCACCTGTATCTACAATACAAAGTGCGTGGTCGAATTCATCTAAATCGAAATCGACTTTATTTATAACAGGATTTTTTGTATCTTTAAAATCAATCCCAACAAAACCACCAACTGAACAAGCAGTCTGGTCCATAAGTCCACAAGGCTTTTTGAAGTAAACATTTTCGGCATATTGTGAAATACAAGCAATTTCAACTGCACTGATTTTACCATCGTTATATAAGTAATTGAGAATTGTGCCAATAAGTACCTCGTACGCCGCAGATGATGAAAGACCTGAGCCTGAAAGGACTTCTGAAGTTACACTTGCATTAAATCCACCATAATTATAGCCAAGTTCTTTAAATCTTGCACAGATACCACGGATAAGTGCATTTGATTTACCTGCTTCTTCGTCTTTTATCTCAAGATCACCTGCATCTACTGTAAGTGGTGAATACCCCTGTGAATTGACATTTATAATTAAGTCGTCTCTTTTTTCTACTAATGCTACTGCATCAAGATTTATAGCAGCGGCTAAAACCTTACCATTGTTATGGTCTGTATGGTTACCACCTACTTCAGTTCTGCCTGGTGCCGAGAAAAATCTTACATCTGCACTTTCAGAAAAATCTTTTTTGAAGTTTTCTGCAAGTGAAAGATATCTTTCTTGTTGTCTGGTGGCATCCTCGCCATAAACAACCTCTAATCTTTTTAAAAAGTCCTGAGTTTTGATTTCCTGAATTTTCATAGTTTTAACTCTCTTTCTTTTTATTTTTATCTATATGATTTAACATTGTTCTTAATACTAAAACAGAAATTCCGCTTACTACCAGAAGTATAATAATAGGTGCCATAAATTTTACTGAAAACGGGTCTGTAATATTTACACCAATAATACTCCAAATAACAATTCTTGGTAAAAAACCTAAAACAGAGAAAAGGCAGAAACGCCAATAATCCATTGAAGTTGCACCATAAATTCTGCTTACTGTATTTATGGGGATAAATGGTACAAATCGTAAAATAACGAGCATCCACCAGTTACCCTTGCCACCTAAATCCATAAAATCATAAACAACCTCTGATTTCACTAAAACCTTGTGAGCGCCACCGCCACCGAGTTTTTTACCCCAGCCATACTTTATGGATACAAGCATAGAAAAACCTAAAATATTTATAAGTGCCGCAAGCGGTGCAGGGAAAACAAGACCTGTGCTTATAAATAACACAGAAAGTGGCAAAAACGGGAAAATACCTTTTATAACAAAAAGTGCTATAACTGTAAAAAATGCACCTATCTTGTTTAAACCACCTATAAACATTTCTATCTTATTAAACCAATCTTCGATTTCTATAATACGAGATTGTATTTGTGGTAAAGTTACAAAATAAGTTAGTGCTACAAGGAACAAAGCAACCGCAAAGCAGACAATACTGACTACTTTTAAAACAAACGAACGCTTTTCTTCCTTTGTGCGTTTTTTGAATTTCTTCAAGCAATTACCTACCCATCATCAATTCAATCTTTTTTATTTTATATCATTTTACGATTTTGGTCAAGTTATAAATCATACTATTGAAAAAAATATATATTTTTGTTATTATAACAAATAGTATTATAGAGTGAGTGTATTCAAACAAAATATGGTTTAATACAGTCACTTTTCCCTGTAACATCGTTAAAACTCTTGAAAGGAGAAAGCCTCCCTACGAGTTTTGCCTTGTTACAGAAAAAATTTCCCAGTATTAAACTTCGCAGAACCTTAAATGTTCGAGTTTGCGTACATTTTGGATTTTCTTTGGCGAAGTTATACTGGCGTATATCAAGACAAAAAAAATACAAAAGGTGAGTGAAATCGGACATTTAAGGCATATTGGGTTCGAATACACTCACTCTAAAGCGAGTTGATATTATGAAAAACAAGTTAAACGCAGTTATTCTTGACGGATACACCGAAAATCCCGGTGATTTAAACTGGGACTATCTCGAAAGTGTTTTTAATCTTACAGTTTTCGACAGAACACCACCCGAATTGGTGGTTGAAAGAGCAAAAAATGCAGAGATTGTTATTGTAAACAAGGTTGCTATTACAAGAGAAATTTTAAAGGAATTACCAAAGTTACAATTTGTTGCAACTCTCGCAACAGGCTTTAATCAGCTTGACACAGTTGCATTAAAAGAAAGAAACATTCCAGTTTCAAATATCCCCTCATATTCAACAAATGCAGTAGCGCAAACTGTTTTTTCATTTATACTTGAGTTTACTAACAGAATAGGTCATTATACTAACTCTGTAAAACAAGGTGAATGGTCGGAGTGCAAAGATTTTTGCTACTGGAACACTCCACTCAATGAGTTAAGTGGCAAAACATTAGGAATTATCGGATTTGGTAAAATAGGCAGACGCGTTTCTGAAATTGCGTTAGCATTTAATATGAATGTTTTGGTTTACACACCATCAGGCAAGAAAGATGCTGATGAGAGAGTGAAATTCACAACACTTGAGGATGTTCAGAAAAATTCTGACTATATCACTTTACATTGTCCGTTGACAGATAAAACAAATGAACTCGTAAACAAAGAATTCATAAACAAAATGAAAGATGGTGCCGCACTTATAAATACTGCAAGAGGTGCGGTTATAAATGAAAAAGATGTAGCAGAGGCTTTAGAAAGTGGTAAACTTTCATATTTTGGTGCAGATGTTCTTTCAACCGAACCGCCAGAAAAAGACAACCCACTTTTAAGTGCTAAAAACACATTTATAACACCACATATTGCGTGGGCAGCATATGAAACAAGGTTAAGACTTTTAGAAATTCTTAATGGTAATATAAAAGCATTTTTAGAAGGTAAACCAATCAATGTAGTTAATATGTAAATTTACACAAAATTACAGATATATTTTTGGATTTTTTCGCATTTTGCTAAAACTTGAAATTTTTTAGTTAAATTTATGTCAAAGTCCTTGCAATTATTCTGTTTTGTGGTAAAATATTTACTGTTAAAAAAATAATAATATATTTGGAGGTAATTCAAATGTCAGTTAAAGTTGCAATTAACGGTTTCGGTCGTATCGGCCGTCTCGCATTCCGTCAAATGTTTGGTGCAGAGGGCTATGAAATAGTAGCTATCAACGACCTTACAAAACCATCAATGCTCGCTGGTCTTCTTAAATACGATACAGCTCAGGGTGGTTACTGCGGTAGAATCGGTGAAAATCTTCACACAGTTGAAGCTGATGACGAAGCAGGTACAATCACAGTTGACGGTAAAACTCTTAAAATCTATGCAAAAGCAAACGCTGCTGAACTTCCTTGGGGTGAAATCGGTGTTGATGTAGTTCTCGAATGCACAGGTTTCTACTGCTCAAAAGAAAAGAGCCAGGCTCACATCGATGCAGGTGCTAAGAAAGTTGTTATTTCTGCTCCAGCAGATAAAGAAACAAAAACAGTTGTTTTCTCAGTTAACGAAGATATTCTTACAGCTGATGACACAATCATCTCAGCTGCATCTTGCACAACAAACTGCCTTGCTCCTATGGCTAAAGCTCTTAACGATTATGCTCCAATCCAGAGCGGTATCATGAGCACAATCCACGCTTACACAGGTGACCAGATGATTCTTGACGGTCCACACAGAAAAGGCGATATGAGAAGAGCAAGAGCTGGTGCTGCTAACATCGTTCCTAACTCAACAGGTGCTGCTAAAGCTATTGGCCTTGTTATTCCAGAACTCGATGGTAAACTTATTGGTTCTGCACAGAGAGTTCCTGTTGCTACAGGTTCTACAACAATTCTCACAGCTGTTGTTAAAGGCGCTGATGTTACAGTTGACGGTATCAATGCTGCTATGAAAGCTGCTTCATCAGAAAGCTATGGTTACAACACAGACCCAATCGTTTCTTCAGACGTTATCGGTATGAGATACGGTTCACTCTTTGATGCTACACAAACAATGGTTTCAAAAATCTGTGATGACCTTTACGAAGTTCAAGTTGTTTCATGGTATGACAATGAAAACAGCTACACAAGCCAGATGGTTAGAACAATCAAATACTTCGCAGAACTTTAATTTTTTAAAAAAGCCTTGCAGTGAAAACTGCAAGGCTTTTTTAGTTGGCTAGTATGCTGGTTGCTAGTGTGGCTAGTAAAAAAACAAAACACCTCATATCTTTTATGATTTTTACACCAATTATAAATGATATAGTGAATTAATTTCTAATCATAATCACTAGTCAACCAGCCACACTAGCAACTAGCCATACTATTTTGTAACATTTCCCCTCCTCCCTCATATACTGTTAATGAAGTTTTGGGGTAACATTCCTTCCCCGCCCGATACTTCAAACATATTAAGGAGGAAAATTTATGGCTGATAACAACAGAAACTGTTGCACAGAAACAAACCTTAATCACATTAAAGAAGCTATCTGCATTGACACTAACAGAGTTTATGATTCTTGTGCAGATAAAGAATGTCTTAAAGATTTAAGGGTTTACTTAACTGACCGCGGTCAATGCATTCTCGACAATGCATCATCTGTAAAATGCAGAGGAGCAGAAATTTTAAATTGTCTTGTTGAGGTTGAAAAAGTACCATTTAACAAAGGCTTTTACTCAGTAGATTTAACATTCTTTGTAAAAGTTGCAGTTGACGCGTACACCTGCCCTACTGCACAACCTACATTACTTGAAGGTCTTGTTACATTCTCTAAAAAATGCATACTTTATGGTAGTGACGGCAATGTAAAAATATTCTCATCTAACTACATCGAAAATGGCTTTGATGAACAAAATGCAATTTGCAACGCAAATCCAAGAGCAAAGGTACAAACAGTTGAGCCTATTTGTCTTGATGCAGAAATCTGCAGAGTATGTGACTGCTGTAACACTATTGCTGATTGTTGTGATGGCAGCATTCCAAAACATATTTGTTGTTGCTTTGATGGTAGCTTTTCTAGCAATAACAATTCTGAAAGAGCACTCAGAGTTACTCTTGGTGTATTTACAATTATTCAACTTGAACGCGATGTTCAAATGCTTATTCCTGCTTATGACTTCTGTGTTCCTACAAAAGAATGTTGTTGCGAAACCGAAGACCCTTGTGATATTTTCAGAAAAATCTCATTCCCTGTTGATGAATTTTTCCCACCAAACCAAAAAGAATGTAACTCTTGCAATGAACAAATCCCTTATATCAAAGGTTCTTGTGGTTGCGGTAAATAAATTAAAAACATCCTCAATGTTTCGTAAAAGAAACATTGAGGATGTTTATTGTCAGCCCTCATATACAAGTTTATTTTCAATCATTTCGTCAATATTTTCTAAATCGTACCATTTACCAAGAACAGGTACATTTTCAGCAACCTTTTGACCTTCAATTGCAAAAATACATTGTTCAACTGCATCGTAGCCGATTCTGTATGAATCCTGTGCAACAGAACCAACAAGTTCAGGCGCACTGTCTGACTTCATCCATTGAATTTGTTTTGTACCTGCATCAAATCCGCAGAATTTAATATTTTCATATTTACCGGTATTAGCAGCGATTGCGTCACTCACCTGTTTTACAACACCTTCGTTTGTCATAAACACAGCATCAACACCTTTTTCAACAAGTGCGTTAAGTGCATCAACATAGGCATTGTTACTGTCGCCATCTTTTATTTCCTTTTCAATTCTGTACTTGCCTTTTGTCGTCATATCATTATCAGCAAGAGAAATAAATTCATCAATAAAACCCTTTGTTCTATCAACACCAGTATCTGTCTGGTCGTGCTGAATAATACCTATTACATACGCATCGCCACTTGCGGCAATATCAGTTTTTATAGCATTAAATAAATTACACGCACCAGTTGCCGCCGCATTTGAATTAGAAGTCGAAACCGTTGAAACGATTGGATTTTTACCCTTCTCATTCAATGCATTTATATCCGCTTCCCAAACACCACTATCAAACTGAACAACTGGAATCTTTTTGTCATAAGCTTGCTCTAACATATCGGTAAAGCCTTCACCAATAGTAGCAATAACAAGTCCAGAAACATTATTTGAAAGTGCAGTCTGAACCATTTCTTTTTGCGATGGTAATTCAGATGCAGTTTCAGCGGTTGGTCCACGGAAAGTAATTTTATAACCACCATATTTTTTTGCAGCATCTTCAGCACCTTGCTTCACAGATTGCCAGAAAGCGTGTGACTCACCTTTTGCAATAACTGCAATTGTTTTCATTTCATCATTGCCACCGTTTTCATCTGAATTATCGGCACAACCTGTTAAACTTAAAACAACTAATAAAATTGAAAGGATAATTGCTGCTGTTTTTTTAAAATTCAAAAATATACCCCCTTAGGTAAATATTAAATAAATCAATATTAGTTACATTTTACTATTATTTTTTAAAAAATTCAACCTTTTTTAGTAATTTTCTCTTTGAATCTGTCAAAAAGAACAGCTAAAACCACTATAACACCTGTAAGAACATAAGTTACATAGGTTGAATTTACATTTACATTTAATAGAGCAAGAACAAAATTAAGACCCGAACGAATAACAACAAGCATTAAAGCACCTGTAACCGAACCACCTACAGACGCAACACCACCCGTTGCTGAAGTACCGCCTATATATACACCAGCAATTGCATCAAGCTCCATTCCGTTACCTGTTGCAGTAGCAACCGTTACAAATGATGATGACCAGAAAATAGCGGCAATACCAGCAAAGCAACCAGATATAATATACGCAAAAATTTTGTATTTATCTGTATCAATACCCGAAAGTCTTGTTGCCTCTTCATTTGAACCTATTGCAAGAATATATCTACCTGTCTTATTTTTATACATAAGATACATACAAATAAGCATAAGCACAAAAACCCACAAAAGACCTATGGGGAACCCATTGTAATTTGAAAACAATTTGTTGAACCACGTTCCAGTAGGATAGAAAATATTTGGTGCATTAACAATAATTGCAGAAAGTCCACGAGATACCATCATAGTACCTAATGTTGCAATAAATGCCGGTAATTTGCATTTTGCAATTAAAAGTCCATTTATTAAGCCGAAAAACCCAGCAATTAAAATCATTACAGGAATTGTTGCCCACAATGGTATTAAACCATCTGTGTATAATTTGCCTGCAACGACAGACGAAGCAATACACACAGTACCAATTGAAAGGTCGATTCCACCTGTTGCTATTGCAAAAGTTACACCAAGTCCCATAATTGCATACGGCGTAAAACTTTGTGCCATACTTATAATGTTATATCTATTTAGAAAATTCGGATTTAAAATATAAAAAAGCAGTATTAAAACAAGCAGTGCTAAAATTATAATTACATTCTGTCCGAATCTTTTGCTGATACCTTTTAAAACATTCATAAATTTTCACTTCCACGCATCATAGCAAATTTCATTATATTTTCCTGATTAGCCTCCCCTATGGGAATTTCTTTTGTTATTCTCCCCTCACACATTACTAAAATTCTGTCTGAAATACGCAAAATTTCAGAAAGTTCTGAAGATATTATAATAACAGATTTACCGTTTTCCGCCAGTTGTTCTATCAAATGATACATTTCACTTTTTGCACCAATGTCAATTCCGCGTGTTGGTTCGTCAAATATAAAAATCTCACTATCCTTTAAAATCCATCGTGCAATTATGACCTTTTGTTGATTACCTCCTGAAAGATTTTTTACAAGCTCATTTAAAGACGGGGTTTTTGTTTTTAATTTCTCATTTTGTTTTTTCGCATCTATGCTTGCTTTTTTATCTTTTACAAAACCGAATTCAGAGTATTTCTCTAAAGATGAAAGCAATGAATTTTCTAAAACCGATTTATTCAATAAAAGACCGTAGCGTTTTCTATCTTCCGAAAGGTAACAAACACCTTTTTTTACTGCATCAGCAGGATTTTTTATAATAACTTTTTCACCATTTATAAAAATCTCACCACTATTAAACACATCGGCACCACAAATTGCTCTGGCAAGTTCTGTACGACCTGCACCCATAAGACCTGAAAATCCAAGAATCTCACCTTTGCGAAGATTAAAAGTTATATTTTTTAATTTTTCACCACTATTTAGATTTTTTACTTCTAATACAACAGGTGAATTTTCTTTCACATTACTTTTTTCTTTTTTGGTTGATGAAATTTCACGACCAACCATCATTTTCACTATTTCCTCATCTGTTACTTCACTAATTTTTACTGTGCCTATATATTCCCCATCACGCATTACTGTAACTCTGTCAGAAATTCTTCTGATTTCATCCATTCTGTGTGAAATGTAAATCATTCCTATACCTTTACTTTTAAGTTCCTTCATAATCTTAAAAAGTTCTTCTGTTTCAGGTTCTGTAAGTGCGGTAGTAGGTTCATCTAATATGAGTATTTTTGAATCATAGGAAATTGCTTTTGTTATTTCTACCATTTGTTGCTGACCGACAGTAAGAGCTGATATTTTTTCTTGTGGGTTTATATTTACCCCGACATAATCTAAAAGTTTCTGAGCGTCACTTTCCATTTTTTTATCATCTATAAAACAACCGTATTTTAATTTTTCCCGTCCTAAAAATATGTTTTTGGCAACTGTTAAATCATTCACCTGATTAAGCTCCTGATGAATAATTGAAATACCTTTGTTCTGACTATCTCTTACTGAACTAAAATCATATTTTTCATCAAAGCAGATAATTTCACCATCATCTGCTTTATAAATACCGCAAAGTATTTTCATTAAAGTAGATTTACCCGCACCATTTTCACCCATCAGTGCGTGAACTTCGCCCGAACGCAACTCAAAGTCCACGCCCTTTAAAGCGTGAACACCAGAAAAGCGTTTTTCAATTTTTTTCATTTTTAAAATTGTTTTGTTCATAGTGTTAGTAGTTTAACCGATTTTTTTCGTTTTATTTAGCAAGGAAGCAGGAAACAGGAACTAGGAATTAGGAATTAGAACAAAAACTCAGTTAACTGACCGAAATCAATTAACTGAGTTTTGTTTGATTTTACTTGCAACTTGCACACTTGCTACTTGCAACTGAGACTAAGACACAGAACCGTCCCCTGTCTTACACTCGAACCGTCCCCTGTCTTACACTCTATCATAAACCATAAATGATAGAATGTAGTCTTTTTTATTCGTATTTAATTACAATCAAATGCGAAGCATTTCCGAAATTCAGCACTCATCACTCAGCATTCAGCACTGTTTTTTAACCTTTTCACTACCTTTTTATAAAAAGAAAACGATAGTACCACCGCAAGTCCCCATCCAATCGGCCATGACATCCAGATGCCGATAGCACCAAAGAAGTGAGAGAAAACAAATGCTAAAATTACTCTTAACACTAAATCTGCAAATGTGGCAGTCATAAAGTAATTCATATTACCAGTACCACGAAGAACACCATCACACACAACTTTAAAACCTATTGCGCATAAGAATGGTTCTACTATAAGCAAAAATTGTTTACCGGTTGTAAGTGCCAGTGCACTTTTGTCACCCTCCATAAAAAATCCTATAAGATTTTCTGAAAACACAACATAAACAAAGGTGAACAGTAATGCAGTTATTATTGAAAGAACAGCACCACTTTTTAATCCCTCTTTAATTCGTTCAAATTTTTTCGCACCAACATTCTGTGCAGTAAAACTTGAAACAGAATTACCAAATGTAACGAGCGAATTAACTGCGAAAGTGTTAAGTTTTATAGCGGCAGAGTAACCTGCGATTACCGCAGAACCGTAACTGTTTATTTCACCTTGTATAAACACATTACCAACTGAAACAAAACTTTGTTGCAATACACTTGGTACAGATATTTTTGAAATTTGTTTCAACATATCTAATGAGAATATTTCTGATTTTCCATCTGTTTTTAATGATTTCAAATGATAAAGTAATGTAATTACCGATAAAACACCTGCAACTCCTTGTGCTATAAATGTTGCCCACGCAACACCGCCTACACCCAAATTGAATATTGCAACAAATACATAATCTAAAATAACATTTGCAACAGAAGAAAAAATCAAAAAATAGAGTGGTATTTTTGAGTTTCCTAATGAAGCAAAAACACCATTTGCGATATTATAAAGAAACAGAAATATAAATCCACCTATATATATTTTGAGATACAATGCAGAATCACTGAATATATCATCTGG
Source organism: Acutalibacteraceae bacterium (assembly GCA_045651285.1). GTDB lineage: Bacteria > Bacillota > Clostridia > Oscillospirales > Acutalibacteraceae > DTU089. Next base: position 60,342 of record JAZRSC010000008.1, read on the forward strand.
TGTGTTTATAAGTTTCATAAGAGTCGGTGTTAATAAAATTCCGCTTACTGTAAGAATAACTGAAATTACCACTGAAGCAATAAGAGAAGTCGAAACTGCTGTTTTGACTTTTTTATATTTACCCGCACCAAACAGTTGAGAAATAACAACACCACAACCAATATTGCAACCAACTGCAATAGCATTGAAAATATTGGTGATCGGGTAAGATGCACCAACTGCCGCTAAAGCCGCCTCACCTGCGAAGCGACCTGCAATTACACTATCTGCAATATTGTACATCTGCTGAAAGACAACACTTATAAATAAAGGAATACTGAAATTAAGTATAACCTTACTTGTCTTGCCCTTCGTTAAGTCATTTACCATTTTTAACACCTTGTTATATTAAGGATTTTAAAACTATATAATTATACAGCAACATTTTTGATTTTTCAAGGGTGATTAAATGACTAGATTTATAGAGGCGGTTAATGGTGTTATATGGGGAGCACCAATGCTCACTTTTTTCTTATTTATTGGTTTTTACTTTACTTTTAAAAGTAGATTTTTTCAGATTCGTGGGGCTAAAAAAATCTATAATACAACTATAAAAACGATTTTCAGAAAAAATGAAGATACTGAAAATGGAATTTCGCAATTTGGTGCTTTTTGCTCGGTACTTGCGGCGTGCATCGGCACAGGTAACATTGTAGGTGTTGCTACTGCAATTTATTCGGGTGGTCCCGGCACTGTTTTCTGGATGTGCGTTTCTGCATTTATTTCAATGATGACAGCATATAGTGAAAATTATCTTGGAATGAAATACAGATTTCGCAACAAATACGGTAAAATCTCAGGTGGGGCTTTTCAATATATTGAAAAAGGTGTAAAAATGAAAGGTCTTGCAAAAGTTTACGCAGTATTTTGTCTTTTATCTACTTTAGGTATGGGTAATATGGCACAGGCTAACTCTGTAAGTACATCAATAAAAACTGGATTTAATATACCGACATTTATAACTGGAGTTGTTGCAGTTACAATATGCTTTTTTGTTATAAGAAAAGGGGTTAAAGGAATTTCAAAATTAAGTGAATTTATAGTACCTGTTATGTCCCTGTCATATTTATTGTTATCCTTTGGGGTACTCTTTATTTTTAAAGATAGAATAATTCCCGCAATAACTTTAATTTTAAAAGAAGCATTTACTTTAAAGGCATTGAATGGTTTTGGTATGTTTAAAGCTATGCGTTATGGCATTTCTCGTGGTGTATTTTCAAATGAGGCTGGGCTTGGTTCATCTACTATTATTCACGCAGAAACAGAAAACACCACATCTGAAAAACAAGGAATGTGGGCAATGTTCGAGGTGTTTTTTGACACAGTATTTTTGTGTACAATAATGGCACTTGTTATTTTAGTGAGTGGCTCGTTTATTCCTGATGGTGAATTGTATGGTGCAGAGCTTTCTGTTGCTTCTTATGGGGTTTTAGGTGAATTCGGTAAAAAAGGAATTGCAATTCTTACTGCAGTTTTCTCTTTAGCTTCACTTGTAAGTTGTTCCTTTTATGGTGAGAAAAGTGCAGAATATCTTTTTACACACAGAGTAATTAAGCCATATAAGATTATTTATTTAATTCTTGCTTTAACTGGTTGTATAGTTTCTCCACAAATAATATGGTCAATTGCAGATATTTTCAACGGACTTATGGCAGTACCGAATTTATTTGCGTTGTTTGTTTTAAGGAGAGAGGTTGAGTTTCCTGAATGTAAAATTCATTCAAACCGAAGAACTAAATTACGTTTGCTTTAGCAAACATATCGCACGAAGTATATCGCGTCAAAGACATATCGCAAATTCGTAAGAATTTATATCGCAAAATTTTATAAATATTAATTGATAAAATCTATACTCAAAATATTTCTCCTCTTTTATCTCATAGATAGCATACACTTCTTGATAAGCGATATATTTGTTTCGCAAAGCTCAACAAATGCGATATAACTGCCAAAGCAGCTGCGATATATACAGTATCTGTATGCGATATGATATAAATTTCTTGAAATTTATACCACAAAAAAGAAATGCCTTGCCACTTTCGTGACAAGGCAGGCAAATTCTTTATTATGTAAAACTTATGCCTCTTCTTTCATTTTTGCAAAACATGCACTGCAATAAACAGGTCTGTCTTCGCGTGGCTTGAAAGGAACTTCTGCTTCGCCACCGCAAGCTGCACAAGTTGCTTTGAACTTTTCGCGTTCTCCCTTAATTGCTTGTTTACGAGCATCACGGCACTCTTTGCAACGTTGTGGTTCGTTTACAAATCCTTTTTCAGCATAGAATTCTTGTTCGCCTGCTGTGAAAGTGAATTCTTTACCACATTCTTTGCAGATGAGAGTTTTGTCTTCGTACATTTTTAGCTTCCTCGCTTTTTATAATGATGTGTCCTCCAGCGGAATTGCACCGCCACCTTTAAAATAACGCTCTCCTTTTTAAGCTAAAAGGACATATATAAATAGTGTAAACACTATTTTCTTATGTGAATACATTTTTCAATTTTTTCCTTGCTCGTTGAAGTGCATTGTCAACTGCCTTTGGTGTAAGACCTAACTTTTCTGATGTTTCATTGTAAGAAAGTCCACTCATCTGACAATAAACAACTGACTTTTCAACATCTGAAAGAATATTTTCACAATGAACTAAAACAGAGGATAAATTTTCACTTGCAACAATAGTATCAAGTGGATTTTTAAGTTCTGCATTTACAGTTACAGGGTCAATGTCTCTATCAATCTGCAAATCATCCTTAGTTTTTCTCACTGCAGAAAAAATGCGGTTATTCATACACACAGACGCATAAGCAGAAAAAGGAACACCCTTTTCACTGTTATAAGTTCTTACTGCTGAAAGGAAGCTAATCATTCCTTCCTGAAGTAAATCATCAGCATCAAGATAACCAGCAGAAGAAACCTTTGGTTTGCGTGACAAGAACCTACGAGTTAATGTATCTAAAGCAAGACTGTTACCATCCTGTGATAATTTTACTAATTCTTCATCTGTAAAATTATCGTAAGATGATGTTAAATTCTCGCTCAAAATACCACCCCAATGTAATGAAATATGAATTCACAGATACAATATTAGCACATTTATTCAAACTTGTCAAATATTTTTTTCTAAAACGATATTTTTTGTGCAAAACCTAGAAAACAACATTTTCCGACAAAAAAATAAAAGGTTGATTTTCATTCTCAACCTTTCGTCTTTTCTGTTAAATACCATTTACCACCAATACGGATTGCGTAAATATCGTTATATATACTCTGATATTCACCTAAATCCCCTTTTGCATTGATTGTAAAAGAAAGTTTTGCACCTTTGTTTGCGGTTTTTTCATACAGATAAGTCTCCACTAACAACTCGTTAATTTCTTCTAACTCTTCATCCGTTATGTAAACAACAGCATCAACCGTGTAGTTCAGTTTGAATTCTTCGCCACAACGCAATTTATAAAACTCGTTACTTCTACGCATTGCGTGTGTCATTTCAGTAAGAACAACCTGGTCATCAAAGTAAAGATATTCTTTATAATATGATTTTATCTGGTCATCAAAAAGGGTAAAGAATAACTCCTCATCATTCTGTTCAATTGCGTGTGTAAAGGTTCTTACAAGAGTATCAGGTTTACTACCTGTAAGAACACCTGTAACAATTGCGGCAATACTGAGAATAATCGCTATAGTTATAAGACTTAACACCCTACTCTTCATAGTAGGCATTCTGTATGCTTTGATTTTATTTATTATAACATTTTCTTTATGTTCTTTTTTCTTTTTGTGGAAAGTAGCACCGCAATAAGCACAGTGCTTGAAATTTTCAGGACTTTGTTTGTTACACTTTTCGCAGTACACTTTTCTCACTCCGTTCTAATAAAATACTACCCGAAAAAGTGTTTTTCGGGTAGTATTATTTTTTTAGAATTATTCAGCTGCTTCCTCTGTAGCTTCTGCCACAACTTCTACAACTTCCTCTACAGCTTCAGTTGTTTCAAGAGCCTTCTCTTCTGCTGGTTCTTCAGGAAGAAGAGCACGAATTGAAAGACCAACTCTCTTGAGGTCAAAGTCAATTTCAGTAATTTTTGCCTGAACAACTTCACCAACTTTAAGTACATCTGCAGGGTTTGCAATATGTTTATTTGCAATTTGTGAAATATGGATAAGACCATCTACACCAGGGATAATCTGAGCAAATGCACCAAATGATGTAAAGCTTACAATTTTTACATCTGCAACAGAATCTACAGGATAATCTCTTCTGAGAATTTCCCATGGATTGTCTTCAACTTTTTTGAAGCCCAAAGAGATTTTTCTCTTTTCCTGGTCGAGAGCTTTAATTGTAACCTCTACCTGGTCGCCAACTTTTACAACTTCAGATGGATGTTTGATTCTGCTCCAAGAAAGCTCTGAAATATGAATCATACCATCAACGCCACCGATATCTACGAATGCACCGTAGTTTGTGAGTGACTTAACTTTACCTGTAACTGTTTCGCCTTCTTTTGCTTCAGCCCAGAATTTGTCTTCTGCTTCTTTTTTAGCACCTTTAAGTACAGCTTTGATTGAACCAACTGCGCGTTTTCTTTGTTTATTGATTTCAATAATCTTGAATTGAACAGTTGTCTTTAACAAATCTTCTAATTTGTCGTTACGATTCATTGTAGCAAGTGAAGCTGGAATGAATACTTTAACATTTTCTGAAAGTACAAGAATACCGCCACGAATAACATCTGTTACTACGCCTTCGAATACTTTGTCTGTACCTTCTGCTGAAAGAACGTTATCCCATGCTTTAATAGCATCATAACGCTTTTTAGAAAGCATAATTACGCCTTCAGCATTGTTTGTTTTCATGATTATGAGGTCTAACTGGTCGCCAGGTTTTAACTCTGTCTTCGGATCAGCATCCGGGTCATTGCTGTATTCACTGTATGGAATATAGCCGGTTTCTTTCCTGCCGATATCAACTTGTATCTCAGTAGACTTAACGCTTATAACAGTACCTTTTACTTTCTGATTACTGTTAAGGCTATTAAGTGATTCTTCTAATGCTTGAGCAAAATCAAAATCTTCTGCTGATACAGAGTCCAGCACTTTTTCCTCCTCAATCATTTTGTTTTCGTTTACAATTTCGGACATGGTTTGAAGTACCTCCTTTATAATACCGGCGGGAGTAGATGCACCCGCAGTAAGACCGATTGAGTTGAAACCGGAAAACGAGATACCATAAAGCTCATTTTTAGTTTCAACAAGAAATGACGGACAATTCTTTTCACAAACGCTTTTTAATTTTTGGGTGTTAGAACTGTGCTTACCACCCACAATTACCATAGCATCATTTTGGAGTGAAAGAGAAACTGCCTCTTTCTGTCTTTCTTCAGTCGCACTACATATTGTATCAAATATTTTTGCATTTGTACATAGTAAATTTACTTTTTTTAAACTTTTTTGCCATTCTTTGACACTAAATGTGGTCTGTGCAACCAAAATTATTTCTTTTTTGGAAAATAAATCGTTTTTTTGTAGAATTTCTTCTAATTCAGTTGAATCTTTCACGACATAAGACTCGCCTTTTGCACAACTTTTTATACCGTGAACTTCAGGGTGGTTCGGGTCACCGACAATTAAAGTAACAACATTCTCCCCTGAATTATCTCTTACTATTTTATGAATTTTATTTACAAACGGACAAGCGGCATCTATAAACTCGACACCACTGTTTTTTACTTCTTCTAAAACTTCTTCAGTAACTCCGTGGGTACGTAATACCAAAACAGTATTTTTTTCCACTTCCCTGGGATGCTCTACAATATAAACACCACGATTTTTAAAATCTTCTATTACCTGTGGATTGTGAATTATAGGCCCGAGTGTAGCTACGCGTTTACCTTCACTTAAAAGTTTTTCTATAAGTTTAATTGCTCTGTCAACACCAAAGCAAAAACCCGCAGTTTCAGCAAGGGTTATTTTTGCCATTAAAGACGCTCCTTTATTGTGTTTATCATAAGTGCGATTGACTCTTCTAAACCGATTTCAGTAGTATCTACTAAAACTGCATCTTCTGCTTGTTTTAATGGTGCGGTTGCTCTGTTCATATCCTGATAATCGCGTTCTTTGATTTCTTTTAAAATTGTGTCGTAAGCGACATCCTGACCTTTTTCCTGTAACTCTTTAAAGCGTCTGTCTGCTCTTGCTTCTGCTGATGCAGTTAAGAAAATTTTAATTTTTGCATCTGGTAAAACTACAGTGCCGATATCTCTGCCATCCATAATACAGTCATTACTTTTTGCAATATTTCTTTGTAAATCAAAGAGAAATGCTCTTACCTCTGGAATTGAAGAAACATTTGAAGCAGCCATTGAAACCTCGTTTTGTCTTATTGCAGTTGAAACATCTTCATCTCTTAAAAATACATGTTGTTCACCATCAATGAATTTAAGTGAAACCTCTGCAGAAGAAAGAGTTGGAATAACCTCTTCTGGATTTTTTGTATCATTAACACCATTTCTTAAAGCATTTAATGCTACTGTTCTGTATAAAGCACCTGTATCTACATAAATAAAGCCGAGTTCTGCTGCCGCCTTTCTTGCTATTGTGCTTTTACCTGCACCTGCAGGACCATCAATTGCTACATTAATCATATCTTTATACTCTCCTATTTTATATTTCTATTGAGTCACCAGCTAAATGACCAGTTGAAAATGCTATTTGTAAATTGAAACCACCTGTATAGGCATCAACATCTAAAACCTCGCCAGCAAAGTAAAGACCTTTTAATAATTTACTTTCCATTGTCTTAGGGTTAATTTCAGAAATATCTACACCACCAGATGTAATAACTGCTTCGTCAATCGGTCTGAAATCTGTTACTGTAAGTGTAATATCTTTTAAGAAATCAACTAACTCTCCACGCATTTCTTTTGTTACCTGATTTGATTTTAAATTACCATTGAGCTTTGTGAGTTTTACGGTAATCGGAATCATTTTTCGTGGTAAAAGCAACGACAATGTATTATATAAATTTTTATTTGAACATTCAAGTAAATCTCTTTGAATTCGTTTGTCGAGTTGCTCATAAGTAAGAGCAGGTTTAAAATCTATATGAATTTTATATCTGCCCTTTTCCATATTTCTCATATGTGATGAAGCAGAAAGCACCATTGGACCTGAAATTCCGTAATGAGTAAAAATCATTTCACCCATATCTTCGTAAATATCTCTGTGCTTTACAGTATCTTCAACTGTAATTTTTACATTTCTTAATGAAAGTCCTTGTGCTTCAGTACACCAACCCTCGTGACATTCCAAAGGCACTAATGATGGTTTTAAATCTGTGATTTTGTGACCTGCTTGTTTTGCCAATTCGTAACCATCACCGGTAGAACCGGTTTTCGGGTAAGAAAGACCACCCGTTGCAACAATTACATTGTTGGCAAAATATTTTTTACCATCTTCTGTAACACAACCTGCAACTTTACCATCTTCTATTATAAGCTCAGTTGCTCTGCCTTGTTTTCTTGTAACACCATTTATTGTTATGTATTTGTTTAAAGCATCAACAATATCAAGTGCTTTGTCTGAAACAGGGAAAACTCTGTTTCCACGCTCTATTTTAAGTGGTACGCCTAATTCTTCAAAAAAGTCCATTGTATCGGCAGTATCAAAGCGTGAAAATGCACCAAATAAAAATCTGCCATTTACGGGAATGTTAGCAATTAAATCGTTTAAAAGTGGACAGTCGTTTGTTACATTACAACGACCTTTACCTGTTATTGCAACTTTTCTTGCTAACTTGTCATTTCTTTCAAGAAGTGTTACCTTTAAGCCATTTTTTGCCGCAGTACCTGCCGCCATTAAGCCAGCGGCACCACCACCTATTACGAGTACATCCATTATTATAAAAACCTCATACAATAATTATTTTTTCTGTCATTTCTTTACCACACACATCAGGATTTTTAAGACACAAGGAATATAAATCTCTTGCTTTACATTCAAGCTCATAAATTCTTTTTGCGTTTTCATCAAGTTTTTTTACATCCTGCGGTCGAGTTACAATTGGTAATTTTGATTTTTCTTTGCTTAACTTTAAAAGCGAAGCACCTCTTTCGTTAAACCCTAAAACCCTTATATATGGTACGGGTGTAGCGAGCATTTCTTTAGTTATATCTAAGTAAGCATAAAGAAGAATTCGTCTTATCCTTGATAAAGTATATCTTTTTGTCTTTATTTTTTCAAGTAGTTCAGGGTAACTATTTAAATTTTTTACAGCATCATAAATTCTATACTCAAGCCCTTCTGAAACATCTGGAAGCTTTTTAAAATCTTCGGGTTTCAAGGTACGCAACTTAAACATCAATGATAATTCGTATTTTTTATAATCTAAAATTTTTCCGTTTTCAGTTGCAGTTTTTAAAACCTCAAAACTCTCTTTTGGTACAAAGTTTTTCACTTCGTTCAAATCATCTATAAAAGTGCGTATAAGTGACGCAGAACGGATATTACTTGTACCCTCGTCTGAATCGTGCTTTGCACCTGTTCTTTTTATGGTTTTTACATCTAAATCTGAATTTATAGACATCAACCCTTTTACATATTCAACACCCAAAATATCGTTTGAATTCTTAAGAAGTTCTGCTTGTATATCTCCATAAAGTTCTCTTACTGATTGTTCACGAGCAACAGGATACGAAACACCATTTTCTATAAATTTTGAAACCACTATATTGAATTCAGGTGATTTTAGATTTTTTGCACAATCCAAAAGCAAATCTTTATTATTACTTTCAGAACCGAAAGCGATAGAATCGAGACAATTCATAGAATCAAGCACAGTAACACCAGCAAGTGCAAATTTTTCTGCGGTAGAAATACAATAAGGCAAAGGTAAAGAAAGAACTAAATCAACACCACAGTTAATCGCCATTTTTGTTCTTAAATTAACATCAAGAACTGCAGGCTCACCGCGTTGTACAAAATTGCCTGACATTACTGCAGTAACTATTGTATTATCATCTGTTTTTAAAGAATCAACGAGATATTTATGACCATTGTGAAACGGGTTGAATTCTGTCACAATTCCGTAATTCATTTCTCTCCGCCTTTCTTTTTAAAATATGTAATCTACACTTGAAAAAACTGAAAAAAGTGTTATAATTGATATGTTAGTATTTTACACAAAAAATATGCAAATAAAATTCTTTTAAAGAATTAAAACTATTTTGGAGGTTCAAAAATGAAAATTCTCGTAATTAACTGCGGTAGTTCCTCACTTAAATATCAACTTTTTGATATGGAAAGTGAAAAATGGCTCGCAAAAGGTATTTGTGAAGCAATTGGCACTAGCACAAGTGCTGCTAAAGGTTCAACACCTGATGGTAAAGAATTCAAAATGACTGTTGATATTCCTGACCACAAGGTTGCATTTAACATTGTTAAAGATGCTCTTACTACTGGTGAATGTAAAGTTATTGACGACCTTAAAGAAATTGACGCTGTAGGTCACAGAGTTGTTCAAGGCGGTGACCGTTACACAGAAAGTATTCTTATTGATGACTCTGTTGTTGAAGGCATTGCTGACCTTGGTAAACTCGCACCTCTTCACAACCCTGCTCATGTTATTGGTATTAACGCTTGTACAGAGGTTTTCGGTGAAAAACTCCCACAGGTTGCTGTATTTGACAACGCATTCCACAGCACAATGCCTGAAACATCTTATATGTTCGGACTTCCTTACGAATATTATGAAAAATACCATGTTCGCCGTTACGGTGCTCACGGTACAAGTCACCGTTTTGTAGCATACAGAACCGCTGAAATTGTTGGCAAAGATTTAAAAGATATTAAACTTATTACTTGTCACCTTGGCAATGGTTGCTCAATTACTGCTATTAAAGATGGCAAAGTTCTTGACACAAGTATGGGTCTTACTCCACTTGATGGTTTTATGATGGGTACTCGTTGCGGTGCTGTTGACCCATCTGCTATTACATATATTATGGATAAAGAGGGCATTTCACCAAAAGATATGGACACTATTATGAATAAGAAAAGTGGTGTTCTTGGTATTTCAGGTGTTCACTCTGATGACCGTGAGGTTAAGAAGGCTGCTGCTGAAGGCAACAAGAGAGCAAAACTTGCAAGAGATATGCAATGGTACCAGATAAGAAAAGTTATTGGTTCATATATCGCTGCAATGAATGGTGTTGATGTTATTGCTTTCACAGGTGGTATTGGTGAAAACTGTACTGATTTAAGAGAAGATGTTTTAACTAACCTTTCTTACCTTGGAATTGAACTTGACAAAGCAGTTAATGACGCTACTCATGGTGATGAAGTTGAACTTACAGTACCTGGTTGCAAAGTAAGAGCATTTGTTGTTCCTACTAACGAAGAGCTTGCTATTGCGAGAGACACAAAAGAAATCGTAGAAAAACTTTAAGAGAACGATTTTGTAATGCAGAATGCAGAATTGTGGGACCTGCGGGTCGGCAATTATAATAGTTGCTAGTTGGCTAGTGTGGCTAGTAAAGTAAATAAAAAGCAAATTCTATCATTTAAAGTTTTTCATAAACTAAAAATGATAGAATTTTGTTGTTTTTATACACTTGTAATTATAATCAAATCCGAAGGACTTCCGAAATTCTGCATTCTGCACTCATTTTAGCTTCGCTAAAATGAAAACGCACTTCTCTCGTGTTTACACCATCTATACGGCGTACCCATTTTGATTTTTTCGCCATTTCGTGAAAGTAATTCATCGACTCTTACAAATTCGTAGCCTTGCTCCTGTAATTCAGGAACTGCTCGTAAGACTGCCTCGACAGTTTCTTTATTTGTATCGTGCAGAAGAATTATGTCGCCATCACTTGCTTTTTTCATAATCCTCTCGTAAATATAATCGGCATCTTTCCCCTGCCAGTCATAAGTTGAAAAAGTCCAACTCACAAAAACAACATCGAGCTGTTTTAACTGATACGCAGAAACATCTCCGTAAGGTGCACGAAGATACATTGTTCTGTCACCAGTTATATTTTCAATAATATTAAATGTTTTGCCTATGCTTGTTTCACATTCTTTAAGCGTATGAAGTGGCAGACGAATATGGTCATAGGTGTGATTACCTATTAAATGCCCCTCTTCATAAGCTCTTTTTACAATTTCAGGATTTTGCTCTGCCTTACTTCCGATTACAAAAAAAGATGCTTTAGCATTATACTCTTTTAATCCATCAAGCAATTCTTCAGTATATCCGGTAGGTCCATCGTCAAAAGTGAGTGCAATCGCTTTTTCACCGACATTACTGTCAGGCAACTGGTAACGGAGTGTACCGTCAGGAATACATCTTGACATTATAACTATGAGAGCTACCATAGGAATTAAAACAAGCATATCGCGAAATGTTTTCTTCTCATATTTGTTAAGTTTAATTTTTTTCATATAAAAAACACAAATGCCGATTGAGTTTTCTCTCAACCGGCATTATTCTTTCGTTAAATTATCTGTTTCTGAAAAGGTCGAGAATATCACCAATATCGTCATCATCACTTGATGAAGAATATACAGAATCTGACTCAACACTTGGAGATGTAGTTGTTGAAGGAGCTGAGGTTGCACCCGCTTTATTAGGGAAACCATTTATATCAGTACCGAAACCAGTTGCAATAACTGTAACAATCATTTCATCATCAAGAGATTCATTGAGTGTAACACCAAAGATTGTGTTTGAATCAACATCAGCAGCGCTTGAAACGATTGTTGCTGCATCCTGAACTTCTTCAAGAGTAATATCAGGTGAAGCAGTAATGCTGATAATAAGACCTTTTGCACCCTGAATTGTTGTTTCAAGAAGTGGGCTTGAAATAGCTGCGTGTGCTGATGCAGAAGCTTTTTCTTTACCAGAAGCACGACCAACACCCATATGAGCATGACCAGCATCTTTCATAACTGCACTGATATCTGCAAAGTCGAGGTTAATAAGGCCATCAACTTTGATAAGGTCAGAAATACTCTTAACACCCTGACGAAGAACATCATCAGCAATTGCGAATGCGTTAAGGAATGTAATCTTCTGGTCTGTAACTAATTTAAGTCTTTCATTTGGAATAACAATAAGACTGTCAACATGTTGTGCAAGTTCTGCAATACCTGCTTCTGCTTGTTGCATTCTTCTTCTACCTTCAAATTCAAAAGGTTTTGTAACAATACCAACTGTAAGAATACCGCGTTCTTTTGCAATTTGTGCAATTGCAGGAGCAGCACCTGTACCAGTACCACCGCCCATACCAGCAGTAATAAATACCATATTTGTATCGTTTAATGTATCAACAATAATGTCGCGACTTTCTTCAGCAGCTTTAAGGCCCATTTCTGGACGAGCACCTGCACCACGACCACCTGTTACTTTGTCACCAATTGCGATTTTGTGTGTAGCTTTTGATGATTCGAGTGCTTGTCTATCTGTATTGATAGCAACAAATTCAACACCCTGAACACCTGCAGACACCATTCTGTTTATAGCGTTACCGCCGCCGCCACCGACACCGATAACTTTAATTTGAGTATTTTCTTCGAATTCAGTTGTAACATTTTCAAATGCCATTTGAACTTCCTCCTAATATCAAGTATCACGGACATATTTGCCACGAATACAAAAATTCTTATAAAAATTTATAAATTATCCATATAATGTTACCACACAAATCTGATAATAGCAAGAGATTTTTTGGATTTTTATTACAATTTTGTAATTTTATTGTAAAATAACCAAATTCTTACTGCTCATTGGTCGTTTTTTCTTGTGTTTTGTTTAATTTATTGTCAACTTTTTTTGAAGGTTTTGTTGGTTTTTTGTAATCCTCAGCTTTAAAATACACTTTAGGTTCTGTTCTTAAATCAAGAATACCAACTTCATATTGATTTATTTCATTCTCTCTTTCGATTGCTGCTGCCGCTCTTAAAATCTTAGTTTCAAGATTTAAAGATGAACCCACAAGAATTTTAATTCTGTCGTTATAAATCATAAAAATTTCTGATGTATCTGTAACATTTATTTCGGTTAAACCTGTTATTCCTGCTTTTGTAACAGCTTTAAGTAACTCTATTAAAATATCCCCAGTTTCTTCAGTTTTAAAAGTAATTATTTCACTTTCTTTAAAACTTTCTGTTTCAACACCTGTTACAAGAGGTATTCCTTCACTTAAAATAGTAGCATCCGAATCAAGTACTTTACCATCTTCGTTAATTAAAATAAAATTACCTTTATTGGATATTGCAGCTGCGGTGTATGTATCTGTTATATTTATAATAAGTGTTGATGGCAACTCTCTTTCTATTGTTACACTTCCTACAAATGGTAATGAGTTTTTGAGATTTTCTGCTATCTGCTCTTCTGAAGAAAGCAAAAGACTGTCGCCTGTTTCAACACCACAATTTTGAAGTATTATTTTTTGTGGATAGACTGTAGAACCTTTTGCTTTAATTGTATCTACTTTAAAGAAAACGGTTACAGCAAGTACTAAACCTATTATAACCACAAGTAACAATAAAACAAAAGAAAATATTGCTTTTCTTATTGCTCTCTTTCTTTTTAAGCGTTTTTTCTTTCTTGAACGAATTTCGTCACGAGACAACTGTTGCCCACTGGTACCTGTAAAACCAGTAGGCAATTTTATAATATTAGAATTATTGTTTTTCTTTTGTGTAGCCATAATCTTTTTTCGTCCTAACTATATCAGCATTTAACATACAAAGATTTTCTTCAAAATTTTCGTAACCGCGGTCAATATGTTTAATATCACTTACCTCTGTTATACCAGTTGCTGTAAGTCCCGCTAAAACCAATGCAGACCCTCCACGCAAATCTGGTGACACTACACTTGCACCGTATAATCTGTCAACACCATCTATTACCGCTACTCTTCCCTCAGTGCGAATTCTCGCACCCATTCTGAGAAGTTCAGGAACATGTTTAAAACGACTTTCAAAAATGTTTTCAACAATTACACTTGTTCCTTTTGCTATTGTAGCAAGTGTCATTACAGGTGCTTGTGCATCTGTTGGGAAACCCGGGTATGGTTGAGTGATAAGTTTATCTATCCTACCAAGCTTTATAGGTGCTTTAAGTCTTATTTCATCACATCTTACTGATATTTCGCAACCTGTTTCTTCTAAAACAGGTAATATAGCACCAAGATGGTTGGGAACGGTATTTTTAAGAGAAATATCGCCACCTGTTATAGCACCCGCAAAAAGATAAGTTGCGGCGGCTATTCTGTCACAAATAACAGAATGTTCAGTTGAAGTTAATTTCTTAACACCCTCAATAACAATTATGCTTTCTCCACCACCGTGTATTTTAGCCCCACATTTATTGAGAAAATTACATAAATCTATTATTTCGGGTTCTCTTGCCGCGTTTATTATTGTTGTAGTACCCTCTGCAACACTTGACGCTAAAATAGCATTTTCAGTTGCACCGACACTTGGGAAAGTGAGCGTTATTTTAGTACCTTTGAGTTTTTTTGCAACAGAACACTCAAGTCTTCCGTGTTCTTCGCAAATTGTGACACCTAATTTTCTCATTGCAAAAAGGTGTAAATCAATAGGTCTTAAACCTATTTCGCACCCTCCAGGTGTTGAAATAACAGCTCTACCAGTTTTAGCAAGAATTGCACCTAAAAAAATAACCGAAGAACGCATTTCTCTCATTAAGTTTTCAGGGATTTCGTAACCTGTAGCACTGGTACTGTCAATAACTAAATCTTTTCCACATCTTTCTACCTTGCACCCTAAATTCTCTAAAATTCCAATGGTACTTTCAACATCAGAAAGACGGGGGCAATTATGTATTACTGATTTACCACTTACTAAATATGTTGCGGCAAGAATCGGTAAAGCACTGTTTTTTGAACCTTGTGCCACCAGACTTCCGCTTAATCTTCTACCACCGTTTATTACCAATGAAGCCATACAGCCGCCCCTTTCAAAAGGTCAGTCACGCTTCATACTATGTAATAAGTTAAGATTTTGTTACAAATTATTTAACAAGTGATAAAACAATATCTGTAATTTGTTCTTTTGCGTTCAATGTCGCCATTTTTTTAGCATTCAAACCAATTTCATTCAATTTATTTTTATCGTTTATGAGTTTATTAATTTCTTCTAAAAGTCTGTCACCTGTCAAATCTTTTTCTTCAATAATAACTGCAGCATTGTTATTAACAAGTGCCATAGCATTATGATACTGATGATTCTCAGTAACATTTGGCGACGGAATTAAAATAGATGCTTTACCTAATGCCTGAAACTCAGAAAGAGAAGATGCGCCTGCACGACAGATTACAAGGTCACAGGCAGAAAGGCAACGAGCCATATCGTTTATATACTCTCTTATTTCAATATTCTTGGCACTATCTAAATCAACGCCTTTTTCTTTCATTAAATCAGGTACCCAGAGACCATATTGCCCTGTGGCAACAAGGAAGTTACAGGTATTATCTTTCCAGATTTTTGACACAACATCTGTAACCGCTTCATTTATTGCTCTTGCTCCCAATGAACCACCCATTGAAAGAATAAGAGGTTTACTGTCAAAACCTAATTCTGCTCTTGAAATTTCAGGGTCTGCCTCTAATAACTCGCCTCTTACAGGAAGTCCTGTAACAACCATTTTGTTTTTTATGTTCATATGCTTTTTTGCTTCTTCTGCAGTAAGCATAACAACATCTACTTTTTCTGCTAATGCTTTGTTAGTGATACCAGGGTAAGCATTCTGCTCGTGAATAGCAGTAGGAATACCCATTTTTGCCGCCATTCTCACAACTGGTCCACTTACATATCCTCCGAAGCCTACTACTACATCAGGTTTAAAATCGTTAATTATCTTTTTTACTGCACCCGAACTTTTTAAAAGTCGTGTAACAGTTTTTACATTTGCTTTAATTGCATCAGGTGAAAAACTTCTTTTAAAACCACTGATTTCAATAGTTTTCAAAGGGAAACCTGCTTCTGGTACTATTTTTGCCTCAATTCTGTCAGGAGTACCTACAAAACAAATTTCTGCTTCTGGATTTCTTTTTCTTATTTCACCTGCAACTGCTAATGCAGGATTTACATGACCACCTGTGCCACCTGCTGCTATTAAAACTTTCATTTCACTCACCACTAATTAAAATGTTTCTGTATTTCTTTGAACTTTTCTTTTTTTAGAATTTTTAAATGTATATACTTTAGGCATATTCGCTTGTCGCGAAACAGACAAGACAACACCCATTTCAGCAAGACATATAAGCATTGAAGAACCACCATAACTGAAGAATGGTAAACCAATACCAGTATTTGGAAGTGTATCTGTAACAACTGCTACATTAAGTGCTACCTGAAGTGCAAGGTGCAACACCATACCAAACGCAATTAGCGCGCCAAAACGGTCCCTCGCACGCATACCTATCATTACACCGCGCCATATAAGTGCACCATATAAAAGAAGAATTCCTACAGCACCTACAAAACCTAATTCTTCACATACAATTGCAAATATAAAGTCGTTCTGAGGTTCTGAAACATAAAGATATTTTTCTTTTGAATTACCAAGACCTGCACCAAAAAATCCGCCTGAACCTATTGCATATAACGATTGATTTGTCTGCCAGCGAGCACCTGTCGGTTCATACTCTTTATCTAACCACGCTTTTATACGCTCTGCCATATAATCACGAAGAAGAGGAATATTGTCATACTCTAAAATAACTATAGCAACTAAAATTACCGCTAAGATAGCACCTATTACAAACCATCTCATTCTGCCCTCGCCAAGCCAGAGCATTATAACACCAATACCCATAACGAGAATTGTACCAGACAAATGGCTTTCAAGAGCAACAAGCCCTGCTATTACAAGTACAACAAAAAGATAATAAAACAATGTTGTTGTACCTTGTGTAATAAAAATCTTCTTGCCTGACATATCATAAATACTTCGTGCAAACTGTGCTTTTGAAAGCTTACTGCTTGTAAGTTTTCTATAATCTCTGTCAAGTCCTCTTGCTAAAAACAATACTAGAATAAACTTTGCTACTTCTGATGGTTGAAAAGTTATAGGACCTATACCCAGCCATCTTTTAATACCATCTTCTGATGGAAACAAAAGAACTACTACAAGCAAAATCAGCGCAATTCCCATACCCCAGACACTTAAATCTCTTAACTGGTGGTAATCGAACTTTGAAACAACATACATTATACCGAGTCCGAGAACTGCAAAGAATAACTGACGAGTAAAATAATGAAGTGGATTATTGCCCGCTACATTATAATACGCATAAAAATAACTTGAAGAAAGCAACATTACAAGTCCTATAGAAAGAACAAGTAAAAGAATTAAAAAGAATGGTAAATCCATACTATTTTTAATCCAGGAATCTTTCAGCATTGTTTTAATTTTATTAAGATTCATTTACTTTCCTCCTTTTATAATAAGTTTGAATTTTATTTTAAATTACCAAAATAGAAAAGTGCAATTGCCACTGCACCACCAATAAATGTTACGAGTGTAAAAATCTTACAAATTTTAGTTTCTTTCCAACCACAAAGTTCAAAATGGTGATGAATTGGTGCCATTTTGAAAAATCTTTTGCCGTGTGTCATTTTGAAATAACCAATCTGAATAATATCTGAACCGAATTCTGCTACATAAATAATACCAACTAAAAGTATTATGAACGGACAATCTACTGCGTATGCAAGTGCAACAATCATACCACCCAAAAACATTGAGCCCAGGTCACCCATCATAACTTTTGCAGGGTGCCAATTCCAGATTACATAACCAACGAGACCACCCATTAAAGAAGCAGATAAAAGACTTGCACCAAAGCAATTACGAAGTCCTGCAACAACTATAAAACAAGCCGCTGCTGCTGCAGTTACTGATGCACAAAGACCATCTACACCATCAGTAAAGTTTACTGCATTTGTTGTACAATAAATAACGATAATACCAATAACCCAGAAGAAAATTTTTGTTTCTACCATACCAATGAATGGAATAAACATAGCACCAGTAGGGTTATCTAAATAAAGTGTCAACAAATAACCGAGCATTACAATTATCTGAAGAACTGATTTTTGTTTTATAGAAAGTCCCATATTACGCTTTTTAACTGCTTTTATATAGTCATCAAGAAAACCTATAAAAGCAAAGCCAAGAGCCATTATAAGACCTGCAAATATTTTCACCTTCATTGAGTCAGATACTATATCATTTACTACGATAATTTTACCACCACAAAGATGGTCAATTAAAGCAATAAGACCAAACGAAACAAGTGTTGAAATGATAAACATAGTACCACCCATAATCGGTGTACCCTGCTTATCTTTATGCCACTTAGGTCCTATATCAAGAATAGTCTGACCGAAGCTTAATTTATGTAAAAACGGAATTACTACATAACCCAAGCCAAAAGCAATACCAAAGCTTAAAAGTGCCGCTAAACCTAACGCTAAATATAAATTCATACATCCCACTCCTTGTATAACTTATGAAAAATTTCTTCCATCTTCATTGAACGACTACCTTTAAAAAGAATGGTGTCATTTTCTTTGAGGATTGATTTTAAATACTCTGTTAACGCATCTTTATCACTGAATGATTTTGCTAAAGTTCCATTTTCTTGGGCACCTTTTTTAGTAAGCTCTGAAAGGTTTCCGAAAGTCAGAACAATATCTGTCTTTTGTTCTGCCGCAAATTTACCTACTTCATAATGCGCTTCATTTGAAAAAGAACCGAGTTCGAGCATATCACCAAGCACCGCAATACTTCTTTCTTTTTTTATTGTGTTGAGTGTTACAAGTGACGCTTTCATACTGTCAGGATTTGCATTATAACAATCTTCAATAAAAGTATAACTGAGAACACTACGCACATTTTGTCGCATTCCCTCAGGTGCAAAGTTTTTTAAAGCATCAGCACTCTCCTGTAAGGTAAATCCTAATTTTTTACCTACACACATAGCACAGAGAGCGTTATAAACATTATGTACACCAACCGCTGGCACGAATGCTTTTACACTTTCATTTTCACAAATCGCAGTAAACTGACTGCCATCAGGTAAAAATTCAATATCCTTTGCTTTCATATAAAGGTCGCTTTGCTCTATACCGAATTTTAAAACCTCAAAATCATCAGTATTTATAGTAGCGAGCATATCATTATCACCATTTATAACAAGCGGTGAACCTTTTTTCATACCCTCGGTGATTTCATATTTCGCCTTTAAAATACCTTCACGAGAACCTAAATTTTCAATATGAGCAGTACCAACATTTGTTATTATACCAATGTCAGGTTTTACAGTATCTGTAAGACGGGAAATTTCATTAAAATGGTTCATTCCCATTTCAATTACTGCTACCTCGTGAGTTTTGTCAAGACAGAACAATGTTTTAGGTACGCCTATTTCATTGTTTAAATTACCTTGTGTTTTTAATGTATTATATTTCTCAGAAAGTACAGCGTGCACCATACCCTTAGTAGTTGTTTTACCAACACTACCAGTAAGTGCAACAAAAGGAATTCTGAATTTTTCCCTGTACCCTTTTGCTATCTGTAACAACGCTTTTCCTGTATCTTCGACAATAATAACCTTTTCGCTATTACCATTATAACGACTGCACACTACTGCTTTTGCATTTTTTTCGAGAACCTCATCTACAAAATCATTTGCATCAAAGCGTTCACCTTTTAAAGCAATAAAAAGTGTGTTTTCATCAATCACTCTGCTATCTGTCGAAATTGTCTTGATTGTCCCTTGTAAAGATGTTTCTGTGTTACACCACCGGGCAATCTCTTTTAAAAATATTTCTTCCAAAAAATCACCTTTTCAAAATCAAATCAAACCAAGAGCAGTTTTTATAACTTCGCGTTCATCATAATGAACACGCTCTGTACCAATAACCTGATAGGTTTCGTGACCTTTACCTGCAAGAAGTACTGTATCGCTTTTTTTTGCTATCTTCATAGCCTCTCTGATAGCCTCACTTCTGTCTGTTATTGTTATAACCTCTGCTTTTGAACCCACTGTTCCAATTAAAATTTCTTTAATAATTTCTTCAGGGTCTTCTGTTCTCGGGTTGTCAGTTGTGACAATAACAATATCTGAAAGCTCTGTTGCCATTCTACCCATTTTAGGACGCTTTGTTTTATCGCGGTCCCCACCACAACCGAAGAGAGTAATTACTCTGCCTTTTGTAAAGCTTCTGACTGCATTTATTGCTTTTTCAAGTCCGTCTGGTGTATGTGCATAGTCAATAATAACACCAAATGGAGTATTTGTTTCTACAAGTTCCAATCTGCCTTTAACTGACTTTGCACTGCTTATTGCGTTAATTGTATCTTCCAAAGAATACCCTAACGCATTAACTGCACCAATTGCCGACAATGAATTATATACAGAGAAATCTCCTGGAATATGGAAATCCACTTTTAAAGCATCATTTACATTGTAAACTACTTTATTATCATAAAGTTCAATATTACTTGCTTTTAAATCTGAAGGCATATTTATACCATAAGTTATTTTTTTACACTCTACACCATCAACCATAAATGCACCTGATTCATCATCAACATTTATAACTGCTGTGTCACATGCTTTAAAAAGTTCTTTTTTGCACTTTTTATATTCTTCTATAGTACCGTGATAATCGAGGTGGTCCTGTGTAAGATTTGTGAACACACCAACTTTAAAATGAATACCTGCAAGACGCATCTGATGAAATGCCTGTGAAGATGTTTCCATAACACAATGCTTTATACCATCATCTGCCATCATTTTGAAAAGCTTGTGCATATCATAAGGGTCTGGTGTTGTGAGTTCAGTATGAAACTCTTTTTCACCCACCATATTTTTAACAGTACCTATAAGACCTGATGATACACCAAATTCTTTGAGAATATCTTTAATGATAAACGCTGTTGTAGTCTTACCGTTTGTACCTGTTATGCCGATAAGTGTCATTTTATCGCATTCAGCACCAAAAAGATTTTTACACATAATCGCATACGCTTCGCGTGTATTATCAACAAGCACTTGTTCGGGAAGCCCTAAATCTTTTGAAACAATTACTGTTACTGCGCCATTTTCCATAACCTCTTTTGCGAAATTATGACCATCAAATCGTGCACCACTGACACATACAAATGCACAGTTTTCTGATACTTTTTTAGTATTATCAGTAACATCGCTTATTTCTCTGTCAACATATTCTGATTTTACATTTACACCTTTTAACAATTCTGATAAAAGCATTAGTCTTCAACACCTTTATTTGTTTTAAAATACACTGTAATTGTCGCACCAAGTTCAGTTTGTGTTCCCGCGTCAATACTCTGACGATACGAAACAACTTCGCTGTCGAGTGATGCACCCGAAATTTTAATATTGAAACCTGCATTTACTGCCTTTTCATTTGCAGAACTTATGCTAAGCCCTGTTAAATCTGGAACAGTAGCAGTAGTGTTTGAAATTTCTTTTTCTGTATAAAGAATTACAACACCATCAAGTGGAATATTCTGCCCTTTTAATGGATATTGTGAAACAACTGAATCACCATTACCAATAATTCTCGCAGTAAAACCTTTATTTTTAAGAGTTGCTTTTGCTTTTTCTACACTCATAGAGTTGACATCAGGGGTAACACCATTGAGCTGTGACAATTCTTTTGCAGAATAAACAGGGTCAATATTCATATACTTAAGAGTTTCTTCAATTACACGCCCCGCAACAGGTGCGGCAATTGCACCACCACCGTGAACATAGCCTTGCGGCTCATCTATAACAATAAGAACTGCTATTTTAGGGTCATCTGCAGGAGCACAACCTACAAAAGATGCAATATATTCGCCATCTACAGTAAGCTTTTCTGATGTACCTGTTTTACCAGCAACACGATAGCCTGGTACATAAGCATTTCTACCAGTACCCTCTGAAACAACCTTTTCCATCATCGCTAAAACTGCTTCACTTGTTGACTGCGAAACAATACTGCGTTTAACAGTAGGCTCTGCCTCAAAGACTGTGTTACCATCTTCATCAAGCATTGATTTAACAATATATGGTTGCATTAAGTTACCACCATTTGCAATAGCAGAAACACCTGTAATCATCTGCATAGCACTGACCTGGAAGGTCTGACCGAATGATGATGATGAAACCTGTGAGATACCCATATTTTCGAGTGAGTGATATGTAACATCCTTTACAGGTGTTGCTTCACCGGGTAAATCAACATCTGTTTCCTGTGTAAATCCAAAAGCTTCAAAATATTTATAAAATCTTTCGCTACCTAATTTCTGACCGATTGTAACAAAGAATGGGTTACAAGAGTTCATTAACCCTTCTGCAAGAGTCTGATTACCGTGACCACTTGTTTTGTGACAATGAAGAACATTGTCTGCTACTCTTATAGAACCAGAACAGGAAAAACAATAATCAGGTGTAACAAGACCCTCTTCAAGTGCTGCCGCAGCAACGAACACTTTGAAAACAGAACCAGGCTCATAAGTATCGCTGACTGCTTTATTACGCCACATTGAATAAATTTTCTCATTATAAGCTAAATCATATTTTTCTTCATCTTTAATTTTTGAAAGCTCTTTTAAAACCTCTTTATCAGTTATAACTGTAGGTAAATTCAAATCATAATCAGGAAGTGTTGCCATAGCAAGAACAGCTCCTGTTTCTACTTCCATAACAATTCCATAAGCAGATGTAGCATCATTATCTATAACTGCCTGACTAAGACCTTTTTCAAGGTAATGTTGAATTGTTTTATCAAGAGTAAGAACAAGACTAGTACCTTGCTTGGGGTCATAAGTAGTTTCATAATTACTTGACATTGCACTATTCCACGCGTCTTTTGCAGTAATTACTCTACCAGCAACACCTGACAAGCTATCATTGTACATAAGTTCAAGCCCTGCTCTGCCTGAATCCTCTGCACCTGTAAAACCAATAATGGTTGAAGCAAAATTGGAGTATGGATAATATCTTTTTGTATCAGGGTCAATATTAACTATACCATATAAATCGTTATCTTTTATAAATGAAGATATAAGTGTTTTTTCTGTGTATTCAATTTTACCTTGTATTTTTACATAACTGTAGTCAGAATTTGAAATTTTTTCATAAACTCTTTTTTCATCAAGTTTTAAGGTTTTAGCAAGTGTTGTTGAAATAAGCTTTCTTTGTGTATCATCTTTGATTTTAGATGGATTTACATAGACGAGCCACGCAGACGCACTCTCTGCTAAAACATTATAATTACAATCATATATAATACCACGGTCCGCGGAAATTTCTGTATCACTGAGTTGTTGAGACTCTGCTTTTGTCTTCAGTTCTTCACCCTTAACGACTTGTAAATAAAACAACCTTATTATATCTGTACCGAAGCCGAAAACAAGAAGAAGTGCCACTGCAATCAATGCGCGGACTTTAAGTTTACTGGTTGATTTTGCCAACTCTGATAACCTCCCAAATCAAGAATAAGGTGCTTACTACATAATTATGATTATTATACCATATATAATGCAATATGTAAAGAAATAGAGAATACTTTTTCAATAAAAAAGGAGTCGAGTAATCTCAACTCCTCATAATAATATTTACAAATCAGAATATATATGCAAACAATGATTTTATATCTTTGCCAAATTCACCTTTGCCATCAACTTCTTTTTCACCAGCAACAACAAATTCATCGCCCTCTGACAAATCAATATATGTAATCTGGTAATTTTCTGCTTTTACCATTCCTAACTTGTCTTCTGCATATTCAATTGCTTTTTGAGAGTCAATCATACTGTTAAGTTCTGCATTAAGTCTTACTGTTTCGCCCTCTTGAATTGATATTTTAGACTCAACACTAGCAATTTCTGCATCAAGCTTATCACTTTCTACAAACATAAAAAGTCTTACTACAACTGCTGAAAGAAGACACAAAACAATCGCCATAGTTTTAATAAGCACTGGTGAAACTGCTGCTTTTTTGCTATTTCTTGCAACAGTGTGCTGATGTGAGTCAACTGTCTCTACCGCTCTTCTTACAGTACCATTTGATTTTCTTGTATATTCAACAGACTGTGGTCTGCTTTGTTTTTTTACAGTCTTACTGCTTGTCTTTTTAGCAGGAGCTCTTTTAACCTGTTGTTTTCTTACAGGTTCTGTTTCGCGAACTCTTTTTGTTTCAACAACCTGTGGCTCAAATAACGATAAATCGTAAGCCGAGGTTTCTCTGTAATTAGTCATTTTTATAACCCCTTATATTTTCAACGCGGTGCGAAGCTTTGCACTGCGACTTCTTTTATTATTATCTAACTCATTCTTCCCTGCTTTAACACCGCCACTTTTAACAATTGCCTTTGGTGTTTTGTTGCATACACAAACAGGAAAATCTTTAGGACAAGTACAACCTTGTTTAAGAGTTGCAAAATAATCTTTTACAATTTTATCTTCTAATGAATGGAAAGTTATTATTGCAAGTACGCCGTCTTTATTAAGTAAACCAAACATATCTGGCAAAACATCTTTTAAACCGCCCAATTCATTATTAACTTCAATTCTTATTGCCTGAAAAGTTTTTCGTGCAGGATGTCCGTCACGCTTAAACTTCGCAGGAATAGACTCTGATATAATATCACTCAACTCAAAAGTTGTTGTAATCTCTTGCTTTTCTCTCGCTTTGACTATATTCGAAGCGATTTTTTTCGCAAATTTTTCTTCACCGTAGTTTGTAATAACACGATAAAGTTCGTTTTCAGAATATGTATTAACTACATCTTTAGCACTAAGCCCTGTTTTACTCATTCTCATATCAAGTTCTGCATCATTATGGAATGAAAAACCACGCTCGGCAGTATCGAGTTGAAAACTGCTGACACCTAAATCAGCAACTATACCATCAACCCCCGAAACGCCAAGAGTTTCAAGACAAACTTTTATATTACTGTAATTATCGTGAATAATTGTGACTCTGCTATCACCTTTAAAGCGTTCTGTTAAAACAGCTATAGCATCAGGGTCACGGTCAAATAAATACATTTTCCCATTTTCATTAAGATGTGAAAGAATTTCAGCAGAGTGTCCCCCGCCACCCGCAGTACAATCAACATATATACCATCAGGTTTTATATTAAGTGCATCAACAGATTCTTGAAGAAGAACCGAAATGTGATTGAATTCCATATCAATTCTCCTTACAAATTAAAATCTGATTTCAATTTCTGTTTTAAGACATTCGTTGAAGTTTTCAGACTCTTTATCCCACTCTTCTTGAGCCCAGAGTTCAATTCTGCTTGAAACACCAACAATAACAATATCTTTAACAATATTGGCATATTCTTTGAAAGATTGATTAAGTGTAACTCTACCTGTTTTATCAAGCTCAACAGGAATAGCTGCGTGAAGAAGAGCTCTCTGTAAATGTCTTGAAGAAGCTGATGGTGGAAGATTATCTATCTCTCTACAGATTTCTTCCCAGCGTTCTTCTGTATAAACATAAATACATTTAGATTCATCAGGTGAACGAAAGAGAATAATTCTGTCGCCAAGTTCAGAACGAAGTTGTGCCGGAATAATAAAACGGTTTTTGGAATCTATACTATGATTGTACATACCGAAGCTCATTTCCGACACCTGCCTTTCTGAATTTAAAAATTCCCCCACTTTATGGGTTTTTCGCGTCACTTTATGGGAAATCGCCCCACCGTGCTCCCATTATACTCCCCCTCACCCCCATTTGTCAATAGATTTTAAAAACTTTTTTAATAAAAAATGACCGAATTGAACTTAAAAAAGTCCAATTCGGTCAAAAACGACAAAACTATTGATTTTGTTAGGTTTAAGAGGGTTTAAATTTGTTCCAGAATTAAAAGAAAATCATTTAAAACTATTTCAATTTTCTCATCAGAAAAAACACTGTTATCCCATTCGAAATGCAATGTGTTTTTTTCCCCCATAACAAGTGCTGATGTTACACATTCATTCGATTTGTGGGGTTCATTTACTGAAATGTGGTTGAAAGTGGAGAGTTTCCCCCACACATTTTGATTGAGGTTATAAGAAGAAAACCCCAGAATATATTTTTGTTCACACCCATAAAGAGTTGCAAGTTTTTTTGTAGGCTTCCCTTTAAACAACCCTGCTTTGTACATATACATAGAATCAAGAAAAGCCGGTTCTAGTTTATTAAGAAACAACTCACTATAAAATGCATTAAAACACTCTGAAAACTTTTTGTAATATGTATCGTGAAAATCTTTCGCTTGTTCTTTTACTCCACTTGATTTACCTGATATTTCAAGAGTTGTCAAACCGTTGAATGCACCGACTGAATAATCATTTCGTTCAACAAAATAAGGTCTTCTGTCCAGTATAACATTCATTTTGTTTGATTTTTCTTTTATCTTTATATTTTTGTTAAGAGATTTAAACAAAGCAAATGCAACAAGTGACGACAAATCCATCTTTAACTTTTTTGCTTTTTCATTAAGCGAAGATGTTAATTTCTCATCAAATACAAATTCTGTATTCTTAAAGCCTGTGTAAGAACCCAAAAACTTTTCTTTGGCTTTTTTATAATCTTCAACTGAAAAGCTTTCAGGTTTTAGAAGCCAATTATTGTTAAGTACCTCTGTCACCTTATCAGCAACGAAAGATTCTGCTTCAAGTGGTATTTCAGTTTCATCTTTAAAAAGTTTTACCTTTTCAGGTTCTACTGAAACAGTTTCCTTATTATAGTATGACAAAAGTTGTTTTACTAATAAAAGAAGTGACTTTGCATCAGAAACAACAGTGTGAGAAAATACAACCAGTGTATTCTCATTAAGCACGAAAAACTGAAACAACTCGTCCCAGAAGTTAATGCCCTCTGCTTTGCGTTTATTTACAAATTCATTTACACCTGATTTTGCAAATACAATTTTGGGTTCTACTCTTTCAAGATGGACAACTGCATCTGAATTCTCGCAGAGTTCAATCTGTGCAGTAATTAAAGGTTGCTTTACCGAAAGCATTTTGAGTGATTTCTGCAACTCTTTTTCGTTAAAAGCCTCTTTATATTCACCGACAAATGTCACCACATTTTGAAAATCAAAAAGACGACATCTTGAAAGCCCAATTTTATAATTTATACTCATAAGCTTACCCTTTAAAATTTTGAATTTTTCTCAATCAAGCTTTGTTTTATTCCCCAGAGCTTACCCGAGAAATCAACATAATACTTATGAGGATTTTCAAATCTTGTAACTTCATCCCAAAGTGTTGAAACCTG
Source organism: Acutalibacteraceae bacterium (assembly GCA_045651285.1). Lineage (GTDB taxonomy): Bacteria > Bacillota > Clostridia > Oscillospirales > Acutalibacteraceae > DTU089. The sequence continues at coordinate 87,711 of JAZRSC010000008.1, forward strand.
TTCAATACAATATGAGCGAATTTCATCAAGCGATGGTGAATTATATACACACTCACCATCTTTAAATATAGTAACGAGCAATTCTCTTGCAACAAAATTGTCAACAGTTTTTCTTTTCCATGTGAAATCAGGGTCAAAGAGAGAATAAGTCTTTTCGTTATCAATACTTTCACCAGCAAGTGTCAGAACATCGGCAATCGCTTTGCCTGATTCCATATCAAAAAGACGCCACACGCGTTTAGAACAAGGCGTTGTAATCTTATTCACATTGTTACTTACCATAATTGCAGGGATTCTCTCACCATTTTTCTCTGTTTCACAAAGTTTATAAACACCATCTAAAACCGGTGATGACTCAGATGTTATAAGTTTTTCGCCAACAATGAAACCGTCGATTTTAGCTCCCTGATTTATCATATCTTTTATTAAAATTTCATCAAGTGAGTTTGAGGCATAAATATCACAATCAGGAAAACCTGCTTCGTCTAAAATTCTTCGCGCCCTTTTAGAGAGATATGTCATATCTCCACTATCTATTATGATACCAGCGGGACGCAACCCTTTGGGTACGAGCACAGAATTAAACGCTTCAACTGCGTTTTTTACACCACTTTCCAATGTGTCGTAAGTATCAACAAGAAGCATACCATCTTCACCGTGCTCTTCAAGATATATTTTAAATGCCTCTAATTCATCGTCAAAAAGTTGAACCCAACTGTGACTCATCGGTGAAGCAGATGGTATTTTAAATTCTTTTGATGCGTTGTAAAGTGTAGTTGCAGAAACACCACCGATATATGATGCTCTTGCACCAAGTATTGCAGAGTCAAACCCATGAGCGCGTCTTGCACCCATTTCAATAACCTTTTTACCTTGTGCCGCTCTTACAACACGATTCGCTTTTGTTGCAACAAGTGTCTGGTGATTTATTATATTAAGCACTAAAGTTTCAATTATCTGCGCTTCTATTACAGGGCCACAGATTTTAACAATAGGTTCATTAGGAAAAACAGGTGTACCCTCTGGAACTGCATAAACATCACAAGAAAACTTAAAATTGCCTAAATAATCAATAAGTGCTTCTGAGAAACCATTTTCTTTTAATTCCGTTAAAGTATCTTTTGAAAAACTGATGTTTTTAAGTTCGTCTATAAGACTTGTTAAGCCCGACATAACAACAAAGCCACCATTGTCGGGAATTTCTCTGAAGAACACATCGTACACAACATGTGTATTATGAGCATTCGCAGAAAGTAACCCCTCTGCCATTGTAAGACAACTATAATCCACGAAAAAATCTCTTTTAATCTTCAAATTTTTCACCATCACTTTTAAAGTTATATATCATATTTTAACATACTATCATCCTCTTATCAAACCTTTTAATAGTTCAAATAGTAAAAAATATGCACTATTTTTTGTTTTATTTTCACAATATTCATAATTTTGATTTTTCTTTTTAAAATATCTTTACAGAAATAAAATAGTGTGATATCATTAAGCCAAGATAAGAGATTTGATTGCTATTTGATGATTATTGTTTCGTAAAATTTTATATTTTTTTACGAGATTGTGAGTATCCACTCACTATTTTACCCACGCACTACACAAAAACAAAGTGAAAGTGAGGCAATCTCAATGAGAATCAGAAAACAACCACTCGGTGACCGTAATATATGCGGTAAAAAAGTAGAAGCAAGACGCAAAGAAATTGGTATGAAACAAAAAGATTTACTTACCCAATTACAAATTCGTGGCGTTGACCTTAATGCTTCTGGTCTTTCAAAACTTGAAGGTCAGCTTCGTTCAGTTTCAGATTTTGAAATTGTTGCTTTGGCAGAAGTACTTAACACAAATGTCAGTTGGCTTTTAGATGTTGAATAATATTGCTATTTCTCCCCCTTTAATATAACCCCCTTAAAAAGAACTTGTCTGTCGCTCGCGACAGGCTTGTTCTTTTTTTGTAACCATCGTTTCTTTTCTGAATACAATATAACGAGAGGATTGATATTTAATGAAAGAAAACATTTTTTTAATATTAGGCGGAGATGAACGCTCACTTTATTTAGGCGAATATCTAGAAAAGCAAAAGTTACAGGTATGTTATTACGCATTTTCAGACACCAACTGTTTTAATAGTTTAAGTGAAGCTATAAACAGTGCGGAATACATTATATTACCATTACCTTTAACAAAAGACAGACTGACACTTAATACACCATTGTTTGATGAAAAGGTTGAAATAAAAGATATTTGTACACTTTTAAAAAAAGGTAATATTGTAATGGGTGGACAATTGCCAGAAAGCTTTAAAGAAATGCTTACCAATGCGGAGGTTGAGTTTTACGACTATTTTCTTTTAGATGAACTTGCAATTTTTAATGCCATACCCACTGCAGAAGGTGTTGTTGAAATACTTATAAAAAACCTGCCAATAACAATACATTCAATGAAATGTGCTATTTTAGGTTACGGCAGAACAAGTAAGGTGCTTGCCGCTACATTAAAGGCACTCGGAGCAGATGTTACAGTTTTTGCAAGAAAAGAACGAGATAAAGCAGATGCTTTCACAAAAGGATATAATTTCGCTTCATTTTCCTCTCTTAAAAACACCGAATATAAATTTGATGCTCTTATAAATACAGTACCACAAAAGGTTTTAGGCAGAGAGGAAATGAAAAACATATCATCAGAATGTTTATTTATTGAAATTGCATCTGCACCTTTTGGTATAGATTTTCAGGCAGCGAAAGAATTCGCCTTTGATGTAATAAAGGCAAATTCACTCCCTGGCAAAGTAGCACCTAAAACCGCAGGGGAAATTATAGGGCGTTCCGTTTTACCTATTTTAGAGAACAAAGGACTGATTTTATGACAACAATCGGTTTTGCAATTTGCGGTTCATTCTGTACATTTAAAAGTGTTTTTAAAGAAATAGAAAATTTAACAGAACTCGGATACGATATAGTACCAATTATGTCTGAAAATGCTTTTTCTTTTGACACGAGATTTGGTGAAGCAAAACACTGGCAGGATGAACTAAGACGAATAACAAAAAAAGATATAATACACACAATTAAAGATGCTGAACCAATAGGTCCTAAAAAGCTTTTAGACATTCTTGTTGTTGCACCCTGCACTGGAAACACATTAGCAAAACTCGCTAACGGAATTTCAGACACATCTGTAACACTTGCAACAAAGGCACATTTAAGAAATGCAAGACCTTTAGTAATTGCAGTTTCTACAAACGATGCTCTTTCAGGTGCAGGTAAAAATATAGGAAATCTTTTAAACTACAAAAACACTTATTTTGTACCTTTCAGACAAGATAGTTTCAAAAACAAACCTTGTTCATGTGTTGCAGATTTTACTCTTTTACCGAAAACAATTGAAAACGCACTTAACGGAATTCAACTTCAACCGATTTTAGATATTCCTATTGAATAAAATAAATTTCGTTGTCAAACATATTATATATAAACTTGGGACATTTTGTAAATTTTGAATTTTGCTATTTACAAATTTTGGAATTTACTGTATAATATGTTACAACAAAAGGGAGTAACTCGTGCAAAACTTTGTTTTGTATGGTATGAGCGTCATGACGGTTAAAACCCGCTTATATCTTAAAGAGTGAGACTTTTACCCAAGGGTAAAAGTCTTTTTTGTTACTTTCTTAATGTTAAAAAACTAATAAATGAGGGAAGAAAATGAAGTATTATCTCGAAACCGCTGAAGCTGTTTTTGAAGAAGTAAAATCTTCTCAAGAAGGTCTTACAACTGAAGAAGCCGAGAAAAGACTTGAAGCAAATGGCAAAAATAAGCTTGCTGAAGCAAAAAAAGACTCTACATTTAAAAAATTCCTGGCACAATTAAAAGACCCGATGATTATTATTCTTATTGTTGCGGCTGTTATTTCAACAATTACAGAATTCATTGAACACGGTCTTGGTGTTCCGACTGACGCACTTATAATTATAACTGTTGTACTTATAAACGCAATTTTAGGTGTTGTTCAGGAAAACAAAGCGGAAAAAGCAGTTGAAGCGTTACAGAAAATGTCTGCCGCTACAACAAAAACTCTCCGTGATGGTAAAATTGTTACTATTAAAAGTGAAGATTTAGTTGTTGGTGATGTTATTCTTCTTGATGCTGGTGACGCAATCCCTGCAGACTGTCGTATTTTTGAATGTGCAAGTATGAAAATTGAAGAAGCGGCACTCACAGGTGAATCTGTTCCTGTAAACAAGCTCATAAAGGCTTTAATGGGCAAAGGCGATGAAGAAGTTCCATTAGGTGACCGTAAAAATATGGCATATATGGGTTCTACTCTTGTTTATGGTCGTGGTAAAGCAGTTGTAGTAGCTACTGGTATGGATACTGAAATGGGTAAAATCGCTAATGCTATTACACTTGCAGAAGATGGTAAAACTCCACTCGAAATCAAACTTGAACAGCTTTCAAAAATTCTCACAAAGCTCGTTCTTGGTGTTTGTGCAGTAATTTTTGCTTACAATATTGCAATGTACTTTATTTCAGGTGACACTGCACCTATTTACCAGGTTGCACTTAATTCATTTATTACTGCTATCGCTCTTGCAGTTGCGGCAATCCCTGAAGGTCTTGTTGCTGTTATGACAATCGTGCTTTCAATAGGCGTTACAAATATGTCTAAGAAAAATGCGATTATCAGAAAAATGAATGCAGTTGAAACTCTTGGTTGTACACAGATTATCTGTTCAGATAAAACAGGTACTTTAACACAGAATGTTATGACTGTTGTTGACCATTACGCAGAAGATGAAAAGCTTTTAGCAACTGCTATGGCTCTTTGTACAAATGCAGATGTTGACGAAAACGGCAAAGGTACTGGCGAACCTGACGAAGTTGCTCTTATAAACTACGCTAAAACATTAGATTTAGATAAAAATGTACTTGTTACTGAAAAACCTCGTGTTGGTGAAGTTCCATTTGACTCAGGCAGAAAAATGATGAGTACAGTTCATAGCTATAATGGTGGTTTCATTCAGTACACAAAAGGTGCTCCTGATGAAATTCTCAAAAAATGTACAAAAGCATATATTGGTGGTCAGGTTGTTGCAATTACAGACGAAATAATCTCTAAAATTGCAGAAGAAAATACAAGAATGGGTAACAAGGCTCTTCGTGTATTTGCAGTAGCATTTAAGGAATATACAATTGAACCATCAGAATTTTCAAGTGAAGCCCTTGAAAACGAAATGATTTTCATTGGTCTTACAGGTATGATTGACCCTGTTCGTCCTGAGGTTAAAGACGCAATTGTTGAATGTAGAAGTGCTGGTATTACACCTATTATGATTACTGGTGACCACATTAACACTGCAAAAGCTATTGCAAGAGAATTAGGCATTTTAAATGATGACAGTCAGGCTATGATGGGTAGCGATATTGATAAATATTCTGACGAGGAATTTGAAAAATTAGTTGAAAACATTTTTGTTTATGCTCGTGTTCAACCTGAACACAAAACACGAATTGTCAATGCTTGGAGAAGCAAAGGTTATGTAACCGCTATGACTGGTGACGGTGTAAACGATGCTCCATCTATAAAGAGCGCTGATATTGGCGTTGGTATGGGTATTACAGGTACTGACGTTACAAAGAATGTTGCAGATATGGTTCTTACAGACGACAACTTTGCAACTATTGTTGCGGCAGTTGGCGAAGGCAGAAGAATTTATGACAACATCCGTAAAGCAATTCAGTTCCTTTTAGGCTCTAACCTTTCAGAAGTTGTTTCTATCTTCTTTGCGACAATTATGAGCTTCACAATTCTCAAAGCTCCTCACCTTCTCTTTATTAACCTTGTTACTGACAGTATTCCGGCTCTTGCTTTAGGTCTTGAAAAACCGGAAGCAAATATTATGAAGAGAAAACCAAGAAGTAAAAACGATGGTATTTTCTCAGGTGGTTTAGGCTTTGACTGTGCTTACCAAGGCATACTCGTTAGTATTCTTACAATTGTCGCTTTCTATATTGGTGAATATCTCGAAACAGGACACCTTGTATTCCACCATATTCAAGATAGCAGTGAAGGTATGACAATGGCATTCTTCACAATGGCAATGTGTGAAATTTTCCACTCTTTCAATATGCGTTCACAAAGAGCTTCAAGTGTAGGTATGGTATTTAAAGGTCATCACAATGTAGTGCTTTACATTGCAATGATTTCCTCATTCCTTCTTACAACCGCAGTTGTTGAAGTTCCATTCCTTTCAAATCTCTTTGGATTTACTCACCTTGATTTACAGGCTTACCTTATTTCTCTCGGTCTTGCATTCCTTATAATTCCGATTGTTGAAATCGTTAAGTTCTTCCAGAGAAAACTTGGTAAAGCTGAATAAGCTTTAAAAATATGAGACCTCATAAATATCCCAAAAGATATTTGTGAGGTCTTTATTATTGACCAAAAACCAATATTATGATAATATTTAACTATTATAATTGGAAGTTGGGTATAATTTGAAAAGAATTTTAAAACTCGTTGCGATAACATTAGTTTTTACTTTAGTTATCCCTCTCACCTATGGTGTTGGTTACTTAATAGGCTCTATCCAGAATAAACAAAATGAAGAAAATAGTTATAAAAAAACAACAGAATACCTTAACATTATGACTCTCAATGTCTGCTCGTGGAGTTTTGATGGAAAAGACTTAGAAACACGAGTTGACGGAATTACAAAAACTATAAACGAAAGTAATGTTGATTCTTTTGGTGTTCAGGAAGCGACACCTTACTGGATGACTGCACTCAATGAGACGTTGGGTGACAAATACGCTTACATTGGTGTTGGCAGTAACACAGGCAAAGATTATAAAGAAAGTACCGATGCAGAAGATGAATTTACTGCAATTTTTTATTTGAAAGATAAATTTAATGTTGTAGATTCCGGCTATTTCTGGCTTTCAGAAACACCTGACGAAATTTCTTACGGCTGGGGCTCTGCTTACAGAAGAATATGCAACTGGGTTATTTTAGAAAACAAATACACAAACACACAGTTTGTTCACCTTAACACACACTTTGACAACGCAAGTAGTGAAGCAAGGCGACAAAGTATTGGTATGATTTTAGAAAAGGTAAAAGAATTCAAAGATTTACCTGTTGTATTCACAGGTGACCTTAATTTTCTTGAAAAAAGTATGGGTTATAAAGATATTACAAGTGATGTTTTAAAAGACACCAAAGTTTTAGCAGAAGACACTATGCATTCATCGACTTTCCACAACGCAGACCCGAATGCATTTAAAGACTTCGTACTCGACTACATACTCATAAATGGCGGTTTCAAAGCAGTAAAATACGAGGTTATAAAGAAAAGGTATAATCATAGATATATTTCAGACCATTACCCTGTAGTTGCAAAATTAGAAGTGGCATCTTAATGCCACTTCTAATTTTAATGAATAATGAAATCGCTGACGCTGATGAATGATGAAGAATGAATAATTTCGGAACTGCGTTGGCTTATTATAATTTAATATTTGTAAAAAGAAACAAGTTCTATCATTTTTAGTTTACGAAAAACTTTGAATGATAGAACTTTTCAATACACAAAACTTGTTTAAAAACTAAAAATCAGACATAATCGCCTCTTGCTCTGCTAACCACTTCCTGATAATCGTCAGTATCTATAGTACCGTTTTCAGCTAAATCACCTGCAGTGAAATAAGCACCATCCAGATTTGTATAATTGTTTCGTGCGAGTTCAATAATCATACAGTCAAGAACATCGCAGACACTGTCACCATTTACATCGCCACGGACGACAATTTTGTACTCCATAACAAGCTCCTCATTTTCGTCAAAAACTTTAATTACAGAGCCTGTACCTAAACGCTTTGTTTCACCATAAATAAAGCTTTCTTGTATTTCTGCGGTGTAACCGTCTTTTACTTCTACCAGAGTTTCAATATCCGCAGTATTAGTTGTGCTCGTAACAAGATTTTCGCCGTTAAAGTCAGTTTCAAAATCCATAATCTCAAGTAAGCCTTCAACCACAACAGTAAAAGCAACTGTTTCATCATCATAATATAACTCAACCTGCTTTTCACCCTCTGTAGAAGTATCAACAGTTGTAATTGAGAAGCCACTGCCTAAAATGTTGTAAGAACCATCATCATAAACGATTTTAAGCTTAACATCATTTACAGTAAAGCTTTCACCAACATAACGGTTAAAGCTAGCAGTATCTTCTATTACTTCATAAGAAGCAACAATTCTTGTTACACCAACCGCAACAGTAAATTCTGCCGCGAAATTATCTTTTGTAACAGTTATTGTCTGAACGCCTGTTTTTAAAGCGTTGTAGCCTGAAAGAGTGTAATCTGTAATTTCCTGAACGGAGCCATCGGTATAAAGTCCCATAACAACAAGGCCTGTGTAATCTGCTTTTTCACGAAGTCCATAAGTTAATTTGTTCGGTAATGTATCAACAACAATCTCTGTTAATTTTGGCCTTAAATCAACTATGTTAAGCTCTAAAGTATCACTATATGTATTACCATAAGCTGAAATCCATTTAACACTAATTGTTGTAGTACCCTCTACTGAGCTGTCAAAGCCTTCAACTGTAAAGTTCATTACATCCTTTGTTGAACCATCATAATAGTTAACCTTTACAACCATGCCTGTTTTGTCGAACTCTTCTCCAATAGCAAAGGTGGTTTTGTGTGGGTTAGTTACAATTTCAATATTTTTTACAGAACGGATATGAACATAAAAATCGTATGTAAGACCACTCGCAGTGCTTGCGGTGATTACAGAGTCGCCTGAATAACGAGCGTAAATATCGTGTCCTTTAATTGTTACATCGTTATTATCTGCTGTAAGTGTAATTACCTCGTTAGAATCCTCAGGGTAAATTTCAAAAGTAGCGCGGTATGTTTCGCCTTGCTCTAAGGTGATTTGCTCATTACCATCTTTAATTAAGAGCCCCTCCGTCATAATTCCGTTTGAAACGAATTTAAAGCCATTTTCTGTTGCAAAAGATTCTGCAAGGCTACCTGTTTTACCATAAATTGTAGTTTTTTCAGGGTAAGAAAAGGCAGTTGAAGCAATGCTTGTTACAGACTCAGGAATTATAACCTCATCTAAAGAAGTAGCGTTTACAAATGCATTTGCACCGATTTTTGTAAGACCTTTTGGAAGCTCTATCTTTTTAAGATTTGCACAATCTTTAAAGGTGTTATCGCCAATTGTAGTTACACCGTAATCTTTAATAGTTACATCACTTAAAGCTTCACAGCCTGAGAAAACAGAAGTACCAAAGGTTTTTGTTGACTCGGGAATATAAACCTTTTCGAGTGCAGCACACCCCATAAATGCCTGATCACCTATTTCTTCTACAGTTTCAGGTAAAACTGCTTCTTTTAAACCTGAGCAGTTCTGGAAGGCGTAACGCTCAATCAATTTTAATGAAGTATCGGCAAAATTAAGGTTTTCAAGGGATGAGCAACCATAAAATGCGTATTGTCTTATATTTTCTACTGTTTTTGGAAGTTCTATTGTTTTAAGTGAAGAACAATTGTAAAATGTTCTTTCAGGAATTGTTACTCTTGAATTCGGTAATTTTACAGTTTCAAGAGAAATACAATTTTCAAATATATTTGAACCCATGCCTGTAACTGAATCTGGAATGCTGATTTCAGGTAAAGATACGCATCTGTTAAATGCATAATCATTGATTGTTTTCACAGCATTTCCTATTGTTACCTTATTTAGACGCAAGCAATCGCGAAATGCACATTCTTCAATTATTGTTACTGTATCGGGGATTGTTATCTCTTCAAGACCTGTACAACCTGTAAATAATGAATCCGCTATTTGAGTTACGCCATTTTCAAAACTTACCGTTTTTAAGTTGTCACAAGAAAAGAATGGTCCTCTGTGCATATTGTAGCTAATATCATTAAATGTATAGTACTCACCACCATAGCTTTCATAATATCTTGAGGCTTCATCTAAAGATTTTGGTATTTCTATACTTTCAATTGCGGTTTTTGCAAATGCTTCATACCCTAACTCAAGCAACCCTTTTGACAGCTTAACATTTTTCAAATTATAACAATTTTCAAATACACAACTACCAATTACAGTTACAGAGTCAGGGATTGTAACATCAGTTATGCTAATACATCTTTGAAAAGCACTAGATTCTACTGTTTTTACAGAATTGCCGATTGTTACTTTATTTAATCGCAAGCAATCATCAAAAGCACAAACTTTTATTGCTGTAACCGTATCGGGAATTTCAATTTCTTCAAGTCCAGTACAACCCGTGAACAAGTATCGCACTATTTGTGTTGTTCCCTCTTCAAAAGTTATCGTTTTCAAATTATCGCAAGCAAAAAACGGTCCTTCACCTAAAACATAATTAACATCATTAAAAGTGTAATTAGGTGTTTCGTATGGACCTGTATAAGGATAATTAGCGCTACATTCGTCTAATGATTTTGGTATTTCTATACTTTCGATTGCAGATTCAGCTAAAGCACAATAACCTAGACTCTTCAAATTTTTAGGTAAATTAATTTTTTTCAAATTATAGCAAAATTCAAAAGCACTTGAACCTATTGTTGTTACAGAGACAGGAATAAAAATCTCTGTTAAACTAACGCATCTTTGAAAAGCACTTGAACTTATTGTTGTCACAGAACTGCCAATCGTAACACCACTTAAACGCAAACAATCATCAAATGCACAAGGTTGAATTTCCGTTACAGTGTCAGGTATTGTTATTTTCTCAACTCCTGTACAACCTGTAAACAAGTATTCCGGTATTCGCGTTATTCCGTTTTCAAAAGTTATCGTTTTCAAATTATCGCAGGCAAAAAATGGTCCTTCGCCTAAAACATAATTAACATCATTAAAAGTATAATTAGGTGTTTCGTATGCTCCTGTATACGGGTAAACAGCATTACAATCTTCTAATGATTTAGGTATTTCTATACTCTCAATTGCAGTTTGTGAAAAAGCTCGATATCCTAATTCCAACAACCCTTTTGACAACTTTACATTTTTCAAGTTATAGCAATTTTCAAATGCACAGTAATCAATTAATGTTACAGAATCGGGTATTGTGACATCTGTCAAACCAAAGCACCTATAAAACGCATAATTACCAATTGATAAAACAGAAGTTGGGATATTTATATTTTTAAGTCTGAAGCAATCTTGGAAAGAATAGCCTTGAATTTCTTCTGTTCCACTTGGTACATTTATTGTTTCAAGACCTGTGCAACCAGAGAAAAGATAATCTGCAATTCGTACAGTACCGTCCTCAAATGTAACACTTTTTAAATTATCACACCCAACGAAAGGCCCACCAGTTATAGAATATTTTGTGCCATTATATGTATAAGAATAACTCGAGCTTGTTCCGTCCTCTAATGATTTCGGGATTTTAACACTTGGAATTGCAGTGTAACCAAATGCACCTGTACCTAAAGTAATAAGGTTTTTAGGAAGTGAAACTTCTCTTAAATTATAGCATTGATAAAATGCATACTTATCAATTGTTGTAACTGAATCAGTAATATCTACTGACACTAAATTATTACAATTTGCAAAGGCATAACTTTCAATTGTAGTTACTGTGTCAGGTAAAACAATGTGCCCTACCTTTTTGCCTTTAAACGCATTTGAACCAATACCAACAACTGTGTAACCATCAACCGTTTCAGGTACATTCAAATAATAAGAGTCTATATTATAAGACGTAATTGTTGCGCCATTTGTTTCATTTAATTTGTAGCTGAACACAGGCACAATTTCATTTGCAGCATTTATACCAGAAGTACCATTCCAGCCAGACCAACCACTACCGAACCAACGGGAATTTGTTCTGGTAAAGTAATCGTAATTCACCATATCTACATTAGGATTTTGACCTTTGGTACACTCCGATACAATAACACCATCTTCATAGTGTTGAACAACTTTATACGGACTATTTTTGTAATTGTATATATCCTTTTCTGCTTGATACTTCGTACTCCACTCAGAAAAGCCAAGTTTTAAATAAAAACCTGCTTTCGCATATAAACAAGCATACATATGACAGCACATTTTGGGTAATGTTTGGTCTAAGTACTTTTTTAACGCCACACTTCCCTTCACACCAACTTCAGCATACAACTTAGCGTGAACGCAAGGGGCTTTTATGTTAAATGAAAAATTCAATCCTGCAGAACCACAAGCTTCAGCCTCGACATACTGATAGTGTTGCACATACTTTGTTAAATTTCTACAACTTTCAAAAGGTGCCCCTCTAACACCAATCATCATCCCGCCTTTTGTAATATACTTTGCCTTTCCACCAAGTTCATAAGTTAAATTAATTTCAAATGTACCTATACCACCTACAGCCACAACACATAATGGCACATCATCCGGCATAGCATTTGCTGAACCCGAAATTTCAATTTTTACATCATTACAAAACAAATAAGACTCAAAATAATCCTTGTTTGCATAATAACTTACATACGGATTATTCAATTCTAATTTTACTGATATTTTACACTCACTATTTATCTTAAGTTCTTTAGTAACCGATATTTTACAGAGATTTATTCTACCCGGAGATAATTTCATTTCAGGATAAGAAATAAATGCATTAGCATTTTCAGGTTCAGTTATTACTGTTGCTTCTTCAACAACTTCAGTTACAGTTACTTCTGCCCCCTCAGCAGGAATAACTTCTATCTGACTTGGGTCGTAAATAACACCTTGTGCATCTACTTTAGTAAACGCTTCTTCGTCTGCCACTTCTGAAACTGTTATTGTGGTAACATTTTCTACCACAGTAATTTCTTCTGCTAAATAAACATCTGGAATACCATTATAATAAACTGCAAATTTATTACCAACTGTTAATTCTACAGGACAATCTGTAATTGAAACTGTATTGTTTTCAATATCTTCAGAAACAACTGTACCATCAGGTACTACAATTACATCTTCTGTGAATTCAAATACGTTTTCATAATTTTCGTCAATAACAGTTATCTCGAGAACATCAATTGCATCCTCAAGCATTTTTTCAATCTCTGTTTTTGTAACAACAGTTTCAGGTGAAAACGCACCATCTATAAGTTCTACCCAACCTCTGTTTATTGCAATTTGTGCACTATCTTTCAAACGTTGCTCTGTCACAAGTTTAGCTGCAGCATCTTGCTCTATAAAATCAGCATAAATATCTTCATCTGTTGATTCACTACCAGTTGATTCGTCACCAGTATCAGTTCCCTCAGTTACTTCGCCTTCGCCCTCAGTTATAGCTTCTGTTTCTTCTGTGTAACTCCAGAGAACTGATGCATCGGAAAAAGTATAAGATTCGCTTTCATCAACCTGAAAACTCAAAAGTGCATTAAGCGTTGAAACTGCAAAATCACGAGTTAACTGATCATCAGGACGAAGTTCACTACCAGCCTGAATGTCAATAAGACCATATTGAAGATTCAACAAAACATCATTGTAATATTTATGTTTACTCGTCAAATCACTAAAATAGTTGTCCATATGGGCATTTTCGTCCATATCCAAATCTCCGACAACTGCCAGATTATGTAACCATTCGGCTCTTGTCAAGCCATCAGAATCACCATAAAGCAAAGCTGTACCAGTTATAGTAACAGCATTTGCAATTACTGACATACTCGTTACAGGTATTACCGCAACAAGCATTAACAACGCTAACAACAATGATAATGTTTTTTTCATATTGCCACCCTCCATAAAAACAAAAAGTGCGCAGCCGAAGCTACGCACCGAAAAATGCACAACTTCAATTGCTGCGACACAACCTTACGCCTACTAAGAGTATGTAAAGTAGAAGTATGCATTTTTTCCAAAGAAAAATACGTACTCCTCAATAGGCTATATTCGGTTATGTCGCATTTTCAGTTTAGCATATATTTTCCAATTTTGCAATATTTTTGTTAGTTGTCAGGAAACAGGAAACTTCTATCATTTTTAGTTTACGAAAAACTTTAAATGATAGAACTTATCTTTTTGTTATTCAATTATAATTGCCAACGCAGTTCCTCAATTATTCATTATTCAATATTCATCAGCGTATGCGACTTCACTATTCATTAAAATATTTAAGAACTCTCCACCGCCCAAGAAACAATATTATTTCATCAAGGTTTTTACTCGCTTAAAAGTGTGTAAAAATAAGCAAATCAACGAAATGGCGGTCCCCCTCTCTTCGAAGAGAGGTACATTATAAAAACAACTACATTCTTTCATTTAAGGATTATCCGTAAATCAAAATGAGAGAATGTAGTTGTTTTTTACACTTGAAACTTTCAACTATTTCGCTTTCGGTTTACCGAAAAATGAAGCAACAATACCGCATAATACTGCGGTCATAATACCCGCAGAACCTGCTGCGAGTGGGCCGGTTATAATTCCGAAAATGCCATCTTCTTTTACTGCGTTTTTTGTTTCTTCTGCAAGTAGTGCCCCAAAGCCTACAAGTGGCACAGTAGCCCCTGCCCCTGCAAATTCTTCAACATATTTATAAACACCAATACCGCCTAATATTACACCTACTACTACAAAACCCACAAGAATTTTTGCAGGTGTAAGTTTAGTTAAGTCTAATAAAAGCTGACCAATAACACAAATTAACCCACCAACTAAAAATGCTTTTAAGAAAATCATTATAATCACTCTTTTATAATTTTTAACATTAGTTTGTGTTATTAAATGATTTTTATACATTTTCAGGAATTAGGAAATAGGAAATAGTTATAAAAATGAATTTATCCTATCATTTGCAGTTGGTTCTGATATCAACTAAAAATGATAGGACAATTTTAATTTTGAAAAGTTCTAATTCCTAGTTCCTGGTTCCTAATTCCTAAAAAGCGAATTATTTCGCTTTCGTCTCACAATAATGACAACGATAAACTCTGTTTTCTTTGTCAGTTAAATTGAAGATGTGAGGAAGCTCTTGTTCTGTTGAAGAAATGCAACGAGGGTTTTTGCAATAGATTACATTTGTAAGTTTCTCTGGTAAATCTACATTTTTCTTCTCAACAAGTTTTTCATTTTTTATAATATCAATAGTTACATTAGGGTCTACATAACCTAAAATATCCATATCAATTGTAACATCGGCATCAATTTTTATAATATCTTTAACGCCCATTTTTGCACTTTTTACATTTGTCATAAGTGCAACAGGGCAAGAAAGTTCACCGAGTTTTAATAAATCGTAAATTTTCATACCATTACCAGCGGTAATGTGGTCAATTACGAAACCATTTTTAATAGAATCTACTCTCATTACTCTACCCCCGTCAGTTAATCTCTAAAAGTTTAAGAATAAGTGCCATACGCATATATTTACCATAAAGAACCTGTTTAAAATAGCAAGCTCTTGGGTCTTCATCTATTGCAACACTTATTTCATTTACTCTTGGAAGTGGATGCATTATTGATAAATCTTTTTTTGCATTCACTAACTTTTCAGGTGTGAGAATGTAACTGTCTTTAAGTCTTAAATAATCCTCTTCATTAAAGAAGCGTTCTCTCTGCACTCTTGTCATATAAAGAATATCGAGTTCTGGCATAACAGCTTCAAGGTCAGTTGTCTGCACATATTCTAAATTATTCTTCTGTAAAATTTCCTTTTTAATATAACTTGGAAGTTTTAATTCATCAGGCGAAATTAAAACGAATTTAATTCCACTATAACGAGAAAGAGCATTTATAAGCGAGTGAACTGTTCTACCGAATTTAAGGTCACCACAAAGACCTACAGTTAAGTTGTCAAATCTACCCTTTTCTCTATGAATTGTAAGTAAATCTGCAAGAGTTTGTGTAGGGTGATTGTGACCACCATCACCTGCATTTATTACAGGGATAGTTGCATTATATGACGCAACAAGTGGCGCACCTTCTTTAGGGTGACGCATAGCAATAATATCTGCATAGCAAGAAACTGTTTTTGCAGTATCTGCCACACTTTCACCTTTTGCGGCAGAAGAACTCTGTGCTTCAGAGAAACCTAAAACATTACCACCTAATTCATACATTGCCGCCTCAAAACTGAGACGAGTACGGGTTGATGGTTCAAAGAAAAGTGTTGCTAATTTTTTACCCTTACACTTTTCACTATATTTCTGAGGATTTTCTATAATATCATCTGCAACCTTAACGAGTTCGTCTAATTCATCTACTGTAAGGTCGAGAATATCTATAACACTTCTCATAATATTTCCTTTTCCAAAAATCAGGGGACGGTTCTATGATTGAATCGTAACCCCCCCGAATATTTTAATTTATCGTTTTTATAGAATACATCTAAGAAATCGTGGTTTATGACTCTTTAAATCACAAAACCGTCCCCTGATTATTCCTTTGCACCGTTTACTTCAAGATATTTCTTGATTCTGTCAACATTTTCTTTATTCTTTTCGTCTTCTTCAAGATATTCAATAATATCATAAACATCTACAACAGAATATACCGGGAAGCCATATTCTTCACCAACCTCTGCCATAGCAGATTTTTCTGTCTGACCTTTTTCTTTACGGTCAACCATAACAAATGTTGCGGCAACCTTGGTGCCTTTAAGTCCTGAAAGAATAGCCATACTCTCTCTTATAGCAGTACCTGCAGTAATAACATCTTCAACAATAACGATTTCTTCGCCCTCTTGTGGTTTGTAACCAACAAAAACTCCACCTTCACCGTGGTCCTTTTCTTCTTTACGGTTAAAGAAGAATGGAACATCAAGACCATTTTTAGCAAGTGCTACTGCAACTGAAACTGCAATTGGAATACCTTTGTAAGCAGGTCCATAAAGAACTGTTTTTTTGTTACCAACTTTTTCAAAATATGCTTTTGCGTAAAATTCACCTAATTTACAGATTTGTTCACCCGTTTTAATATCACCTGCGTTGATGAAATATGGAATTTTTCTACCACTTTTAGCAGTAAAATCACCAAATTTAAGAACGCCTGCACCTTCTAAAAACTGAATAAATTCTCTTTTATAGCTTTCCATTTTTCAACTCTCCTTAATCACAAAATTCTGCTACGCATCTTTCGTATGCTGCAACTGGGTCCTCTGCCGCTGTAATTGGTCTGCCTACAACTATGTAGTCTGAACCGATTTTCTTAGCTTCTGCTGGTGTCATAACGCGAACCTGGTCACCTATATCACCATCTGCAAAACGAACGCCTGGTGTGATTGTTAAGAAATCTTTACCACAAAGGTCGTGAACCTTACCTGCTTCAAGTGGTGAGCAAACAACACCGTCAAGACCTGAGTCTTTTGCATTTTTTGCGTAATGCATAACAACCTTGTCAATTGGTTCGTTTATAAGAAGCTCGTTTTTCATTCTTTCTTCACTTGTTGAAGTAAGCTGTGTAACTGCAATAAGAATAGGTCTAGTACCATCCTCACGAGTTAAGCCCTCTAAAGCGCCCTCCATCATAGCGCCTGTACCTGCTGCGTGAAGGTTTGTCATATCAACATCAAGATTTCTTAAAACTGACATTGATTTTTTTACTGTATTAGGAATATCGTGAAGTTTTAAATCGAGGAAAATTTTGTGACCTCTTTCTTTTATTTCACGAACGATTTGTGGACCTTCTGCATAGAAAAGTTCCATACCGATTTTTACAAATGGTTTTTTACCTGTAAATTTATCTAAAAAATCCATACAAGCCTGTTTGCTACTGAAATCACAAGCAATAATTACATCTTTACCCATTAGTGTGCGCCTCCTATAATATCTTTTAAATTAGTAATTCCATATTTTTCCATAACGCGTGGTAAATCTTCAATAATATCTTTACACACATATGGATTTATTAAGTTTGCAGCACCTACCTGAACCGCTGAAGCACCTGCTAACATAAATTCAATAACATCCTCTGCAGTAGAAACACCGCCCATTCCGACAATTGGAATATTTACTGCATCATATACCTGATACACCATTCTTACTGCGACTGGTTTAATTGCGTTACCTGAAAAACCACCCATTTTATTTGCAATAACCGGTTTCTTTGTTTTTAAATCAATTCGCATACCTAAAAGTGTATTTATAAGACTTATGCCATCTGCCCCAGCTTCTTCACATGCTTTTGCTATTGAAACAATATCGGTAACATTTGGTGAAAGTTTAATAATAACAGGCTTTTTAGTTACCTTTTTTACTTCTCTTGTAACCTCAGCCGCCGCTTCAGGTGATGTACCAAAACTCATACCGCCACCGTGAACATTAGGGCAGCTGACATTAACTTCAAGCCAACCAACTTGTTCTTCTTTATCAAGTTTCTCACAAGTGTAAACATAATCTTCAACTGAAAATCCGCTTACATTTGCCATAACTTTTTTATTAAATACTTCTTTAAGTTTTGGTAATTCTTCAGAAATAACTTTTTCAACACCAGGATTCTGAAGACCAACTGCGTTTATCATACCTGCTTCGCACTCGGTAATTCTTGGTGTAGGGTTACCGAAACGAGCGTCTTTAGTTGTACCTTTAAATGAGAATGTACCTAAAATATTTATGTCGTAAAGTTCTGCGAATTCGTAACCGTAGCCAAAAGTACCACTTGCAGGAATTAAGGGATTTGAGAGATTTAAACCACAAAGTGATGTTTCAAGATTTACCATATAATCTCCTCCCTTTCTAAAACAGGACCATCTTTACAGATTCGTTTGTTGCCATATTTTGTTTTACAAGAGCAACCCATACAAGCACCAAAGCCACAACCCATTCTTTCTTCAAAGCTGTACTGACCACTTGTTACTGCAGTATTTTCAATTGCTTTAAACATAGGCATTGGTCCGCAAGTAAAAAAGTAAGAATATGTAAGGTCTTTCATAACATCTGTTACGAAGCCTTTTACTCCTACACTACCATCAACAGTAGTAACATAAACTTTAACACCTAATGCTTCAAATTCTTCTTTGTAGAAAATTTCATCTGCAGTATTAAAGCCTAAAATCACAGTAGGCTTTTTGCCCTCTGCTACCAACTTTTTGCAAAGACCATACATTGGTGGAACACCAACGCCACCGCCGATTAAAAGTGGATTTTCTCCACTTTTATCGGTATTGTAGCCATTGCCAAGGCCTACTAAAATATCGAATGTTTCGCCTGCTACTTTAGTTGACATAATCTGGGTTCCAGCACCTACTACCTTGTAGATAAGTGTAATTGTACTTTCATTATAATCGCAAACTGAAATTGGTCTTCTGAGATATAAACCATCTACCTTGATATTTACAAACTGACCTGTTGCAGTAAGTGATGAAGTATCCCCCTCAACTATCATTTTATAAACATCTTTAGCGATTTTTACATTTTCTTTGATTGTATAAATTCCTTGATACATTTTTAATTAAACTCCAATTTATTATTCATCAATTGTAGAAATACAAAGTGTTGTTTCTTCAAGAACATCAAGTAATACTGCAACAGTATCAAGTGAAGTGAAGAGTGTTACATTGTTTTCAACTGCACATTGACGAATTTCGTGACCATCTGAAGTAACACCTGACTGATTAATATCACGAGTGTTAATTACATAGTTGATATAGCCCTGACGCATATTGTTAAGAATTTCTTCACTGCCTTCGCTAATTTTCTTAACTGCGTGAGTTCTTATTCCGTTTTCTTTTAAGAAGTTTGCAGTACCCTCTGTTGCCTGAATGTTGAAGCCCATATTGTAGAAACGGCGGATAATTGGTAATGCCTCTTTCTTATCTTCATCGGCAATAGTTGCAAGAACTGTACCATAGTTTACAACATTCATACCAGAAGCCTGTAATGCTTTATAAAGAGCACGAGTGAGTTTGTTGTCGTAACCGATTGCTTCACCAGTTGATTTCATTTCAGGTGAAAGGTAAGCGTCAAGACCGCGAAGCTTTGAGAATGAGAAAGCGGGTGCTTTAACATACCAACGTTTTTTATCTTCTGGGTATAGGTAGTCAATACCCTGTTCTTTAAGGCTCCTACCTAAAATTGTAAGAGTTGCAATATCTGCAAGACTATAAGAAGTTGCTTTTGAAAGGAATGGAACTGTTCTTGAAGAACGAGGGTTAACCTCGATAATGAACACATTTTCATCCTTATCAACAATGAACTGAATGTTGTAAAGACCAACAATACCAATACCAAGACCTAATTTCTTTGTGTATTCAAGAATTGTTTCTCTTACCTTTTGTGAAATGCTGAATGTCGGGTAAACACTTGTTGAGTCACCGCTGTGGATACCTGTTCTTTCAACAAGTTCCATAATACCAGGAACAAAAACATCTTTACCATCACAAATTGCGTCAACTTCAACCTCTTTACCTGAAATATATTTGTCAACAAGAACTGGCTTGTCTTCATCAATTTCAACAGCAGTTTTAAGGTAGTGTTTTAATTGTTCTTCGTCAGCAACAATCTGCATAGCACGACCACCTAAAACGAATGATGGACGAACTAATACAGGGTAACCGATTTTCTTTGCAGCCTCAAGACCATCTTCGATTTTTGTAACTGCTTTACCCTCTGGTTGTGGAATATTAAGTTCTTTAAGAAGTTTTTCAAATGAGTCGCGGTTTTCTGCTTTTTCAATAGCATCGCAGTCTGTACCGATAATTTTCACACCACGATTTTTGAGTGGTTCAGCTAAGTTAATAGCAGTCTGACCGCCGAGAGATGCAATAACACCCATTGGCTTTTCAAGGTGAATGATGTTCATAACATCTTCAACTGTAAGTGGTTCGAAGTAAAGCTTATCTGAACAAGTATAGTCAGTTGAAACTGTTTCAGGGTTGTTGTTAATGATAATCGCTTCATAGCCTGATGCTTTAATTGTCTGAACTGCGTGAACAGTTGAGTAGTCAAATTCAACACCCTGACCGATTCTGATAGGACCAGAACCGAGAACGATGATTTTTTCTTTATCTGAAACGATTGATTCGTTTTCTGCTTCGTAGGTTGAATAGAAATAAGGCACTACACCTTCAAATTCTGCCGCACAAGTATCAATCATTTTATAAACAGGGAACATTTTGTTTTCAACACGGATATTGTAAACATCTATTTCTGCACATTCCCAAAGACGAGCAATATACTGGTCGCAGAAGCCCATTCTTTTTGCTTCGTAAAGAACAGTTAAATCATTTTTATTTGCCTTGAGTTTTTCTTCCATACGAATGATGTTTCTGATTTTTTCAAGGAAGAAAATATCAATTTTAGTAGCATCGTAAATCATACCGATGTCTGTACCGTGACTAATAAGCTCTGCAATAGCAAAAATTCTGTCATCTGTACCATCTTTGATATACTCAAGAAGTTCTGCTTCTGAGTAACTATCAAACTTTTTCATATAAAGGTGGCAAACACCGATTTCAAGTGAACGAGCCGCTTTTAAAAGTGCTTCTTCTATTGTTCTACCGAGGCTCATTACCTCACCTGTTGCTTTCATTTGTGTTGAAAGCTTGTTGTTTGCAGTTGCAAATTTGTCAAATGGGAAACGAGGCATTTTTGCAACAACATAGTCAAGAGCAGGTTCACAAGCAGCAGGGATATTTGCAAGCTCTATTTCTTCAAGGTGCATACCAACTGCAATTTTCGCAGTAACTCTTGCAATTGGGTAACCACTTGCTTTAGAAGCTAAAGCAGATGAACGAGAAACACGTGGGTTAACCTCGATAACATAGTAATCAAATGAAAGTGGGTCAAGTGCAAACTGAACGTTACAACCACCCTCAATTTCCAATGCTTTAATAATTCTTAAAGCACTGTCACGAAGCATACCCGCTTCTTTATTTGTAAGTGTCTGACAAGGACAAACAACAATTGAGTCACCTGTATGAATACCAACAGGGTCAACATTTTACATATTACAGATAGCAATTGCTGTGTCATTTGAGTCACGCATTACTTCAAATTCAATTTCTTTATAACCTTTAATGCTCTTTTCAACAAGAACCTGATGAACCGGTGAAAGTTTAAGACCATTTTTAAGGAGTTCACGACATTCTTCTTCGTTATCAGCGAAACCGCCACCTGTACCACCTAATGTGAACGCAGGGCGAAGAACAACAGGATAACCGATTCTTTCACAAGCTGCAAGACCTTCTTCAACTGTGTTTGCAATTTCTGACGGAAGAACCGGTTCGCCTAAATCAAGGCAGAGTTGTTTAAAGAGTTCACGGTCTTCTGCTCTCTCGATACTTTCACTTTTTGTACCTAAAAGTTCAACTTCACATTCTTTTAAAATGCCTTTTTTCTCAAGCTGCATTGCAAGGTTAAGACCTGTCTGACCGCCGATACCAGGAACAATAGCGTCTGGTCTTTCATAACGGATAACTTTTGCAATATATTCTAAAGTAAGTGGCTCCATATAAACTTTGTCAGCCATTGAAGTATCTGTCATAATTGTTGCAGGGTTTGAGTTACAGAGAATAACTTCGTAACCCTCTTCTTTAAGTGCAAGACACGCCTGAGTGCCGGCGTAGTCGAATTCTGCGGCTTGTCCTATTACGATAGGGCCTGAGCCTATAACAAGTATTTTCTTAATATCGGTTCTTTTTGGCATCTTACTTGCCCTCCTTCATAATAGTAATAAATTTATCGAATAATACATCGTTTACTGCACCCGGTGCACCTTCTGGATTGAACTGAACACCAAATACTTTGTCATTCTCATTTTCAACACCCTCAACAGTTTTATCGAGAATGTCACGATGTGTGATTTTTAAATCGGTTGATTTTAATGATTCTTCATTAATTGTGTAATCCTGACTTTGTGAAACTGTAATAACTTTACCGGTTTCAACATTCATTACAGGGTGGTTACCACCGTGGTGACCGAATTTTAATTTATCACTCTTTGCACCGTAAGCGGCACCAAGTAAAAGGTTACCTAAACCAATACCGAAGAGTGGGAATTTACCTTTGAGTTCTTTTATAACATCAACAATTGATGCTACATCAAGAGGACTACCCGGACCATTTGAAACTACGACACCATCCGGATTCATTTTAATTATCTCTTTTGCAGATGTGTTATATGGAACAACTGTTACATTACATCCTCTTGCATTTAAAAGACGGATAATATTGAGTTTTATACCACAGTCAATTGCTACAACATTGTACTTAGCATTTGTTGTTCTTGAATACCAACGTTTTTTACAGCTTACTTTCTCTACAGCATTTGTAGAAGCTGGTGTATTCTTAATAATTTCAATTGCTTTTTCAGTTGGAACATCTGCGTTTGTAAGAATTACGCGACTGCTACCATTAGCACGGATTTTTCTTGTAATCTCTCTTGTATCTACACCCCAGATACCAGGAATGTGATTTTCTTCCATTTCTTCTGAAAGTGTTTTTGTGTAACGGAAGTTTGATGGAATATCGTTATATTCTCTTACTACAAGACCGCCGAGTGTTGAACCCTTTGCTTCAAAGTCTTCGTCTGCAACACCGTAGTTACCAATAAGCGGATATGTCATAACAACAATTTTATCTGTGAAAGAAAGGTCTGACATCATTTCCTGATAACCTGCCATAGCAGTATCAAACACTATTTCACATACTCTTTCTGAGTCTGCACCAAAACCGTAACCATAATATTCGCTACCGTCCTGAAAGACAATCTTTTTTCTTACTTCATTTGCCATACTATTTTACCTCCATATACAGTCATAAGACATTTACCGAAAACACTCTCGTTCTGGAAAGGTGTTGCCTTACCCATTGAAAGAAATTCGTTACTGTCGATTTTATATTGATTGCTTAAATCCCATATAGTCAAAGAACCATCATCTTTAATACCAAATCGGTTTCTTGGATTATCGGTAAGCATTTTTATAACTAATTCAAGTGGCAATATGCCAGTCTTTACAAGCTTTGTGTAAACTATCGGGAACGCGGTTTCAATACCTGTTATGCCCATTAAGCTTTTTTCTAATCCCTTTGATTTTTCTTCAAAAGAATGTGGTGCGTGGTCAGTTGCAAGCATATCTATTGTACCGTCAAGCACACCTTCAATTAAAGCAATTCTGTCTTCTTCCCCTCGAATTGGCGGATTCATTTTAAATCTGCCATCTTCTTCTAACATCATATCATTTAAAACTAAATAATGTGGTGCGGTTTCGCAGGTAACATCTACGCCCTCTTTTTTAGCTTGTCTTATAATTTCAACACTTTCTTTTGTTGATATGTGGCAAACATGATATTTACAACCAGTTTCTTTTGCTAATTTCAAATCGCGTTTAATTGGTCCCCATTCGCTTTCGCTACATATACCGCGATGATTATGTTTTAAAGCATATTCACCTTTGTGGATATAACCGCCTTCTAAAAGTGAATTATCTTCACAGTGGGCTGAAATTATTTTATTTAAACTTTTCGCCTTTTCCATAGCAGAACGCATTAAGCTCTCACTTTGCACTCCTCTGCCATCATCAGAATAACCAATTGAAATCGGTGCGAGGTTTTCAATATCTGAAAGTGTTTCACCTTTTTCGTCCACTGTAAGTGAAGCAAACGGATGAACACCTATAACTGCATCACGCTTTATAATCTCCCTTTGAAGATTCATATTACCTACATTGTGCGGCACTGGATTTAAGTTAGGCATCGAAAGAACATCGGTATAACCACCTCTTGCAGAAGCCTGTGTGCCAGATTTGATAGTTTCTTTATAAGAAAAACCCGGCTCTCTGAGATGAACATGAACATCACAGAAACCGGGAAAAATACCATATTCAGAAACATTTTTAGATAACATATCCTGTAAAAAAGAAGAAATAGCCACATCGCCCTGAACATTTACTTGACAAGTGTATTCAGGAATGAATGTAACTTTTTGATTTTTATAAACATGTGCATTTTTAAATGCTAAATTCATTTAAAACCAATCCTTCTGAATTTTATAAAAAAGCCTTTGCCTGAACGGCAAAGACTTGAGTAATTTATATAAGGGCATAATTCACCCTGTTTTAAAACTCAAATCTTGCCGATATCTCGTATCGAATTAAAGACTTAATGTTTGTCGTTTTTTAAATTAAATATTATTCTGCAACTGTTTCAGAAATAAAGTCATCTTCAAGACAAGAACAAGAAACATAATTGTCTTCATCATAACTTTCAGGAGCATTTTTTGCTTTAACCTTCTGAAGAACCACATAAATTGCTGCTGCAACTGCTGCGATTGCTGCTAAAATGCCTAAAAACTTTAAAAATTTATTCATACAAATAACACTCCTTAATTTCTTTAAATTCTTATTCAAATTCATCTTTTATTATTATACCACACACTACTAAAAAGTCAACATTTTTTACTGTAAACAGAGAGTAAAATTTTTGGGAAATTTAATCAAATTTTTGATTAAATTTCTACAAAAGGCAAATAATATTTTTTGTAACTCAGAACGCTCCTAAAAACGATTTTACATATCAGATGAAAAGGAGTTTTTTATGATTTACAATAAAGTTGAAATTTGTGGAATAAACACATCCACATTAAAAATATTACCCGAAAAAGAAAAACAAACACTTTTAAAAGAAGCAAAGAATGGCAACAATAAAGCACGAGAAGATTTAATAAATGGTAATTTACGACTTGTTTTAAGCGTTATTCAGAGATTTACTAATCGTGGTGAAAACTTAGATGATTTGTTTCAGGTAGGTTGCATTGGTTTAATAAAGGCAATTGATAATTTTGACACAAGCCACGATGTTCGTTTTTCAACTTATGCAGTACCAATGATTATAGGCGAAGTGCGTAGATATTTAAGAGATAATAACCCAATAAGAGTTTCGCGTTCTTTAAGAGACACCGCCTACCACGCTATGCAGATTAAAGAAAGAATTTCTAACGAAAAAGGCTACGAACCAACAGTTGAGGAAATTGCAAAAGAAATGAATATAAAAAAAGAGGAAGTTGTAATTGCGCTTGAGGCAGTTGTTGACCCCGTTTCATTTTATGAGCCCGTATATTCAAACGGTGGTGACACAATATTTTTGATGGACCAGATTGGTTCAAACGAAACAGATGTTGACTGGGTAGATGAAATAGTTTTAAAAGAAGCAATTAAAGAGTTACCCGAAAGAGAAAAGAAAATTCTTTCAATGAGATTTATGCGCGGTATGACACAGACAGAGGTTGCAAACGAAATCGGAATTTCACAAGCACAAGTGTCAAGGCTTGAGAAGAATGCACTTGATAGTATTAAGGGGCAGTAGTTGGCTAGTATGGCTAGTGTGGCTAGTATGGTTGGTTGTTAGTCTTGGGGCGTTGGGTTTAATTGAAAATTAAGGGAATCTAGTGGTCAGTGAGTCAGTTGTCAGTTGTCAGGGGTTAAAAAATTTTTACGGTATTATAATACTTT
>JAZRSC010000009.1:0-32271 GCA_045651285.1 Acutalibacteraceae bacterium
CCTTTTTTAAAATTATCTATTTAGAATTAGCTTTGTTAGGTCAACTGGGTTAACGATTTCGTCGCCCTTGTAAACTCTCATATTACCAGATGCGATTTCATCAATGAGAATAACTTCGCCATTGTTGTAACCAAATTCAAATTTAATATCCCAAAGGTCAAGACCAATTGTTTTGAGGTCATCAGCAACAACCTTTGTAATTTTAAGTGTTTGTTCTTTCATTGATTTAAACATTTCTTCAGACATAACACCGAGAGCAGCAAGACCTTCGCTTGTTACGAGTGGGTCACCTTTTTCGTCATTTTTAAAAGTACATTCAACATAACCACCAGGAAGAACTGTACCGTCAGCCATATATTCACCATATCTACGAATAAAACTACCTGTTGCAACAAGGCGGCAAATAACTTCGAGACCGTGACCAAAAACAGTTGCAGGTAAAACTTCCATTGTTGCATTTTCAACATCAGCGCTTACATAGTGTGTTTTTACACCTGCATTTTTGAGCATTTCAAAGTAATAAACAGAGGTTTCAAGGTTTGCTTTACCAATACCTTCAATTGTAAGACCAACTGTGTTTTCACCTGGGTCAAAAACACCATCTTTACCTGTGCAATCGTCTTTGAACTTTAACATTACATTACCATTGTCAAGTTCGTAAACATCTTTTGTTTTACCTTCATAGAGTTTTTTCATGAGTATCTCTCCTTGTTTTGAAAATCTAGTTTAAACTTACAAATAGAATTTTAAAACTCTTTAAGGTTAATGTCAAGTGAATATAACAACTTTTTTTCTTTTTAATTAATGTTTTAAATATTTGTTATAAAACGCTCTAAAAGAAAAACTATTTTTGTCTAAATGTACAATTGCCATTTTAACTTTTTGGTAACTATTTATTTCTAACAATGTTGAAAAAAGTTTTTTGAAATGTTAAAATATACAAAAATTAAATAGGAGGCGTTTTAATGGCAATATTAAAACTTGTTTTAGCATTCTTTTTATGCTTCGGGCAAATTATAAGCCCTTTGTTTCTTCAACTTACAAAAGGAGAAGAACAGTTTTTTGAAGAATGGTCCACTGAAACAAAATTCACACAAGAGAGTTACATAGAAATCAAAAAAAATCCTAATGAGGATTTTGTAATTTTAAATCTTACAGATATTCAATTAGGTGAAGAGAATGTTTTTGGCGATGATGGTACATATTCATTTGAGCTTATTAAAAAACTTGTTAATGACCTTCAGCCAGACCTTATTACTTTAAGTGGTGACAATGCTTGGGGATATATTTCATATCTCGAAACAATTGAACTTTTAGAGTCATTTGGTATTCCGTGGGCACCAGTTATGGGTAACCATGATGGTGAGGGTTGTGGAACAGAGTTCTGGGCTGCTTATACACTTTCTAATGCAGAAAATTGTCTTTTTAAATTTGGTCCTAAAGATATGGGGTACGGTAACTACATAATAAACATTACCGAGAATGATAAAATTATTCACACATTATTTATGATGGACACTCATGGTTACAACGATTTTGTCTTAGAAGATGGTACTGTGGTTGAAGATAAATATGACCATCTTTGGGATAATCAGCAAGAATGGTATAAATGGGCTGTTAACGGAATTAAAGAAATAAACGATGGTAAAATTGTTGAAAGTACAGTTATTTTCCATATTCCAGTTCGCGAATATTTAGATGCATGGAGTCAGATAAGTGTTGGTGAAACAGAAGAGAATTTAGGTACTGCAGATACAAAAAATAAGTTGTTCTTATTTGGTAACAAAACTGAACAAAGTTGTCCTGCACCTGTTAATAATGGATTTTTTACACTTTGTAAAGAATTAGGCAGTACAAAAAATATTTTGGTTGGTCACGACCATGTTAACGACTTCTCAATTATGTATGATGGTATAAGACTTTCATATAGTCTTAAATCAGGCTTTGGTAGTTATTGGACAGATGAAATGATTGGTGGCACAACACTCAACATAAATTCAAAAGGCAAAGTAGATATTGAACATCATTATTACGACCTTCAGGAAAATAACTGGGATGTAACCGATGATTAAAACTAAAAACTGCGAGAGATTAATTTCTCTCGCAGTTTGACTTTATAACGATAATTTTATTTGCATTTATAGAGTTATTTAATAAATTCACCAGGTGTCATATTATATTCATCCTTAAAGCACTTTATGAAATAACTTTCTGTGCTAAATCCAGTTGTGTAAGCAACCTCAGAAAGACTCATACCGCGTTTTAACATATCTTTAGCGGCTGCAAGTCTTTGTGATTTTATGTACTGTGGAATTGTAACATTAAAGCTCTTTTTAAAGAGTAATGATAAATGGTCCTTTGAAATGCCACACTCTGAAGCCAAAATATCAAGTCTTAAATCTTCAAAAAGTCGTGTGTTTATAATTTTTAAAGCATCTCTTACTGCTTTAGGGTGAGTGTTTTGTTGTACTTTATTTACAACAGCAGTTAATTGAAGACTCTTTTTAAATAAGAATTGTAAAATATCACTTTCTTCAGTTAAACCATCAATCTGCATAATTGCTTCATCAGTAAAATTATAACAAGCAGTTTCGTCTGCACCACCTATAATTGCGTACCTTGTAGCAATTGCGATTGTGTTGATTGCCCAGTATTTAAGGGGTTTAGTGTCATCTTTAGCGAGTTTGCTTGTAACAATACCGCTCTTTAAAAGCATTTTAATCATAGCGTTTACGCCATCAACATCACCACGACTGACACTTGAAAAGAATGCAGTTTCAATTTCGTGTGTAGTTGCGTTTTCTGGTTCAGAAAGTTTTGTAATAGGTAAAGTGTTGTTCATAATAATCACTCCTTAAATTTATTAAATAAATAATAACATATAGGAAAAATTTAATCAAGTATTTTTATTAAATAAAACGCGAATTTGTTATTTACTGAAACTGCGTGCTATGTTATTATTTATTAGGTGATGAAAAATGATAAAAGATATAATGCACGATGAAACTTTTTTAGCACAAAAAGCAGAAGTTGCTACAAAAGATGATTTATATATTGCAGATGATTTGAGAGACACTTTAGAAGCAAATAAAGAAAAATGTGTTGGTATGGCGGCAAATATGATTGGTGTAAATAAACGCGTCATAATATTTGAAGATAATAATACTTATTCTGTTATGTTCAATCCTGAAATTATAAAAAAACAAGATGTTTTTGAAACGGAAGAATCTTGTCTTTCTTTACAAGGTTACCCAAAGAAAACAAAGCGTTATAAATCAATTAAGGTTCGTTGGCAGAACGAGAAATTTGAGTGGCGTATAAAGACTTTTACAGGCTTTGTAGCACAGATAATTCAACACGAAATCGACCATTGTGACGGAATATTGATATAAATAAAGCGATTTTGCAATAAAACAAAGGTGAATACGATTTAATATGACAAAAACTATAGTTTTAAACAACCAGAAAGTTAACTACGAATTAAACAGAAAAAATGTTAAAAATCTGAATTTAAGAATTAAACCTGATGGTACAATCTCTGTTTCTGTTAATAATAGAATTTCGCAAGAGAAAATTGATTTGTTTTTAATTGAACATAGCGATTTTATTATAAATACACTCAAAAAATATGAACAATTACAGAAAAATAAACCAAAAGAAATTGAATTTGTAACAGGGGAGACAATAAAGGTTTTAGGTGTTGAAAGAACTTTAAAGGTCGAAAGTGGTTCTAAAAATACTGCGACTTGTGACAAATATTTTTTGACATTGACAGTAAAAGATATAAATGACTTTGCATTAAAGAAAAAGGTTATTGAAAAGTGGCAGAAAGAACAGGCAACAAAATTAGTTACAGAAATTTGTGAAGTGATGTACCCCTATTTCAAAAATTATGTTTCAGAATTTCCACAAATTAAATTCAGAAAAATGACTTCTCGGTGGGGGAGTTGTCAGCCTAAAAGTAATATATTGACTTTCAATACGCTTTTAATTGAAGTCCCAGTTGAATGTATTGAATATGTTGTCGCTCACGAGTTTACGCATTTTTTAGAAGCTAATCACAGCAAAGCCTTTTATAATAAGTTAGAAAAAATAATGCCGGATTGGAAAGTGCGAAAAAAGAAGTTGAATAATAAAGAATAATACAACAGAATGGTCATCAATTCTGATGACCATTCTGTTGTAAAAATTTATTTAATACAGTAAATTCTCTTAAATAAAGACTTCGCCAGTCTTCTCTCATTTCTTCGTATTTTCCGAAAATTTCGAGGGCTTTATCAGTTTCAACCCACTCAGCAGTAATTCCGTGGTCTATTTCTGTGGGGGTTAACGAGCTTTTTCCTGTGCCGATTATTTCACAAGGGAAGTAGTGGCTTATGTAAAGTGTTTCAAAGCAATATTCTTCTACAGTGATAAATTCATCAGTTGTAGTTTTTGTAATAAAACCGGTTTCTTCTTCTACCTCGCGTACACAACACTCAGAAAGACTTTCGTTTTCTTCAATTCCACCACCTGGGCTCATATAAATGTTGGTATTAAGTTCGTGAGAAAGAAGAATTTTATTATCTTTAATTATAATCGCTCTGCCCGAGTGTCTTGTTCTCTCTGGCGGGTCAGAGTGATGTTCACTTATAAGAGTAACAATGTTATTTTTCATATAATCACCATTTGTATTTTAACAATTAAATGTTAATTAGTCAATTGATTATTTACATTAGTTATGATAGAATATAAAAAATGAAGTTTCAGGTGATGTTATGCCATATTTATTTGTACACTTTAAAGAAAAGCTTACACCAGATGGTGAACAGGTCTATTTTGCAAAAAGTAAAGATGGTTATCATTGGAACGAGGTTAATGACGGGAACCCAGTGTTATCAGCACATTTGGGTGAGTGTGGTTGTCGTGATGTCGAGATTATCCGACTTAAAAACAACGGGTTTGTAATACTCACGACTGACCTTTGTATTGCAAACAGATATGATGAAAACTACAATATTGACTGGAAAAATGTTAATAGCTCGGGTAGTAAAAATTTAAGAATGTGGAAAACTGATGATTTAGTGAATTTCAGTGACGAAAAACTTATTTATTTTGGTCGTGATGATTTTGGTTGTCTCTGGGCACCTGAAATTTTCTATGACGAGTTAAATGATGAATATTTAATTCATTGGGGCTCGACTGTAAAAGAAGATGATTTTTCACACATGTCAATTTATTGTACTACTACAAAAGACTTTGAAACTTTCACAGAACCGAAACTGTTTTTTACTAAAAATAACGAGATTTTAGATAGTCATATAGTAAAAATACGAGATATATACCATTTATTCTATAAAAATGCACACAACCCTGGTGTTAATATGCATAGCACATCAAAGAGTCTTTATGGTCCATATACACACGATGAAGAATTTTTGCAGTATATGTTAAGTGAAAAAGCGACTTTCGGAAAACCTGGTTCTTACGAAGGACCAACCACTTTTGTTTTACCAGATGGTAAGTGGTGCTTGTTGCTCGATTTCTTCGGTTGTGAAAAAGAAAAAATGGGATATGTACCATTTATTTCAGAAAGTGCAGGCGATTGCAATTTCAAAAGAGCAGACGATTTATTCACTTTCCCTTATGGCTTCAAGCACGGCAAGGTTATTGAGATAACCGAGGAAGAGTATGGAAGGTTAGGAAACAGGAAACAGGAAATAGGAAATAGGAAATAGGAAATAGGAAATAGGAAATAGGAAATAGGAATCAGGGACTAATATAGTTAAAAGAAATTTTGGGGGTATTTAGGTGTTTCAATTTGTGCCTAATGGTTATTTAATACAAGATTTGAATAAACCAACTAAATATACAAAAACTTTCGAATATTTTGGAATTAACTCTTACAATAACTTCCCATTATCAACAGTTAATAATAAAATTTGTCAGGAACTTACAGATTTACAATCTACTAAAATAGATGCTGATGGTTGTCATCAATTTTTGGAATTTATTTCAAACAAAAATCTTTATGAAGAGTATATAAATTGTTGTTTTGAAAATGAAATTAATATTCGAATTCTTTTTTGTGAAAGCACATACAAGAATGAAGTTTTTTCAGATAGTCTTCCAGAAATGAAGTTTTTAGGGTATGAATATTGTCCAATACCATTAGATGAACAAATAATTACCGATTTGGATTGTTTTGAACCTTTAAAAATATATAAAAGTAAATTAAATAAATTTGGGTTGTTTGATACATTCGATGATGTTCTTTTATTTAAAAAGACCTATGATGAGTTTGTTGTTAATGAAATTATTGGCGATGGACTTGAATGTTCATATATATTTAAAGTTTATGAAGTTAACGTAGAAAACAGGAGTTCGTAATTATCGGGTAGAGGTAATAATTATGGCGATTTGGCAAGTAAACTTGAATTTTAATATTCGAAAAGAATTGGATTTTTTTAACACTGATTTTAATAATAGCATACAGGCACTATCTAATATATTACCGGAAACTACAAGTTGGTCTGTGTGCTGAAGTTGACGGTGAACTTTTAAAAGAGGTCTTTGAAGAAATTGAATATTTTTATGAATATGATAATATTGGAAATATCACGAGAATATATTTCAAAGAGTTTGATGATGATGGAAGTTTGTTGGAAGAAACGACAGTTTGCAGTTATGAATATGATACAGCAAGTCAGCTTATAAGAGAAAACAACAAAACACTTGAAAAAACCTATGTTTTCGTGTATGATGTAGGTGGAAACATTATTTCTAAAGAAGAATATGTGTTTACTGAAGAAGATTTGTCAGAGCTTACACCTACTAATACAGTAAGCTATTCTTATGATAGTGTTTGGAAAGATAAACTTGTTAATTTTAACGGTGAAGCTATTACTTATGACGAAATGGGTAATCCGCTTAATTATGTTAAACAAGATATTATTGATAGTAGTGCGGATAATGGTATACTCACCTGGAACGGTAGACAACTTGAAAGTGTTACAATAGATGGTATAACGCATAAGTACATTTATGATTCAGAAGGTTTACGCACCAGAACAGAGAGATATGATAGTGAAACAAATGCATTTGAGGGTGCTGTAAACTATATATGGCGTGACGGTAAACTTTCTGCGTACTCAAATGAAAATCCAGATGGTGTAGTTGAGCAAAATATTAAAATGCTTTTCGATGATACAGGAGAGACTATAGGCTACACCCATTACAATCTTGAAGAAAACCAACAAACTACATTCTACTTTGGTAAAAATGTATTTGGTGATATAGTTACTGTTTATGACGATAACGGCGAAGCTTTAGTAACTTACAATTACGATGCATGGGGCTGTGTTACTGCAAAGGCACACGGCGAAACTGTTGAAGAAATACTTGCTGCTATCGTTGCATTAATGTTTACACCTATTACTTACAGAGGTTATAACTATGATGTGAGTACAGGACTTTATTACCTCCAAAGTCGTTATTATAACCCGGCTTATGGTAGATTTTTGAATGCTGACACCACAGATATTCTTGAAACAACAAAAGGTACAATTCACGGAGCAAACCTTTTTGCGTACTGCAATAATAACCCTGTTATGAATGTGGATTATACGGGGGAATTAGGTGTAGGAACAGCTATTATTATTTTGTTTATCGTTCTTTTGTGCCTTCCTGAACTTGAAAAACTTATGTTTGGTAGTGAATTTGCACTTCATAAATATATATTAAATCAAAAATTTCAAAAAGCATATAAACAATGTGAAGGACTCGTTAGAATACAGGACCATTTTTTATCTTTTGGTATTGATATCATTGAACAATATTTTGTAACATATCTAATATTTGCAACTCATGCCAAGAATATAGTTGATTATGGAACGAGGGTCAATTTAAATCCAGAGTATGAGCGTTTTAATGAAATCGCTCCTGGACTTTCACATCTAACATATAAAGGGATTTGCTCTAATGCATATGTTTTGGCTACGGATTTGGATTTCATTTCTAATAATAAAACTTGGGATTCAATGACAGCAGAAGAACAATATGTTTTTGTTCATGAAATGTTGTTTTATGACCAAAAAACATACGAATATCTTTATATATTTGCGAGACAGAAACTTATAACCTGGCCATTAGAAAAATTTGCTGATTTTTTAGTAGAATTATTTGATGATTACAATAAAATATGAAAGTAGGTAAGATTATATAATATGAGTAAAAAGAAAATTTTTTTAATATCAATTTGTGTGTTATTAGTACTTGCAGTAGGGTTTGTTATAATAAAATTACCTGAAATAAAAATGAATAACCTTGCTTATGAGTATGTTGAGACTTATTTACCTAATTTACCTTCAGACGAAGCAACTTTACAAGAACTTGAAAGTCTAACCGATAAACTTATAAATGAAAATGTTTATAAAAAATCATCTTTTCTATCAAAATATCAGGTTCGCTTTATTTTAGAAAGTTTGCTGATGGGTGGCGGAGATACAATGGAAAAATGTTTTCACGAAATCGTATGTCTAAGATTGAAAGTTTTGGCGGTATTAGGAAAAGAAGAGGAGTATAAAGATCTTTTCAACACATACATTTATGATATAACAGATGGTTATTTATCCAGCTATATGTATCAGGGGGCATGGGATACAGAGGAAAATTACCCATTGGAATACAATAATGATATTTATAAAATTGTTATCGGTAATTACGAAGAGGCAACTGAAAAATGTGAGAACATTTCAACCAAGTATACTTTGCTTAACCAAATGTGCTATTTTTATCAAGGGTTTGAAGAAACAAAAGATAAAGAAGAACTTTATAGGGAGCAAATTGCAAGTTTCTTCAAATCTAATAAAAATGAGTTGTCTGAGCAGTTAAATAGTGGGTTTTAAGACATAAGACAGGGGACGGCTGATTGAGGTAAGAAGTAATAGTGAATAGGTAAGAAGTGAAGTTCGTACTACTCTAAAACTTAATAAAATAAACCAAAACTCAGTTAATTGATTTCGGTCAGTTAACTGAGTTTTGTTGTTCTAATTCCTAATTCCTATTTCCTGCTTCCTGTTTCCTGCTTCCTCTTATATCTAACAGCCTATTGACTTATTACTACTAATTTTGTTATATTTAATCTAATAAATAATTAAGACAACAAGGGAAATGAATTATGAACTTTGAAGTAACAAAAAAAGAATTTTTAAAAGATGGTAAACCAATTAAAATAATTTCCGGTGCGGTGCATTATTTTAGAAATATGCCTGATACTTGGGAAGATGTTTTACTCAAATTAAAAGCATTGGGTTGTAACTGTGTTGAAACCTACTGTGCTTGGAATATGCACGAAAAAGTACAGGGTGAGTACGATTTCACCGGAATTTTAGATATTGCAAAATTTATTGAAATTGCTGATAAACTCGGCTTAATGGTCATTGTAAGACCGGGCCCATACATCTGCTCGGAATGGGAATTCGGTGGTTTGCCGTGGTGGATTCAGTGTGACGAAAACATCGAAATCCGTTGTATGAACAAAGAATATATAACTCATTTTGATAAATATTTAGATAGATTATGTGCTGAAATAAAACCATATCTTTTTACAAATGGCGGCCCGGTTATTATGGTGCAATGCGAAAATGAATATGGTTATTATGGTGATGATAAAGAATACCTTACATATTTAAAAAATGGTTTTATAAATCGTGGTATTGATGTGCCGCTGTTTACATCTGACGGTACTTCAAAAGAAGATTTACTTGATGGCACAATTGAGGGTTGTCTTTCAACTGTCAATTTTGGTAGCAGAGTAGCAGAAAATTTAAAGGCACACGATGAGCTTTTCCCTGAGTCTATAAAAATGTGTATGGAAATGTGGAATGGTTGGTTTGACGCGTGGGGTGACGAAAAACATCACACAACTTCAGCAGAAGATTACGCAAAAGTTGTTGACGATATGCTCGCTCGCGGTAGTCTTAATATGTATATGTTTATAGGTGGTACAAACTTCGGTTTTACTTCAGGTGCAAACCATTATGAAACATTTACACCAGATGTTACAAGTTACGATTATGATGCACTTCTTTCTGAAAATGGTGACATCACACCAAAATATATGGCAGTAAGAGAAGTAATTAAAAAATATGTTGATTACGAATTACCTGAAATCCCCCAAAATCGTGAAAGGCGCGCTTACGGAAAATGCGAACTTACAGAAAGTGTCGGATTTTTTGAAAGTTTAAATAAACTTTCTGCACCAATTTTTTCGAATGTTCCTAAATGTATGGAAAAATACGGAACTGGTTATGGCTTTATTGCTTATCAGACCAAACTAAACCGCGATTATAATGATGTTGAATTACTTTTTGAAAGTCTCGGCGACAGAGCACAGATTTACATAAATGATAATTTAGTCGATATTCTTTATATCAATGACAGATTAAAAACTTCAATTTCTGCAAAAGCGGGTGATACTCTCACAGTTCTTTGCGAAAATATGGGCAGGGCAAATTTTGGTGCTAAAATGATGCGTAAAAAGGGTATTGCAGGTAGATGCCTTATAGATGACAGAATTCATTTTAATTGGAATGTGTACCCATTACCAATGAACAATCTCGAAAATCTTGAATTTACAAATAATAAATTTAATGAAAAATCTGCGTTTTATAAAGGTAAATTCAATGTGGATAAAAAATGTGACACTTTCTTAAAACTCGACAATTTCACAAAAGGTTTTGTTGTAATTAACGGTTTCAATATCGGACGATATTGGGAGATTGGTCCACAACAAACACTTTATGTGCCACGCTCAATTTTAAATGAAGGTGAAAACGAAATTATTGTCTTCGAAAGTGATGGCTTAAAAGGTGCACCGGTTGTAGAATTTGGAACAGAACACATTCTGGGGAATTGAGGGTCTACGAAAATAAAATGCAAAAGGCAATATGCATAATTTATAGTATGGCTGGTATGGCTAGTTGGCTAGTATTATAAAAAGACTACATTCTTTCATTTTTGATTTAATCTTAAATGAGAGAATGTAGTTGTTTTTATAATATTAAAATCGCATCGCAGACCTTTCAATTCCGAATTACGCATTATGCATTCCGAATTAAATTGGTCGCCCGTAGTAGTGGGAGCATTTTTTTATATTAATAAACCAATCGAGTGCAACGCGTTTTATATAGTTTATCTATTTCCTAATTTCTAATTCCTAATTCCTTTTTCCTGATATTGTCCGCCTCTTCTTAACCATCTACAACACCTTGATTTCCCACCACTTATTTGCTATACTAAAAAAAGGAGTTGATTTTATGAAAAAGATTATTTTAATTATAACAAGCATTATTTTGTCACTTGCTTTAGTTGTAGCAATTGCTTTAGCGGGTAACACATTTTTCTACTACCCACACTACAAAGAAAACAAAAAAGCAGTAGATATCAAAATCGAAGAAACAAACCAAATAAAAATGATGAGTTACAATCTTCGTTGTATAAGTCCTACTGATTTCGGTAAAAAAGCGTGGTTTTACAGAGCTGATTTAGTTATAAAAGATATTGGAGAACAAAAACCAGGAATTATAGGTTTTCAGGAAGCAACAAAATGGCACTATTCATATCTTGTGGATTGTTTAAAAGGTTACGACTCAATTATCACTTATCGTGATGAAGCGTTCAACTCTGAGGGTTGCCCGATTTTTTATAATACAGAACTTTACACTTTAGTAGATAAAGGTTCTTTCTGGCTTTCAGAAACACCAGAAGTTATGAGTAAATCATGGGGTGCACAATTTAACCGCGTTTGCAGTTTCGTAATTTTAACTGATAAATCAACAAATGAAAACTTTGTTGTGTTCAATACACATTTAAGCCATGTAAGTGACGAAGCGAGAATTAACGGTATAAAAGTCGTACTCGATAAAATTAAAGAATTCGGCGGTTACCCGTCAGTAATAATGGGTGACTTCAATGCACTCGAAGGTTCTGAAACTTATAACAGTGTTACTGAAAATTTCCTTGATGCACAAAAAGTTGCTACCCTCACAAGCGATTCACACACTTATCAGAATTGGGGTAATGAAGAAAGTTTTAAACGAATTGACTACTTTATGGTTTCAAAAACAGGGTTTAAAATAAACAGTTATAATGTTCTTTCAGGCTTGCGTGACGGAGTTTACACAAGTGACCACTGTCCTATTATTTTAGAAGTTGAATTAGAAGAAAAGTGAGGATAATATAATGCAAGAATTAAAATGTCCTAATTGTGGTGAAGTTTTTCAGGTAGATGAATCAGGTTACGCACAAATTGTCAGTCAGATTCGTGACAAAGAATTTGAAACAGAATTAAAACGCCGTGAAGAAGAACTTAACAAAAACAGAGAACGCGATTTAGAATTGGTAAGACTTGAACAAGAGAAAAAGCAAGAGGCAGTTTTAAACGCTAAAAATACTGAACTCAGTGAAAAAGATAAAGAAATACTCGAACTAAAGACAAAACTCACCACCGCAGAGTCTGAAAAGAAAATAGCAGTTATGGAAGCGGTTGCTATAAAAGAAAAAGAAGTAACCGAGAAAAATAATGTTATAAATGAACTTAATGGTAAATTAACTCTCAGCGAAAAAGAAACAGAACTTAATATAAAATCATTAAAAGAAAGTTACGAAACAAAACTTAAAGACAAAGACGAGCAAATTGAATACTACAAAGATTTCAAAGTGCGTCAGTCAACTAAAATGATAGGTGAGAGCCTTGAACAACATTGTCTTAACGAGTTTAATACTATAAGAATGACTGCATTCCCGACTGCATATTTTGAAAAAGATAATGACGCAAAAACAGGCAGTAAAGGTGACTTTATTTTCAGAGAAAATACTGAAGATGGCATTGAACTCGTTTCAATTATGTTCGAGATGAAAAACGAGGCAGATGAAACTAAAACAAAACATAAAAATGAAGATTTCTTTAAAGAGTTAGATAAAGACAGGAAAGAGAAAAACTGCGAATATGCAGTTTTAGTTTCTACTCTTGAAATGGATAACGAGTATTACAATACAGGTATTGTAGATGTTTCATACAAATACCCTAAAATGTATGTTATTCGTCCGCAACTGTTTATTCCAATGATAACTTTAATAAGAAATGCTTCACTTAATTCGCTTCAGTACAAACGCGAAATTAAAGTTATGAAAGAAGAGCAACTTGATATTTTCAATTTTCAGGAAAATCTTGAAGCATTCAAAACAGGGTTCAATAAAAATTTCAAAGATGCAAGTGAACGCTTCCAGGATGCAATAAACGGAATAGACAAAACTATTGACCAACTCGAAAAAATTAAAAAAGCTTTGCTTACATCAGAAAAACATCTCACCGCCGCCAATAACAAAATTGAAGATGTTACAATAAAAAAATTAACAAAAAACGCACCGTCAGTGAGAGCAATGCTTGAGGGTAAAGGCGAGTAACAACAAGTATCGAGTGAAAGTAAGGTGAGTTAAATGAATTTAGAAATTCGCCCTGAAAAAGAATACCAAATCTATAAAGGTATAGGTGCAAGTGGTGCGTGGTGGGCGCAGATTGTAGGTGGTTGGAGTCATATCGATGAAGCATCGGGCAAAAGTGTGCGCGACAGAATTGCAGAACTTTTATATAACAAAGAAATTGGTATTGGTCTTAATGTCTATCGTTATAATATCGGTGGGGGTTCAAAACATTCAGGTAAAGGTGAATACTCTGAGCCTGCAAGAGCAACCGAGTGCTTTGAGGTGTCAAAAGGTGAATATGACTGGTCACGAGACAGTAACGCAGTTTATATGATGAAAAAATGCGTTGAAAATGGTGCGGATGAAGTAATATTTTTTGTTAACTCACCAATCGAGAGATTAACTAAAAATGGTATGGCACACAATAAAAAACATCAGATTTTTCACGAGAATATTTCAAAGAAAAATTACAAAGAATTTGCCGAGTATTGTCTTGATGTAACTGAGCATTTTGTGAATGAGGGTGTGCCAATAAAATATTTGTCACCTGTAAATGAGCCTATATGGGTATGGAATGGTGGTCAGGAGGGGTGTTTCTACAGACCTAAAAGTGTGGGCAAGGTTTTTAAAGTATTTGCAGACGAATTAGATAAACGCTCTACCTTGAAAAATATAAAATTATCAGGTGCAGAGGCAGGTGACCTTCGTTGGTTCAATAAATCATACACGAGAAATTTATTGAAAGATAAAAATGTAAGAAAACACCTTGACGGAGTAGATGTTCATTCGTATTGCTTACCGCTTCCATTACCAATAGAAATACCTTTTTTAAATGATAGAATTGCTTTTGTAAAACGGTTCAGAAAATGGATGGATAAGCACTACGCTGATATGCCTATTGTTATGAGCGAGTGGACTCATATGAAAGGTGGCAGAGATTATGGTATGGACTCTGCTTTAGTTACCGCAACTACAATGTATGAAGACTTCACACTTTTAAATGCAGTTTCATGGCAACATTGGATTGCAGTTTCTGAGGTTGATTATTGTGACGGTCTTATCTACATAAATTTAGAAGATAAATCTTTTGAAATTACAAAAAGATATTACGCAACAGGTAACTTTTCAAAATATATAAGGCCGGGTGCTAAACGAATTGAAGTAACAAGTGATGATAACGATGTACTTGTTGTTGCTTTTAAAGATAATGATTGTATCACTACTATACTTATAAATAACTCTGATGAAGAAAAGAGTGTTTCATTACCATTTACAAAAGAAATTTTAGTTTCTGTTACCGATAAAGATAATAATTTGAAAGAAAGTAGATTAAAAACAGATAATTTGCGTATTACTCCTAAATCTGTAACGACAATGGTGGTTGTATGAAAACAAAAGTTTTAAATTTATTTTTATCAGTTAAAAATAACTGGAAAACTGCCCCTGAAGGTAGATTTATACCATTTAAAGAAATTTTTTCTTTAGCAGTCGGCGGAATTGGTGTAAAGTTTATAGTTTATTGTGTAAGCACTATGATTTTAAGTGTAGGTAATACGCTTATAGGTAATACTATTGGTATTCCACCAACAGCAATTTATTTTATTTATATATTAAGTGTTATTTCGAGTTTTCCGTTAACCGCTTTAAGAGCACGAATGATAGATAACTCTAAAAGTATGAAAGGTAAATACCGCCCATATATTCTTACAATGGGTTTACCTACTGTACTTTTAGGAATCGGCTTTATATGGGCACCTTACGAAATAATGAGTATGCCTGTAAAATGTGTTACAGTTCTGCTTTTTAATATAGGTTTTCAGTTCTTTTACAATTTTCTTCTTGATGCAAACGACAGCATTATAAATGTTCTTTCACCCAATACAATAGAAAGAACAGATGTATATGCAGTTAAAAGTGTTATAGAAAATATTTCACCATCTATTGCGAGTATTTTCTTGCCACTCGTAGCAAAAGCAATAACAGGTGACAACACTCTTTACGATATGACAGTTTACAGAGTGCTTTACCCACCAATGCTTATAGTTGGTTTTTTAGTGTCTGTTATAATTTATGTTAATACCGAAGAACGAATTGTACAACCGAAAAATCATACAGTAAATATGAGTTTTATTGATGGTGTGCGTGCAGTTGCAAGAAATAAATATTTCTGGATAATCTCACTCGCTGGATGGATAGGCTTCCTTGAAGGCTCATTCGGTACAATTTTAGGTTGGATGTACAACTATCAAGGTGCTTGCTCTGCAGGGCAATATGCAGTAATAACCGCAATTGCGGGTAATGCTTCATTATGGCCTAATCTTTTTGCACCATTTTTAATAAGGCGCTTTGGTAAAAAGAAAGTGCTTATTATAAGTAATCTTTTAAATATTATCTTTATAGCACTTATGCTTCCTGTTATTAAAATGACAGGTGGGGGAGTTATATGGATATTACTTGTATTTATATTTATAAATCAACTTCTTACTTCACTTGGTCATTTTATGAATCCTAGTCTTAATGCAGATATAAGAGATTATCAGCAATACATAAGTGGAGAAAGAATAGATGGTGTATTTTCGGCGGTAGCACTTATAGGTAGTGTAATTACACTCGGTACCGCTTCTGTTTTACCTGCAATATATGAAAAAGCTGGTCTTAATACAGCGATGGCGTTAAAATTAGGTTATGATGCAGATAATGTTTACGATGTGCTTTATAATACAGAGCTTTTTGTTTCAATTTCATCTGTACTTATAATTGCGTCTGTAATTGGTGCCACACTCAATGTAATACCACTGTTTTTCTATGATTTAACAGAAACAAGACAAAAAGCAATGGTAAATGTTTTACGAATTCGAGCATATTTTGAAGATAAAATCAGTGGCATTTCTACCGAAACTCAAGAAAAAGAAGTTTCAGAACTCATAAAGAATGCAAAACAATTTACTGTTTTGTCACCAAAGAAAATTGAAAAAGATATGAGCAAAACCAAAAAGAAGTCAATTCGTGAAGAAAATGAACAAATTGAAATTGCAAATATTATTATAAATGAACTTGAATATTTCAACTCAACTGAAGGTGTTTTTGAACTCGATTTTTCACGAAATGTTATCTCTTTACAAGGCGAAGTTGTATTAAAAGATGTTGTGTGTCGTGTTAAATCACTTCCACAAAATACGTCAGCAGAGAAAGAATTCAGAAGAAAAATGCTTTCTTTAGTTAAAGATTTTAAAATTTCAGAAAAAACAAAAAATTGTGAAAAATAT
The DNA here is from genome assembly GCA_045651285.1 of Acutalibacteraceae bacterium. Lineage (GTDB taxonomy): Bacteria > Bacillota > Clostridia > Oscillospirales > Acutalibacteraceae > DTU089. Next base: position 16,731 of record JAZRSC010000009.1, read on the forward strand.
AAAGAAACTGAAAACTTTGACTCTGCAATTTTTACAGAACTTTTCAGTGTTTCTGATAATATTGCATTTGAAATTAAAAGTTTGCAAAATAAAATAAAACTTGCAAAAGAGTCAAAAGAAGATGCTAAACAATTAAAAGAAAAATTACGTGTTCTTTATAAAGAAAGAAAATCAAACGATGGAAAAATTAAAGAAGCAAGAAAAAAGAGTATCATTTACAACAGAGCAAATAAGCCAATATTGACTGCGCAAAAAACTCTGGCAAGATATGAAAGTTATAATAACTATATGAATAGCTTTATTTAAAAAAATCCCATTGTGTTCACATTAATGAGCACAATGGGATTTTTTATTATTTAATTTCGTTCATAATTTCATCGTAAGTAATTATATTGCCATACTTTGAAAAATTAACTTTTTTACCGAGTATTCTTATATTATCAACCATAGGTTTGCAATTTGTGTAAATTGGTTTACCTGGTGTTATAGGGTAAATTCCAAGGCAACTGAAAATATACCACGCCGCCATAGAACCATTATCTTCGTCACCTGGGAAACCATCGTCTTTGAAGGAGAAACCCTCACTACAAATCTTTTTAAGCCAATATTCTGTTTTTTGAGGTTCACCGAGATATGTGTAAATAAACGGAATGTGGAAGCTTGGTTGATTTGAAATTGCACATTGTCCCCAGTCACAAGCCGCCATTTCCGTCATTTCGTGAATTTCATAATTATAACCACCAACTCTGTAATTTGCAGGGGTCGAGAAAAGCTCATCCAGCTTTTTAATGAGTTCATTTTTACCACCATAAAGGTCCGCAAGCCCGTCAATGTCGTGTTGAACTGCAAAGCTTGTCTGCCAGGCAGCAGCTTCTGTGTAGTCACCACCCCATCTTATAGGGTCAAAGTCAGGTTTAAATGTTCCGTCAGAATTTTTTGGTCTCATAAAGCCAGTTTCTTTATCAAAAATATTCTTGTAATTCTTTGAGCGTTCAAGATATTTTTCTTTCTTATCACTGTAACCTAAAATGTCAGCAACAGTTGCAAGGCAATCATCGAAATATGCCGCATCAAGAGTAAGGTTTACACTTTCAGAATATTTATCACAAGGCACATAACCGAGTTCTAAATATTCTTCACAACCCTCTCTGCCGTAAGCGGCTACAGTTGACGATTTGTTAGCGTGATGCTCCATACCTTTAAATGCAATCTGGAGTAAATCTTTTGAAATAAGATTTCTTGTTGCTACATCTGCAATAACTGCGTCAATTGCAGTGCTCGGCATACAGTTTTGTGCATCGCCTGCAGTCCAGCGAGGAAGCCAACCACCATCGATATAATCCTGAATATAACCTTCAATAATTTCAGGTAAAATGTCACTTGCTACTATTGAGTAGAACGGATAGTTTGTGCGGTATGTATCCCAGAAACCGTTGTCTGTATATCTCACACCAGGGAGTACTTTGTCAGCACTAGGTGAGTAGTGAATAGGCTTTCCATTCTCATCTGGCTCGTATGCTTTGTGAGGGTAGAGGAATGTGCGGTACATACAACTATAAAATGTTTTTTTAGTATTTTCATCTGCATCAATTTCAATTTTTGAAAGATACTCATTCCAAATACGCTCGTTTTCATTTTTTAATTCATCAAAACTGTTGTAAACAGAATCGTTCTCTAAATTTCTTAATGCTTGTTCGTAGCTTATAAAAGATGTAGCTACAGTAAATGTAACATCTTTTTTCTTTAAAGCAATATGAATACCGGTGCCCTCACCACTTGTAGTAAGACTATGTGTTGTATTCCGGGTGTCTTTGTTTCCGACTAAAATGTTGTCAACATCGACAGAATCACTATCAAATTGAAAAACATAATAACCCTTGAGAGTGCCTTTATCGTGACTGTTTTTTCCGCGATTACAGTCAGTCCAGCAATAAAGACGATTATTTTCTTTATCAAATTCATATTCACAGTTATATTTAACAGGCAAAACAGATAAATAACGGTCAAAATCTTTTTCAAAATTAAGTTTTACACAAGCACCATATTCGGTAGGTGTAAGTTCAAATGTGCAGAACGGTCTTTTGAGGTAGCATTTAAGGTAATGCGGTTGTAAAATTGCTTCTTCTGGGTCGTAACCTGACCAGCAATCTTCAAAATCCACATAAGGCTTTTCAATCTGTGGCATCATAGTAAAAGCACTGTGGTCACTAATCCACGGGCTTGGTTGTCGTGTAAGGCGAATACCCTCAACTGAACGGTCATCAGGGTGATAATACCAGCTACCTCTTGATGTTTCGGTCTGTAAGCTGAAAGAGGCAAACCCAAAAGGCTTTTGGACTAAAGGTAATGTGTTACCTTGAGAAAATCTGTGCAAGGATTTTGAACCTTGTTTAATGTTGACATATTTAATGTAATTCATAATCTACTCCTATAAATTAAAATTTCACTCTAAATCAGTTGCTAAACTCTATAACTTCACCTTTTGAAAGTTCGATTTTTAAAATATTATCTTCAATATTATAAGGCTTATCGGCTTTAAGATTTTTCGTTTTATCGTTGAGTTTAATTCTCAATTTGGCGTTTTCTTCAGATGAAATCCTGACACTTTTGAGAATTGCATTTTCCCAAACAATGTCAAATGTGAAATTACCTCTTGCTTTAATACCTTTAAGAGAACCGTTTTTCCAGTCATCTGGTAGCGCTGGCAAAAGTTCAACAATTCTGTTGTCAGGTGAACCAAGATGACTTTGAAGAATCATTTCTGTAATAGCCGCAACACCACCGAAGTTGCCGTCAATCTGGAATGGTGGGTGAATGTCAAAAAGGTTGTTGGCAGTGCACTTTTTAAGTAAATATTTAAGATGGTTATATGCATTTTCACCATCTTTAAGACGGGTGTAAAAGCATATTGTCCACGCTCTTGACCAACCAGTAGAGCCGCCACCATTTTTAATTCTTCTGGCAATTGTTCTTTTTGCCGCTTCATAAATTTTAGGGTTGCTTTCGTTAATCTGGTCGCCTGGGAAAAGCCCGAAAAGGTGAGAAATATGCCTGTGACCAGGGTCGGTTTCTTCATAATCTTTTATCCATTCACGGATTGTACCGTAGCGTTCACTTATTTCCATAGGTGGAAGTTTCGCTAAAACTTCTGAAAGAGTTTTTGAGAATTCTTCATCCTTATTAAGAATGTTGCAAGCGTGAATTGTGCGTGTAAAGAGTGCATAAATAATCTGAAAATCTATTGTTGCACCTTCTGTAAACATACTTTCTTGTTTTTCACCGTTAGTATCAATATAATAAAATTCATTTTCAGGAGAGTTTGAAGGTGAAGTGATAAGCTCACCTTTTTCGTTTTCTGTCAGATAATCTTGCACGAATTCACACGAACCCTTTAAAATAGGGTAAATCTCTTCTAAATAATCTCTATTGTTAGTGTATTCATAATGCTCCCAGAGATTAAGGCAAAGCCAAGGACCAGCCATCGGGAAAAATCCACAGTCAACGCTGTCGTGAACGCCAGTTCTACCGAATGCATCGGTAGTGTGGTTAATAACCCAACCTCTTGCACCGAAAAGTTCCTTTGCAGTTTCGTGACCGAAAGAACTCACCATTTTCATAAAATGAATGAAAGGTGCAGATGTCTTTGAAAGGTTCGCACTTTCACTTGGCCAATAATTCATCTGAAGATTTATATTGGTGTGGAAATCACTTCCCCAAGGTGGATTGAAATCATGACACCAAATCCCCTGAAGATTAGCAGGGAGTCTTGCATTCTTGCCTGAACTTTCAATTAAAAGGTATCTTCCGAAATTATAATATAGAGAAAATAAATCAGGGTCGTATTCATCCCAATTAAGTTCTTTGAGTCTTTTGTTTGTGGGGAGCGAACTAAATTCAGTTTCTTCTAAATTTAATTCAACATTACAGAACCATTTTTTATGGGTCGAAATGTGAGTTTCTTTGATTTTTTCGTAGTCTGTATTTACAAGATTTTCGATTGTTTTATTTAATTTAGTCTTAAAATCTAAAGTTTCGTCAATATCATATTTGTTAACATCGTAATTTGTTTCAAAGGCAGAGTAAACAATAACGTGCGTAGCATCAGTAACAGTTATTGTGCTATGGTCATGGGTCAATTCACCATCTGTTTTAATACGAAGCTTTGCCCCAAAGGACATACCTTCACCACCCTCACCATAGTAGTGATGGGTGCAGTATGTAACTCTACCATTCATAATAATTGTGTCGTCATTTATGCAGGAGCTGTATGCATCCTGCTTTCTTTTTATGCTCACATTACAGGAGAATGGTTTATTGTCACTTTCAACCTTGTAAACAAATCCGTCATAATCCTCACTGAGAAAGCATTCACTTTTAAAGTTAATTTTGCTCTTCGTCCAGAAAATTCGGGTAATTGCTTCGCCTAATTCCAATTCCTTGCGGTAATTTGTGTATGGGGATTTATCAAAGAAATCAATAAAAATCTCCCCAAAACTTTCATAAGAACGTACAACAGGCGGGTCAGATAAAAATGTTTCTCGTGCTTTCTTTGCCGCTTCTTTAAGCTTTTCTTCTCTTACAAGTCGGCGGATTTCCTCGAGTGCTTCAGGCGAAGCGTGATATTTTTCTTTAATCTGTCTGCCGCACCAGAGCGATTCTTCGTTTATTTCAATCTGTTCGCAATGTGGGTTACCATATTGCATTGCACCGATTCTGCCATTGCCTAAAGGCAACGCCCACATCCAATCATTTATAAATTCATCATACCAGAGTTTTGTTGACATTTTTTCACAACCTAAAAAAGTTTTTTATTTATTATACCACTTGAGAAAATCGGTTTCAATGTTATTACAAAGAACTATTTTCCTGTTCAGGTATCCACAAACGTTCTCTCAATAACGTTATCCTGAAGTTCGTTTGTAAGGTTTACGAAATAATCACTGTAGCCACCAACGCGAACTATTAAGTTGCGGTGGTTTTCGGGGTGCTCTTTTGCCTGGAGTAAATCGTCAGGGGAAACAACAGAAATTGTGTATTGTTGTCCGCCACCTGCAAAGAATGCCTTTGCAAGAGCAATAAATGATGCTTTACCTTTCTCAGTATTAAACATCTTTTTTTCGAACTTATTCTGGAACACAAATCCGCTACCGGCATCAAAGTGGTTGTATTTAAGAACAGATTTAATCTGCGATGTAGGGCCTTGTGTGTCACGACCGGGAGTAGCGGCTATGCTATCAGCAAGAAGTGGCTCACCCTTGAGTTTTCCGTTAGGGAGTGCCGCGGTTTTCTTTCCGTAATTAGCGGCACGGTTAAATGGACTGCAACCGCCTGTAAATACACCACCTCTGTATGTGTTATTGCGTTTAAGAACAGTAAAGAAACGATTTAATGCACGAGCTGTTATATTGTCAACTTCTTCAATATCGTTACCGAATTTCTCGCAATTCTTAAAATCGTGGTGGAGTTTTTCATAACCCTCAAAATTCTTGTTAAGAGCGTCAATAAGCTCTTCCATTGTGTATTTCTTTTCATCATAAATGAGTTTTTTTATTGCATAAAGACTATCACCGGTGTCAGCAATACCTTCAGCTAAAATCTGTCCGTGGTTATAAAGCGGACCGCCATTTCTGTAGTCGCGACCTTTTTCGAGACAACCCTCTATAAGACAAGAACGAAGCGGGTGTGGCTCATACACACCACGCATTTGTTGATATCTGTTTGCACTGCTACAAGAATTGTAGGTTACAAATTCGAGTTGGTCCATAAATGCTTTTTCAAATCTCTCATAAGAGTTGAAAGTTACAGGGTCACCTGTTTCTATAGAAATCTTTTCATTTGTCATAGCATCCACACCATTGTGCAGTGCAAATTCAAGGCATTTTGTGAAAATGACTTCACCATCTTCAAGTCCCATGTGACTTTTGCCGAGAATATCAATCTGGTTGCAACCGTTCATACAATAGTCGTGACAGTCTTCCGGGTTAATACCAATTTTTTCGAGCGCTACGCAAACTACATCGTCATTGTAAAGAGCGGGGAGACCTGTTCCGACACTAAGAGTATCTGCAATAGCATTCCACAACTTGTCGGGTGTGTTTCTATGAACTCGGCAGGTGAGGTTAGGCGTGTTATAACCTTTCTTTCTCACCATTTCTAAAATAGCGTATGTAAGTTCGTTACTCTCATCATTGTAAGTTTCATCACTACCTGAAATACAAAGATTCCATGAACGGTGGTCTTTAAAATAATCCCAAAGTCTGTCGAGTAAATCAATAACTTCTTCCTTGTTTTCTGTTTTTAAATATGCAGGGTACATATATTGGTCAAATCGTCCAGGTGAATCACTTCCGTCAAGGGCAAATACGAGCATAAATGAGCACATAGCCGACATAAAGTCATAGGCAGGTTTCGTTGGTACAGTACGGAATACCTTTGCCATACGAAGATAAAATGTCTTGTCGTCTGCATTGTCACATTCTTTAGCCCTTTTAAGTGCTTCTTCGTGGTATCTGCTACCCATAATATCTATTGCGTCAAGTGCATAAGAGCAAGAATTATAAAACCAATCTTCTTGTGGGTATTTCTCACGATTTTCTGCGATAATTGAACGAATATAATCAGTACCGAAATTTATAATTCTTCCGTAGTCGGGGTTTCCGTGACCACCCCAACCACCGCCCCAATGGGCGCCTGAATCGTTGAGTGCATCGGTAATTTCTGAGTTAAGCAATTTCGATTTGCTTCTATAAATATTTATTTCTTCAATAAAGTGCAAAAGTGTCTCTTTATGTTCCGGGTATTCTTCTGAGAGTTTCAAAATGTTTTCATCTGAAAACCAAAGTCCTTCCGATGGAGCGTAACCCGAACTACCACTTTCTGTCACAAATGCAGTGTCAGGGAGCAACTGCCGAGAAAATTTAACAGGAAGATTTTTTGAGGCACAAAGAAGTGCAAGACCAACTCTTTCGCCATGTTCAAGAGTTTCGTTTTCAAAGTATCCGTAAAGGAATGGGTCAATTTTAACTAAATCTATCATAAATACACCTTTAATTTTTATTTTGATACTCTTACGCTAATACCGTGAGAATTAAACAGAGCACACCAACGAGAAGTTTCTTCTTCACTTGCATTGTCGTGAATATATGAAATATCTGTACCTATCTTTTCCGCTTTACCTTTACCAAGAGTGTGGTAAGGCATTACTTCTGCATATCGGTAACGACCTTTGTTTTCGTTAAGGAATCCCGAAAGCAATTTAATATCTTCGTCACTATCGTTACACTCCGGAATCATAGGTAATCGCAAAATAACATCAGCATTTCTATCCATAAGATATTTAAGGTTTTCGAGAATATGACTGTTATCTGCTCCTGTAAGCGCCTTGTGACGAGCAGACTCAATGCATTTTATATCATACAAAAACGTCACACCAAGGTCTGCACACTCTTTATAAAATTCACGAGTACCAATACCACAAGTTTCTATTGCAAGTGAAATTCCTGCGTTTTTACAAAGAGTAAGAAGCTCCAATGTGAAATCCGCCTGATATGACGGTTCACCACCGGTAATTGTAATACCACCGCCTGATGTGTTATAAAACATCTCGTCTTTCATAACCTCATCAAGAACTTCCTTGGTGGTCATTTCTTTACCAATAATTTCATTGGCATCATTAAGGCACTTTTCAACACATTTTCCGCAATTGGTACATTTTTCATGGTAGATTTTTAAAACGCCATTCTCAATAGTGCGAGCAGAACAATCTATAACACACTTGCCACACAGTGAGCATTTCTGGTTGTTAAAAGAAAGCGTTGTTGTTTTCTCAAAACTTTCAGGATTGTGACACCACACACATCTTAGGGGACATCCTTTTAAAAATACACAAGTGCGAATACCGTCACCATCGTGAATACAGAATTTCTGTATGTTAAATATAATTCCTGTTTCCATTGCTCACCAACTTTCTTTTCAGAATGCTTATTTAATTATATCACCCGAATGATACAAAAATCAATATTTTAAATCAACCTTGTAAAAGCTTTTTTATTAGGGTATAATCATATCAAGGAGAGTGACACTATGCTAAAATTTATTTGTTACCCCAAATGCACAACCTGTCAGAAAGCAAAAAATTGGCTTGATGACAATAAAATAGAATACGAGTTAAGAGATATTAAGCAGGAGAACCCTACACTCGAAGAGCTTACCGAGTGGTACAATAAAAGCGGATTACCATTAAAGAAGTTCTTTAACACAAGTGGTTTGTTATATAAATCTATGGACTTGAAAAACAAATTACCAGATATGACTGAAGATGAAATGCTACAGCTTCTTTCTACCGACGGTATGCTCGTCAAACGCCCGATTTTAGTAGGAGACAACTTCGTCCTCATCAGCTTCAAAGAATCTGAATGGAATGAAAAATTAACTTCATAAAAAATAGGTTTTCGAGGTGTTTATAATGACAACAATACTTCTTGTTATAATATATATTGCTTTTATTGCTCTTGGTGTTCCCGATTCGCTTATCGGTTCTGCCTGGCCTGCAATTCATACAGAACTAACTATTCCTGTTGAAATGGTGAGTGTTCTCACATTTTTGATTTCTGGCTGCACTGTGCTTTCAAGTATGTTCAGCACAAGAATTCTCAACAAAATAGGTACAGCAAAAGTTACTGCTCTAAGTACCGCTATGACTGCACTTTCTTTGTTCGGGTTTTCTTTAGCACCATCATTCTGGTTTATGGTACCTTTAGCAATTGTTTTAGGGCTTGGTGCTGGTGCAATTGATTCTGGTCTTAATAATTTCGTTGCACTTCATTGTAAAGCAAGTCATATGAATTTCTTGCATTGTTTTTATGGTGTAGGTGTTTCTCTTAGTCCTTATATTATGTCACAGGCATTCGAGAGTGCTGGTTGGCGTGGTGGTTATCGCTATGCGTTTTATGTGCAGTCGGCAATTGCGATTTTGTTGATTATTTCTCTTCCAATGTGGAAAAAATCATCATCTGAAGAACAAGGTGAGGAAGAAAAAGGTGTAACCCTCACTCTTTGGCAGATGGCAAAAAAATCAGATGTTCGCTTGGTTTGGGTTATTATGCTTGCAACCAATGCAATTGAATATGCTTGTGGAGTATGGGGCAGTACATATTTAGTAGAAGAAAAAGGCTTCAATATTGAACACGGTGCACTCGCACTTACTATATATTATGTAGGAATGTCTTTAGGTCGTTTCCTTTCTGGTTTACTTGCAAATAAAATTAAAACATGGAAACGCATTTTTATAGGTTCGGTAATTCTTGCACCGGCTACTGCTTTAATGCTTCTTCCTTTACCTGATATTTTTGCAGTTGTTGCTTTATTCTTTATAGGTCTTGGTAATGGTTCTATTTACCCAAATATGATACACTTAACGCCACACAATTTCGGGAAAGACTTGTCACAATCAATTATGGGCTCACAAATTGCGTTTGCTTATATTGGTGTTATGTTAGCACCACCTATGGTAAGCCTTATAAGTGGTGTGTTTGGAATAAAGGTTTACCCAGCTTTACTTGTAGTGCTTTATGTAATAATGATTGTTTCACTCAATTTCTTTGTAAAACGATTAAAAAAACAAGGCAGATACCAAAAGGATGTTTAAAATGAAAAATAGTGATAGTTTTCAAATAAATGATTTTTTATCTCCTGATGTTTCTTTTGCACCTGTGTATGTATGGGTGTGGAATGATGTCTGTACTAAAAAAATAATAGACACTCAACTTACTGAAATGCAAAATCTTGGCATAAGAGCATTTTATATTCTTCCCGAGCCAAAGGATTTTCGTCCGGATAGTATGCCGACAAATCTTACACCCGATTATCTTACAGAAGAGTTTTTTGAACTTTGCACTTATGCAATTAAAAAGGGTAGAACACTCAATATGAATTGCTGGATTTACGATGAAGGTGGTTGGCCGTCTGGTAGTGCTTGTGGCAAGGTGGTAGAATCACATCCTGAATATGCAGTTGAAAATTCCAGTTATCCCGATTTACTCAATAAAAACGCAACAGAATATTTTATTGAAATCACCCACGGAAAATATGCCTCTGCAATAGGTGAGGATTTTAAAGAATATGTTACTGCAGTGTTTACAGATGAACCCAAAGCACCTTTTCATACATTCAACAAAGAGTTGTCAGAAAGATATGAAAAAATGTATGGCGACTCAATATTGCCATATCTTCCGTTAATAAAAGGCGAAATTGCTCCGACACAAGATAATGTTCACATTTTGCATCGTTGGTATGATTTATGTAGTCGAGCATTCTGCGAAAATTATCTTTTACCTTGCAAAAAATGGGCTAATGAAAAAGGCATTGCCTTTACAGGACACCTTGATGTTGACCATAGCCCCCAAGGTGCTATGAAAGGTTGTAACTTCAATCTGATGCGAGCCCTCAGATGCTTTGATATCCCTGGTATTGATGTTATATGGCGTCAGATTTACCCTGAAAATAGAGTAGATAATAAGAATGATTTTAATGCATATAACGGATTTTTTTCTAGGTATGCTTCATCCGCTGCCGCACAGATTGGTACAAAATTTGCATTAAGTGAAATTTTCGGTGTAGCAGGTGCGGGTATATCTTACGACATAATGCGCTATACAGTAGGGTTTCAGGCAGTTCGTGGAATAAATATATTCAATCCATTTAATTTCCCACTTGGTAGAAATGGTCAGCTTTTAGCGCAGGAATTACCAATTTTCACTGAAAAGCAACCATTTTGCCAATACCTTAAACAATTTAATCAATATACAGAACGATTATCTTATATAAATACTCTTGGTGAGCGTGTCTGCGAAACAGGTCTTTATTATCCTGCCTCTGATTTTCAAGGTCGTTTGAAAGCAGAAGAAATATCAAAAAAATTCGACTCTCTCGGCAGAACTCTTGAAGATATGTTAGTTGATTTTGATATTGTAGATGATGATGTTTTACAACTTGCAGAAATTAAAAATGGCTATATGCACATTGGTAATGCAAAATATAAACATATAATCATTCCAGAGGGTGCATATATTCCCGATGCTATACAAAACGCATTAGATAAATTTATAAAACACGGCGGCATGGTTTCACACGAACTTTCAAATCTTACACCAGTATTAAAAGCAACTGGTGTTGGTTTACGAGCTATGCACAGAAAATTAGAGAATGGTGAATTGTTTATTCTTTTCAATGAAACCGATGATAATGGTAATTATCGTATTCATTTGCCATCAAAAAACGGGTATCTGCTCAATTTAACAAATGGCGAATTACAATGTCTGGAAACGGAAAATGGTGTTCTTAAACTCTCTATTGCAATAGGTGAAACAGCTGTTGTTTTGTTGACAGATGAAATTTTGAAATCAGAAAAACCAAAAAGCTTCAACGAAAAATTCAAAATCACAAGTGAATTCACATTAAAAAAAGAATCAGAACTTGTTTGTGATGAAAATGGATTTAATAATATTAACCATTCCGACGAAGCAGTTTCCGTAAAGCTTGGCGATTGGTCGCAAATTATTGGTAGTGCTTATTCTGGTAGTGGTGTTTATGAAACTTGCTTTTCATTTCCAACTGAAAAAGTAGGAAAAGAAGCCGAACTCAATTTAGGAGATGTTCATTTTGTTGCTTCTGTATTTTTAAATGAACACTCTCTCGGTGTGTGCTTGGCACCACCATATAAGTTTAACATACCCGCTAATGTTCTTAAAGAAAATAATACACTTAAAATAACTGTGACAAATACTACTGCCAACTGGTATGTTCACACAGACTATTTTGATAAGTGGAAAACAGAAGAGCTTTCCCCGTATTTTGACGGCGAAATAGAGTACGCCAAAGATTTTGCAACAGGCGGGTTATATGGACCTGTTGAGTTGTATACGGTATAAATAAACTTTCTGAATTAGTTATATATAGAAATAGGTGAATTAAGAGTATTGAAAAACAACGATTTTACAAACGGTGCTATATTACCTAAACTAATTAAATTTATGATTCCTGTATTGTTTTCAATGTTTTTACAGGCACTTTATGGTGCGGTGGATTTATTGATTGTAGGGCAGTTTGGTACGACAGCCGATGTTTCGGCGGTTTCAACTGGCTCTCAGATAATAACAACACTAACAAACCTTTTAGTCAGTTTCTCAATGGGTATAACTGTTGCTGTTGGTCAACGAATAGGACAAAAAAGACTTAATGATGCAGCCCAGACAATAGGGACGGGTATTATAATTTTTACAATTGCAGGAGTTATTTTAGCATTTATAAGTCTTTTTGGTGCATCAGGTTTAGCAAGGTTACTGCAAGCACCCCTAGAAGCATTCAGTCTTACTACTAATTACATAAAAATTTGTGGCGCGGGTTTTATTGTGATTTCTGCTTATAATCTTCTTGGAAGTATATTCAGAGGCTTAGGTGACTCAAAAACTCCACTTATAGCAGTTGGAATAGCATGTGTATTTAATATAATAGGCGATTTCCTCTTTGTTGCAGTTTTTCATCTTGGTTCTTCAGGTGCCGCAATTGCAACCGTTTTAGCTCAATTTATAAGTGTTGTTATTTCATTATTGATGATACGAAGAGCAAAATTGCCTTTTGATTTTAATAAAACATATATAAAACTTAAGAAAGATTTTGCAAATGTAATAGTAAAAATAGGGACTCCTGTTGCTTTTCAAGAATTTTTGGTTGGTAGTTCGTTCCTTGTTTTACTTGCTATAGTAAATCAACTTGGCGTTACCGCTTCTGCGGGTGTAGGTGTTGCTCAAAAGGTATGCACATTTATAATGCTTGTACCAATATCTTTTATGCAATCAATGACAGCTTTTGTTGCACAGAATTATGGTGCTGGTTTTATGCACAGAGCACAGAAGACTTTAAAAACTGGCGTTGTGGTATCTTTTGTTTTTGGTGTTATAATGTTTGTTGTAACATTCTTTAAAGGTGATTTATTAGCATCTGTTTTCTCTCAGGATGCTGACACAATAAAAGCGGCGTGGGATTATCTGAAAGCCTATGCAATTGATTGTCTTAATACCTGCTTCCTTTTCTGTTTTATCGGATATTTTAACGGTATTGGAAAAACTAAGTTTGTTATGCTTCAAGGACTTTGCGGTGCATTCCTTGTAAGAATACCTTTTGCATTTCTTATGCAGAAAATAGGCAATAATTCTCTTTTTGCAATTGGAATGTCAATTCCTTGTTCAACGGTATTGCAGATAATAATGTGCTTTGTAGCTTATTTCTATTTTAAGTCAAAATTGAATGATATAAATGCAAAAAATGTATAAAGAGGTGAACTATGAAAAAAACAATTTTTATTATTATAGCCGTGCTTATTCTTGCAGGCAGTGCAACTTCTGCCTTTGTGTTTTTGAGTAAAGAAGAACCTGTTGGGTTTACACCTCTTGAAAATAGAATATATACAGATGAAGATATTTCAGTCGAGCCTGATACAGAAAAATATGTAAAAATGGTTGCACTCGATACAGGCAACGATGTTTACACTCCTGCTAAAAAGCAGAGTTATGTTTATCGTTACGGACCATCTTTAATAAGAAATGCCGATGGTAGTATTGATGCATTCTTCTCATCACCTGGTATTTTTGATGAGTGGGATTATCTTTTTTATAGACATTCTCCCGATGGTGGCAAAATGTGGACTACTGAAAAATCAGTCTTGGCTCCAACACCGGATTCTGCCGATTTTTATTCTTGTTGTGACCCTGGTATTGTAAGATTTGGTGGCTACTATTACCTTGCTTATACATCAACTGTTGTTGAGGGTGGCGTTGATAACGATGTTTTTGTTGCAAGAAGTAAAAATCTTGACGGACCTTATGAAAAGTGGAATGGCAACGGTTGGGGTAGCAAACCTGCTCCAGTTATTGAATACACAGGCAATCCTGACTCTTATGGTGCGGGTGAGCCGTCAATGGTAGTGCTTAACGATACGCTTTATTTCTATTACACCTGGCGTGATGGTGAATTGAATCATACAAGACTTTCTATTGCAGATGCTAAAGATGAAAACTGGCCAGATACATTGGAATATAAAGGAGTCGCAATAGACCATATAGAGGGTGATACAGACTCTGCTGATGTGAAATTTATCGATGATTACGGCAAATTTATAGCAGTTTCAACTGCTTCAAGATTCACAACCGACAGTTACATAAAAGTGTATATGTCAAACGATGGTGTTATATTTGAAGAATCATATTTCCTTAAAACTAATACTATACATAACCTTCATAACTGCGGTATTACTTCAAGAGAAAACGGTCATATCCGTTTGAGTGATAATGTTTATCTTTCCTATGCTTATGGTGAAGAATTCGGCACATGGGCAACGAGGATTCAAGAGGTAAAATTCTCTCTTGTTGATGAACCAGATTTCAGCGATAAAGAAAACGATAATGTTAAAGAGAATTTCAAGCCTGTTTCAAAATCTTGCTATACCGCAACTGCAGGTATAACAACCGACCCGCATATTTATGAGAAAAATCTTGCGGATGGTACTTTTAAGGTTGAGGTTTATAAATATGATGGCAACAAGGATGATAAGCAAGTGAAAAAAGGTATAACCCTTACGGATTTTGATGAAAGTATCATATCTGTTGATGGAGATAAAATAACTCCCAAAGCCAAAGGTGAAACCTATGTTACTGCCCATTGGCAAGACTTCTCCGTTACATTTTTAGTCAAGATTAATTGAGGTAAGTTATGAAAATAATAATTGATGCCGATGCGTGTCCCGTTGTAGATATTACTGTAAATACAGCAAAAGAGCGTGGATTCGAGTGCATAATAGTCTGCGACAACACCCACTCAATTGAAAAAGACGGCGTAAAAACTATCGTCGTTGATAAGGGTGCAGACTCTGCTGATTGCAAATAGCCGAAAAGGATTGAACACCGCACGGTTTTGGAAGACAAAAATTCCCACTAACAGAGTCAAAACTCTTGAAATACGACAGTATTCCTGCGAGTTTTTCCTTGTTATTGAAAATTTTTTGTCTTACAAAACTGCTCGCACCTAAAATTGTAAAGATTTTGGTGCAGTAAGGTGTTTCTTTGGCGCAGTCATACTGGCGTATAACAAGACAAAAAACGGCTTAATGTGCCGAAAGATTTGAATTTTAGGCGTACGGGGTTCAATTCTTTTCGGCTATAGCAAATCTAACCGAAAAAGGTGATGTAATTGTCACACAAGACTACGGACTCGCCGCTCTTGTGCTTGGCAAAGGTGGAAAAGCACTTAATCAGAATGGACTTATTTACACGGATGCTAATATTGATAATTTGCTTTTTACTCGTCATATCAGCAAAAAAGAACGTATGGCAGGAAACAGAACTAAAGGTCCAAAAAAGCGTACCCACCAGAATGATTTGGATTTTATAGAGTCGTTTGTTATGTGTATAGAGCAGAAACTAAAATAACAAAAAACGTCTGAGTGTAAAACTTGGACGACAACACTAAACCCGATGAGCAGAATCTCATC
>JAZRSC010000010.1:0-27329 GCA_045651285.1 Acutalibacteraceae bacterium
CTGGATATTTTAAGAAATTTTTCGAAAATTTCTTAAAATATCCGAAAATTATCGAGGCACTATGTTTCAAAAAAAGAAACATAGTGCCTCGAGGTGTTTATTAAAGTTCTTTGAAAATTTCTTTGATTTCTGCTGCCTGACCACAAGTCATAGCACCTTCTGTACATTTGTTTACAAAACAACTAGGTCCATAGAAATTAAATATAGTCGGGTCTGCTTTACGGAGTTTTTTAAGCATATCAACTGCAAAATCTCTTATTTCCCATTGAGCACGGTTGCAAGAACGCAACTTCATAAATAAAAGTAATTCTCTACCATTGATAGTTGTAACAAAATCAACAGTGTTACCGCTTAATTGAATGTAAGCTAAAAGACCATCACTTATACCTTGTTCTTTTAAATTATCATAAAGATCAGCAGTTTTTTGGAATGCTATTTTATAACGTTCTAAAAGTTCAGGCTTCTTAATAATTGTTTCAGGTAAAATAAATCTTCTTCTGTTAGTAAGTGTAAGAGAAGGAATTCCTATTGATTGAATTCTATGACGGGCAAAGTGTGTAAGACAAGAGAGTGAAACATTGTTTATTCTGAATGTGAATGTAACTGCTTCGAGAGGTCTTTGTCTTTTTGAATTTATAACTTCTTTAATGATTTTAGCACATTCTTTTTCATCATTTATGATGTTTTCAACCTGTGCTGTAGGTAAGCCTAAAGACTCAATAAGAGCAGCTCTTGCAACACATTTTGAAGCATCAGGTGTGTAGTTGAGAAGCTCAACTGCTTCCTCACTCTCAACAAGAGACTCATCTCTTTTATAAGAAAAACGAGGAACATCCTGCATAGCAGGGCGGCGTGTTTCGAAATCTGTGAAAATACCAGGTGTCAACTTTTTAGCTTGTTCATAAAGTGAAAGACCTAAGTTTTTAATTTCAGGGAAAGAAGCACCTCTGCCATAAATCATAGCATAAAGCATATTTACGAGTTCTCTTGCGTTAAGTGTGCAATAGAAGTTACTGTAAAGTGAATACGGAAGAATAAAACGAGCATCTTCTTTAGGGATACCAGCATCAATAAATTGACGGTATTCATCATAAAGATAATTCATATGCTCTATGTATTTATCCTGAACTGATTTTGATTGGAACTTAGGAATAAAGTAACCAAGTTCACCAAAATCTACATATCTTCTTGATTTTACTGTGAATGATGCAAGTCTGAATTCTATTACAAATTGCTCAACAAGAACTGAAACATTCTGGAAAGCCAAATTGAATACGGTGTGCTCAATAGTTGATGTGTGGCCAGAACGAGTCACTTTTGAAATGAGATTTGCATTCTTTTCAGCATCTTTTGAGAGTTCAAGAATTTCAAGTGCAGTACCAGGTTGTGTTGAAATTCTGCCAGATGCAGCAGGGATTTGCTCACCTGTGTCTGTAAGTCCGACAATAACTGCTTTTGAGTTCGAATTGAATTCGGTAGTAGTCATAGGTTACCTCCGTTTCGGTGCGTGAACGCACCTTTCTAAAAACAATCTTTTTTTATTTTATCACAATTTGTCGGTTTCTGCAAGTGTATTTTGAATTTAACGGAAAACACCTTGCCATATATTGTAGAGAAGTGCGAAAAAAATTATAAAAATATACAAATATATAGTGTTTTAATATTGAAATTTAATTGCATATATGGTATTATATTTTTAATTGTGGGATTATGCGATTTTTTGTGTTTTTAGAGTAAAAAACATACAAAAGTTTACAACTCGAATGTTGAATTTATTACTCTTTTTAATATTCGCACAATGCACTATCAAGATTTCTGAAAGGGGTAACAAACTATGGCAATTATCAAAAAGGAAGCATATTACAATTCTTCAACAGGTGTTAATAAAATTCGTGCTTTAATCTGGGCAGATGACAGTATAGAGCCAATTGGTATTTTTCAGATTGCTCACGGTGTAAGTGAACATATTGACCGTTACGACCATTTTGCAAGATTTTTAGCAGAAAAGGGTTACATTGTTTGTGGTAACGACCATTTGGGGCATGGTAAATCTGTTTCTTCACCTGAAGATTTAGGCTTTACTGCAGAAGAAGATGGCTTCCGCCGCTTTGTTGATGATATGCATATTCTTTATAACATTATGCACAAGCGTTACCCTGACTTGAAATATTATTTATTTGGTCACAGTATGGGTTCATTCTGTGCGAGGGTTTACGCTGGTACATTCTCAGAAGATTTATCTGGTCTTATTATCTGTGGTACAGGTCAGGCACCTGCAGGGCTTGAGTTTGGTATAAATACTTTAAGAGATTTAACACAGAAGTTTGGTCCTAGAACAAGAAATAAAATTATGGCGGGTGCTTTAAATAAAATTTCTTCTATGGGTATTAAAGACAAAACTTCAGACTTGGACTGGTTGAGTTATAACAAAAAGAATGTAGAGGAATATGCTAATGACCCACTTTGTGGAATTGAGTTGACAGTTGCGGGTATGAGAGATTTAGGTTCAATTACACTTCTTGCAAGTGATAAGCTGTGGCCGGCATCTGTAAGGGTAGGGCTCCCTATTCTCATAATTTCAGGTGGTGAGGACCCAATCGGGTTTAATGGTAAAGCACCGGTTGCTTGTGCTGATAGTCTTATAGCGGCAGGGCACGAGCCAGAGGTTATAATTTATCCTGCTATGCGTCACGAAATTTTAAATGAAGAAGCGAATGAAAAGGTTTACCTTGATATTTTAGGTTTTCTTAACACTGCATCATTCTGAAAGGTAGTTAATAAATTTGCAGAAAAATAATTTTTTCGTTCCAGAAACAGAACTTCAGGAACAAAACGAATACAAGAAAAAAGTAAAAAATATAGTTAAATCAAGATTTCAGGGGGGAACTCCAAAAGCATTTGTTCACACTTATGGTTGTCAAGGAAATGTCGCTGATAGTGAGCACATAAAAGGTCAGCTTATAGAGATGGGTTATTCAATGACTGAGGAGCTCGAAAGTGCTGACATAATTATTTATAACACCTGTGCAATCTGTGAACACGCAGAAGACAGAGTGTTCGGTAATGTAGGAGCGTTAAAAACTCTCAAAAAGAAAAACCCAAATTTAGTAATTGGTCTTTGTGGTTGTATGATGCAACAAGACCATATAGCAGAAAAAATCAAAAACAGTTACCCTTATGTTAATCTTGTTTTCGGTACTCACGCACTTCATAAATTGCCTGAGTTGCTCTTTAAGGTTTTTAAAACCAAGAAACGCGTTTTCTCTATTGAAGAGTGTGACGGTGTAATTGCAGAGGGTATGCCTAATGAACGCGATAGTGGTGAAAATGCGTGGCTTCCTATTATGTATGGTTGCGACAATTTCTGTTCTTATTGTGTAGTACCTTATGTAAGAGGCAGAGAGCGTAGCCGTGAGGCAGATGTTGTTTTAAAAGAGGCAGAAGATTTAATAAAACAAGGTTACAAAAAAATAACTCTTTTAGGTCAGAATGTTAATTCTTATGGCAAAAGCTTAGAGAATGGAATTAACTTTTCAGAACTCGTGAGAAGATTAGATAAAATAGAGGGTGATTATACTTTCGATTTTATGACATCTCACCCGAAAGATTGTACAAAAGAGCTTATTGATGTTCTGGCTTCTTCAAAGCATTTCTGTGGTCATTTGCATTTACCTGTTCAATCTGGAAACAATAGAATTTTAAAAGAAATGAACAGAAAATATACAAGAGAACATTACCTTGATTTAGTAAACTACGCAAAAGCGAAAATTCCTGGTATAGATATTACAACCGATATTATTGTAGGTTTTCCAGGTGAAACTTATGAGGAGTTTTTAGATACTGTTTCTCTTGTTAAGACTGTTAAATATGGTTCTATGTTCACATTCATTTACTCAAAACGAAAAGGAACGAAAGCAGCCGATTTACCTGATGAAATAACAAAAGAAGAAAAAACAAAATGGTTTATGGAACTTCTCAAAGTTCAGGAAGAGCTTACAAAAGAATAATTACCTCTCTTGCGAAGAGAGGGGGACCGCGCGTAAGCGTGGTGGAGAGTTCTAGCATAAGCGTATAATTAAATCATTTACCATGTAAACAATGTTTCATTGTGAAATTTTTTATAAAAGAAAGGAAGTATAACAATGAGTGTTATCGAACTTACAAGACAATTAGGTGCAGCTATTCAAGCTGACGAACGCTACAAAGCTTTTGATGAAGCAAAAAAAGCAAATGATGCAGACAAGGAATTAAACGACCTTATCGGTAAAATTAACCTTGTTCAGCTCAACTATCAGCAAGAAGCTGCAAAAGGCGAAGAAGCTGACGAAAAAGTAATGGAAAATTACGGTAAAGAATTCGAAGAACTCTATCGTGCAGTAATGCTTAATGCTAATATGGTTAAGTTTGAAGCAGCAAAAACTGCTATTGATGATATGATGAACGAAATTATGTCAATTCTTGCTCTTTGCATTGACGGACAAGACCCAGCAACTTGCGAACCTGCACACGAACATTCTTGTGGTGGTAGTTGTTCAACTTGTGGTGGTTGTCACTAATAATCATTTTTAAAATTTATTCATATTTTGGTTGAGGTGTAGTATGGCTGGTCTCTCTCCTATGATGGAGCAATATTTTCAGATAAAAAAAGAATATGCCGATACTCTGTTGTTTTTCAGATTAGGTGACTTTTACGAGATGTTCTTTGATGATGCTAAAATTGCATCTAAAGAACTTGAATTGGTCCTTACAGGCAGAGATTGTGGTCAGGAGGAAAGGGCGCCGATGTGTGGTGTTCCTTTCCATAGCGCCGATACCTACATAGCAAAGCTCGTGTCACGCGGCTACAAGGTTGCAATTTGTGAACAGGTTGAAGACCCGGCAACTGCTAAAGGCATTGTTAAAAGAGATGTTGTAAGAATTGTAACACCAGGTACAGTAATTGAAAGCAGTATGCTTGACGAAGGTAAAAACAACTTTTTAGCATCTGTTTATATTACCGACAAATCCTGTGGTGCGGCATTTGTTGATGTTTCAACAGGTGAAGTTCATCTTGATTCGTTTAATGATGCTACAGATGCGGCTCGTCTTATGAATCAGTTGGGTTGCTTTGACCCAAGCGAAGTTTTGCTTAACAAATATGCGTCATCAATAAAAGAAATTGTAAATTTTGTTAAAGACAGATTATCTGCAAGATATCAGGTTTTAAGTGATGACGATTACAATGAAACACTCTGCAAAAATGCGGTTGTTTCACACATAGATGAAAATTCAGAAGAATTTGCAGAGTTTAACAGAAATAACGCGTTACTTTTAGCATTCGGCTCTGCACTTAACTATTTAGAAAATGCACAAAAAACAAAACTCGAAAATATTAACGAGGTTGAGTTTTTTGGTGCAGATAAATTCCTTAATTTGGACTTAACAGCAAGAAGAAACTTAGAGCTTACAGAAACACAGATAAGACGCGAGAAGAAAGGCAGTCTTTTGTGGGTGCTTGACCACACTAAAACTGCTATGGGTAAACGCCTTATAAGAAACTGGGTTGAACAACCACTTCTTAACTATTCTCTTATTTCTGCAAGACAAAATGCAGTAGAAGAGCTTACAAACAACACTATTCTTTTAGATACTGAAATGTCACTTCTTTCAGATATGTATGACTTAGAAAGAATTATGACAAGAATAGTTTATGGTACAGCAAACGCAAAAGAGCTTCGTACATTAAGTCTTACTATTGACAAGCTTCAGGGTATTAAAGCATCACTTTCGACTGTCAAGTCAAAAATGCTTAATGAGATATATGAAGAAATAGATTTATTGGAGGATGTGAATTCTCTTATAAATTCCGCAATAGTTGACGAGCCACCACTCAGTGTAAGAGAGGGTGGAATGATAAGAAAAGGCTATAACGAAGAACTTGATTCTCTTCACGATATTGTTGAAAATGGTAAAGGTTATTTAACAGCCGTTGAACAGTCAGAGCAAGAGAAGACAGGTATTAAAAAACTTAAAATAGGCTATAACCGAGTATTCGGATATTATATAGAGGTTACTAATTCATTTAAAGATTTAGTGCCAGAGAATTATATAAGAAAACAGACTCTCGCAAATTGCGAAAGATATATTACTCAGGAATTAAAAGAACTTGAGTCAAAAGTGTTAGGTGCACAGGAAAGAATTGTAAGAATCGAATTTGAATTGTTTTCAGAAATTCGTTCAAAGATTGCAAACGAGCTTGAAAGAGTTCGCGTAACTGGTAAAGCAGTTGCAAGACTTGATGTTCTTTGTTCACTCGCTTACACTGCGGTTACAAATAACTATGTAAGACCGACTGTTGACACATCTGATGATGTTATAATAAAAGATGGCAGACACCCTGTAGTTGAGCTTATGCTCGGCGGTGCACCATTTGTACCGAATGACACACACCTCGATTGTGGTGATTACAGGAGTGCGATTATAACCGGTCCTAATATGGGTGGTAAGTCTACATATATGCGACAGGTTGCTTTAATTGTGTTAATGGCACAAATTGGTAGCTTTGTTCCTGCAAGTAGTGCTAAAATCGGTATTGTAGATAAAATCTTCACTCGTGTAGGAGCGTCAGACGACTTGTCACAAGGTCAGTCAACATTTATGCTTGAAATGACCGAAGTAGCTGATATTTTAAAGAATGCAACTGCAAAAAGCCTTATTGTGTTCGATGAAATTGGTCGTGGTACTTCAACCTTTGATGGTATGAGTATTGCAAGAGCAGTTTTAGAATATACTGCCGATAAAAAGAAAATAGGTGCAAAAACACTTTTTGCTACTCACTATCACGAATTGACAGAGCTCGAAAATTCAGTTGATGGTGTTAAGAATTACAATACATCAGTAAAAAAACGCGGTGATGATATTACATTTTTAAGAAGAATTGTAAAAGGTGCCGCTGACGGTAGTTATGGTGTAGAAGTTGCAAAACTTGCGGGTATTCCAAAAACAGTTGTTGAAAATGCAAAGGTGATTTTAAAATCATTAGAGGAACAACAAAGAGTTAATTTAGGTGTTGCACCAAAGGTTGTAGAAACAGAAGAACCAGAGGAACTTCAGCTTTCTTTCTCTTCAAGTGGTAAAGAAACATTTATTGAAAAAGTTAAAAACATAGATGTAAATACACTTACACCTATTGAAGCATTAACTAAACTTTTTGAGCTTCAGAAAGAAGCAGAAAATATATAATTGAAATTGTTATGAAAGGGGGCGTTTACTGTGCCAAGAATAAATGTGTTACCCAAAAATATTGCAGATTTAATAGCGGCAGGTGAAGTAGTAGAACGCCCATCTTCCGTAATTAAAGAATTTTTAGAAAACTCAATTGATGCGGGTGCTAAAAATATTACTGTTGAAATAAAAAATGGTGGCAAAACTTACATAAGAGTAACTGATAATGGTTGTGGTATAGAAAAAGATGATGTAAGAAAAGCCTTTTTAAGTCACGCTACAAGCAAAATAAATTCGGCAGACGATTTAGACAGTATAAGTACTTTAGGTTTTCGTGGTGAAGCATTACCATCAATTTCGGCGGTTGCAAAGGTTGAACTTCTTACAAGAACAGAAAATGAGGAAATAGGAACATCTTTTAAAATTTTCGGTGGCGAAGAGATAGAGCTTGAAGAAGCGGGTTGCCCTGTCGGTACAACTCTTATAGTAAGAGATTTATTTTTCAACATTCCAGCGAGAATGAAATTCTTGAAAAAGGATGTTCAGGAGGGTAACTATATTGCGGCGATTTTAGAAAAAATCGCAGTTTCTTACCCCAGTATATCTTTTAAATTTATAAGAGATGGTAAACTCAACTTTTCTACGCCAGGTGATGGTGATTTGAAATCTGCAGTTTATGCAGTATTCGGTAAAGAATATACCGAAGGTTTACTTTATGCAGAGTATGAGGGTAATGGTATAAAAGTTACAGGCTTTGCGGGTAAACCAACTTCTTCTAGAGGTAGCAGAAGTGGTCAGCACTTTTTTGTGAATGGTAGATATGTTAAAAGTCCTATGTGTATTACTGCACTTGAAACCGCTTATAAAAACTCAATGATGTCAGGTAAATTTCCGACTTGTGTTATTTTTATAAATCTTCCGTTTTCTGCAGTAGATGTTAATGTACACCCTGCCAAAACAGAGGTAAGATTTTTTGAGGAAAAGAAAGTGTTTGATGCAGTTTATGGTGCAGCACTCAATGCTTTAACTCAGGATACAAGACCAAAAGCTACATTTTCTACTGCAAAGGCATTTATGCCTGAAGCAATAAAAGGCGAACAGTTAAAAATAACTGAAACAGAAATTAAACAGGAAAAAGCAAAAAACGAACCTGTAAAAATTTCAGAAGAACCAAAAGAAAAAAACTTTACAATAGTTGGTAAATCATTTATGAGAGAACAATCTCTTACCACTCCGGTACCGGAAACTGTTGTAAAAGAAAAAGCAGAAACAAAGCTTGTATTTAATTCGAAAGAAACAGAAACACTTGATTTTCTTAAAGATGAATATGTAAATAGTGATAAAAAGCAATTTAATCTTTCTGTGAAAAATATAAGTGTTGCTTCTTCAACAGAAAAACCAGAGGTTTCAAAAGTTGAGGTTGAAACTGAAACTTTTGAAGAAGAAATTGTAACTGAAGAAGTAACAACTATTCCCGACTTCAGAATTGTTGGTGAAGCGTTTAAAACATATATATTTGTAGAACTTGAAAATAAACTTCTTATGATAGACAAGCATGCGGCACACGAAAGAATGTTGTTTGAAAAATTCAAAGAACAACGGAAGTCTTTCCAACAGATGCTTTTAGTTCCTGTTACAGTTTCATTGTCACCTGACGAATATAATGCAGTTCTTGAAAATACGGAGCTTTTATATAAAGTGGGTTACGAGGTATCAGATTTCGGTGACAGATGTATTAAAGTGAATGCGTGTCCTACTGAACTTGTTGATGAAGATATTTCTGCAATAATAACTGAAATTGCAAGTTATCTTTCTACAAATTCTAAAATGGTAATACCTGAAAAGTTAGATTGGATTTATCATTCAATGGCTTGCAGAGCCGCAATAAAAGCGGGTAACACAACAACAGATGTTGAAATTGAAAAGTTTGTAAAAGATTTACTTTCAAGAGAAGATATCCGTTACTGTCCGCACGGCAGACCTGTAATGGTGGAAATTACTAAAAGAGAGCTTGAAAAACAGTTCAAAAGGATAGTTTAATGAGAAAAACAAAAATAATAGTAGTTGTCGGACCTACCGCTTCTGGTAAAACTGCACTCGGTATTCACCTTGCAAAAAAATTCAATGGTGAAGTTATATCGGGCGACTCAATGCAAATTTATAAAGATATGAATATTGCAACTGCAAAACCTACAGAAGAAGAGATGCAAGGTGTAAAACATCATTTAATAGGTTTTGTTAATCCTGAAACTGAATATAGCGTTGCTTCGTTTTGCAGTGATGCGAAAAAAGTAGTGGATGATATTGTTTCAAGAAATAAAACTCCTATATTAGTAGGCGGTACAGGACTTTATATTGATTCTTTCATAAACAACACAGAGTTTTTTGATAACGCCAATTCAAAAGAAGTGCGTGAAGAACTTTATAAAGAATTAAACGAATACGGAATAGAAAAACTTTATAATGAATTACTTTCTGTAGATAGTGAAGCGGCGAAAAAAATTCACCCGAATAATGAAGTGAGAGTTATAAGAGCAATAGAAATTTATCGGCTTACCGGTAAAAATTTAACCGAGCAGAATAAATCCTCTCACGAAAACGAAAGCCCTTACGAGCCTTTATATATTGGCATAAGTTATAAAGACCGTGAAAAACTTTACGAAAGAATAAATAAGCGTGTTGATATAATGTGTGACACGGGACTTTTAGAAGAAACAAAAGAATTTTTCTTGAAGCACCCATCACAGACAGCAGTAAATGCAATTGGTTACAAAGAATTAAAACCATTTATAGATGGCGAGAAAACTTTAGAAGAGTGTCTTTTACATTTAAAGCAATCAACAAGAAGATATGCAAAAAGGCAACTTACCTGGTTTAACAGAAATGAAAAAATAAATTGGGTTTACCCTGATTTATATAATGATTTGAATGAACTTTTTTGTGAAACAGACAATTTAGTAGAAAAATTTTTGAAAGGAGAATGAAACAATGCGTGACAGACGAGTGAAATTAGTTATAGCGGGACTCGTGGCAGTTTTTTTCCTTTCTTATGTTATAAGTCAGTTAGTTTCTATTTCTAAAGCAGAAATCGAAACACAGATAGCAATGAGCGAAACAGTTTATAAAACAATAAATACAAAATGCTTTGTGGTGCGTGACGAACAGTATATTGTAAATTCTGCAAAGGGCACAACAATTTCATTTGCCGATAATGCACAACGAGTTGCAAAAGGTGATACTGTTTCAATGATTTTTAAAACAGATGAAGACGCACAAACTTATTTAAGAATTTCTGAAATAACAGAAGAACTTGAACATTATAACACTTTAGCGGGTCAGGCAAATATACAAGCAGTAGATGTTCATTCGCTTTCATCAAAAATAGAAACAAAGCTTTCAGATTATCTTGATAGTATTGATACAGGTGATTTTACTAAAGCAAATGAATCTATAAATTCTTTCGGAAATTTCATAACAAGTAAACAGATTTCTACTGGTGAAGTCCTTAATCTTAATGATAAAATAAATGCTCTTACAACTGAATTGCAGACACTACAGGCAAAGAAAACTGCTTATAGTGAAGTTAAAAGCGAAAGAGCAGGTTATTATTTAAAAGGTGCCGATGGTTACGAAAACACAATAGATTTTACTAAAATAAATGAGCTTGCAACAACAGATATTGAAAAAGCAATAAATTCAAAACCACAGGAAGTAAAAAGCGATGTTGTCGGAAGAACAGTTAGTAGCTTTGACTGGTATATACTTTGCTCAATAGATACAGATGAAACAATCGACTTGAAAGATAACGCAGATATATTTATAAATTTCCCTTACTCAGGTGTTGAAAAATTAAAGGGTACAATTTACAAAATTGGTGACCGTACTGAAAAGAAAACACTTGTAATTATTAAATGTAATCTTATGAATGATGCCCTTGCAGATTTCAGAATAGAAGATGTTCAGTTGATAACTGAAGAACACACAGGCTACAAAATCAAAAATTCTGCTATAAGAACAGTTGATGGGCAGACAGGTGTTTATGTTGTGAGTGGTAATCTCATAGATTTCAGAAAAGTGCATATTGCTTATAACGATGGTGATTATTCAATAGTTGATAACCCAGAAGGAGAATGGGGATATATAAGACTTTACGATGAAGTTGTTACTAAGGGGGTTGAGATGTATGATAATAAACTCGTTTGATGATGACAGATGTAAGTCAATATCTGAAAATCTCAAACTCATACGCGAAAACATTTCTGAATCGGCAGTTAAATCAGGTAGAAGTTATGAAGATATAAAACTTATGGCGGTTACAAAAACTGTTCCTGTAGAATATATCAATTATTCTATTGATAATTGCGGAATTGATTTGATTGGCGAAAACAAGGTTCAGGAATTCCTTTCGAAAAAAGATGAGCTTCATCTTGAAAAAGTTAAAAAACATCTGATAGGACATCTTCAGACCAATAAGGTGAAAAAAATTGTTCCTTTGGTAGATATGATTCAATCAGTCGATAGCGTTCATTTAGCAGAAGAAATTTCAAAACAATCAGTAAACAATTCGATTGTTTCAGATATTCTTCTTGAAGTGAATATAGGTAGTGAAGAAAGTAAAACAGGATTTGACAAAGTGGCATTTCTTGAGTCGCTTAGTAAAATTTCAGAACTCCCGAACTTAAATGTAAAAGGAATTATGACAATTCCACCTATTTGCGACAATGAAAAAGAGTTAAAAGAATATTTTATTACAATGTCACAATATTTTAACGATATTAAAGAAAAGAAATATAAAAACTTTAATATGGAAATACTTTCAATGGGTATGTCAGGGGACTATGAAATAGCCATTGAATGTGGTGCAAATTTAGTAAGAATTGGCTCTCTTATATATGGAGCAAGAATATACAAATAATAAAACTATGGAGGATACTAAAATGGATTTTAAAAACATTTTCGGCAAACTTTTTGGAGAAGACGATTACGAAACTTTTGATGATGAAGAAATGGTTGAGGAAGAGGCTGTTCCTTCTTATCAAAATCAAAGAAGTATGAGATCGACAGAGGACTCTTATCGTCAGGAAAGACCAAGTACAAGACCACAAAGACGAATTCAGCCTGTAGAGGCAGAAGACCCATCAAAAATTGTTAATATCCACACAACTGCAAAGTTACAGGTTGTTTTATCAAAACCTGAAAGATTTGATGATGCTTCAGGTATTGCAGATAATCTTAATGATAAAAGAACAGTTGTATTAAATCTTGAGGGCACAAACCGTGACACTGCAAGAAGACTTATTGACTTCCTTTCAGGTGTTGCTTATGCAAACGGTGGTCAAATTAAAAAGGTTGCTAATAATACATACATTATTACACCTTATAATGTTGATATTTCTGGCGATTTAATAGATGAACTTGAAAATACAGGGATGTATTTTGGGAACTGATTAAAGTTAATTTTATGTGAATAGAAAAATATGGAAGCGGGTAACTAAATTATGATGACACCATCACAATTAAAAGAATATGAATTTAAAACTGCAGGTCGCAACGCATATAAAGCAGACGATGTTGATGATTTTTTTGCTGAAGTTGCGGCAAACTATACAAAGATGTTTCACGAAAATGGTGAACTTGTAAGACGAGTAGGGCTTCTTGCAGACCGTCTTGAAAAATTCAAGAAGGAAGAAGAAGAAATTAAAAGTGCAGTTGTAAGCGCTCAAAGAGCCGCAGACATTATTGTGCGTGATGCAAAAAATTCTGTTGCAGATGCGGAAAGTGAAGCTCAGGCAGTATTAGCGGCAGCAAAAAGTGAAGCAGACCTTATTAAAAGTGATGCAGAAAAACAAGCGATTGCAGACTCTGAACTTCTTCTTTCAATGACGAGAGATAAAGCTCAGGATATAATAAGAAAAGCTAAAGAGGAAGCACAAAGTATTTTGTTAGAGGCGAATTCAACTGCAAAAGACAGAATGGGTGCCGCTACAAGAACAATGACAAGTGAATCACTTCATTACGATATGCTCAAAAAAGAAGTTGCACAATTTAAGTCAGAGATTCTTAGTCAATACAAAGCACATATTGAATTGATTTCAAAGCTTCCTGATTTAGCTGATGAAGAAGCAAAGAAAATTGAAGACGAAGTAAAACAGCAAGAACCAGAACAAATTGTATTACCTGAGATTGAAGCAGAAAATAAAGTTTTCACTCAGGAAGATGTAAAAGACGAAGTTTTAGAATTAAGAGCAGAAGTAAATGCGATTAAAGAAGAAATAAAAGAAAATCCACAAGAAGCAGTAGAGTCTGTTACATTCATTAAAGAGCCAGATGTTTTTGAGATAAATGCTGATGTAGAAGCAAATCTTGAAGATTTGGTTGAAGAGCAAATTGAAATAAGGATTCCTGAAGCTGAAGGGCTTTCTGCAACAGA
This sequence comes from Acutalibacteraceae bacterium, assembly GCA_045651285.1. GTDB lineage: Bacteria > Bacillota > Clostridia > Oscillospirales > Acutalibacteraceae > DTU089. The sequence continues at coordinate 13,634 of JAZRSC010000010.1, forward strand.
TTTTGCAGAACCAGAAGATATTGAAATCACAAAAGAACAGTGGGAAGAAGATGAAAGAAAAGCAGCACTCGAATACTTCTCAAGTGAAAATAAAGATGATTTAATGGAAGTTGACGAAGAAATGCTTACTCAGGATGGCGAATTAGTTGTTAAAACAGATCTTCCTTTAAGTTTCTTTGATAATACAGATAGTTTAGAGTTTGTTGATGACTTTGATGGTATGGAAAAAGATCAGGATGTCGGTGCGTTTTCATTTTCATCTGTTCAACCAAATACTAATGCAATAAAAAGACCAAGTAACAGAGTGACTGTTGACTCTGCTTACCTTGACTTTTTAGCAGCACAAAATGATGAAGAAGCAAATGCAGTTGAAATTGTAGAGGAAAACGATGAGGGTGATGATTCTGACGAATCATCAAAAAGAGGATTTTTCAGAAGAAGATAGGAGTAAAAAATGTCAATTATATTAAGTGTTATCTTTGTTTTGTCACTTGTTGGCATTGACCAGATAATAAAATATTTTGTAATTGAATATTTAAAGCCAGTAGGTGTTGTAGAATTTATTGAAGGTTTTATCCGTTTTCGTTATGTTGAAAATACGGGTGCAGTTTTCGGTTCGTTTTCAACACATACAGCCTTGCTTACTGTTATTTCAATTATTCTTTTAGGTGTTACAGTTTATTTTCTTGTTTCACAAAAGAATAAATCAAAACTGGTGACTTTTACATTACTTTTGATGATTGCAGGTGGTATAGGTAATATAATTGACAGAATAAGACTCAATTATGTTGTTGATTATATAGAACCAACATTTGTAAATTTTGCAGTTTTCAATTTTGCAGATTGCCTTATTACTGTTGGTGCATTTGTTTTAATGATTTATCTTATTGTAGATATTATAAAAGATGGTAAAAATTCAAAGTCGGTAAATGAAAATGAATTTTTAAAGGAAGAAACGGTGGCAGAAAATGAAACAGATTGAACTGATTGCTACCGATGAGGTACAGGGATTCAGAGTAGATAAAGCAATTTCTGTTTTGTATAGTGATTTATCAAGAAGTGCCGTTCAGAATCTTTTAGAAGAACAGAAAATTTTACTTAATGGAAAAATTGCTAAAAAAAGTGAGAGTGTAAAATCAGGCGATATTTTAAGTGTTGAAATTCCCGACCCTAAAACACTTTCTTTAGAACCTCAAAATATACCACTTGAAATCCCTTATGAAGATGAATATTTGCTTGTTGTAAATAAACCAAAAGGAATGGTTGTACACCCTGCGGCTGGTAATTACGACAAAACACTTGTTAATGCGTTACTTTACCATTGTGGTGATTCTCTTTCTGGTATAAATGGCGTAATCCGTCCTGGTATTGTACATAGAATTGACAAAGATACAAGTGGACTTTTAGTTGTTGCAAAAACAGATTTGGCACATATTGGCTTAGCAGAACAAATAAAAGACCATTCATTTAAACGCGAATATCGTACAGTTATAGTCGGCAATATCAAAGATGATAAAGGTACAATAAATCTTCCTATAGGGAGACACCCTGTAGATAGAAAAAAACAGACCGTTACAACTAAAAATTCAAGAGAAGCAATTACCCACTACGAAGTAATTGAACGCTTTAATGGTTTTACATTTTTAAGAGTTATACTCGAAACTGGTAGAACCCATCAGATAAGAGTTCATTTTTCTCACAGGGGAACACCTGTTGCGGGTGATGCGGTTTACGGTAACCCTAAAAAAACTTATGGATTAGAAGGTCAGTGCCTTCACGCAGCAGTTTTGGGTTTTATACACCCTATAACAAAGGAATATCTTGAGTTTTCATCGGAATTACCCGATTATTTTGAGGACTTTTTAAGGAGAATTAAGTAATGTCGGCAAATTATTCAAAATGGCTTCTTGTTTCAGATATTGACGGAACACTCAATAATAAATTAAGAAGATTGCCACAAATAAATAAAACTAAGATTAAAGAGTATGTCGACAATGGCGGTTACTTCACTCTTTGTTCGGGCAGAAATTTACAGTCGCTTACACCACATTATAAAAAATTGGGAATTGAAACTCCTGCTTTGTTCTTAAATGGTGCAGGTATTTACGATTTTAAAACTAATAAAATGTTAAGCTTTACAGGAGTAAGTAAAGAAACAGAAGAAAAAATTAAAGAATGTTCTTCTTTAATAAAACAAGCAGAGGTTTCTGTTTTTACTGATGATATGATTTACCATGTGAAACCAAAGCTTTTCGGTTACATAATGTCGTGGGTAGATAATCTTGATAATACCGTATGTAAAAGCTTAGATGAAGTACCAAGTGGTAACTGGGGTAAAATCATTTTCTTTGGTTTTCCACATACACTTAAAAAAGTTCTTGAATTCTTTAATAAAGAAGATATAAAACCTCTTTGTAATACTTTCAGAAGTTCACTTTTAACTGTTGAGGTTGTGGCAAAAGATGTTGATAAAGGCAAGGGTGTTATGCGTCTTGCAGAAATTTTAGGAATAGAAAAAGAAAATATCGGTGCAATAGGTGATTACTATAACGATGTTCCGATGCTTAAAACTGTAAGTCATCCCGCATGTTGTGGTCAGGCACCTAGCGATATAAAATCACTTGTAGAATATGTTGCTTGTCACTGTAACAAGGGTGCAGTAGCAGATTTTATAAATTATTTAGAAAAAAATTATATTAACCAATAAATATAAACGGAGGGAAAAACAATGGATAATACATCCAAAAAAGAGCTTTCTGTAATTGCTACAAAAGTTCGTAAAGGCATTATTGAAGGTACATTCAATGCAAAATCAGGTCATCCAGGTGGTTCTTTGTCGATAGCCGAAACACTTACATATCTTTATTTCAAAGAGATGAATATTGACCCAGAAAAACCAGTAATGGAAGAAAGAGACCGTTTTGTTCTTTCAAAAGGTCACGCAGCACCTGCACTTTATTCTGTTATGGCACACAGAGGATTTTTCCCTGTTGAAGATTTAAAAACTTTAAGAAAAGTCGGCTCTAAATTACAAGGACACCCAAGTATGCGTTACTTAGAAGGTGTAGATATAAGTACAGGCTCACTCGGTCAGGGTATTTCTGCTGCTTGTGGTATGGCTTTAGGTTCAAAGCTTAAAGGCGATGCTTTCAGAGTTTACACTATTTTAGGTGATGGTGAAATTCAGGAGGGTCAGGTATGGGAGGCGGCAATGTACGCTTCTGCTAAAAAACTTGATAATTTAGTTGCTATTGTAGATAACAACAATTTACAGATAGATGGTAGTGTTGAAGAAGTTAACTCACCATATCCGATTCCAGAAAAATTTGTAGCATTCGGTTGGAATGTAATTGAAATTGATGCTCATAATTTTGACGATATTGAAACTGCATTCAAAAAAGCTCGTGAATGTAAAGGTAAACCAACTGCTATTATTCAGAAGAGTACAAAAGGTAAAGGCGTTTCATATATGGAAAATCAGGTTAGTTGGCATGGCTCTGCACCAAATGCAGAACAATATGCAGAAGCAATGGCAGAGCTTGATGCAAAATTAAAGGAATTGGAGGCATAAAAATGGCTGAAGTAATTAAAACCGCAACTCGTGATGCTTATGGTAAAGCATTAGTTGAGCTTGGTGAAAAAAATAAAAATGTTGTGGTGCTTGATGCTGACCTTGCAGCCGCAACAAAAACAGGTGCCTTCAAAAAGGCTTTCCCTGAAAGATTTTTTGATACAGGTATTGCAGAATCAAATATGATGAGCCTTGCAGGTGGTCTTGCAACAACTGGTTTTACAGTATTTGCAAGTACATTCGCAATGTTTGCGGCAGGCAGAGCATTTGAACAGGTAAGAAATACTATTGCCTACCCACATCTCAATGTAAAAATAGGTGCAACTCACGCAGGTATTTCTGTTGGTGAAGATGGTGCAAGTCATCAGTGTTGTGAAGATATCGCTTTAATGCGTTCAATTCCTGGTATGGTTATTATTAACCCGGCAGATGATATTGAAGCAAGAGCTGCCGTTTTTGCGGCGGCAGAGCACGATGGTCCTGTTTATATGAGATTTGGTCGTCTCGCTGTACCGAGAGTATTTGATGAAAATTATAAATTTGAAATTGGTAAAGCAGTTACATTAAAAGAGGGTACAGATGTTACAATTATTGCTACTGGTCTTATGGTAAATGAAGCAATCGAAGCAGCAAAAACTCTTGAAGCAGAAGGCATTTCTGTAGAACTTATAAATATGCACACAATTAAACCACTTGATAACGAGGCAGTTATTAAAGCGGCAAAGAAAACAGGTTGCATTGTTACTGCAGAAGAACACAACATTATTGGTGGTCTCGGTAGTGCAGTTTCAGAAGTTGTAGCAGAAGAATGTCCTGTACCTGTTGTTCGTGTTGGTGTCAATGATGAATTCGGTAAATCTGGTCCTGCAGTTGAACTTTTACATCTTTACGGACTTGATGCTGAAAATATTGTTGAAAAAGCAAAAGTTGCAATTTCTAAAAAATAAGGTGAAATAAATGACAAATTCAAGATACGAAACTGCTAAAGAAATATATGCTTCTTTTGGTGTTGATACTGAAAAAGCAATTGAAACACTTACTAAAACAAAAATCTCAATGCATTGTTGGCAGGGCGATGATGTAGGTGGCTTTGAAAATAGTGATGCACTTTCAGGCGGTATTCAGGCAACTGGTAATTACCCAGGTAAAGCGAGAACGCCAGAAGAACTTATGAGTGATATTGATATGGCTTTAAAGCTTATTCCTGGTACTCATAAAATAAATCTTCACGCGATTTATGCAATTACAGATGAAAATGTTTCACGCGATAAATTAGAACCAAAGCATTTCCAAAAGTGGATTGATTTTGCAAAAGAACGCGGTTTAGGTATTGATATTAACCCGACTCTTTTCTCCCATCCTTTAGCAAGTGATGGTCTTACACTTTCACATCCAGATGAAAAAGTAAGACGCTTCTGGATTGACCACTGTAAAGCAATGCGTGAAATCGGTGCATATATCGGTAAGGAGTTAGGCATTACTTGTCTTAATAATATCTGGATTCCTGACGGATACAAGGAAGTGCCTGCTGACAGATTAGGTCCGCGTAAAAGACTTAAAGAATCACTTGATGAAATTCTTTCTGTTAAGTATGATAAAAAACATCTTGTAGATTCAGTTGAATCAAAAGTATTTGGTATAGGTGTTGAATCTTATACAGTAGGTTCTCACGAATTTTATATGAATTATGCTGCAAAAAATGATGTTATGTGCCTTTTAGATAATGGTCACTTCCATCCTACAGAGGTTTGTTCAGATAAAATTCCGTCAATGCTTTTATTCTCTGAAAATCTTGCACTTCATATAACACGCGGTGTTCGTTGGGATAGTGACCATGTTGTTGCATTTGAAGATGAATTAAAAGAAATGGCGAAAGAACTTGTTCGTTGCGATGCACTCGAAAGAACATTTATAGGTCTTGACTTCTTTGATGCATCAATAAATCGTGTTGCGGCTTGGGTAATAGGTACAAGAAATCTTCAAAAAGCACTTTTATTTGCACTTCTTACACCATTCGGTGTATTAAAAGAGTGTCAGGATAAAGGCGATTTTACAAAGATGTTTGCACTTTCAGAAGAATTAAAAACACTCCCACTTTTTGATATTTGGGAAGAATTCTGTAATCGTAATAATGTGCCATCACGAAATGAATGGTACGAAGAAGTTTTAAAATATGAAAAAAATATATTAAGCACAAGAGGTTGATTATAAATGTTTAAACGCGTAACAGATGCTCCATTTGTAAAAGATTATTCTAAAATTGCAAATGATGGTTATACAAGGGGATGGCACGAAAGAAATGGTGGTAATCTTTCATATAGAATTAAATCAAAGGAAATTGAAAGTGTAAGACCATTACTCGATTTTTCAAAAGAGTTTGTGCCAATTGGAGCTACCGTGAAAAATCTTAAAAACGAATATTTTTTAGTTTCAGGTAGTGGTAAATTTTTTGCAAATATAAAAGGCGATGAAGAAAACAATATTGCTATTATTGAAATTGATGATTTAGGTGAGAATTATAGAATTTTATGGGGACTCAAAAGTGGTGGCAGACCTACTAGTGAGTTGCCGGCACACCTTATGAACCATTCTGTAAAAAAAGAAGCAACTAATGGTGAACATCGTGTGATTTACCACGCACACCCAACTAACTCTATAGCAATAACATTTGTTTTTCCTCTTGATTCAAAGGTTATAACACACTTGCTTTGGGAAATGATGACGGAATGTCCTATAGTATTTCCACAAGGTATTGGTGTTGTTCCATGGATGGTACCTGGTGGTGAAGAAATTGCAATTGCTTCGTCAGAACTTATGAAGAAATTTGATGCAATTCTTTGGGCACATCACGGTGTATTTTGTTCAGGTGTTGATTTTGATTTAACCTTTGGTCTTATGGATACAATTGAAAAAGCTGCTGAAATTCTTGTACAAGTACAATCTATGGCTGGTATAAAGCAGTCTATTTCAGATAGTAACTTCAAGAGTCTTGCAAAGGCATTCAAAGTTAATTTGAATGAAGAATTTTTAAACTGATATAAAAAATCTTGAAAAAGATTATAATTTTTATTGAAAATGTAAAAATACTGTGTTATAATAATTAAGATAATATAGTATTTTAATTAGATAGGTGATAAAGTTATGGCTAACTGTCCTAAATGTGGTTACAAACTTAAGTTTACTGATTTTAAACCAGATTGTCCTGGTTGTGGCGTAAATCTTATGTATTATAACCATCAGGAAAGACTCGCTGAAGATGCTGACAAGGCAGAAGCAGAACATGTACAAATGCAACCGAAAGTTGACAGAATCAAGTTCGCATTTGTTGGTACAAAACTTTCAATAGTTCGTTTGGTACTTCTCTTCCTTCCTATTGGAATGCTCTTCTTACCACTTGTTCATGTTGAAGCAAGTTTACCATTTAAAGATATTGATATGAATGTTTCAATTCTCAATGTTGTTATGGATGTTGTTATGAAACTCAATTTTGAAGTGCTTCTTGATATGATTGCGGGTTCCCAAGTTACAAGAGTGGCATTTATATTCTATGTACTCGCTATAATTTACATATTCTTGGCGGCAGTTATCGCAATTGCAAGAATTCCTGTTGTTGCAACATCTTGTTCTATTAAGTCAAACGGTGGCGACAGAAACATCACACTTTCAACATTAGGTATTATCTTTACTGTTATCAGTATGGTTTGCTTCGTGATTTTCACAACTCAGATGTCAGGTGCATTTGGTGAAATGTATCACGGTTCACTTTCAATCGGTGGCTTCCTTGTTGTTTTAGGTTTTGTAGCAGGTATAGTAATTGATGCTTTAATCAAAAAAGCAGATGCTCCTGTTAAATACAAGGATATTTCAGAATTCGTTGAAAGAGTTGAAGCAAGAAAGCTTGAAAAAGAAACTGCTTTAGAAGAAGCAAGAAGAATTGTTGAAGAATACGAAAGTGCGAAAGCTTAATTAAAAAATCCGTTGCGAAAGCAACGGATTTTTTTAGTGAATAAGTAATAGTGAATAGTGAAAAGTTTCGGAAGGCTTCGCCTTGATTATAATTATAAGTGAATAAAAAATAGTTTATCTTATCTTTTTTAGTTGATGCTAAAACCAACTTTTAATGATAGGATAATTTTGTTTCAAGTGATATTTAATTATAATGCCGACCGCAGGTCCCACAATTCTTAATTTTTAATTCTTCATTCTTAATTGAATAAAAATAAAGCCACTCTTTCGAGTGGCTTGTTTTTATTCTTCAGCATCTAAATCTAATACTTCATCTTCTCTGAATAAGTCAACATATTCATCTTCTGGTTCAGGGAGTTCATTATATGCGTTAAAAGCATCTGCTATCATATTATAGTTTTTAATGATAATAAAACTTGAAATTGGAATACCAGCACCGAGAGCAATAAGACCTAATGTACTGAAAAGAGCAATTTCTGTTCCACCTTCAGGAATCATAAGCTCATAGCGTTCTGCATTGACCTTAAGTCTTTCAGCAAGTTTTACTTTCCATATAATTCCGTAAACACCAAATGTAATAACACTTAAGAAGAAAGCAAAACCATATTTCATAGTTTTCTTACCATCACCCTCACAAAGAGCATTAACATTTTTGCCTAACTTATGCCAGAAAACTATAGCATAAATACCGAGTGTTATAATTGATAATAAAAAGAATTTAAAAGCACTTTTTTTAGGAATTCTCGCGTCCATAATAAAACCCCTTCTGAATACATTTTACAATATTTAGTAACTAAAGACCATTATATATCATAATTTCAAAAAAATCAAGGTGTATTATATACATATTATAAATATTTCTTCTCGCTAAAACGATATTTTTTATTGACAATTTCTTGCTAATATGGGATAATTAGTAGAATTTAATTTATTATAATTATAAGGAGGAGTTTCTTTTGAAAAAAGAACTCGCAAAACAATACGACCCGAAAAATGTTGAGGACCGTATTTATAAAACCTGGCTTGATGGTAAATACTTTCACGCAAAACGCGAAGAGGGAAAAGAAACTTATATAATAGTTATTCCACCACCAAACATCACAGGTCAACTTCATATGGGACACGCTCTCGACAATACCTTACAAGATATTCTTATCCGTTGGAAGAGAATGTCTGGCTTTGATACATTATGGCTTCCTGGTACAGACCATGCTTCAATTGCAACAGAAGCAAAAATTGTTGAAGCAATGCGTAAAGAGGGCATTACAAAAGAAGATTTAGGCCGTGAAAAGTTCCTTGAGAGAGCTTGGGACTGGAAAGCACAGTACGGCGGCAGAATTGTTGAACAGTTAAAGAAAATGGGTTCTTCTTGCGACTGGGACAGAGAACGCTTTACACTTGATGATGGCTGTAACAAAGCGGTTAACGAGGTTTTCTGTCGTCTTTATGAAAAAGATCTTATCTATCGTGGTAACCGTATGGTTAACTGGTGCCCTTGCTGTAATACATCAATTTCTGACGCAGAGGTTGAGTACGAAGAAAAAGACGGTAGCTTCTGGCATCTTTTATATACTGTTAAAGAAACAGGCGAAAAGTTAGAACTTGCTACAACCCGTCCTGAAACTATGCTTGGCGATACTGCGGTTGCGATTAATGCTGAAGATGAGCGTTACAAACATCTTCATGGTTGTCATGTAATTCTCCCATTGTTAAATAAAGAAATTCCTATTGTTTGTGACGAACACGCAGATATGACAAAAGGTACAGGTGTTGTTAAAATTACTCCTGCTCACGACCCTAACGACTTTGAGGTTGGTAAACGCAATAATTTGCCTGTAGTTCGTACATTCACTTATGATGGTCATCTCACAGGTGCAGAGGACAAGCGTATTGCAGATGAACTTATTAATAGTGGCAAAGCTGCAGCAGATGAACCTGAAGTTCTTGATTGCGGTAAATACGCTGGTATGACAACTCTTGAAGCTCGTAAAGCTATTCTTGAGGATTTAAAGGCTGGTGGCTATATTAAAGAAATTGAGCCATTAAAGCACGAGGTTGGTACTTGTTACCGTTGTCACTCTACAATTGAGCCAATGGTTTCTAAACAATGGTTTGTTCGTATGGTTCCACTTGCAGAGCCTGCAATTGAATCTGTAGAAAAAGGCGAAATTACTTTCGTTCCTGAAAGATTTACTAAAAACTACCTTAACTGGATGCGCGGTACTCGTGACTGGTGTATTTCTCGTCAGTTATGGTGGGGTCACAGAATTCCTGCGTGGTACTGTGAAGATTGCGGTAATATGGATGTTTCAAGAGAAGCAGTAGAAAAATGTTCAAAGTGTGGTAGCACAAATCTTAAACAGGATGAAGATACACTTGATACATGGTTCAGTTCTGCACTCTGGCCATTCTCAACACTTGGTTGGCCTGAAGATACAGAAGATTTACGCCATTACTACCCAACAAATACACTCGTTACTGGTTACGATATTATCGGTTTCTGGGTTAGCCGTATGATTTTCTCAGCATTAGAATATACAGGTAAAGCACCTTTTGATACTGTTCTTATTCACGGTCTTGTTCGTGATGCTCAGGGCAGAAAGATGTCAAAATCATTAGGTAATGGTATTGACCCGCTTGAAATTATTGACACTTATGGTGCAGATGCATTAAGATTTGCTCTTGCAACAGGCAACAGTCCTGGTAACGATATGCGTTTCTCAGACGAAAAGATTGAAGCAAGCAGAAACTTTGCTAATAAGCTCTGGAATGCTAATCGTTTCATTCTTATGAATCTTGACGATGAAGAACCAGCACCATATATTCCAGAAAATCTTGCAATAGAAGATAAATGGATTTTAAGCACATTCAATAACCTTGTTAAAACAGTTACAAATTCACTCAATAATTTTGAGTTAGGTATCGCGGTACAAAATCTCTATGACTTTATATGGGATATATTCTGCGACTGGTACATTGAAATTGCAAAAATCCGTCTTAATGGTGAAGACCAAGAAGCTAAAAAGACAGTAAAAGCAGTATTAGTTTATGTTATGTCAAATACTCTTAAATTACTTCACCCATTTATGCCATTTATTACAGAAGAAATCTGGCAGGCACTCCCACACGAAGGCGAAACAATTATGCTTTCAAGCTGGTGCAAATATGATGAAGCACTCAACTTCACAGTAGAAGTTGAAGCAATGGAACGCATTATGACTGCTATAAAGGCAATTCGTAACCGTCGTGCAGAAATGAATGTTCCACCATCTAAAAAAGCAAAACTTTATATCGAGACTAAATATAGTGAAGACTTTAAAAATGGTTCTGCATTCTTTACTAGACTTGCATCTGCATCAGATGTAGAGGTTGAAGAAAAATACGACCACGAAATTGAGGGCGCAGTTTCAGTTATTACAGAAGCAGCAAGAATTTACATTCCTCTTAATGAGCTTGTTGACTTTGAAGCTGAAAAAGCAAGACTTAATAAAGAATTAGAAGCAGTTAAAAAGGATTTAGAGTTTGTAGAAAATAAACTCAACAACCCTGGCTTTATGGCAAAAGCACCTGAAAAAGTTGTTGCAGCACAACGCGAATCTCAGGAAAAATATAAAGCAAAAATCGCTATGCTTCAAGAAAGTCTTTCTAAGCTTCAATGACATTTAATAATGCATTAGAGTATATTCATTCTCTACTAAAATTTGGTATCCATCCAGGGCTTTCAAGGATGGATACCTTGTTGCAAATTTTAGGTAATCCACACAAAAATATAAAGTGTGTACATGTTGCTGGGACTAATGGTAAAGGCTCAACTTCAACTGCGATTTCAAATATTTTAATTGAAGCGGGGTACAATGTCGGACTTTACACTTCCCCTTATGTAACGCACTTTTTAGAAAGAGTGCAATATAACGGTCAACCTGTTGATGAAAACTTGTTCGCAGAATGTGTAGAAATTATAAAACCCGAAATAGAAAAAATGTCAGAGCAAGGCTTACAAATTACAGAATTTGAGGCCCTTACTGCTACTGCATTTTTATGTTTTTCTAAACTGAATGTAGATGTACTTGTTTTAGAGGTTGGGTTAGGTGGCAGACTTGACGCTACAAATGTAATAGATACACCACTCGTGAATGTTATAACCTCGCTTTCTTTAGACCATACCGCTATTTTAGGCGACACAATAGAACAAATTGCGTTTGAAAAGTGTGGTACAATTAAGCCGAGAGGTACTCTTGTTTGTTCATATGGTCAACCGTGGAGTGCGATGAGTGTCATAAAAACTATTTGTGACGATAAAAATAACTTGCTTATTATACCGGATGAATCATCTGTAACAATCAAAACTCAAAGCGTTTTGGGTACTTGTTTTATTTATAACAAACAAGAGTACCACATTTCAATGTCCGGCACACATCAGGTGCAAAATATGACTACTGTAATTGAAGCGGTAAATGTTTTGAAAGCAAAAGGTTACACTATTACAGAAGAAAATATTAAAAAGGGAATTTTAAAAACTGTTTTACCAGCAAGGGTAGAGGTTATAAGTGAAAAACCGTTGGTAATTCTCGATGGTGGTCATAATGAAGATGGTGCAAAGGCTTTTTATAATGTAGTTAAAGAGTGCTTTGACAGTAACAAAAAACTCTTTGTGATTGCCGGCATGATGAATGACAAAGCAGTTGAGGATTCTTTGAAACCCTTGATTTCAAAAACAGATACTTTTATAGCAGTAACACCTGAAAATCCAAGAGCAATGAAAGCCGAGGATTTAGGCGCAATAGCAAAAAAATATTGCCACAATGTACTTGCTTGTGACAATGCAAACTCTGCAGTAAATTTAGTTAAAAAGAAACTTACAGAGAACGATATGTTATTTGTAGTTGGCTCACTTTATTTAGCAGGAGAAGTAAGAACTAATCTTTTGGGGTGCTTTAAAAAGATTGACGGAACAACTGATTTATGTTAAAATACTAAACAGATTTTCAAGAAAGGGGCGTTCATAATGGTTGAATTTGATGCATTTGCAGGGGATATTGCTCTCGGTGGACTTCGCAATATGTTAGAAATTAAAATTCTTGTATGTTATATGCTTTCAAGAGTTAAAGAACCAATGTCAAGAAAGCAACTCTGTGATTGTTTTCAGGAAAATGGTCTCGTTAATTTCTTTGATACAAATGTGGCAATAGATGATTTATTAAATCAGAAAATGCTTAAAGAAGAAGAGTATCAGAATGAAACTTGCCTTACGATAACTGAAGAGGGTAAAGATAATGCAGAAACACTTGAAACAACTTTAGCCACTACTTTGAGAGAACGCTCTGTAAATGCAGCTTTAAAGGTTCTTGCAAGAGCAAAAGCAGAAAGAGAAGTAAAGGTAGATATAACCAAGACCGAAACAGGTTACACAGTAACTTTTAAAATAGACGGCTTAGGTGAAAATCTTTTAACACTTTCTTTATATGCCAGCGATATTTTACAAGCAGAACAGCTTCGCGAAAATTTCCTTAATAATCCAGCGGAAGCATATTCGGGGATTATAGATTTGTTGACACAGAGTTAATTCGGAATGCGTAATTCGGAATTCGGAATTGAAGGGTCTGCGACGCTATTATAAAATGCAGAATGCAAAATTTCGGAAGTCCTGCGGACTTGATTATAATTAATTATCAATAAAAACAACAAGTTCTATCATTTTTAGTTTACCAAAAATGATAGAACTTATTGTTTGTTATTTAATTATAATTGTAACGCAGTTCCCAAATTGTGCATTCTGCATTTTGCATTTTCGCATAGCGAATCAGTTTTGTTTTCTTACAATTGTGTATTCATCACCGTTTTTAAAATACGGACATTTCGTTTCTGTTACTGTGCTTAAAAATCTTAAATATTCATCTTCGTCAAGATTTATGTCACAGTAATATTCTTCATATTCTTCGTCATAGCAATAATTCTGACACATATCGCAAATCATTTTTACTACCTCTCAACTGACTGGTTCGGATAACTCTTTTCACCCTAGAGTGAGTGTATTCGAACCAAATATGCCTTAAATGTCCGATTTCACGCACCTTTTGTATTTTTTTGTCTTGATATACGCCAGTATACCTTCGCCAAAGAAAATCCAAAATGCACGAGACCTCGGACATTTCAGGTTCT
>JAZRSC010000011.1:0-92294 GCA_045651285.1 Acutalibacteraceae bacterium
TTTATTTTCTTTCTTATCCAGGCAGTTTTACCACTACCTGCTCTACCCTTTATTAAATAAAGCATAAGACACCCCTTTTAAAATCTTTTTTAATTATAACATAAAAAAATTAAAAAATAAACATTTTCAACTTACAAATTACTTCAATTTGCAATTGGCAATTTTATAATAACATTTAAAATGTACCAAAAATGGAACTTCTTTACATTTTTGTATAATCAATAGACATAAAACGAAGAATATCCAAAAAATTTCGGCAAATAATATGTTTACCGAACTGATTAAAAAGGGGTTGAAAATATGTTAGACAGAATAGCTTTAATTCTTGTAACTATCGGTGCACTTAACTGGGGTGCTGTCGGATTTTTCAAATTCGATTTGGTTGCTTGGTTATTCGGTGGACAAGCGGCTATAATTTCAAGAATAGTCTATGTTCTTGTTGCTCTTGCAGGTATCTGGTGTATCTCTTTTCTTTTCAGAGAGCACAACGATGTACTTGAATCATCAACTATGGAATAAAAAAATCGGTTTAGGTTTTTACCTAAACCGATTTTAATTTTATCAAACATCAATTTTAACAATTTTGTATGTCATTTCGCCTCTTGGAGCTTCAACAACTACTTTGTCACCAACCTTGTGACCCATAAGAGCTTTACCAACTGGTGATTCATCTGAAATTTTACCTTCAGCAGGATTTGCCTGAGCAAAACCAGTAATCTGGAATACTTTTTCCTGTGCACCGCGAGTTGTTTCTTTAATAGTAACAACAGAACCTATGTGAACAGTTTCTGTACTGTTATCCTCTTCCATAATTTTTGCTCTTGAAATCATTGTTTCAAGCTCTTTAATTTCTGCTTCAAGTTTACCTTGTTCAGATTTTGCTTCATCATACTCACTATTTTCTGAAAGGTCACCAAAAGAAAGAGCAACTTTAATTTTTTCAGCAGTTTCTTTTCTGCCTACTGATTTAAGATAATCAAGTTTTTCCTGAAGTTCTTTAAGACCTTCGTGAGTTAAAATAACATCTTGTGCCATTAAAAAAACATCCTCTCGAGTGTATTATTATAAAAAGGTATTCGCTAATCAATAGTTTGTATTATATAAAACCAAATGAAAAATGTCAAGTAAAACAAAGAATTATTCTACAACAATTGGAAATTGTGATTCAAATACAACTTCTTCATTATCAGAACAAATAACTGAAACTTTAACTTTTTGACCTTCAATTGTATAAATCTGATATGCCATCGCCTGAGAAATAACTTTCAAAACAGTATCATCAAACAAAGAGATTGAACCTTCTGGAAGTTTTTCGCGGTCTGCTATTACTTTAATATTGCGAAAATCTTCATCATATTCAATTTCAGTTACATAATTTTCTGTATTATTTTTAATTTCTTCAAAACCATTTAAAACTTCGTTTGATTTAATATCTTTCAGTTTTTTATATGCATCTTCTGTCAATTGAATTATATATACATTTGTATCTGTATTTTTAGTATGAAAAACACCCTCTATACTATCAAGTGTTTCATAAAACTCAATTTCAGAAAAATCTTCTGAAAAATTATTTGCAGATATTTTTAAAGTAACATTTGAAGCGGTCTGTTTTGTTGTGCTTTCAGTTTCGCCCACTGTTTTACCACAACTTGCAAAGAGTGTAAAAATTATTGAAACAAATAATAAAATTGATAAGAATCTTTTCATAGACAACCTCTTATTTCCAGAGATTTTCTGGATAAACACCGTTTTTAATAAGTTCATTAACAGATGATACAACACCAGGTTTATCTTCCTTGTAAGTAACACCAAACCACTTAGCAGTAGTTTCTAAAACCTTTACCGTGCATTTTTTCTCAGCTAACATATCTTTTACAATAAATGGTAAATAAAATTCACCTTTAAGTAGATTGTTTACTAAAGCATCATCTAAAAACTTTTTAAAATGCTCTTCAATTTCGTCAATAAAACTTGCAGGGAAACACCAGCAATTCATTGAAACATTAACTTCTTCAGGAAGCTCAACCCAATTTTCTTCATCTTCAGTAAAATAAATTTTACCATCTTCTTTTCTGATGATTTTTGTTCTTTCAACAACATCAGTTAAAAAGTTATCATCATTAACAGAACAAATTCCGCGTGAAACAGTACCATTTTCAGTCAAAGTATTATTAAGCTTATATGCAGCCATTGCATAATTTACAGGTGTTGCATTAAAATCTGCATTTTCTATCCATTCAGATATAACATTAAACGCATCTCTGCCATAAAAATCATCTGCATTTATAACCATAAAAGGTTCATTTACAGTACCTTTACAAGAATAAATTGCGTGACCTGTACCCCAAGGTTTAACTCTTTCTTCAGGTGTTTTATAACCTGATGGTAAGTTGTTAACATCCTGAAAAACATACTCAACTTTAATAAGTTTTGAAATTTTGTCACCAACAACTTCTTTAAAAATCTGCTCATTTTCTTTTTTTATTATGAATACTACTTTATTAAACCCTACATTTATTGCATCGTAAATAGAATAATCAATAATTATTGAATTATCAGGACCAACAGGTTCCATTTGTTTTAAACCACCAAAACGACTACCCATACCCGCCGCCATAATTACGAGTGTTTTATCCATTTTAAAATTCTCCTAAAATAATATTTTGAATATTGTACCATATTTTTACTTTTTTATCAACTGAATTTATTGACAATATTTGTATTTTAAATATAATACTTATTAACAAATTATTTTTGCAAAGGTGTTTTTATGACAAAACTTTTAATTAAACTTTTCATTAAAGATGCAGATATAAACACACAAAAAGGCAGAGAGCTTTATGGTAGACTTGCTGGTGCAGTCGGTATTATATGCAATCTGCTTTTAAGTGTTATGAAGCTTATTATCGGTACAATTTCAAACAGTGTTTCAATCACTGCAGATGCTACAAACAATATTTCTGATGCAGGTTCTTCAATTGTTACACTTGTAGGCTTCAGACTTTCTGGTAAACCCGCTGACAAAGACCACCCTTATGGACACGCAAGAATTGAGTATATTTCAAGCCTTATTATTTCATTTTTAATTTTACTTATTGGTTGTTCGATTTTCAAAGAATCTGTAACTAAAATTTTCAACCCTGAAGAAAGTCTTTTTAATATTGCAACTGTAATTGTTCTTGTTGCATCAATTCTCGTTAAACTATGGCTTTCTGTATTCAACAAATTTTTAGGTAAGCAAATTAACTCAAAAGCACTTGAAGCAACTGCAATTGACTCAAGAAACGATGTTATTACAACTGCAGCAGTCCTTTTAGCAAGTGTTATTTCACACTTTACAGGATTTAACCTTGATGGTTATATGGGTGTTATTGTCTCAGTGTTTATTTTCATTTCTGGTATAAATCTTGTAAAAGAAACATTAGACCCACTTTTAGGTCAGCCACCTACAAAAGAAATGTATGAAACAATTGAAAATAAAATTTTATCTTATAATAATGTTTTGGGTGTTCACGACCTTATGGTACATAGTTATGGGCCAAACACATATTTTGCCTCTGCACATATTGAAATGGATGCAAAAATTGATGTTTTAATATGTCACGACATTATGGACTTAATTGAAAGAGATTTCAAGAAAGATTTAAATATTCACCTTGTAGTGCATTTAGACCCGACAATTCTTGATTCACCAGAAATAAACGAATTAAAAGAAATGGTTAATGATATTATTTGTGGAATTGACAGAGAGCTCACTTTCCACGATTTTAGAGTTGTTGTTGGCGAAGAAAATAAAAATGTTTTATTTGATGTTGTTGTACCACCAGAATATAATTATTCTGATGAAGAATTAGAAAAAATTATTTCTGAAAAAATCAGCGAAGTAAGTAACGGTAAGATATTTACAGTTTTAGTTATTGACCATAGTTACGGAGTTCTTGAGTAAAACTAAGTTTGCCTTGCATTTCATCTAAAGAAAAAAAGCAATTGCATTCATTTGCAACTGCTTTTTTGTTTTATTTTTTCTTAATTTTACTAATTATAAACATTACTAACAGAGTTACTACTACAACAGGCAATATTGAAATCAACACTAAACCTAAAACACTTTTCCCACCTGTTTCACCAAGAATTGGAATTGCTATTAAAAATGAAAAGGTTGATATTGCAAATACAGTTATTATTGTTCGCCTTATAACCTTTTTATATTTTTTGGTTGTTTCATCGACCGCACCGAAAATAATTTCAAGAATAAACTCTATAAGAAACTCAAAAACTTCTTCCATAACTATTTCCCCTTTTTATTGAATATTTTATCAAGAAATTCAAAAATTGCTTTTTCAACAAAATTCGCGGGTACTCGTGGTGGTTCTTCACCGTTATTCTGTCTTAACAATGCTTCTTTTTCTGATAATATTTGATTTATGTATTCATTTTTACAATACTTCCATACTTTTATTGACTTTAAAATACTTGGTATAGTAAAAAAGACAAAAATTAAAAATGATAAAATTAACCAAGCAGATTCATCATCTTTTACAAACCAATATAAAAACAAAGCAATAAATGGTATGCCAGAAATAAAAACAAGTAAATTTTTGATTGTTTTATTTCTTATCTTTTTTGAATTTTCGGCAAAAAACTTAAGATTACTTATCGTTGAATTCTCATTTTTAACATAGACAGAATCAAAATCACATTGCGTTTTCTTTTCTCTATAATCAAGATGTTTTAATATAAGAGTTTCACTTGATTCATTAAATACGATGTCAAAAGAAGTGCTACAATTAAGAAAAAAGACAGCTGCGTCAGGTGTAAGAACTTCGAACCACAAAATGTCTGATAATGCTGTGAAAAAGAAGAAAGTTCTGTTTTTATCTAAAATATCAATTTGTATTCTTGCATTTTTAGAATCAATACTCAAGGTTGCAGTTTCGTTTTTGTTTAATATAACAGACTTGTCTTCAAATATTATCCGTAATTTTTTATAAGGTGTTTCATTTACAATCCTCAAATTCATTATATATCCCCCACGAATATAATTCTAAGGTTATTTTACATAATATGGTGTTGATTGTCAAATTCAAATTAAATTGTTTAATGGTTAGAAAAAATGTTTACTCTATCAATATCACAAAATAAAATAAATAACATACAATATATAAGGTGATAATATGCAACATAGAACAAATAAACCACAGGCAATAGCTGTAATTAACGGTGGAAGCACCAGACCAAATTTGCGAGGTACAATTAAGTTTTACCAAAAACAAAACTGTGTTTTAGTAGTTGCTGATGTATGGGGGTTACCTCACACTGAAACAGGCTTTTTCGGTTTTCATATACATGAAGGTAGTGATTGTAATGGAATTGATTTTTCAAACAGTAAAAGTCACTACAACCCATACGACAGACCTCACCCTGAACATGCGGGAGACCTACCACCATTAATGCTTTGTGGAAACAGAGCATATTCATCAGTTTTGACCGACCGATTTAATCTCTCAGATATTATTGGTCGCACAGTTATTATTCATAATATGCCTGATGATTTTACATCACAACCATCTGGAAATGCTGGCGAAAAAATTGCTTGTGGAGTAATAAAAAAGTGATTTAGAATGGTGTATATGTAATCAGTTCGAAAAATGTAATACCTCAACAAATTTGAATTTATCGAGTTGATTATTTCATCTTAAAATTACAATTTTGGTGGCTATCCATACCATAATTATTCATCAGCACAAGAAACTTGTCATTCATCTTTCATTATTCATTGAAAATCCGTTCTTATAATAAATGATGAATATTGAATAATGAAAAATAATACAAAACGAAAAACCGTCCTCTTGTGAGAACGGTTTTTCGTTTTGGCAGGGATGGCAGGATTTGAACCTACGAATGACGGAGTCAAAGTCCGTTGCCTTACCGCTTGGCTACATCCCTAAAAAATGGGGTGGAAGATCGGAATCGAACCGACGACCTCCAGGGCCACAATCTGGCGCTCTAACCGACTGAGCTACATCCACCACAACTGGCACGCTTTGAGGGATTCGAACCCCCGACCTACTGCTTAGAAGGCAGTTGCTCTATCCAACTGAGCTAAAAGCGCATATATTTACTTGGAGCGGGTGATGGGAATCGAACCCACACGACCAGCTTGGAAGGCTGGGATTCTACCATTGAACTACACCCGCGTCTGTTCAACGTGAGATATTTTAACACAACTCCCCCTTTGTGTCAAGTGTATTTTATAAAAAATTGGTATTATTTTTAAATTTATAAAATCAGTAAAATTTATTTTAAAATCACTTGATTTTTATTATATTTGTGCTATAATATCACTCATATTTTGGGAGCATAGCTCAGCTGGGAGAGCATCTGCCTTACAAGCAGAGGGTCATAGGTTCGAGCCCTATTGTTCCCACCATAAAGAAGAGTTCACTTTTTGTGGATTCTTTTTTTATTTTTCAAAAAATGAACAGTGCTCCAACCTTCTCGGCGAAGCCGTACAAAAGTTGATTTTCTATACAATCAATCTTGTTGACAAATATTCTTAATTATCTTATAATTAAAAATATTAAAAAGTAGGTGGTGTTAATTATGAATAATGAAATTACAACTAATTCAAAGTTAAACTCCAAATCAAAAACAGCATTACAAACAAAGAAAAGAAATGGCGACATTGATGTATTGCGTTTTTTATTTTCTTTGGTCATTTTAATATTCCATTTCAACAGATTTTTTGATTTCGGTGCTTTCCAATCTGGGTTTATGGGGGTAGGCTTCTTCTTTATAGTTACTGGTTACTTAATGGCTGTAAATGTCGAAAAGAACTTTTCCGAAAAAACTATTTCTTCAAAAGAATTAGCAGATAGCACTTGGAAATTCATCATCAATAAAATGAAAAGCTTCTGGTGTTATTACATAAGTGTTATTATTTTAACAGTTGTTGTTCGCTTTATGATAATCTCTAAACAAAGTATTTTAGAAATTATTGAAAGTTTTTTAAGTACACTCCCCACACTTTCTTTAACATTCTTAGGTTACAACTACGGAAAAATGGAGTGGTATATAGGTAACACCTGGTTCTTATCTTCAATGATAATTGCTATTTTCGTTTTATTCCCGATTTTAGCTAAGTCATATCATACTGCGTCAAAAATAATATTCCCAATTGTATCGCTCTTTGTTTTAGGTTATTTATATAAAACCTGCGGTTCATTAGTAAACTGGCAAAATTGGACTGGATTTTGCTACTCAGGTATTCTTATAGGTGTTGGCGAAATCGCTCTTGGTGTTTCTTTACGACCATTATTAGTTTATTTAACTGAAAAATTTTCGTGGTTGCTTAACTCAAGAAACCTACTTATTAAATTATCTTTAACAACTATAAAAATCCTTGCCTATTTAGTAGTTTTCATTTCAGCTTATAAAACAATGCCGAATGGTAAAATCTTCTCAGTACATGCATTATTATTCTGTGCAATAGGTATTTTATTTTCTTTCTCAAATGCTGGTTTTGGTATTCCTGATTGTCGTTTCACAAGATTTTTAGGTAAATTATCATTACCTATTTATATTTACCATGGTTTTATTAGATTAACTTGTAAGGAATTGATACCAGCAGATGAAGTTACCCCACTTGTATTTATTTTAATGTTGGTAGGAGCTGTTGTATTTTCTGTTGTGTTTATGTATATAACAGATTTAATATTAAAGTTATTATCTCTTATTGGTAAAAAAATAAAACAGATTGCTTAAAAGCAGACCTCAAGATATTCACACCACACGCATTTATTAACAAATGTGTGTGGTTTTTTTCTACTATTATTACAATTGACTTCTATTTAACAAAGATATAAAATTATTAAGTATTTAATATTATTTTATGGAGGAAAACAAATGAAAAACTATGATGTAATCGTCATTGGTGCTGGTAACGGCGGTCTTGCGGCAGCTGCTAACTGTGCTAAAGCCGGTCTTTCCACTCTCCTTTTAGAAAGACACAACATCCCTGGTGGCTCTGCTTCTTCTTTTGTAAGAGGTCGATTTGAATTTGAGCCATCACTCCACGAATTAGCAGGTATTGGTGACGAAAAAGAAGTTGGTACAATTGAAGAAGTTTTTAACAGAATTGACGCAGATGTTGATTGGTGCAAACACAATTCTACATTCCGTCTTCTAGTACCTGCAAAAGATGGTGACACAGACACCTTTATTAACGAAGATGGTGTTGAAGTCTCAGTTGATGCACGTATGCCTGTTGGCTTTGAAGAATTCTCAAGAAAACTTGATGAATTGGTACCAGGTTCTTACGAGAGTTGTCGTAAAGCATTTGATTTATCAATTAGTATGTTCAAAGCCTTTGAATGTCTTGACGACCCTAAAAAAATTCCTGGTTCGTTAAAAGATGTTCCTGACATTATGAGAATGGTATCACATAATATGACAGAAGCACTTGATGCACTTGGTATGCCTAAAAAAGCTCAGGATATTTTTAACACTTATTGGTGCTATATGGGTTCCCCTGCTTCACAGTTTGACTTCCTTTATTATTTATGTGTGCTTCACAGTTACGTTCGTGCTGGTACTGGTATCCCAAAACTTCGTAGCCACGAAATGAGTCTTGCTATTGATAAGAAAATCCGTGATTTTGGTGGTGAAATCTGGTACAACTCCGATGTAACAAAAATCATAATGAAAGATGGTAAACCTGTCGGTGTAGAGATTAACGGTGAAAAAGAGGTTTATGGTAAACAATTCATTTGTAACTGCTACCCTTACAAAGTTTTCACCGAGCTTATGGATAAAAAAGATGTACCAGAAATGCAACTCAAAATGCTCAATGCAAGAAAAACTGCTTGCACGCTTACAACAGTTTATCTTGGTATGAACAAAACAAAAGAAGAACTCGGCATTACTGACTACTCTGTATTTATTGCTCCTGACTCTGATTCTGATAAACAATACGAAGCAGCACAGAATTATTTCAGTGGTTACTGCATTATAAACTGCCTTAATGAGATTATTCCTGATTGTACTCCAGCGGGAACCAGTCAGTTATTCTTAACAACTATGACTTTTGGCGATGTTATGAAAGATATTAAACCACAGGACTATAAAAAGTTTAAGACAAAAGTTGCAGAAGATATGATTGAGACCTGTGAAAAAGCTTTGAATATTTCGATTAAACCATATATTGAAGAAATTGAAATTGCACTTCCTCCAACTTTTGCTCGTTACCTTAACACACCATTAGGTACCCCGTATGGTTATATGCTCGAAAAGTGGGATAGTATGCTCCCTCGTACAATTCAGTATTTAAAAGACCAGCCATTTGAGAATTTCTATTTCTGTGGAGCAACTCAAGAACGCGGTGATGGTTATGGTTGTGCATATTATACTGGTGAAAAAGCTGCGGGTCTTGTAATAAAGAAAATGAAGGAGGGCAAATAATATGGCTAACAATTTTAAAAAGCTCAAGGCTTCAAAATTTATAAAAATGCTCCCTGCTCGTCAAGAAAAATTCGAGACTGCAAAAGCAGATTTACCAACATTTTCTGATAATGCAACAGCACTTGCAAAAGCACTTCATCCCAAAATGCAATATTTAAAGATTGCTGAAATTATTGAAAGAGCTGAAGATACAAAAAGCTATGTTTTAGTTCCTGATACAGAAAAAGGTACAACCTCACTTGCTTATTTTGGTGCTGGTAAATACCTTACAGTATTTGAAACAATTGACGGTATGCCAATTACAAGAGCTTACTCAATTTCATCTTCACCAAAAGATTCTTTAGATGGAAAATACATTCTCACAATTAAGCTTGTAGACGGCGGTCTTATGTCACAATATATTTTTGATAACTGGGCAGTTGGTACTGAAGTTAAGGTTTCTGCACCAAGTGGTAACTTTGAATATCAAGCATTAAGAGATGCAAAAACTGTTATTTGTCTTGCTGGTGGTAGCGGCATTACACCATTTGTTTCAATGGCAAATGCAATTTGTGACGGTGATGAAGATTTTAATTTAATTCTTCTTTATGGTAGCAGAAATTATAGCAATATTTTATTCCGTGAGGAATTAGCAGAATTAGAAAAAAAATCAGATAGAATTAAAGTTATTCATGTTTTAAGTGATGATTCAACAAATTATGAAAACACTGAAAAAGGCTTTATTACTGCAGATTTAATTAAAAAATATTCTCCACAAGATGAAGAATTTTCGATATTTATTTGTGGTCCACAACAAATGTATGATTTTGTTGATAAAGAAATTGAAAAATTAGGTCTCGCTAAAAAGTTCGTTCGTCACGAAATGTTTGGTGAATTCCACAACCCTGCAACACAAACAGATTACCCTGGTGGTGTTCCTGAAACTGTTAAAATTAAAGTTAAAATTCAAGAAAATGTATATGAAATAGAAGGCTCTTCAAATGATTCTGTTATGCAGATACTCGAAAAGAGTAAAATTTCTGTTCCTGCTCGTTGCAGAAGTGGTGAATGTGGTTTCTGTCACTCACACTTACTTTCAGGTAAGGTTTATGTTCCAAAGCATTTAGAATACAGAAGACTTGCAGACTACAAGTTCAATTGTTTCCATCCTTGTTGCTCATTTCCTCTTACAGATTTGGAAATTGAAGTTCCTGTTGCAAAATAATAAGAGAAAGGTTCGGTACTCGTGAGAGTATCGAACCTTCAGATTTTTATTCTTCAATTAAACCATAATAGCGACCAAACCAATATGGAATTAAGAAACTTGCGGTGTTGTTAGCATTTGTATTATTACCATTATTAACCTTATATGTATTTCTGTCAAAATTACAAACAACTCGCTCATCAACATCAAGTGCTACTTTAAGTTGTTCGCTACCTCCCCATTTTTCTTGTCCCATATCAAACTCAAGATTTTTTCTGTTATTGTTTTTCATTTCTAACTGAATAAAATCAAGTGGGATTTCTCTTAAATTTTTAATTGCGTACTCAATATCGCAAACATCATCTGTAAATGCATTGTAGGCTAAATTAAAGAATGGGTTTCTTTCGTTTCTTTCGTACTCCCAATGCTGATGAAGTCCCATTAAAATATGTGCTCTTATAGCAGGGTCTTTTTCGAGTCTTAAGAATGTTGTAAAGCAAAGGAATCCTAAATTATCATCAATATGACAAACTCTTGCATCATCCTTTTTAGGCTGGGTGGCATTTAAAAGATAATGTTCTTCGTAAGCGAGTCTTAAAAATTCCTTTCTATATTTCTCGTTGCCTGACATATGATAAGCAACATTTAAGAATGTAAGAATTTCAAGTGAATTTATACATTTTTCCCAAAGCCACATACTCTTATTATTAAGTTCATCCGGGGCCCAACAAGCCCAGGTTGTTGGTTTATCGTCAATGTCGTGAAGTCTGTATTTATGCTCAATAATATGGTCAACAATATCGCAGATTATTTCTCTGATATATGCTTTTTCTTCGTCGTTTGCACAGAAATCATAATAAAGTGAAAATCCGAAGAAGTGCCCAGTCATTTCATCGCTTGAGGTTTCACCTAACCACTCACAACTTCCATCAGGCGCTTTGTGCCATTCACCACCATCAATCTGCATATCAAGGTTTTTACCATAGTTTTTATCACCAGGAAATCTTATAGCACGGGCGGTAAAGCCTTTTATACCAGTAATTTTTGTAAGCTTAGCACAAGCGTTCATAATCTTTCGTGCTAAATTTAAAACTTTTTCATCCTTTGTAACTGCGTAGCAATAAGCAAGACCACCTAAACAACAATGACTCCAAAGTCCATCGTTATCTGAAATTCGTAGTGTACCTGTTGAAATGTCACGATTAGAAATTCCAGTTAAACCTACTACATAGCCTGGCTCACGAATATAATATTTTTCAGTATAATCAAAAACCTTTATAGCTTTTTCTTCAAGTGTCATTTCTTCCTCATAAATTCTTGTAACGCCTTTATCTGTAGCAGTCCAGATATCATTACCTGAAAAGATAACATCGTTAACCTTTTCATCTAATACCCAGCGAGTTGCAGGAAGATATTTTTTAACACCATTTTTAATAAGAATTAACCCTGCATTTGAGGCGAAAGCAATTCTACCATCATCATTGAATGCGATTTTATAAATTTCTTCGCTTGGTAACATTGATAATTCATTCGGACCAAACCAGGAATTATTATTATCATAAATATAGGCACCTTTATCTGTTGCAAGCCACAAAAATCCAGTTGTTTTGTTAAATGTAATTGAGTTAATATGGAAATGAGGCATTGAAGAATGTTCAGGAAATATACACATCCAATGCTTCCTTTTACCTACAAATACAGTAAGTGCTGTGTCACAGTTTGCCATCAATTTACCAGGTGCAGAAGAAACACCCTCAGCTTTTATTTCATTGCCGAAGAAATGATTAAATTTACCATCTTCAAATTTAAAAATATTATCTTCAGTTATAAGAAAGGTTTCTGTAGCGTATGTAATACCCTTTATATCTTCTTCAAGAGTCTGCAATTCGCGAATTTTTCCTTTTTCACAAATATAAACAGTTTTCTCTGATGCGAAAAATACAACGCCATCTTTACCCTGTGCAATAACAGAAACAGGTCCACAAGAAAAAGAACCGAAAGCACCATCTTTTTTTCTGTAATTAAGACCATTTTCTGTACCAATTAAAATTGTTCCATCAGTTGAAGCACCAAGACATAACGCTTTATCGGACAAAAGACCTTTTTCCTGGTTAAACATATCACACATTCTTTGAGCAAATTTTTTTGATTTATAAATGCCTTTTCTTTCCATATTTATTTACACCTACTCTTATAACAACAGTCGAACACAATAGTGTTCGGCTGTTTATTTTGTTTATATCTTATATGAAACTTTAACCTCGTTTTCAACTGCAGTTATATTGATTTCACTTGTTTCTTTTTCTGCTCTTTCAATGAGAATATCTGCAATTTTATCTTCAATATCTTTTCTTATATTTCTTCTAATATCTCTTGCGCCTCTACCACCATCAACAGATTTTTCAGCAATAATTTCCGAAACACCTTTACCTATGACAAAGTTAATACCTTTATCTTTAAGAGGCTCTTTAAGTTCATCAATAAGAATATCTGCAATTTTAATAAGATTTTCTTTATTAAGATTATTGAAGAATATAACTTCATCAACTCTACCGATAAATTCAGGTCTTAAGAAATCCTTTAACGCTTTCATTGATTTATCTTTAGAATAATCATTTGCATCTCGGTTAAAGCCTAAAGCAGATTCTTTTTGCTCACTACCAGCATTTGATGTCATAATTATGACGGTATTTTCAAAACCAACTGTTCTGCCTTGTGCATCACTTGTTTTACCTTCATCAAGAATCTGAAGAAGAATGTTTAAAACATCAGGGTGAGCTTTTTCTATTTCATCAAAAAGAACTACCGAATATGGTTTTCTTCTTACTTTTTCAGTAAGTTGACCTGCCTCATCATAACCGACATAACCAGGTGGTGAACCTATAATTCTTGAAACACTATGTTTTTCCATAAACTCTGACATATCAAGTCTGATAAGAGTTTCAGGTGTTTCAAAAAGTTCGTTTGCAAGCTGTTTTACAAGCTCGGTTTTACCAACACCTGTAGGACCTACAAATATAAATGATGCTGGTCTTCTTATAGCAGAAATCTGTACCCTACTTCTTCTTATAGCAGCACAAAGTGCTTCAACCGCTTCGTCCTGACCTATAATCCTGTTCTTTAACTTTGTTTCAAGAGAAGAAAGCTTTTTGAGGTCATTTTCAATGATTTTTGTAGTAGGAATACCAGTCCAGAGATTAATTACTTTTGCAAGGTCTGCTTCAGTAACAGCATTATCAGATGCCTTTTCTTTAAGTTCGGCTTCACTTGCTTCAAGTTTCATTTTCTCTGCTTTTGTATTTGCTAATTTTTCATAGTCAATTTCGCCTTCAGTAACATTGACAATTTCTTCTATTTCTTCGTCAAGACGAACTAACTCTTTCTGAAGTTTTTCGTAGTCACTTATAGCAACATTGCGAAGATTTGCACAAGTACAAGCTTCATCGAGCAAGTCTATAGCTTTATCTGGTAAAAATCTGTCATTTATATATCTTTCAGAAAGTGTTACTGCTTTATAAACTAAATTATCGCTAATTGAAACTCTGTGATAATTTTCATAGTATTCTTTAATACCCAAAAGCATATTGTAACAATCCGAAATAGATGGTTCTTCTACCTTAACCGGTTGGAAACGCCTTTCTAAAGCGGCATCTTTTTCAATGTGTTTTCTATACTCGTTAAAAGTGGTTGCACCTATAACTTGTATTTCTCCACGAGAAAGTGCAGGTTTTAAAATGTTCGCGGCATTCATCGAACCCTCTGCATCGCCACCTGTACCAACAAGATTATGAACCTCATCAATAAAGAGAATTATATTACCCTCTTGTTTAACTTCATCTATAAGACCTTTAATTCTACTTTCAAACTGACCACGGAACTGTGTACCAGCAAGAAGTGATGTAAGGTCTAAAAGATGAATTTCTTTATCTATAAGCTTTGCAGGAACCTCACCACTTGCAATTTTCAAAGCAAGACCTTCTGCGATTGCAGTTTTACCAACACCTGGTTCACCAATTAAACAAGGGTTATTTTTAGTTCTTCTGCAAAGAATCTGTATTACTCTGTAAATTTCGGTTTCTCTACCGATAATTCTGTCAATTTTACCATCTCTTGCTTTACCTGTTAAATCGGTACAGTAAAGATTTAAGAACTTGCGTTTTGTTTTCTTTTTATGCTTCTTAGATTTTTTTGTTGAAGACTCTTCATCATCTGCAATTTCTTCTTCAACATTTTCATCGCTATTTTCTTTCTTTGATTTAGGACCATCAGAATTAAACAAATTCTGTAAAAATGGCATAGTACCTGCACCACCAGGTTGAAAGCCTTCCATATCACCGAGCATATCACCAAACTGGTCTGAAACCGCTTCTAATTCATCATCAGTAATGCCCATACTCTCCATCATTTGTTTAATCGGACCTATATTTAAATCCATAGCACACTTAATGCAAAATCCCTCTTGTGTAGTTTTTTCGCCCTCAATTTTAGAAACGAAAATAACTGCTGGTCGCTTTTTGCATTTAGAACATATCATTTTGTTATCCATCAATTTCTCCTGAAAATTCTATGAAAATTATTTTTTACTATCAGCTTTCTTTTCTTTCGCCTGACGAATAACATCAGGAACATAACTGAAAAATGCTACCATAGTAAGTATTGCCGAAATTACAACAAGTATCATCATAAGTGGATTTGGGATAGTGAAAAGACTTCTGAAAGCACCAACCTCCGGGCCAAAACCGATAATGAAAATCATTACAACATAAAATGCTAATGTTGCAACTTTACCATAAATTTCAGCAGCACCTGGACGAAGTCCGATACTTAACATAATAACACTGCCTAACACCATTACAAACTCTTTAGCTATAAACACAAGGAAAACCCAGCTGAATGCTTTAAGCATTGAATCTTCTGCTTTGTTAAATGTTAAGAATAAAATAACTGCAAGAGTAATCTGTGTTAATTTATCTGCTAATGGGTCAAGCAACTTACCAAGTGCACTTATCTGGTTAAATCTTCTTGCTATTTTACCATCTATGCAATCAGAAAGACCTGAGAGAGCAAGTATAATAACCGCAATCACAAATTCTCCTTGCATAAAATAGTAAGCAAAAAATGGTATAAGAATAATTCTTATAACACTTATTAAATTTGGGATTGTTAAACAGCCTTTAAATAAATCTTTCATATTAAAACCTCGTTTTCCACAATTAAAGTTTATCAATTAAATATATTTAATAACGGATTGCTATTATTAACAAATTGAAGAATTTTTGATGATGAAACAATTTCAACAAACTGTTCATCCTGTGAAGAGTCAGCTATAAATGCTAAAACTGTACAAGCAAAAAAGAGTACAACTACACCTTTAAGTACACCTAACAAGCCACCAAAAATTTTATCGGTTTCTTTAACAACAGGTACTTTCTTTACAATACCATCAAACAAACGAATAATTATTGCAAGGACCAGAACGAATGCCACCAATAAAACAATGAAAGTTACTGTTTCAACTAATGGCATCATTATTTTATCTGTTACTTCTGTCATTATTGTATCTATTAAAACATCCTTATCTCTAGGGTTCGCTTTTTCAATAGAAGTAATAACCGCATCAATATTAAAGCCTAATTTTTGAGAAAAATTTATTGCACTTTCAGGAATTTTATTTATTAACACTTCAACTCTCTCTGTAATTGAGCCGAAATCATTAGTTGTAGAATCAAGTGAATTTGAAAGACTACTTCTCACCATACTTCTTACGAATGCATCGTAAGCAAAATGAGAAGCAGGTTCTACGAAAGTGTAAGCAAGAACACCTGCAATAAGAGTTGAAAATCCATCAAGAAGTGCTCTTATAAAACCTTTTTTTGCACCAAGCACAACAAACATAACTAAAACTACAAGTAAAACCAAATCTAAAAATAATGACATATAAAAACCTCCTTTAAATCGTAAATCCAAGTTCAAGTTCACTATTACCAAATGAATAACACCTTGAAACTGAACCTAACGAATGTATAAAACAATATTTATCTGTCGGGTAAATACCATAAAGCTTACCAACAATAGATATTTCTCCGACATTTCTGCCATTAAGATTATATACCATAATGCTATTTTCTGCAAGAGCAAAAATATACTTATTACTCATGGAGATTGATGTTACTTTATAATCAAGTGAAATACTTTCTTTTAATTTACCTGATTGTGAAAACACTGAAATTTCAAACACATTAGCACTACCATATTTTGCAAGGCAAACTGCATAATTGCCTTTATTATTTGAATCTACAGAAATAAACTCACTACTGAAATATTTCGTAACCTCTTTATATTCATCGCCATTCTTTTTTATCTGATAAATACCCGAATCCGAAAATGCTGTCAGAGTTGTTGAGTTTGAAAACTCTAAATCCAAAACCGCTATATCAACAAGCTTCTGTGTATTAAGTGCAGAACTGTATTCAAACCCAAAAAAATGAACTGTTGAATAGATAGCACCATTTTCCGCATTTAAAGTAGCAACTCCCGCAAATTTACCATCATCTGAAAGCGTTATTGAAGCAATATGTTCATAAGCGCAGTTCCATTGAAAACGAACCTCACCTTGTTTATCAAAAACTGCCAGAACACTTGTAGATTTATCGCCTCTTAAAGAAAATGCATAATTACCATTTTTACCATATTCCGCAGTAATAATCACCCCTGCAGTATTACCAGATGAAATTTTTTGTTTATCTGTAATAAGTATATAACCTGTGCCATTCCTATCAAACACAACTGCTTTATTATCATTAACAGAAAAAGCTGGTCTTGAAAAGGTATGCTTTTCAGTGAAAGCGAGGTTACCATTTTTGTCGTAAACAGAAACATTTTTATCGGTTAAAACAAGGAAACTATCACCAATAACACCCATATTAACAACATCATCGCTTTCAATTGAGAACGGGTAGTTTTTACCGCCACCAAAAAGACCTGTAGAAATTCTTGCTGATATTGCGTCAAGCGGCAGAATCCCTATTGCTGAAAAAATAAATGTTATAAGAAACACACCTACAAGTGTTAAAGCAATAACAGAAACTGCTCTTTGCTTTGGTGAAAGTCTGCTAACACTTTTTTCTATGGAATACCCAGTATTCAATTCTTTAAGTCTTAACTTCATTGATTTCACTTCCATAAAAAACTTTATTAAGATATAAACCATCAGGAATTACTGTAATACCCGCTTTTGTACGGTCACCCTCTTTTATTATATCTGTAATCTCTTCTGGTTTGATTTTACCTTCTGCAACATATAAAAGCGTACCCGCCATTATACGAACCATATTATATAAAAATCCATTACCGCGAACTTTAAATATAACCAAATC
Source organism: Acutalibacteraceae bacterium (assembly GCA_045651285.1). GTDB lineage: Bacteria > Bacillota > Clostridia > Oscillospirales > Acutalibacteraceae > DTU089. The sequence continues at coordinate 18,019 of JAZRSC010000011.1, forward strand.
ATTTTCTCGTCTTACAGATGCCGAATAAATTGTTCTTACTTTTGACTGAACTGTAGCCCCTGAAGCACAAAACGCAGAAAAATCGTGTTTTCCTATAAAATACTCACACGCATTATTGAGTAATTCAACATCTAATTCTCTGTATTTATAATGGCAAACTTTTTTGTACATAAACGGTGACAAGTTTTTTTGGTTCAAGAATATGTACTCATACTCTTTACTTTGACAATCAAACTGAGCATTAAAATCAATTGAAACCTCTTCACACGATAAAACAAGAATTTCGGGTGTCAGTTTTGTCATTAATGCAACTGGAAATGAATCACAAGGAATGCTTGAATTAGTTTTAACATTAAAACAATATTCTTTTGCGTGTACCCCTGCATCTGTACGACTACAACCATTTATTGTTACATTCTCACCCGTCAGTTCAAAAAACGCATTTTTAAGTTCACCCTGAACAGTTCTTAATTCACTCTGAATTTGCCATCCGTGAAATGACGAACCATCAAAACTGATTTTAAATAATAAATTTCTCATAAATTATATTAAAGCCTCAAACTGAAAATTCATAAAAATTATACCAACACAAACAAATACAGTTATTAAACCAGCAATTGCATCACGATATGAAAAACGCATTTGTCTCATACGCGTTCTGCCTTTGCCACCTACATAACATCTACAAGACATTGCATCTGCCAACTCAAATGCTCTTTTAAACGATGAGATAATAAGTGGAATAAAAATCGGGAAAAGTGCTTTAATTCTTTTTAAAAGATTACCACTTTCAAAATCTGCACCACGAGCTTTTTGTGCAGACATAATTCTGTCAATTTCGTCAATTAAAGTAGGTATAAATCTTAAAGCAATTGTCATCATCATAGCAAATGTATGAATATCGACTTTAAAAATTTTTAAAGGTGAAAGAAGCTTTTCAATTGCATCTGTTAAATCTGTCGGTGCAGTTGTATAAGTAAGAACTGAGCTTATAACAAGAAGTGCAGTAATTCTTACCACAATAAAAATTGCTGTGTAAATTCCACCATCAGTAATAACTAATTTTTTATAAGACCATAATATATCGCCTGTGTTGTTATAATAAAGTTGTAAAACCGAAGTCAGTATAATAATAGGAATAAGTGGTTTAAGACTTTTAAACATAAGTTTTGGTGAAAGTTTTGTCAAAGCATAAACAAAACAAACCAAAAAACACATTAAACCCATAGATGCAAAATTCTTACATATAAAGATAAATATAATCAAAACAAAACAAGACAATATTTTCGCTCTTGCATCTAATTTGTGTATAAATGAATTTCCCGGGAAAAACTGACCAATTGTAATATCTTTAACCATTTATTTTCCCCTCTCTAAGAAATTCTAATAATTTTTCTTTACCATCACTTACTGTATATATATCAGTAGGCACATCAAAACCAGCTTTTTGAAGTTTCAGAAATACTCGTGTAATTTCAGGTACATCTAAACCTAACTCCAAAAGTTCTTTACCTTTAGAATAAACTTCAGTCACTGTACCATTCATTACAATATTACCAGCACTCAAAACAAGTACCCTGTCTGCAATCAAAGCAACATCATCCATATTATGAGAAACAAAAATAACTGTACTGTTAGTTGTTTCGTTGTAAGATTTAATCAAACTGAGTAAATCGTTTTTACCAACAGGGTCAAGTCCGGCAGTTGGTTCGTCAAGAACAAGAACCTTAGGTTTCATTGAAATAACACCAGCAATAGCAACTCTACGCTTTTCGCCACCTGACAAATCAAAAGGTGATTTATCAAGATAATCTTCTGTAAGTCCAACAATTTTTATAGATTCGAGAACGCGTTCTTTTATTTCAGCCTCTGAAAGTCCCATATTTTTAGGTCCAAACGCTATATCCTGAAAAACGGTTGATTCAAAAAGCTGATGTTCAGGATATTGGAAACAAAGCCCAACTCCAAAACGACATTTTCTTACATTTTCTTTTGAAGACCATATATTTTCATCTTCGAATAAAACCTCGCCACTTTCAGGTTTTAAAAGTCCATTTAAATGTTGTAAAAGTGTGCTTTTGCCTGAACCTGTATGACCAATTACGCCAACAATTTCACCCAAATTGAAATCTACAGAAACGCCCTTTAAGGCACCTATCTGAAACGGGGTGCCCTTTGAATACGCATATTCTAAATTTTTAACTGAAAGTATTGACATAATCTAAAATCCTTTTATTTTACTGTATTTTCTTAAATGCCTCTAAAAATGCATCTTCTGTTAAAACATTTGTACCTAAATCGTAGCCTTCTTTTTTTAACTCTAAAGCCAATTCAAGAGGCTTGGGTACAGAAAGACCTATTTTTTTAAGTTCTTCTGTGTGTGAAAAAACCTCATCTGGTGTACCATCAAACTTAACAACACCATCATTCATAACTATAACTCTGTCTGCGTTTACTGCCTCATCCATAAAATGAGTTACAAGTATTATTGTCATACCCAATTCATTTTTAAGACGCAATAAAGCGGACATAACTTCTTTTCTGCCTTTAGGATCAAGCATAGCGGTAGGCTCGTCCAATACAATGCATTTCGTCTGCATAGCAATGGCACCTGCAATTGCAACTCTTTGTTTCTGACCACCTGATAATTTATGTGGTTCGTGAAGTCTGTAATCGTACATATCAACAATTTTTAATGCTTCATCTACCCTTTTTCTGATTTCTTCAGGTGCAACACCTAAATTTTCAGGACCGAAGGCAACATCATCTTCAACAATTGTTGCAACAATCTGATTATCTGGATTTTGAAAAACCATACCGACATTCTGTCTTATTTTAATTTCATTTTCTTCGTTACTTGTGTTAAAACCAAAACTCGTTACTGTACCAGATGTCGGGTAATTTATTGCGTTAATAAGCTTTGCCATAGTTGACTTACCTGAACCATTATGACCTAAAACGCAAGTAAACTGACCTTCATAAAAATCAATAGTCAAGTCATTTATAACATCAAGCTCTTCATCAGAATACTTAAAAGAAACATTTTTAAATTCTATAATTTTTTCCATATCATTTCATCCAAACTGCAGTTGAACCACAAGGTAATACAAGTCCATTTTCTGAAACTTTCAAACCTATTTCATCTGCTTCTGCTTTACCACCGAAATCTTTTACTACTGTTGAGTTTAATATGTAACTCATTACCGCAGGTGAAAGCCCTGCTGTGTACGAATTAACGAGAATTGCAAGTGGGTCGTCGCTTAAAACTTGCTTACACATTTCAATAAAGCCGTAAACTTCGTTTTCTAATTTCCACACTTCACCGCCCGGTCCTCTGCCATAAGATGGCGGGTCCATAATTATTATGTCATATTTTTTCTCTCTGCGGATTTCTCGTGCAACAAACTTCATACAATCGTCAACAATCCAACGAACTGGTTTATCTGCAACACCTGAAGAAGTGGCATTTTCTCTTGCCCATTGTACCATACCTTTTGAAGCATCAACATGTACTACTGAAGCACCAGCTTTAAGTGCTGAAACTGTTGCCGCACCAGTGTATGCAAAAAGGTTAAGAACTTTAACATCATCGCGACCACTATTTTTTATAATATCGCGCACTAGTTCCCAGTTACAAGCCTGTTCAGGAAAAACGCCAGTATGTTTAAAAGACATTGGTTTTAAATTAAATTCCAAATCATTAAATTTAATCTGCCATACTTCTGGTATTTTTTTGTAGAATTGCCACGAGCCACCGCCAGTATTTGAACGGTGATACCTTGCGTGTGCTTCATACCACAATTTATTTTTCTTTTCGGTTTTCCATATAACCTGTGGGTCAGGGCGAATAAGAATAATATCGCCCCACCTCTCAAGTCTTTCACCATCAGAACAATCTAACAATTCATAATCTTTCCAAGCGTTTGTAGTACGCATTAAAGTAATCTCTCCTTAATAACATCTGCAAGTTCATCTGCGAGAACTTTAATTTTATTTTCATCTATACCTTCAAGCATAACTCTTATAAGTGGCTCTGTACCGGAAACACGAACAAGAACTCTGCCATTATTACCTAATTCTTTTTCTGCTGAATTTATTGCATTTTTTATTTCTTCATCGTGTGGGAAACGCGCTTTACCAAAGTCTGAAACACGAATGTTTTTAAGCACTTGTGGGTAAACCTTCATTTCACTTGCAAGAGAAGAAAGTTTTTTATTAGTTGCTTTCATAATGAGAAGAAGTTTTAAAGCCGAAAGCTCGCCATCACCTGTTGTTGAATGGTCAAGGAAAATTATATGACCTGACTGTTCACCACCGAGATTGAAGTCGCCTTTTAGCATATTTTCAAGAACATAACGGTCGCCTACTTTTGCTTTTTCACAATTTAAAGTGTTATCTTCACAGAACTTGAAAAATCCCATATTACTCATAACAGTAACAACAACTGTGTTGTTCTTCAAGTTGTCTTTTGACTTCATATATTTTGAAAAGATGGAAAGTAATTTGTCACCATCTACTTCATTGCCATTTTCATCAATTGCAAGAAATCTATCTGCATCACCATCAAAAGCAAGACCTACATCACATTTATTTCTTACAACAAAATCACTTAACGAATCTAAATGTGTTGAACCACAATTCTCGTTTATATTCGTTCCATTTGGATGTGCGTTTATAAATAATGCATCAGGACAAAGTTTCAAAAACAAATCAGGTGCGGTAACTGATGCAGCACCATTTGAACAATCGACTGCAATTCTTAAATTACTTAAACTTTCAATCTGATATTTTTTAATATCATCTTCTGCAACAGACAAAAGATACTCAATATAATCATTTACTGCGGTTTTTGACCTTGTTATTCTACCGACATCACCACCGATTTTTACTGGTGGTATTTGCGCTTTGTCTAAAATAATTGCTTCAATTTCTTCCTCTAAAGCATCAGGCAATTTATAGCCATTACCCTGAAAGATTTTAATTCCGTTATACTCACACGGATTATGCGAAGCAGAAATCATTACTGCGGCGTCATATTCGTACTTTCTTACAAGAAATGCTACTGCAGGTGTTGGAATTTCACCTAAAAGCATTACATCAGCGCCCACTGAACAAAGACCTGCTGAAATGGCTGACTCAAGCATTTCTGAAGATGCTCTTGTATCCATTCCAATAAGAACTCTTGGTTTCTTTTTATTTTCCTTTGTCAGAACCATCGCGGCTGCTCTGCCGATTTCCATTGCCAATTCACAGGTAATTTCTGTGTTTGCAACACCTCTTGCACCATCTGTACCGAATAATCTACCCAAAACAATCACTCCATTAAAAATCAATAGTTTTTAAATGTGTTTTGTTCGCCGTCCTCCAAAGGTACATTATATCCTAAATGTTTATATCCTAAAGGTGTGACCTTTCTGCCACGCGGTGTTCTGGTTAAGAAACCTAACTGCATTAAGTACGGCTCATACACATCTTCTATTGTTACCGATTCTTCGCCGATTAACGCAGAAATTGTTTCAAGACCTACCGGACCACCATTATAATTTTCAATCATAGCAGTTAAAAGGTTTCTATCTGTCATATCAAGACCTAATTCGTCAATTTCCATACTTGAAAGTGCGTGTTGAGCATTTTCAACAGAAATAACACCATCACCTTTAACTTCAGCAAAATCTCTTGCGCGTTTTAAAAGTCTGTTTGCAATTCTTGGTGTGCCTCTTGAACGGGATGCAACCTCTAACGCACCATCGTTATCAATTCCGACACCTAAAATGTTTGCACTTCTTGTTACGATTTTTGCAAGTTCTTCTGGTGTATAAAGCTCGAGTTTTAAAATTATACCGAATCTGTCTCTCATTGGTGCAGAAAGTTGACCAGCACGGGTTGTAGCACCAATAAGTGTAAAGCGTTTCAAATCAAGTCTTATTGAACGAGCTGATGGACCTTTGCCTATAATAATATCTAAAGCAAAATCTTCCATAGCAGGATAAAGCACTTCTTCAATACTTCTTGAAAGACGATGAATTTCGTCAATAAAAAGAACATCACCATCATTAAGACTTGTTAAAAGTGCCGCAAGGTCACCTGGCTTTTCAATAGCGGGACCAGATGTAACTCTTATCTGAACACCCATTTCGTTTGCAATAATACCTGCTAAAGTTGTTTTACCAAGACCTGGTGGGCCATAAAGAAGAACATGGTCAAGTGGTTCTTTTCTGTTTTTAGCCGCCTCAATATAAATTTTTAAATTATCTTTTACCTTTTCCTGACCGACATATTCATCTAATGCATGTGGTCTTAAAGAGGTTTCTATATCATTATCATTCCCTGTGAATTCGGGAGTAATGATTCTTTCTTCATCTGCAACAAAAAAATCGTTCATTTTTCCACCCTAAATTTAATTTCAATTAAAATCTTAAAGTCATATTTTTAAGAGCACCTTTAATAAGTTCCTCTACTGAAAGTGACTGGTCTAATTTACTTATAGCAACAGATGCTTCTGTTTGTGAATAACCGAGAGCAGTTAATGCGGCAATTGCTTCACTTGTATTATTTTTTGCACCGACCTGCGATACAGCACTTGAAAGTGTACTGCTTTCTTCACTTATGAAGCTAACATTTGAAATTTTATCTTTAAGTTCAAGTACAATTCTCTGGGCAAGTTTAGGACCGACACCATTTGCCTGTGTAATTGCTTTTGTATCACCTGACGCTACTGCAACTGCAAAGGAATCCGGTGTAAGTTCCGAAAGAATTGCAAGTGCCGCTTTTGGACCAACACCCGAAACACCTAAAAGCAATTTAAAAGCATCTAATTCTTCATTTGTGTAAAAGCCGAACAAATCCAATGCGTCTTCGCGAACATTAAGGTAAGTAAAAAGTGTTTCTTCTGAATTCCCTGAAGCGTTTATTTTTGCAAGTGTTGAACGAGTTGTAAAGCATTTAAAACCCACACTCCCACACAAAATTGCAACTGATTGTTCATCCTTGTGAATTATTTTACCAGTTAAACTATAAAACATTTTTAAAAACTCCCATTCATAATAAGTGAACCGCTTGAATGACCGTGGCAAATTGCAAGTGCTAACGCGTCAGCGGCATCATCAGGCTTTGGAATATGGTCTAAATGTAAAAACATCTTTGTCATTTCCTGCACCTGATTTTTTTCCGCTCTACCGTAACCCACTATACTTTGCTTTACCTGTAATGGTGTATATTCAAAAATAGGAATACCTTTATTTTGTACTGCTAAAACAATAACCCCTCTTGCTTGCGCTACATCAATAGCGGTCTTCTGGTTTGTGTTAAAATAAAGTCTTTCAATGCTTACTGCATCGGGTTTGAACTTTTCCAACAACTCTGTAAGGTCATCGTAAATTTTTTTCAATCGTTCATTAAATGGCATATCTTTATCAGTAGTAACTGCACCATACCCCAAAAGACGAAAGTCATTTTTTTCGTAACGGACAATGCCACAACCAACTATTGCATAACCCGGGTCAATACCAAAAATTACCACTGAATCACCTCTTTTAGCAAAAAGCAATACTACACTATTTTACAATCGTTTAATTATAGCATATATTACATTATATTGCAAGTTTTTGCAATAATTTTAACATATTGCTTTTTGTTATTTCTGTGATATAATTTGTGTGGTGATTTTATGTATATTTGCAATGATTGCCCAAGGAATTGTGGCATTGACAGAACTAAAGAAAAAGGCTTTTGTAATATTGGGTTAGAACCTAAAATTGCAAGAGCATCTGTTCATTTATGGGAAGAACCACCTATAAGTTCAGGTAATGGTAGCGGAACTGTATTTTTTAGCGGTTGTAACTTAAAATGTGAGTTTTGTCAGAATAAAGAAATAAGCAAAAAACAATTTGGTGAAACTGTTTCTGTAGAGAGATTAAAAGAGATTTATAAAGAACTTATAGAACAAGGTGTAAATAATATAAATCTTGTAACCCCTACCCACTTTCTTGACGCTGTTTTAAAGTCCCTTGACGAACCTTTAAGTGTTCCAGTAGTTTATAACTGTGGTGGATATGAAAATATAGACTCTCTGAAAAAATTAGAAGGCAAAATCAATATATACATTCCCGATTTAAAATATGCTGACGACAACTTGGCTTTTAACTATTCTGGTGCAAAAAATTATTTTGAAACTGCAACAAAAGGGATTAAAGAAATGTTCAGACAAGTTGGAAAATATAAAATCAATTACGAAGGAATTATGCAAAGCGGTGTTATAATCCGCCATCTTGTTTTACCTGGGCAACTTGAAAACTCTAAAAGAGTTATTGACTGGGTAAAAGAAAATTTTAATGACGGTGATATTCTTTTTAGTCTTATGAGCCAATTCACACCGAATGGTGAATGTAAAAAAGATGAGCTTTACAGAAGATTAACACAAGAAGAATATGATGAAATCGCTGATTACTTGTACGAATCAGGCATAGAAGACGGATTTATGCAAGAACTTTCTTCAGCGAAGGAAGAATATACGCCAGTGTTTGATTTAAGTGGGGTAAGGAAGCAGGAAACAGGAAACAGGAAACAGATATAATAAAACAAATCCTATCATTTTTAGTTTAGCAAAACTTTTAATGATAGGATTTTTCTGTTATTCTAAAATTTTATTTGTTACCACGAGTTTTATTATAACCTTTAGCAAAAGAATTGTAAGTTGTAATCGTATTTCTTTCCAATTCGTTCAAGGTTTTAAAACCACTTTTTTCTAACTCAATCATTTTTATTGTAAATACATCACCATACTTATAATCAGCATACACATCTCCGTTTCCTCTACCTGAAAAATGGGAGTTGACTCTATCAAAAACCTTTTGTCCTTGTCCGACATAATACATATTTTTTGTTCTATTATGTAAAATGTATATCCCTGCAAAGTTTTGAGTTAATGCATAAGACTTTCTTCCACCACAAGTCGCTTTTCTCATTTCCATAAATTCTTGTGGCGTCATCTCAAGAGTGTTATTTGCTAATCCTCTTATCTTAACATTGATTTCTTGACGCTTTCTTTTATTTCGTTCTATTTTCAAAAAGTTCAATCCTAATACAAGTATTAGATAAACTAACAAAATAGAAAATGAAACCCCTAATATCGAATTAATTATATCCATATAATTCAACTCCTAATTCCTAACCGCTCAATCACTTCAATCGCAACTGGTAAATCTGCAAAGAAATCATCTGTTCTAGCTTCAATAGTCAGGGTTTCACAACCAGCTTTTTCTAATGCAATAATGAAGTGTTTGTAAATTTCATTTACAGAATCATCTGCATTTTTATTAGGGAAAATGCGTGTTTCGGGTTCAGCAATATGAGCATGTTTAATTTTACCTACAAAGTTACCTATTCCGTCAATATCGTCATTATTATTGCAAACATGGAATAAATCTGCAAGTCCATAAATATGGTCAAAACCTGCTTTTTCTGCAAAATGAACACCATCTTTTACTGTATGAATCATTGATGTTTCGTGAAAACTTAATGGTTCAATAACAATATTAACATCATATTTTGATGCAATTGGCGAAGCAATTTCTTTTAAGAAAACAACCATATCTTCATTTGCTTTTTCCAAGGTGTAATCTTCACTGAAACTTCTTGCTGCACCACTACCGAAAACTACTGATTGAATACCTAAAGCACTGGCTCTTTTTAAACCTTTTTCTAAAAATTGAGCTAATGCTTTTTTATCTACATTTTCACCCACAAGCTTTAAATGACCCGGTAAAAAATGATTAGCGGCAAGAACAGGAAACTGCAGTTTTTTAATATTTTCACAAAAATCATTAAAATCCTCATCACTTGCAAGAGCAATATCTGTAAAATCTGTTTCGCCGTAGTCTAAACCACATCGTTTTGCGAATTCATATTTACTGAAATCGCCCCAACCTAAACAAGCACCTAATTTCATATTTTTCACCCTTTCATAAGCATTTCTTCAGCATTTTTTAACTGTGTTTCGGTAATTTCGCCACCACTTGTAATTCTGGCAATTTCGTACTTTCTACCCTCAAAATCAAGCGGTGTAACATTTGTATAAGTTTTACCATCTCTTGCAGATTTTTCAATTAAATAATGGTTATCACTGAGCACCGCTAATTGTGCTAAATGAGTAACACAAATAACCTGTCTGCCAGTTGACACTTGTTTCAACTTCTGTGCAACCTTTGTAGCGGCACGACCACTTACACCAGTGTCAACCTCATCAAATATCATTGTGCTAATCTGGTCTTTATCTGAAAGGACATTTTTAAGTGCTAACATAATTCTTGAAAGCTCACCACCACTTGCAATTTTTGCTATTGGCTTTGGTGGTTCACCAACATTGGCACTTATTAAAAATTCAACAGAATCTATACCGTTACTGCAAAGCTCAACCTCTGTAAACTGTACATTAAACTCTACACTCGGCATATCTAAAAAGCGTAACTCTTCCATTACATCTGTTTGGAATTTTTTAGCAGTTTCTTTTCGACTTTCTGAAAGCTTTTCAGCTAAATTAGTTGCTTTTTTAAGAATTTCTTTTCGTTGTTCTTTTAAAACTTCTAAATTTTCTTCAGATGAAGTAAGTGAATTTAATTTTTCTTCTGCTTTACATAAAAACTCAAGCATTTCTTCTTCCGTTGAGCCATATTTTTTACTTAATCTATAAAGTAAATCTAATCTTTCCTCAATTACTTCAAGGTCATTTCTTGAATATTCACTTTCGCCATCACTAAAGCGCAAAGTATCAGCAATATCATTTAAATCATAATAAATATCATTCAATTTTGTTGATAATTTTTCTGCTTCTTTAGAAAAATTCGCCACTGCAGAGAGTGCTTTCTCTGCACCAAGAACGAGTTCAACCGCACCAATAAAACCCTCACCACCAGAAAGTGCATCATTTGCATTTCTGAAGCCTTCGCTAATCTTTTCAATATTCTGTATTTCAGTGCGTTTAGTTTTTAGTTCTTCCCATTCGCCTACTGTAATCTCTGATTTTTTTAGTTCATCAATCTGGAAAGATAAAATATCAATTTGTCTCGCCTTTTCGGCTTCATCTGTCATCAATGACTTAATTTGCGATGTAATTTCGCAAAGTTCGTTATAAACAGTGTTATATTCAATCAAAAGTGAAGTATTTTCTGCAACCGCATCTAAATAACCTATATGAGTTTCACTATCTAAAAGCTCACGATTATCTTGTTGACCGTGAATACTTATAAGGGTATTACCTATCTCTCTTAATGCAGAAACAGAAGTTAAAGAATTATTTACTCTGCAAACATTTTTATCGTGAGTTATTGTTCTTGTAATTAAAAGAGAATTATCATCATTTTGTGGTAATCCCAAATCTTTTAATTTTTCATTTGTCTTTTCACCAACAAATGAAAACAGCGCCGTAACCTCTGCTTCTGTTTCACCCGTTCTTATAAGTTCTCGGGATGTACGAAAGCCAAGTACAGCGTTAATTGAATCGAGTATAATTGATTTACCTGCACCAGTTTCACCTGTAAGTACATTAAAACCTTTATTAAACTCGATTTCTGCGTTTTCAATTATAGCGATGTTTCTGATTTTTAAAACAGAAAGCATAATGTTACCGCCTTTTAATTCTTTATCATTCTCTTGAGTGCTGCAGCAACACCTTGTGCTTCGTCAGTTGTTCTGCAAAGCATAAAAATAGTGTCATCACCTGCAATAGTACCAACAACTTCTGTAACATTCATTGAGTCGATTGCAGCACAAGCAGCCTGTGCAAGACCAGGAATGCACTTAATAACACAAATATTACCAGCGTAATCAACTTTAAGTAATGAGCCTGAGAAAAGTGCATTGAACATATCAGTATAATTTGTTGCATTATTTGTTTCAACAGAATAACGATAAACTCCGTTAGGACTTAATGTTTTTACAAGTCTTAACTCCTTAACATCTCTTGAAACTGTTGCCTGAGTTACACTGTAACCTCTTTCGAGTAATAATTCAAGTAACTCGTCCTGAGTTGCAACATCCTGTTGTTCAATTAAATCGAGAATTAACTTATGTCTTGTCTTTTTCACACTTAACATCCTTTCGCAATAACGAATTATTTAGACATTTTTTTATTTAATATATCAATAAAAGTATCATTTTTTACTTTTATAAATTCCGCTTTTTTATCAGAGGTTTCAATTTTTACAATTGCTCCGTCAGGAATTAACACCGCTTCTTCACCATCACAGGAAAGCACTGCTTCACCTGAATTGTCGTGCATAATTTCTAAAACTGAATCAGGTCTTAAAACAACTGAACGAGAGAAAAAACTGTGACAACAAACTGGTGTAATTAACATACTGTCAATCTGCGGTTCAATTACCGGACCACCTGCTGAAAGTGAGTACGCAGTAGAGCCTGTTGGGGTTGAAACAATAACACCATCAGCACGGTAATCCATTAGTGGTGCATCGTTACAATTTATGGATAATTTCATGATTCTGATATTGCCACTACGCGACACAACAGCATCATTAAGGCAATTTGAATGATATAATACCTCACCACATTTGTCAATAATTGTAGCGGTCATCATCATCCTTTTTTCGGTTTTAAAATTACCTTTTACAATCTCAGATAAAAGTTCAAGTTCACTACTTTCAAGTCCTGCTAAATAAGCAAGTTTGCCAGCATTTATACATAAAAGTGGTTTGGATTTTTCTGCTGAAAGCTTTGCAGATTTTATAAATGTACCGTCACCACCGACAGTAACAACTATTTCACAATCGGCGATACTTTCTTCAATATCACAATATTTAATGTAATCACTATGGGTAAATGACGATTTAAAAGATTCATCTAAAAAAACAGTTACCTGTAGCTTTTCAAATTCTTTTAAAAGCTTTTTTGTAACATCAGGGGTATTTTGCCTCGTCATATTAGGGATTAATGCAATTTTCATTTTACTCCCCCTTTTTGTCTAATGCTTCGTGAGAAATCTTTGCTAACTCTTTTGCATATTCAATATATTCATCACAAGGTGTAATATCGTTAGATTTTTTCAAAAAAATCAGATACTCAATATTTCCCTCAGGACCTTTAACTGGTGAAAATGAAAGTCCTGAAACTATAAACTTTTGAGATGCGGCAAATGAAACAATATTTTCAATTACTTCGGTATGCACATTAACATCACGAACAACACCTTTTTTGCCAACCTTTTCTCTACCCGCTTCAAACTGTGGTTTTATAAGGCAGACCGCCTCACCATCATCTTTTAAAAGTTCATACATTACAGGTAAAATTATTTTTAGTGAAATAAAGGAAACATCAACTGATGCAAAATCAATATCTTCTGGTATTTGTTCGTGAGTTACATAACGGAAGTTAGTTCTTTCTAAATTAACAACTCTTTCATCGCTTCTTAACTTCCAGGCCAACTGACCATAACCAACATCAATAGAATAAACCTTTTTTGCACCATTCTGAAGCATACAATCAGTAAAACCACCAGTTGAAGCACCAATATCCATACAAATACAGTCAGTTAATTCAATAGGAAATTCCTGCATTGCTTTTTCAAGCTTCAAGCCACCACGACTTACATATTTTAATGTACTACCACGCACTTCTACTTCATCATCGCTTTTTATATCTCTGCCAGGTTTTAATTCTTTCTGGTCATTTACATAAACAATGCCAGACATAATAAGTGCTTTCGCTTTTTCTCTACTTTCGGTAAAGCCATTTTCAAATAAAAATAAATCAAGTCTAACTTTTTTATCACTCATTTTCATTGACCTTTCCGAAATCTTTTAAAATAACATTGCACATACCTTCACAATCCAACTGATACTCGTGCAAAATTTCATCCACCTTACCCTGCTTTACAAAACAGTCTGGGAAAGCAACTAATTTAAATTTTGGTGACAAACCATTTTCGAGTATATAACTACCAAATGTTTCACCTATACCGCCATTTTTAACCCCTTCTTCAAAGAAATAGACTTTTTTAACATTTTCTAATTCTTCGTAAACGGTTGTAGAAATAGGTATAATTTCATTAAGCTTTATAATTTTTATATTTACACCCTTTGATTTTAATTCTTTATAAGCCTTTGCAGCTTCACCAAAAATTCTGCCATAAGTTACAAGAGCATATTCTGCATTACTATCACCATAAATATCATAAGCATTACCAGTTATAGTAAAATCTTCAGGACAATAAGGTTCTTTGCCTCTCGGATATCTGACAACAACTGGGGTTGTAGAGTGATAAAGAGCAGAAACAAAGTCTTTATTTAATTCAGAATAATATGCAGGTGAATAAACTAAAATATTAGGCACACCGTTAAACATAGCGGCATCATAAATACCGTTATGAGTTTCACCATCATCGCCAACAATACCCGCTCTGTCAACAGCAATAATCATTCTGCCTTGTTGTAAAGCAAAGTCGTGCATAATCTGGTCGTAACATCTTTGTAAAAATGTTGAATACACAACAAATACAGGCACCATTCCATTTTTAGAAAGTCCTAACGCATAAGGTACGGCGTGTTCCTCTGCAATACCCACATCAAAAAATCTTTCTTTATATTCTTCTGAAAATTTCTGAAGTCCTGTACCTAATGACATAGCGGCAGTTATCGCACAAATTCGTTTATCTTTAGCCGCCTGATTATAAAGGAACTCACCAAAGGTTTCTGAAAAATTATCAGTAGAAGATTTATCTAAACCTTTTTCAACTACAAAAGGTGCAACTCCGTGATAATCTGTAGGATTTTCTTCTGCTAGGCTATAGCCTTTCCCCTTAACTGTGTTGATATGTAACAACACAGGGTGACCAAAATTTTTAGCCCCCTCAAGTGCTTCGCAAAGATGCTCAAAATTGTGACCATCAATAGGTCCCATATAACGAACACCCAAATCCTCAAAGAAATTACTACCATACATCATATTTTTGATATCGGTTTTTGTTTTTAAAATTTTATCTGCTATTTTTTTACCTACAAAAGGAATTTTAGAAATAATTCTTTCTGCTAAAGATTTAAATTTAAAATATTCTTTTGTAGAACGCATTACTGCGAGTTTTTTCGCAAGATTACCGACATTTTTAGAAATAGACATACCATTATCATTAAGAATGATAATAAGGTTTGTATCCTTTAAACTTCTTGTATTATTGAGTGCTTCGTAAACAAGACCACCTGTGAGAGCACCATCACCCAAAACTGCAATAGCACAATCTTTTTTACCATTGACTTTATTTGCAGCGGCAATACCCATAGCTGTAGAAACCGCAACGCTACTATGACCACTATATACAATATCGTGCTCACTTTCATTAGGTCGTGAAAAACCCGAAATCCCATCTTTTTGACGAAGTGTTTTAAATTCTTCGTATCTACCCGTTAAAAGCTTATGAGTATAAACCTGGTGACCAACATCCCATATAATTTTATCATCTGGAGAATTAAAAACACGGTGAAGTGCAATTGTCAACTCTACCGCACCAAGATTTGAAGCTAAATGACCACCATTCTGCGAAACTGTTGAGACAATAACATCTCTAACCTCCTCAGCAAGTTGAGGAAGTTTAGCTTCATCAAGATTTTTTACATCTTGAGGAGATTCAATTTTCTCTAACAATTCGTGTTTCATAAATTATCAATACTCTCTGTTCTGGAGATAGTTTGCATACTCTTTAATCAATTTATTGTTTGGGAAAGCACTTAAAGCTTCTAATGCTTCATCAGTAAGTTTTTTTACAAGTTCTTCACACTTTTCAATACCTAAAAGTGTAACATAAGTAGATTTATTATTTTCTTTATCGCTACCAGTCATTTTACCTAACTTTTCGAGTGAGCTTGTAACATCTAAAATATCATCTTTAATCTGGAAAGCAAGTCCTAACTTTTCGCCGAAAGTCTTAGCACAATTTACTAAATCATCACTTGCCCCTGCACCAATGCAACCTAATGCACAAGCAACAGAAATAAGGCAACCTGTTTTTAAATTATCCATAAGCTGCAAGTTTTCGTAATCGGCATCTGGATTGTTTTCATTACCTATATCAATAATCTGACCACCAATCATACCACGCGAACCTGCATAAACTGACAATTCATTTATTGCTTTAACTGCAGTTTCTGCATCATAAAGACCTGCTAATGACCAACTTGAAATTCTTTCAAATGCGGCTGTTAAAAGTCCGTCACCTGCTAAAAGTGCGATTGCTTCACCATACACTTTATGGTTAGATGGTTTACCTCTACGGAAATCATCATTATCCATACAAGGTAAATCATCGTGAATTAAAGAGTAAGTGTGAATAAATTCAACCGCTTCTGCAAATGGCATTACTTTTAAAACATCATCTTTTCCACAAGCATTATAAAAAAGAAGAGTTAAAAGCGGTCTTACCCTCTTACCACCATTTTTTACACTGTATTCCATTGAATCAAAAAGTGTTTTATACTGCGGTAATGTTTCTTTAAAATATCTGTAAAGATTTTCTTCGATAAGAGAAGAATATTCCTGAATTTTAACATCCATATTTATTCACCTTTTATAAGACTGGAAATTTTCTGCTCTGCAGAATCAAGATATTTTGTGCATTTACCTAAAATTTCAGTTGCTTCTGAAAAAAGTTTGAGGCTTTCATCAATTGAAAGTTTGCCATCTTCAAGTAAAGCAGTAATCTCTTCTAATCTTTTAATTGATTTTTCATAATTCTGTTCCATTTTTAATTACCTTTCACATCAGTAACGCATGCAAAAAATTCACCATCGGTTACTTTGACTTTAATATTATCACCATTACTAAGACCATCTACACTTGTAATTGGTGAATCATTTTTATAAGAAATTGAATATCCTCGTGACAGCACATCTAAAGGGCTTAATGCGTTAAGTTTTCCTGAAAGAACTGAAATTTTACCTCTTTCATTATTTAATTTCAACTCTACAGAATTAACTATTTTTTCGTAAAGATTTGAAAGTTCTTGTCGTGAATTGAGAATTTTATTTGTAGGACTTAAAATAGAAATTCTTTTTTCGGTATTTTCTAAATACTCTCGCTCAAAATCTATTTTATTTTTTATTAAAACAGTTAAATGTTGTTTTAAACCAATTAAATCTGATTTTAATTCAATAATATCAGGAACCGCTAACTCTGCCGCCGCTGATGGCGTTGGTGCTCTTAAATCTGCGACAAAATCTGCAATAGTAAAATCCGTTTCGTGACCTACTGCAGAAATAACTGGTATTTCTGACTCGAAAATTGCACGGGCAACCACTTCTTCATTGAATGCCCACAAATGCTCTAATGATCCACCACCACGACCTATAATTAAAACATCACAAGCTTTTTGTTCATTAAAAAGCCTTATTGCTTTTTCTAATTCAGGTGCGGCAGAAGCCCCTTGCACCGCAACGGGACAAAAAACAATTTCAGCAAGTGGAAATCTTCTTTTAAGAATTGAGAAAATATCACGCACTGCGGCACCATCGGGTGCAGTAGCAACACCAATTCTTTGTGGAAATACAGGTATCGGCTTTTTATTCTCGTGATTAAAAAGCCCTTCTTTAAAAAGTTTCTCTTTTAATTGCTCATAAGCTAAATTCAACGCACCAATACCATCAGGTTGCATATCTGTAATATATAATTGATAAGAACCGTCTTTGCTATAAAGCGAAACGCTACCAAAAACTATGACCTTCATTCCGTTTTCTGGAACAAATTTAAGTCGGGAAGCATACGAAGAAAACATTACTGATTTAATTGCTCCGCCTTCATCTTTAATAGTCATATACATATGACCACTATAATGATTTTTAAAATTTGAAATTTCGCCCGTAACAAAAACACTTTTTAAATTCTCATTGTTATCTAAAAGTGTTTTAACAAAATTATTGAGTTCGGTTACACTATAAACAGTTGGTGAAACAGAATACATTCACTCACCTACTTTATTTTTCAAAATTAATTTTTGTAAGCACTGCAATACCTGCCGCATTATCAGAAGAAAATTCAGGTTCGGCAAAAGAAGCTGAAAACCTTGATTTTAAAATATCTTTAATTATTGAGTTAGACATAACACCACCTGCAAAAACAAGTGGTAATTCGCCATATTTTAGAAAAATATCGTTGACCATTGATGACAATGTTTCTGCAATATAACAAAAAAGAAATTTTGCAACATCTTCCTGAGTTTCGCCATCAAAAAGCATTTTAAGACATTTATTTTCAAGACCAGAAAGTGAACAATCACCATCATATAATTTAACTTTAATTTTATAAGTTTTGTCACTTTTCAATGCTAATTTTTCTAATTCTTTACCACAAGGGAAATTAAGACCTATTTTTACACCTATGCGGTCAACTGCCTGACCAGCCTTTAAGTCATTTGAAGAACTGATTGGCGTAATTTTAATACTTCCGTTTTCATTTTCACAAAGAACAGCATCTGTCGTGCCGCCTGACACATGAAATGCTATAAATTTTTCATTTAACAGTTTTAAGTTATCAGAAGAATGAAGTGCAGCAACAATATGACCTTGTTGATGTGAAAATCTAAGGAGTGGAATATTTAAAACTGTTGATAATGATGAAGCAAAGCTTTCACCGACCAAAAAACATGGCATATAAGAGCCTTTTTCTGTGGTTGGTGCATACGAAACACCAATTGCATCTATTTTTTCATTTATATTTTCAAATAATTCATTTAAAAGCTCGGGGTATGCTTTTGTATGATGAAATACTGCATCACTTTGCCTTAAACCTCTTTCTCCTTTTTTTACAGGTAAAAGGCGTTTTTTCTGCAAAACTTTACCATTCGCATCACACAAAGCAACCGAAGTTGTGTAGTTACTTGTATCTATTCCTAAAAACAAACTCATTATTTTATCTTCTTAACAATTGATGATAATACACCATTTATGTATGAAGCATCTTCTTCGCTACCGAATGTTTTTGCAATTTCAACTGCTTCGTTCACACTTACACTTACAGGAACATCATCATTAAAGAGAATTTCGGCAACTGCAAGACGCAAAACTGCAAGCGAAACCTTTGGGAGTCTTTGTAAACTCCAGTTTACAAGACTTTCTGAAATAGTTTTATCAATTTTCTCAAAATTTTCTTCAAGAATATTTAAAAGTGAACTTGCAAAACCATTGATTTTAACTAATTCACACTCCTGTGCACCATCAATTATTTCTTGAAAACTTGCACCTTCATTGAAACTTTTTTCAAAAATAACCGCAAATGCCTGTTCTCTTGCTTCGTGTCTAGTCATAACTACACCTCATTTATTTTTTCTAATATTGTATTATAACATACCAAAATACTTTTATCAATATTTAGTTACTGATTTTTGCATAAAAATACATAAAAAATGAGCAAGATTTTCACCTTGCTCAAATTTATTTTAATAAACAAAATCTGTATAAACCGCAGTGTCTGTTACAGTACCTGTTGCAGTCTGACCAGGTACAATCGCAAAACCTAAAACAGCATAATCATAAGTAACAATACAATCGTACTGAACCGTTTGTGTTACTGAAACTACTTTACCAGTTTTTGGCATATAAGTAATTTCCAATGTACAATCGTGATATAAAAGATTAACATCAGTAATATTAGTAATCATACTCTGACGAGCAATGAGTTTTGCTTTTATATCTTCTTTATCAACAACCGGGAACATTGAACTTGTGTAGCTTTCTGGGGTTTTCTGGTCTACAGGAGTAATTGCAGGGTTTTCTTCATCACGAAGAACAATTGTAATTTTGGTTGAACCGTCAGATTGTTCTGTTTTCTCAACTTTTCTGATCGCTTCTGAAGCATATTTATCAGAAAGAAGACAAGCATAATCACCATTTTCAATTAAGAAGAGTGACATATCTGAGAATTTAGCAGAAACAATTGGAGTTGCTTCAGCATCAGCCTGACTTACAAAATAACCAGGATAATTCTTTTCAACACTACCTAAAACAAGTCCAAGACTGTCATCAGTTTCCATGGTTCTATACTGAACCTTTGTAAAACCTGGTTTAATTGAGTTCGCAGTGTTTACAACCTTTTTATATGTATTAAGAACAGCCTTTTTCTCTTTAATCATTGCAGGAGAATCTGTTAAAGGCTCTGTAGTTGTAGGTTTAGTTGTTGTAGTTGTTGTACTTGCTTCGTCTGAAGAAGCAGTTGTTTCAGGTGCTTTTGTAGTAGTTGTTGTATCAGGAGCTTTTGTTGTTGTAGGCGCCTGTGTTGTAGGTGCCGCTGTAGTTCCCTGAACATCAATACTTGCAGAAGTTGTATCAGGCTCAATAATCTGCTGAATAACATTCTGAATGTTATTACCATTGTTTGTATCATTGTTTTGAGAATTGATGTTTGCAGAAATTGCTGCCGCTCTTGACCTTAACGCACCAGGAATAGCAGTAAGTCTTAAAATGCTTGATGAAAACATTGTGAACACCAAGCTACAAACAAAAAGAACAACAAGTGCTTTAAACACACCTGATGAAGTAAAACTTTTAACAGCCGCATCAAATGCTGCTTTTTCTTCAGGTGATTGAACTTTCTTTTCTTTGACCTTTTTGTCTTTTTTAACTTTAGGTGCTTTTTCTTTTTTGATTTTGTCTTTTTTCATAAAAATGTTTAACCCCTTTCGCTCAGGTAAAACGAATAACGATAAACGCAGAGTACCTGAAGGAATACACAATATAATTCATCTTATTTTACACAATTTTTCTTTAAATGTCAACAGAAAGTTTCAAAGTATATCGTTAAAAATAATTTTGTATAAAATACCCAAAGAAATTTTCATAATTTAGCAATATTAAACATTGAAAGAAGATGTAAAAATTTGTATAATACAATGGTAAGATTGTGTAACTATGTTTTGTTTCATAATCACATCTAAAACGAAGGAGATATCTCTTATGAAAAAAAGCAAAATGACAAAAGTACTTGCTCTTGTTCTTGCTCTTACACTTGTATTTTCAAGTTTTGGTGCAGTTACTGCAAGTGCAGCTTCCCTCACAGCGCCAATGACTCTTGCAGCTGGCGAAGGTAGTATTTTAACAAGTTTTCTCGACACACTTTTAAGAATTGTGTTTGACTGGTTCGCAAACCTCTTCCCTAACGGACCTGGTTTCAGCCAAAAAGAAGATGGTTTTACAGATGTTGAAGAATTCTATTCTGGTACAACTGGTAAATTTAACACAACACCTGATGCAAATGCTCAATGGCATTTAGGTTACTCAAATGCAAGTCTTATTCCTGATGATGTTACAAACGGTGAATATTACATTGGTGGTTACATAGCTCCTGAAAACGCATTTTCAAATGTTGTTGAAGGCGTTATTGACGATATGATGGTAAGATGTATCGCACTCAAAGATGGTGTTACAGGTGAAACAGTTCTCTTCGGTACTATCGACTGCATCGGTATTACAAATGGTGACATCCGTGATATTCGTGCTTTACTTAAAGATTTCGCAGCAGAAAATAATATTGTTTCAATCAATATTGCTTCTACACACTGTCACAGTTGTCTTGACACAGAAGGTCTCTGGACTAACAACCTTGTAAAACTTCTTACAAATGGTATCAACAGTGGTACTCAGAATGGTAAAGAATTACAACAAGGTACTAATCCAAAATATATGGCTTTCCTAAAAGAAAAAGTTGCAGGCGCTTTAAAAGCTGCTTACAATGATATGAAACCAGGTACTCTTACATTCGCTCAGAAAGATATTGGTGAAGAGTATTTCAACAACAAAAACAGACCTACTTCTGATACAATAATGTCACAACTCAACAGATTTGTATTTACTCCAGATGATAAAAACTTCCGTCCAACAATGATTATTAACATTGCAGCTCACCCTGATGTTGCAGGTCTTCCTACAGCTTCTAACTCAGGTAGAGAAATTTCTGGTGACTATGTTTACTACTGTGGCGAATTACTCAACAAAGCAGGTTATAACTTTATGTTCTTTAATGGTGCTATTGCTGGTATTTATATGAGCCGTGGAATTACTGGCGACGGTGTTGATACTCCTAAGAGATATCACGAATCAATGAGATATGGCCACGAAATAGCAAGGCTTGCTCTCGCTTTAACATTAACTGAAGAAGAAATTAAAGCTGACCCACTTCTCAACTGTGCAGATGAAATTGCAGAATATGACATTGGTGAAGTTGGTGGCAAAAGAACTGATTATACTCTCTGGTACAAAAAATATATTTATACAACTGCTGTTGATGAAAATGGTGAACAATATGATAAAATCACCGCAATAAACAGCTGGCAACCAGTCAGAGAAACAGTTGTTGAACCATACCTCAACTTAGCTATTAAGAGAGTTGAAGTTAAGGTTTCAAACGACCTTATTCAGGCTGTTGGTAAACTCAATATGGCTAACTACGATGTATTTGAAAGCAAAGATGTAAATGGCAAAAAGATTTATACTACATTTACTGAAATCGGTTACATCGAATTTGGTAGCAAGTTCAAAGCAGTTATGCTTCCTGGTGAAATCTGTCAAGACCTTATTGTTGGTGGTTCATCAGTAGAAATGGGTGTTACAGGTGAACCTTTCACACACAGTCTTGTTTGCGACATCTTCGGTAGCGGTACAATGTGCTTCGGTCTTATGAACGATGCTATTGGTTATGTTGTTCCTGATAACGACTACACAATGGGTGACCCTGCAAACCACTACCACGAACTTATCTCTCTTGGTCAGTATGTTGCTTCTGCACTTATGGATGGTCTCGAAGAACTCAAAACTGAAATTGATGCAAGATAAATTTTAAATAAACAAATAGGCACAATCGTTTGTTATAAATGATTGTGCCGTATTTTTAGGAGTTGAAATTATATGTTAAAGGTTGCAGTTGTAGGTGTTGGTGGCATTAGTGGTGCTCACATTCCTGCCTGGGAAGATATTAAAGAAGTAGAATTGGTTGCTCTTTGTGATATTCGTCAGGAACGATTAGACCAATACCCCAAAAAGCGTCATTATCACGATTTTAAAGAAATGCTTGAAAAAGAAGAAATAGACATCCTTGACATTTGCCTCCCCACTTACCTTCACGCAGATTATGCAATTATGGCAATGGAGAAAGGCATAAATGTTATTTGTGAAAAGCCTATTTCTTTAAAAGAAGATGATGTTGAGAGAGTTTACTCTACTGCTAAAAAGAATAATGTTAAATTTATGATTGCTCAGGTTTTAAGATTTTGGCCTGAATATGAGTTGCTTAAAGAAATTTTTGACACACAAAAATACGGTAAGCTTCTTTCAGGTACAATGACAAGACTTGGTTGCTACCCTAAATGGAGTTGGGATGGCTGGATGATGGATGAAAAGCGTAGTGGTCTTACACCATTTGATTTACATATTCATGACCTTGACTTTATGGTTTACGCTTTTGGTGCTCCTAAAAAGGTTGCTCACCAATACCGCTCAAAAAGACCTGACCAGGATTTTATAAGTGTTACTTATGATTTTGGTGATTTCTCTATAAATTCAGAAGCATCGTGGTATGCAACAAGCTACCCCTTCACAGCAGAATTCCGTTTCCAGTTTGAAGATGCATTAGTTTCAAACGAAAATGGTAAGATGCAAATTTATTTAAGAGATGGCAAAATTGACCTTTCAGAAGATGCCGAGGGTGATACCGGGGACATTAACTTACCAAAAAGTGACGCGTATGCAAACGAAATCAAATACTTCCTTGATTGTGTTATAAATGACAAGGAAGTTGAGAAAGTTAAGAGTGACGAACTCCTTGCAGTTCTCAAGATTTTAAATAGTCTTTAAAAAATGCAGAATGCAGAGTGCAGAATGCAGAATTTCGGGACCTGCGGTCGGCAATTATAATTAGATTTGAATAAAAATAAACAAGTTCTATCATTTTTAGTTTGCTATAAACTTAATGATAGAACTTGTTTTAATTTATTTTTAGTAATAAGAATTTCACTTCTTACTTATTCACTATTACTTATTACCTCAATCAACTGTTCCTTGTCTTATATTTAGATCGAGACGCTGTACTCGAAAAGATATATATTCTCCTTCTGAGATGTCATTTGGTATATAACCATCCAAATAAATTTTCAAATTACCAATCTGGACAGTAGAACTATTCTTTGATAGAACTTTTGCAGTTAATGAATAAGCATAATATTGCGGAAGTTTATTAATGCAATAATTATCTTCAAATGATTTAACAATTTCTGTACACAAAAGACCATATATTCCGCTTATTTTTTGATTTACAGCAACTGTTTCAATAGGATATGCATAACAATTTAGACTGTAATTACCATCAGAAATACGGAGTTCTGCTTCACTATCTTTTTTATTGAAGTGTATAATATCACTTATATACATTATCTATATTCTCCTATCTCCTGATTTTACACACAGTTACAACACAAAATTCTGCACTCTGCATTTTGCATTCTGCATTCATTTCTGCCCATAATACGCATTTGCACCGTGCTTACGAAGATAGTGCTTATCTAACAAATTCTGACTTATTCTTGCAACATCAGGGTTAATAAGAAGTGTGTTAAAATTCATATTGGCTACTTCTTCTAAAACAACTGCATTATGTACTGCATTAAAGCAATCTGTTCCCCAAGAGAATGGTCCGTGATTTTTAACAAGTACTCCAGGAATATCGTCAGGATTTAAATCTCTGTTGCTGAATGTTTCAACAATAACATTGCCCGTTTCAGCTTCATACTCGCCTTTTATTTCTGCACCTGTCATTTCTCTTGTGCAAGGAATTTCACCATAGAAATAGTCAGAATGGGTTGTACCGAGTGGTATAATACCATTACCCGCCTGTGCAAAAGAGGTTGCCATTCTACTATGTGTATGCACAATGCCACCAATGTTTTTAAAACTTCTATAAAGCACTAAATGTGTTGGTGTATCGCTTGATGGTTTTTTATCCCCTTCAACCACCTTACCTGTCTCTAAATCAACAACAACCATATCTTCCGCGGTCATAGTGTCATACTCTACACCGGATGGTTTTATTACAACAAGATTTTTCTCTCTGTCAATTCCCGAAACATTACCCCAGGTAAATGTTACAAGGTTATATTTTGGCAAAAGCATATTCGCTTCATACACTTGCTTTTTTAATTCTTCGAGCATTTTAATTCCCCTACTATCTTATTTTGCTAACATATCAAGAAGTTTTAAATTCTGTTCAAATGTTACTAAATCTGTATTTTCATCGATTACAACAAGCTCTGTATCGGTAAATTTTGCAAAAAGTCTTATATCTTCAACTGTAAGACAAGTTGAAACTACTGCATGGTGAGCACCACCTGCATAAATCCAAGCTGCCGCACCTGTTTTAAAGTCGGGCTTTAATTTCCACATAAGTCTTGCAACAGGTAATTTTGGCATTTCCTGAGGTTGCTTTACAAGTTCGATTTTTGCACATATAAGTCTGAAACGATTACCCATATCTACTAATGAAACTGCAACACCCTCACCTTTTATTCCATCAAAAACAAGTCTTGCAGGAGCTTCTTTACCACCTATTGAAAGCGGATGTACCTGAATTTTTGGTTTAGTTTCTGCAAATACAGGTGAAACCTCTAACATATGAGAAGCGAGTTCTAACTCTTCACCATCTGTTAAATCGTAAGTATAGTCCTCAGTAAAACCGGTTGCACCATTTCTACCCTCTGCCATTTTAGAAAGCACTGCACCTAAAGCGGAAGTTTTGTAATCACCCTCAGGACCAAAGCCAACACCATTTTTCATAATGTTCTGCACTGCAAGTCCTGGTAATTGTCTGAGACCGTGCAAATCTTCAAAAGTATCTGTAAATGCGCTTATATTGTTCTTTTTAAGGAATTTTTCGAGTGCAACTTCATATTTTGCTTGTTCTTTAACTGACTCAATATTATCAGTATCCATTATGTATAATGAATTGTACTCGTCTATTTTATTTTCAATTTCATTTTCATTCACTTCATTGATAATGTCAACCAAATCGCCAATTCCGTAATAGTTTACATTCCAACCAAAATGAATTTCACTTTCAACTCTGTCACCATCTGTAACAGCAACATCACGCATATTGTTACCAAACATAGCAACACGCATACCTTTTGAAAAATCAATGGTTTTAGCCACAGATGCAAATGTTTTAATTTTTTCAATAACGCTTTCGTTTTTGTAGTAGCCTACAACAACTTCACGATTTATATTAAGTCTTGTACAAATAAATCCAAATTCTCTGTCACCGTGTGCGGATTGATTAAGATTCATAAAATCCATATCTATACTGTCATAAGGTAATTTTTCGTTATATTGAGTATGTAAATGAAGCATTGGCTTTTGTAAGCTTTGCAATGCTCTTATCCACATTTTTGCAGGTGAAAATGTGTGCATCCACATAATAACACCAACACATTCTTTGTCGTTATTAACTTTTGCACAAGCATCGACTGCCTCACTGGAATTTCTTATAATAGGTAAAGGTAAAACCTCTACTGTATCACTTAATTTATCGTTAAGAAATGACGCAATTTCGTAACCATCATTTTGTGCTTGTTTTAAAGTTTCATCACCATATAAATCCTGACTACCAATTAAAAAATAAAGTTTTTTCATAATCAATACTCCTTAATAAAGTGTAGTTAAATTATATCACAAAGAAATGTAAAAGTCTAGAAATTATATTTTATTTAAGAATTGTATTATTTTAAACTTTATGGTATAATTATTATGTCTAAAAAAATAGAAATGGGGTTTTATTATGTTAAGATACACAATTGAAGGCGAAAATTTACCAGTTGTTATTTGTTACCCTGAAGCAGGTCAAACTATTGTATCTGAAGCGGGTGCTATGAGTTGGATGAGCCCTAACATTCAGTTAGAAACAAATTCAGGTGGTGGAATAAAAAAAGCGCTCGGCAGAATGTTTGCTGGTGAATCACTCTTTATGAACGAATTTACACCAAGAAACGGAACTGGCACTATTGCTTTTGCATCAACCTTCCCTGGTTCAATCATTCCTTATCAGGTTTCACATGGTAATGGTATTATTGTACAAAAACACAGCTTTTTAGCTATGGAAAAAGGTCTTGATTTATCTATTTACTTCCAGAAAAAATTAGGCAAAGGCTTCTTTGGTGGCGAAGGCTTTATTATGAATAAAATAAGCGGTAACGGTCTTGTATTTATTGAAATTGATGGTTACTGCAAAGAATACACTTTAAATGCAAATGAAAGCATTATTGTAGATACAGGTTACCTTGCTGCTATGAGCGAAACCTGTACTATGGATATTGAAGCAGTTCAAGGTGCTAAAAATATCTTTTTAGGTGGAATGGGACTTTTTCACACTAGAGTTACTGGTCCTGGTAAGGTTTACCTTCAGACTATGCCTATTATTAAAACTGCAAAGGCTATTGAGCCATACATTACATTCCCTTCTACCGATGGAAACGGAAGTGGAATCAACATTCGTTTAGGAGATTAAAATGCACCCATTAGTAAGTGTTATTGTAGCAACATATAAAAGAGATGATATTCTTTTGAGAGCATTAACCTCACTTGCTACACAAACCTATGAAAATTTTGAAATCATTTTAGTTGATGATAATGCAAATCCAGATTGGAATTCCCGTGTTTCAGGTGTTGTTGAAAGTTTTAAATCAGACTACCCTGAAATTACATTAAAATATATCGTCAACGAAACAAATCAAGGCTCTGCTAAAACGAGAAATATTGGTATAAATGCGTCATCAGGTGAATTTATTACATTTCTTGATGATGATGATATTTATTTGCCCGAAAACATTCAAAAACAAGTTGATAATATGCTTAAAACAAATGCCGATTTTGGCATTACTGACCTTGATATGTTTTATGATGATGAAACACCTTGCGAAAATCGAACACGCGATTTTATAAAATCAACTAAAAAGGAAGATTTAATAAAATATCATTTAATGCACCATTTAGCAGGTACTGACACAATGATTTTCAAAAAAGATTATTTAGTAAAAATAGGTGGATTTGACCCGATTGATGTTGGTGATGAATTTTATTTAATGTTCAAAGCTATTGAAAATGGAGGCAAATTTACATATTTAAAAGGGTGTTTTGTAAAAGCTTATGTTCATAAAGGCGAAGGCGGACTTTCAAGTGGCGATGGCAAAATTGATGGTGAAAACAAACTTCACGAATTCAAAAAGAAATATTTTGACCGTCTTACAAAAAACGAAAGAAAATATATTATAACCCGCCATTATTCTGTAATAGCATTTGCAGAATTAAGAAGAAAGCATCTACCCGCATTTTTTCTAAATGCTTTAATGGCATTCTTCACTTCCCCTGTTAACTGTTTAAAAATTCTCAAGGAGCATTCGTAATTAATGAAAATTCAAGTTTTAGTTTCTACTATGCATCAGAAAAATACTGATTTTATAAACAAAATGAATCTTAAAACTGATGCAATTATTATAAATCAGACTGACACTACTGATTATAAAGAAATTTCAACAAATGACCACAAAATTTGTGTGTTTTCATTTAATGAACGTGGTGTCGGTCTTAGCAGAAACTCTGCTTTAATGCGTTCAGAAGCCGATATTTGCGTACTTTCTGATGATGATATGATGTTTTGTGATGACTACGAAGAAACAGTTGAAAAAGCATTTAAAGAAAACAGTAATGCAGATGTAATTATTTTCAATTTAATTGAAGATCAAAAAAGCTTAAACAGACAAAATGAAAGCATTACTAAAATAAACACTTTAAATTATATGAATTATGGTGCGGCAAGAATTGCTTTCAAACGCAAGGCGGTAACCTATAACGGAATTACTTTCAATTTGAATTTTGGTGGCGGTACAACTCACCAATGCGGTGAAGATACTTTATTTTTAAGAGATTGCTTAAAAAAAGGTCTAAATGTAATAGCCGTACCACAAGCAATTGCCGAGTTAAAAGACGAAAGAGACTCAACCTGGTTTAAAGGCTATAATGAAAAATATTTTTTTGACAAAGGAATTGTTTTAGCTCTCGCCCACCCACTTTTAGCAAAACCATTTTCTTTATATTTAACATTACGACATAATGAATATACAGAAAACGGAATGAGCAAAAAAGAGGTTTACAAAGTAATTTGTAATGGTATAAAATTTGTAAAAAACAAGGAATATAAAAAGGTTTAATTTATGAAAAATTCTCTCACAAAGCGTTGGTTATTTTTAGGAACTGGTGTTTTTACAATGCTATTTTCAGGTGTGCTTTACGCCTGGTCTATTTTAAAAATACCATTTAAAGAAGCATTTAACTTCAGTGATTCTACACTTGCATTTAATTTCACATTAACAATGTGTTTCTTCTGTCTTGGAGCATTCTTCGGCAGTTTAATATGTAAAAAAACAGGACCTAAAATCACACTTCTAATTTCAGGACTTTTAGTTGCAACTGGTTTTATTTCAACAGGCTTTTTAAATCAATCAAGCCCACAATCATTGTTATATCTTACTTATGCTATTTTAGCGGGTACAGGCATTGGTATTGCATATAATGTTGTAGTTTCAACTGTTTGTAGCTGGTTTCCTGATAAAAAAGGCCTTTGCTCGGGTGCACTTATGATGGGCTTTGGTGTAAGCACATTACTTTTAGGTAATATTATAAGTATTCTTTTTGAAAATGACAGTTTCGGATTCAGTAAAACATACATAACATTAGGTTTAGTAATTGGTATTGTAATTATAATTGCTGGTATTATCCTTAAAAGACCAGATGCTGACACAGTATTCCCTGAACCCAAAACAAAAAAATCTGCTACAAAAGAAAATTTTGAAACACGCGATTTTACAACTAAAGAAATGCTTAAAAGTCTTACTTTCTGGAGAGCATTCATTTGTATGGCATTTATTACTGCAGTTGGTAACACAGTCATAAGCTTTGCAAGAGATTTAATGCTCTCAGTTGATGCTATTCCAACACTTGCAACTACATTGGTTGGTGTACTTTCTGTATTTAACGGAATAGGTAGAATTATAACCGGCGCATTTTACGATGCTTTAGGCAGAAAAACAACAATGATTTCTGCAAACATTTTAACAATTGTTGCGGCTGGCGTTACACTTACAGGTGTTTTAGTTCACTCATTACCTGTATGTATTGTAGGTCTTTGTCTTACAGGACTTTCGTATGGCTCCTGCCCTACTGTTACTTCTGCATTTTCAGCATCATTTTACGGTCAAAAGCATTTCTCAACAAATTACAGTATAACAAACTTTAATTTAATAGTTGCATCATTTATAGCAACATTCAGCAACTCTTTACTTATTACAACTGGCAGTTATGTAGCACCATTTATATTATTACTTATATTAGCAGTTGGTGCTATGGGACTTAACATAAGTATAAAAAGACCCTAGGAGATAAAACAATGACTACAATAAAAATACCACCATATAACTGGTTTATAAATAAAAGTGACAATAAGCCTGTTACAAATATTTATTCCGGCTCTTGTGACACTGAACACAATAAAGGTGCCGCACATTTAAAAACCTTTAACTATAAGGTTTACGTTGTTGATGTTGGTACAGAAAATGCAAAATTTGTTGCAGAATGTTACTCTGTTGACCCTTGGAATGATGGCTATAAAAAAGATAATATTTCAAACAAAGATGCCGCTTGTTCAGATGATGGTTTAATAGTGCTTAACGATTGGTTAAATGAAGAGCATAAAAAGTTTTTAGCGAATTAAAAAGTAAAAGAACTGAGTTACTGAGCTCAGTTCTTTTATTTTTATTCAATTTCATTAGCAAATGGAATTGACTTTGAAGCACCCTCGCGACTTACTGTTATTGCAGATGCTTTAGTAGCATAGTCAACAGCATTTTCAAGTGATTCATTTTGAGAAAGCTTTGAAACCAATGCACCGACAAATGTGTCCCCAGCAGAAGTTGTATCTACCACATCAGTTTTTATAGCGGATTTAAATATTACATTTTCACCTATATTATAGGCACAACCGCGTTCACCGAGTGTTACAATCACATTTTTAACACCCAATTGTTTTAATTTTAAAATTGCTTTCTCTGTGTTTTCTTCATTATCAGGGTAAATGCCTGTCAAATCGTGTGCTTCGTATTCATTCGGGATAATATAATCTATTTTAGAAAATACTGAAACTGGTAACTCTTTATATGGTGCGGGGTTAAGTATTATTTTCGTGTCAGATTTATTTGCGATTTCACATACTTTTAAAACAGTCTTTACCGGAATTTCTAATTGCATAACACAATATTCACACTCTGCTATTAAATTGCTATAATTTTCAATTACTTCTGGGGTGAGTTCAGCATTTGCACCAGAATCAAGAATAATAAAGTTATTGCCATCAACAACAGTTATCATAGCAATTCCTGTAGGTGCTTTTTCTGTTATAAAGCCTTTGAAATCAATGTTATTTTTCTGTAATTCATTAAGTAAAATTTCACCATTCGCGTCATTACCTACTGCACCACAAAATGAAACATTTCCACCTAATTTTGCAATTGCAACTGCCTGATTTAGTCCCTTGCCCCCTACATTAACCTGAAAATTGTTACCAGTAAGTGTTTCACCTAAAACGGGCATTTTAGGTGAATGTATAACTAAATCAGCATTCATACTGCCTATAACGATAATTTTATCTGACATTACCTTACCACTCCTTAACAATTCATTCGCTGTATTGCATATATAGTTGAGCAAGTGTGTAATTGGATTTTTTTAGTTTATCAAGTTCACAATCTATGTGTAACGACCATTCGTACGCTTTTTCAGTAAATCCATTAAGTTCTAAGTTTTTATACGAGCGATAAAAATCAAATTCGTCTTCTGAAATAGCCACAATATTTTTGATTTGTTGTTCTTCAAATTTTGCCACAAATCCATAACCACTATCACAGTTGATATCTCGCATCCACCCCAAAACATAATAAGAGTTAGTTGCTTTATCAAACTCTATGCAGTTTAACATTATATCTTCGTCTAACAATATTTGTTTAACGAGTAAAAAATCAGTTGTGTTATAAACTGATACGGCTGAGTGAACATCATCTTTTTGACGTTCAATATTAACAAAAAATTTTCCATCAGGTGAAAAACAAAAACCATCATCTTGTGCACCGTCAACCTTTGAAAAGCGAAACTTTTTAATTAAAGAGTGTGTTTCAAGAGAATAAATTGCAAGCCTACCATCAGTTGATTTTACAATAAATATTCTTCCATCAGGTGATATCATAGGAGTGTAGGCATATATTATATCTTTGAATTTGCCTATTTCATTATCATCGTTATCATAAAGGTACACTGTTTGACCTGTACAACCAACAGAAAACTTACCATTGGTAGCATAACCCCAAAACTTTTTCATATATTCACCGCCTCAAATTTATTGTATCACATTTCATTTCAAAAGTAAATTCTTGCAGTATAATTCCCCTTTTCTTACAAATACTAACATCATAATTTGAATGTTAAGGAGAAGATATATATGAAAGCGACAGGAATTGTCAGAAGAATTGATGATTTGGGTAGAGTTGTTATTCCTAAAGAAATCAGAAGAACTTTAAGAATCCGTGAGGGTGACCCATTGGAAATTTTTACCGCAAGTGATGGTGAGGTTATTTTTAAAAAATACTCACCTATGGGTGAAATTTCTGAATTTTCAGGTCAGTATTCAGAGGTTTTAAGCAGAACTTCAGGTATGGGTGTTTTAATCACAGACCGCGACCATGTTATTTCTGTTTCAGGTCTTTCTAAAAAAGATTTTTTAGATAAAAGAATTTCTCAAACACTTGAAGAATTGATGGAAAACAGAATGAATTATGTTAAATCGGGCACAGAAAAGCCACTCTACCCTATTGAACATTCAGATGTTGAAGCATCAATTGCATTCCCTATAATTGGTGCAGGTGATATTTCTGGTGCAGTTATTTTTATAAGTGATAGCACAAACGCAAAGCCTACTGAAACAGAGGTTAAATTAGCACAGGTTGCCGCTGCATTTTTAGGCAAACAGATGGAAGAATGAGGGTGTAAATTTTACCGCATTTAAACTGTGCAGTAATTACAAATTTTTGTTAAATATTTTAATTCCATTGATTATTAAGACTTCTTGTGGTAAAATTAAATTGTATGGGGTTTACCCGACTCATTTTACTGCAAGGAGTTTTTTATGACTTCAAGAGAAGAACGCACCGAAAAACTTGCTAAGAATTTAGAGATTTTTGTAAGTCACGCGCATATATTTACTTCTGACGCTATTTTACTTGCAGATTTCTGCAAACCGCGTCACAAAGATAAATGTTGTGACCTTGGCACAGGTAACGGAATTATTCCACTTTTATGGATAAGAGATTTTAAACCAAAAGAAATTTATGGCGTCGAGTTAAGCGAAAGTGCTATTGAACTTTTTAAAAAGACTTTAAAATTTAATAAAATTGAAGAAAGTGTTAATTTGCACCACCTTGATTTAAAGAAAATTAAAGGTGTTTTGCCTAATGAATACTTTGATATAGTGAGCATTAATCCACCCTACAAAAAAGTTGGTACAGGTATTGTAAACG
This sequence comes from Acutalibacteraceae bacterium, assembly GCA_045651285.1. Taxonomy (GTDB): domain Bacteria; phylum Bacillota; class Clostridia; order Oscillospirales; family Acutalibacteraceae; genus DTU089. The sequence goes on from JAZRSC010000011.1 coordinate 51,656, forward strand.
AGGGTGAAGATTACAAAAATGCCCGTCACGAGTTTAACTGTACACTTTATGATGCCGCAAAAGCCGCAAATTATCTTTTAAAATTTGGTGGCAGATATTGTATGTGCCAAAGACCTGAACGACTTCCTGAAATGTTTAACGCAATGAAAAAGTATAAAATTGAACCAAAAATTATGCGTGAGGTCATTCAAAGAAAAGGTAAAGAGCCGAGCCTCATTTTACTTGAAGGTAAAAAAGGTGCTATGGAGGGCTTCAGAATATTACCCCCTCTTTACATAGAAGATGATAACGGTAATTATTCAGAAGAAGCAGACGCGTTATTTAACGCATATAAAACGAAAGAATTATAATTTTTAATACATAAAGAAGGTTTTATTATGAATTACGATGTTGTTATTGTTGGTGCAGGTCCTGCAGGTATTTTTACTGCACTTGAGCTTATTAAGCTTGGTAGCAAGAAAAAAATTGTTATTATTGAAAAAGGTCAACCCGTTGAAAAACGCAGTTGTCCTAAAGCTAAAACACAACAATGTGTTAATTGCAAGCCATATTGCCATATTACAACTGGCTTTTCGGGTGCGGGTGCATTCTCTGATGGTAAGCTCTCATTAAGCTACGAGGTTGGTGGTGATTTACCATCACTTATTGGTGAGTTATATGCACAAGACTTAATAAATTACACAGACAAAATTTATCTTGAATTTGGTGCAGATGAACACATCGAGGGCATTAACGCAAGTGAAGAGGTTAAAGAAATTCGTAAAAGAGCAATTCAGGCGGGTTTAAAGCTTGTTGACTGCCCTATCCGTCATTTAGGTACAGAAAAGGCACAGACTCTTTATCACGAAATTGAAAAATATCTTCAGAATAACGGTGTTGAAATGTTTTTCGGTTATGAATGTACTGATATTGAAATAACTGATGGCAAATGTCGTGGTGTTTATATTTCTAATGGTAAAGACTCTAAAGAAATCAAAGGCGAAAAAATTGTTATAGCAACAGGTCGCCGTGGTGCTGACTGGCTTGAAAAACTTTGCACAGAGCACGGAATTGAACATCAGGCTGGTACTGTTGACATTGGTGTTCGTGTTGAAGTAAGAAACGAAGTTATGGAAAAGGTAAACAAGGCACTTTATGAATCGAAGCTTATTGGTTACCCAAAACCATTTAAAAATAAGGTTCGCACATTCTGTCAGAATCCTGGTGGATTTGTAAGTCAGGAGAATTATGATAACGATTTAGCAGTTGTTAATGGTCACTCTTATAAAGAAAAGAAATCCGACAACACAAACCTTGCAATTCTTTGTTCACACAACTTTAACTACCCTTTCAATCAACCAATTGAATATGCTCAAAAGGTTGGCGAGCTTACAAATATGCTCGGTGCCGGTCACATTCTCGTACAAAGATATGGTGATATTCTTGACGGTAAGAGAACCTGGCCAAAAGAACTTGCACAAAGTAACTTAAGACCTACTCTCCCCGATGCAGTTGCTGGTGATATTACTGCTGCAATGCCTTACAGAGCAATGACAAATATTATAAATTTCATTCAGGCTGTTGACCATGTTGTTCCTGGTTTTGCTTCAACCGAAACATTACTTTACTCCCCTGAACTTAAATTTTATAGTAACAAAATCAAGATGGATACAGATTTAAACACAAGTGTTGATGGTCTTCACTGTCTTGGTGACTCTTCAGGTTGGACCCGCGGTCTTATGATGGCATCTGTTATGGGTGTACTTATGGGAAGGAAAATAAATTCAGAATGCAAAATGCAAAATGCAGAATGATTTTAATAAAAATCCCAGTTCAAAAAATCAATTTTAATATAATATGAATAAAAAACTACATTCTATCGTTTATAGATTACCTTAGATGATAGAATGTAGTTTTTTATAATATAATTCTGCATTTTGCATTCTGAATTCTGCATTTAATAAAAAAACACTCTGCTTTCGCAGAGTGTTTTTTTATCAGTATTTATCATCGTAACTATCAAAGTTATAATCGTTTGATGAGTCGTAGTTGTTAATCTCTGGAATTTCCATTGAAGCTTGTGTTGAAACATCTTTAAGTTGGAAAGCACCAATGATTTGTTTGAGCATTTGTGCCTGACCTGAAAGTTCTTCAGATGCAGATGCACTTTCTTCAGAAGTTGCAGAGTTAGTCTGAACAACTGCAGAAATCTGTTCAATACCGCCTTTAAGTTGGGTAACTGCTGTTGCTTGTTCTTCAGATGCAGTAGCAATTTCATCAATCTTAGCAGAAACATTGTTAACCTTTTCAACAACTTCTACGAGTGAATTTGCAGTTTCATCTGCAATTTTTGTACCATTTTCAATAGCTTTAATAGCACTTTCAATAAGAACAGTTGTGCTCTTAGCTGCTTCTGCAGATTTACCTGCAAGGTTACGAACTTCATCAGCAACAACTGCGAAGCCTTTACCAGCCGCACCAGCTCTTGCTGCTTCAACTGCTGCGTTGAGAGCGAGGATATTTGTCTGGAATGCGATATCATCAATTGTCTTGATAATTTTACTGATTTCATTAGATGTATTTGTAATATCGTTCATTGCAAGTACCATTTCTTGCATCTGTGCGTTACTTTCATTGATACCACTTGAAGCAATATTTGCCTGTTCTGTTGCTTCAACTGCATTTTTAGCAGTTGTATTGATGTGTTCAGAAATTTCAACGATTGTAGCAGAAAGTTCTTCAACACTACTTGCCTGTTCAGTTGCGCCCTGTGAAAGTGCCTGAGCACCGCTTGCAACCTGGTCAGCACCATTTGCAACTTGTTCTGAACCTTGGTAAATCTGATACATTGTATCTGTTAAATCAACAACAATCTTTTCGAGTGACTCAAGAAGCGGCTTAAATCCACCAACATAAACTTCCGGATGTGCTGATTCAACATTTAAGTTACCATTTGCAATTTCACCCAAAATATTACCTTGGTCTTCAACAATTGTTTTGAAGTTGTTTGTAATTTTAAGGGTTGCTGCGTAAACCATACCTGTTTCGTCTTGTGTTTTAACTTCTTCAACAGGAGATTCAATATCACCATCTGCAAGGGCTTCAAGTCTTTCAGCACAAGATTTGAGAGGTTTAGAAATGATATTTGAAAGAAGAACACCATAAACAATAGCAACTAAACCGATGAAAATGAACATAGCATACATAAAGTATTCTGTACCTTGTGTTCGGAATGTTGCACGACCACTACCATGAACTGTAGCATCTTGTTTAATGCTGATGAGTTCAAAAATACCATCATAAAGAGGATCGTAGATAGGGTCAATTTCTTCAACTAACTGTGATTGAATTTCAGCTTCATCTACTGTACCGATTTCTGCAATAATTCCTTCAATTGCTGCTATGTACTGCTCATAATAAGCCATTGTTGTAGCAAAAATTTCTTTATCATTTATGTAAACATAGTCACCATTTTCATCAGAACCATATTCTGTTTGTTCACGCATTAATGGTTCTGCTAAAGCCATATATTTTTCAAAATCGATTTTATATTCATCAATAGTAGCAACAGCCTCCTGAACACGTTCAGGGTCTTCAAAAGAAACTGCATCGTGAAGATATTCATCAATAAGACAGAATGAAGCTAATGCTTCACCTAAGTAACCTTGTGCAGCTGCATCTTTTGCTAAAAGGTCGCTATAAGTTTCGTCAACAGTCTTCATTGCTGAACCGATTAATCCACCAACAATTAATAAAAGAACTGTTACAGTAATAAATGAAGATAAAATCTTACCTTTGATTGACATTTTCGACATTGCTTTTTTCATTTTCAAATACGCCTTCTTTTAGTAATTTATTAGCAATTAACATTGCCCATCACACCAAAATACCCAATATGCAATATTTCAGTTAAATTGATTATAACAATTCTTTTTTAATTAGTCAATATTTACAAGAATTTTTGTTAAATATTTTGAAAATTTGTACTAAAAAAATAGCATATTACACAATTCAACGCGTGTAATATGCCTTTTTTATTATTCATGGTAGCTTTCTTCGCCTATTCTTCTTATTATTACTTCAACATCTACATTTATATTGCTATTTTTAAAATTCTCTTGCCAATCGTTTTCCATTTGCTTATAAGAACTCATATCATTTTGCAAAAGTCTTCTACCAAAATGAAGAATATCAAAAGCATCATATTGCTGAATTGATTTATAGGTATCAGTTAGTTTTCTTTCAGTATCAAGTTCAATATTCTTTCTAAACAATTCAACTGTTTCATTTTTTATTGATTGAAATCTATCACCCTCGTATGCATTTAAATCACAATACATTTTTATTTTCACATTGTAATTCACAATACCATTTATTACTTCGGCTTTATACTTTGTCTTACCATCTACAATTATAAATGTTGCTTTGCTACCATTTTCATCTTCTGTTACTAAAGTTCCGTTTTTAAGTTCACCAAGTAATTTCACAAAGTTTTCGGAACTTTCCCTCCCCAAATAATATGAGATTTCGTTATTATAATTGAAAACTGCAATATTCTCTACAAAAAAAGTCTTTGTTTCTCCATTACCTTGCAAAGTTACTGTTGGCAAAGCAATACATGCAGTTTCATCAAGAACAGTGTTTATAACATCTATAAGTCTTGTTTCAGGTGTAATTGAACTTATGGCACTCTGATTCAGTATTTTTTCAAGTACTTCGCTTTTTGAAATATCTTTACCTATATTTGCTTTTAAAACTTCCCCAGCTTTAACATCTTTTGCGGTACATACAAGAGTTACAGGTTCTGTAGTATAATCTCTTTCAAAGAAATCCAATACTTTGGTTATATCATTCTTCGCAACTTCTTCACTTAAAATTATTACCTTATTGTGAGTGTAAGTCGGTACATTACCGGTTTTATTTATTATAAGTCGCAGAGCCTCAGCGACAGTTTCACCTTTACCCGAATACACAAGTGTCATTTCTTCTCCGACATTACTTGAGTCAGCAGAGGCACTTTGTTTATTATTAAGCATTTCAATTGTAACTTCGTAACCATCATTATCTTTATCCACTGCAACACCCTGAATAATCATCATATCTTCAACCTCTGTTCCATATCTTTCACAAGAACAAAAGCACGAAAACATAACCGCTATTAAAAAGAGAAGTGTCATTTTTTTAAGCAAGTTTTTCTCCCCTTTTCTTTTTTAAGATTGAGAGTAAAGATATAACCGGCAAAACTACAACCAACAAAATATAAGTTACTGCAACCCAGAATTCAGATGACATAAATGAAAAACGGGTAACACCATTTGAAATAAATATTATGAATGCAGTTGCGGCTATCCCTGTAATCGCATTTGGTGTCCACCACTTTATTTTAGGGAATAAATGTCGTATGCAATTTGAAATTATCATAATCTGCAAGGTTGTTTTTGCAATTATGCAGACAGTCCAGACAGAACTCTGTATTGATTCAAATCTTTCAAGCACTCTGTATTCACCGACTGAAGAAATCGCAAACGCCGGAAAAAGTTGTGTATTAGAAAATTCTCCCAACGCACCAACAACCGTAAAAGAAACAATAGTAAGAGAAAACACAAGAAACAGAATATATAAATAGTATCCTTTTTTGATATTACCTTTTATATTTGAAAGAAATAATATAAGACACGCAGATTCAGGAAAAAACACAGAATAAGCAAGTGCTTGTTTTAAAAATTCTGTCTCTCCATTCATAAAGAGCGGAACCATATTTACAGTTTCAATATTGCTGAACGCCGAGCTTACAACAACCGAAACTGAAAGTGTAACCATTACAAGAAAAATTGTTGATGCTCTTGATAATGCACCAATATCAAGTAGTGATAGAAATACAGAAACAATTACTATTGAAACAATTAAAAATGTCATTGTGTTTTCAGGAAAAACCTCTGAGCTTACAAATAAATCAAGCCTTGCAAGTGTTCTTAAAAGTAAAACAAAAACTAAAACTATATAAGAAAAGGCAACAACATCTGAAAAAAATTTGTTTCTTTTTCTTATTGCACTCAATACACTTTCACCATTTGATTTTTTATTGAATATAAAAGTCGGAATTATTGTTATCAGACTTAAAATCCCAAAAACAGATGGAAAAAGAATTGCATCTGTTGCGCCTAAATCGATTACCGTTGTTGAAACGAACATAAATGCTGCCACAACAGAGCAAATATATAAAAGAGAATAAAACTGAAAAGTTGTTACTTTTCTTTCACGCATTCCTACTCACCTACTTTATTTATATCAAATATATTTTTGCCCAATTTTTCCATACTTAAACGAGTAATAGTATCTCTGAAAAGAGATTTATTATATGGTGCAAGTGGTGACAGTAAATACACCCCGAAATTTTCAACCGATGAAAGATTTACAATTAAAATAGCTATGCCAACCATAATACCGAAAAATCCACTTGTTCCACCAATAATAATAAAAGCAATTCTTAAAACTGCTATTGCGTGATAAAGGTCAGTTTCAACAAGAGAAGTGATTGCAGTCATTGCAACAACTATAAGCATTGGTGCATCTATAAGTCCAGCAGTAACCGCGGCATCACCTATTACTAATGCACCAACTATACTAACCGCGTGACCAATTGATTTAGGCACTCTCAAACCTGCTTCACGAACAATTTCATATATAAAATGAATTAAAAGTGCTTCTACCGTAAGGGTAAAGAGAGTGTTACTCTCCATAACTATGACATTATAAAGCATTTTTTCAGGTAGTAATTCCTGATGAAACAGCCCTATTGCTACAAAAACACCTGGCAGAAATATACTTATTATAAATGAAAGTATTCTTATTGAGCGCATAAATGTTGCGTAATATGGTCTGTTAAGGTAATCGTCAAAGGTCTGAAAATTTTCTATAAAAAGTCTCGGAACAATTAACGCGTATGGTGTACCGTCAATTAAAATTGCAATTTTACCCTCATTGATTTTTGCACATAAAGTGTCTGGTCTTTCGGTTTTACCAACCATTGTAAACATTGTTTTTTGTTTTGTATCAAGTGCTTTTCTTAAATAGGTTTCACCTAAGACTGTATCCATATTAACAGAATTAAGTCTGTCTTTAACCTCTTGCAAAACTTCTTTTTTTACCTTTCCATTCATATAACAAACTGCCACTTTTGTTTTTGTAGAAACACCGACTTCTAACACTTCTATTTTAAAATTAACATTTACAAGTCTTTTTCTGACAAGTGTCATATTAGTTTTCAGTATTTCAACAAACCCCTCGCGTGAACCATTTTCCTGTACTTCGTAATTTGGTTCATCTATTGAACGACCAGGAATATTCTGCATTCCCACGACAATACATTCTTCTACACCATCTACAAAAACAAGAACGCAACCACGCAAAAGATTTTCTATAGCTAAATCAAGATTTTTTTCTGTTTTGACCTCTGTACCACAAATTATTTCCCTGGAAATAAATTGTAAAACATCTTTTTTAGGCAACTCACCTCTGAAATGTAACATTGGTTTTGTAATGCCCTCAATTATTTTTTCTGAAGATGTCAGACCATCACACTTTGCAAAAACAACCCTACGGTCAGCACAAACACCACTTTTAACAACTATATCAAAACAATTGAGAAATACATCTTTAATAATTTTACCATTATCTTCTGCATAAAACTTAACATTACCGAGCTCAGATTTAGGTAAATTATCAACATTTATATACGGGCTACTATTTTCTTTCATAAAAATCACCATTTTTATAATCACCTGAAATTTTATGGATATACTAAAAACGGTGATTTTATGTTAACTACAATTATCAGAGTTACAATTCTTTATTTATTTGTTACATTTTCATTAAGAATAATGGGTAAACGAAATATAGGTGAATTACAACCAACTGAATTAGTTATAACACTTTTACTTTCTGAATTTGCGGCCATTCCTATTGAAAATAATTCTGTACCTTTAATAAACAGTTTAATTCCTGTTATGATTTTAATAAGCCTTGAAATTATGAATTCAGTAATATCTATGAAAAGCATAAAATTACGTAACATAAGCGATGGTAATGCATTACTCATAATAAAAGACGGTAAATTAGACCAGAAGCAACTCAAAAATTTGCGTTTAACAATTGATGATGTACTTGCTGCATTAAGACAAAAAGATGTTTTTGATATAAACGAGGTGGCATACGCAATGGTGGAAACAAACGGAACACTTTCGGTTTTATTAAAAGCACAATATCAAAACTCAACAAAACAAGATATAAAGGTAAAAACAAAAAATGATGGTTACACCTGCCCTGTTATAATTGACGGAGCAATTGTTAAAAAGAATCTGGAAGTTTTAGAAATAAAAAAAGAAGATATTGAAAAAATACTTGAAAAGAAAAAGGTTCATAAGAAAGAAATATTTCTTATGAACCTAGATAAAAACAAAAATGCTGAAATTATTTTAAAAGAGTGAGAATATGAAAAGACTTATAATTGCTATTATTTTTATTGGACTTTCAATATACATTGGTATTTATTCTTACAACAAAACAAATAAGGTTTGCAACAATATGATTTCAAGAATTCAAACATTAACAAAACAAAATAACGAAATAATTGAAAATAGTAATCACGATAAACGGGTTGAATTTTATGAAAAAACAGTAAATTTCCATTATTTATGGGAAGAAAACTCAAAGTTCTTTTATTTTTTCTTTAATAATGATGACATTAAAGAGATTGAAATGAACATTGAAAAACTACCTGAACACGCAAAAGATGGTAATTCAGAAGAAGCACAGCAATGTCTTGTTGAATGTCTTGAAGAATTAGAATATATAAAGAACAGTGTTAAGCTAGATTTTGATAATATTTTTTGATTTAACAAAACTCGGTTGATTGAGCACAAAACTCAGTTAACCGAGTTGTTTTTCAACACTTTTTTGAATTTTGTTGAAGATTTTAAAATTACTTGATTTGTTTTGTGAAATTTGATATATTTAAATCAATAAAAGGCATTGGACGGAGCAAGACATAGAACCGTCCCCTGTCTTATTAAATAATGGTGAGTACGTAATAGTTGAAAAGATTCAACATGAAATTCTTGAGAATCCAATCGCTGTTTATAATTTTGAGGTTGAAGATTTCCATACATATTATGTTGGAGCGTCTTCAATTCTTGTGCATAATGCAAACTGTGGTCCTAAGGGAAGTCAACACGGAAATGCACCAAGAAATAACCAAGCACAAAACAATCAGTTCAATAGTGTCGTAAAGCAATATAATTTAACTAAAGATCAAGCGAATAGATTACATCGTGCAATTTCCAAGAAAGGATATAGTAGAGATGAGATAATAGACGAGATGTTTTATCTCTTCCCAAAATTAGATAATTAAAATGAAAAATACTGAATTTCAATTGCTTTTGGGTTTGTTACTACACCAAAAACTACAATATATCGAAAGAACTTTAAATTTAGTGTGTTTAGGCTTTGGAAAGTTATTGGAACGTAAAGACCGTCATGGTGTAACTGACGAGATTGCAGAATACTCAATACACATTCAATGTCCTTTTCGAATAGTATTAAACAATAAAATCGTTTTAGGTTCTGATGATTTATTTTTATCACAATTTCCTGATATTGAGAGTGTTGATTTAAATATAAAAGACTCTTGTTTATTCGATTATAAATCTAAAAGTCTTATACAAAAATTCAATAATGAAATAATTATTGGTGTTGATATGAATAAACAGAATGATTTAATATTATATACTAGTAATTTGACAATACAATTATTTGTGTGTAATAATCAATTTGAATCGTGGCGTTTTTTTAAATTCGATGATGAATCGGTTCAAATAGTCATAGATGAGGAAGGACAATCAGACAATGAATAAATAGATGAGACAGGGGACGGTTCTGTGTCTTAGTCTCAGTTGCAAAGAAAATTAAAAAAACTCGGTTAATTGAGTATAAAACTCAGTTAGCCGAGTTGTTTTTCTCCCCTCTTATAAAATTTATAATTCCAAAATTTAATATTGAATTTTTTAATAAACAGTTGTATAATTATATTAATGAAATAAATTGGGAATTATAATTTATAAAGGAGTGATTTTTATGATGGTTTGGGTATGGCTCGGCCTTTTAGCATTTTTTGTTATAGTTGAAGCTTGTACCGCAAATCTACTTACAATCTGGTTTGCAGCTGGTGCTCTTGTTGCATTCATTTCGAGTTTCTTTATTGAAAGCCCGATAATTCAGGTTGTAATTTTCGTTGTTGTTTCTTTAATTGTTCTTGTGGCTTTAAGACCAATTGCAAAAAGATACACCAGAACAAGAAAACAACCAACCAATGCAGATATGTACATAAATGCTGATGGTGTTGTTACAGAAGCAATTTCTAACCTTAACGCAAAAGGTACAGTTAAGGTTCGCGGTTCGGTATGGACTGCAAGGTCTTCTGTTGACGAAGTTGAAATACCTGAAAATACAACAATTGTTGTTGAACGCATTGAGGGTGTAAAACTCATTGTAAGACCGAAAAACTAAAATAATTTATATTAAAGGAGAAATTCATTATGCCAGAAGTTATTATTGCTGCACTTGTATTTATTGTACTCGGAATTTTACTCATTGTTGCAAATATTAAAATCGTTCCACAATCAAAAGCTTATGTTGTTGAACGTTTAGGTACTTATCATGGTACCTGGGATACAGGCTTTCATATAAAAATCCCATTTCTTGAAAAAATTTCTAAAATCGTTTCTTTAAAAGAACAAGTTGTTGACTTCCCTCCTCAGCCTGTTATTACAAAAGATAATGTTACAATGCAGATTGACACAGTTGTGTTCTTCCAGATTACAGACCCTAAGCTCTTCACTTATGGTGTTGAATACCCTATTGCTGCTATTGAAAACTTAACAGCAACTACACTTCGTAACATCATTGGTGAGCTTGAACTTGACCACACACTTACATCTCGTGATACTATCAACGCAAAAATCCGTGGTATTCTTGACGAAGCTACTGACCCTTGGGGTATTAAAGTAAACAGAGTTGAGCTTAAAAACATTCTTCCTCCAAAAGAAATTCAGGAAGCAATGGAAAAACAAATGAAAGCAGAACGCGAACGCCGTGAAGCAATTCTTCGTGCAGAGGGTGAAAAAGAATCACAGGTTCTCGTAGCACAAGGTCAGAAAGAGGCACAAATTCTTGCTGCTGAAGCTGACAAAGAAGCAAAAATTCTCGCTGCTGATGCTGTTAAAGAAGCTAAAATCCGTGAAGCAGAAGGTGAAGCAAGTGCTATTATTGCTGTTCAGACTGCTCAGGCTGAAGGTATCCGTCTCATTAACGAGGCTACACCTTCTAAAGAATACCTTTCACTCAAAGGTATGGAAGCATTCCAGAAGGCTGCTGATGGTAAAGCAACAAAAATTATTGTTCCGTCAGACTTACAAAACCTTGCAGGTGTTACAGGTAGTGTAAAAGAATTTTTTAAGGATTAAAAAATTCTTTAATGCAAAATGCTGAGTGCAGAATTTCGGAAGTCCTACGGACTTGATTGAATTTTAATACGAATAAAAAATAGTTTATCCTATCATTTAAAGTTACAATAACTAAAAATGATAGGATATAGTTTTTATGTTTACTTATAATCTGTAAATAATAAAGTATTTGAGCAATCAATTCTCCACCAAGCAGAGCTTGGTCCCCCTCCTCTTCAAAGGAGGCTTTGCTTCGCTATAATTTAACACACCTATATTATAAATGCCAACGCAGTTCCGAAATTCTGCATTCTGAACTCTGCATTCTGCATTCAGGAAATTCTATTTCTTAATTCTTATTCATCTTACGGTTTCGTTCTTCACAGATTTGTGCCCAGGTTGGCATTGTTTTTAAGAGTTCTGAAAGATTTTCTAATTCTTTCGGGACTTCTATTTTTTGTGGGCAATTTTCTCTGCATAAGCCACAACCAATACACGCAGTTGGTTGTTTTTCTTCTGGCAAACCGTCAAGTCTCATTCTTACACTTATAGCCTTTTGAATTTTTAATTCGTTATAAATTGAAAGCATAAAAGGAATATTAAGACCTTGTGGGCAATCTTTAAGGCAATAACCACAACCTGTACAAGGAACCGAATCTTTCATTTCTTCTGCAATTTCTAAAAGTGCATTGATTTCGTCAACATTTAACGGATTATAATTTTTAAAAATCTCAATATTTTCTGTTACCTGAGTGAATTCTGACATACCACTCAAAATCATTTTGATATTTGGTAAATTCAGAAGAAATCTGAACGCCCACTCTACCGGTGTTATGTTTTCTCTTAAAGCAGATAATCTTTCATTTTGACTTTCAGAAAGAGTTGCTAATTTACCACCTCTTAAAGGCTCCATAATATAAATTGGTATATTTCTTTCTGTCAATAGTTCATATTTGGCTTTACCGTCCTGTAAAGTCCAGTCAAGGTAATTGAGCTGAATCTGACAGAACTCCATACTGTCACCACAGTAATCTAAAAACTCTTTTAAAAGCTCAATAGAGCAATGACAAGAAAAGCCAAGATGCTTAATTTTGCCAAGTCTTTTCTGCTCTTTGAAATATTCTAAAATCCCCCACTTTTCATCCATATAAACATTCTTGGAATTTTCGTTTATGTTGTGGAGTAAATAGTAATCAAAATAGTCTACCTGACATCTTTCTAACTGCTCTTTAAAGGTTTCTTCAGGTGTATATGTATCACAAATCTGATGACCTGGGTATTTATCAGCAAGTAAAAAACTCTCGCGTGGATATTTTTTTAAAATATCACCTAATACAGTTTCAGATTTACCTGCGTGATAAACATAAGCAGTGTCAAAATAATTAACACCATTTTTAATTGCGTAATCTATCATTTTTTCAGTTTCTTCATAGTTTACACTATCATCTGCATTTACAGGAAAACGCATACAACCGAACCCAAATCTTTTAATATTATCCATTTTTATCCCCTAAATACATTTTACTTATCTGTCTTGCACGTTCTTTTATATCATGTCTTAAAAATTCCGGTGAAATAACCTCTACCCTGTCGCTGTAATGCAAAGCCCAGTTAATCATTTCGCTCGGTGAACATTCAACTGTTACAAATTCATCACCTGACTTTGTTTCAGTATAAGTGTAACGACTGCCAAATGTATCAAAAAGAAATGTATGTGAATATTTATCACTTCTTGAAATATCATCAACTCGTGGTAATTCGAGTAATTTTAATGTAACCTCAACAGGTGTGTCACTTGCCATATTAAGATGTGAAAAATGAAAATCGTCAGACCATTTTAAAGGAAGATTTTGCACTTCTTCTTTTTTAGTTATCTTTTCACTGTCTTTATCAGCAGAATTCACATAAATTCTTACTTCGGTCATTAAATCTACTCTCCAGAAAGACATAACCTTTTTGTAGTTTTTACCCATAAAACTATCTTTACAAGCAACTACATAATATTTACCTTTGTTAGAGACAAGATAATATGGACTAATAATTTCTTTTGAAAGACTTTCGCGTTCTAATTTTTTCTCGTTATCAATTCCGTTATAATAAAAAGTGATTTTAACTTTATTTTCAATTGCATCTTCAATTGTTTTGATATTTTTACGGTAATACTCAGAATCAACAATCATTTCTGGTTCAATTTTTGAAACACCAGAAGATTTTTCTTCATAAAAAACAGTACCCAATTCTTCTTTAATTTTCTTTATAAGCTTCTTTGCAGTTTTACTGTCAATAGTATCGGAAAGTGAAATACACTCAATAATTTTATCTAATTCCTCATAAGAAAATTCCTGATTATAATAAAGATTTCTTATTGGTAATTTTTCAATATTGATGTACTCTGCCTCTGCATTTTTCTTTTTCTTACTACCGTGCACTTCGGTAAAAGCATCAAAAACAACTTTCCAGTCTTTTTCTTTGTTTAAAGCACCGTCTTCACCACTGTTAAGTGCTAGTGCTATCTGATTTATATAACTGTTAGATGTTTCTTTAGCACCAAGAAATTCTGCAACATTTGGGTCTTTACGCATTGCCGCTTGTGTTGTAGGATGGTCTTTGTCTGTATTCTTTTTTAAATATTCTGCTATTTTGTAGCAACTTTCAAAAATTGGTACCTGTTTTCTTTCAGCCATATAATCACCTTTTATTAAAATATAGTATAATTTTAACATATAATTCTGAAGTATGCAAGTGTGGGTTAGGAAACAGGAAACAGGAAGCAGGAAACAGGAAACAGTGGCAATTACCGCTGTTTCCTGTTTTTATCTATCCTTTTATTATTTATTCTTTTAAATATAAAACTATTTTCTCTCATAAATCACAAATGAAATAGTGTAGTTATTTCTATACTGTACCTCTCTTCGAAGAGAGGGGGACTATTCATTCCATAAAATTGTTGTTATTGCCATGGTTTCAGGCGATAGATATGTTTTGAATTATAATAATTAAAATCGGAATGGTGGAGAGTTCTTCGCCTTGAGTTCCCCTCTTTTGTTGTAGTTGGTCGTTTTATTGATAAGGATATTTTTTAAGATTATTTCTCCACCGACTAACTACATTTAAAAAAACTACCTCGTGCCAAAGAACTCTCCACCACCCAAGGAACAATATTATTCAATTCAAATTTCCGCTCGTTTGAAAGTGTGCAAAAATAATCAAAACAACGAAATGGCGGTCCCCCTCTCTTCGAAGAGAGGTACACCTAAAAAATAACTTTTTCTTTTCGTTTTCACATTCTCTAAATCAAAAACTCAGCTAACTGACTAGAATCAATTAACTGAGTTTGGTTAATTTTACTTATAACTTGCACACTTGCTACTTGCAACTAATTAAGGCAACTGCCTGAACTCGTACCCTTGCCCTCTCGCATAGTCAATTATATCCCCCAAAGCGTCTGCATTATCTTGTGAAACTGCGTGTAAGAGAAGAACGCAACCTGGGTGTAATCTTGAGGTTACTGTATTAAAAGCATAATCTTTCCCTTTTAAGTTGTTGGTATCCCAATCGGCATAGGCACTTGACCAGAAAACTGAAGTGTACCCTGCATTATTTACTAAATCAAGTGCACTTTCTGAATAAGCACCTTGAGGGAAACGGAAGTAGCAACTTGAATAACCAAAATGTGTTCTTAAATAATTTTCAACATTTTCTATTTCTTTAGCCATCTGAGTTCTTGTAATTGTTGAAAAATTCGGGTGTGTGTCTGAATGGTTACCAACAACATGACCTTCTAAAATCATTCGTGAAGCCACATCAGGCGCAGATTTTAAATATGGTAAAGTAACAAAAAATGCGGCAGGTACTTTCTTTTCTTTTAATACATCTAAAATTTTATTTGTACAACCATTTTCATAACCACAGTCAAATGTAAGATAAATTACTTTTTCGCCACTTGTGTCTAAACAAAGTGCATTGTATTTATCATACACTTTCTGAAAATTTACAGAAATTTCGTGTGGTTTTCCGTCCTTTGAAACACCATAAGAATGATTTTCACTTTTCTCGCTCAGTTTTTTTAGATTATCTGCATCGACAACAGGCACTTGTATTTTTTCGAGAGGTTCAAGTCCTGTGTAAGTTTTGTCTGTACCTGTCTTTTTACCATAAACAGATTTTTGATTTCTTTTAATTGAACCCATACCTTCAGGAAATGGCGCTTCGGTAGGCTCTGTAGTTTCGCTCATTGTTGTAGTTTCTGTTATCTCGTCAGTTGTTGTAATATTTGATTCTGTAAGTTCACCTGTAGTTTCAGGTATTTTATTACCACAAGCAGATAAAAATAAAAGAGAACAAACTAAAAAGATATTTAAAAATTTTTTCATATTATCAACCTTTCAAGAAGAATAGGCTATTAAAAATACCTTTTAATAGCCTTTGAAGTCTTATTTAAACATATACTGCATATTACCCATTATTCCATCTACAGTTTTTGCAGATTTCTTTGCAAGTTTTTTCATTGTTTTTTTAGGATTACTTTTCATATTACCGGCAACCATTGAAGCAGCTGCACCTGCAGCCATAATTGCGCCACCGATTTTAAGCATATCTGTTGTCTTTTTGTTCATTTTTTCACTCCCCTTCAAAAATATTTTTGCCTTTAAACACAAAAATAATCTGTTATGATTGCATTAAATAATGGGAAGTGATATAATACATAATCAGTAAAATTTTTACTTAGGAATGATTTTATGGAAAAACAAAAAAGACTGGTTGCCATTAACGATATTTCGGGTTTTGGCAGATGTTCTTTAACAGTTGCTTCACCTATAATTTCTGCTTGTGGTATTGAATGTGTTTGTATGCCTACTGCAGTTCTTTCCACTCATACCGGTGGATTTTCAGGGTACACTTACAGAGATTTAACAAGTGATATGCCACTTATAACTGAACATTGGAAAAGTATCAATTTAGAATTTGATGCAATTTACAGTGGCTTTTTAGGTTCAATAGAACAAATTGACATTGTCAAAGATTTTGTTAAAAATTTCAAAACAGAAAATAATATTCTGATAGCCGACCCTTGTATGGCAGACCTTGGTAAAATGTATGTTCTTTTTAATGAAGAATTTGCTAAAAAAATGACTTCTCTCTGCTCTCTAGCGGATATTATTTTACCAAATATAACAGAAGCGTGTTTTATGACAGACACCGAGTATGTTGACGGTGTGCAGACAGAAGAATATATTGAAACACTATTAAATAAATTACTCGACCTTGGAGTAAAAAATGTTATTTTAACAGGTGTTTCATTCCACGAAGACAAAATTGGAGCTGCGTGTATGGGTGAAGACAGAAAAGCACAATATTATTTTAACGAAAAAATCCCTGAAAATTATCACGGTACAGGTGATGTTTTTGCAAGTGCTTTTTCAGGTGCTCTTTTAAACGGTTTTCCTCTTTATAACGCTATGTGCATAGCGGTACGATTTACTTGCGACTGCATAAAACGAACAAAGATGAGTTCACCTGACACTCACTATGGCGTTGATTTTGAACGCGGAATACCATATTTATTAAAGGAATTAAAAAAGATATGAGCGAATTAAACATAGTTTTAGTTGAGCCTGAAATTCCACAGAACACAGGCAATATAGCAAGAACCTGTGCCGCAACCGGTGCAAGACTTCACATAGTAAGACCTATGGGATTTACTATTGACGACAAAAAATTAAAAAGAGCAGGTCTTGATTATTGGTATCTCTTAGATATTACATATTATGATAATTTAGACGACTTTTTCGAAAAAAACAAAGATGGTAAATATTTCTTTTTCACAACAAAAGCAAGACAGACACATTCTGATGTAACATATGCTGATAAATCATTTTTATTCTTCGGTAAAGAAACAAAAGGATTACCCGAAGAATTACTTTTAAAACATCCTGACGAATGTGTAAGAATACCTATGATTGACGATGCAAGAAGTCTCAATCTTTCAAATTCAGTTGCAATTGGTGTTTATGAAGCATTAAGGCAGATGAACTACCCCGAGCTTTCTAATAAGGGTGAACTTCACAATTATAAATGGGACACAAAATAAAAAACAAGGTGCTTTTTGCACCTTGTTTTTTCATTATTATTCACCTTTTTTTACTGCTTCAAAATCTTCTTCAATTTCTTTTGAAGGGGCTTTTGTTAAGAGAGACACGACAACAATACAAATTGAAGAGAATATAAATGCAGGAAGGAGTTCGTAAATTGCGAACACGCCACCTATTTTGCTAATGACTAATTTCCAAAGGAATACCATAGCGGCACCGCTTACCATACCGGCAATAGCACCAGCACGATTAACACGCTTCCAGAAAAGTGAGAAGAGCATTAATGGACCAAATGTTGCTCCGAAACCTGCCCAGGCAAATGAAACTATCTGGAAGATAACACTATCTTCATCAAGTGCAATAATAATAGCGATTACTGAAATAGCAAGAAGTGTAATTCTTGACATATTCATAACTTGCTTATCTGTTGCATTTTTCTTGAAAATACCCTGATAAATATTTTTTGCAAATGCAGAAGCAGAAATAAGAAGGTATGAGTCAGATGAACTGATTGTTGCTGCAAGAATACCTGCCATAACGAAACCTGCTAAAATCGGTGGCAAGAAACTTGTTGAAAGAGTTATAAATATATTTTCTGCAGTTGTTTTTGTAAGAAGTGCATTACCTATCATATCAGGATTATTCATAAAGAGAACTCTACCAACAATACCGATAAACACTGCAACTGCAAGTGAAATTACAACCCAAATCATTGCAATTCTTCTTGACATTTTTAATTCTGATTCTTTTCTTATTGCCATAAATCTTAAAAGAACCTGTGGCATACCAAAATAACCGAGTCCCCACGCAAGCATTGAGAAAACAGAAAGAATACCATATTCTGATTTTTCACCAAAGAGTGCTACACCTTCTGATGTTACAAGTTGAGTACCCGCTTCGTCAACAACTGGAGTTGCAAGACCAAAGAACTCTAAAAATCCTGGTATAGCCTGTGCATTTTCTGCCACTGCAGAGAAACCACCTGCTTTTATTGTGCTGATAACAACAATTAAAGTGAGGGCTATAAACATTACAATACCTTGCATAAAGTCAGATGCACTTTCCGCTAAAAAGCCACCTAAAATTGTGTAAAGAAGAACGAACACTGCACCTAAAATCATCATAGGTACATAGTCCATACCAAAAAGTGTAGAGAAAAGTTTACCGCAAGTTACGAAGCAACTTGATGCGTAAACTGTAAAGAATATAAGAATAAAAATAGCCGCAATTGAAACTATAACTTTCTTTTCTTCTCTGAAACGGTTTGAGAAAAATTCTGGCAAAGTGATAGAGTTGTTTGCTCTTATGCTATATCTTCTGAGCCTTTTCGAAACAATAAGCCAGTTAAAATATGTACCAACTGCAAGACCGATTGCAGTCCACGCAGCATCTGCAAGACCGCACCAATAAGCAACACCAGGAAGACCCATTAAAAGCCACCCACTCATATCTGATGCTTCGGCACTCATAGCAGTAACCCATGGACCTAATGAACGACCACCCAAAAAGTAGTTTTCTGAGCTTTTGTTTGCTTTTTTAGCAAATATTAAACCGATTACAATAACAATCGCCATATACGAAATCATAGCGATTAAGATTTGTAGTGTATCACCACTCATATTTTTTCACTCCTAATAAAAATATGTGGATAATTATACCATAAATTATACTTATATGCAATATTTTTTGAAAATTTTGTATTTTAATGCATATAATTTTATAAAAACATTCGCAAAAGACAAAATACCGAAGACAAAATATGTCCTCGGTGATTTTTATTTTAATGTTTCACTATTATTTATAACTGATGTACTATAAATAAACAATACATCCTGATTATTGAACTCTATAAACTGTGACAACATATTCGGGTGGATATAACGAATATCAACGAGAGTTATTTTTTTATAGCCCTCAATAAAAAGTGGTGCAAGACTACTACCAAAAGAGTCGCGGAATATTACAAGTTCCTTATCTGTTGTAGCGCTACTATTCTCAATAGTTACAAGTGATAATGGACCTCCTAAAAAAGCTTCATACGGGTCGCGTAAAGCACCATTTGAATATTCGTAAACTTTTATATTCTTTTGATTTTGATAATCAAAAACAATTGCATTTTTAGTTATCTCATTTTCTAAAAAATACATTCGTTCGCCATCACCAGACACTGCATATTGACCATAATAAACACCATAAAAATCTTTTTGAAATGGTGTTATACTGTAAGTCTGTTTTAATTCAACACCCATTTCACCTGCTAGTTTTTTCGCAACGGGTAAAATTTTATCCTGACTCCAGTGACTATCTGTTTTGTAGTAACTTTCAATTGATAATTCTGAAAATATATCAATATATTTCATATAACTTGTTTTTTCAGTTATCTTTGTTACTAATTTTTTATAATCTAAAGAAAGATAGTTTTCATCTTCCCCTATTAAATAGTAATTCTTATCAGGAATAATTGAAAAATAAACCTTAGTGTTTGTACCTTTAAGATATTTCTCATAGACATTATTAAATTTTTTGGCGGCATTATCTATTGATTGCTCATTTAAAGGATATTCAATTTTCGTAATATAACCATCTTTTTCAATAATATCATTATTAGAACTCTTATTAAAAATTCCTATTTCACTTTGAGCCTTTACGGTTCTGAAAAACTCTCTTAATGGAAACTGGTCAAGAGTGTAATTTTCAAAATTCTTCATAAAAGAACCTGAAACAAGTGTATTAAAATTCAGCTCAGGGAATTTTGCCAACTGTCTTCTTTCGGTTAATGAAAAATCATCACTTGGCTTAATCCAGGCAAAAACAGAAAGTGCTAAAATAAAAAATGATAAAATAACAGTAACCACAATATTTTTTAATTTCTTCATTATAGCCCCCCTAAAACCTGAAATATAAAAACGGGTTAAATGAACCATCTACTAAATACGCAGTAACTAAAACGAGCAATACAATAAGAACAATTGGTTCAAAAATACCAAGTACAATTTTTATGCCTTTTGTTTCATTTAACTTTGTAAGAATCTTTTTAACAAGTGGTGTAGCCCCTATTAAACCAACAAAAATAATAACTGCATATTCTTTAAAATAATAAATGAATTCTGTTGAGATAAGTGGTACCGAAGATAACCCTAACATTCCTTTAATATACAAAAATGCTTCGCTCATATTTACTGCATCAAAAATTACAAAGCTTATTATTATAAAGAAAATTGTATAAATTCTGTTTAAAATTTTTGTTTCTGTGAGAATTTTACCAAGCTTTGTTTTTTCAAAAACAAGGAAGATTACAAAATATAATCCCCATATTATGAAATTCCACGCCGCACCATGCCAAAAACCAGTTAAAAACCATACAAGAAGAATATTAAAGAACCACTTTGATTTTTTTACTCTGTTACCACCTAGTGGAATATAAACATAATCTCTGAACCAGCTACCGAGGGAAATATGCCATCTTCTCCAGAATTCTGCAATACTCTTTGAAATAAATGGATAATTGAAGTTTTCCATAAACTCAAAGCCTAAAATTTTACCAAGACCTATTGCCATATCTGAATAGCCTGAAAAGTCAAAATAAACCTGTAAACAGAAGCTTATAGCATAAACCCAATAAAACAACAATGATTTGTCATCAGATGCTTTAAATATAGCACAAAACTCACCTAAAGCATTTGCGATAAGAACTTTTTTAGAAAGACCTATTACAAATCGTCTCAAACCTGTACTGATTTTTTCAAAAGTTAGTTTTCTACTATCTAAAAAATCAATAACATCAACATATCTTACAATTGGTCCTGCAATAAGTTGTGGAAACATAGAAATATATGTTGCAAGATTTATTAAATTCTTTTGTGGTTTTACAGTTCCACGATAAACATCTACTGTATAGCTCAAAATCTGAAAAGTGTAAAAACTGATACCTATAGGTAGCGCAATATTTAATAAATTTAAAGAAAGACCTGTAACAGCATTAAAATTTTCAATAAAGAAATCTGAATACTTAAAGAAACCTAAAAAACATATATTTATAGCAACATTAAAAATCATAATTGCTCGTTTTTTAGATTTTTCAGTTGTAGCCTCAATTAGTAAACCGGAAACATAACCGATTATAATTGAGGCTACCATTAAAATTAAATATTTAGGCTCACCCCAACCATAAAACACTAAGCTACTAATTAAAAGCACTGTGTTTTTTAGTTTCTTGGGGACTAAAAAATACAATATCAGTACACTTGGCAGAAAATAATATAAAAATGGTATGCTCGAAAAAAGCATTTTTATCCCTACCTAAAGTGTTTATTTTTTATAAATTCAATTAAGCGACTGCTTCTTCTGTAACGATAACTGCACTTTCGCCCATTACAGTTGTGAGTTGTGTTTTAAAGTAATCTACCATTTCACCATTACCAATAGCGTATACTACATAATCGCCACCATTAACATTGAAAATAACGATTTTTTCCGGGAAACCACACATCCATTGTGTTGCTAAAACGCTGTCTTTAAGTGATGTGCAGAAAGTGTCTGCAGTAGCGGCATCCTTTAATTTAAATGAACCACTTGTAAATGTGTTAGCATTCATTGCGTGTACAAAAGACGCAATTTCATCAGTCTGTGCTACTAATTCATCTGTTGTGTGAAGCATATAGTTAATTGTTTCTGTGTCAGCGAGATTCATTAAACCAGCTTTTCCATCAACAGGTGTTTCCATATCTCCACCCATTGAAAAGAATTTCTGGTCCTCTGCATAAGTATCAACAACCTTGTTGATAACATCTGCTGAATCTGTAAACTCCATTTTAGGTGTATTGTTTGCTGATAAAAGGAAAACTGCTCCTGCTACAATTCCAGCAATAACTACAACTGATATTAAACCAATAATAATTGCTTTTTTCATTTTTTAACTCCTTAATTATATTATTTTTTATACTCAAAAGTATAATTTTTAAATCCATCTGTGTAAATTTGTTCGCCATCTGGCATTACCCACATAACCTCAACATTTTCTAAAGAATCAACTATCTTTTTGCCTTCCTCTATATCCATTAAGAAAAGCGAGGTAGAAAGTGCATCACCAAGTCCCGAATCCTTTGTTAATACAGAAACTGACAAATAACTTTCACCAGGTTGTAAGGTTACAGGGTCTATAATATGATGATAATTCTTACCATCTACTTCATAAAAGCGTTGATAACAACCACTAGTAACAAGTGACATATCAGAAATTTTAAGATATTCAATATGTGGAATTTCTTCTTGTTTTGAAGTGTCAGGATTTTCAATTCCGACTTTCCAAGGTTCATTATCCTTACCCATACCAATGGTACAGACATTACCACCTACATTAAGAAGAAAATCTGTAACGCCTTGATTTATTAGATATTCCGCTATTCTTTCTACTGCATACCCCTTTGCAATTGCACCGACATCAAGTGTCATTTCGGGGTCAGAAAGAAATACAGTATTGTTTTCTTCGTTAATTTCCACTTTACTGAAATCTGTATGTTTTTTAGCTTCTTCTAACTTTTCAATTGGAGGCAACTCTGCATTTGCAGGGTCATCTAACCCCCAATTACGATATTTATGCCAAATTGAGAGCACACTTCCCATAGCAACATTTATTTTGCCATCAGTAAGTTCATACATTTCTTTCGAGTAAAGCAGTAAATCTATTATTTTTTTATCCACCTTTACAACATTATGTTTTCCATCTGTTACATCATTTATAACACAAATGTTATTGATTCCTTCATATCTTAAATAAATGTTGTAAAGCTTATGGTACTCATTAAGCTGAGTTTTTATTTCTTCACAAATATTTTTAAACTCTTCTTCTGTTTCAGTGTAACCAGTAATAGTTGTAACAGTGTCAAAATATTCAAAATAGTATTCTGAAAATTTTTGTTTTTCTTTTACATTATTACAAGATGAAAGAAAAGAAACTTGTGAAGCAAGTAATATTAAACTAAAAAAAATTACAAACGATTTTCTCTTCATATCTATGAAACAAGGGATGTTGCAGAAACAACATCCCTCTAAAATTAGTTGTTTAAACTTATTTTGCAGCAGCAGTAGCAGCAGCAATCATATCACCGATAGCCATTGTGCAACCTGCAGTAGCAAGGTCGCCTGTTGCATAACCATCATCACCAGCAAGAGCTGTGAAATCTGCAGATGTTTTACCAACAAGAGCAGCGTCAAATGCAGTAGCTTGTTCGTTCCATTCTTTTACAGCGCCTTCTGAACCATCGTGTTTTGTACCGTATGCAGCCATACCGTAATCTGTGCCAAGTTCAAGTTTTGTTTTAAGTTCAGCTTCTGTGTTGCCAGTAGCTTTACCGTTAACATCAAATTTAATATCTTTACCTTGAACGCAGTCTGTTTTTGCAACTACAACTTTACCTTCTGCATCTGTAACAACTGCAGAAATTGTTGTGTCGATTTGTGCAACGCCGTCACCTTCAGCTGAAGCATCTTTGTTTGAATATGATTCAGATGAAACAAGAGCAACTGCAAGTTTGTTTTCTGCTGTAGCAGCTGAATCTGCAGCTGAGTTAACAGCTTTTTCAAGAGCATTGATAAAATCAGCAACATGAATTGTACAACCAGCTGTTGCAAGTTCACCAATAGCATAAGTATCTTCACCCATAAGAGCTTTTACTTCTGCAAGTGTTTTGCCTTTAGCAGTAGCCATAAATGCATCTGCTTGTTCATTCCATTCTAATGGTTTGCCTTCTGAACCATCGTGTTTTGTACCGTATGCTGCCATACCATAGTCAGCACCTTTTTCGTACTTTGTTCTTAAATCTTCAACAGCAATGCGTTTGCCTTCTGAAGTCCAAGTTGGCTTAATTTGTGCTGTATCGAGGTCGATAGCAACAATTTTGCCTTCTGCATCAAGAAGAACTGCAACTGCAGTTGTGTTAAATTCAGCTTGACCATTTGTTTCGCCATCAGCATCTTTTGCTTCACCATAGCTTGAAACAACACCTAAACCGAATTTAAGTGTAGCAGCATCGTTACCTGCTGGTTCTTTGTCACCTGAGCAACCAACTAAAGCTGCAACGGATAATACCATTACTAATACGAGTGCAAGACTGAGAATCTTTTTCATTTTAATCTTCTCCTTTAACATTTATTTTTTCTTGCTAAATAGAGTTTCCACTCTAAAGTTAATTATTACAAATTTTCCAACATTTGTCAATACTATTGTTAAAAAATAAACAATTTTAAATATTTTTTCAAAAATCAGACAAGTTTTTCTAATTTTTTTACAAGTATTGAACTGATAATTCCTATTACAACACCTGCTACCGTGCCTGTAATTGAAAGAACAATCATATAATACCCTATTTGTATTGTATCAAACAGGAAAATTGCAACCAAGATTTGACCGAGATTATGAGAAATACCACCTATTATACTTACACCAACAATTGAAAAAAGATTTATCTTTTTGAATATTGTCATTAAAGCAAGACTTAAAACAGCACCAGCTACACTATAAGCTAAAGTCATTATATTGCCACCAAAAATCAAAGCAACTATAAACACTCTTATAAGTGAAACTGTTACCGCCTCTTTTAACCCGAATTTATAAAGCACAAAAATTATTATAATATTCGGTAGTCCCATTTTAATTCCTGGGACTGCGGTAGATATTGGTGGTAGCATTACTTCTAAATAAGAAAGAACTAATGCCACAGATGTTAAAACACCCAAAAGTGCTATTTTTCTTGTTTTCTTTCTCATAAAATCTCCGGATTTAAATTACTACATCTAATTCATTTTCAGAATCATCTGCAATAATTTCTATTACAACTTTGTGTGGGAGACACACAATTGTTTCGCCTTTATATGAAATTTTACTGTGCCCTTCACATATTTTGTCAGGACAATTAGCGTCATTCATAAAAGCTTTATTATCTTCAATAACCAAAGTATTTTTACCGTTATTCTCCGTTTCAATAATTACTTCTGTGTTTACTGAAAGTGGGTATCGAGCAGTTTCTTCGCCATCAATTTTTACAACAGCAATTGCACCCTCAGTTTTGAAGATGTTTAATAACAGTAACCCCACTGCCGCTAATGTAACAACAATAACGGCAAGGATTATATCATTCTTTACTTTTCTTTTATTGTTCATATTGACCATTAACCAATCTTATTATTCATAAAGTCAATTGGTTTAAGGCACTTTGTAGGACAATTTTCTTCACACAAGCGACAACCTGTACATTTATCATAATCAATTCTTGCGAGGTTATCAATAACTGTAATTGCCTTTTCAGGACAATTAAGCTCACATTTTTTACAACCTATACAAGCATTTTTACAATTTGTACGAGCAACTGCACCTTTTTGAATATTACTACACATAACTGCAGTTTTTGTTTCTTTAGGAAGTAATTTAATAATGTGTTTAGGGCAAGTACCAACACATTTACCACAACCTACACATTCTCTTGGGTCAATGTGAGCAAGTCCGTCATGAACACAAATAGCATCAACCGGACAAACATTAGCACAGTCACCGCAACCTACACAACTATAGGCACAATCAAATGGACCACCGTAAACCATACTTGCCGCTTTACATGATTTTATACCATCGTAAATTACATTTGATTTTGCCGCTTCACAGTCGCCACCACAAGCTACAAAAGCAACTTTTGGCTGGAGTTCCTGAATTTTAACACCTAATATAATTGAAAGCTGTGCCGAAGTCGAAGAACCACCAGGAATACAGAGATTAGGCTCTGCCTCTCCTTTTGCTACTGCTTCTGCGTAACCATCACAACCTGTGTATCCACAAGCACCACAGTTAGCACCAGGAAGTGCTTCACGAACAAGTGTAACTTTTTCGTCTTCATCAACCGCAAAGAACTTTGAAGCGAGTGCTAAAACGATACCTAAAACAAGACCAACACCAGCAACAACACCTAAAGCTATTAAAATCGGCATAATATCCATTATACACTCACCACCTTAACTGAATAAATTTTCAACTATGCCTTCAAAACCAAAGAAAGCAAGTGAAACAAATGACGCTGCAATCAATGTTGCAGGAAGACCTTTGAAGTGCTCAGGAATATCACTCTCATCAATTCTTGAACGTACACCTGAGAAGAGTACCATTGCGAGCATAAATCCAAGACCGCAACCTAACGCACTTACCATTGCTTCAACAAAATTATAACCATCTTTAATATTGTTAATTGTAACACCTAAAACTGCACAGTTTGTTGTAATAAGTGGTAAATAAACACCAAGACTCTTGTGAAGTGAAGGAATGAACTTTTTGAGGAAAATTTCAACAAACTGAACTAATGCAGCAATAACTAATATAAACACGATTGTCTGCATATACTGAAGCCCTAAGTTGTTAAGCACAAATGTCTGAATTGGCCAGGTTACTGCAGTTGCAAGTAACATAACGAATGTAACTGCAACACCCATACCAACTGCCTGATTAAGCTTTTTAGAAACACCTAAGAATGGGCAAATACCAAGGAATTGTCTTAAAACATAGTTGTTAACTAAAACTGCTGATAACAATATAACTATCAATGTTTTAAACATAATTATTCACCCTCCTTAACTTCATTTGCTTTACAACCGCCGTTGCAAACACCGGCAGATGGGCAACCAGCACAGTTGAATTCTCTTTTCTTAATTGCTTTGCCTTTTGTAATTACATTTACAAGTGCAATTAAAAGACCATAAACCAATAAGCCACCAGGAGCTTTAACAAGAATTTCAATCTTGTGGTCAATCATAAATGGAATTTCGATACCAGCAAAAGTACCAGCACCAAATACTTCACGAACTGTTGCCATAGCAAAAAGTGCTATAGTAAAGCCGATACCCATACCGATACCATCTAAAATTGATTTACCAACTGTATTTTTACCTGCGAACATTTCTGCACGACCTAAAATGATACAGTTAACTGTAATAAGTGCAAGGAAAACACCAAGACTTTCATAAAGTTCTGGTAAAAATGCGTGAATGAACATTTCTACCAAAGTAACGAAACCTGCAATAACAACTATATAGCAAGGAATTCTAACTGAATCTGGAATTACTTTACGAAGTAACGAAATAACAGCATTTGAACAGAGTAAAACTGCAGTTGCTGCAAGACCCATACCTACTGCATTTGTTACAGAGTTTGACATAGCAAGTGTAGGGCAAGTACCAAGAATAAGAACAAATACAGGGTTCTCTTTGAGGAGGCCTGTAATTAAGATTTTCCAGTAATTAGTCTTTTTCATAATTTAAGCCACCCCCTCTAAGATTTTTACTGCTTCAAATACTTTTGAAATTGCAGTTTTATAACCATTTGTTGTAATTGTCGCACCTGAAATTGCTTCAATTTCGCTATAATCTGCCTCTGTTTTACCATTGAACTGTGTATAGAATGAAGCATTAGCACAAGCAGAACCGATATTATCTGTTTCATATTGTGCTGTTGTGAGAACTGCAATAATTTTACCATCAGATGTTGCTGATGCTTTAATTTCAATCTGTTTACCAGACGGATTATAATAATGGTCACCATTTATACCGAAACCATTTGCACCTAACTCAAATACATAGTTACCACTTGCAGTTTTATATGCTTTCTTAACCTGTGAAGGCATATCACTGTATCCTGAAATATCAATTTCAGTAAGTGAAGAATTAAGAATTAACTGTGCATTTGCTTCCATAGTTGCTTTTACATCATCTGCCACTGCAGTGAGAACTGCACCAGAATTATCAATTGCAATAAATTCTTCACCAGATACAAGAACATAACCTGCTCCGTTTTCTGCTTCGTAAACAGCATCAACATTTTCTAAACTTTCTGCCATAAACCAAGAAACGAATTTACCCTCTGCTCCAGGAAGTGCTTCTGAAAGATTATCATTAAGAATTTCTTCTTCTGAACGGATATCTACAGAGCCACCACCAAGAATAATAGTTGCATTAAGTGCATCTTTTACTGCATTTTTGTAACCAGAAGTTGTCATTGTTGCACCTGAAATAGTTTCAACTGCATCAATATCTGCAACTGTTTTGCCTGCAAGAGAATCACCATAAGTCTTTTCATAACCTAAGGTTTCGCTACTTGAAAGACATGTAGCACCCGTAACTGTGCCATTACCGTCAATACCGCACATAAGCACCATATTAGCACCGTAACCTGATGTGAGAAGTTTTACAACATAACCACCGTTACTAGCCTGATACGCGTCTGTAACTGTTGCTGGAAGCTGGAATGTTGAAATATCAACTTGTGTAAAATCGCCACCATCAGGGTAAACTACGAGAAGTGCCTCATTTGCCGCTGCAGAAGCATTTTTTTCAATGATTGGAGCAGTAATTAAGTTAGTTACTGCAAGAAGAATTGAAATAACAGCACAAATTGCTGTTAAAGCAATTACACTTTTAAAATATTTCATTTCTTCACACCTCCAAACATTTTGCGAGCAGTTAATGAATCAATGTATGGATTTAAGATATTCATTATAAGTATAGCGAATGAAACGCCTTCTGGGTAAATACCCCATTCGCGAATCAACACTGTAATTAAACCTGCACCGATACCAAAAATAAGCTTACCAAGTGGAGTTGTTGGTGATGTAACATAATCAGTTGCCATAAATATAGCACCAATAAGAAGACCTCCAGAAAGAACAAGACTTAATGCAAACATAAAGTCAAATTCGTGAAGTGCTAAACTGAATAAAAATGTTGTACCAATAAATGCAACAGGAATATGCCAGGAAACAACCTTTTTAACTAAGAGATAAACACCACCAATAAGAAGTGCTACTGAGCAAGTTTCACCGATTGCACCACCTACATTACCGAGGAATAAATCCTGTAAACTTACTGCAGTTTTATCTTCAACGAGAAGTGCAAGTGGTGTTGCGCCTGCTGTTGAATCAAGTGGGAATGCCGCTTGTGTGAGAGATGAGAATGCAACAAGCATAAACACTCTCGCAGTAATTGCAGGGTTTACAACATTTCTACCAATGCCACCGAAAAGGCATTTGACAATTATAATTGCGAAAAGTGAACCAACTGCTGCTTGCCATAACGGAACATTTGCTGGAAGATTTAATGCCAAAAGTAAACCTGTAACTGCGGCACTTAAATCGCTTATTGTTTGTTGTTTTTTTACTATAAGATTAAAAAGGAATTCTGAGAGAACAGAAACACCTACGCACACAGCAATAACAGCTAATGAAGTAATACCAAAAATCACTACACCTGCAATAGTTACAGGTAAAAGTGCAATTAAAACATCAAGCATTATTTTTTGTGTACTTCTTTTACTGTGAATGTGTGGAGACACAGAAATATGAAGTTTATTTTCCATTATTTATTTGCCTCCTTTTCTTTGTACTCTTTCACAAAATCTTTTGCTAATTTATTTGTCTGAACTAATGGTCTGTTTGCAGGACAGTTGTAAGAACAACAACCGCATAACATACAGAGCTCTGCCCCTGCTTTTAAAGCTGCTTCGGCATCTTTATTTTTATATGCCTTAGTAATTGCAGGTGGTGTTATACCAAATGGGCAATTTGTAACACAAGCACCGCAACGGATACAGTTAGTTTCTTTAGGAACTGCTGTTTCTTTTTTAGTGAGTGCTAAAATTGCATTTGTCTGTTTCAATACTGGTGCTGATAAATCAGGCACTGCAACACCCATCATAGGACCACCATAAAGAACTGAGAATGGTTCTTCTTTGAAACCACCACAGAAATCAAATACATCTTTAAGTGGTGTACCAATAGGTACAACAACAATTTTAGGTTCTTTTACAGACGCACCATCAACTGTAATACATCTTTCAACAAGTGGCATACCTGTTTTAATAAAGTTACCAATACCCGCCATTGTTGAACAGTTCACAACAACGCAACCAACATCAATTGGTAAAGAACCAGTTGGAACAACTTTACCTGTTGTATGGTAAATTAAAACTTTTTCGCCACCTTGTGGGTAAAGCTTAGGTAAAACCTTAACTTCCATACCAGTAACAGAAGAGGCTACACCCTGCATTTTCTGTTCAACTTCACCATCGCCTTTTTCAATACCTAAAATAACTTCTTTTACATCGAAGTATTTTACTATTGCTTCAATAGCAACTTTAATATCATCATATCTTTCAACCATTGTTGCAGAGTCGCTTGTGATATATGGTTCACATTCTGCACCGTTAATTATAAGTGTTTCAATAGGCTTGTCAGATGTAAATTTTGCATAAGTCGGGAAACCCGCACCACCAAGACCTACCATACCGCTGTTTTTTATGGCAGTAATTAAATCATCTTTTGAGTTAATTTCTGGTTTTTTGATATTTTCATCTATGGTCATTTCACCATCAGACTCAATAACAACCATTTGAACAACCTCACCAGAAGAAGTTGTTAAATCTGTAAGCTTTGTTACTTTACCTGAAACACTTGAAAAAATTGGTGCTGAAAGATTGTTAGTGTCCTCTGCAATAAGAGTACCAACCTTAACCTCGCTACCTACTTTTACAACTGGTGTAACAGGCTTACCAATGTGCATTGACATCGGAATAGTAACAGTCTTTGGAGCTGGCATTTTAACTGAAGCCATACCATCAGTTGCTTTACCGCTTTTAAGTTTTATTCCGCGTAATTTAGAAGCCATTTTAGAACCTACCTTTCAATGAACTTTTATATCATTATATAGTATCAATAAAAGTGCATAATTAATCACAATACACTATCTTAAAGATTATATAACACTTATTTTCAACTGTCAATAATTCTAAATAGACAAAACTTTTCCGTAAAATTTTACCTTTTACACAATAAATGTTTAATTGACAAAAAAATGACAATTTTTTGCAAAAAACAGACGACAGGTGTTGGATATTTTTCTAGTTTCGTGTAGCAAAAGTTATAAACTAAACTTTAACTAATTATAACATTTAACGAAATTAACTGAACTAGTAAAAATTTTGTTGATTATTCGCATAAAGAATTATATAATGTATCTTAGAGAATTTTTGGTGAAAGGATTTCTGATTTATGGAACAGCGTTTTAAAATATTTATAGCGTATCACATAAATGAAGAAAGCATTGCTACACTACTTTCTGAATATTTTCAGAATATGGGAATTCCAAAAGAGTTCATTTATCTTTGTGGTTTACCATCTAATGATGGCAAGATAAATAATTTAGATGAGATAAACGCAATGTTAAAAAGCAGTTGCGTAAACATTCCTATACTCTCAATGAAATTTTTAGAAAGTGCTTATTGTACAAATTTAACCGGTGCTTTTGTGTTTGATGGTGAAGCTCTCCTTTTACCTGTAATACTTCCTGAAATAACACAGAATATGATTTTGGGGTTCATTAAAGGCTTTTACAGAACCTTCAGACTTGATGCAAGTGAAGATATCGCTTATATTTACGATGTCGTACAGGGTTCTCTTGACATTCTTCCACCAAGCCTTACAGTTGCAACAAATGCAATGAATGCATTTATAAACAGATATAATGTAACCGTTAACAGAATTACAACTAAGTCTTCCCCTACCCTCATTTCTTCAAACCCTGTTTTTGAACAACTCAACATAACAACAGATGATGAAATGATTATTCTTTACTACATAATTACAAATCAGGTTTTAGAAGTAAGCCGAAAGACCGTCGAAGATTGGCTTGTTGAAGAAGAAATTTATGATGTTGATGTTGAAAATGCTTTCAGATTACTTGCTACAATCGGTTACGCAAGGTATCACGAAAATATTTTAAAGATAGATATTATAACTTTCAGAAAATGGTCAAAAATGACAGATGAAATTTTACCTGTACTTACAACTTGTCTTAAAAACCACAGAATCTTAAGTTCACAGATTTTTGAAGATATGTGGCAAGGTGGTTCTTTAACCCCTGTTTTAAAACTGTTCACTGCATACTTAATAGATGAACACATAACTGAACTTACAAACAAATCTCAGAATGACCCACAGTTACAAAGCATTGTTTCCTGGGAAATAAAAAATGGGTTGCGAAGTATAGTTTCTGAGCAATACCAAAAATGCCTTAACATTTTCGAAGAACATAATATTATTTATGAAAGTGAATGGTCCATTCACGGAGTACCTCGAAGATATAATTTAAACAAATCATTTATAGACCATATTTTTTCTGTTGATTTTCCGCACAGAAGAGAGTTAGAAATAACAAAAGCAGAAAGCAAATAATCGCTTTCTGCTTTTGTTATTTTCTTATTTACTTATTTTCTTAGTTTCTAATCTTCTTAACAAGTTTAATAATCCCTAAAACAATAAGCCTTAACAACTCACCAATTATTACTGCAAG
This sequence comes from Acutalibacteraceae bacterium, assembly GCA_045651285.1. Lineage (GTDB taxonomy): Bacteria > Bacillota > Clostridia > Oscillospirales > Acutalibacteraceae > DTU089. The sequence goes on from JAZRSC010000011.1 coordinate 84,600, forward strand.
GAATGAAAATACGAACATCCAGAATATGTTACCATACACTCTTGGTTCGTAGTACATAAACATTGTAGGTACTACCATTATTGTTGTTAAAATAGGGAACAAGAATTTAATTTTCTTATCCGATATTGCAACACCAACTATACCAATAATAAGTGTAATAACCATAAGAAGAATAATGTGAGCATCTTTGTTCCCCATTGGTATTAACGGGAACAAGTAAAGAAATGCGATTTCAATAATTGCAATTATAAGTTCTTTTAAATACTTTTTCATCAATATTTATCCACACTTTCTACATCTAATGAAAATACAATTGCGCCACCGACTGCAACCTCTGCACCGAGGTCACCCTCACGAAGTCCACTACCAAGTGCTTGTGTAGATGGTGCTGTTTGTGTTCTTCTTTTGCAGTGTTCTTTAATTGTTTCTTTTGCTTTACTTACTTTATCATCTTCAGCACCGATTAAAAATGTTGTGTTACCTACCATTAAAAATCCGCCTGTTGTTGAAAGCTTTGTAACAGAGAAGCCTTCTTTTGTGAGTGCAGAAGAAACAACTGCACTATCCTCATTATTTACTATTGCTATTAAAAGTTTCATACTTAATTTCTCCTTTATATTTTTGGGAAAATCATTTTCAGACTTTTTTTATCTAATTGTTTCACATCAGGAATTTCATATCTATTGTCGTTTGCATCTTTTATTAAAACACGACCATCATAAAGCGGTTTAACTGCGGTTATATGATTTCGTATTTCAAAGGTACAAACACCTTTATCAGTTTCTGCAGTCCACATCCAAATTTTAAATTTTTGACTCATTTTCAAAAATTTTGTAATTCTCGGAATCATATAATATTCTTCCAATACTTTTTCTGCGACTGATCTCGAATCTTCCATAAGGTCGTTTAAATCTCTGATAATCGCTATTTGCTCGCCTTTACTATCAACAAGTGCAATATATTTTGTAAGACCTGTTATAGGAAACATTCGGCGAAGCTCAACACCTGTAAATTTTTCGCCCGTATAAAACTCAACATCAACAAAAATAACATCATTAGGTGTTAAACGAATATCATTACCCTCAACATAACGCGGCATATATTGCACCCCCTATTCAAAATTCTCTTCAGCCTTGCGTTTTTGCAACTGTTCACCCATAGACTGAATTTCAATAAGCTTATAATATTTACCTTTGAGTGCCATAAGTTCTTCTGGAGTACCACACTCAATAATTTCACCCTTGTCAACAACGACAATTTTATTTGCTTTTCTTAATGTAGAAAGACGATGAGCAATCATAAGTGTCGTTCTGCCACTTATAAGTCTTTCAATAGCACTCTGAATAAGACTTTCTGTTTCAGAGTCAACTGCCGCAGTTGCTTCGTCAAATATTAAGACGCTTGGATTTTTAAGAACTGCACGAGCAATTGAAACGCGTTGCTTTTCACCACCCGAAAGACCGACACCGCGTTCACCGAGCATAGTATCATAAGCATCAGGAAGTTTCGAAATAAATCCGTGTGCGTTTGCAACCTCTGCTGCGTGGAGCACCTGCTCAACATGTGAAACATTACTGCCATAAGCAATATTATTAAATATTGTGTCACGGAACATAAGCGGCTCTTGTTGAACAAAACCAATTGAATTTCTGTAATATTTCATATCTATATCACGGACATTCACACCGTCAACAAGAATTTCACCGTCATACTCGTCATAATATCTCATTAAGAGATTTATAAGAGTTGATTTACCACTACCGGTTGTACCTACAATACCGACAATGTCACCCGGCTCAATGGTAAGATTAATATTTGAAAGAACTTTTTTAGAACGGTCAAATGCGAAGTTTACATTTCTGAATTCGATTTTACCTCTCATTCTTTCAAGCTCGTTATCGTGACCAAAATCGTGTTCTGGCTCTGCATCTAAAATATCTAGAATTTTCTCTGCAGATGCTAAAGTGTTCTGATATGTATCACCAATATTTGCAAAAAAGTTTACCGGGTTATAAAACATACTCGCATAAGTTACAAATGAAACTAAAAGACCTAAAGAAACATCTTTGTCATCGCCTATAACGAGGTTACCACCCAAGAACCATATAACTAGCGAACCACAAGTTACTAAAAAGGTTATAATTGATGGGAATATAGCTGCAGGAATTGCAACCTTTCTGTCTTCTTTATACCATTCATCACAGAATTTATTAAATTTATCTATTGTCTTTTTCTCATTAGTAAATGCCTTGATAACTCTTACACCTGGAATTGAGTCTGCAAGCATTGTTGATATTGCAGAGTGTCTTCTCCAGAGTCGCATATATTTAGGTCCTAAAACCTTACTGAACATTTTGCCGACTACTACAACAATCGGAACAGGAATAAGTGAAAACAATGCGAGTTTCCAACTCATTGCGAACATTATAATTACAAGTCCGACTAAAGTAAATGCCTGAACTACCGCCTCCTGCGAAATTTTCATAATAAATTGCTGAATAGTACCCGCATCTGAATTAACACGGTTAATTACAGAACCTGTTGAAATTTTATCGAAAAAGCTCATTGGTAAATATTGTGCTTTTTCAAAAATATCTTTTTTTAAGTTAATTGTAATTTTATTACCTGTAATTCTTAACTTGTAAGACCTTATACCATTTACTATGTATTGGAAAACATAAACTCCTAAAAGCCACACAAGAACTATTATAAGTTTTTTTGCATTTTTATTTGGTATAACATCGTCAACCATAATTTTTGTAATATATGGTGGAACGAGTGACAAAACTGTTGCAACAACTGATAAAAGCATACACACAATAAGTGCTGTTTTTTCAGGTATAACATATTTTGCAAATTTACCCATAATATGACTTTTGCTAGAACAGTTTATGCATTCTGCATCTGGCTTTGGAAGCTTTCTGCCACACTTAGGACAAAAGCTACGTTGTTTCATATATACCGACTTTACAACTTCAACCTCATTTTCAGAAAAGCCGTTTTCATTTACAACATTTATAAAGTTTGCGGCGGCATCTGCAACCTCTGCGGCAGCATAAGAAAATCTTAAAACATTCTTCTTTTTGATTTCGCCTTTAAGCTTTACTTTAAAGAACGCATTACCATACATTCTTTTAACTTCTGCTTCTTCAATATCTTTATAATCTATTGTTATAAAGTTATCTTCGAAACAGGAGTCAAAAGCGAAAAGCTTATCTTTTGAAAATGCTAACATTGACTCGCCATATTTACCCTTTAAATTCAAGTCACCAACAATAAGAAAAAGTGACTCACCCTTTACTTTTTCTGTGTAAAGAGATTTGTATATTTCGGGTATAGGTCTGTTAGTGGTTTCTTTCACAAAAAAGCCCCCTTTCCCCTTCGGGAAACAGAAATAATCAACACAAAACAATATTATCAAACTTGGTATTATTTGTAAATAGAAAAACGGATTTTTTAATTGTTTATTTTAACTATTTTTGATTATGAATTATTGTTTTGTTTTCTGTATTGTTTTAAGTTGAAAATTATGTTACAATTATAAAATCTTATTGTGAAAGTAGGGTTTATTATGAAAGAGAAAACAGGTTATAAAGTGCCTAAAAAAGAACTTAATATGTTCGCTTTAGGTGCTATGGGTCAAGGTATGATATATACCATGATGTCAAGCTACATAAGTGACTACTATGTAAATGTTTTGCAATTACCTTTAATTTTTGTACTTATGCTTATGTTAGGTGCAAGAGTATGGGATGCTATAAATGACCCGATGATGGGTATTTTAGCCGATAAGCGTTCAGGTAAAACTGGTAAAATGCGCTCATTTATAATTTACTCGGCTGTACCGCTTGCAGTGCTTACAATTTTAATGTATTTCTGCCCTGAGCTTAATAAAAACGGTTTAATGGTTTATGCGGCTGTTATTTATATTCTTTGGGGTATGATTAACACAATGGCAGATGTGCCTATGTGGAGCTTACCTAATGTTATGGCACCCGGTGCAGAAGAACGCGGTCAGGTTATTTCATTTGCGAAAATTTTAAACGGTATTGGTACTGCAGTTCCAGAAGTATTATTTTTAGTTGCAGGTCTTGTTTTACCTTTAATTCTTACAAATACAGACAATCCGATTGAATATAACAAATCAAAATATTTAATTATTGCTGTTGTTGTTTCACTTTTAGGTATGGTACTCTTTGCGAACTCATATTTCCATGTTAAAGAAAGAGTAAGAATTCCACAAAAAACAAGAAAAGAGGGCGAACCCTCTACCCTTTCAAGAATTTTTAAATGTAAACCTTTAATGCTCGTTGTTGCTATGGGTGTTCTTTCAAGTGGCAGATATATGGTTCAGGCGGCGGCAATTCATGTTGCAAGATATGCTTTTTATATTGGTCCTGAATTAGAGGGACTTTCTCAAGCAGAAAGAACTGCGGCAATTGATGCAAGTGTTTCTTCTGTAAAAACTATTTTCCAGGTATGCGCAATTGTTGGTATGTTTGGTGCTATGCTCGTTATGCCAATGTTAATGAAGAAATTTGATTACAAAAAGATTGTTATTACAACTTGTCTTGCAGGCTTTGTAGCAAGTATTTTCACAACAGTTATTGGTTGGTACACTTTAAATCTTTACATTTGTATCCCTTTCATTCTTATCTCTTGTATTCCTTTAGGTGTTCTTAATGTTATTTCAAGTGCTATGATTTGCGATTGTCTTGACTTTATTGAATTACAGACTGGTTTCAGAGATAACGGACTTGGTGCTGCGTGTCAGGGCTTTGTAAATAAATTAGGCAACGCACTCGCAACAAGCGGTATTATTATTGCTTATATGTTAATTGGTTTAGAGCCTGAAAATATGTTAAGCTCTACTGCGATTGTTGCGGCAACAGACCTCACAAAAATGCAGAACTTCGGTATGTTCTCACTCGTTTCTATTGTACCAGGTGTAAGTATGTTACTCTGTGCAATCCCAATGTTCTTCTACAAAATTTCTGGTAAAGAAAAAGAAAGAATTGTTAAAGAACTTGCAGAAAAGAGAGAAAGAGAAGGAATTGTGGTTGAATAATCACAATTCTAGTTGCAAGTATGCAAGTGTGCAAGTTGCAAGTGGAATTAAGAATTAAGTGTTAAGAATTAAGAATTTCGGAACGCTTCGCGTTGATTATATTTAAGTAAATAAAACAAAAAAGTTCTATCATTTAAAGTTTTTTGTAAACTAAAAATGATAGAACTTTTTCAATTCTTAATTATTCACTATTACCTCTTATCTCAATCAGCCGTCCCCTGTCTTATCCCGTTATCTGATTGTCCTGTTTTACTTAAAAAATTTATTTTGTAGTATTTTAGAAAAAATCATAATAATCCCAAAAATAAAACACAAAAAAACTATTTGATTAACTTCTAAATTGAATTTATTTAAAAGTTTTTCCCCAACGTTATAACCAAAAACTTCACAAAATCCAATAAACAAAACACAAAGTAATGTTAATGTTATCATGGCATAGTTTATAAATAAAACTATATGTTCAATTTTTTTCATTTTAATGTGTAACCCCTTTCTTCAGCACGCTGTTCGCAATCGTCTGAAAAAATAGATATTGTTGTTTGAATCGATGCGAATGCAGCAAATCCGACTAAGACATAGAACCGTCCCCTGATTGTCTCAGACACACTTGCAACTGAAGTTAAGACACAGAACCGTCCCCTGTCTTATCATTTAATTTAAAATACCGCTGAAACCATTGATAATCAAGGGTTTTTGGTGTCAATCATAGAACCGTCCCCTGATTGTCTTAACTCAAATATACCAAATTTTTCAAATTAAATCAAGTTAATTTACAATCTTTTGCATAAAAGCAAAAACGTCAAAAAACAACCCGATTAACTGACCAAAATCAATTAACCGGGTCTATTTCATTTTACTTGCAACTGAAGTTAAGACACAGAACCGTCCTCTGTCTTACTGAAATCAATTAACCGGGTCTATTTCATTTTACTTGCAACTGATGTTAAGACACAGAACCGTCCACTGATTGTCTTGATAATCAAGAGTTTTCGGCGTCAATCATAGAACCGTCCCCTGATTGTCTTAAATTATTTCTTATATCGTAACCGAATTCTACTCTGCCTATATGAGCATTATCTGTTGAACTTTTTATTTCCTGACGAATTAAACGACCGAGTGAGTCGTAGTCATGAAAATCCGGGGACGGTTCTATGTCTTATGCCGTCCATTGTCTTTTCTTAACTCCAATATATCATTTTTTTCAAATTAAATCAAGCAATTCTGAAATCTTCTACAAAATTATTCGAAAGTGTTAAATATCACAAAACAACTCGGCTAACTGAGTTTATGCTCAATTAACCGAGTTTTGTTTAATTTTTTACTTGCAACTTGCACACTTGCAGTTGAGACTAAGACACAGAACCGTCCCCTGTCTCACTTTTGTAACTGAGACTAAGACACGAAACCGTCCCCCTGTCTTATTGTAATCGTCTTTAAACATAAAATTATAGTAATCAATAATTTGTGAATTGTATTCCCCTGTAAACATACATGACCAACAATACTTTGAAAATTCTATATCACTTAAAGAAAATTTATATTCATACTCTGTCATATTACTAACAGAATCCAACCATAAACTTTCATACATTTGCGAAGTTTTATTTTTGATATCAAAATAATCATAGAAAGCAACAATATATTCTAAATATTTTTGTTTTTCAGAGCCTGTTGAGTCATTATATAACTTAATTATTGAATTTAAAATGACATCTTTATTTTCGTTTGCAAATTCAAAATCTTCCGCCAAAGCATATGATAAATGTGCTAAAGGCTCTGACATTTTTACTAATCTAAAATAATAATTTATATTCTGTTCTGAAAAGGCAATATTTGATTTGACCATACACTTAAAAGCTTGCAATATAAGCAAATCATTATACCTTTCCCAGGATACCTCTGTTTGTTCTTTGGAATAAACTTCTTCAAAATCGTCTCTGGTTAAAAGCTCATTAATATATTTCAAACTATGATCATTACCCTCAACAATCAAAATATCACAAACATCAATTAAATTTTCTGTTGAATTATTTAATTGATATTTTAATATTAAATATTTAGAATTATTATTCGATACAAAAAAAGCAGCAACAATGGATATACACAAAACTATTATAGTTATTAATAAAAATTTATTTTTAAAGATATTCATAACTCAACCTCAACTAAACATATCCAATAACATTTCAACACCATCTCTACGAACAATATAATGGTAGTTTTCATCAATCGCAGGTACAACATCTATAATATCTTGAGATTTACCATTATTACACAACGAATCCCAACTCAGTCCGTTTGTATATAAACTAGTAGTATTTGCCAATGATAAACAATACTGACTATATTCATAATTGTTTGCAAAGTAGCCCGTATCAATAGATTCGGCATAAAAAGGTTGATTATTATTTTTTGCCCAAGCGGCATTAGCAAGATTCTTAGCATGTGTCTCTTTACGTTGTTCTGATTCAAATAAAGATTCTCTAAAAAAATCAGGGGACGGTTCTGTGATTGGGTTGTTTTTCCAATCAACCCACCCCTGATTTCCTATTAAATTAAATTTAAAATACCGCTGAAACCATTGATAATCAAGGGTTTTTGGTGTCAATCATAGAACCGTCCCCTGA
>JAZRSC010000012.1:0-64083 GCA_045651285.1 Acutalibacteraceae bacterium
ATATTTAATAATTAAAAATTTTTTTAAAGTTATATTAAATTTATTTTAACTTTCAAAAACTACTTCATCAGTTAATTTAGCTCCACGCGAAAAATCAAGAGCTGACATTCGTTTTTTACCTTCTAACTGAACTTCTGTTATTAAAACAGCTTTTTTATCACCACAAACAACAATAATACCATCCTTAGACTGATAAACACTACCGGCTGGTTTATTATATTCTTCATTTAATAAACGAGAACGGAACAATTTTAAATTTTTACCCTCATAAACTGTAAGAGCCACTGGCCATGGGTCAAGTCCTCTTATTTTATTATGCACATCCTGAGCATTTAAATTCCAGTCAATTTTTGAAAGTGATTTATCTAGCATTTTTGCATAACTACTTTTAGTATCATCTTGTTTTAGAGGTGTCAACTCACCTTTTTCTACTGCAACAAGAGTTTTTAAAAGAACATCTGCCCCTAAAACTGTAAGTCGTTCATATAAATCGCCTGATGTTTCGTCAGGTTCGATTTTTGTTTTTTCAACTAAAAGAATATCACCTGTATCAAGACCTTCATCCATTTGCATTGATGTAACTCCTGCAAATTCTTTACCATCTAAAACAGACCATTGAATAGGAGCTGCACCTCTGTACTCAGGTAAAATTGAACCGTGAATATTTATGCAACCATATTTTGCAAATTCAAGAAAATCTTTCGGGAGAATTTTACCATATGCTACAACAATTACAACATCAGGTTTTAATTCTTCTAGAATTTTTACACCAACACCATTTTTTAATGAATCAGGTTGAAAAACAGGAATATTATTTTCAGTTGCAACAACCTTTACAGGTGGTGGTGTCAGAATTGCTTTTCTTCCCACAGGCTTGTCTGGTTGAGTAAAAACACCAACAACATCATAATTATTACTGATTAAAGCTTCAAGTGGTTTCACCGCAAAATCAGGTGTTCCCATATAAACAACTCGCATACTCTCACCTACTCAACTTCTTCAATTTCGCCTACTCTTTGAAGCATTGTACCCTCTAAAAGATTATCTTTATAAAGAATACCATCAAGGTGGTCAATTTCGTGACAGAAACATCTTGCTTTTAATTCTTCACCTTTATAAAGGCACCATTTACCTTCTCTGTTCTGTGCTTTAACTTGTACTGTCATAGGTCTTTTAACAGTACCGCAAAGACCTGGAAGAGAAAGACAGCCCTCTTCTCCGATTTGTTCGCCCTCAACTTTTGTTATTTCAGGGTTAATAAGTTCTAAAAGACCGTCGCCAACATCCATAACAACAACGCGTCTTAAAACACCAACCTGTGGACCAGCAAGACCTACACCAGGTGCTTCATACATAGTTTCTGCCATATCGTCAAGCAATTCAAAAAGTCTGTCATTAAATTCAGTAACAGGACGGGCTTTTTTTCTTAAAATCGGGTCACCATCTTCACGAATATTTCTGATTGCCATAAATTTATACCTTTCTACGAAAGTGGGTTTAAATCTGTAGTTACAGTCACACCACTATTCATTTTATCTTTCATAAAAGAAACTAAAAGCGAAGAAATCATACTTCTGAATCTTTTATTATTTTTGCATTTAATTGTTATTATATTTCTGTATTTATTATTGATTTTTGAAACTTTTGGTTGTATAGGACCTAAAACATTCACTTTAACATCAGAAAATTCTCCTGAAACTGAAGCTTTTAGCATTTCAAAAAATCTGTTAGCAGAAGAAGAACATTTCGAGAAATTTTCGCTTATAAAAGTGAGCGAACAAATATCACAATACGGCGGATAAATCATTGCTTTTCTTATAACATTTTCCATTTCAAAAAAGCCTTCATAATCTTGCTCAGATGCTAAAGTTATAATATCATTATCGGGAAGCATTGTCTGAATAACTGCTTTACCTTTAAAATCGCCTCTACCAGACCTGCCTACAACCTGAGTCAATAAATCAAATGCTTTTTCACTGCTTCTGAAATCGTCATTATAAAGTTGTTGGTCAATAGATATAACGCCAACTAGTGTTACATTCGGAAAATTAAGTCCCTTTGCAACCATTTGTGTACCAAGAAGAATATCGTATTCGCCATTAGAAAAAGCCTTAAGTTTCTCTTCATAAGAATATTTTGCCATTGTTGTATCGGCATCCATACGAAGAACTCTTGCGTTCGGAAAAATACTTTCAATATCTTCTTCTATTCTCTGAGTTCCAAAACCTGCATATTTAATTGTTCTATTATTGCAAGTAGGACAAACATCGGTAAAGTTCATTGAATGACCACAGTAATGACACATCAGGCGATTGTTTGCATTATGGTATGTAAGAGAAATACTACAATTAGGACAAGTCACAACCGTCTTGCAGCTTTCACAAGTCGCAAATGTATTGAAACCGCGTCTATTCATAAGAAGTATTGCCTGTTTATTATCTGCTAAAACTTCTTCAATTTCAGAATACAATTCATTACTAATAACGCTTTTACTATTTGATATATCAACAGTTTTAACCTCTGGTAAAACAGCCTTACCAAAGCGTTCGGTAAGTTTTACAAAAGCATATTTTCCCTCTATTGCATTTTTATATGATTCAATAGATGGCGTTGCAGAAGAAAGAAGTAAAAACGCATCGTTTTTTACACATCTGAATTTTGCAACATCTCTCGCGTGAAATCTTGGTGTCATTTCAGATTTGTAAGTATGCTCGTGCTCCTCATCCATAACAATAAGACCAAGATTTTGGAATGGTGCAAAAACCGCAGAACGAGTACCAATAGCAATTTTGGCATCACCATTTTTAACGCGTTTCCATTCGTCAACCCTTTCACCCGCAGAAAGTGCACTGTGAAAAACTGCGACAGTATCACCAAAATATGAATAAAAAGTATTTAAAGTCTGCGGTGTCAAAGCAATTTCAGGCACCATAACAATGACACCTTTACCGCTGTTCACAGTCTTTTCGATAAGTTTAATAAAAACCTGAGTTTTACCGCTACCAGTAACACCGAACAAAAGACCTGCACCAGCTTTTCCATCATCTAATTTTGAAGATAAATACTTAAATGCTTTTTCCTGATTTTCAGTTAATACAGGAATCGGTTTCAAACCGCTTTGGGCAGTAATTTTAGGTTTACGATAAACTTCACTGTCAAAAAGCTCAAGATAGCCTTTTTTACAAAGTGTATTGATAACCGCAACTGTAACACCTGTAAAGTAACATACTTCTTTTACTGAAGCAGAACCAATATCAATAAGTAAGGAAAGAACAGTGCGTTGTTTTGCACTTAAAGTTCCAAGTTTACTCTGGGCATCATCTTCTGAAATCGCAAGACGGACATTTTTTACAGTCAAATCACCTGTTTTGCGTTTGGTATCAAGATTAGAAATCAAAACACCTTTTTTCTCAAGCTTTTCGAGTATAGGCGAATCTGCCGTAAACCCTAAACCAGAAAGAATTTTTTCTTTTTTCTGGAATTTACAGCCACCTTTTAAAAAGTCATAAACTTGTTTTTCTTCTGTTGTTAATTTTTCAATTACAGTAGAAGATACACTTTCATCTGCCATAAATGATACAACATATTCTAAACCAATACCACTGGGAAGCATAGCCTTTGCCGCCTCAAACAAGGTACAGAATGTATTTTCTTTGAGGTAAGTAACTAAAGAAAGCATTTCATCATCAAGAAGCGGTACTTCATCAAGTACCGCTGCAATTGATTTAAGTTTAATACTTTCATCTATTTCTGAACGAGATTTAATATTAAGAACAAATCCTTGTTTCTTCTTGTTACCATTACCAAAAGGCACTAACACTCTGCATCCCGCTGAAACCTCAAGTGTTTCTGGAATCAGGTAAGTAAAAGGTGCATCAATATGATAAACAAGACCTTCAACTGCAACCTCTGCAATTAAAGCATCGTTATACATAATTAAAGATTTCTGATTGACTCTGGTTCAACAATTTTATATTTACCGTCAATAATTTCGCCAAGAGCAACTGTAACAGGTTTTTCTGTTGAAAGATTTTTCTCCTGAAGATTTTCAACAGCAATTTCTCTTGCTCTTTTTGCTGTTGCAGTTACAAGTGAGTAACGGCTGATACCTTGGTTAAGAATTCCTTTTAAATCTGGATTAAGCATAATAAAACTTCCTTTCGAAATCAATTATTTATAATTTTTTCAACTGTATTTTTCATATTGCTATATTTTAAACACTCTGCTTTAATAACTGACAAAACATCGTTTACACAAGCAGTCAAATCATCATTTATAACAATATAATCATATTCTTTTGCACGCTGCATTTCAGTTTCAGCGATTTTTAAGCGACATTCAATATCTTCTTCAGTTTCTGTTCCTCGATTTTTAAGTCTTCGTGAAAGTTCACTGAAAGATGGTGGCATTATAAAGATAGAAATTGCATCAGGATAAATTTTACGGACATTCCCTGCACCCTCAACTTCAATTTTTAAAATTACCGATTTACCATCATTTATATTTTCTTCAATAGCCTTTTTAGGTGTACCATAATAATTTACACCATATTTAACATATTCAAGAAAACCGTTTTCTGAAATATTTTTTTCAAAATTTTCAACTGTTGTAAAATAATAATCTACACCATCAGTTTCACCATCTCGTGGTGCACGGGTTGTCATAGAAATAGATTGTTTTATGCTATTATCCGCTTTTTTTAATTCTGCAATAACAGTATCTTTACCACAACCAGCAGGAGCAGAAATAACAACAAGCAAGCCTTTATCCTTCAAATCCAAATTCACGACCTCCCTTTTCATCATTAAATCTATTAAGTAACTGCTCTGCAGACAAAAATGAAAGAACTACATTATCGCTATCAGTAATAATAATACCTTTTGTTTTTCTACCGTGAGTAGCATCAATCAAGTTAGCTCTTTCTTTACTTTCCTGAATCATTCGCTTTGCAGGGGCTGAATCAGGGCTTATAACCGCAATTACTCTGTCTGCATTTATAAGATTTCCAAAACCAATATTTACAAGCTTCATAAAATCACATCATTCTATATTCTGAATTTGTTCTCTGATTTTTTCAATTTCTGCCTTAGTATCAATCACAACTTTTGCAATCTCAACATCTTGAGCTTTTGAACCAATTGTATTTGTTTCACGATTGATTTCCTGAACAAGAAAATCAAGTTTTCTACCAATTGCTTCATTTGAATTCATCATTTCTCTTAATTGGTCAATATGACTTCTTAATCTTACAGTTTCTTCTGCTACTGCAACCTTATCTGCAAAAATTGCTGCTTCTGTAAGAATTCTTGCTTCATCAACCTGAACATTATCTAAAACTTCTTTCATACGGGTAAGAAGCTTGTCATTATATTCTTTCACAGTTTCAGGTGAGCGTTTTTCTACAAACGAAACATTCTCAATAATTGTATCTGCTCGTGATAAAACATCATTTTTAAGTTTTTCACCTTCAGATTCACGCATTGCAATAAACTTGTTTACTGCCTCTTCTAAAACAGCTTTGACTTTTTCCCACAAATCATCTTCATCAACTGCATTTTTAGTCACAGATAACACTTCAGGGTATCTTGCAATATCCTGAGCAGAAACATTTGCGTTAACTGAAAATGTTTCACCAATAAAGTGTATTGCATCATAATAGCTTTTTGCTAAAGGCTCGTTTACTTTTACAATAACACTGTCATCTGCAGTTGCTTCAATTGTAAGTGAACACTCAACCTTACCTCTTGAAATATATGAAGAAAGGTAACTCTTAATCTTTTCTTCAAGGAAATTATAAGCTCTTGGAAGTCGTGCAGAAAACTCAAAATATCTGTGATTAACACTTTTAATCTCTGCTGTAATATTAAATCCTTCGACAGTTGCCTGTGCTCTGCCGAAGCCTGTCATACTTCTTATCATTTTTAACGACTCACCTTTCGTGATTTATCCTATAATTATACTAAAAAATCAGTATATTGTCAATTTATCAGTTTTTAGTGTTAGTAACTAATTTATGAACCTCATCAGCAGTAAGTTCACGCCATTTACCAGGTTGAAGCATACCTAATTTTAAAGAACCAATTGAAGTTCTTTTAAGTCTTATAACCTCAAGACCAACTTCCTCACACATCTTTCTGATTTGACGATTTCTACCTTCAAAAATTTTGATTTGTAATACGCTACGAGTTTCGCTTTTTTCTAAAACAGCAACCTCGGCAGGTAAAGTCTCTCTGCCATCAATTAAAACACCATTTTCAAGTTGCTCTGTTTGTTCTTTTGTAATAGATGAACGCACTGTTACTCTGTATGTCTTTGAAATATGCTTTCTTGGATGCATTACACTATTTGCAAATTCACCATCATTAGTAAGTAAAAGCATACCCTCAGAATCACGGTCAAGTCTACCAACAGGATAAACTGTTGCACCAACATCTGAAACTAATTCTGCAACACATTTTCTGCCTAACTCATCACTCATAGTAGTAACATATCCACGAGGTTTGTTAAGCATAATATAATATTTTTGTTTTACAACAGTAACTTTTTTACCATTTACTGTAACATCATCTCTTTTAGGGTCAACCTTATCACCAATTGATGCTTTTTTGCCATTAACCCATACCTTACCATCTCTAATTAGTTCTTCAGATTTTCTTCGGGATGCAACTGAACATTCCGATAAAAATTTTTGTAATCTTATTTCTGCCATTTTTCTACTTGTCTGTCACATCGACAGTCCTTCTATAAATTTTTTTATTCTTTGTAATAGTGAATTTTTCACTTCAATTTCTTTATAAAGTGAAGTCGCATTTTGAAGAGAAATTAACGGTATTTCTTTAACAACTCTGTCTTTCTTATCGTAATAAACTAGATACCCTACTATATCACCTTTTTTCACAGGTGGATATAAAAATTGTTCTACGTAGATTTCAGATTTATAAGAACCATTTGCCTTGAAATCAGGTTGAAATGCAGCCATTACTGAAACACTTTTTTTATCTGCACAAATAACTGGAACTGATACATTTTCAAGGTCTATTTGCAACAATTCGTTATCGTAAAACGAAAAACCAAAATCATATAACTTTTTATGGTCATTCCAATCATCATAAGCATTTAAAGTAACTGCAATCAAAGTAATACCATTACGCTCACAAGCTGTAACAAGACATCTGCCACTCGCCTTTGTGTAACCAGTTTTTACACCAAAAACACCTTCACATTCACGAAGAAGTCTGTTGTGATTTGATAAAGTTCGTGAAATTTCAGGTGTACCAAAATCGATTACTGCACTTTCTGTTGAGCAAATTTTTTTAAAGACCGGATTTTTAATTGCAACTGAAGTAAGAAGTGCCATATCATAAGCAGTAGAATAATGATTTTCATCAGTAAGCCCAGATGGATTGGTAAAATTACTATCATTCATACCGATTTTTTCGGCATAAGAATTCATCAGCTTTGAAAATTCAGTTATATTACCTGAAATTCCGTATGCGGTTACATTTGCAGCATCATTTCCGCTTTCCAGAAGCATACCATAAACTAATGCTTTAATTGTAATTTTATCGCCCGATTTAAGACCTATAGATGTTCCTTCGACTGTTACCGCTTCTTTTGAAGCAACAAATTCTTTTTGTGGAGCACCATACTCTAAAGCAATTAAAGATGTAAGTATCTTTGTTGTACTGGCAATTCCCCGCTTTTCATTTTCATTCTTTGCATAAAGAACTTCAAATGTATTTGCATCAATAAGAATAGCCGATTTTGCTGAAACCGTAATTTCAATCGCATTACCCGTCACAAAAAAATAAGGAATTATAACAATAAAAGAAAGAAATAAAGATAGTATTTTCTTTTGCAACTTCACCACCTGCTTTCTATGAAATATATGCAGGTAGTTAAAATTTTATATTAAATTATTCTGCTTTTGCTTTCTCTTCTTTGTTTTTACTAACAAAGCTTGTAACTTTGTCAAACATTTCTGGTACCATTGTTACAGCTCTTTCAACAGCATTATCATTTGCAGTAATGTGTTTAATTGTAACATCGCCATCTTTTACGACAAGGAATGCAACAGGGTTGATAGTAATTCCTGCACCACCTGCACCACCGAAAAGCTCAACATTATTTTTTGATGGGAAATCTGAACCACCTGAAGCAAAACCATAAGTAACCTTTGAAACAGGCACAATTGTAAGACCATCAGGAAGATTTATAGGTTCACCGATAATTGTGCTGACATCTACTAAATCTCTTACCTTTTCAATTGTAGTTCTTAAAATTCCGTTTGCTGATTTTTCCATTTTTAAGCACCATCCTTTTTTATTTTGAATTATAATTTTTGAGTTTCTTGTTCAACATCTGAATTTTCAGAAGTTGTTTTATTATTTATATTAACGCCCTTTTTTGCATTTTTGTTTGAAAAAAGAACTTTTAATAACACTTTAAATACCAATTGTAATGCAAGAACAATTATAGCATTAGTAATTCTTATAGGAACAACTGACACATCTAAATATAAATCCGCCTCATTTTTCACACCAAGAAAATCAGGACTTATGTCAATATCATATTTTTTCATTTTGCAGGTTGACGCAACTTTACCTAAAAATGGGAACAACCAGGCAGATAACTTACCGTATTTAATCGCAGTATCTGCTGCATCGCTACCGGTTATATGCATCGTGAGATACAACTCATTTATAGTAAATGTTTTATATAACTTACCGAAAAATGAACCTAAAGAATCTTTTACTGCAAAAAGCATTTTTTCAATACCTTCGTAACCCTGGTCAATATACAACTGCTTCAAGAAGCTATTACCTTCTGTTTTCTTCTCAGGTTGTTGAGTAGCGGTTTCTGTTTGTTCAGTTGTAGCAGTTTCTTCTACTTTCTTCTGTTTTTCTTTTTTAGGTTTCTTTTCTTTTGGAGGTTTTGATGAATCGACCACAGTAAATTTTAAAAACAGGTATTTAATTGTAACTTTGTTTTTATCTGTCATTTCAATAATAACAGATACTTTAAAAGAAAATAAAACTATGAAAAAAAGAACAATACCTAAAATTATGTATAAAGCTGTCACCAAATCCCTCCTTTCAAAAAAATCAAAACAAATTTTATTCAGTAACTGTTACGGGTTCTTTATCATCTTCATCAGACGCTGTGTCACTATCACCATTATCAAAAAGAGATAATTGCCCCGAGTCAATATCTGACATAAGAATATTTTTATCAACATTAGGTAATTCTTCAAGCTCAGACAAAGCACTAAGTGAGAAGCACCTCAAAAAGTCATCAGTAGTACCATAAAGAACAGGTCTGCCAGGTACTTCTAAACGACCTTTTTCTTCAATAAGACCTCGTTGACAAAGTGTGCTTACAACACCTGAACAATCAACCCCACGGATTTGTTCAATGTACGGTTTTGTTATTGGTTGGTTGTAAGCAATAATTGCAAGAACCTCAAAAGCGGCTTGTGAAAGTGGTGTGTTTCGTTTTAAATCAAGAACTGCACGAACTTCGTTTATGTACTCCTTTTTACTGCAAAGCTGATATTTACTACCAAGTTTCAAAAGGCATAAACCGCTTTCTTCTTGCTCATATTTTTCTTTTAAAATATCTAAAATTTCTAATGTAACTTCACTATCTGTACCTAAAACAATAGAAAGTCTTGTGTGTTCAATTGGCTCTGCTGCGGCAAAAAGAACCGCTTCTGCAATCGCTAATAATTTTTTCTCTATCAAGTATTTTCATTTCCTTCCAAAAGTTCAATTTGAATATCTTCACCGTCACCTGTAAGATAAATCGACTTATCTTTAGCAAGTTCAAGTATTGCTAAAAACGAAGCAACTAAATCTGAACGGCTGGTAGCAGTTTTATAAAAATCAAATAATTTATGTTTACCTTTAGTTCTTAAAGCACTCATTATTGAGTCGATTTTTGAACCAACAGACACTATTTTTTTTGCAACAATTGTTTTAAATGAATCAAGTGGTGGTGGCAATTTTCTCAATTTTTTACCGACCACTGTAGCATACGCTTTTAAAAGTTCAGACGGTTCATGTAATCTTTTATATGTAAGGTCAGGTTCAACATCTTCGGGAACTGCTCTTACTATATAATCAAACCCAGTTGTCATACAAGCTAATTTTTGTGCAAGAAGTTTACATTCTTGATACTCAATAAGCTCTTGTGCAAGCAAGTTTTTCTGTTCTTCTGCATCTTCATATACAGGAAGAAGTGAAACTGTTTTTATATACACAAGCCTTGCAGCCATCTCAAGAAATTCACTTGCAACATCCATATTTTCCTCTTGCATAGCTCGCACATACTCGGTGTACTGGTCAACAAGCTCGACAATCGGGATATCATAAATATCAATTTTATGTTTTGTAATCAAATGCAGAAGCAAGTCCATAGGACCTTCAAACACTTCTAATTTATAAGATATTTTTTCCATAATTCACCGTTTTCTAAAATGGGAGTTGAGTTATTCCATAAAGGAAATTAAATAATAAATCCGAAATAATACTTAATGGTGCTGTCAAAACACCAGTAATAATTAAAATAAAGAGAGCAATTGTTATCTGTCTTTCGTATTGCATAACTTTGTAATAATATTTTGCAGGAAGTAATGCTGTAGCTAATCTTGAACCATCAAGTGGCGGAATAGGAAGAAGATTAAATACTGCAAGACCAATATTTACATCTGCTGCAAAAAAGAAGAAAAGTGCTACATAAGCAATTGCAGGATTTCCAAATTCAAACGAAGTAATTAAAGAATATAAAAACAGATAAACAAATGCCTGTATTATATTACATAAAGGACCTGCCAAAGCAACAAGTGCCATATCCCTTTTGGGATTTTTAAAATTCCTCATTCTTACTGGTACAGGTTTTGCATAACCAAAACCACATAAGAATATCATTAACGCACCCAAAGGACTTATATGTGCCATTGGGCTGATTGTAAGTCTGCCCATTTTTTTAGGTGTGTCGTCACCTAACTTATCTGCCGCTAATGCGTGTGCATATTCGTGCAACGGTAATGTACAGAAAACTACATAAGCAGTTGCACCTAAGTATATAAGCAGATATATAAAATCCATCTGCCCTGAAGCTACTTTTCTTATAATATCAATCATTATTCTCTACTCCAATTTATTTTTTTAAAACTATTATTCTTTCTATTCCCTGACCATCTTCAATTATTCTTGCACCTTTTGCAGAAGTCAGGAAAATTTCAAGTATATCTTTTGCCTGATTTTCACCACATTCCAAAACCATTAAACCATCGCGATTTAAAAACGGAAACCAGTTGTTTTTTAATGCTCGGTAAAACATCAGACCATCTTCACCACCATCAAGTGCTATTTGGGGTTCAAATTGAACTTCTTTTTGTAATTCTTTCAATTCGTCAGTTTTTATGTATGGTGGATTTGAAATAATAATATCTGCAAATGGTAAACCTATTGGCGAAGTTTCGTCAAGCATATCGGCTTTTTTTACTGTTACATTATCAGTTTCTAAAAGTTCTTTATTAAGTGTAGTATATTTTATAGCATCATCTGAAATGTCAATAGAATAAACTTTACAAAGAGGAAATAATTTTGCGATAGTCAACCCTAAACAACCGCTACCTGAACAAACATCATAAACAACTTTTGGTGGATTAGCTTTAAACTTATTATAAATATAATCGGGAATAATCTCGGTTTCAGGTCGTGGAATTAAAACACCTTCACCAACTTTAAATTTATATTTATAAAAATCCCATTCACCCAAAATATACTGAAGCGGAACACGGTTCTTTCTTTTTTCAAGACATTCATTGAAAAAATCAAGCTTCATATCATCAATTTTTTCATTTGCTTTTAAAAGAAGCTGTGTTTTATTTATATTAAGACAAAAATCAAATAACTGCTGAACATCAAATTCAGGACTATCGCACCCTGCTCTTGATAATGCATTTACTGAATTTCTAAAAAATGTGTATAAATTCAATTATTGTCCTCCGCATCATCTGGTAAAACTGCTTTTAAAGCGGCAATACCAACTTCAATAATATCATCCGTTGGTTCTTTTGTTGAAATGCGTTGCATCATAAGTCCAGGAAACGAAAGTATTTTTACTAAAATATTATCGTGGCTGCCAGCATATTTAATAAACTCATAACTAAAAGCAACTGTTATAGGTATTATTAGTAATTTTATTGCAATCCATACAAGTCTGACATCATCAATTGTCGGGAATAAAACAACAAGAATTGATGAAATAAAAATACTGATTATAATAACAACAAAAATGAAGCTTGTACCACATCTCGGATGAAAACGAGATTGATTTTTTACATTTTCAACTGTAAGTTCCAAACCATTTTCATAACAGAAAATACTTTTATGCTCTGCACCGTGATACATAAACACACGCTTGATATCGGGCATAAGAGAAACTAGATAAAAATAGAAAACAAAAATAACCATTCTCATTAAGCCTTCAAAAAGTGGGTGTAAATTTGCTAAAGCATCTTTAAAAATATATTTATCACCTATATCAACAAGAAAAGTTGGTAAATATACAAACAAAAGAAACGAAAGACCGAAACCTAATACCATTGCGATACCCGAAATTACAGCAATCATTTTAGGACCAAAATGGTCAGCGAGCCACTTATCGAGTTTAGACATTTCTTCTTCAGGAATATCATCATCAAGACCTGCTTTTTCCGCTGATTTCTCTATGCATTTAAAACCAAATAACATAGACTCAACAAAATTCACAATACCTCTAATTAATGGCCAACCAGCTGGTTTAAATTTATCTTTTAATTTCTTTAATTCAAGTTGTTCTGTTTCAATTTCACCACTTGGCAAACGGACAGACATTGCTGCACCTTTCGGCCCCTGCATCATTATACCTTCAATGAGTGCCTGACCACCAATTGAAACTTTTTTATTTTCTTTAGACATCAGTTATATCTTCTCCTAAAATCTCATTAAATAAATTACTATCATTTTCAACTTGTACTACTTCAACTGGTAAAGCAATTGTAACAGTTGTACCAATACCAAGTTTACTTTGTATGTCAAGTGAACCGTTATGCATTTTTACAAGTTCATCTACAACTGCAAGACCAATTCCAGAACCACGCACCTGAAGATTTGCCTTGTAGAATTTCATTTTAACATTTGGTAAATCTTCTTGTGCTATACCGCAACCAGTATCAAGAACCTGAATTATTAAATGGCCATCTGAAATATATGCTTCAACACTAACCATACCACCACTTTCGGTGTATTTGAAAGCATTATCAAGAACATTTACAAAAACTTGTTTTATTCTGTTAGGGTCTGCCATCATTGGTGCTGGTAGCTCTGGTGCAGAATAAGTAAGTTCAATACCATCTCGTTTTGAGCGTTCTTTAAAAACAAATATTGTTTCATCAAGCTCTGCTAAAACATCAATTTTTTCAAGTCTTAGAGAGAGAGAACCATTTTGTATTCTTGAGAAGTTAAGAAGTTCTTCAACTAATTGCGATAAGCGTTCAGATTCGCTGATAATAATATCAGTACCACGCTTTGCAAGTTCAATATCATCAGGACCTAACTCACGAAGCATTTCACCCCAACCTTTAATAGCGGTTAAAGGTGTACGCAATTCGTGTGAAACAGTCGTAATAAAGTCATTTTTAATCTTATCTGTTGCAGATACTTCACTGAGCATATTATTAACTGACTCTGCCAATTCATTTATTTCGTCCTTTTCGTCACCAGCAAGTTCAATTCGCACATCAAAATTACCTTGGGTAAATTCTTTTGTTGCATCATTGATTTTTCTAACGGGAACAACAATCGTCTTTATAAAGAACGAACCCGAAACCATAACGAATGCCAAAGCAATTATATATATAAGAAAGACAATAGCAACAAATCCATAAATCTGTGAGTCAATACTTGAAAGCGAAGTAACAAATCTTACTGCACCTTTAAAATTACCATCAGAAGTAGGAAAAATCATTGCAACACTCATAACATGTTCGCCATTTTCATTAAATCCTGCCCAACTGCTGATACCTGTTTTTGACTCCATAGCATCAGTTACATCATCCATACTTTTCATTGTTTCTTCTACTGCGAAGCCTGATGACGAAACTGCAACTCTGCCGTGTCTGTCTATAACCATTACTTCAACCTTGGATTTATCTGTAAAATTCTCAACAAATTCCATTGATTTTTCCTGAAAAGCTTCTTCAGTACCATCAAGATATGGTGAAAAGAAAGTTGTAACACTGTCATTTGCATAACTATATAAAACATTAGAAGCATAAGTTCTGTAATAACTGGCAACTGCATAAACAGATATCGCAAGAATAATTGCAAGAATTATTGCAGTAACTAAAAGCGTATTTGTCATCCAACGCTTTGTTATACCTTCTGGTTGAAAAAAGGATTTAATCTTATCAAATCTTTTACGAATCAATTCCACTTATATCCCATTCCCCATACTGTAACAAGATGTTTTGGTAAAGATGGTTCATCTTCTATTTTCATTCTGAGACGGCGCATATTAACATCAACTACTTTTTCATCACCATAATATGACTCGCCCCAAACATGTTTTAAAATATCGGTTCTGCTGAGTGCTTTACCAGGATTAGTAAAAAAGAATTCTATAATCTGGAACTCAACCTGTGTTAATTCAATCTGAACACCATTTTTAAAGAGTGTTCTGTTTCTTAAATTAAGTTCAAAAGGTCCTATACTGATTTTGTCTGCAGGAACCTGTTGATTGTTCTGATTTAAATTCATAGCAACTCGTCTATAAACACTATCAACACGCGCCATCAATTCTGATGGTGAAAATGGTTTTGTTATGTAATCGTCAGCACCCATAAGAAGACCTGACACCTTGTCCATCTCCTGAGTTTTTGCTGTAAGCATAATAATACCAACTGTACTACTGATTTTACGAAGTCTTTTACAAACCTCAAGACCATCAATATTTGGCATCATAATATCAAGAAGCACAACATCAAATTCATTTTCGTGCTCTGTATATAACAATAATGCTTCTTCGCCATCACAAGCTTCAGTTACTTCATAACCTGCCCTTTTAAGAGTTATAGCAATTATTTCTCTGATTGCTGACTCATCTTCTGCTATTAAAACTTTTTTCATTTTTCCACCTACTAAACTTTTATAAATGAAGATTTTATAAATTCATCGGTTATACCATAATTTTCACCATAAGGTGTTATTTCATAAACAAAAAGACCTGTTTCTGTCTGTAACAAAGTATAATCTTTTAAATCTCTTAAATCCCTAGATAATTTATCATTATTTTCAATAAATTTTATTGTAAATAAAATATCTTCAACTTCTTTTGTATCTATGTTCCAGATACAAAAATTAGTTTGATTTTCAATTTTATCAAAATTCACGGTCACATCATCAGACCATGGAAAACTAAACAAATAAGAGTGAATCGGATTATACACACTTTTTAATATTTCAGAAGTTTTATCATCTGAAATATTTTTCCATTCTACCATAGAAAAATTATAAACGACACCCGATAAAGTTACAGAAACCGCCTTTTCACCCGTAAAAAACTTTGTATTTACAGGAACTTCAATTTTTCCATCACTATCAATATCCTGTGAAAGCAATTTTACATTTCTTAAAGTGTTTTTGGAAGGTTCAGAAATTTCCCTTCTCACTTTAAGTTTTTCAACATCCCAGGAGACAACTTCTGTAAACATTGATGTATCACTTTTAATACAATCAAGAAAAACTCTCGAATAGGAATCATATTTTAAAATCACTTCATCTGAATGTATTGCAGAAACAGATGTAATAGATGAATCAAGTAGAATTTCACAAAATTTAACAATAGAACTATTATTTTGAATTGAAAATGCTCTGAAATAAGAGTTCTGAACCTCTGCGGCATCATCAAGATAAACTATTACCAAATCATTTACATCATTTGAATTCAAATCCAAAAATGCTTTTGCGTTAAAATACTCGTTTGCTAATGTTTCGATACTGAAACTATTGTTTTTTAATTGTGAAACCTTATAAACTGTAAGCATCTTGGTGAGTTTTGTATCAAAAAGTGACCACGAAATCACAATTTCAGGAAGCTTATCACCATCAAGGTCAGGAAATGCAATATCATACACACCACTACCCGAACCTTTAATATCAGTCACCAAAATCCATTTTCGATTAACATAATCAAGAACAGCAATTCTTACAGTTGTGTCTGTTGAAGAGTCTGTGTAAAAAACAATTGCCTCTTCATCTTCATCATTATCAATGTTATAAAGAACGAAAGATGATTTATAATCGCCTTTTGTCGGTGTCTTTAAAAGGAATGTTTTGCCACTCATCAGTTTATTGAATGCTTCCTGAACTTCACCACTTTTACCAGAGAGTGCAGGTGGTTTTAAAAGTGTTTCAGTCGAGAAGAAATTAAGAGAACACCCAGACAAACTCAAAAGCATTACTGTAACAATAATTACTGATAAAACTTTTTTAAATTTCATTTATATTCTCCTGAATTTATAAAGATACTTCTACTGTATAAGTTCCATAAACCCAGCAATTTGCACTTTTCACAGTAACACTTGCAGGAACTGTTGTAGTCTGACCTGTTGAAATATTAATCTCAGAAATATCTATTTCAACAGTTATATCGTTTTCTGTTATGCTTTCTAATGCTTTCTCAGAACCTACTACCATAACAGATTTATTAAGTCCTGAAATTTTGTAGTCAAGGTTATCAGGATTATTAACTTTAACTTTATTTCCTTCAATAACAAAATATTCTTGTGAAAGATTTGAAACATCAAGTCTTACTACAAATTTTTCAGTATTACTTTCATCGGAAACAGGTAAATCTGCTCTTAAAAATTCAAAGACATAGTTTGAAGGTGAAACAGATTTGAAATCAATTGTACCAACAGAAAATTCAGTTGTTTTTTCGTACTCATCAACAGAAATATTGAAATAATCTTTTGCTGGTGAAACAGTAAAAGTCAATGGATTTAAAACATATTCATCTGGTGCATTCTTAAAGAGAACTGTTGTATTAACCTCTTTAACACGAAGAACTGGAATTGTAAGAACAACTGAATTGATATTTGATTTAACAAATTTAAAATCAGATTTATTATTTTCGTCAAGAAGAATTATTTTTGCATCAGCAGATTTATTTGAAGAAAGAGAAGATTCGAGTTCTATTCTTGCTACAGCTTTTTCAATTTTATTTATTTCTGTTGCAGGACCAGTAAGAGTTACAGTTGTTTCTGAAAGATTTACAGGACCTGTAACAAAACCTGGCTTTACAACTTCAAAGCCATCAGTAATAACTTCAGGTTCAACCACTATATCTACTGTTTTTGGCACATCAAAATAAACATCAATACTTCTTTGTGAAATTGAAGAGATTGTATAGTTACTTGAGCCAGTTACCGATTCTGCTTTTAAAAAAAGTGTTCTGTTACCCGCAGAGTCAACATTGTTAGTCTGTGCTAAAACAACTATATCTTCTGCAGAAAGGTTTGCAGGAGAAATCTGATACTTTTTACCTTTTACTGTAACATCAACATAAAATTCAGAATCACCAAAAACCTCAAGACCGAACTGTGATGGTACAGTATTATCAATTGTAACCTTAACTTTGTTTATAGTTCTAGTTGTTTCAGGGCTAACATTAATAGCAACTGCCAACCAGATTATGATAGATGAAAGAAAAGCAATAACAAAAACAAATTTATTGTTATTTAAAAGCTTTGAAATTTTACTTTTATTTGTTGTCACTTTTTTCACCTCTCATAAATTTATTCAAGCCCTCTTTTTTATGATTATCAGTAATAAGTTCGCTTAACAAAATCTCACGAAGCTTACCTGTCTGAACATCGCGTTGAAGTTTGCCATTTATAGCAACTGAAATATTACCGGTTTCTTCAGAAATGACAGCAATTACTGCGTCACTTTGTTCACTCATACCAATTGCCGCTCTGTGTCTTGTACCTAAATCGCTACTGATTGAGTTATTTTGTGTAAGGGGTAAAATACAACCAGCAGAATATATTTTTGCACCTCTTATAACAACTGCACCATCATGCAATGCTGAATTTTTAAAGAAAATACCATTAAAAAGTTCAGCAGATGAACGAGCATCCAAAACAGTGCCAGATTTTATAACATCGTTAAGTGGTGTTTCTCTTTCAAATACAACCAAAGCACCTGTTTTTGTTTCACTCATTTCGCCAGCAGCTTTACAGAAATCATTAACCAAGGTTGTCACTGCTTCCTGATAAGCGCCATTATTTCTGAAACTCAAAAATGAAAAATCTGTAATTGAGCGTCTGCCGAATCTTTCGAGAATATTACGAATTTCAGGAGCAAACAAAACAACAAGTACAATAAGAGCATTTTCGATAAGTGAAGAAAGAAGA
Source organism: Acutalibacteraceae bacterium (assembly GCA_045651285.1). GTDB lineage: Bacteria > Bacillota > Clostridia > Oscillospirales > Acutalibacteraceae > DTU089. The sequence goes on from JAZRSC010000012.1 coordinate 18,467, forward strand.
AATTCACTAGCTTCCATTTTTGCAAACTTAACAACAAGATAAAGTCCACCAATAAAAACAATACCCTTTATTAAATGGAACGAACGAGAACCTCTTATAAACTTAATTGCTTCATATATAACGAATGTAACAAATAAAATATCAAACAAATCATAAGGGAAATCAAAACTTAAAAACGCACCCCATATTGTATTAAAAAAATCAACAAAACCCGACATTTTTTCACCCTTTTCAACATAATTTGAACATACTACCACATATACTGTTTCATTATATCACACTTTTTTATTTTTTGCAATTTTTTGAAGCAAATTTATTACATAATTTACATCTTTTTTTGTTGTAAATCTTGATGGACTTATTCTTACAGCACCAACATCTTCTGTTCCATAGGTTTTATGTGCCAAAGGTGAACAATGATAACCACCTCTGACTGCCACAGAATTCTCATTAAGAAAACTTGCTACCTCTTCACTATGGTACCCTTTTATATTAAATGCAATTAACGGAGCTTTGATTTTTTCATCATATTCATTTCTGTATAGAATTACTTTTCGCATACCAGAAAGTTCATTGAACATCATCTTCATAAGAGCAGTTTCATCACTAAAAATATTCTCTACACCATAACCTGAAACAATTTCTACACCTTTTTTTAATCCACATATTGCCGGAACATTCAAAGTTCCCGCCTCTAATTTTTCTGGAAAATTCTGTGGTTGCCGAAAATTAAAGCTTTCACTACCCGTACCGCCTTCAATTATAGTTCCAGTAATACAACCATCGTGAAGAATTGCTCCAACACCCATTACACCGAGTAAACCTTTATGTCCTGGTACGCAAAGACAATTTATAGCAAGTTTTTTCATTTTTATAGGAATAACCCCTACACCCTGAGCACCATCAACAAAAAATAGAATGTTATTTTCTTTAGCAACCTTTGAAATTTCTTCAAGTGGCAAAATATCACCAAAAACATTTGAAACTGCCGTTACAATAATAAGTTTCGTATTTTCTCTGATTTCTTTTTTCAAATTATAAATTGTTTCCTCTGCATCATGACTAACAGTAAAAATTGAACTTGAAATCACACCATCACTTGCCATTTTATAAATTGGTCTTAACACCGAATTATGCTCAAGTGATGACATAATAACATGGTCACCGTTTCTTAAAACACCCTTAATTGCCATATTTAATGCGTAGGTGCAATTCATAGTAAAGCTAACAAATTCACTACCATACCCGTCAAGAAGTTCATTCAATTTTTCTCTTGCAGAATAAACTTCCATTGCAGTATTTATAGATAAGTTATGTCCACTTCTACCAGGATTAGCACCATACAAACTGAATGATTTATTTACTGCATTTATAACTTCAGTAGGTTTCGGATAAGTTGTTGCTGCATTGTCAAGATAAATCATAAAATATCCCCCAAATCAACTAATTCAATTACTTTTATACCATTATTCTGTAAAATTTGAAAACTTCTTTTATCAGGATTATTTATATAAATAAGATACCCGCATCCCTCACCTTTTTCAGGTTTTGGATTGCGGGTTAAATATGCTTTATAACCGTTTTTTAGCAATAAATCTCTACCTTTCATTGCAAGGGTAACAGAAGAAACCTTTACACCCTTTTTGCTCATAAAAAACCCTTCCATATTATATTTGAAATCACTAATATAATATGCAAGGGGTTAAATTTGTTTACTTTTCTATAAGGCATATAGAGTGTGCAGAAACACCTTCTTTTCTACCTGTAAATCCCATTTTTTCTTCAGTTGTAGCTTTCACACTAACGAAATCAACATCTATTTTAAGTGCTTTTGCAATGTTTTGACGCATTTCAACAATATAAGGTGCGAGTTTTGGTGCTTGGGCAATTACTGTTGAATCAACATTAACTACCTTGTACCCATTCTGCACTAACAAGTCATTCACTTTTTCAAGTAAAACAAGACTGTCTGCACCTTTGAAATCAGGGTCAGTATCAGGAAAGTGTTTACCTATATCACCTAACGCTGCCGCACCAAGCAACGAATCGGAAATTGCGTGTAATAAAACATCAGCATCTGAGTGCCCTAAAAGACCTTTTTCATAAGGAATTGTAACACCACCGATTATGCATTTTCGGTTTTCTGAAAACGCGTGAACATCATAACCGTGACCAATTCTAATCATAGTTATTACCTCTTATTTTAAAAGATTTTCAAGACAAGCAAGTCTTACTGAAACTGTAAGAACTTTAACTGCTTGTTTTAAAACATCTGGACTTGGAAATGTAGGTGCAATTCTTATATTACTGTCACCGGGGTCTTTACCATAAGGGAATGTCGCACCAACATTAGTAAGAGTCACACCTGCTTCTTTACACAAAACGCCAACTCTTGAAGCACTACCACCTGTTACATCAAGACTAATGAAATAACCACCATTCGGCTCATTCCACTCAGCAATTTCAAGACCGCTCAAATCTGCATTTAATGTATCAATAACTGCATCAAATTTAGGTTTTAAAATCTTTGCGTGTTTTTGCATATGTGATTTAATGCCATCAAGATTTTTGAAGTATTTAACATGTCTTAACATATTGAGTTTATCGTAACTGATAGACTGAACTGTAAGGCGTTTTAAAATTTCTTTAATATTATCCTCAGATGAAGCAAGGCAAGAAACACCAGCACCTGGGTAAGAGATTTTTGAAGTTGAAGTTACTTCAACTACCATATTTTTATTTCTTTCAGGAAGAACAGAGAAAATATTAAGTAAATCGTCGCTTTTCTCAGTTAAATCGTGAACAATATACGCGTTATCCCATATAATTCTGAAATCACTCGCTGCAGGTGTTAATTCCGCAATTCTTTTAACAGTTTCTTTTGAGAATGTAATACCTTGTGGATTTGAGTATTTCGGTACAACAAACATACCTTTAACCATAGGGTCTTTTACATATTCTTCAATTTGTGAAACATCAGGACCATCAGCAGTCATTTTAATATTTATCATTTCAATGCCTAATGATTCACAGATAGCAAAGTGTCTGTCATAACCGGGGCAAGGACAAAGAAATTTAACCTTACCTTGTTGTGACCAAGGTGTAAAGCCAGCACCTAAAAACATACATTGGTTTACATAGTCATACATGAGAGAAAGACTAGAGTTACCACCAACAATAATGTTTTTTGGTTCAACATCTAAAAGGTCAGCAAAAAGTTTCTGACATTCAGGAATACCCTGAAGCAAACCATAGTTTCTTACATCAAACCCATCTTCAGTTTTGAAATTACCATCCTGGAAAACTTTAAGCATATCATCAGAAATATCGAGTTGGTCACTACCTGGTTTACCGCGTGACATATCAATATTAAGTCCTTTAGCCTTTATATCGTTATACTCTGCTAAAACCGCATCGTACTGTGCTTTTAATTCATCTTTTGACATTTTTAAATAAGATTGATTCATAAATTAACTCCACTATGAAAATATAAATTTAAATATTAGAAATCAGCAGTACCTGTTGTTCTTGGGAATGGAAGTACATCACGGATATTTGAAATACCTGTCATATACATAATGAGTCTTTCAAAACCAAGACCAAAACCTGCATGGTGAGTACCACCATATTTTCTTAAATCAAGGTACCACCAGTAATCTTCTTCTTTAAGACCTAATTCTTTGATTCTTTCAACAAGAACATCGTATCTTTCTTCACGCTGACTACCACCAATAATTTCACCAATACCCATTACAAGTAAGTCTGCAGCAGCAACAGTTTTACCATCATCATTAAGACGCATATAGAATGCTTTGATTTCTTTTGGATAATCTGTAACGAAAACAGGTTTTTTGAAAACTTGTTCTGTCAAATATCTTTCGTGTTCAGTTTGTAAATCGCAACCCCAATATGCTTTAAACTCGAAATTGTCATTATTCTTTTCAAGCTCTTTAACTGCATCAGTATATGTTACTCTTGCAAAATCTGAATTTGCAACAGTTGTAAGTCTTTCAATAAGACCATTATCAATAAACTTGTTGCAGAATTCGAGTTCTTGTTTACAGTTTTCAAGAACATAATTGATTACATATTTAATCATATCTTCTGCTAAATCCATATCATCACTAAGGTCAGCAAAAGCAATTTCAGGCTCAATCATCCAGAATTCAGCCGCGTGGCGTTGTGTGTAAGAACGCTCTGCTCTAAAAGTAGGACCAAATGTATAAATCTTACCAAAAGATTGCGCCATAATTTCACCCTCAAGTTGACCTGAAACTGTCAAAAATGCAGGCTTCCCGAAGAAATCTTTGGTATAATCAATTTTACCTTCTTCTGTTGTCGGAACATTATCAAGCTCAAATGATGTTACTCTGAACATTTCACCTGCACCTTCACAGTCACTACAAGAAATGAGTGGTGTGTGTGCATACATAAAGCCGCGTTCCTGGAAGAACTTATGAATTGCAAATGAAGCAACAGAGCGAACTCTGAATGCCGCAGAATAAGTATTTGCTCTTGGACGAAGGTGGCCAATAGTTCTTAAATATTCTAATGTGTGGCGTTTTTTCTGAAGTGGGTAATCTGGCGCAGATTCACCTTCAATTACAATTTCACATGCATTTATTTCAAATGGTTGTGCTGCCTCTGGTGTTAAAATTAAAGTACCAGTAACAATAACTGCCGCACCAACATTGATTTTTGAAATTTCTTTAAAGTTGTTGATTTTTTCATCTTCAAAAACTACCTGAAGACTTTTGAAGCAACCACCATCATTTATTTCAAGAAAACCGATTGCTTTTGATGCACGCTGAGTTCTTACCCAACCACAAACTGTAATTTCTTTATCACCAAACTGTTCAGGTGATTTATAAATGTTTGCTATTTCAATGCGTTTCATTGAATTATTCCTCCATTACTTTTGTGCAAAGTATATTTTAGTTTATTTTTTCCTTTTAAAAATTGCGGGCTTGATTTTTGGTTTTATTTCCCACGCTTTTTCCATTTCGTCAGTAAGTTGTTTAGAGAGCGTTTTTCTTATTTCTTTAAAATTCTTGTCATTAACAAGGTTCATTTTTTCATCAGGGTCATTATCTAAATCGTAAAGATAATCTTCGTAGTACACATTAGAACATTTTGCGTAAAAGCCTGATTTTAACGCTCTTACTGAGTATTTATATTTTTCTGTTCTTATTGCACGACCAACTTGTGATTCACTAATCTGAATAAATACATTGTCGCGTTTTGTACCTTTTTCTTCCTGTTCAAGAATTGAAATACCGGAAAAGAAAGAAGGTATATAAATATCTGCAAAATCGAGCATTGTCGGTGGCAAGTCGATTAAACTGACTAACCTGTCATCTACTTTGCCTTTTTTATAAGCACCGCCACCTATAACAAGTGGTGTGTGAATTGCAGATTCGTGACAACTACGCTTATATTCTGAATTTCGTGTTTTAAAATGACAACCGTGGTCACTTGTGTAAATTATGACAGTATTATCATATAAACCTTTTTCTTTAAGTGTGTCTATAAGTTTACCAAGATTATAGTCTATTCTGTTTATAGCAGAAAGATAATCGGGATATTCTTCTTTGTAATTGCCTTTTAGGAATACTAAATCACTTGGTACAGGGTGTTTTTTGAAACTGTCAATTGTTTCTTTAAATCCCTCAAAGTGATTATGGTCATTTTGATGATGTGGCTCAAGTTGAGAAACAAACATAAAGAAAGGTTCATCTTCATCGGTTCTTTTATTAATATACTCAAGTGCAAAATCATTTATAGCATCTGCACGATAGCCAGTAAAATCCAACTTATTACCATCTTCATCGAATACATAACCATCATAACCGTGAGAAGTAAATTCCAATATATCAGCCGCACGCCAATAATTATAACCACCTTGAAATTCTTTTGGAACAGCACTTTTATGGAAATGTCTGTCAGAATTACCTAATTCAGATGCTAAATGCCATTTGCCAATGTATGCAGTATCATAACCGTTTTCGTTAAAATAATCTGCTAAAGTCTTCTCGTTTTCAGGGATAGGTATTCCATTACGATAACAACCACATTGTGTTGCATATTTACCCGTTTGCAAACATGCTCTTGCAGGACCACAAACAGGCTGACAAGTGTAAGAATTTGTATAACGAGTACCCTCTTCAGCCAATGCCCATAAATTAGGCATTATATCAGGTGTCAATGTATCAGCGCGTTGCTGGTCTGAAAAATAAAAAATAATATTGGGTTTCAAAATATCACCCCTTATATATTTAATCACATTATCCGTAATATTATAGCAAAACAAAAATGATTTGTAAACATTTTTTAAAAACTTATTGTATCATTTTAAAAATTATTATATAATATCTTTAATTCATTTTAAAGGCGGTGTTATTTTGTCTTTTAACCTTGCGATAATCGGAGGCGGTGCTTCTGGTCTTTCTGCGGCAATTGAAGCAAAAAGAGAAAGTAAAAAAGCAGGTCTTGACTTAAATGTTACTGTTTTCGAACACTTAAATAAACCAGCAAAAAAAATTCTTGCAACTGGTAATGGCAGATGTAATTTTTGTAACACCGATTTAAATGAAAGTCATTACTTCGGTGACAACAATTTAATAAACGATGTTTTATCGAGTAAATATAACGATTCTGTCGAATTCTTTAAATCTATGGGTATTCTTCCGTATTTTGAAAATGGAAGAGTTTACCCTCGTTCAGAACAAGCAACCACTATAAGAGACGCGCTTTTAAAAACCTGTGATATTCTCAATATCAAGTTTTTAACCGAATGTAATATTGAAGAAATAAAGGTTGTCGACGACCAATTTGTTATTCTTGAAAAAAACTTTGATGCTATTATAATTGCTACTGGTGGTAACTCACAGAAATCACAAGGCAGTGATGGTTCAGGGTATAAGTTTTTAAAAGGGTTCGGGCATAAAATTACCGACATTTCTCCTGCACTTACTGCTCTTACTGTAAATGACAAACATTTTAAAGAATTAAAAGGGTTAAGGGTTAAAGGCAACTGTGCTTTATATAATGGCAGAAAATTATTAAAAGAAGAGTTAGGCGAAATTCAATTTACAGAAAATGCTATTTCAGGCATACCCGTTCTTAACATTTCGCACTTTGCAAATGACAAGAAAAATCTTTATGTTTTAATTGATATTTGCAATGAATTTTCAGTTAATGATTTAACAAAACACTTTAAAGAATGCAGATACAAGTCCCCTACTCTGAGAACTGAAGATATTTTATCAGGACTTATCCCGCAAAAGCTTTCATATTTCATTATGAAAAAAGCAGAAATTAAAGAAAACACTCTTGTGAGTAAGCTTACCGACAAAAATATTGAAGTACTTGTTATAGCTTTAAAACAACTTGAAATTAAAATTGATGGTGTCCGCGATTTTGATTATTCACAAGTAACAAAAGGCGGAGCCTCAGGTAACGATTTCAACACAAAAACGCTTATGTCAAAAAAGCAAAATGGACTCTTTGCTTGTGGTGAAATTCTAGATGTCAATGGTGATTGTGGTGGTTACAATCTTCATTTTGCATGGACAAGTGGTAGACTCGCAGGTGCATCTGTAGTTAAATATTTAAGTAATAAATAAAGGTAACAAGATGATAAGATTAAATGAAATTAAAATGCCTTTAGGCACAACTGAACTTGAAGTAAAAAAAGAAGTAAGTAAAATTCTTAAAATCAACGAATGTGATATTAAAGATTTTTCACTCGCAAGACGCTCAATAGATTCAAGAAAAAAAGACAATATTTTTCTTGTTTACTCTGCGAATGTTGAAACTGATTTAAATGAAGAAAATCTGATTGCAGGTTTTCTTCCTAACAAGGCTTTTATAACACAAAAATATGAATATATTATACCCGAAAACAAACGCAAATCAAGATTCAGACCTGTTGTTGTAGGTTTTGGTCCTGCTGGTATGTTTGCGGCATTAACACTTGCAAAAGCAGGACTTCGTCCACTCGTGTTAGAACGCGGTGGCGATGTTGACTCAAGAACTAAAAGCGTAAACACATTTTGGTCACAACACAAGCTTGATACAGAATCCAATGTTCAGTTTGGTGAAGGTGGTGCCGGTACTTTCTCTGACGGTAAACTCACAACAGGTATAAAAGACCCGAGATGCCGTGAAGTTTTCATTCAGTTTGCAAAATTTGGTGCACCGGAAGAAATACTCTACTCTGCAACTCCACACATTGGTACAGATAAATTAAAAACTGTTGTAAAGAATTTAAGAGAAGAAGTTATTCGTTTGGGTGGTGAAGTAAAATTCAACACTAAGCTTACCGATTTAATAATTGCAAATGGTGCTTTACAAGGCATTTCTTACACAGATGAAACTGGTAATTACGACATTGAAACTGATGCGGTAATTCTTGCTATTGGTCACTCCTCACGAGATACCTTTGAAATGCTTTACAATAAAAATTTTGAAATTACTCAAAAGCCATTTTCGGTTGGTACAAGAATTGAGCACCCACAAGAGCATATTAACAAAGCTCAGTATGGTAAATTTTACAACTCTCCCCTTTTACCAAATGCAGATTACAAATTAGCGTGTCATCCAGAGCACGGACGCGGACTTTACACATTTTGTATGTGTCCTGGTGGTACAGTTGTTGCCGCCTCTTCTGAAGAAGGGGGAATGGTTGTAAACGGAATGAGCGAATATGCCCGTGATAAAGAAAACGCAAACTGTGCTTTACTTGTTGGCATTGAGCCACCATTTGACTCTGACCATCCACTTGCAGGTATGTATTTACAAAGAGAAATTGAAAGAAAAGCATTTAAAGAAGGTGGTGGCGATTACACCGCTCCCGCTCAGCTTTTGGGTGATTTTCTTAAAAATGAACCAACAAAAAAATTCGGTTTTGTAAACCCTAGTTGCCCTACAGGTGTTGCACCGTCAGATTTAAGAAGAATTTTACCTCACAAGGTCACAGAAACAATTGCTTGTGCGATAAATGATTTTGACAAAAAGCTAAATGGTTTTAATCTTTATGATGCAGTGCTTACATCACCTGAGTCAAGAAGCTCTTCCCCTATAAGAATTTTAAGAAATGAATTTTACCAGACAACAAAGGTACAAGGCATTTTCCCTAGTGGTGAGGGTGCTGGTTACGCAGGCGGAATTGTTTCTGCCGCAGTTGACGGAATTAAATGTGCAGAAGCAATTATTTCAGATTTAAGATAATAGGACTATCCCCTTAACGAATATAAATCGTTAGGGGGATTTTTTATGAAATGTTTAGTTATAAATTACAGAAATACAGTTTTTATTCTCGCTATTATATTTTTACTTGCAATCACAAGTTTTTCAACAATAATGGGTTTTTCTATTAAAAGTGATAATCCTATAAGAAGATTGCCTATTTACTGTGTTGAAACAAACGAAAAGAAAGTTGCTATAACCTTTGACGCGGCGTGGAGTGCAGAAGATACTGACGAAATTATTGAAATTTTAAACGATTATAACGCAAAGGTTACTATTTTTGTCCTTGGAACATGGGTAGATAGTAACCCTGAAGCAGTCAAAAAATTCCACGAAAACGGCCACGAGATTGCAAACCACTCTGACACACACAAGTTATTCAGTAAAGTTTCAAGAGAAGAAGTAACAAAAGAAATTGAAGAATGTAATAAAAAAATTGAAAATGTTACTGGTAAAAAAGTAAAACTTTTAAGAGCACCATCTGGCGACTACGACAACAAATCAATAGAAATTGCAGAAAATATGAATATGAAAATGATTCAGTGGTCAGTTGATTCTCTTGACTGGAAGAAGCTTTCAGCCCAAGAAATGTATTCAAGAGTTGTTACAAAAACCGAAAATGGTTCAATTCTTTTGTTTCATAATGGCGTTGAAAACACACCAAAGGCTTTGAGAATGATTTTAGAAAAATTAAAAAATGACGGCTACGAATTCGTAACCGTCAGTGAGCTGATTTATTGGGATAAATATAAAATCGACCATGCTGGAAAGCAGAAATTAATCAGTTAAAAGTTTTTTCAAAACATCAGGATTTCTTGTTGTTATATTATCCGGTGCTAAGTAGAGAACTTTGTACATATCCTTTTCTTCATTTACCGTCCAGATTGAAACAAGTAAATCGTTGTTATGGAATGTATCAACCAACTCTTTTGTTGCAGAGTCTTTATTAAAGTTGATACCTACTGCCCCGCTATCTTTCACAATTTTTACAAGGTCGTCAAGGTACTCTGGGGTTTGTTTGTTTTCTTTTGACACATCATAATTCAGATAATAAGGCACAGCAGGACATTCCTTTTTTACTGTTTCGACATCTTCTAAATTAATACCGGTAAAGAAAATTCTGTCAGTTATATTATACTTTTCCGCTAAATCATAAACAATATGAAGATTATCATTACATAATTTGACATCAACATTAACTTTAACTTTTTCATAAGTACTTAAAAGTTTCAATGCTTCGTCGAGTGTTACTTCATTCCCCTTTGGTTTATCGTGAGAAAGCACTGCAATATTTTCATCGTTAAAATATAAATCAAATTCAACTATATCTGCACCGTGCTCAACACCGACTTTTATCGCTTCAAGAGAATTGTCTTCTGTACCACAACAACCTGTATGTGCAGTATATGTAAAATCTTCGGGTAAGTTTAGTGGTTGAGTTTTATAAAATTCCAATTCTTTCTTTTCATTCATTAATATCACACCACCAACTATACTAGCAATAATTATAATAGCAATCAAACTTATTATTATAACTTTTTTAAAATTCATAGTTTATCACCTGAATAAACAGGGTTAGTCAAAAGACTAACCCTTAATTTTATTAATCAAGGAAGTCCTTGAGTTTTTTACTTCTGCTTGGGTGACGGAGTTTTCTTAATGCTTTTGCTTCAATCTGACGGATACGCTCTCTTGTAACCTGGAATTCTTTACCAACTTCTTCAAGAGTTTTTGGGTTACCGTCATCAAGACCGTAACGAAGACTTAAAACTCTTGCTTCTCTTGGGGTGAGAGTTTTAAGAACATCTGAAAGTTGTTCACGCATTAAAGCCATAGATGCCGCATCAACAGGTGCTTGTGCATCATCATCAGGAATAAAGTCACCTAAATGGCTGTCTTCCTCCTCACCAATTGGTGTTTCAAGAGAAACAGGCTCTTGTGCTACGCGAAGAATTTCGCGAACTTTATCTACTGGCATATCAAGTTTTGCCGCAATTTCTTCTGCAGTCGGGTCTCTGCCATTTTCGTGAAGAAGCTGACTGTTTGTCTTTTTAACCTTGTTAATTGTTTCAACCATATGAACAGGGATACGGATTGTTCTTGCCTGGTCTGCAATAGCACGGGTAATAGCTTGTCTAATCCACCATGTAGCATAAGTTGAGAATTTAAAGCCTTTAGTATAGTCAAACTTATCAACCGCTTTAATAAGACCTAAATTACCCTCTTGAATTAAATCAAGGAACTGCATACCGCGACCAACATATCTTTTTGCAATACTAACAACAAGACGAAGGTTTGATTCAGAAAGTCTTTTCTTTGCTTCTTCATCATCAGAAGAAATTCTCATAGCAAGTTCAATTTCTTCTTCAGGTGTTAAAAGTGGCACTCTACCAATTTCTTTTAAATAAACCTTAACAGGGTCGTCAATTGCAATGTTTTTTGCATCTGCTGAAACTTCTTCTTCAACATTTTTTGTTACATCAAGGTCGAATGAAAGTGCGTCAAGCATTTCATCGCCAAGGTCGTCAATGATTTCAATATTGTTGCTCTCAACAGTTTCATAAAGCTTGTCGAGTTCTTCAATATCGAAGTCCATTTCGAGAATTACAGCATCAATTTCGTGAGTGGTAAGCTTACCTGTTGCCTTACCTTTTTCAATCAACGCTTTAATTTGTGGTTTTTTGTCAAATCCTTCCATTTTTACACCTTTCTTTTCACAATTTACTTTTTCTCATCTTCTGATTTCTTTAACGAAGCAAAGAAATCTAAAAAGTCTTTGTCATCCATTGATGACACCGATTTTTTCTCTTGCTTTTGCTTTTCTGTTTTCAATACACTGATGCAATCCACACATTCATCAATAGTATTTGAAACCAAAGAAGTATCCGCAAACAGCCTTGCTACCACATTCATTTCATCAGATGTAAGATGTGGTGCTAAAAGCGAAATTTCAACGCTTAACCCTTCATCAATACGCCCAGCTAAAAGATTAAATATTTTTTTATTTAACGGCGTTATGAAAAGGTCACTGGTTAAATCTGCTTTTAATTTATTATAAAACGCTGTGTTATTTAACAAAGAAATAAGAATAATATCTTCTGCTTTTGCTGCCCTTATGAACTTCGCTCTTTCAGGGTCGAAAGATTTCTGAACATCGCGTTCTTCTTTCTGTGCAGTTTTAAATGCCTCTCGTTTGACTGCTCTGTTTTCTCTATTAGTGTTATAATTTACTGTTGTTAAAATTGAGTTTTTATCCACACCTAATTCTTCTGAGAGCTTTGCGGCATAAACATCTTGCTCAATTGCTCCAACACGAGCTAGAATTCTTGACGCATCATTAAGGTAATTCTTTTTACCATCTGCAGTGTTAAGATTATACTTTGCTTTAGTAATATACAAATAATACTCAACTGCATTAAGCGATTCTTCAATAAGGGTTTTAAATTTATCTTGTCCACCCTGATATTTAAGAATTTCGTCAGGGTCTTTGCCACCCGATAGCATTATAACTTTAACCTTAACACCTGTTTTTGAGAAAAGTGATAATGCCGTTTTTACTGCTTTTTGCCCTGCTTCATCAGAGTCGTAACACAAGTAAACTTCTTCTGCATAACGAGAAATTAATGTTACCTGTTCAGGTGTCAGAGCAGTACCAAGACCTGCAATTGCATTTGTAAACCCATATTTGTGAAGCGCTATAACATCCATATAGCCCTCGCAAAGAATAAGTTTACCGTTGTTACCGTTTTTAGCAACATTAAGCGCAAACAATTCTCTACCTTTTTTATAAACAGGTGTATCACCTGTATTTATATACTTTGGTTTACTGTCATCTAAAACTCTGCCACCAAATGCAACAACATTCCCTCGCAAATCTATAACAGGAAAAATAGCTCTGTTTCTGAAATTGTCATAATAATTCTTATTACCATTTTTTTCAGAAAGTTTAATTAAGTCTGCACGGACTAAATCATCTTTTTTAAACCCTTGCGAAACAAGGTAATTTGTAAGTTCGTGCCAATCATCTGGTGCCGCACCTAAACCGAAACGGGTTATTTCACTCTTTGTAAGACCTCGACCTAAAAAATACTGTAACTGGGCTTTACCTTTTTCGCTTAACAAGGTTTCGTGAAAAAACTTTGCCGCCGCACGATTCATTTCATAAGTTAATTTTCTTTTTTCGTGAACTGTATCGTCAAAATTTTCGTCTGGCATTTTAATGCCACTTCTGTCAGCTAAAAATTTAACTGCATCTATATAATCTAAATTTTCAATATTTCTTATAAATGTAATTACATCGCCACCAACATGACAACCGAAGCAATAATATGATGAAGTTTCGGGGTAAACTGTAAATGACGGGGTTTTTTCATTATGAAAAGGACAAAGCCCTGTGAGATTGCGACCTCGTCTTTTAAGTTCAACATAATTTGAAATTACTGATTCAACATCATTTCTATCACGAATTTGTTCTAAAAAATCATCTGATAATCTGACAGCCACATTCTCAACCCCTATCTAATTCTTGACTTTTCACTCTACTTCTTCACTATTACTTCTTACCTCTTACTTATTTATATCCCCAAGTTTTAGGCACAAATAAATCTGTAAAGGTTTTAATTGAATATGCATCTGTCATACCAGAAATAAAATCACAAGCGGCTCTTTCTGAGCCCTCTTTTAAAGATATCTGATAATAAAACTCTGGCATTTTATCAGGATAGAACGAAAAGTATTTATACAACTGTTTAATCATATCTTCTGCCCTGAATTCCTCGCTTTTACATACAGGGTTAGTATAAACATTTTTAAACATAAAACTATGAAGCTCTGAAAAAGCCTGTTGAACTTCATCTGACATTTTTACATCATCTTCTGTATTTTCAATAACAGACATAACAAATTTATTGATTCTTTCAGATTTACTGAAACCAAGCGTCATACGAATATCTAACGGAATATCATCTTCTGTTAAAACATTTGCTCTTTTAGCATCATCAATATCGTGATTTATATAGGCAATTTTATCTGCTAATTTTATAATTCTACCTTCAAGTGTCTTCGCTTCAGGTCCTTTTGTATGACAAACTATACCGTCACGCACTTCTTCGGTAAGGTTAAGACCTCTACCATCTCTTTCAAGGCAGTCAATTACTCTTAAACTCTGTTCAAAGTGAGTAAAACCATTCGGATAAACTTCATTTAAAGCTCTTTCACCCGCGTGACCAAATGGTGTGTGACCTAAATCGTGACCTAAAGCAATTGCCTCTGTCAAATCTTCATTAAGAGAAAGAGAACGAGCAATTGTTCTTGCAATCTGACTAACTTCTAAAGTATGAGTTAGACGAGTTCTATAATGAACATTATCTGGTGATAAAAAAACTTGTGTTTTATCTTTTAATCTTCTGAATGAAGACGAGTGTAATATTCTGTCACGGTCTCTCTGATAAGCAGTTCTGACTGGACATTCTTCCTCTACTACTTGTCTGCCTTTGGTATTCATACAAAGCATAGCATACTTTGAAAGTTCTCGTTTTTCTCTTTCGAGAGTTCTTAATCTTATTTCACCTGACACGAATATCACCTACCTACAAAGAGTAATACGCACAATTTTCTTTTTTCCCTTTAAAAAATTAAAATTTTTTTGAATTTCTTAAAAAGATTTAATTTTTGCTAAATTTCAACCTTCTGCGATAACCTCTCCACATTCCTCTGGAGTAACTTTGCCATTAGTTAAATCGGCACAATTTTTAAATAAATCATTTTTAACTTCATCTTTAATACGAAATTCAAGAGTAACATTTTCACCAAAATCAGAACTAATAACAACACCACCTGAGTCGCGTATTAAAGAATCCATTTTATTATAGAATGTATAATCAACTGTAGCCTTGAAAATCTTCCACGGCATAAGGGTTATGATACCTGAAGCATCTACTCCGAGCTTTGCAGAATGTGAGTAAGCACGAACAAGTCCACCGCCACCTAAAAGAACACCACCAAAATATCTGGTTACTACAACTACGCAATCAGTAATTTCTTCTTGTGTTAAAACATTTAATGTGGGCATACCCGCAGTACCTTGTGGTTCACCATCGTCAGAATATCTTTTTATATTACCAGCGCGTAAGCAATAGGCATAGACATTATGAGTTGCATCCCAATGCTTTTGTTTTATAGAAGCAATAAACTCCTGAGCTTCTTGTTCTGTTTTCACTGGTTTTGAATAACTCAAAAACTTTGATTTTTTTGTTACATATTCAGTTTCTGCATATTCTCTTAATGTTTTATAAATTTCTGTCATACTTACACCACCTTAAAATGCCTTTAAATATGCTAAAAGGCGGTGATAACTCACCGCCCATTTAAGCACACAATTATTTTGAAAGATTGTATTTCTTATTGAATCTATCAACACGACCGCCTGTATCAACAAGTTTTTGTTTACCTGTGAAGAATGGATGGCAGTTTGAGCAGATATCAACACGCATATCGCTCTTTGTTGAAGCAGTTTCAATAATAGCACCGCAAGCACATTTAACCTGTGTTGGTGCGTAGTTTGGATGAAGTCCTTCTTTCATTTATTGTCACCTCTTTAAATAACTTTAAACTTTAAATACACATTAGCACGAGAATATTATCACAAACCGACAAAAAAAGCAACCCTTTTTTGAAATTTATTTAAAAAAACTTTTAAAATCATACTATATATTCAAAAATTTTAAAAATGTTATTTATAATTGTACAAATTATTACCCCTAAAGCAGTAGGAAGAACAAATGAAAGAAGTAACCATTTTATACTTTTTGTTTCCTTATAAATTGTAATAAGTGTTGTAGCACACGGAAAGTGAAAGACGGAAAACATTATAAAACAAATCGCAGTTTTAATACTCCAGTTATTCTCCATAAGAATTTTACTTATTATTTCTGCACTTTCAATAGAAAGCAGTTCTTTATTATCCGAGTAAGTCATTAAAACTATCGGCAGAACAATTTCATTTGCAGGAATACCAAGTACAAATGAAGTTAAAATCTCTCCATCAAGACCTAAAAATTCACCAATTGGCGATAAAAATGAAATAATACTTTCTAAAATCACCTTATTTCCACAATTCAATAACAACCATATTACTATACCTGCAGGAAAAGCTACTACTGCTGCTCGCCCTAAGACAAAAATTGTTCTGTTTACTAAAGAGCTAGTTATCACTTTTGCTATCTGTGGTTTTCTGTATGATGGAAGTTCTAATATATAATGTGACTTTTCACCTTTTAAAATAGTTTTAGAAAGTAAATTAGAAACAAATAATGTTACAGATATACTGAATACAATTACAACTGACAAAAAGAGTGCACTAAAAAACTCGCTACCTATTGTAGAAACCGAAATAAAAAATATTGATATAAGCTTTATTATAGCTGGGAATCTGCCGTTGCAAGGCGTAAAACTATTGGTTAATATCGCAATTAACCTTTCTCTTTTAGAATCAATAATCCTTGCACCTGTAACTCCCACACAGTTACAGCCAAAGCCCATACAAATTGTTAATGCCTGTTTACCTGAACTTTTCGCTTTTTGAAACTTACTGTCTAAAACATAGGTAATCCTTGGTAAAACACCTAAATCTTCAAGTATTGTGAAAAGCGGGAAAAATATTGCCATTGGTGGAAGCATTACAGAAACTACCCAACCTAGTACTCTGTAACCACCTTTTATGAGCATACTGTTAAAAAATCCGGACATTCCAAGATTTTTGAAAAACTCATATAAAACATTTTCAGATTTTGTAAAAAAATCCATTAAAAGAGATGATGGTATATTAGCACCAACAATGGTAATATAAAAAACAAGAAACAGAATTAAACCTAAAACTAAATATGAAGTGTATTTACCTGTAATGTATCTGTCTATTTTCAAATCTTTTTTTATATTAGTTTTTTGTTTTGATAATGTAACATTATCAGTAATTTTAGTTGCCTCGTTATATATTTTTTCTGCTATAAGTTCACATAATGTCTCTTTATCTATTTTATTTTCATTTAATAATTCCCACGCTTTTTTTGTTGCGCTAGTTATAAAGTCGTTTTCTCTTAAATCATAACCTAAATATTCTTTTAACCTAACAAAAAACTCTTCATCACTATCTAAAAGCCTTAATGAAAGCCAGCGCTTATCTAATTTTTTTAAATCAAGTTTAAAAAGCACTGGATAAATATACTCAAGTGCATCCTCTATTTCTTTTTGATATTTAATTTGTTTTATCTTTTTAGTTTTTCTATCTTCAAGTGCGTTTTTTATTTCAAAAATCCCCTGCTCTTCCCTTGCAGTTGCGCCAACTACTGTTACACCCAATTCATACGAAAGTAGCTCTAAATCAATTTCTATACCTTTTTTCCTTGCTTCATCAAGCAAATTGACACAAACAACCGCTTCTTTATTCATTTCTAAAATCTGATAAACAAAATAAAGATTCCTTTCAAGTGAAGTAGCATCACACACAATTAAAATTTTATCACTTTTTGAAAAGCATAGAAAATCTCTTGCTACACTTTCTTCCTTTGAATGTGGAATTAAAGAATAAGTACCCGGCACATCGACAATCTCGTAATGTCTATTATTATATTTGTATTCCCCTGAAAACACTCCCACAGTTTTACCTGTCCAGTTACCAGTATGTTGTTTTAATCCCGTTAATGCATTAAAAACTGTACTTTTACCTACATTAGGGTTACCCGCAAGAGCTATTATCATTTTTTCTGACACAACACTCACCACTCTTAATAACAGTTATTTTTTCTGCATCACAATTCCTTAAAGCAATTACGCTACCCCTTATTAAATACGCCCTGGGATTTCCTGATGGACTACTATGAAGAACTTTTATTTTACTGTTTTTTATAAGACCTATATCTCTTAACCTTTGTTTTAAGCATATATCTGTATTTATATCAACTACAAAAGCAGTTTCACCAATTTTCAAATCATATAAAGACATTTGCATCACGCTCAACTCCTTTTATCAATATATGAAGAAAAAATTTCTTGGTGAATATTGCTTTTTTATAAAAAAATGTTAAAATGATATTATTAAAATTTTCAGGTGTTAAATTATGAAAACAAATAATAAAACAGGTTTCATTCTCTCTGTTTCCTCATACTTTATTGTTACATTTTTAGATTTATATTTCACATATATTGCAACACCAAATTTAGAGCTTGAGGGTAACCCCCTCTACAATGTTTTATTTTTCGGTTGGCAAGGTCTTATAACAATAAATATAATTACTTTTCTATTTTATTGTTTAATTGCTTATTATGGTTTCATTGGTTACAAAAGACCTGTAACAAATGAAACAGATTTAAAAAAATATTTATCCTACATTTCATTTGGTGATGCAAACAAATATGTTTCAATGATGTGGAAAATCCCGAAATATTGGGGGCCACAAATAGCCTGCCTTTGTTGGTCAGTTGCTACCATACTTCCTTTTGCAAGATTTTTTATTGTTGTTATGTGGTTTTTAATGATTATGAAGGTTGACGCAGAACTTTTTTTCACAATAGTTGAAGCAATCCCTATGGGGAGAATTGACTTTTTAATTGCAATTCCTGGTGCATGGATATTATCATTTGTATGGATAAATAAAGAATTTAAATTAAACTTAAAAGATATAGAAAGAAGACAAAAAGAAGGTAAACTAAGTGACTGATAAATTAAAACAGATTATATTACACCACATAAAAAAATACCCGAAGCAAGAACTTCAGGATATTTTAAAAATGTTATACCAAAATGAATTTGGTCCCAACCACATTGCTCAAAATGAAATTGAATGTTTCAAATCACTTTCTAAAGAGTTTCAATCTATTGAATATAACGAAGATGAAGAATTATTTGAAGATATTGGCTACAATGCATTAAGACTTAATTTAAAGGCAATACCAAAAGATACTGATTTGAATTACATAAACAAGATAATAGTAAAATCCAATGGTGATTTTTGTGGAACTAACGAAAAACTCGTTGTAAAATTTGGTCTGTTAGTTGTTATGGCAGAAAACAACGAAATCCCATTTAATATCGAGAGAGTACGCGAAGAAACAAATGCATTTGCAAAAAACGGATTTAAGCCTATAAGTCACAGCGATATTTTTAAAGAAAACTATTTTCCTTCTTACAGAATTATAAGTAAAAAATACAGAACGCTTGTTGAAGCAGTTATCGGCATTCGTAAACTTGACACTGACAAAAATCATATTATAATAAACATTGATGGTAAATCTGCATCAGGAAAAACATCGCTTTCAAATGAATTAGCATCACTTTTAAATGCAGAAATAGTTCATTGTGACGATTTCTTTTTACCACCTGAATTAAGAACTGAAGACAGATTAAATGAAGTTGGTGGAAATATTCACTATGAAAGATTAAAGAGTGAGGTTATTGATAATTTAAAGAAACCAAAAGTAATTTCTTACAAGGCGTTTGACTGTCAGTCAGGTACATATAAAGAAAAAAGATTTTTAATGAACAAAAAGTATGTAATTGTCGAAGGTGCTTATTCTTCTCACCCATACTTTGAAAATTATTCTGATTTTAAAATCTTTTTAAAGCTTGACAAAGAAACACAAAGAGAAAGAATTTTAAAACGCAACGGTGAAGAAATGCTCGAAAGATTTTTAAACGAGTGGATTCCAAAAGAAGACAAATATTTTGAAAAATTTAAAATAGAAGAAATTTCTGATTTAATTATAAGGAGTGTTTAAAATGAATTTTAAAAGTGACTTAGTAAACAACATCTTACCTTTTTGGTTAAAAACCGCAATCGACTATGAAAATGGTGGTATTTACACTTGTCTTGACAAAGATGGCAACATTTACGGAACAGACAAAAGTGTATGGTTTCAGGGCAGAGCTTTGTGGGTATTCTCTAAAGCCTACAACTGTATTGAAAAAAATGAAGAATATTTAAAAGCGGCTAAAAACATATATAAATTCTTCCCAAAATGTACCGATACAGATGGCAGAATGTTCTTTACAGTAACATATGATGGTAGAGAGTTACAAAAAAGAAGATATTATTTTTCTGAAACCTTTGCAGCAATTGGTTGTGCAGAGCTTTACAAAGCAACTGGTGATAAAGAGGTTTTAGAAAGTGCAGAAAAATATTTTACTGTGGCTTATGAATGCTTTAAAGGAATAAGAAAAAACCCACCTAAAATCAACCCAGAAAACCAACAGACAAAGGCACTCTCGCCTGTTATGATAATGCTTGCAACTGCACAGGTAATGAGAAGTGTTGATGGTCTTTACGACAAATACAACAATATCGCAAAAGAATGTCTTGATGAAATTTTGCACGGTGGTTACTTAACAGAAAGAGCTTTACTCGAAAGTGTAAGTGTTGACGGTAAATTTATTGACTCCCCTAATGGCAGAATTGTAAACCCAGGACATTCACTTGAAGCGGCTTGGTTTATTTTGGCAGAAGGTATTGTTACAAAAAATGACGAAGCAATAGAAGCTGCAAAGAAAATTATTGATATAACTTTACCACTTGGTATTGATAAAAAGCATGGTGGTCTTATTGCGTTTACAGATTTAGATGGCAAACCACCTGTTCAACTTGAATGGGATATGAAACTCTGGTGGCCACAATGTGAAACAATGATTGCTTTAAGACTTGCACACACAGTATTTAAAGATGAAAAATATTTAAATCTTTACAACGAATTCAAAGAATATTGCGAGAAGTATTTTGTTGATAACGAAAGTGGCGAATGGTACGGTTACCTTCACTACGACAACACAGTTTCAACAACATTAAAAGGTAATATCTTTAAAGGTCCTTTCCACATCCCAAGACTTTACATCATTATGGCAATGATGGACGAATTCGGTGGAATTGAGGAATATATGCAGTAAGATAATATAAACAAAAAAGCTCTATCGTTTAAACGACAGAGCTTTTTTAAATTAAAAATTATTGCTTAAAGAACTCGCAGAATGCTCTGTAAGCCATATAAATATCGAGTTTGGAAATCACTTCGTAAGGAGCATGCATTGAAAGAACAGGAACGCCTAAATCAACAACATCTACATCGAGTGAAGCAACATATTTTGCAACTGTTCCGCCACCGCCTGCGTCAACCTTACCGAGTTCACCTATTTGCCAAACAACATCTGCATTATCGAGCATAGCACGAATTTTGCCCATATATTCGGCACTTGCATCACTTGTACCCGATTTACCACGAGCACCTGTATATTTTGTGATAACAACACCCTTGTTAATTTCTGAGCAGTTATTCTTTTCAAATACATCAGAGAATGTAGGGTCAAACGCAGAATTAACATCAGCAGAAAGACATTCACTCTTTGCTAAAATATCGTAACCATGAACGCCCTCAATTTCACCTAATTTATAAATGAAATTTTCAAGGTAATCTGAGTTAAGACCTGTGTTACCATCTGAACCTGTCTCTTCTTTATCTGCAAGGACAGTTATAGTTGTGTAATTTGGCTTTTCAACTGCTAATGAAGCCATTACTGCAGGGTACGCACAAACTCTATCATCGTGACCATAAGAACCAATTAAGCTTCTGTCGAAACCAATATCTGATGCTTTAAATGCTGGTACTGCTTCAAGCTCTGCACTTAAAAAGTCAGATTCTACAATACCATATTTTTCATTTATAAGTTTCATAATATTAAGTTTTACAAGCTCACTACCCTCGCCATCTTTAAAAGGACGACTACCAACTAATATATTTAATTCTTCGCCTCTTATACCATCTGACAAAGTTCTTTTACCTTGTTCTGCACCTAAGTGTGGCAAAATATCTGTTATTACAAATTTAGGCTCATTATCTTCTTCGCCAAGACAAATTTCAACAACTGAACCATCTTTTTTAACAACTACACCGTGAAGTGCAAGTGGAATTGTAACCCATTGATATTTTTTAATACCACCATAATAGTGAGTTTTAAAAAGTGCTAATTCATCTTTTTCATAAAGTGGGTTTGGTTTTAAGTCAAGACGAGGTGAATCTATATGAGCAGCAGAGATTTTAACACCCTCTTTTAATGACTTTTTACCCATTACGGTAAGAATAATTGATTTACTACGATTTACATAATAAAATTTATCCCCTGCTTTATATTTTTTTGAATCGTCATATTTTTTATAACCATTTTTTTCAGCGATTGTTATAACAGATTTTACTGCTTCTCTTTCTGTTTTTGAAGAATCTAGGAATTTTTTATAATCTTCACAGAATTTATCTGCTTTTTTTATTTCTGTTTCTTTTAAAACCTCACCAGCATTTGATGATTTATAAAACAAATCCTTTTTTAAGCCATCTGTTTTTTTAGTTGCCATTTGTAACACTCCTTAAAAAATATCATTTATTAACTGTTGCAATTCTTTATTAAGTTCAAAAGGCTCGTAATTTCTAATTACATAATCTGCCTTACTTAAATAAAAATTGTCATTTTTTTGACCATTTATACGAATTACTGCATCTTTCTCTGAAATATTATCTCGATTAATAATGCGTTCTTTTCTTATTTCTTCGGGTGCAGTAACTACAATTAACTTATCACAAGTGTCAGCATATCCTGACTCTATTATTGCCGCCGCATCAACAATTACTACATTGTGAGTTTTAAACGCTTCGTTTGCTTCGCTTTGTATTTTTTCATTTATTGCGGGGTGCATTATAGAATTTAAAAGCGTGGTATTTTCAGGTGTACTGAATGCTTTCACAGCAAGTTTTTTGCGATTTAAAACACCATTTTCTAAAATATCATTACCAAAATTTTCTGAAAGTGTATTTAAAAGTGGTGCGTTATCAATTAAAACCTCACGTGCAACAATGTCACCATCAATAATATATGCCCCTTTTTCCTTTAAAAACTTTGAAACTGTAGATTTACCAGCACCTGTTTTGCCCGTAAGACCTAAAAGTGTTTTTTTATTAAGGTCAATTACATTGAATGCCGCCGCCCTCAAAAGTCTGTTAAGCACTGCTAAATCGTCAGTAGTTTCATCGGGACAACGGACAAAGCATTGCTTTGCTGCAATTGTATCAAGCTCTCTGAGGCAATCAAAAAGATGATTACTCAAAGAACGATAATCATTTTTATTACCGTATGTAAAATATTTTACTTCTAAATTTTCACCCTCGCCATCAAAAACCATTGCGTAGGTTTCATCAGTTTTATTTTTATTTACATAATCACAGAAAGAATTGTAATTACCTTTTAGAATAGTAACTGTAGCATTCGGTGAATAATGCTTGTATTTCATACCGGGTGAAGAAACCTTTTCACCCTCTTTAAGTGGGTTTAAAACAGCGTCATCGACTAAAACTTTACCGCAAACACTTTCTAATTCTGAAAGTGTTACATTACCAGGTCTTAAGAGTTTTGGTGTTTCACCACAAAGTGAAATTACAGTTGACTCAACACCCTCTTCACTTTCGCCACCATCAATAACAAGTGGGATTTTCCCATTTAAATCTGAAAAGACATGTTCTGCCTTTGTGGGACTTGGTTTACCTGAAATATTTGCAGATGGTGCCGCAATTGGCAAACCACTATATTTAATTAAATTTCGTGCAACTATGTGAGAAGGGCATCTTACTGCTACAGAATCGAGCCCCGCAGTTACGCACATAGGCACTTTTTCACTTTTAGGTAAAATCATTGTTAGTGGACCAGGCCAGAATTTTTTTGCCAATTTCTTTGCGATTTCAGGCACTTCGCTTACTAACTCATATATTTCAGAAAATTCTGAAATATGTACAATAAGTGGGTTATCCTGTGGTCTGCCCTTAGCTTCAAAAATTCTTTTAACAGAAAGCTCAGAAAGAGCATTACCTGCAAGTCCATAAACAGTTTCAGTAGGCATGCCGACTACATTATCACTTTTTAAAAGTTTAACTGCTTTTTCATATTTTTCTGCACCATCACTTGCAGAAACTTTAATTATTTCTGTGTTCAAAATTACCCCTCGGATGCTTGTAATTTTTTAGCTGTATCTGCAGTTACGAGTGCATCAACAAGCTCGTCAATATCACCATTCATAATCGCTTCAATTTTATAAAGTGTAAGACCAATTCTGTGGTCAGAAACTCTACCCTGTGGGAAGTTATAAGTTCTTATTCTCTCACTTCTGTCGCCAGTACCAACTTGCGAACGGCGTTCATCTGCAATTTCAGAGTCTTGCTTCTCGCGTTCAACCTCTAAAAGTCTTGAACGAAGAATTTTTAAAGCCCTGTCTTTATTTTTATACTGACTTCTTTCATCCTGACACTCAACTACGGTACCAGTAGGAATATGCGTAACACGAATTGCAGATTCAGTTTTATTAACATGCTGACCACCCGCACCACTTGCGCGGAATGTATCTATTTGTAAATCACTAGGGTCAATTGCAATATCAACTTCTTCTGCCTCAGGTAAAACCGCAACTGTGACGGTTGAAGTGTGAATTCTGCCACCTGATTCTGTTTCAGGTACTCTTTGAACACGGTGAACACCGCTTTCAAATTTAAAACGAGAATAAGCACCCTCACCCTCGATCATAAAACTGATTTCTTTAATACCACCAAGTCCGGTTTCGTTAATATTCATAACATCAGTTTTCCAACCACGACTTTCAGCATACATTGAGTACATTCTGAAAAGCGAACCAGCAAAAAGTGCCGCTTCGTCACCACCTGCACCACCACGGATTTCTATAATAACATTCTTATAATCATTCGGGTCTTTAGGTAAAAGAAGAGTTTTAAGTTCGGAATACAATTCTTCTTTTTTTTGCTTTGACTCTTTGTATTCTTCTTCTAGAAGTTCTTTAAAATCCTTATCCTGAGTGCCATCATTAAGAAGTGCAAATGCTTCTTTTTCTGTTTTATCTGCTTCTTTGTATGCTCTGAAACACTCAACAACAGGAGTAAGATTTTTAAGCTCTCTCATAAGCTCTTTATATTGATTTTGGTCGCTTACAACCTCAGGTAAACATATAAGTTCATTTACCTTTTCAAATCTTAATTCTACTTGTTCTAATTTATCAATCATTGTTTTCTTCTCTTATAACTTTCTTAATATTTTTTTCTGCCTTAACTCTTGGAATTAAAAATTCTCTGCCACATTTATCACAACGAAGACGAAAGTCGATACCCGAGCGAAGAACTGTAAAAATTCTCTCGCCACAAGGGTGTTTTTTTTTCATTTCTAATTTATCACCAACACGAATATCCAAATTCACTCCGCCTTTCAGTAAAAATTTACCACAATTTGAAATATTATAACATACTCAAACATAAAATTAAAGAGTAAACATTAAAAAAATGGAAACAGGTGATAATAAATGTCGTTATATTTACCAGAAGGTTTTTTAATTAAGACAGAAGAGAATACAAAAGCACTTTCTTCATTTGAAAACTTTAAAGAGGCATACCAAAAAGGAATACCAATTGAAGCGAGGGCATCATCTTGTGACAAAGAACATAATTTACATATAGATTTTGGCTTTATTGAGGGAATTATTCCCCGTTCTGAATGTGCGGTAGGAATTGACGAGGGTACAACAAGAGATATTGCTATTATTGCAAGAGTCAACAAACCCGTTAAATTTTTAATAACTGATATTAAAGAACTAAACGGAAAACCTACTGC
Source organism: Acutalibacteraceae bacterium (assembly GCA_045651285.1). Taxonomy (GTDB): domain Bacteria; phylum Bacillota; class Clostridia; order Oscillospirales; family Acutalibacteraceae; genus DTU089. The sequence continues at coordinate 44,403 of JAZRSC010000012.1, forward strand.
CATTTTAAGCAGAAAAATTTTACAGAACAGATTTTATCAGTTAAAGCTCCCTGAATTCAAAACCGGTGATATTATAAGTGCATCTGTTACTCATCTTGAAAATTTCGGGGTATTCTGTGATATTGGTTGTGGCATAAACGCACTCTTACCTATAGATAACATTTCTGTTTCACGAATCCCACACCCTAATGTGAGATTTTCAGTAGGAGATGAAATCAAGGTTATTATTAAAGATATTGATGAAGATAATCGCATTACACTTTCTCATAAAGAGCTTTTAGGTACCTGGGAAGAAAATGCCGAGAATTTTTCAGTTGGTGAAACTGTAAGCGGAATTATAAGAAGTGTTGAAAACTACGGAATTTTCATTGAATTAGCACCAAATCTTGCAGGTCTTGCAGAGTACACCTCTAATGTTGAAGTCGGTCAGCAAACGAGTGTGTATATTAAAAGCATTATTCCTGAAAAAATGAAGTTCAAGTTAATTATTGTAGAAGCATTTAATGCAGATTACCCGACACCTGAGCCTGACTATTTTTATATTGGTGACCATATCGATTACTTCAAATATTCACCCGATTGTTCTGACAGAATAATTGAAACAATTTTTTAACTTTGTATTGTAAATAAATTCGCTGTATTGTATAATAAAACCATTCTTATGAAATGGAGTAGTTTTATGAAATACAGCGAATTTTCTAATATCAAAGGCAAGGTTTCAAAGCTTGGTTTTGGACTTATGCGACTTCCTAAACTTTACGAAGGTAAGGAAGATATTGACTTTAAAGAAGCAGAAAAACTTGTTGATTTAGCATATCAGAATGGTGTTAATTACTTTGACACAGCTTATGTTTACCACAATGGTGAATCAGAAATATTTGCAGGTAAAATTCTTAACAAATACCCAAGAGAAAGCTATAATTTAGCTACAAAATTACCTGGTTGGGCTATAAAGAATGACGGTAAAACTGTTGACGAGCTTTTTAATGAACAGTTAGAAAAATGTGAAACAGATTATTTTGACTTTTACCTTTTACATAGTCTTAACAGAGATATTTGGCAAACCTTTAAATCTGTAAATGCTTATGAAAATTTAAAAGAGAAGAAAGCACAAGGTAAAATTCGCCATTTAGGTTTTTCATTCCATGGTGATATGGAGTTATTTAAAGAACTTTTAGAAAATTACGAGTGGGATTTTGTTCAGTTACAAATCAACTATTACGACTGGGAAGCAGACAATGCAAAAGATTTTTATAAATTGCTTGAAGATAAAAACATTCCTTGTATTGTTATGGAACCGGTCCGCGGTGGTTCTTTACAAAAATTAAATGATGAAGCGAGAGAAGTATTCAAAAAACTTTCAGACAACTCCCCAGCTTCGTATGCTTTAAGATTTGTAGCGCAGTTACCAAATGTTTTAACAACATTAAGCGGTATGTCAACTTATGAACAAGTTGAGGACAATATTAAAACTTTCAACGAATGTAAAGAGCTTACAGACGAAGAAACCAAAGCAATTGAAGAAGCAAATATTCTATTCAGAAAGAATTTTTCAATTCCTTGTACTGCTTGTAAATATTGTGTTACTGAGTGCCCTAAGGGAATTGACATTCCATCTTGTTTTGCTTCATTTAACGAATACAACAAAACAAGAGAACTTGAAGATTTAAACAAAACCTATCTTCTTATAACAGAGGAAAAAAGAGCACACAACTGTATTGACTGTAAAAAGTGTATGGAACATTGTCCACAAGAGATAAACATTCCAAGAAAACTTAGAGAAATAAAAGATTTAACAAAATAAAGGTTGGTAAAAATTATGTCTATTATTTTTGATGAACAAAACAAAATTTTTAAGCTTGACACAAAAACATCTTCATATATTTTCGGTGTTTTCACAGGGAATTATTTAGTACACTACTATTATGGTGCACCAATTCCTGACACTAATGTCGAGAAATTAAGATACAGAAACGGCTTTGCATCATTCTCACCTGACTCACCTACTGCAAGAGAAAAGAATTTTTCACCTGATGTTACACCAATGGAATATTCAACAAACGGTGCCGGTGATTTCAGAATTTCTGCATTCGCTGTTAAAAATGCAAATGGTGACACAGTTACAGATTTAAGATATGTAAGTCACAAGATTTATAAAGGTAAAAAAGAATTAAAAGAGTTACCATCACTTTACTTAAACAATGATGATGAAGCAGATACACTTGAGGTTTTAACTTGTGACAAAGTTACAGGTGCAGAAGTTACTCTTGTTTATACTGTTTTTAAAGATTATGGTGCTATTACAAGAAGTGTTGTTGTTAAAAACAATTCAGATAAAGCCTTTTCAATTGAAGCAGTACACTCTTTATGTGTTGATTTGCCATCAGCAGATTTTGAAATGATTGACTTGTATGGTAAATGGATTAAAGAGCGTTCAGTTGGCAGACACACTCTTCACACGGGTATTCAATCAATTAAGAGCAAACGCGGTTCTTCAAGCCATAACCACAACCCATTCACAGCACTCATAACAAAAGGTGCAACTGAAACTTATGGCGAATGTTATGGTTTTAATTTAGTTTACAGTTCAAATTTCTCAATTGATGTTGAAGTTGATTCATTTAACTGTGCAAGAGTTTTAATGGGTATTAACCCTGAAACTTTCAGTTGGGTTTTAGAGCCACAAGAAGAATTTTACTCACCGGAAGCAGTTATGGTTTACACAAACGAAGGTCTTGGTGAAATGAGCAGAATATTCCACAAACTCTACTCAAATAACCTTGTTCGTGGTGAATGGAAGAAAAAGAAAAGGCCTCTTCTCATAAACAACTGGGAAGGTACAGGAATGGACTTTGATACTGATAAGTTAGTATCATTTGCACGTCACGCTAAAAATATGGGCTTTGAGATGCTCGTTATGGATGACGGTTGGTTTGGTCACAGAGACAGTGATGACTCTTCACTCGGTGACTGGTATGTTGCAGAATACAAATTACCAGGCGGACTTTCAAACCTTATAAATCAGGTTAAAGCTATGGGACTTAAATTTGGTATATGGTTTGAACCTGAAATGATTTCACCTGATTCAGACATTTTCCGTGCACACCCTGACTGGCATCTTCATGTAACAGGCAGAGACAGTTCAATCGCAAGAAATCAATATGTAATTGACTATTCAAGAAAAGAAGTTCGTGACTACATTTATTCACAAATGTATAAAATTCTTTCAGAGAATGATATTGACTATGTTAAATGGGATTTTAACCGCAACTTAACAGAGGTTGCAAACGCAGATTTACCACCAGAAAGACAAGGTGAAGTTTTCCACAGATTCGTTCTCGGTACTTACGAGATTATGAATAGACTTACAACTGACTTCCCTCACCTTCTTTTAGAAAACTGTTCTGGTGGTGGCGGACGCTTTGACCCTGGTATGCTTTACTTCTCACCACAAATATGGACAAGTGATGACACAGACCCTATTGAAAGACTTACAATTCAGTTCGGTACATCTCTTGTGTACCCTGCTTCAACAATGGGTGCTCACGTTTCTGCAAGTAAGAGAACCGGCTACGAAACAAAGACAAATGTTGCTTTATGGGGTACATTCGGCTATGAATTAGACCCTGATAAATTATCAGAAGAAGAGATTACAGAAATTAAAGAACAAGCAAAACTTTACCATAAATATTATGATGTTATTCACTACGGCGACCTTTATAGATTAGAATCACCTTTTGAAAACTGGGACAGATGTGCTTGGCAATTTGTAAGTGAAGATAAAAAAGAATCACTTGTTACTGCAGTACAGATTAAACAAGATATACTCGGATTTAAAATGCTTAAATTACAAGGTCTTAAACCTGACAGTATTTATAAAGACGAAGCAACTGGTGATACACATAGCGGTGCTTACCTTATGAATGCAGGTCTTAATCTTTATGATATTTTAGACGAAGACGGCGACTCATATCTTCTTCACTTAACTGAGGTTTAATTATGATTCAAATTAAGGAAAATGATGTAATTCTCTTTCAGGGTGACTCAATTACTGACGGTAACCGTGGCAGAAATAGTGACCCCAACCACATTCACGGTCACGGCTATCAATACATTTTAGCAAGTGAGATTTTAGCGGAAAACCTTGGTAAAAATGTTACTGTATATAACCGTGGTATAAGTGGCAACAGAATTGCGGATTTATATGCAAGATGGATTGAAGATTGTCTTAACTTAGAACCTACAATTTTAAGCATTTTAGTGGGTATAAATGAAATGATTTTTCAATATGACCACAACTGCGGTGCTTCGCCTGAAAGATTTAAAAAGACATATAAACTTTTAATTGAAGAAGTGCTTGAAAAAAATCCTGATACAAAAATTGTTATAATGGAGCCATTCTTTGGCAAACACAGAGAGGAAGCCCCAGGTAAATACATTAAAGAAAATGTTGTATTTTACCAGAAGGCTTCAAGAGAAATTGCAGAAGAATTTAATTTAATATTCGTTCCACTTCAGGAAGTTTTTGACGAAGCAAGTAAAAATTGTGACATATTTGAACTTTTGTGGGATGGTATACACCCTACTACTGCAGGGCATCAGCTTATTGCAAGGCAGTGGAAAAAGTGCGTCTTTCAAAATTGAAAGTTGAAAATTGAAAATTGAAAATTTCGGAACTGCGTTAGCATTATAATTTGAATATGCATAAAAAGACTACACCCTTTCTTTTAAGATTAAATCTTAAATGATAGAGTGTAGTTTCCTAATTCCTAATTCCTAATTCCTAATTCCTAATTCCTATTTCCTAATGACTAATGACTAACAACTACCGACTAACGACTAACAACTCGGATTTCGAGGTTTAACATTAACCGAATAATAGGTGTAATAAACTACAAAACCAGGTTTTGCGCCATTTGGTTTTTTAATATTTTTTACATCAGTGTAATCAATAGTTGCAATTGTCGAATCTTTGACTGAACTGAAATATGCGGCAATTTCGGCTGCTTCGACAATTGCATCGTCAGGCACTTCGTTACCGTCACTGACTAAAAGCACATGAGAGCCAGGTGCTTTCTGGGCGTGTAGCCATATATCACCTTTTCTGCCTGTTTTAAATGTTAGTTTATCGTTACAGGTGTTGTTTCTACCAACAAGCACAGTAAGACCTTGTGAGGTTTTAAACTCAAGTGGTGGCAAAGCCGCTTTTTTCATTTGCTTTTTGCCGGTGTTTTTAGATTTTAAAAAACCTTGAGCTGCTAACTCTTCTTTAATTTCATTGAACTCGCGCTCTAAAGTTGAACGAAGAAGCAAGTCTTTAACGCTTTCTAAATATTCTAATTCGCTCTCGCCTTCTTCAACGAGTTTAATGAGCATATTTTCTGCGGTACACGCTTTTTTATATTCCTTATAATATTTCTGTGCATTCTGTGTTGGGGTCAGAGCGGGGTCAACATCAATTTTCATTAAAGCGTTATTGTCATAATAATTATAAATCTCATAAACACTATCACCTTTTTTAAGCATATATTGTGACGCGGTTATAAGTTCCGCTTTAATTTTAATTTCTTCACGATTTGCACATTGTTTTAACTCTTCACGTCTATTATTTAACTTTCTTACAGTTCTTTCAATTAAACTATCAAGCTGTTTAAATAATTCAGATGCTTTAGAGCGGGTACGGTTTACTCTGTCTTTTTCAGAATAAAAACCGTCAAGCAATTCACTCAATGTATTCTTCTTAATACTTCTGAAATCTGCACCATACTGCAAAACTGGTAAAAATGAAAATTCAAGTGGTTTTTCAGTTTTATCAAGAATAATTGTAGGCTCAGGCATATTCGCAGTAAGCATCACTTTGAATTTACCAAGAACTTCTACTAACTTCTGCTTTTCTGTTTCAGTTAATTCACTCACAAATTTATCTTCTTCGGTAACGCGAATTGCAATTTCTCTTGAAAGTAACGGTGAAACACCTTGTAAAGTTTTTAAAACAGCAGAAGAAAGTCTTGTTGATAGAAGATTAAATATCAAATCTGCAACTACAGTTTCTTTTTCTTTTCTTATATCTAATTTATTTTGTTCCGGCGGCAATTTGTAAATTGCACCCGGCAAAACAAGTCGATATGAAGATTTTTCTGCATCTACCCTTTTAATTGCATCTATAACCTTATTTTCTTCGTTAATTAAAATAATGTTACTGTGTTGCGCCATTATTTCAACTGCTAAAGTTAATTTTACTTTATCGCCAATTTCGTTAGTCGCATTAAATTTAAAAAGTACAACTCTGTCGAGTCCGTATTGTTCAATTTCTGTAAGGGTTGAACCTACCAACTTTTTTCTTAAAAGCATACAAAGCATTGGCGGAGTCTGCGGATTTTCAGGTGCGTTTTCAATTATATGAAAACGCGGTGCGTTAGCATCTGCAGTCATAAATAATTTGAACATACCCTGTTTTGAACGCATTATTAACACCAACTCATTTTTAGTGGGTTGGTGTACTTTATCTACCTTTGAACCTATTAATTTTTCAGAAATTTCGTTTACTAAGAAATTTATAAAAATTCCGTCAAGTGCCATAGTTTACCTTTCTTTATTATTTACAAGAAACAATATTTTTCTGATTTGATTTTAAAAAAACAATATCTTTGAATTCTTTTTCTAATTTTTCTTTTAATGTGTCAATTACAACAATTTCAGTTTCAAAGTGACCACAAGAGAAAATTGTAATATTATTAAAAGTAGCATCTAAAAACTCGTGATATTTTGCTTCACCTGTTAAAAGTGCATCTGCGTTATACATCTTTGCAAGAGCATATAAATCCCCGCCCGAACCACTGCAAAATGCTACTTTTTTAATATTGTTTCCGGTAGCGTTATATAAAACATTACAATTTAACTTTTCTTTTAAAAGTGAAACAAATTCATCTTCTGTTTTTTCTTCAGTTTCGCCAATTTTCAAAAATGGCTCTTCTTCAACTGATGTAATATTCTTAATTCCTACCGCATTTGCAAGGCAATCGTTTACACCATCTTTTGCTATATCAAGACAAGTGTGACTAGCAATAAAAGAAATACCGGAAGAAACTGCTTTGTAAAGAAGCGTGTCAACAGTAACACTTTTAACACCTTCAAAAATAAGCGGATGATGTGTGATAACTAAATCAACATTATTTTTAATTGCTTCGTCAATTACATTCTCTGTAACATCAAGCGAAAGCATTACTTTTTTAACTTCACTATTTTCATTACCGACTAAAAGACCTGTATTATCCCAAGGCGCAGAAGTTGAAAATGGTGCAACACTATCTAAAAATGAATAAATATCTTTAACTGTTGACATTTTGTACTTCACCTTTCTTCTTACTGGATTTTTTTAAGTCAAATCTTATAATTGCAATTATAAGTGAGCTCATAACAAAAATTTCTGTAATTACACCTGCAAAAGAACCATTTAACACATTATAAACAAGCCAACAAGGTGAGCTTGGGAAAGTTAAAAATCTGATTTTCTTTTCACTCTGAAACCAGTTACTAACTGTAGTTAAAAGCATTGCAATAAGTGGTAAAACCGAGTACCATTTATCCCAAGTGGCGATACAAGCGACTGTGTAAACAATCATAAAAACTGCTACCCATACTTTACTTTTTGCCCATTTTTTAGTGTTATTCATAAACACAAGTGAACGAGTACCCGCAAGAACATTCATAATAGCACCTGTGTACGCACCTAAAATTATGTAATGAATTGCAAAAAGTGTTGCTGAAATTACTGTGCAAAGCAAAATCTTTTTTCTTTTGTTTTGCTGGTAAGCAATTATTGTAAGAGCAGTACCTCCAAAGCCTATAATCTGTGCTAATAAATTATCCATAAATAAAACCTTTTAAATCGTCAATTAACTTTTCTAAATCTTCTGTATTTTCGTTCTCTCTATGTTTAAGAGCGTTAAATTTTTTCTCTAATCTGTTAAGCTGCATTTTTAGGTGTGCTTTTGCTTCAGCAGTTCTTGGCAATTTACCAATAAAACAGTCACTTAATGTAAAGGATTTAATTTCACCTGTGTAGTAAGCGTCAAAGGTTATGTAATATCTTTCGCCTTCGCTTACTGCTAATTCTTTATTTATTTCAAAGCCATTAGAATATAAATATTCTCTTAAATCTTCTGCTTTACTTTGTGGTTGGAATATAAAATGATATTTTTCACTTTTAATCCAACTACATTCTTTTAATTTTTCTGAAATAAGAGTACCACCCATACCAGCAAAGACAATTTCTTTTACTTCATCGGGTTTAATTTCAGATAAACCATCTGAAAGTCTTAACTCAATTTTGTTTTGTAATTTATATTTTACAACTGTGTCCTTTGCGTTATCAAGCGGACTTTGTCTTAAATCAGAAGCAATAGCAAATGGAATTTTTTTAGTTAAAATTAGGTGAGCAGGTAAATATGCATGGTCTGTTCCGACATCAACAATATTGCCGCCACCTAATACAAGTGAAGCGGTAGCGGCAAGTCTTGGTGAAAGTGTCATTCTACGCACAAAAAACATTATTGATTTTCTGCAAGAAATGCATTGATTTTTGAAACAAGGTCATCTGCATTAACACCGTGAACCATACAAGCCTGTGCTACTGTTTCACTACGAGCAGAAGGACAACCTAAACAATGCATACCCATTTCTAAAAAGAATGGTGCTGTTTCTGGTGCAGTATCAAGAATTGTACCAATAACTGTATCTTTTGAAATTTGCATTTTAAACGCTCCTTAACTTTAAATTCCAAAAATAGTATAACATAAACAAAATTAAAAATAAATATATTTTATGAAACTTTTCACTAAAATTTTATATTGTAATTCTACACTTTTACAATTGTAAATCCCAGCGTAAAATGTTATAATTTCAATGTATAGTGTTAATTGGAGGTCTATTTATGCTACAAAAAGATTTCAACCCTACTTTAAGATTTATGGTTGTAAGTGATGTTCACTATAAGGATGAAGATTGCATTGAAGAAAAAAGAATGAAACGCGGTATTGAACTCGCGTATGAAATAGCAGAAAGCTCTGAAACCTACAAAAAATTAGATGCAATTTATGTTGTTGGTGACTTTGCAAATAATGGTTCTGAAATTCAGATGAAAAAATTCAAAAATACACTTGATAGTTGCAAAAAGCCAGAAACACAGTATTGCCTTACACTTGCAAGTCACGAATTCAGTGGGCAAAATGGTGGTGAAGAAGCAGCACTTAAAAGATTTACTGAAATTTTCAATTTACCACACGATGACCACAGAGTTATAAACGGTTTTCACTTTATAAGCCTTACTACAACACACGGTTGTGACTTTAATGACGAAAAAAGAGAGTATGCTAAAAACGAACTCAAAAAAGCTCGTGAAGATGCACCAAACAAACCTATTTTCTTCTTCCAGCACCCACATATTACAGATACAGTTTCAGGTAGCATTTACTGGGGTGACGAGTCACTCTACCCCATTCTTATGAACTACCCTCAGGTATTTGACTTCTCAGGCCACTCGCATGTGCCGATTAACGACCCTCGTTCAATTCATCAAAAGCATTTCACAGCACTTGGCACTGGTTCTTTAAGTTACTTTGAGCTTGATGAATTTGATAAATATTACGGAACAGTTCCTCCACAAGATAACAACTGTGCACAGATGTTAATTGTTGAAGCAAATGACAAAGGTCAGGTAAGAATTTACCCTTACGATATTCTTACCGAAAACTTCTTCCCTATGGTGTGGGAGATTGACACACCTTGTGACCCCGAGTCATTTAAATACACAGATGCTATTCGTTATAAAAATTCAAAAGCACCTTATTTCCCTGACGATTTCAAGGCAGAATTTACAGATGTTAATACTAATCAGTTTACACTTACATTTTCACAGGCTAAACCATCTGATGAATATTATGTAAACGATTACATAATTACAGTTAAAGAAACTGCAACAGATTTAATTGTTAAGAAAATAGGACTTTGGTCTGAATATTACTTCTACAATATGCCTGAAACACTTTCAGTTACGGCAGATGATTTAAAACCTGACACAAAATACACAGTAATTATTAAAGCAAACAATTTCTTTGAAAGTGGTACTTCTTATAAACCACTTTATGTTGAAACAAAATAATGATACTTTATTAAGGAGTTAATTATGGATAAAATTTTTACAGACAACTTACGATTTGTTGATGAACACGGCAGAGAAAGAATTTTTAATGGTATGAATGTTTGCGACAAATCAAGATTCGTTGAAATGGAAGATTATTGTCATAACCCTGACACTTTCCCCTTCCAGGAATTCAAAGCCCGTGGTTTTAATATGATAAGACTTGGTTTCACTTGGGATAAAATGGAACCAAAACCAGAAAATTATAATGAAAAGTTGATTGCTACACTCAATAAATTTATGGACAAGTGTGCCGAAAACGACATTTATGTTTACCTTGACGGGCATCAGGATTTATATTCCGGCGGTCATCCCGGTGGTGGCGACGGTGCACCTGAATGGGCAACAATGTTTGACCAATATAAACCTCGTGAACCACTTGCTGTATGGGCAGAGGGTTATTTCTGGGGCAAGGCTTGTCACAGAGCATTTGACAACTTCTGGGCTAACAAGCAATACAATGGCAAAGGTCTTCAGGATTACCACGCAAATATGTGGAAATATGTTGCAAGTAAATTAGGTGACCACTATGCTTTATTTGGTTTTGACTTTTTAAACGAACCATTCCCCGGTGCTGATGGTGGTAAAATATTTAAAAAACTTATTGGTAGTGTTGTTAAAACTTCAATTTTTGACAAAAGAGTTAAGCTTTCCCAGATGGCTAAAGAAGCATTAGGTAAAGACAAACCAAAAGCGCTTGACCAATTCGAAGCAGAAGTAATGACAGAAATTGTTAAACCTTGTAGTGACCTTGTTAAAAAGTTTGACGAAGAAAAATACTCCCCTTACCTCTGTAAAATGGCAGAAGCAGTAAGAGAAGTTACCAATAATGGCATTTTATTTGTTGATAACAACTACTACTCAAACATGGGTATTCCTTGTTGTAACACACCAATTACAGTCAATGGCAAACGAGAAGAAAATCAATGCTTTGGTCCACACGCTTATGACTTAATGGTTGACACCCCAGCTTATAAATATGCTAACAACTCTCGTGTTGGTATGATTTTTGACGAGCACAGACGAACACAAGAAAGACTTAATGTGCCTTGTCTTGTTGGTGAATGGGGTTCTTGTGCTGAGGGTGACGGTTGGTACCCACATATAAGATTCTTACAAGACAAATTTGATTCTTATAAATGGAGTAATACATACTGGTGCTATTTTGAAAATATCTTACAAGAAGATTTTATTAAGCTTCTTACAAGACCATACCCGAAAGCAGTTACAGGCTTTATTAATGAATATAAATATGACTATGTAAACGGTGTATTTACACTTAAATTTACACAAGACAAAGAATTTACAGTACCTAACATTGTTTATATTCCATCTGATGCTAAAAAGATTTTAATTGATGGCGTTGAAACAACAGATATTGAAATCAAGAAACACGATGGAAATATTGGTAGTGATATTATTTTCAGTACTGGTGTTGGTAGTCATACGGTTGAGATACAGTTTTGATAATTTAAAATTGAAAGTTGAGAATTGAAAATTTCGGAAGGCTTCGCCTTGATTATAATTATTAGTCAATAAATTAAAACAAGTTCTATCATTTTTAGTTAACGCAACTTTAAATGATAGAACTTATCTTTTGTTATTCAATTATAATTGCCGACCGCAGGTCCCACAATTTTCAATTTTCAATTTTCAATTCAAAATTCTGCGTTCTGCATTGTTAAATGCTTAGCATTTAACGAGTTTCGCCATTTTTGCCATGAGCTTTTTAGTACCGACATTATCAAATGCAACTTCTAAAAATCAGGGGACGGTTCTATGATTGGGTTGTTTTTCCAATCAACCCACCCCTGATTTCCTATTAAATTTAATTTAAAATACCGCTGAAACCATTGATAATCAAGGGTTTTCGGACTCAATCATAGAACCGTCCCCTGATTGTCCAATTTCAACAAAATCAAGGAAAATACAGGACTGTTCAGACCGTTTAAAATATCACTTTTTCAGTGGTTTCGAACCGTTCCCTGATTGTCGACATTGAATTGTCTGATGTTTTAAAAATAAAGAGTTATTTCTACTAATTTTGTTTACTGTATCGTAATTTAAATTGCAATTAAGGTGTAAATAAAAATCAAAACCGAAACATAAACAAATTTCAGAACCATGAATTTTACACCAACAATTATTGCGTAGACAATCTCTTATTAATTCTGGTAATTTTGAGATTGGTATTGTTTGCACATTTTTCCATTGAACACTAGTATATATTTCTAAATCCGAAATTTTTAATTTGTGTACATTTATAAAGTCTAATATACTAACAATAAAGTTTATATAATTGTTTTCTGTTTTTTCATATTCCTCTCGGGTTAATTCTTTATTATCAAATATTTTACCGATATCTGAAAAATCTGTCCACTCGTCTTTGACGAAGATACCATTTACATAAAACGTAGGGTCGTATTTAGAAATTGTATAACAAAAATCCATTTTAATCTCCAATCAAGTTTAAGTACTCATCATAAGTACCCATGCGTAAAATCAGGGGACGGTTCTATGATTGGGCTTTTTTTCCAATCAACCAACCCCTGATTTTCTTATTAAATTTAATTTAAAATACCGCTGAAACCATTGATAATCAAGGGTTTTGGGACTCAATCACAGAACCGTCCCCTGATTGTCTTAAGAAAATATCTGCTTGATTTTACTCAAATCTTCTACTAATTCTTCCACAACATCTTCTGTGTCATCAAATATTCTAACAAAAAATTGTTGCTTTTGGTACTTTATCTCTTTTGAAATTATCAACACACAATAACTTCTTGTTAACGGTGAATTTTCATTGTCATAAACTATTGGTTTTCCGTTATAAAGCACCTCATAACAAATCCAATAGACATATTGATGCTCCAAGGTCGGTCGAATATTTGTCACATTTTCAGCACTATCTGTTGTCCAACAATGTCTAATTTCGATATCGCAGTTATATAAGGAAAAACTTTTTTTGAAATCCAGAATAGTATCTCTATATAATTCATAAAGTTTTTCCTCTATCTCAAGGACATTGTGCATGTTGATACTTTCTACATAATACTCTTTTTTCATATACGCTTACCCCACCATGTCCAATGCTTCATGGATGATACAGAATTGTTCCAAGGATTCCAACTATTCTGCTGCCAATGTGGTTTATAGCCATTATGTGAATGATTATAGTGAAACTCTATAGAACGAGTGGTCGGTCTTCCATTAGGTTTGTTGATTTGATATTTTACTCCGAGCTGTGGATTGTTTGCGTGATTTGAAGCTTCTAATCTTCCGATTTTTTGTATTTTCAAACCCTTATTAACTAAATTTCCAACCGCCTTTGTTCCACCAGCAAGAACTCCACTTGTAACACCGGATGCCAATGTTCCAGCTACAGTTGGTGTCCTGCCGTTGACAAGTTCAGTTGCTACATGTGTACCTGCGCCTACCACGCCGTGCACAATACCCGTTGCCACTGCGCCCATACCGGGACACGCTGCTGTAATTGCTCCTGTTAATGCTCCAGATGCAGCTGAAACACCAACCTCTGCCCAGTTAATTTTCTGCCCACTAACAGCTTGCCCGACAATACTGGATATACCACCAATTAGACCACCAATTGCTACACCGGCAACAATATGCCAAAAGTCTCCACCCTGGTCTGCGCGTGTTACGGGATTATTATCGCAATAAGCAAACAGATTTTTATCTGTTAATTCATTCGGTGTTGCAGTCAGAACATCAGTAGTATCCGCATTCAACCACCGACCGATCTCAGGATCATAATAACGGCTGGATACATAGTAGAATCCCGTCTCTGTATCATAATAATACCCACGGTAACGAATCGGGTTAAGCTCACCGATACCATTGGTGTCTTTTGTAATTTTGCAATTACCCCAGGCATCATACTCATAGCTTGCCAATAAAACACCGCTACCGCTGTAAACTCCCACAACATCACCGCGGGAGTTTGTCAAAATGTAGTACATATAAAAAGGAAAATCAGGGGACGGTTCTATGATTGGGTTAGATTTTCTGCACAATATAGTAACTTACCCCAGTCAATCGGCTAATTTGCCTGATTGAAATACCTTTTTCTTTGAATTTTCTCAAATATTTATCTCTTGATTTTAAATCCAACGCTTGAAATTCAGTAGCATTTTCACATTTTGAATACTTTTTGATGATTTTACGAGCTTCTTCGTCAGTAACTCGTCTTGTAATTTGTTCTTCAATATCTAAACAATTTGCTTTTGTCAATGTATTACTAAACATAGAAAACTCGTGTCTGGGAACCATTGAAAATAACAACTCTGTATCAACAATTACAGGTTTGTCCAAATATTCATGACAACTGTTGTATTTGTAATCTTCTGCTTTTTTGCAAAGTCCTGCTTTAATCGGGTTTTGATGTATGTATTTTATTATAGTCAAAAAATATGAATCATCTTCAACAGGCTCGCTTTTAAATCGATCTTGAAACAAATGTCCTTTTCTTTGGTATTTAGTATTATACCAATAAACATATTTGCTGCCAATTCGTTTAAAAACTTGTTCTAACGACTCCTTCTCTACTTTTATCAATATATGTATATGATTGCCCATCAAGCAATAAGCATAAATTTTATACTCGCTTATTGCCTGATAAGTTTCTAAAATCTGAATAAACTTTAAATAATCTTCTTCATCTTCAAAGATTTGTTGTTGGTTTATTCCTCTTAACATTACATGATATATTCCGCTTTCGCTTTTTTCTCTTGCTTTTCTTGGCATTTTTCATCACCTAATTCAATATATCATAAATGTTAATTCTTGTCAATCATAGAACCGTCCCCTGATTGTGCGGTTAACTGAGTTTTGTGCTCAATCAACCGAGTTTTTAATTTTTTCTTGCAACTTAGACTAAGACACAGAACCGTCCCCTGATTGCCTCCCCTGATTGCCGCCGTCCCCTGATTGTTTTCGATTGCCTATTGTTTTTAGCATTGCTAAAACAATTAAAAGATCTGTTATTGCTGAAATGCAATGTAGTAAATTTTGGGTACTTATTAACATATACAAAACAATAGCAAAGTCCAACGCATATACAAATATTATACAAAGAAGCATCTTTTTCTTGAAAATTAGTTTTGAAAAACAAAACAACATAAAAATAAACCAAAATATAGCCATAGACAAAGCTATAATTGAATCAAAACCACGATACAACCAAACCAAAACAACAGTTAAATAATTTGATAGTGGAATAAATAGTGAGGGTATATATTCCAATGAAACTATATTTATAATTGTTGTTAAAAATGTTACACCTATAAGTATAGGAGTATATTTAATTATAAAACTCAATTTTATCCCCCTATTTAGAATAATAATCCCAATAACCAAGAGATTCATTTAAGACAGGGGACGGTTCTATGTCTTACGCCGTCCGGTGTCTTTTCTTGGTTTCAATATATCAAATTAAGGAGCATAAATCAAGCGATTTTGTAATCTTCAACAAAATTCAAAAAAGTGTCGAAAAACAACTCAGATAATTGACCGAAATCAATTATCTGAGTTGTTGTTAATTTTACTTGCAACTTGCACACTTGCTACTTGCAACTGAGACTAAGACACAGAACCGTCCCCTGTCTAATCTGTCTTAATTGTCATCACTCTCCATAAACAATGTTAATGACCTCCCCATTTTTAGCAGAAATCAAAATATCTATGGATCCACCAAGTATTTCATCATCTAAGGGAAGATAACTTACAATCCAAACCTTCCTTACATCGTCAAATTTTATTGATTTTGAATATTCGTCATTGTTTTCATTTAAAATACTGGAAAAAATCAAATCTGCATAGTCCTGAGTCAATTCCTTGTTTGACATAATATCTAGATCAAATAAAATTTGATCTTTGCCAACAATGTTTTGCTGTTCTTTATTCAATACATTTTCCTTGCAACACTTTAAAGTTACTATCATTGTTGTATAATTCGACAAAAAACAAAAAACTACAACACTTAAACATACAATAATTTTTCTATATTTATTCACAAGGCCACCCCTTTTTTTTACAACAATTACAGTTTGATTTATATCTATTCCAAATTGACTCATATTGCTTTTTTAAATCACTTTTCTTATTTCGACTTAATTTTTTGAAAATCAAAAATGAATATACTGTTTCAGTTTTAAAACCATTACTCGTATTATGATAAACATATACATTCCCTTTAGGGACAACAAGATATACCGCTATCTCATGTTGTTTAGCAAAACCTTTATCTCCAGAAGAAAAATCATTTTCATTTGGATGAGTATGTATTACTGCAACTATAACACACCCTTTAGGAACCAATTTCTTACCATCAAATGGATTACAAGAGTGTGGTTTTCCTACAATATACGGAGTATATGAATAATAAGTCTTTCCTTTTTCTTTGAAACTATAAATAATAGAACTCATTTCCAAACGAATATATAATGACATGTTATAGTAACTCTTCGCAAAATCCTTTGCTGCCAATTTTGCTGACTTAAATTGTTTAGTTGATGCACAACCACTACAATCCAAATAATTAACCGGATCATTCTCACAATAAGCAAACAGATTACAGCTCAAAACCGTACCAGTCGCACCAAGATACTCACTACTATCCGCATTGATAAACCTGCAAATCTGTGGGTCATAGTAACGAGATTGAAGATAATACATTTTAATATCATTATCGTAACAATAACCACGGTAAGCAAATGGGCTTAAGTTTATAAGATTTTCATAACCTGTGTCAGTTGTAATGGTTACATTACCCCACGCGTCATAAATATAACGAACCACTGGAACACCAGACTCATTAACAATTGCAACAATGTCCCCTTGTAAGTTCTTTACATAAAGGTATTGCGTCGTACCATCTACAATAAACCCAAGAACTTCACCAGTTGAGCCATAAATGAATTTTGCATTTTGTGTTGTGCCATTTGCTGTGTAGCTTAAAAGAATGAGCTGACCGTCAGCATAAACATAGTTATACCTTGCAGTTTCAACACCATTTTTGTTGACTACCTTCTGGTATCTCATTCCGTCAACATCATAGCTATAATAGTAAGAGTTCTCACCTTTTGAGTAGCCTAAAAGCTCTCTACCGTGCCAGGTTAAAGTTGCACCAAGGTAAGTAGTCGGGTTACCAATGTTGTCGTAGACAATACTTTGACCGTTGTATGAAACAAGTCTGTCTTCCCAAGTACCTGTTGCGTAAGTGAATGTATCGGTTGAAATAAGTGTTGTAGGTTCTGTTCCCGCTACAGTATAGTTATATGTTTTTCTTTTAATTAAAATATATCAAAACTTCAACACCAAGTCAAGTTATTTTGAAATTTTCAACAAAAACAGACGAAACTGTAAAAATCGACTAATTGAGTTTTTGCTCAACCAGTCGATTTCTTTTAATTTAACAAATTGCTCGATGTTTATTTATGGTCATCTAAATAAACTGTATCGTATTCTGCTTCAGTGTATCGGTCAACTATATATCTTCCGTCTTCAGTTTCTTCTATATAAAACTTTTCGACCAAAGGGTAACCTTTATATTTTAAATAGAAATAATGATTATCCCAAGAGTTTTCTTTAATTTGCTCGTAAACCTCTTTATCAAGTGCAAGTTCACCATTACTTTTTGCACATTCAACGATGTGATTAACAACACTTAAATCTTTGATGTTATCTTCATTTGAAGAAGATAATGACCCCCAAATTTCATCAACTTCATTTTTATCAATTGTGGGGTAAACAAAATCTTTATCAATATGTAAAACAGACAAAGAAGAGTCATCTGGGCGTTCAACAATAAAATCCCCCCCAAAATCATAACTCTCACTATAAAAAACAAAATATTGAAAAGGTATAAACAAATCACTTAAAAATTTTTGTGCAATGTAAATTTTCGAATCATTTTGATCGTTGTCATCATATATCAAATATAAAGGTTCGACAACATTTTTAGGGATGTATATTCTATTGTTATATATAATACCTAAATACTCCTCGTTTTCATATAAATATTTAGCATTACAATTAAAATGATAAATAGTTATAAATAAGATATATGATGATACTATTGCAAGAATTATAAAAGGAGTTTTTTTCATAATATCATGTCACCTCCGCCATTTGGTGGGTTTTGCAGGAATAGGATTCACCATCCAAGAGTAACTAACATAATCTGGATCGCGGTATACACCGTTCCAATACGGGTCAGCGTCAGTTTTTTTATAATAATCAGCTATTCCTGCATAGTAATTAAATAGCAATGAATCTCTATTTTTATATGCATCTTGTTCAAGAATTTCAATAACTTGCGTCGAAGATTCGATGTAATTACCTGCGATTAGTTTCATAAGATATAATGCCGAATATCTCGTATAATCTATAGAATTGCCCGTTATCATCCAATAAACAAAACAATGCTGTTCTATTTCTTTAGAAACACATTTATTATTAAATAAAAATGGTCTTTTCTTAGTTTTATAATCTACATATATATCATTATGTATATCAGGAAATTCTTTTTTAAATTTATCTAAAGCAAAAGTAGCAACTGCATCAAAAACCTTAAAACCTAACACTGCATAAAAAGCATTTAGAAAATTAGAAAAAACAAGTTTACTGTTTCTATCATCAAATGCTCTAAATAAACTTATTGCTATTGCACCTTTTTTTGAATATTTGTATAAATAATTACCATCAGAATACTTTGCATCTGGATAAATACCAAAATAATTCTCATAACCCAACAACAAAAGTGAAAATATTATTGCATTAGCAATATAACTACTAGGATTATCCCTTTGCTTCTCCCCAGAATAATCTACCATTCTAACAGGAGAGTTAGCACAATAAGCAAATACATTTGCACTATCTGCATAAAGATATGTAGTTTTCGGTGCATACAAACTCTTAAGTTTATCAGCATTAATAAACCTTTTTAATTCAGGGTCATAATATCTACTATTGAGATAATAATAAGAACTTTCAGTATCGTAATAATAACTTCTATAACGAATCGGGTTAAGTATGCCAATTGTATCAGCAAGACTACCAGTAATTGAAATTACTTTACCCCACGCATCATACTCGTAGTTTACCACAACTAAACCATTTTCGTCAACTATTGAAATAATATCGCCCAAAATATTCTTCATATAAAGATAAACTGTTGAATCATTGTTTACAAAACCAACAACTTCATCATTTTCATCATAGATAAATCTCAAAGTATTTATACCGTCAGATTGACCTACTAACTTACCATCCATCCAAGTGTATTTATAAGTTTTAGTTGTACCATTTTGAGTTACTGATTTTAAAAAATCAGGGGACGGTTCTGTGATTGGGTTGTTTTTCCAATCAACCCACCCCTGATTTCCTATTAAATTAAATTTAAAATACCGCTGAAACCATTGATAATCAAGGGTTTTTGGTGTCAATCATAGAACCGTCCCCTGA
>JAZRSC010000013.1:0-28394 GCA_045651285.1 Acutalibacteraceae bacterium
ACCTCATTTTTGTGAGAAAACGCAATTGAACCTGCTTTTTTGTCACCTATAGCGGGAGTAACCCTGAAAATACCATAATCTGTTGCACCTGTTCCCGAAAGTCTTGAATGACTGAATCCTCTTATATGACCATTTTCGTAATAATAGCCCGAGGTGTTTGTTTTCATAACAAACGCGCCACCTACAAAGGATGTGTCAGGTCCGAGTCTTACTGTACCAAATGGTGCACAAGCCGCAGGACTTAACATACCACAAGTCCAAGGTGTACCACCTGTTCCTGTAAAAAGGTCAACGAATTGAGTATATTCGCCTGTAGTAACCTCAGGCATCGTTATTTCTTTCGATGAAACACCATTTGAAACAGTTCCGAAAAAAGTTTCAATTGCTATAAAGCCCGAAACTAATATTCTTATAAATTTCCACATAAAATCACGCCCTTAAAGGTAGTCAGATAAATTTATGAACTTATTTTACCATTGGTGGCAATTATATTCAAGTTTTTTGTAGGATTCCACCAATTTTGGGTAATAATAAATTATCATTGGAGGGATTTATATGGATATTTTAAAAGTTATTTTAACTTCAATACTTTCTGCCGTTTCTTTATTTATTATAGCAAAAGTTATGGGTCACAAACAAATGTCGCAACTCGACTTTTTTGATTATATTACTGGAATTACAATTGGCTCTATTGCTGCCGAGCTTGCAACTGAATTAGAGTCGCCACTAAACCCACTTATTGCCATGGTGGTTTATGGTGTTATTACCGTTATTCTTACAACTATTACAAACAAACTGCCAAAGGCAAGAAAATTCATAAACGGAACACCAACTATAATTATGAACAATGGTAAAATTTACAAAGAAAATATGAAAAAAGCAAAACTCGACTTAACCGAATTTATGGTTTTGTTGCGTCAGGAAGGTTATTTTAATTTAGATGATGTCGGGACTGCAATTTTTGAATATAATGGCAGACTTACAGTTTTGCCTGTAACTGCAAAGCGACCTGTTACTCCTTATGACATGAATTTAACAGTGAAGCCAGAATATATAAACACCGAGCTTATAATGGACGGGAAAATATTACACGAAAATTTAAAACGAATTGGTGTGGATTTAAAATGGCTACAAAAACAAATTAAAATTCAGGGCTTTAAAAGTGAAAAAGAAATCTTTTTAGGTGTGTGCAACAAACAATATAAGGTTTCGTTTTATAAATATGAATAATTTTAATTTCGCAAGTATTTATTCGGTATTGATACTTGCGGTTTTGTGTGTTAAAATATAAAAAAATTTATAAAGGTGTAGCTATGGAAAACACAAAACCAATTATAGAACTTGAACTTTATATTATCCGCCACGGGCAAAGCCACGGAAATATTGAACGAATTACAGATGGACTTTCTCACGAAGAACTTCACGACCCAAAACTCACAGAGCTTGGTAAAAATCAGGCTGTTGCTTGTGGTGAAAGATTTAAAAACACCGCGTTTGATGCAGTATATTCGAGTGCGCTTTTAAGAGCAGTAGAAACTGCAACAGAAATTATAAAAAAACAACCAAACGAAAAAATTTTAAAAGTGTTACCATATTTAACTGAAGCGGGTGTTTCACCTGAATATAGTCACTCGTCATTTACTGAAATAAATAAAATAAATGAAAATGCAGTTTTAGCAGATGATATTGACCCCACACAATCTCTTTTTTATTACAACTCCACAAGTGATGAGAGCGACTTATTTGAAAGAGCACAAAAAGCTTTAGAATACATAAAGTCTCACCAAAAGCAAGGCGAAAAAATTGCAATTGTAAGCCACGCGGCATTTATTACTTATTTAGTTTTTTCTTTGATGGGTTATATAAAAGAATGCCCCTTATATGATTTGGACTTTAAAAATACTGGTGTTACAAAGGTCACAATTTACAAAAAAGGCACTAATAAATATGGCGACATTGTTTTTGAATATATAAACGACACTTCGCATTTATATAATTTATAAAAATAAAACAGATGCAGTTTAGTTTTCTGCATCTGTTTTTTGCTTTCTGTATCTTAAAATACCTATAACTGATGAAATGATTCCTGCGATTTGTGCAAAAATTGAAGTTGAGAATGGTGAAATAAAATAAATTACCCAGGAAGCCATATTACCTAGTAAAATATAACGGATTTTTTGTGGGTCTTTTTGGAACATTGCAAGCATATAGAAGATTGCCGCAATTATTGGTAATATTTCTTTTGGACCGGTTAAGCCAACCAAACCGCCACCAATATAAAGAACTAAAAAGATTATTTTTTCTATAAATGGAACCGCTGTACCCTTTTTGTCATGAATATGTGAAACTATTATTTGCACAATAGCAATTAAACAAATTATTACACCTGAATTAAATTCGTTTTTTATAAATAAAACATTTATTGCAACTGCTGCGTTTGATATTATATTTACAAAAAGCATGTGTGTTTTGTTTTTCAATTGGAACATCAAAATTGTCATAGCAATTGCTAAAATTCCGAGTGCCTGGCCTATGTAGTATGTCATTTTTTCACCCTTTTTTCTTGAATTCTGTATGTCTGTAATTTTTAAATTTCAAAGAGCCATCTTTAGCAATATCGGTTGTATTAACGCCATAATGCCAGGTACTCTCATCAGAAAGCATAATTTTACTGTCATATAATCTGTAACAGTTATAACCACCTGTCTGATTATAAACAAGATAAATTCCATCGTATTTTACACAGAAATCATTACAATGGTCGTGACCGCAGAACATAGCTTCTGTTCCGTTTCGTTTCATAGCGTCAAAAAGTCCGCTGTTAAAATGAGAACCACCCATTGGCTCACGCATTTCGCCATAAATAACTTCTACATTTTCATTCGGTATAAATTTGCTATTTTCATTCTGTGTGAATAAATCTCTGTACTCCGGTACTGGTATATGTAAATAAATCATTGATTTTAAATCTTCACCATATTTCTTTTTGAGTGAAGCAATTTCTTTTTCATACCATTTAATCTGAGCTGGTTTAACATAATCAGCACCTGTCAATTCTTTTGGAACACCATCGTTTGTGCGGTATGGCTCTTGCAGATATCTGCCAGAATCGAAAAAAACAAGAGTTTTTCTTATTGTGTTTTCATCATTCATAATATTTATAGTAAAATTGCCATAACCATAAAGCGACTCATCACCAAATTTGCAAAGGCAATAAGGTGAATCAATAAAGCTTTTATAAAGCTGATATTTAAAAGAACCTTTTTCTTCTCTTGCTTCGTGATTACCAAAAACATAAGTCCAATAAACACCTATATTTTCCATCATTTTTGCAAACTGAATTGCATCTATCTGCTGATATTTTGAGAGAATACAGTCACCAGTAAGTACAACAAGGTCCGGTTTTAAATCTGCAATTCTGTCGGCAAGGTGCTGAAGAGTTCTGTTATTTAATTCATAATCTTCATCAATATGTAAATCAGTTGAACAAAGAATTCTGAAATCTGAATCTGAAAAGCTACCATCAGAATTTACTTTTGCAATGTATGTTGAGTCACTTGTTGATTTAAGAATTTTAACACTCGTGCCTACATGCTGAGTCTTAACTACCGATAAAAATCTATTTTTGCAAAGCTTACCTTTTGTTAAATTGTAGATTGGCTTTTCTAAAGCAATAATTGCTTTCATTGAATTTTGCAACACAAAGCATTTTAATCCGTACATAATTACACCTGATTTAACATGATATTTCTGTAGTTTTAAGACCTATATAATATAGCTTTTTAAAGGTAGTTTGTCAAGGGTTCAGTGTGGCTGGTTGTTAGTTACTAGTTTTAGCCAGAAACTGTTAGCAAAAATAAAAATCCTATCATTTAAAGTTTAACTAAATATGATAGGATTTTCTTGTTTTAAAATGCATTACAACTCATAAACACCCAGCTAATAACTAATAGCTAACAACTACTTCATTTCTACCGAGTTTATAATTTTATAAGCGAGGTCGGTTGAAGCAACTTCTTCGGGTAGGTTAAATATCAATCTACATTCAAGCCACTCCGACTCCTTCTTATTAAAATCAAAAACATAGCTATAAGTGATTTTACCTGTTTCTTCATTTGTGAATTTCTTAATACTTACAAAACCTTCAACTTCTTCTGTTTCGTAAAAATAAACTTCCTCATAAACAGGAATAGCTACCGCAACCATAATCAAAAGAGGAATATGACAAAAAACTTCTTGTTTATTCCAGTAGTTTATATCCCTAAGATTCATAACCCCGCCTAATTTTCGGAATTTATACTCATTTTCGGGATAAAAACCATACTTTTCTATGAGAATATCATTTGTCATTTTATCAAATTTAAGAAGCATTATCTTAACAGATTCTTGAAAAAACCCAGTTTCTTCATCAGACATATAGTCATCTAACATTTCTTCAGAATAACTTAACACACCATTAAATGCCTCATCCGTTGGTTGATATGTAGATGCAACCATTATAGTTTCTTCTTCGTTTTTATGTAGTTTCGATGTAATAATTTCACTTTGATTTTCTTTTTTTGTCTTATCTATAAGTGCTAACGGTACTTTATAGGTGAAATTACCATTTTCAATTGTCTGTGTTTCATCTGTATCCGTAAACTCAATATCAAACTTATCGAACTCCTGATACTGTTCAAATGTATAATTAACACCTGAATAGGTACTCTGAAGCAAATAATCAATAGTTGTTTTTATAGTAAGCAAAGCTCCAAAATGAAATGTTCCCGCAACAACTGTTGTTACAAGTAAAACTGAAACAAGTGAGCGTAACACTTTTTTCTTTTTCAAGCATTTTTTATCATTGAGCATTTGGAATTTATTTGAAAATTCAGAAAAATCTTTAATAGCCCAATAACAAATATGAGTGGCAACCAGAACTAAATTTAAAACTGCAGGAATAATTCCAAAATACATTTCACGGTCTGTTTCAGGATAATCTGGAATTGAACCTATAACAAAGCACGCTGCACAAATTAAAATAGTAGATAATATTTTAATTTGCTTTTGATTTGATTTTTTGTTGTCTTCTAAAATTAAAAATACTAAAGGAATCAAGGTGCCTATAAGCCCACTAATAAAAAATCCCCAATGGTTTGCATTTAAAGCAACAAGACTTATTAAAGATATTAAATTAGCAATAATTATAAAATAGTAATATAATTTTACTCTTTTTAATTCATTAAAATTCACTTTCTTTATTACTTTAAAAATTGGCACTATTGATGCAAACCCTAACAAATACGGAATTAGCGTGAAAAATGCCGAAAACACGGTACTCTTGTCAATATTCTCAATAAATGCCGAAATAAATGCACAACCAACAAAAATTGAAAGAAAGATTAAAATAAAATAAATAAATAATTTTAATAAAAATAAACTGATAAATTGAATTTTAAATCTTTTTTTAATAAAATCCTGAAATTTTGCGGTGTTTTGATTTTTTACAAACTCTTCATTTATAAACACTACACCCGTATTTTTTAAATCGGGCAAATCAACCTCACCGCGTTTTATTGCTTCTTCTGAAATTCTAGTATATCCCGAAATATTTTTTATTTGTCTTTTTGTGAGTGCTATTTCACCATTAAGAGTTTTTTCAATGTTTTTCTTTCTTATTCCAAAAAGCTTTGCCAAGTCTTCTTTTTTAAGTTTTTCTTTTTCGAGTATGTAATTTAATAATTCTACCTGTGTCATTATTTATTATCTCCCTTATATTCTAAAACTTCACTTGGTAAATCAATTATATCTGTTGCTTCTTTTCCTTGTTTCGTATGGTATATAATTTCGATTTTTGTACCATCTTCGCTAAAATATGCACTTATAACAGACTCTAAGTAATCTGCAATTTCTTCTTTAAAATCATCAATTACCAACAATTCTTTACCACTAAACATATCACTTATGGTTACAGACTTACTATTTGTATTACTGACTAAATTGTCAAAACTATCTATTTGTCCACAATAATCAGGTGATTTTTCACCAGTTTTAAAGTTATAAAAATTACCCCCGCGTGAAAGTGCCCCTGTTCCACCTTGAGACCATTTGCATATTATGTTTTCACTTTGCAAAAAAACATGTGGATATTTGCTTGTTTTCTCTTTTTCTAAAATATTTCCTTTTACATCATAAATTTCGTATTCATATAAATAATCTTCAGTTGATTTTATTGAGTAGTATTTATCCTGATAATCTAACTCTGATGCTAAAAAACTGGTAATTTCATCAAAAATACCGTTGCATTTATAATATTTACATTCTGTAAAATTGTAGTACACTTGTATTTCATCTTCCTGATTTATACAGAAAGAAACACCGCTATTCCCGACAGATTCTTTATCTAAGGAAATATAACAATCCTGAGTCTCTTTATTATATTTTTCGATTTCTTCTAAATTGTATCCGTCCAATTCATCACAAAATTCATAAACAAAATTATTCAAATTGTTTATATGATATTCTTTGTTACCAGTAGATACCCTAAGTTCATTAAGTTCATAAACAGGTGTATCTGAATACATCTCTAATGTTTCTTTTAAAGTTGCTTTTTCTTCCTTTGCACAACCTACAAGACCCATAATTAAAGTTATGCTTAAAATTAAACTTATTATCCTTTTCATATAATCACCCAAAGAAATAATAACACGATTGTTTAATTTATTCAACAATTAAATTAAAAGAATGCGATTTATTCTCAAATTCGTAGGGGCAGACACCTGTGGTCACCCGCAAGTAGTATGAGGCAGTTTTTTATTATGGTAAAGCAAATGAGAGTAGTAAACCAACAACTTGCGAAGCTAAAGTAACTGTTCGGAAAAGCTCAGCTTCGCGTTCATTTTATTTATTGCACTCGATTGGTTGATTTTAAAATTTAATTTATCTCCACTACTACGGGCAACCACAGGTTAGCCCCTACGATAGTTGGAGTTAATTTTTTGTTTCATTTATAATGCTAACGCAGTTCCTCGATTATTCATTATTCAATATTCATCAGCGTAAGCGACTTCATTATTCATTAAAATCTTTAAGAACTCTCCACCACCCAAGGAGCATTACAAAAAACATTAAATTGATTGCTCGCTTGAAAGTAAATCTAGGAAGAAAATAAATAAAAAGGCGGTCCCCCTCTCTTCGAAGAGAGGCAGACCGTCTCATTAAATTTTTGTATTCTTTTATACTCAAGTCCGCAGGACTTCCGAAATTTTCAACTCTCAATTCTCAATTTTCAATTATTTCCCCAGCGGTGATAAATCGAGATTACTATTAGCACTCATAAACTGCGGATATTCACCGAACATATCTACATTCGGTTGAACATCACTTTCTAAAAGTGTGAAAGTAAATGCACTGAATTCTGTGTTATAATCTGCCGCAACATGTGGTGCATTTTTTACAAACCAGGTGTTGTCAGGGAAAAGTGCAGATGTTGCGTCAATTACCTCGTCAGGTGAAAGATATTTCGGGTTAGCCGCTGAAATCTGGTCGCCAGAAAGTGTTTTGTTTAATGGTGCAACTACTGCAAAGTTTGAGGTAAGCTCTGCTTCTAAAACACCGTCACCGTTACAATTTGATTTTGGGTGAACCGGTACAAGAGTGCCATTATAGTTTGAAACAAAAGAAATTTTTACACCGCTTTCTTTTGCATTTTTAAGAGTTTCTTCTGTACTGAAAACGAATTTTTTTGTTTCTTCAATTTTTTCTAAAAGAACAGGGTATTCACTCTCGTGACCGCCGAAAATAGTTTCTACACCACTTTCAAAATCTGCGTCAGGACAAAGTGCCCAGAAACCGCAGAGAGTACCGAAGCAATCGCGCAGAACTCTGTCATTTGCTTCGTCAAAACTATCTGCTACAAGGTCATTTGCAAAATTTACTGTCTTTTTAAGAACTCCGGCATAATCTAAAACACCTAAAAGAATCTTTAAAAAGAAGTTGCCATTTGTTGTTCTGTCAAGAAAATCTACAAGCACATTCTTGTCAAAAACAATTCTGCCATTTAATGCTTCACCGCAAACATAAGTGCCGTTTTGTGCACCTGAAAGATATACCGCAGAGTTAATATTTTCTGTGCCGAAATAATACATATAAGCAGTTGTAACCATACCGCCCATAGAAGCACAAATAATATTAACTTTGTCTTTACCTGTTGTTGTTTTTGCGTCTTCTACAAATGAATTTAATTCTGTTGCAATATCTTTCGGTTGTTTGCGCCAGTCGTAAGTAAAGTAATATGTATTTTCTGCACCATATTTTTCTACTGCAGTTTTTACAATACCTTCTTCGCCACCATCAGGAAGATTTGCAACAAAATCAGGGTGATTTGCCATTGAACCGTGGTACTGTACCATTGATATATTTTCAATAGTGTTACCACTTTTGTCACAAGCAAGTGGTGACAAAATCTCGTTAGCAACATCAAAAATACTATTCATAAGCTGACCTTTGGTCATAAACATTGAGGTCATAAGTGTGGAAATTATTTTACCCGCATCTACCTGTAATGCTTTTGTACCGTCAGGGTAAGTAAGCCCTGCAAAGTCAATACCTCTTACGATAATTACTGGTAAACCGTTGTAATTGCTTTCGCTTTTTGTTCCTGTTGCAAATGCAGGAACACACATAGCAAAGAGCAAGGTAACTGCTAAAATTATGGAAACAACTTTTTTCATAATATTTTCCTTTCGGTTGGGAATATATGGTAATTATATTACTTTATTGTCAAGAATGCAACTGTTTTGTTTTCAGGTGTTAGATGTCAGGTGTTGTGTGTATAAACTTACACAATAAAAATTAGTTCTTTCTATTTTACTAACACCTAAAACCCGACATCTATCATTAACAATCATCTCTCATAATAACTACCTTGTTTGTTTATTTTACAAACTTCCTGATAAACATTAAATATTGTCGGGTGGTAATGTGTTTTTTCGTTATACAATTTGCTAACAAGTTTTTTCTTAAGGGCAATACAACAATCTCTGGGGTCAACACCAATCTCAATTTGCTCTTTTTCGTTTATATTCCAGATAATTGTATTATGTGATAAATGATATTCGCCTTTAATATCTGGCGTTTTTTTCATCATATCAAATAACTGTTCTGTTGTTTCAGGAACAATTAATTTTAATGGTGAATCTTCATTTTCAAATGCTGTTTCGTAACTCAGGGTAATGAAAATATAATCAGGAATTTCAAATTTGTTAAGATTGGTTTCATTACACATTTCTCTTTCAACTAAAATTTTCGTCTTATAATTGTCTTTTGGTGGTTGTATTTTATTTACTGCTTTTTGATACACTTGTTCTAATGGGTAATAATCGCCATCATTATTTGCAACCCCTTTTAATTTTTCTGTATCAAAGAAAATATTTTCGAACTCAGGAAATAAATAGATATTATTTTCATATACAAAATATTCTGTGTCTTCTTGCTTTATGTAATCGACCTGTATATTTCTCTCTTTGATACTATTGTAAAACCTGTATTCAGGAGAATCAAGTTTTCGTGCTTTAAATTTCTCCTGAAAATCTTTAAAATATTGAGATTTTTTATATTCTTTTATACTTTTCGGCAAACAAAACAAATAGGAAATCCCATAAATAACAACTCCCAAAATTATTAGAGGAGAAAATAAAATTGTCATTCCTGCGATAAGAATTTTATAATACCATTTCACACAATCACCCCTTATTTTTTTATATCTAATATCTAAAACCTAACATCTATAACCTAAACCCCAAAAATCGCATAATTACTTTCATCACACGCTTTTGCGATGTAATCACTTTTATTTAATCCTGTTTTATTTTCATTATATGCTTTTAATATTTCTCTGCTCATATTTGTTAAATCTTCTCGTTCCAATGCCTCTTTAACAGTAAGCAACAAAACTTCGCTGTTTTCGTAACCGTCGGACTTTGGTGTGCCCGAAATATATTCCATAGTAAAAACTGCACACCATTGGTCTGCTTTAAACTGCATACAATATAAATCTTTTGCCTTACAAGTTACACCTGTTTCTTCAAGAATTTCGCGTTCTGCAGAAATTAAAGGTGTTTCGTTCTCTTTAACATAACCACCCGGCAACAGAATTCTGTCTTTTGCAGTTCCGTAAGTGTGGCGAACAAGTAAAATTTTACCATCTATTTCAACAATACCACAAACAGTAAAATGACGATTATTATTTTCTTTTTTGTTTGATTTAAAAATTGACATACTTCTCTCCTTTTCTTTTTACAATGCCGACCGCAGGTCCCGAAATTCTGCATTTTGCATTCTGAATTCTGCATTTTTAAGCGTTCACGCTTCTCAAAACCGCTTTTCCATCTTCGCAAATATCAACTTCTGTAACAGAAATATTATCAAGTGCAAAGAAAAAGTCGCGAGTTTTAATTCCTAATGCAGTCGGAATTAAATACTCTAACATTCCGTGGTGACTGAAAACTGCAACAGTCTGACCGCATTTATAATTTTCTTTTATGTAGTCAATTATTTTTTGTGCTCTTAAATTATTATCTTCTATTTTTTCGCAACCAAACTCATATTTTTCAGTACCGAAAAGATTTTTGAGCATTTTTGTATTTTTATAATACTTATTTAAATATTCTTCACTACAACCGAAATACCCCGGTGTGCAACCGCACTCAATAATTTCGGGGCAAATTTCAATTACGGGTTCTCCCTTTTGTGCCTTGCAAACTCCAACACAGGTTTTAAAGGCACGAAGTAAAGAACTCGAAATAAATGCATCTATTTTTTCTTTTTTAAGCTTTTCACCTAAAATATTACATTGTTCCTCACCAAATGGTGTAAGCTCACCGTCACTCGGGTCTCTACCCTTCCAATTATCATAATTAGTCTCTGCATGACGAATAAAAAGAATTCTTAAAGAATCATAATTTTCCATAAATTACACCTTTTTTTGTAATGAAAATTTTGCTTTTAACTCATCTTTTGTTGCTACATCATTAACTACCAACAAATACACAAGAAGTATTGCACTTATACATAAATTTATAAACCAATACATTGAAAATTCTGACTTTAATATAAGTGAAAGCAATATTCCTATAATGCTTACAACACCCATAAAAATCGGGTACGGTGCAGCACGCTTGTTATCTTTTTTACTTACAAATATACAAATTCCAAGTGCAGTAATTACAATAATTGAAATCAATGGCAAATAAATTGTAACTGCTTCAATTATTTTACCGGTAGAAACATAGCTATAAAGCGAGAACATCAGTGCAAACGGATAAAAATTCACAACTATGTAATTGCCCTTATAAAGCTGTTTCACCTTAAACGGACGAACTAAAAGAGTCCACACACAAGCAGGGAGTATTGCAACAACTGAAAAATTTACATTGTTAATAACATTTGTTTTGTAAAGCACAAATGATGCTATTACTGCTACCGCCCATAAAATTATAAATTTCATAAAAGTATTTCTTTTATATGGAGCAGTTTCTACCTTTGGGTATTCTGCAATTTTTATGCCTTTTATCAAAGGCTCCTCGTTAATCGCTTTTTCATTACACAAGGGACAATGTGTATATTCCTCAGGTAAATCTACATTACAATTTTTACATCTCATTACTGCTCACCCCCGTCACTACTTTCAACTCTCACTCTTATTCCAAGGTCGCCGAGAGTTTTATAAAATGTTCTTACAACATCTGTCTGCTTTGACGCAACATTAAATGCAATATTTAATTTATCGTCTATGCTATTAACTGCACAGCCTATTGCATTTCTCGGTCCACCTAAAAAGACCTCCATTCTGTCAACATGCTCTTTCATTTCAGGTGGCATTTTACAAACACCAAGGTTTGACAAGGTACAGGCGAATTTCTGTTGACCGTTTTTATAACCGATTTTTAAAGCAACCTTTTTAAGACCATTCGGTAATATTTTTATAACAGGATTTGACGCAGTTGAAACATTCATAGCAATATTTTTTTCAAGCACCTCTTTTTCGGTACCCTCTTTAATTTTACCTTTTATTTCTTCTAATATATCGTCAATTGTAGAGCTTTTATCCTGTTTTAAATTGTAAGCCCCGACATTTGTAAACAACGAGAAATTTCTCATTGAATTTGCATTAAAAACAGGTCTTAAAGACACGGGAACTGATATTTTTATCGGTTTTTTGTTATTTTCAGGGGAATTAAGATATAAAGAATAAATAAAAACAGCGGTAAGAAATTCTGTAATTGTTATATTTCTCGGTTTACAGAATTCTTTTATATCGCTAACCGGCACAAGCCCCTCAAATAATCTGTTGTAATTTTTAATAGGCTTTATAGTATGCTGATAGCTCGAAACCTCTTTTCGTGACATACCCTTATTATTTTTATTATAGAATTTTTTAAAACAGTCAATTACCTCTTCTTCATCTGCTGTTTCAGTAATATCTACAATTTCAGGACTTTCAGGTATTTCATAGCCTTTAAGTGTAAGATATTTTGCAGTAAGTGCTTTTAACACCGCTATTGTTGCACCACCATCTGCAATACCATGAAAGGTTTCAAGACAAAGTCTTCGTTTATAATAAATTATTTTCATAGCAGGTACATTTGTGTACCATCTTGGCGTAGGAAGAACAGGGTGCAAATGCTCTTCTTCAATTATTGGCATTTCTGTTGTTTTTTCGAGGTATGGCCAGAAATACCCAAATCTCAACTGCACAAAATATGCGGGGAATCTTGGCATTATTTCTTTAACCGCCTGTTTTAAAAGGTCAGGGTCTATATCTTCATCAAGCACAAAACCAATTCTGTAACCACAAATCCATTGTTCATTTGCAGAGTATGGGTAAATTGAAGCAGCATTGTCGAGCTCAAACCAGCTTCTTTCTATCTCAGACATTTTGCTCGTCCTTTCTTTCTGCCTTTGTTTTTTCTATAAGCTTTTTAGTTATAAAGCTTGCAACAAGAACAAAAACAATAATAACTACAATAGGAATTGCAACAACCCAAGGCTTTTCGCCTACACTTTTAAGAGTGCAACCAAAAAATGTGTAAACAATTACAAGTGGCAACATACCGAGGTTTGCACCAATCATATAATTTTTATAAGAAATTCCCATAGCACCAAAAAGAAGGCTTGACAAATCCCCCGGTAAAAGACCTGAAAGTTTTACTGCAAAGGTCATCTGCATTTCATTTGCACCTGCGAAGTCATCAAGCTTTTTAATTGCTTTAAATTTACCTTTAAGTGTATCTACCATAGATGCACCTGTAAATCTACCAAGAAAATAAGGAATTGAAAGGCTTAAAAATACTGAAATGATATTTATTACTAACGCTACCCAGTAATTTGGCATTATGTAACCGCAGATTGAAAAAATTACTGCTGGCGGAAATACTAAAGCAAATGATTTTACAACTGAGAATAAAATCACCGCAAACGCAATAGTCAATGTACCGCCTGTTATCATTTCTGCAAGCTGTGGAATGTTTGAAACTTTAATGTTGTATTTGTTTGTGAGCACAAGGCACGCTACTACCATTGCAACCATAAAAATACCTGCCGCAATTTGTAAAACCTTTATAAGCTTACCATAATTTTTTTCTGCCATAAAAATCCTCTTTTCAAAATGTGATGCTTTAATTATAACGATTATAGTTAGTCGAAACAGTGTAAAAATACGCTGTTTCGATACCAAATCCTTTCAATGTCTGTAATGCAAAATTGTATTTTGTAAAACAATTTTGCTAAAAGCCGATAAAATCGGCTTTTACGAAACGCTACTGCGTTTCGACAGATTACATCCATTATAAAAAAACAATTATAAAAAATCAATATTTTTCCACTTGTAAATGAAGTTTTTTCTCCTTATAAAATGTAAATATTCTGTTAATTAAAAAATCCCTCGAGTTTCATTTGCCACAACTTAATTTTTTCTTCATCATATTTTTGCGGTATTTTCATCGCCCAGTTTTTTGCTTTTATTCCTTTTAACAATGCCAAAAGGAGAGTTATCACTAAATATGATTTTTTCAAACATCTGCTTAATTTCAGAATTAACTCTTGCGGGGTGAATTTTAAAACCTTTCCACTCGAAAAATTACATAAATCATCTTCTGTAATAATTCCACTCTCAAAAATATATTTTATATCTTCATTGTCTGACGAGAGAAGTGTGCGTTTAACATAATCTACAAAAAAATGCTCGGCGCCTATTTCCTCGTAATATTTCACCTGATATTTCCAAAGAGTTTCAACAGAAACAGAATTATTTTTTATAATTTCGTCTGCGAGAATCTGCCCTGCCCGTAAAGAATTTGAAATGCCACTGCCTGTAAGCGGAATTGTCATAAATGCACAATCCCCAATACTGACATAACCTTTACCAACCATTTTTGTTAAAGGGTGTCTTACAGGAATACGACCAAAATTACCACCCATTACAATTTCATCACTAATAACAGGGTTTGCTTTTTTTAATTTTAAAAGTGCATTTTTAAATTCGCTTTCGTGCATTTCTCCAACTCTACCAATAAGAATATTCACAAGTCCGTCAGGCTCACAAATACACCAGGAAACACCTGGCATTCCCAAGTATTTTAAATAGACCTTCTTTTTATGATTTTCAGGTAAATTTTCACCATTCGCGGTTTTTACAAATGCTCTGTAAACAGTAAAAACATCGTTATTGTCTATTTCTTTTGTTATATTAAATATTTTTGCTACCTCTTTTCTGAACAGCGAATCAATTCCACTTGAATCTATAACAAGGTCAGCAAAAATCTTTTCATTTTTTACTATAACACCTTTAACCTCATTATTTTCTATAATCAGACTTTCAACTGAGGTATTAAATTTAATATTTGCACCTGCTTCTTGTGCTGATTTTGCAAGTAACAAAACAAAATCATTTCTCTTTATACTCCATTCATTTGCATTTTCTTCTTTTTCTATATAAACCGCTTTTTCAGAAAATGGCGGAACAAATGAAGTGCGCCCTGTTTTTCTGCTGTTTTCGGGAAGTATTATTTTTAAATCTTCAAAAACTGTTGGCTCAACATCATCCCACCAGTCATAGCTCACCTTTTCGGGCGAATTTTTTTCGTAAACTGTAACCTCTAAACCATTTTTTGAAAGTTCTTTTGCCACTTGTAAACCACCGTGACCCGCACCAATAACAACTATTTTCACAAACACTTCTCCTATTTTTTTAGTTTATTATTGGCATATTTATGAACTTTATGTAATTACAAAAATTCTATTGATTTAACTTCTGTATTTTGTTAAACTGAACTAAAAGAGGTGTTATGTTATGAAAAAATTCAGAATTGGTATTTTAGGTGCTGGTCGTGGACTTTCTATTGCAGAAAATTTTATGCTTTTAGACGATTGTGAAGTTGTTGCACTTTGTGAAAACAATGAAGAAAGAGTAAAATGGGGTTTCAAGCAATTCGGTTTTACAGACTCCAACAAAGAGATTCCTGTTTTTAAAGATTTCGACGAATTTTTAGAGCAGGATTTAGATGCAGTTGTAATTGCAAACTATTTTCACGAACACACACCATTTGCAATAAAATGCTTCCGTAAAAATATTCATGTATTTTGTGAATGTATAAGCAATTCTACATTAGCAGAGGGTGTAGATTTAATTCGTGCTTATGAAAAATCAAAGTCAATTTTTATGCTTGCAGAAAACTACCCACAAATGATTTTTAACAGAGAAATGAAACGCGTTTGTGATGGTGGTTCTCTCGGTAAAATTCTTTATGCAGAGGGTGAATATAACCATCCCGCTCAACCAAGTGATAAAGAATTTACAAAAGGTTTCTGCTATTTCCCCGAACATTGGCGCCACTATTTGCCGAGAACTTATTATGTAACACACTCGCTTGCACCTATAATGTGGGCAACCGGTGCTACACCCAAAAGAGTTTCTGCCGAAGCGGTTTTTGAACCATTTACTGATAAAGCCTCTGCCCGTCAGGTTGCAGACAGAGCGGCAATTATTACCACTTTAAATGATGATAATTCTGTTTTTAAATTTACAGGCTGTGGTGGATTTGGTGCGCACAGTAACTCTTACAGAATTTGTGGCACAAATGGTCAGATTGAAAATCTTCGTGGTATGGGCGACAAGATTATGCTTCGCTATAGTGACTGGGCAATTCCAGAAGGAAAAGAAGAAGTTAATTTTTATGAACCCGAGTGGAATGACAAGGACGAAGAATTTATAAAACAAAGTGGTCACGGTGGTGGCGACTACATAGCTGCAAGAATGTTTATTGAATGCTTAAACGAAAATAGAGAGCCCGAATTCCCTTACGATATTTATTCTGCTATAAATATGTCATCCGTTGCAATTTTAGGTCACCGTTCTGTTTTAAATGGTGGTAAGCCTTTCGATATCCCTGATTATCATTTAGAAGAAACAAGGAAAGCATTAGAAAATGATACCGACTCACCTTTCTATTACTCGGACGGCAGAGAACCAACAATTCCTTGTTGCTCTCACCCTGATTACAGAGTAACAGATGAACAGATGAAGAATTATATGGAATTTATAAAAGAATAAAAAATTTCCGATAGTTGATTTTTCTTCAACTATCGGATTTATTTATTTTAAAACTCATAATCAGGTTTAACTTTTTCGCCTGTTTTTGCAGATTCTACTATTGCAAGGCAAACTGCAACTGTTTTTGCACCCTCAGTTGCATCTGTTAAAACTTTTTTATCATTGAGAATGGCATCTGCAAAAACCTCAAATTCTTTAACTGCATTGTGGTTATTAACTTCAATTTCAATTGTTTCAGGCTCTTTTGTTACCTGATTTTCGTCAACAGTAAAGAGTGTCATTGTAGGTGAAGTGTTGTCACAAATAAGTGTACCCTTTGTACCATAAATAACAGTTCTCATTGTGTAGTCGCGTTTACAACCGGTTGAAACGAATACCTTACCCATAAGATTTTCGTTGAATTTCATAATAGCAACTGTTGCATCATCATAGGTAACATGTGGCAAGAGTCTATGTGTACCATAAGCAAAAACCTCCTGTGGGTCACCTGCAAGCCATCTTATTAAGTCAATTGCGTGACAGCCACCGCCGATAACACCATGACGAAGCGGGTCACATCTCCAAGGCTCCTGAATTAACATATAATCGTGAGCATATTCTGATTCAATAAAATAAAGTTCGCCTAAAGTTCCCGCTTCAATAATTTCCTTTGCTTTTTCAAATGCAGGAGTAAAGCGACAAATCTGTCCAACCATAAACTTTGCTTCTGATTCTTCTGCAGTCTTTACTATTTCAGAAATATCTTCACGAGTTAATGCAAGTGGCTTTTCACAAAGCACGTGTTTACCTGCACGAAGCAAATCACAAGAAACCTTTTTGTGTTGCTGGTCAGGAATTGCAACTGTAACCACGTCAATATCTTTATTATTAACAATATCCATATAGTCAGTTACCCATTTTTCTTCTGGAATATTGTAGCGTTCACCAGCAAAGCGAAGATTTTCTTCGTTACTGTCACAAATTATTGCAATCTCTGCATCCTCACAATCCATTGCACCTTCAACGTGGCTCATACCGAATTTCATACCAATATTTGCTACTTGTAATTTCTTTTCCATAATTTTTTCACCTCTATTTTTACGTTTATATATTTTCTGAATTATTATAAATGGTTTTTTCGGTAATTGCAATATTTTGTTGCTCTTTATAAAATTTTTGTACATTTATAAATGCTACAATCACACAATAAAGTGCATACACCCCATAAATTAAATAAGTTGTTTCTTTCGGGTTATTTATAACCATCTGAATATTTACAATTAAACCTGTAAATGCCGATATTATCCAGAGATATGTATATTCTATATACGCTAACATTGTCAAAACTGATACCGCAAGCCCTAACAAAAATGTAACTGTATCAAATATTGCGTATTCATATTTAAAATATGTAAGTACTGCCGCCGAAATGCCCCACGAAATAAGGAGAGCAACAATTGATATAACCCTCTCCTTTACCGACATTTTCTTAAAAACAACGGTTTTTTTGTATGCATTCTTTTTCCAGTTAAAAAATGTAGCAAGCTGTAATGGAACACTCATAAAAAATGAAGATGCCGCCGAAACGTAGACACCCATATATAAATATGCCACAGTGTAAATAACTGCATTTATTGCACCTATAAGTGAACCGATGCGATTTGCCTCTGACTGAAAGGACATAACAAAAAGCGATACAAATAATGGTATCATCAGGAAAAACTCCTGTTTAAAATAAATACCACTTACGAGAATTGCGATACCTGTTAAAATTATAATTATTTTTTTATATGTTTTCATGTTAATTATCCTGTGGGTATTTTACCCCTATAATTTTTCTTATTTTGTCCATCTGCTCTGTTATAAACAAAGTCTGCTCGTGAGTTACAACAGGACTTTCTTTTAAACCGAGTAAAGCACATTCACAAAAATGGGTTATCTGTTCTTCAAAACCATTCCCAGCATACGGAACAGAAATATTTTGTCTTTCGCCGTTATTAAGGCAAATTTCAATTTGTTGTGGTGCGTAAAATCTTTGAAGATGTGCGTATCCCTTACTACCATACACATATCCTTCATTTGGTTTTCTTAAAAGAATTGCACTTGAAAGGTCTGCTATTGCACCATTTTTATATTTGAGTAAAGCACAAGTGTGGCTGTCAACACCATTAAAAATATCGGCTTGTGCGTTAATTTCTGCCACGTCTTTTCCAAGATACCAACTTGCAAAATTAAGACCGTAAACACCGACATCAAGCAACGAGCCCCCACCATTTTCGTTTTTGAAAACATGGTGGTCCATTTCATCTTCATCCATTGTGTAACAGAATTTGCCCTCTACACCGAGAATGTCACCTAAAACACCATTTTCTATAATTTCAAGCATTTTAATGGTACCGGGTACAAGTCTTGCCCACATTGCTTCCATAAGAAGAACATTGTTTTTTTCTGCACAGGTAAACATTTCTTTTGCTTCTCTTAAATTAAGCACCATTGGTTTTTCGCAAAGAACATGTTTTTTATTATTCATCATAAGGCACGAACACTCAATGTGCCCAGAATGTGGCACTGCAATATACGCCGCATCAATTTTGTCTGACTTTGCCATTTTTTCATAACTGTCAAAACGGACAGGAATATTAAATTCATCACCGAATTTTTCTGCATTATCTTTTGTACGTGACGCAACCGCAACAAGCTCTGCATTACTTACATTTTTTATTGCTTCTGCAAAACGATGTGCAATTGTACCTGTACCAACTATTCCGAATCTTATTTTTTGAAATTTCATATTTTCTCCTTAAAAGCATTTATAAAACAGCACCATTTTCAACGAGCTTATTTTGTAATTCCTTAACATCCACATTATGAGCATTTTTATCAGACTTAAATGCTACTGCCGCTGCAGTACCTGCCGCCTGACCAAGACAACAGCAGGTAGGCATTATTCTTACAGATGCCTGTGCTTCATGGGTTGCTGAAAGACAACGCCCTGCAACAAGCAAATTATTAAATTCTTTTGGTAAAAGTGAGCGGTAAGGAATTGTGTAATATTCACCATCTCCGAAAAATCTGTGACTTGTTCCTGTACCTGTCGGGTTATGAATATCTATATCATAATTGCCAAGTGCAATTGAATCCTCAAATTGAGTGCAATTTATAATTTCATCTGCAGTAAGAATATGAACACCCTTAAGCTTACGACTTTCCCTAACACCAATATCAACTGCTATTGATATAAGTGCACTTTCATCGAATGCTTTTGAATTTTCTTTCAAAAAGCTCACAAGCTCGTGTATTTGTCTGCGTGCCATTACTTCAGCACGACTTACATCAAACGGGTCTGTAGGATTAAGCTTGATTACGCGTGTTGAATTAAAGTGCAGAACATCTTCACCAACACCAAAGAAAACGAGTATATTTTCTCTTGGATTTGTAATTTCGCCTTTTGCCTGCTTTTCTTTATATAGCTCTTGCAGTTTTGGTCTTTCTTCTGTAAAAAGGTCAAGGTCAACACCGCTCATTCTGAAACAAGTTGTCATCGGTTGACAAAATCCGTCACTCTCTCTGCCAAGCTGAAAGTCACACCCTGCAAGGTAAAATAAATCTCCGTCACCCGTTGCATCAACAAAAAAATCTGCTTCTACTGTAATACGCTGACTTTTTGCTATTATTTCTAATGCGGTTATAGCTTCACCCTGCTTTTTAACATCTGCTAAAACACTATGGAAAAGTACTGTTACCCCTGCTTCAACCGTCATATCATCAAGCACAATTTTAAAATATTCTGAGTTGAATTCATGGTCCTTGCAATCGGTTACATATTTGTCGTGGCGTTCTTTCATTTCTTTAAAAATACCCTGAGAAAGATATTTTTTATTTTTTGCCGCTTCGCCCCAATATGGCTTTGTCCAATAAGGCATAAACGGATAAACAAGACAATTTGAAATAGCACCGCCAAGGCAACCCGATTTCTCTACGAGCAAGACAGTAAGACCTTCTCTCGCGGCACTTACTGCTGCCGCAACACCGGTAAGACCTCCACCGACAACAACAAGATTATATTTCATTTCGCCCACCTCAAAATATATTTCTAAAACAATTCATCTAATTATAGCATAGAACAAATAATTTTTCTACCTACAATTACACTTGACTATAAATAAAAAAGTTTTATAATATTCTTGGTGATATAAATGAATACATATTTTAACGAAATAACAAGTAAACCTATAAACACTGTCGATGGTAAAATTCTTTACAAAATTCCCGCCGGTGCTATGGCAGGTAATGGTGACGTTGGCGTTGTTTTCGATAACAACGAAACAGACCTTATTATTCACATTTCAAAATGTGATTTCTGGAAATTCACACCTAGTGCTCATAAAGACGGTGGAATAAAGACAGTTGGTAATATCCGCATTAAAAATATTGATTTGACAGAATATAATATCAAACAATATTTTGATGAGGGTTTACTTAAATGTAAATTCGGTACTACAGTAATTGAATTTTTTGTTGCACCCGAAAATCTTATTTATTTTGAAATAAAAACACCCGTTTCTTCTGAATTACCAGTAGTAGAAATTGAAATGCCTGACACTTGTGATTCAATAAATTCTGAATTTACTGAAAATAGTGTAAATTGTCACACCCGTAAATTTGAGGGTGACGAGCTCGAAAGAGACTCTGCTGTAAGCACCTCTTTAAAAACAATTAGTTCTACTGAAACAGATTGTTTTAAAGTTAGTCGTTACTGCATTTCAGTTGTTACAAATTTTGATGATGATGACTATACCCAAAAAAGTATAGAAATGGTTTCAAATTGTGATTACGATAGTGACAAGTCAAAAACACGAGAAAAATGGCAAAAATTCTTTACTAATTCAAAAATAATTCTTGAAGATAAAGAAATTGAAGGTTTTTACAATTCAAGTCTTTATCACCTTGCGGGATGTATGGGTAATAAAGGATTCCCCCCTGGGTTATTTGGTAACTTTATAACAGACGATTTCTTCCCATGGGCCGGGGATTATCATATGAATTACAACTACGAAGCACCATATTATTGTATTTTTTCCAGTAACCATCCCGAATTATTTGATGGTTATATGACACCTGTAAATGAAATGAGTGACTATGCAGAAAAATTTGCAAAGTTTTTCGGTTGCAGAGGTTACGCATTCCCTGTAAGCTTTGGTCCTAAGGCTCTTGACGTTTTCTCAATGAAAGAGTGTAAAGAACATGGTGTTCTTTTCTTAGGTCAGAAAAGCCATGCAGCATACGCCGCTTTAATTCCTATAATGCACTGGTTTGCTACTTATGATAAAGAATATGCAAAAGAGAATTATTATGATTTTATATTTAATGTTGCATTATTTTGGGAAGATTATCTTGTAAAGAAAAACGGAAAATATGTAATAAAAAAAGATGCCGCACACGAAATTCCATATTATCGTGGTGAAAAATTTAAATATATTACCCATTTTGGTCAGGTGAACACTATAAACGCAATAAATTCACTTGGTCTTGTAAAATTATTATTTAAGGGTATATATGATATGGCAAAAGAATTAGGTCTTAATTCTGAAAAATATGCTCTTTGGGAAGATATAAATAAAAATTTAAGTGAATTCCCGACCTTTATTAAAAAAGGTAAAAAATGCTTCAGATATTCTAAATTTGGTATTCGCTGGAGAGATGACAACACCGTAGGTCTTCAGCATATTTACCCTGCTTCACAAATCGGTTTCTCATCAGGCGAAAAGCTTCTTAAAATTGCAAAAAATTCATATTTTATGAATGACAGACGACTTGACGATAATGGTTCAAACTCATATCTTCCTGCAGGTGCAAGAATTGGTGTTGACCCTGAATTTTTAATTGAAGGCATAAAACAAAATATAAAAGAATTTGCACTTCCTAACAGACTTTTCCGTCACCACGGTGGTGGTATTGAGCATCTCACAATGGTCCCTTCTACTATTAACGAAATGCTTATGCAAAGCTATGAAGGGGTTATAAGACTTTTCCCTTGCTGGAATAAAAAGAGTGACGCGTCCTTTACAAATCTTCGTGCAGATGGAGCTTTTCTCGTTTCTGCAGAACTTAAAGATGAAGAAATTTCTTCAATTAAAATACAAAGTCTTAAAGGTAGAGTTTGTAATGTAGATTTTACCGACATAAAATCTGTTGTAAGACAATCTGACAATAAAGAAATAGAGTTCAAAAGAAACAATAATATCATTTCTTTTGAAACTCAAGAAAATGAAATATATTTATTATCATAAAAAAGACTGAAGTTACCCGAAAGGATAACTTCAGTTCTTCTTTTTTACCATCTGTTTTCAACATATTCACAAAATGTGAAAAGGTCTTTTATTTCGAGTTTTGTTCCGTCGTCAAGCGTTACGTCGCCATTCCACACACCATATACCTGATGGCAATTCATTCTGCCCACTTTAAAATCAACGTCAGAATGATTATCGAGTGTTGGTACCATTGTCATATTAAATCTGCCATCTTCTGAAATAAATTTCCACGGTTGCATAAATCTGTCTTTAGGGAATTTTTCAACATCTACTGCACCTATTTTATGAATTTTTCCGTCATAAAAAATACAGGTTTCAGTTGCATTGCTTTCATCACCAATAGCCCAGGTTATTTCAAAACCGAAAATGTGCTTATTACCGTTTTCATCATAAATATACTGACTGCCGCTACCCCAGTACCACACCATTTCGTGAATTGTATTAACTCTACCCCAGTCCACTGAACAAAATGCTTTGTCTTTTGTAAACTCATATTCGTAATCGCCAAACTTGAATTTACCCTCACAAG
Organism: Acutalibacteraceae bacterium; assembly: GCA_045651285.1. Lineage (GTDB taxonomy): Bacteria > Bacillota > Clostridia > Oscillospirales > Acutalibacteraceae > DTU089. The sequence goes on from JAZRSC010000013.1 coordinate 23,408, forward strand.
GCATACAAAGTTGTTTTGTAGTCATAAAATATTTGGTTTTGTCTTCACTAAATGGAAAAACAGTTGTTATGCTTTCGAGTCCATCAATTATTTCCATTCTTGCAGAAACATCAACATTCTTACCCTTGTACTGCCCCTTGTAACTGAGCACTCTCTCACTTTCTCGTGTATCAAAATCAAATTCTGTTTTTCCTATTTTATCTTTAAAACGAGATGGTCTGTCGGGGATTGAATGAGAAACATGTTTATTTGCACCTGCAAAATATTGCACAGAATCGCAAATAACCTCACCGGTTTTTAAATTAACGAGCTTTGCAGCTACATAACCGCCGATATTGATATTTGCAAAGCTTACGAGAATTTGCATTTCATCATCAAAAATAGTGTAAAAATCCCACTCTTTTCTGCTGATAATACCCTTTTTTACAAAATTTCTGTTATATAAAAATACATTCTTTCTTGCCCAACCACTTGCAAGTAGCGTACCATCTGGTGCAAGAAGCGGTGTTTCTTCAGTATATTCAGTCTGCTTTGATTTTTCTTTCCATTCACTGAATGGTATATATGTTCTTTTAAGCTCTTCCATTTTATTCTGCCTCTGTTTGATATGTAACATCTTCAAACTGCATTGTAACTTCTTCACGGGTAAAACCATCAAGGTTATATCTGTCAGAATAGTAATTGTATTTATCAATTGTAAATGTTGTGTCAGGTTTACAGGTAATCATAGTACAACCGCGTTGTGAACCAAGTTTATCAATTCCCGAATACGCAAAGTAGTCAATACTATAACCATAACTGAATGTTATACCCTTATACTCAAATGTAGTATTGTTTATATGGTCGTGACCATTGTACATAGCTTGTGTAGATTTTAACTCAAGCATTTTTTCAAAAAGCTCGTCTTCACCAAAGCCACAGTAAATTCTTCTGCCGCCCTCACCGATTATACCATCAAAATATTTGATGTTTTCTGTATCTTTAAAGCCATTATCTGCAAATTCAGTCCAAGCGTCATTCATTTCTACTAAAGGAATATGGAAAAATGCTTGTGTTTTTACAATTCCATAATCTTTAAACAAGCCACCATTTCTGTCACCTTGAATTGATTTAATTATAGCACTATTTTCACTATTCATTCTTTTTATTTCTGATTCATACCATTCAACCTGATTTTCGTGAATATTGTCATAAGTACCTTTAATACTTTCAATAATGGTATTATTAACATACGCCTGAGAGTCAATTAAAACCATAGCCTGAGTAATAATTCCTTTTGTATTTTTCACTTCAATAATATGATTTCCGTAACCGTCAACATCTTCTGGACCAGCACTGAACAAGCAATATTTATAGTCTTCATTTTCATAAAATTGTGCTACTGCTTGTCTGCCAAAATATGAATAGCTTTCTGCATCGTGATTACCGAATGTAACACTCCAGTAAACACCGAGACTTTCCATAAGATTTGCAAAGGCAGAAGCCCCCGAATAGTTGTTAAAAGTACCTGCAGTGTATGGCACAGGGAATGCAATGTCACCAGTTGCAATAACAAGGTCAGGCTTTTCTTTTGTTACCATTGTTGCTACCGCATTAAGCGCCTTTTCATCTACACCTTTTGAAAGAAATCCACCACCAATGTGAATATCTGTAAGGTGCATTACTCTAAAATCACCATCTGTTGTAAAATACCAGTAACCATTTTCATCCTTTTTTGGTACAAGTTGGTTTTCGTATTCAACCTTTTCATAAGAATTGCCTTTTTCTAAAAGGTGTTGTACCGAAAAATAATTAAGCCCTGTAATTACAATCGCAATAATAACTATTGCAGAAATTATAATAGGTATAATTTTCTTGTTTTTTTTAGATTTTTGCTTTGCCATATGTATCGCTCCTGTTTTTAATTCTTATTCTTTTTAAAGAATTCGTGAACTTTATCAAAAAACCGTTCTTTTACGGTTGGGTTTAACGGTTCATCTAACACCCATGGTAACCTGATTTGAAAAACAGAAAAGGTAAAATATTGTCCTGTTTGCTCGTTTGGAACTGGGCAACCATCGTGAACAACTATACTTAAAAATAAATTATCACAAATATCTATTTCATATTCACTACTTTCAACAATTTCACCACAGACTGTATAGTAAACTGTCGAATAATCAATCTCATTTTCATATGTAAAACTTGATATTTCATCAGGTCTTGAAATATCTACTCCAAACTCACTTAAAAATTCTTTAAGCTTCGGAAGTTTTTCTTCTGCCCGTGCATAAAAATTGCGACAATCTGCACATTCACAAATAGAATGAGTTCTATAATATTCTTTTGTTTTTTCTATATCAACAGAGAATTTCCAATCGTCTTTTTCAATTGTTTTCATACAATCTTCTCTGTCAAAATACAAAATGTATTCTGATTCTTGTTTCAATGATAAAAACGCTTCATTTTCAGTACCGAAAAAAGAACAAGCAAAGGGTTTATCTCTCGTCTCCCAGAATGCAGGATATGCATTTTCATAATTACAGCAATATTTCCATTCATCTTCATCTAAAACACATATTTCTTCATAAGTATATTTGTAAAAACCATTTGTACTTTTTAAAATTATAAATCTTTTTGTTTTGTCACTACTATAAATGACTTCAACAACTTCGTAATCTGTAAACGACAATTGTTTATCATATAAAGCATCTGCTATTTCGTTTATTGGGGGTATCTGTAACAAGGATTTCTTATTTTTAAATAATTTCATAATAACTCTCCTTACTTTAATGAGTATATCATAATTTAAATTCTATTACAACAATTTAATTTTGCAACTATAAATTACAATCCGCACCGTAGCCTTTGCTACAATGCGGATTTTTTTAATTTCTAAATAACATTCATTTATCCAATACTACTTAACAACTCTTTAAATTGCGGATTTTCTCTAAAATCTTCAGAAAGTGGGTACCTTTCACTTAAAAGATATTTTACTCTGTGTTGCATTTTTTCTGTGCCAAGGTTCGTTTTGTTTTTCTCAAAGGTTGCACCACATACAACAGGTGATGTACTTACAGAAACATCTGGTAAATTATCAAATGCTTTTGCAAGTCGAACTTCTTGCTCAAAGCATTTTAGTGCACCCTCTTTGTCGCCTTTTAAATACTTCTTCACACCAAGGTAGCCATAGTCATAAATAATATGATTAAAGCTTTTTCCATAATCTTCATCAGGCATAACAGCGTGAAGCAAAGAAATATAACTTTCAAGGATTTTTTCATCATAACATGTAGGTTCTTCGTATGCTCTGAATAAACTTTCACCAAGTAACCTTAAAAGCTCTGAAACACCATTTGCACAGGCTTGCTTTTTCTTTTCAGGATAATCGTAATAAATGTACATAGCTTCAAAATCTCTTGCATTTTGCATTAAAGGCATGCTCATTAAAACTTTTTCAGCTTCTTCTATATTCACACCACTACCCGCTATGCTACTTAATTTGCTTAAATATCTGCACATCAATTTTTTTGCCCAGATTCTTATGCTGTCAGTTGTACAATGCTCCTGTATCATTTCGTAAATATTATAAACCTCGGTTTTTACTGAAATTAAGTAATCAGCATTATTTTGTGTACCGGTAAGACAGTTCATATATTTTACAAGTAAATCAAAATTCCCAGGAAATTCACAAACTGCATTTTTCATAAGAGCAGTAACCTCTTCAAATTTATGCTCACTCCAGAGTCTTGAATATTCACTGCAATAATACTCTTGTTTTCTTTCTTGCTCTATTTTGTTGATTCCAAGAAGCTTATCGACACTTGTGCCAAAAAAAGATGCAATCGCCGGGAGCATTGTAATATCAGGATAAGTTTCGTTTCTCTCCCATTTACTTATGCTCTGATTTGTAACCCCAAGAAAATTTGCAAGTGTTTCCTGTGTAATGTCTTTCTCTTTTCGCATTGATTTTATTGTTTCGCCAATATTGATTGTCAATTAAATCATCTCCATTTTTTAATCAACAGCGCTGTTGTAACTGTATGTTACCAACTTTTCAGAAAAAAATCAATGACTTGTTTGGTGATGTGAAATCAACTAGTGGTTGGAAATGTTGCGGAGTGGGTGATTTTGTTCCGAAAAATATATAGATAACTACGACAACATCGGTCAGAAATATTGTCGTGCTACTTCGCTCTTCGCTCGTATCACTCTGTATTTCTTCCTCTCGAAACCTTGCCTGCATCTGCCACTGGCAGCGGCAAGGCTTCGAGCAGTTAACAGCCGAACTCGTCTGTTGTAAACGGGTTGTCGTGGTGAGAGTTCTATTTGGAAGCAAAAAAATAAAGGATACCATACGGTATCCTTTATTTTTGGCGCCTCAAGTAGGACTCGAACCTACGACAACTCGGTTAACAGCCGAGTGCTCTACCGACTGAGCTATTAAGGCAAATTGCCGGATAAAAATCCGGCTTTGTGTCGGCATCGCCCTATCTTCCCGAGCAGCTTCCCGCTAAGTATTTTCGGCACTGTTGAGCTTAACTACCGTGTTCGGAATGGGAACGGGTGGACCCTCAACGCCATCAACACCGACTATATGATAAACAGATATACTGCTTATACCTTTTTAAAAAATGGTGACCCGTACGAGATTCGAACTCGTGTTGCCGGCGTGAGAGGCCGGAGTCTTAGGCCACTTGACCAACGGGCCAAATTTCCAAATGGATGGTACACCATCAGGGACTCGAACCCTGGACACCCTGATTAAGAGTCAGGTGCTCTACCAACTGAGCTAATGGTGCATATAACTCCATCTGACAGGGTGAATTTTTGAATGTACCCTGAAAACTGAATAAAGGAAAGCGAAGAAACAAACGAAATGGTCAAGCCCTCGACCTATTAGTACTGCTTAGCTGAACATGTCACCATGCTTACACACGCAGCCTATCAACCTCATAGTCCTTGAGGGGTCTTACTAACTTAAGTTATGGGAAATCTTATCTTG
>JAZRSC010000014.1:0-120604 GCA_045651285.1 Acutalibacteraceae bacterium
ACTACTCATTACAGACCCATTTACCGCTCTTACTGTATAACTGTATGTTGTTCCGAGTTTTACTGTTGTATCTGTGTAGCTTAAACCTGTTGTTGTTTTTATTGCTTTCCATCCTGAATATTTCTTTGTACTTGCATTATAGACTCTCTGGTAAACTACATATTTTTCAGCATTTGCAACCGCGCCCCAACTTACCTGAATACCTTTTGTGGTATTCTTTGTTGTTGCTTTCGGGGTTGCGAGTGATAATAATTTAGGTGTTTCCATACCATTTTCAGTTACTGTGCCACATACTGAGCATACTTTATCGCCTGTGTAGCCAGGTTCTTTTGTAGTTGCATCTTTTTTACCTACAATAGTAATTTTATGACTCTTTTTAGCAATAACCTGTTGAGTTACTGTCACCGCACCACATACAAAACATTTTTTGCCATCTGTAAGACCTGTAGCAGTACAAGTTGAGGGTTTACCAGTTACAGTTACTTCAGTATGACCTTTTGCTAATATTGTTTTACCCTTATATATAGCACCACAATCACGACAGGTTTTGTCTCCCGAATAGCCATTTACAAGACAAGTTGCATTTTTGTACCCAGTTACTGAGAAGTCTGAACAATCATCTTTAAGAAGTACTTGGGTTGACATTTCTTTACCACAACCCTTACAAGCCTTATATATGTAGCCATCTTCTTTACAAGTTGCATCTTTACCCTTTATCCATGCATCCCCCTCAATGTGAATACCTGTTGCGGGAATTTCTGTTATATCTTTCATACTATCACAACGAGTACAACAGCGAACCTTTGTACCAGCTCTGACACAAGTTGGCTCTAACACCACAGTATATGTTGTCGAATAATTATGACCTAATGCATCAGCATAAGCCCACTCAAAAACATCACAACCAGCATCCTGACAATCTCTTTTCTTAACACCTTTTTCTGTACAAGTTGGTTTATTATTAGGGTCTATATACCACTCACCAAAATTATGTTCACTTAAAGCAGGAACAAGCCTTGAACCAACTTCTCTGCCACAATCAATACAATAATTTGTTTCTTTACCCTGACTTGAATATGTAGGCTCTATAACAATCTTCCAGTTTTCAGTAGGGTTATGATATCCTCCCCAATAACCATGACCATTTTTTGTTTCAGCATTAAAATTAGGTGTCTCTGTAAAATTAACTGCAAGTGTACAACCATAGTCTGACATAGCGTAAATTCTATATATATCTTCGCCTGTTATTTCTATAATATCATTTTCGCTAACTACTTCTTCTATCTGCTTTGTTTTGGTATTATAACTATAAACAGCTGTTGGTGTTGAGTAAAAAAGATGTTCACGAATTGCTGCAAGCTTTGAGTAATTTCCCGAATAATAACCCCCATTTGCTGTAGTCCATCGGTAATTTAATTCCGCTATTTTTTCAGGAGTAGTATCAGTTATATCATCAATAACATTTAATTTTTGATTAACATTATCTATATAATATATTTTATTATCAATAAGCTGAAATTCGGTAGTTGAATTCTGCCAGAAAGCATTGTCATAAGTTGTATATGACGGAATAACCTTATAATCGTTTGCATTATGACCAGTTTCCTTAAATGCTTCTGGTGACCTTAAAAAATTATCGTGCTCAACTCTACCAGGAACATCCCACACAGGGTCATCGTTGGTAGCATCTACATAATATGGCTTGCCATCTATATAAACTATATTCCACGCATGATTTAAAGTGTCTGATGAACAATGCTCTGCCTCAATTCCTACCTGCTCTAAAAGATAGTCGTATGCTAATGCATAACCTTGACAAACTGCTACGCCCATGCAAAACACACCATAAGCACTATAAGATGATTGTGGCACCATACCCTGACAATAATTCTCGTAATCGTATTCACAATAAGTAATAAGTCTATCATGTAACAAAAGTGCTTTTTCCGCTTCACTTAAGGTTGTGTTTCCTTTTATACCACTAACCAAATCACTTACAACATCAACAAAAACATCGTACCACATTTTGAAGTCTTCTGTGGTTGAAAATTCATAATTCGGTTTTAGTTCAAGTATTTTTGAGCTTGTATAGCTATAACTCATTGAGCCTGATAACCTGAACAATTCAGGGCTTTCATACCAAAGTAAGTTCATCAATTCTGAAATTATGGCATTATCAACTGGAATATTGTACATACTGACATCTATATTCCCTCTCCCTGTTGGGCTCCCCAAATTACTTTCATCAGTCATAAGACAATTAAGAATATACTTTTGAAATTCCTCTATATCACCAATATATGCTTCTAGATTATCAAAAGAGCCATTTGAGGCGGTATTGTACAATTCAGGTTCAATTACATCTGAATTATATACAATAATATCTGCTGCAAAAGCAACATTTGCACAAGAGAATACAAATAGTATTACAAGCATTGCACAAATCACTCTTTTAAAAATCTTTTTCATAAATACCACTCCTGATATAAACATATAACTATTCAATTATAGTATAATATAAATCTCTTTTATAGTAAATTCGCAATATAAACAAAAGAATGCAGGTATTTTTTACCCACATTCTTTTTTTAATTACACTTCGTTGAAGTATTTAACAATATATTGCACAACCGCACCAAACATAGGGTGACTGTGTGATGCTTCACCATTCCAGTTCTCCCAGAGAGTTGTAGCTCCGTGCTTTTTCATATTGTAGAAAGTGTTTTCTTTTTCTGAAGTCAAGAGCTTGAACGCCAAGTCTTTATGACCGTTTTCACAAAGCACGCGAATTAAAATATCCGTACCAAAAATACCAGTATCAAATTCGCCAAGTGCTTCGTACTTATCTACAATAGCCTTAAGTGTTCTTTCATCACCCAAACCAATATCGTAAGCATAGGCGTCACTTGCTTCAAGAGATGAACAGAATGTGCCTGTTTTTTCATCATAATAAGCATCAATGAAAGCTTTTGTCACTTTCTCAAGTCTTACTTTTAATTCGGTTGTTTCTTTACCTAAAACATCAGAAATTTCTATAACTTGCTTAAATGCTTTTATCAAGAAATATGTATTAACAAAAGGCTCAGGAATAAGATTTTTGTTGCCTGGTGAGCACCAGTCACCAAGGCACCAACCACCCAATTCTTCTCTTACTACAAGACCATTTTCGCTTCTGTCTTCCATATAGCTGAGGAAGTTAAGCATATTCTGATAATACTTTCTTAAAAAGCTTTCGTCTTTATAGAATTTATAGAATGAGTATGGAACAAATACAATTGCACCACCCCAACCACCGGGGCCACCTCCACCACCGCGGAATGGTGCTGTGTGTTGAACATGACCGTTATAAATATCCTGACAGTCGGCTACATCCTGCATCCATTTTCTGTACATTTTTTCAGCATCAAAGCAAGTCATAACTGCCTCAGCCGCTAATTGACCATCACCTGTATAACCAAGTCTTTCTCTGTGTGGACAATCGGACGGTATACAACCATGTGTATTACTTAACTGTGTTCTTATAAACGCATCAAAAATCCATTGTAATGTTTCGTTGCTTGATTTAAACTCAACCTTTTGCTTCAAATCCGTGTGAGTAACTCTGTACTCAACTACATCTGCGTCACCAATAACCTCAAAATATCTTGCACCGTGCCAGGTGAAACGGGTATGAAATTCTGTTTTAAATCTGTCACGGATAAATCTGTCTTTTTGTACGCGTGACTCCCAACCAGCAGAATCAAAATTAAGGGTAAAATCTTCGTTTATATTTTCTGCATAACGAATATCACAAACACCGCTGTGCGAAGTATCATCGTGGAATTTAATTACAGCATAACCAGAAACATTTTCACCAATATCATAAAGTTTAATATCTCCGTGACTATGAATACATTTTGGTTTTAATACTCTTATAACTTTGTCAGGAATACAATCTTGCTCTTGTAAAACTGAAAGTGGTCTTCTAATTTCTTCTGCCTTTTTCCAGTTTTCAACACTGTAATCTGTATTAGAAAAATCATAATTGCCTATTCTTGCATCGTGCTCTTCACCATAGTAAATATTTGATTTTCTGATATATGATTTTACATATCTTACTCTATCATCACTTTGGGCAATTTGTCTTTCACCTTGCATAATTTTAAAGCAAAGCATTAAGTCGCCATAGCTTGGTGAATTTTCACCTATACATTCATACTGACAGAACCAGCCACCACCAATATGGAAAACGATGGTGTTTTTGCCCTCAACTAAAAATTCTGTTACATCTAATTTTTCGTAAAGAATTCGCTGTGTCATTTTATCAAAAATCGGGTAAGACATCGTTTTTGAATCCATCGAAACATAGTTAGTCCACGCAGGTGCTAAAAGTCTATCTGAAATTTTCTTGCCGTTAATATAAATTTCGCAAAAACCAAGACCAGAAGCATAAAGAATTGTTTCTTTAATAGTATCAACATAAAAATCCTTACGGGCGATTACTGCATCCTTTTCGCCACCGAAAGAAACCCATGAAGCATCATCAAAAGCAAATTGATATGAGCATTTCACATAACGGGTATCACCATTCGGGAATGACACACCGTCAACCGCAAACTCATTTTTTTCAAAAAAGCGTATAGCAGAAAGAGGAACATTTGCAAAAATTTCTATTGCACCCAGTTCTTTTGCTTTCTTTTTAAAAGCTTTAACGATTTTTGTACCAAGACCATTAAAATTATAATGATCTTTAACAAATAACCCGTAAATTTCAAAAACACCTTTTTCTGTTTCAACAAGACTGCCACAAGCAATAGCATTATCACCAATAACACACAACTGATGTATTGCTTTTTTATCTTTTTCATTTTTATCTCTCAAAGTGAGAATTTTTTTATAATTCTCATCTTGAAAAGAACAATTCATATATTCCAACATTGCCATATATTTCAATCCTCTTTTTTATCCGGAACAATTACAAAGTTGAATGTAAGTTCTTTAGATAAATCAATTGTGTATTGTGGGAGAGTTTCAGGACCACAGGAATTTGAACCCGTACCTCTTGTAAAGCCATCAAGAGTTACAAATGTTGTCTTTTCGTCAACTACATCTTCTCTGTGGTTTGCTTTTTGTAATGTTTCTTGTGAGTAGTTATGAATATTGAATGTAAAATCTTTATCTGAATAAATGAGAACCTCTTCACCACTATCACTCATAAGTTTTACATATTTTGTATCGCAATGGTTAGAGTTGTCTTGTGGACGGATATATGGCTCGTGACTTTGGGCTACTGTGCTTTCATAAAGACCAACGTAAGACTGTGCTTTGAAGTCAGAAAGACATTCTCTGTCACCGCGTCCGAAATACTCGAATTTATTGAACTTTTTATCTAATTCAACTGTAAAACCAATTCTCGGAACAGCAGTTATAAGTTTTTCGCCCTCTATTGTTCTCTTTATAGCAACTTCAATATCTATAACACCATTACCGCCGATAATATAAAGAATATGTGCATCAAATAATGGTTCTTTTTCACCATAGATTGTTACAAATTCAGAAACAGTTGAAATACCTGATTTAATTTCTGCACTTATATCATTTATTTCAATCTTAGGTTCTGCTATTTTTTCTTTTTTCCACATAGCAAGAATTTTGTCAGCATCGTTATCAAGATATGCTCTTGAAATATTAAGTAAGAAACCTTTATGAGAAACAGGTGCTTTATTTAAAACACTTACACCATTTCTCTTGTAACTTAACATTTCGCCTGTTGTTTCAGAGAATTCAACACTACCATTTTCATATTTAACAGTTAAAATATCATCATTTGATGTAATTGACATTTTACCGCTTGTAAGTCTTGGTAAATCAAAATCTGCCTTGTTAATTGAGAGTTGTTCTTTTGCTATTTCAAAATCTTCGTCAAGATATGTAACATTAAGATACACATTTTTATCTTTGTTTACTTTTGGTAACTGGAGTGTATAAGTAGCATCTTTCTGTGCTTCAATATCTGTTAAGAATGAACCACAAGAAGTCATAACACCATTTTCCTGAAGTTCCCAATAAACTTCAATTCCGCTTGAAGATTTGAAACGATTTGTATTTGTAATTGTAAGCTTATTATTTTTGAACTGTTTAACTCTTAACGGACGATAAACATTTTTCATCTGGAGTGCACCAGTGTGTGGTGTTCTGTCAGGGTAGAAAAGACCATCTACACAGAAGTTGCCATCGTGTAATTTTTCACCGTGGTCGCCGCCATAAGTATATTCATATTTGAAACCATCTTTTTTCTTGTCGTGTCTTACAGAGTGGTCTGCCCATTCCCAGATACAACCGCCCATAAAGATATCGTGTGACATAAAGATGTCAAAATAATCTTCTAATGAGCCGGGGCCTACACCCATTGCGTGAGCATATTCACATAAATAGAATGGTACTTCGGTATATGATTTACCGCGTTTACCCTCTCTTACTTTTATTAAATCATCTGGATGTGTGTACATTTCAGAATACACATCATAGTGCTGACGCTTATTTCTGCAAACGCTTTCATAATGAACAGGAATTGTTGTACCGATTTCTTTTAACATCTTATAACATTTATCCTGACATTTGTAACCTTCTGCCTCGTTACCTAATGACCACATAGTAATAGCCGCGTGGTTTCTGTCACGATAATACATTCTTCTTACTCTGTCCATATAATGTTTTGCCCATTTTATATCGTTACTGATAGCAGTACCCTCACAACCTAAATGATAAAGACCGTGAGTTTCAATATCTGCTTCGTCAACAACATAAAGACCATAATGGTCGCAAAGTTCTAAGAAATGTGGGTCTGGTGGGTAGTGTGAGGTACGGACGCAGTTTACATTGTATTCTTTCATAAGAAGAACATCCTTGAGTAAATCGTCGTAATTCATACAGTAACCTTTTGTTTCGTGAGTATCGTGATGATTTACACCCTTTAACTTAACTTTTTTACCATTAAAATAGAATACTGCATTTTTAATTTTAATATCTTTAAAACCTGTGTATGAACGGATTGTCATAACTTCATCTTCACCCTCAACGAGGGTTATGTAAAGTTCGTAAAGTCTTGGAATTTCTGCACTCCACTCGTCAACTTCAAGATTTTTGAATGTAATTTCTGTTACTTTTCCCGCATCGACTTTTTCAGTTGCTATAAATTTAGCACCATCGTGTAAAGCAACATCAAGTTTTTTATTCTTTAAATCACCCTTAACATCAATTTTAATATCAAGGTTATATTTGTTACCTTTTTTTACAGGAATTGCTTCATAATCATAGATATATGTTTTTTCGTATTTGTGAAGAAGAACGTCACGGAATATACCGTTTTCTCTGAACATATCCTGTGCTTCAAGATATGAACCGTTTGTCCAACGGAAAACCACAGCAACAATTTCATTGTCGCCTTCAACTAAATACTTTGTAATATCAAACTCGTATGAATTGTGTGAGCCTTCACCGTAACCAACATATTGACCATTTACATAAAGGTCAAGAGATGCTGCAACGCCTAAAAATGTGATAATAAAGTTTTTATTTATATCTTCGATTTTTACATTTTTTCTGTAAACGCCACAAGAAAAATCTTCCGGGAGTTCCGGTGGTTTTACACCTTGCTTTTCGGGGAGACCTAAATAAACAGGGTCAAATGTATATGGGCAGTTTATGTATGCAGGATTATCGTAGCCTGTTCTCTGCCAGGTACAAGGTACATTTATTTTATCAAAAGCAATTTTGCTTGTATCTAATTTTTCAGGAAGTTTAGACTTTTTCTTGTAATATTTAAAATCCCATTCGCCTGAAAGCACAGTAACAACATCGCTTTGATATCTCTCATAGCAGTAATCTGTCTCGTATGCCTTAAGTCTTGTAGAATGAGCAATAAAATATGCACGAGGGTCAAGTCTGTTTACTGCAATTGTTTTGAAATCACAATGATTTGTTTTGTTGATTAAGTATTTCATAATGTTTCCTCACTTAATTCTTTTTATAATGAATTCATTTTATCACACATATTATTTATTTTCAATTTATTTGTAGAAATTTCAAAAAAATCTCGCATATTTCTCTGTTTTATGATAAAATGAATTCATTATCTCAAAAGGTGGTGAAAAAGGTGGAGTTACACGAAGAAACAATAACCGGTGTAGTTGAAGAAATCACTTTTCAGAATGACCAGAATGGATTTACTGTTCTTGATTTTTCTACTGAAGATGAGTTATTTACCGCAGTAGGTGTTATGCCTGGAATTACTGCGGGTGAAACCGTTTCACTCACCGGTAATTTCGTTATGCACCCCACCTTTGGCAGACAGTTAAAAGTAACCGCCTTTACAAGAACTTTACCTGAAACAAGTGAACAAATTATAAAATACCTCTCATCAGGCGTTATAAGAGGTATAGGACCTAAAAAAGCACTTTTAATTGTTGAAACTTTTGGTACAGATACTCTTAATGTTATTGAAAACGAGTCCGAAAGACTTGCAGAACTCAGAGGTATTTCTCAGGAACAAGCAAAAAATATAGGTGAAGAATTCAAAAAACAATATGCCATGAGAACTGTTATGTTAGGTCTTGAAAAATACGGCTTAACACCTAATGAATGTGTTCGTATATATAAAAAAATGGGCATTGGCGCAGTTGAAATAGTTAAAGAAAATCCTTATTCTCTTTGCTCTTTGGGTATTGGAATTTCTTTTGAAAAAGCAGAAATTATAGAAAGTAAATTAGAGGAAAAGCCTGTTCCCGAGCATAGAATAAAAGAGGGAATTCTTCATGTTATGCGACACAATCGCAATTCGCGTGGGCACACTTGTATTCCAAGAGAAAAACTTTTAAAACCCTGTGCAGATTTACTTTCTACCAATGAAGATACAATCGACATTACTATTGATTCATTGGTTTCAGTTGCACAACTTAAAACATATATAATTGATAATACTGAATTCGTATTTTTGCCCTCATCTTACAGAGATGAAAAACGAATTGCAGAAAGAATGAGCGTTGTAGCAAAATTCCCCCCACCAAGAATGAGTACTTTAGCTAAAACTATTGACGATATTGAATACGAAAACGATATAAAATATGAAGAATTGCAGAGAATGGCAATTGCTACTGCCGCAAACAAAGGTCTTTTAATTTTAACAGGTGGACCGGGTACTGGTAAAACCACTGCAATAAAGGGTATTATTAAAGTATTTGAGAAACAACAGCTTGATATTGCGCTCGCCGCACCTACTGGCAGAGCAGCTAAAAGAATGACTGAATTAACAGGCAGAGAAGCAAAGACTATTCACCGACTTTTAGAGGTTGAATGGGACGAAGATGATAAGCCTGTTTTCAGACGCGACACTAAAAACCCACTTGATTGCAACGCTCTTATTTTAGACGAGCTTTCAATGGTAGATATTTCACTTTTTGCAAGTCTTTTAGATGCGTTACCTTTAGGTTGCAGACTTATTTTAGTTGGCGACTCTGACCAGTTACCACCTGTTGGTGCAGGTAATGTTTTACACGATTTAATAAAAGCAGAGGTTATCCCTGTTATTGAACTTAATAAAGTATTCCGTCAGGCTATGGAAAGCAAAATAGTCAGCAACGCACACAAAATCGTGCGTGGTGAAATGCCTGACTTAAAAAATGACAACAAAGATTTTTTTCATATGGAAAGGCAGTCAACATTTTTAGCATCTCAGACTGTCGCAGAGCTTTGTGCCGAAAGACTGAAAAAAGCATATGGATGGGACCCTCTTTCAGATATTCAAGTTATCTGTCCATCTAAAAAAGGTGAAACCGGTACTATAAACTTAAATAAAATTTTACAGAATGTTTTGAACCCGAAAGATGACACCAAACAAGAAATAGTTGTTGCAGGTCAGTTGTTCCGCGAAGGTGACAAAGTAATGCAGACCAAAAACAATTACAATATTGAATGGGAAAGTGAAAACGAAAAAGGTAACGGAATTTTCAATGGAGATATTGGAATTTTAGAAAAAATCAATACACAAAACGGACTTGTAACAATAAATTTTGACGGACGAATTGCAGAACTCGCCGCAGAAAATTTAAGCGAACTAGACTTATCGTACGCTATAACAGTACACAAAAGTCAGGGTAGCGAATTTAAAGCAGTTATTATGCCTGTAATTGGTGTTGTTCCAGAGCTTTCGTACCGCAATCTTTTATACACCGCAGTTACAAGAGCGAAAGATATGTTAATTACAGTAGGCTCTGCAGACTTAGTTTACAGAATGACTGAGAATGATAAAAAATCAAAGCGTTACTCTGCTTTATCTCACTTTTTAAAGGCTGAATTCTGATGGATATACACGAATTAAAAGATTTTCTTGTTACATTTTTATTTCCTAACAGATGCCGTTACTGTACCTGTGTAATAAAGCACAACGAAGAAATCTGTCAGAAATGTGAAGATAATCTTCACGAAATAACCGGCGAAATATGTTTTAAATGCGGATGCAATAAAGAAGATTGTGCTTGTAAAAATCATAAATCATATTACGAAGCAATTTCTGCTCCACTTTATTATGAGGGCACTGCAAGTAATTCTATAAAACTTTTAAAATTCCGCAAGAAAACAGAAGTTGCTGACATTTTAGCAGAGCAGATGGCAAAATGTTACATTAACAATCTTTCAGAATATTCAGTGGATTTAGTTACATTTGTGCCAATGCACAAGAAAAAGCAAAAGGAACGCGGATTTAATCAGGCGGAATTACTCACACGAAAAATGTGTGATATATTAGAATTACCCTGCGAAAATTTGCTTTCTAAAACTTATGAAACAGGCGACCAGCATTTTCTTGACGAAAATTTAAGAAAAGGTAATCTGCTCGGTGTATTTTCAGTAAACCCCGAAATTGATATTCTCGACAAAAGAATATTGCTTTGTGACGATATAAAAACAACTGGCGCAACACTTGATGAATGTGCAAAAACTCTTCTTATTGCAGGGGCTTCGGATGTGGTGTGTTTGACTTGTGCAGTGGCGAAGAAAAAATCAGGGACTAGGGACTAGGGATTGGATAAAAATAAAAAAGATCTACCATTGGTACAGTGGTCAGTAAGTCAGTGGTCAGTTTGTGCCAAAGGCATATCGCATACGAGCAAAGCGAGTATATATCGCATTTCTAATATATCGTGTTGCTCTGCAACATATAGCAAAAAGTTCTATCATTTTTAGTTTACGAAAAACTTTAAATGATAGAACTTATATTTTTGTAATTTAATTATAATTGCTAACGCAGTTCCGAAATTTTCAACTTTCAATTTTCAATTATAAGTCCCTATTTTCTGTCCCCTGATTTCCGAACTCTGCCTGAATTTCTTGTGCTTGCTGTGTATCAAAAGTAGATTGAAGTGGTGCCCCGAGCTGTGCTTCTCTTTTTTTCTTTTGGTTTTTATTCATTACAATACCAACAATACCACCGACAATCGCACCGATAATTACAATAACAGGCACCAATATGTCAGGATCTTCTTCATTTTTTGTTGTTCCTGCAGGAACTATTGTATCTTCTGATGGCACAAGCTCATCTTCAGTCATTTTAAAGGTGACTGCAATTGCATCAAGCTCGTTTATTGTATCAGTATTATCTGCTGTAAGTCCAAGTGTATAAACAAAATCAACACCTGCAAACTGATACATTTTCTGATAAAATACTGTATCCTGAATCTTTGTTTTAATAACTGATATAAGTGCTGTGTAACCACTTGAAAGGTCTTTGCTTTCAACTGAAACAACCTCAACATCTGCTTTAATTTGTTGTTGTTCATATTGTGAAGTCATTGTTGCTTTAAATACCTTTGCATAAGAATCATAATTCTCTTGTGTTAAATTTTTAAGACATTCTTTGTCTGTGTTTGCAACATAATTTACAGTTATATTTGTAACGCCATCAGCCTTTACAAAGTAAAACAAAACATCTGTGCTGTTTTCTTTTACATACTCGTATTCATCACCTACATCAATAGAAAAGTGTGAATCCTCACTAAAAACATTAGCAGCACTTACACTCATAACTGATGTAAAAAGCATAATTGCCACAACTAATAAAATACTTACCTTTTTCATTTTCAATACCCCTTAAAATATATTTTTAAAGCCCTTTTATAATAGCACAGAAAAAAGCGAAAATCAAGACTATTAGAATAAACAGGAAGTAGGAAACAGGAAGCAGAGCTTCGCTATAAATTAAATCATTCTATCATTTTTAGTTGATGTTAAAATAAACTTTAAATGATAGACCTTGTTGCTTTTCACTTGTAGTTTGACTGACCACTGACTTACTGACTCACTGACCACTGTACAAATGACAGAACTTATTTATTTTTATCTGATTCCTGATCCCTAGTCCCTAGCCTCTAGTCCCTAGTCCCTGATTAAAAAAGAAACCCAGCAAAAATGCTGAGTTTCTTTTTTAATCATCTTCATCCTCATCGTCATCATTCTCTGCTTCAGGGAGCGGAATAATTTCGACTTTAATTTTTTCTATTCTGCGTTCATCAACTTTGAGAACTGTGAACTTAACATTTTCAAATTCCACTTCGTTCATTTCACCGTCTTTAGGTAAGAATTGAAGTTGGTCAATTATAAAGCCGGCGAGAGTTTCATAATCACCCTGTGGTAGGTCTTTGCCTATAAGCTCTTCAATTTCTTCAATATCAATTGTACCATCAACTGTGAATGTATTATCGTCAATTTTCCTAATTTCTTCATCTTCCTGGTCATATTCGTCCTGAATATTACCCATAATTGCTTCAACCAAATCTTCAAGTGTAAGAATACCTGCTGTGCCACCATATTCATCAACAACAATTGCCATCTGAATTTTTTTAGCACTCATTTCTGTAAACAATTCACCACAGGATTTTGTTTCAGGGATAAAATACGCTTCTCTTGCTAACTTTTTAAGACTTGATTTTGCAGGAACAGATTTACCTACATATTTAAGTAAGTCTTTAACATATATAAGACCGATTATATTATCAATTTCGCCTTCATAAACAGGAATTCTTGAATACCCTTTTTCAATAGCCAGGTTAACAAAACTTTCTATATCAGCATCTTCAACATCGACTGCAGTAACATCTGTACGGTGTGTCATAATGTCACCAGCGTTAAGGTCATCAAATTCAAAGATGTTGTTAATCATTTCTTTCTGAACATCTTCAATAACACCTTTTTCCTGACCTACATCTACCATCATTCTGATTTCTTCTTCAGTAACAACCTCTTCAGATGCGTTAGGGTCAAAGCCTAAAAGTCTTACAACACCGTTAGTGGATACTGAAAGAACCTTTACAAATGGTGAAGTTATTTTTGAAATTGTTCTTAAAACACCTACTACTTTATATGCGATTTTTTCAGGAATCTGCATGCCGATTCTTTTAGGTGCCAATTCACCGAATACAAGTGTAAAGTAAGACACAACAATTGTAATAAGTACAACAGCAATTGGTGAAATAATACTTTCTTTTACACCAGTTGAGTTTACAACTACTGCAGTAAGCATTTCTGCTAAAGTTGTAGCAGCAGAAGCAGATGCCAAGAAACCTGCAAGTGTAACACCAATCTGAATTGTAGATAAAAATTTGCTTGGATTTTTTATAAGCTTTAAAACTTGTTTTGCTTTTTTGTTGCCCTCATCGGCTTGCTTTTCAACTTTTGCATCATTAAGTGAAATAATTGCGATTTCACTCATTGCAAAAAATGCATTAACTAAAATAAGAATTATAAGTAACGGTATTTGCCATATAAGTGATTTAGCATTTGCTGTTACTTCGAGTGTGCCCATCATTGGCTCAATTGAATTAAAAATAATACTAGGTCCGGCGTCATCCATTATAGGACTTGCTCCTTTCAAAAACAAATTATAATGCACCATATTAAAATATGATTTCCACATTATACAAAATTATATCGTTTTTGTCAATGATATTGCCATCTTTCTACAATATGGATATATATTTTACTTAAATATAGTAATTTTTCCACTTTTTTTGTAGAATTTTTAACGATTTAATGTTTACAATTTTGCTTTTTAGTGATAGAATAGATATGTTTAAAATTAAAATTCATAGGAGGCAAAATCCAATGGCACGTAAAATGAAAACCATGGACGGTAACAATGCGGCTGCGTATGTCTCATACGCTTTCACAGAAGTTGCCGGCATCTACCCAATCACACCTTCAAGCCCAATGGCTGACTATGTTGACCAATGGTCTGCTCAAGGTCAAAAAAACATTTTCGGTACAACTGTAAAAGTTGCTGAAATGCAATCTGAAGCAGGTGCTGCAGGTACAGTTCACGGCTCACTCGCAGCTGGTGCTCTTACTACAACTTACACAGCATCACAAGGTCTTCTTTTAATGATTCCTAACATGTACAAAATTGCTGGTGAACTTCTCCCATCAGTTTTCCATGTTTCAGCTCGTTGCGTAGCTTCTCACGCACTTAATATTTTCGGTGACCATTCAGACGTTTATGCTTGTCGTCAGACAGGTTTCGCAATGCTCGCTGAAACAAACACACAAGAAGTTATGGACTTAGGCGCTGTTGCTCACCTTGCAACAATCAAGAGCCGTGTTCCTTTCATTAACTTCTTCGACGGTTTCCGTACTTCTCACGAAATTCAGAAAATTGAAATCTGGGACTACGAAGACCTCAAAGAAATGTGCGATATGGACGCTGTTGACGCATTCCGTCAGAGAGCTCTTAACCCAGAACATCCTGTAATGCGTGGTTCTCACGAAAATGGTGACATTTTCTTCCAACACAGAGAAGCATGTAATAAATTCTATGATGAAGTTCCTGCAATCGTAGAAGAATATATGGGCAAAGTTAATGCTAAACTCGGCACTAACTACCAACTCTTCAACTACTACGGTGCAGAAGATGCTGAAAGAGTTATCGTAGCAATGGGTTCATTCTGTGATGTAGCAGAAGAAGTTATTGACTACCTCTTAGCAAAAGGCGAAAAAGTTGGTCTTCTTAAAGTTAGACTTTACAGACCATTCGCTGCTGACAAATTCTGTGCAGCTCTTCCTGCAACAGTTAAAAAGATTGCTGTTCTTGACAGAACTAAAGAACCAGGTTCTATTGGTGAACCACTTTACCTCGATGTTGTTGCTGCTCTTGAAGCATGTGGCAAAACAGGTCTTACAGTAACAGGCGGTCGTTACGGTCTTGGTTCAAAAGATACACCACCTGCATCAGTATTTGCTGTATATGATGAACTCGCAAAGGCTGAACCAAAGAAACACTTTACACTCGGTATTAACGATGATGTTACTTACCTTTCACTTGAAGAAAAAGAAGCTCCTGCAACTGCTGCAGAAGGTACTATTGAGTGTAAATTCTGGGGTCTTGGCGGTGACGGTACTGTTGGTGCTAACAAAGACTCTATTAAAATCATCGGTGACCATACTGACAAATATGTACAAGCATATTTCCAATATGACTCAAAGAAAACAGGTGGCGTTACAATTTCTCACCTTCGTTTCGGCGACAAACCAATCAAGAGCCCTTACTATGTAAACAAAGCAGACTTTGTTGCTTGTCATACACCTGCTTACATTGAAAAAGGTTTCAAGATTGTTAACGATGTTAAACCAGGCGGTGTATTCCTTATCAACTGCCAGTGGTCAGACGCTGAAGTTGCTGAAAAACTCAATGCTGAAACAAAACAATATATTGCTAAGAACAACATTCAACTTTACACAGTTAATGCTATTGACTTAGCTGCTGAAATCGGTCTCGGTAAGAGAACAAACACAATTCTTCAGGCTTCATTCTTCGCACTTGCTAATGTTCTTCCTAAAGAAGATGCAATCGGCTACATGAAGAACGCTGCTATGAAGTTCCTCAAAAAAGGTCAGGATATCGTTGATATGAACCATAAAGCTATTGACGCTGGTTTCGGTGCATTCAAAAAATACGATGTTCCTGCTGATTGGGCAAATGCAGTTGATTCTGCTGCTGCAGAAAAAGCAGAAGGTCCAGCTAAACTCGTTAAAATGGTTGACAACATCATGAAACCAGTTGGTAACATGAATGGTGACGCTCTTCCTGTTTCTGTATTTATGGACCACGCAGACGGTACATTCGAACAAGGTGCTTCTGCTTACGAAAAACGCGGTGTTGCAGTTATGGTTCCTGAATGGAACAACGACACTTGCGTAGGTTGTAACAAATGTGCTTACGTTTGTCCTCACGCTACAATCCGTCCATTCGCAATGAGTGAAGAAGAAGCAGCTAATGCTCCTGAAATCACAAAAGTTGCTACAAAAGAAAAAGCAGTTACAAACAAAGGCTTCAAATACACACTCGCTATTTCACCTATGGATTGTATGGGTTGCGGTGTTTGTGTTGGCGTTTGTCCTACTGCATCACTTAAAATGGTTTCTCGTGAAAGTCAGGATGCTCAACAAGCAGCATTTGATTACTGCGTAGACAATGTAACAGAAAAAGAAGGTATTGCTTCTTCTGCTAACCTTATCTCAAGCCAGTTCAAGAAACCTCTTCTTGAGTTCTCAGGCTCATGTGCTGGTTGTGCTGAAACAGCTTACGCTCGTCTCGTAACACAACTCTTCGGTGACAGAATGTATATTTCTAATGCAACAGGTTGTTCTTCAATCTGGGGTGGTCCTGCTGCAACATCACCATATACAGTAAATGCTAAGGGTCAGGGTCCTGCATGGGCTAACTCACTCTTTGAAGATAACGCTGAACACGGTTTCGGTATGCTTCTTGGTCAGAACGCTATCCGTAACAGCCTTATTGCTAAAGTTGAAAACATTCTTACCTCAGACAAAGCTTCTGATGACCTTAAAGAAAAAGCAAAAGCATACCTTGATACAGTAAATGATGGTGAAGCAAATGCTGCTGCTACTGATGCTCTTGTTGCTGCTCTCGGTGACGGTGCTTGCTGTGACAACTGCAAATCAATTCTTGCTAATAAAGAATACCTTTCAAAGAAATCTGTATGGATCTTCGGTGGTGACGGTTGGGCATACGACATCGGCTTCGGCGGTGTTGACCATGTTCTTGCTTCCGGTGAAGATGTAAACATTATGGTATTCGATACAGAAGTTTACTCAAATACAGGTGGTCAAGCTTCTAAAGCTTCAAATATCGGTCAGGTTGCTCAGTTCGCTGCTGCTGGTAAAGCTGTTGCTAAGAAGAGCCTTGCTGAAATCGCTATGAGCTACGGTTATGTATATGTAGCACAAATCGCTATGGGTGCTGACCAGAACCAAACTCTTAAAGCAATTAAAGAAGCTGAAGCTTACAATGGTCCATCACTTATTATTGCTTACTCTCCATGCGAAATGCACTCAATCAAAGGTGGTATGGTTAACTGCCAGGTTGAAATGAAGAAAGCTGTTGACTGTGGTTACTGGAATATGTTCCGTTACAACCCAGCTCTTAAAGCAGAAGGCAAGAACCCATTCACAATTGATAGCAAACCTGCAACAGGCAGCTACCGTGAATTCCTTCTTAACGAAGCTCGTTACGCTTCTCTTACACGCTCATTCCCAGAAAGAGCAGAAGAACTCTTCGCACTTTCAGAGAAAACAGCTACAGAGAGATACGAACATCTCCTTCGTCTTAAAGACCTTTATGCTCCAAAAGCTGAATAATTAAACTTTAAAACCCCTTACAAAGTCTGACTTTGTAAGGGGTTTTTAGGAAACAGGAAACAGAAATTAGGAATTAGAAACAGTAAAAAGACTACACCCTATCATTTATAGTTGGTACTAAAATCAACTTAAATAATAGGATGTAGTTTTTATTATTCAATGATAATTATAATCAAACGCGTAGCGTTTCCGAAATTCTGCATTCTGCATTTTGCATTTTGCATTCAAAAAGCTTACAGCTTTTTGCTTTCAACTTCCTCTATCGCCATTTTGACAAATTCGTCAACTTTCATTGAACCCATATCGCCATTCTTTCTGCTTCTTACTGAAAGTGAATCGTTTTCAATTTCGTTGTCGCCTAGAATAAGCATATATGGTATTTTTTCAAGCTGTGCTTCACGGATTTTGTAGCCTGTTTTCTCTGCTCTGTCGTCAACTGTTACACGAAGACCATTTGCCTCGAGTTTGTTTTTGAGTTCATAACAAGCATCGTGATGTCTTTCTGAAATAGGAAGAATTCTCATCTGTTCAGGTGCGAGCCAGAGTGGGAATGCGCCTGCATATTTTTCAATAAGAAGTGCAAGAGTTCTCTCGTAGCACCCAATAGATGTACGGTGAATAATATAAGGATTTTTCTTTGTACCATCTTTTGCAACATATTCCATACCGAATTTTTCTGCAAGCATCTGGTCAATTTGAATTGTAATTAAAGTATCTTCTTTACCATGAACATTCTTAATCTGAATGTCAAGTTTAGGGCCATAGAACGCAGCTTCACCAACACCGATTTTATAATCAATATTGAGGTTATCAAGAATTTCTTTCATCACACCCTGAGCTTCGTTCCACTGTTCCTCTGTACCGATATATTTCTCTCTGTCCTGTGGGTCCCATTGAGAGAAGCGGTAAGAAACATCTTCGTAAAGACCGAGAGTTTTAAGCATAAATATGCAAAGGTCAAGACAACGCTCAAATTCATCTGCAAGCTGTTCAGGAGTACACATAAGGTGACCTTCTGAAATTGTGAACTGTCTTACACGGCTAAGACCATGCATTTCACCTGAAGATTCATTTCTGAAAAGAGTTGATGTTTCTGCAAGACGCATTGGGAGGTCTCTGTAAGAACGCGCTCTGTTTAAATATGCCTGATATTGGAATGGGCAAGTCATAGGGCGAAGTGCAAAAACTTCGTTATCTTTTTCTTCGTCACCTAATACAAACATACCATCTTTATAGTGGTCCCAGTGACCTGAAATTTTATAAAGGTCGCTCTTTGCCATAAGAGGTGTTTTTGTACGAACCCAACCTCTTCTTGCTTCTTCATCTTCAACAAATCTTTGAAGAGTCTGCACAATAAATGTACCCTTTGGAAGAAGAATTGGCAAGCCCTGACCGATAGAGTCAACTGTTGTAAAAATTTCAAGTTCTCTACCTAATTTGTTGTGGTCGCGTTTTTTCGCTTCTTCAATTCTCAAAAGATGCTCTTCTAATTCAGATGCTTTAGGAAATGCTGTACCGTAAATTCTCTGAAGCATTTTGTTATTTTGGTCACCACGCCAGTAAGCACCAGTACAAGCAGTAAGTTTAATTGCCTTTACCTTACCTGTTGAAAGAATGTGAGGACCAGCGCAAACATCAACAAATTCACCTTGTTTATAAAAACTGATAGGCTCATTTTTACCTGCGTGTTCTTTTATAAGCTCAACCTTGTAAATCTCGCCCTTTTCTTCCATAAGCTTTATTGCTTCATCAGGCTCTACAAGGAATTTTTCGAGTTCAATATCTTCTTTTACAATTTTTTTCATTTCTGCTTCGATTTTTTCTAAAGTTTCAGGTGTAAATGAAACCTCTGAATCAAAATCATAATAGAAACCATTATCAATTGCAGGACCAATTGCAAGTTTTGTTTCAGGATAAAGTCTTTTTACCGCCTGTGCTAAAATGTGAGATGCAGTATGCCAAAATGCGTGTTTACCCTCTTCACTTTCAAATGTGAGAAGATTAACCTCACAATCTTCATTTAATTCTGTTCTTACATCTGCCATTACACCATTTACTGTACAAGCACAAAGATTTCTGTAAAGCCCCATACTGATTTCTTTTGCTATATCAGCAGGTGTAGTTCCTTTTGGAAACTCCTTTACTTCATCACGAAGTGTAACTTTAATCATATATATTCCACCTTTCACAAATATCTGTTTTATTTTATAAAAAATAAAAATGCTTCACCCCATAAATATGGGATGAAGCATAATACTCCACGGTTCCACCCAAATTGCAGTATAATACTGCCACTCGAGAAGTCTTAACGCGACTTACACGGCTAAGTTTATCGTAAAACGCTTCACAAAGCACTCTTAAGTGGTTTTCAGAACGATGTAACTCATACCTTTCACCAACCGGTATGCTCTCTGAAGAAACTCTCCGTTCCTACTCTCTTAATCATAGATTTAAACTATATAAGTTATATTATACCTATTTAATAGGGTTGTCAAGGGAAATTTATTCCGCTGTGTGTTTTGGCTCGATTTTGCCATAACGAGAAGAACCTGTAGCATCTACCTTTTGTTCTCTTGGCTCTTTTGAAGTTTCAGGAACATACTGTGGTCTTCTGTTATCTCTTCTGCCACCGTTGTTATTTCTGCGGTCTCTTGAATAGCCACCGCGTCTTTGATTATCACAATCATCAGAAACAATAACAACTCTTCTGTTTTCACCCTCACCTACTGAGTGTGATGAAACGCCCTCAATTTCCTGAACTGCAGTATGAATAATACGGCGTTCATAAGGATTCATTGGTTCAAGCACACAGCTTCTGCGATATTTAATAGCTCTCTGAGCCTGACGCTTTGCAAGTGATTTAAGAGTTTCTTCACGGCGTTTTCTGTAATCACCAACATTGAGTGCAACTCTTTTACCATCTTTATCTGCACGGTTCACATAAAGTCTTGTGAGATATTGAAGTGCATCAAGTGTTTCACCGCGTCTGCCGATGATGTTACCATAATCTTCACCGCAAGTAATTTCGAAGAATAAATCTTCTTCTGTTTCTTTAACAGTTACATTTGCATCAGAAAATCCCATACCAACAAGAATTGATTTAAGATAATTTGTAGCATCTGTCTCTTTTGCTTCGATACCTGAAAGGTCAATTTCAGGTTCTTTCTTTTTTGGAGTTTCTTTTTTAGCTGGTTTATTTTCTTTTTTAGGTTCTGCTTTTTTATTTTCTTGCTTTTTCTCAGGTGCTTTTTTAACTTCTTCTACACCATCATCATAAAAAGCTTTAACTTTTGCGTCTGCACCACCGAAAAGGCCTAAAACCTTTTTCTTTGGCATTGATATAATTTCAACCTTAACATCTGCATCTAACGGTGCATTAAGGTTCTGGGTTGCTATTTTTCTTGCTTCATCTATTGTAGATGCAACACCAATTGCTTCTTTAATCATAGTAACACCTTATTTCTTTTCGTTTTCTACGCGTAATTTTGTAGTGTTTTCTTTTGAACGCCTTACAACAGTTTCATCTACCATCTGTTGTGCAATAACTTTTTTAGGACTGTAGAAAATAGAAAGTCCTACTTGTTGAACAAATGCAATAATGTTTGAAATAATCCAGTAAACGCCAACACCTGTCGGGAACATAAATGTAAAAATAAGTGACATAGCAGGTGACATAAATGACATACATCCCATAGCAGGGTTTTTAGCCATTTCAGGATTTTGCTTTCTTTGTTTTAAATACATATAAACTGAAGAAAGTGCTGCAGTAATACAAGCTAAAATCGGAATAAGCCAGTAAGAGTCAAAATGACTTTTATCTGGTGTAACAGAAAGGTCAAGACCTAAAAATGTGAATTTCTCACTGAATTCTGCTAATTCACCGAGTGCCTCTGCACCTATAGCATCTTTAAGTTCTCCGGCATAATCGCCGAAATTTTTAAGAATACTGATTTCAGACATATCAACAGAGCCGCGTTTGTTATTTTGGGTAGCTGCATCAAGTGCAGTTTTCATAACTTCCTTTATAGCGGTAATTTTTTCATCACTGAATCTTAACACACTTGTAAGTGGTTTATACATAACACCATAAAGACCAATCATAACAATCATCTGAATCATCATTGGCATACAACCCATATTAGCTGCACCAAAGCCTTCGCGTTGGTAAAGCGCCTGGATTTCCTGCTGTGCTTTTTGTTGATTGTTAGCGTATTTTTGTTTAATCCTGTTTACTTTTGCATTAAGTCTTGTTTGTTTTGCTGAGTTTTTCTGTTGTTTGATTGAAACAGGTAAAAGCGCTAATCTTATAATAATTGTAAGCAAGAAAATTGCTAAAACATAGCTACCTGTCAAATCGTAAAACCAACTGAGTGGCAAACTGAAAACTGGCAATAAAAGCGTTCTAATACCTTCGTAAATTGCTGCCATTTATCTTGGTATCCTTTCATTTTTGATGGTTGCCCTTACAATTGCATTTTTTCTCTTTTTTAGGTGGAACAGGGTCCACACCACCAGGGAATAAAATATTGCAACGCATAAGTCGACCGATGGCAAGAATTATACCTTTAAATACTCCGTGAATTTCAATAGCATCTTTTGCATATTGCGAACAAGTCGGGTAATAACGACATCTAGGTGGAAAAAGTGGTGAAATCTTTCTTTGATAAAACCCAAGCATTTTTAATAGTGCATTTTTCATTCTTCTGCACCATTACTTTCGGTTTTAAGCATATTTTCACTTAACATCATATCACGCATAACTTTTTCAATATATGTGCTTTTCTGATATTTTGTTTTACTTCTCGCAACAAAAACAATGTCAAAATCGCCGTCAATATCTTTAACCACACTTCTGAAGGCTTCTCTTATAACGCGTCTTGAACGGTTACGCTCTACTGCATTACCGATTTTTTTACCGGTAGTTATACCAATACGACAAATTCCCGCGCGGTTTTTAGAATAGTACATAACCAACGCAGGATTCGTTACAGCCCTACCTCTATTGTAAAGACGGCGAAAATCACCGTTTAGTTTTAGTGTGACAAAGTGTGACACTTGTTCTCTCCTCGGATTCAGGCTAATTCTTAGTAAGTAAGTTGCTTTCTGCCTTTTCTTCTACGGCGAGCAAGTACCTTGCGACCGTTTCTGTCTGCCATTCTTTTACGGAAGCCGTGTTCCATTTTTCTGTGTCTTTTCTTAGGCTGATAAGTTCTTTTCATTTTTATTTACTCCTATCTATTATTCAGGTAGATTATTTAAGTAGTGAAAGTAGTGGGTAAAATAACAACCTGTTTTACAAATTTATTTGTCTGATTTTCGTAATTACAGACAATCGCACATTGCATTATATAAAAAATACAAGCAAATGTCAATAGTTTTTCATATACAAAATACACCCCGCAATTTTTAATTTATAGTGCAATTTGAATTAAATTTTACTACACCTTGATATTTGAGCTTTTGTGTGGTATCATACCTATTACATTATTAGGAGATGATTTTAAATGAGCGAATGTACACACGATTGTAGCAGTTGCAGTCAGAACTGTTCTTCACGCGACCCTAAAAGCCTTTTAGAAAAACCACACCAGCTTTCAAATATTAAAAAAGTTATTGGTGTTGTAAGTGGTAAAGGTGGCGTTGGTAAATCACTTATCACTTCACTTTTAGCAGTTTCAATGAAAAGACGCGGTTTTTCTACTGCTATTCTTGATGCCGATATTACCGGTCCGTCAATTCCAAAAGCATTTGGTTTAAAATGCAGAGCTGAAGGCACAGAGCAAGGAATTTTACCTTGCACTACAAAAACAGGCATTGAGGTTATGTCTGTAAACCTTTTACTCGAAAACGAAACTGACCCTGTTGTATGGCGTGGTCCTGTTATTGCAGGTACTGTAAAGCAATTCTGGACAGATGTTATCTGGAATGATGTTGACTTTATGTTTGTTGATATGCCACCAGGCACTGGTGATGTACCTCTTACAGTTTTCCAGAGTATTCCTGTTGACGGAATTGTTATTGTTGCATCACCTCAGGAATTAGTTGGTATGATTGTTGAAAAAGCAATCAAAATGGCTTCGCTTATGAATATTCCTGTGTTAGGTTTTGTTGAGAATATGTCATATTTCGAATGTCCTGACTGTAAAAAATGTCACAGTATTTTCGGTGACAGTCACATTGATGAAATTGCTGAAACACATTCGGTAGATACAGTTGCAAAATTACCAATCAACAACAAATTAGCCGCTGCGGTTGACGCAGGTGCAATTGAACTTTTCGAAGGCGATTGGTTAGAAAAACTTGCTGATAAAATAGAAAAACTTTAATTCATATATTTTCAATCAAAATGCACACCACAAATGTGGTGTGCATTTTTCATAAACAGAACAATATTTTTTCATACATATAATGAATTGACCGTTTTTGTTGAGTTAGTGTATAATTAAATTATGGTGGTGATTCTATGAAAAAGCTTACAAAAAATACCCTCATATTAACCCTTACTTTAATTCTTTTAATAATAAACACAAATTTTGCTTTTGCAGTCGAATTTTTTTCTTCTGATGTAGAATTTGAAGAGCCAACTTTTTACGATGCTGCCATCTCCACATTAGACCTTTCAACCTATTTTAACATAAACGAATTTAATGAATATATGGTTGAACAACTGAAGACTGTCAATGGTAATACCAATACTATAGCGTCTATTGATGTAAGTCAATTTAACATACCTAAAACTGATGCAGTAAAAACAGCATTGCAAGAGCTTATCTGGTACAACTTACCCGAGCTTTTCAGAATTGGTTCTATGGGCTTAGGTTACTCTGGTAGCAAATACACACAAATCCAGTTTTATTCTCGTTATACAAAAGAAGAATATACGGTTATGTACAATGAATTGGTTCTCGAAACGGAAAAGCTGTTAATAGGAGTTAAAGATAACACCGACCTTTCAGATGTAGAAAAAGCTCTTATTTTACACGACAAACTTGCTTTACACTGTTCTTATGACTATGAAAATCTAAACAACAATTCATTACCTGTCAGTGCCCGTAACGCATACGGAATTATTGTTTTAAAAACGGGTGTTTGTATGGGTTATGCGTTAGCTTATGACTATCTTCTTGAACAAGTAGGAATTAAAACACTTTACTGTTCTTCCGACACACTTAACCACGCGTGGAATATAGTTTACATCGACAATAAACCATACCATGTAGATGTTACTTGGGATGACCCTGTATGGGATATGTATGGCAAAGTTACCCATGAAAACTTTCTGCTTTCAACCAAAGGTTTAAAAGCAACAGGACACACCGCAACTGACTTTTTCTCATTCCCTACTGACACCACTTATGATAATTACTACTGGCAAAACTCACAAACTGCTTTTCAACTTATAGATAATGAAATTTATTACTTTGACACAGCAAACAAAAACTTATGTAAACTAAATGATACAACCACTGGTGACTCTACCATTTTAAAGGAAATAAAAGATACCTGGACAACTTCAGGTGGTTTTTACGGTGGAAGTTACACAAAGCTTTTAAGCGACAATTATTACCTCTACTACAACACAAAAGACATAGTTTACAGATATAATCCAAAGACAGATGTTGAAGAAATTGCTTTTTCACCTGATGTAAAAAGCTTTGGTAATTATCACTGGATTTACGGAATGAATTACTCTGACTGTAAAATCACTTGTGAGGTTTACTCTTCTCCGAACTACACAGCAGAAGTTAAAAAATCTTACACAACTACAGAAGTTGTTCACGCACCATCTGAGTGGGTTACTACAAAAGAACCTACAATGGAAGAAGAGGGCGAAAAGCAGCGAACTTGTCTTAATTGCACACATATTATAAACACTGAAAATATCCCTGAAATTTTTGTTGCACCAGTAGAAAACACCGACACTACCATAGATGATGATTTTGTTTTCACAAAGCTTGATTTATGCAACGACATTGAATCTCTTGTAAATTTCTCTGACAATGTAACCTACGAAATTTCTGCAAGCTTTAAAACTTCAACAACAGAATTTTTAGGCACAGGCACTATAATTTCAATTTATGAAAATGGTGAAAAGGTAAGTGACTATAAAATTATTGTCGCTGGCGACCTCAACGGTGACAGCGTATGCGATGTTTTAGATGTTGCTTGCACCGAGCTTTCACTTACAAATAACAGAATTCCGTCAGCAGACGAATGTTACGCCGCTAACGGAAGTAAAAAAGATACCATTGATGAAGCTTCTTTTCAATATGTAGTTAATACTGCTACAAAGGTGGATTTATGATAATTTTACTTGATATTGACAATACTTTAATAGATTTCAATGAATGTGCAAGGCATTCAATAATTAAAATTTTCAATGATTTCAATCTACCTTATTGCGACAATGTTTTTGAAACATTTATAAGAGAAAATATAAAAATCTGGAAAAGACTTGAAAATGGTGAAATAAACAAAGCATACTTAAGAGCTAATAGATGGAATATCATTTTAGAAAAATTAAACATCGTTTTTGATGGTTCTTTAATTGAAGAATTATTTGAAAATGGTATTGCAGAATCCGCCTTTGAGGTTGAGGGTGCAAAAGAACTTTTAGAATATCTTTCTGAAAAGCACCAACTTTATGTTGTTTCTAATGGCTTCAGAGCGGTGCAAGAAAATCGACTTAGTATAAGTGGTTTCAAAAAATTTTTTGATAAAATGTTTTTATCCGAAGATATTGGCATAAGCAAACCGCAAAAGGAATTTTTTGATTATTGCTTTACTAGTCTTAATAATCCCCCAAAAGAAGATGTCATTATTATAGGTGACAGTCTTTCTGCTGATATAATCGGTGGTGCAAACTATAACATTAAGACCATATGGTTTAACAAAAATAATGAAATTTGCCCTGACAATATAAAACCAACTTATATTGTCAGAGCATTAGCTGAAATCAAAGACATTATTTAGTTTTCAAAAACAAGAATATCAACATTCAAATCACTATACTCGATTTGTTTTGACCATCTTTTGACATTTTCAATTCTGTCAGTCAATGTAAGTTTATTTGTTTCGCAATAAGTTTTCATATCGCAAAGTTTTATAAATCTTACCGCCGAAACGCAGAAATTTAAATATTCTTTTAAACTTGCGTTATCTTCATAAACAGAACTGCTTAAATGTCTGAAAATTATGTAAGAAAGAATTTTTGAATAAATCTTATTGCCGTTTGTCGTTTCGTCAAACGGCTTTTCTTTTTCTAAATAATCGCAAATGTTATCTTTCAAAAAATTAAAATATTCAGTCCATTCGATGTTTATCGGTTCAGTTTCTTCGTATCTTGCTAAAATTGCACCATCACTGTCAAATACAATTTTTTCATTTGTTGCTTCTTCAACTATTTGTTTGAGAGAGTTAATCTTACAATCAAAGCTTATATTACTGTTGAGAATTTCAAATATCTTCGCTCTGAGAATATAAAGTGCAATATAGTCCTCGTGTACACTTTCATCAAGACAAAGGCCTATTGAAATCTCATCTTCAGGTACAATTTCCGTTACATATTCTAAAGGCTTCTCTGTTTCTAATAGCAGTCTGCACACTTCTTCGCAACAAAGCCCCAGACCACACTCTATTGATTCGGAAAATTCGTTATAAAATCGAGGATGTTCAGTGCAGATACCACAAAGCAACTCTTCACCACAATTTATAATAATATCACAAAGATTATTTTTATTAAGAAACGGACAACGCTCATTTTCATCAAGCTTAAAGCAAGTAGAACCAGCATCATCTTTCACTAAATTTGCCCTTATCTTTTCGCCAAAACCACCTTTCATATTATTATATTTTTCTCTTGTTTCTCTATCTACAACAATTTCCCAACCTACACAACAAGAGTCATTACATTTATCTGCAATACACTTAAAATCTTTATAAAAGCCTGGTCTTGTTACTACCATTTTTCTCACCCGATTTCTATTACTGTAATTTCTTTTTCGTTACACTTAAACTTAACATTGTAATTTTTATAAGAAAGTCCGTAAACTCTCCCTTCGTCACTCTGATACTGTGGCTTCGGGTTAAGCGACAAAATAGATATAATTTCTTCAATATCTTCACTACAAAATTTAATTTTTATAGTTTCAGGAATATTTACTTTTAAAATATCATCTTTGAAATCTTCTGAAAAACCACCCTTTGCAGTTGGGATAGAATCAACATAAGGTAAATATGGTTTTATATCAAATATAGGTGTACCGTTTACCAAATCAGCACCACTCACTACAAGAATTTTCCCTTTTTCAGAATTTTTGATTTCTTCTAATTTAACCACAGAAAGTCCTAAATGGTTAGGTCTGAAAGGTGATCGAGTTGCGAATACACCAACTCGTTTGTTACCACCTAATTTGGGAGGTCTTACTGTTGGCGACCATTCGCCATTGTTTTCTGAAAAACCCCATATAAGCCACAAATGAGAATATTGTTCTATGTCTCTTATTAAATTTTCATCCCTGAATTCTTCACTGAATACAATTTCAGATTTTATTTCTGGTACAAGACCGCTTTGCCTTGGCACTCCAAATTTTTCGTTGTACCCGTTTTTTATTATTGCTACAGGTTTTATCGAAACTTCCACTTTGGTCACCTTCTATCACTTTCAAATCCATCTTATATTTTATAACACAAAACAGATTTTTCGTCAATTTTAGTTTGAAATGTTAATTTTTTTCGTATTAACTGTTGATTTTATGTATAGTTTTATAGTACAATACTATATATAAATAAAAATAGGTTAGTTCTGCTTTTTTGCAGAACTGGGTTGGAGGAAGTTATGTTAAGCAAAATCAAGGAATTTCTTATTTCTACATTCTTTTACGCGGGTATTACCCCTGAAGAATACGATTCTATAAGGTCAGCAAGAGAAGAAAAAAACAGGGGTATTCTCTTCGTTACTTCTGGTCTGGGAACTGTTGTATTCCTTGCACTTTTAATAATGTCACTTTTTGAAGACTCTTATAGTCGTAACACATTCTTGTATGGAGCGCTTTTTGTTTGCGAAGTGTTAGTGTTGTTCTTTGCCTGGAAGTTTCTCCCTCAAAAACCAGACTATACCACAGCAATAACCTATATATCAATATTCGCAATTTTTGCTTACGCAATTATTTTAGGTACATTTAACAGTCCAACAATTACAAGTACAACTTTCTGCGTATTCTTAATTGCAATCCCTATGATAATAATAGACAGACCTTGGAGACTTATTATTTTCAATGCAGCACAAGTTGTAATTTTCTGCCTTTGCAGTAATTATGTAAAAGAGTGGGATGTCGCTTCCGTTGACATTTTAAATGCAGTAAGTTTCTTTTTCCTCGGTGCAGTTCTTAACACATATATGATTAGAACAAAAGCAAAAGAGCTTACTTTAAGAAGATATATTGAACACGACAGAGATACCGACCCGCTTACACTTCTTTACAATAAAGCTGCAGTCGGAAGAGAGATTTCAAAACACATAAACGAAGGTGGCACGGGTGTATTTATGTTTGTTGACCTTGACAATTTCAAGAAAGTCAATGACACTTATGGTCACGCAATGGGTGACGATGTTCTTCACGAGTTTGGTGACTGTGTTCGCAGAATTTTCCGTCATACCGATATTTTAGGTCGTTTTGGCGGTGACGAGTTCATAATCTTCCTTCCTCATCCTATTGACGATGATATTGTTTCAACCCGTGCACAAGACCTTCTTGACCTTATGAATGAAACAATCAAAATTGAAGATGATTCTATAGATTTCCACGCAAGTATAGGTATTGCTAAATGCCCGGAAAATGGTGCAACTTATGAAGATGTAATGGAAAAAGCAGACCAGGCTCTTTACTACTCAAAGAAAAATGGTAAAAATATGTATATGTATTATGAAAATCTTCCTGAAGAATACTTAAAATCTTTAGAACAACCAGAGGTTAAATAATATAATTTTGATTTATAGAGGCGATTTTTTTGAATATCTGGCACGATATAAACCCTGAACGGATTTCCCGCTCATCTTATGCGGCAGTTATAGAAATAAGTAAAGGTAGTAAAATGAAATATGAACTCGACAAAGAAACAGGTCTTTTAAGACTTGACAGAGTTCTTTATACTTCTACACACTACCCTGCTAACTACGGATTTATTCCACGCACTTTTGCAAAAGACAATGACCCTTTAGATGTTCTTGTGCTTTGTTCAGAACAAATTCAACCTATGTCAATAGTTGAGTGTTACCCTATTGGTGTTATTACAATGCTTGATAACGGTGCCCCCGACGATAAGATTATTTCTATACCATTCAATGACCCGACTTATAACACCTATAAGGATATAAGCCAGTTACCCGCTCATGTTTTTGATGAAATGAAGCATTTCTTTTCTGTTTACAAAACTCTTGAAGAAAAAGAAACTGCAATTGATGAAGTTCGTGGTGTTTTAGATGCGGTTTCAATTATAGAAGATGCAATTATTGCATACAACGAGAAATTTGCAAAATAAGTGAGAGATTATTATGGCATTTATAAATTTTGAAAATGGTTTATACATTGTCGGTAGCGACTTCAAAATCCGTTATGCAAACGATACCCTGAAAGAATTTTTCCCTAAAGTTGTTGAAGGATGTCTTTGTTATAACGCTATAGTTGACCGCGACGAGCCTTGCACATTTTGCCCTATCGCACAAAAACTTGAAAAAGGCAGACTTTTATTTAATTCATCTAACTTCTGCCGATACGGTGCAGCTTTTACAAATATTAATACCCCAGAATTCAAAGATTGCTATTCTGTAATGGTACAACAAATTGCCAGTCCTGAAATGCTTCAGAAATTAGATTCTGACCAGATGCAAGCACTTTTAATGCAACAAAAAGAGCTACAAAACAGAAACTTTGTTATAGAAATACTTTCTGCTGAATACGAAATCATTTATTTTGTTTGTGAAGAAAACGGCATTTTCAAATGCTCAAAGTATTACGACCAGAAGGGTACGAATTCTTTTGAAACTGGCGATTTGACAATTTCGAGTTACGATGAACTTCTTTCAAATTATGCCGCTCGTCATATTCACAAAGATGACAGAGCTATGTTTTTAGAAGAAACTCAATTATCAAATGTTCGTAAGTGTATTTTCAAAGAAAACAACATTTTTGAATTAAATTACCGAGAATGTCTCAATGATGTTGTAAAATACATGCAAATAAGATTTATCCCAATAAAAGCAGAAGATTCTGTAAATGTTATTATCGCTTTCCGTTGCATTGATAACATTGTTGAACAAGAATTAGAACAACGCAAAAAAACTGAAGAATTATTAAACAACTCAAATCAACGATTAAGAGTTATTGCAGGTCTTTGTACAGAATATGAGTCGCTTTACTATGTCAATGCAAAAACAGATACCGGCGTTCCTTATATATTATCAGATAATTTCGACGAAGAATTCAAGAAAAATCTTCTTCACGAAATACCTTACACACCTGCATTTCACGCATATATTGATGTATGCGTTGCACCAAATCAACGCGAATATGTAAAGGCGCAGACTGAGTTAAAATCTGTTACTAACAGATTAAAAGAAACTCCTTGTTTCAGAATTAATTACGAAGTGCCTTATGAAGGAAAAATCCTTCATTATCAGATTTATATTGCACGAATTGGTGAACCCCATGAACAAGTGTGGGCATTCAAGAGTATTGAAGAAACTGTTGAAGAACAATTAAAACAACACAAAATTCTTCTTGATGCTCTCAATCAGGCCAAAAAAGCAGAAACTGCAAAATCTAATTTTCTTTTCAATATGTCGCACGATATCCGTACACCCATGAATGCAATTTTAGGTTTCAACACTATTGCAGAAAAGAATATTGATAATAAAGAAATTGCCCTTGACGCACTCAAAAAAGCAAAACACTCTGGTGAACATATGTTGAGCATTATAAACAACGTGCTTGATATGGCGAGAATTGGCAGTGGTAAACTTGAACTTAATCGTGAAGTTGTAAATTTCCCTGAATTAGTAGAAAAGCTCAAAGAAATGTTTGTTCACGATATGGCTCAAAAAGACATTACATTTAATACACAGTTCAACATCAAAACTACTATGATTTATAGTGATTCATTAAGGATTTCACAAATAATCATCAACCTTTTAAGTAACGCATTAAAATTCACTCATAGTGGTGGTTCAATAACTTTCCAGGTTTCAGAAATGAAATCATCTGATGAGAGAGTTTATTATCAGGTAAGAATTGAAGACACTGGTGTTGGTATGAGCGAAGAATTCCAGAAACATCTTTTCAATGCTTTTGAGCGTGAGCAAACTGCTACTCAGAGCGGCGTTCAAGGTACAGGCTTAGGTCTTGCTATTACGAGAAATCTTGTCAACCTTTTAGGTGGTTCACTTACATATAATAGTATGGTTGGTGTTGGTACAGAATTTACTTTCACCTTCAAAGCAGAAAAAGCAGACGCAAAAGACATCAAAGAAAAACATGAAACATCATTATTACCAGAACTTAAAGGAAAAAGAATTCTTGTAGTCGAAGACAATATGATTAACCGTGAAATTGCCCGTGAGCTTCTTGAAGATGAAGGATTTGTTATTGAGGAAGCTGAAGATGGTACTGTTGCGGTTTCTATACTTGAATCAAAAGAAAAAGGTTACTATGAATTCGTACTTATGGATATTCAGATGCCTATTATGAATGGTTACACCGCAACAAGAAAAATCCGTGCTTCTGATAATACAGATATTGCAGATATCCCAATTATTGCTATGACTGCAAATGCATTCAGCGAAGACAAGAAAAATGCTTTTGATGCTGGTATGAATGAGCATGTCGCAAAACCTCTTGATATTGATATTCTCATTAAAACACTTAACAAAGTCTATGAGGAAACTCACAACAAATAAATTTTAATAAAAAACAGAAAAATCTTTTTAGATTTTTCTGTTTTTTTGTTATTTTCAGGGCAATATAATTCTGGTGATAATTATGCCAAAAAGAATTGGAAGATATACTATATTTTTAGAAAACAAACCAAGCATTATAGGTAACGCCGCAGTTGTAGGAAAAAAAGAAGGCGAAGGACCATTAGCACAGGAATTCGATAAAATTCACGAAGATGAATTTCTGGGCAAAGAAACATTTGAAAAAGCAGAAAGTGAATTAGTAAAAGATGCGGTAACCCGTGCTTTATTTAAAGCAGATGAAAAACCAGAAGACATTGACTGTTGTTTTTCAGGTGACCTTTTAAACCAATGTATTGGTTCATCTTTTGGTCTTAGAGAATTTGGTATGCCATTTTCAGGGCTTTATGGTGCTTGTTCTACAATGGCACTTTCTTTAGCACTTTCTGCAACTCTTATCGATTCAGGTGCATTGCAAAGTGCAGTTGCCTCTACCTCTTCACACTTCTGTTCTGCTGAGAGACAATACAGGAACCCGCTTGAATACGGTGGACAACGACCACCCGCTGCACAATGGACTGTTACCGGCGCAGGCGCGGCAGTGTTAAAAAATGCTGTACCAGGTAATCCGCGTGTAAATGCGGTAATCTTTGGTAAAATCCGTGATTTAGGTATCACTGATGTAAATAATATGGGGGCTGCAATGGCACCCGCAGCCGCAGAAACAATCAGTGCATTTTTAAACGATACTAAAACCTCACCCCAAGACTTTGATTTAATTCTTACGGGTGACTTAGGTAAAGTGGGTAGCGACCTTTTAAAAGAATTGCTTATTAAGGAGAATAACATTGATATTTCAGAAGTTCATAATGACTGTGGCATTATGATTTACGATGCCCTGACGCAAGATGTTCACGCAGGTGGTTCTGGTTGTGGTTGCAGTGCAAGTGTCGTTTGTTCTTATATTATAAATAAGCTTCGCAAAAAAGAACTTAACCGAGTTTTGTTTGTCGGTACAGGTGCACTGCTTTCACCTACTTCATCTTTACAGGGCGAAAGTGTTCCAGGTATTGCACACGGTGTACTATTAACATCTGATTAGGAGAAAATAGAATGAACTATTGCTTAAAGACTTTGAAAAATATTGAAAAAATCACAAAAGCATATAAATCAATTTATGTTCTTAAAAAAGTATTATCTGCATTTTTAATTATTTATACCGCAATTAAAGTTGTAACATTTTTCCTCAACAAATAAACTCAGGGGATGTAAAAAACGATAAGTTTTTTACATCCCCGATTATAATAATTATTACATTAAACTCTTATAAAGTTCAACAATTTCTTCAACACTTGTATCTCTTGGGTTACCCGGTCTGCAAGCATCAGCAAATGCACTTTCTGCAAGGAACTGAACATCTTCTTCCTTAACAATCTCTTTAAGATTTTCCGGAATACCAACATCAGTTGCTAATTTTCTGACAGCAGCAACTGCAGCTTTACGAGCACCCTCAACAGTCATATTCTCTGTACCATCTACACCCATTGCCTTAGCAATATCTCTGTATTTATCACCTGTACATTCTGCATTATATTCCATAACGGTTGGTAAAATGATAGCATTAGCAACACCGTGAGGTGTATCGTAAAGAGCACCCAAACCGTGAGCCATACTATGAACAATACCAAGACCAACATTTGAGAATCCCTGACCTGCGATATATTGAGCAAGAGCCATACCTTCTCTGCCTTCTTCTGTATTTTCACAAGCACCACGAAGATGTTTTGAAATGAGTTCAATCGCTTTAAGATGGAACATATCTGTCATTTCCCACGCTGCTTTTGTAATGTAACCTTCAATTGCGTGTGTCAAAGCATCCATACCTGTTGCTGCTGTAAGACCTTTTGGCATTGAAGCCATCATATCAGGGTCAACAACTGCAACTTCCGGAATATCGTGAACATCAACACAAACAAATTTACGTTTTTTCTCAACATCTGTAATAACATAGTTAATTGTAACTTCCGCAGCAGTACCGGCAGTTGTAGGTACTGCAATTGTAAATGTTGCGTGTTTTTTTGTAGGTGCTACACCTTCAAGACTTCTCACATCAGCAA
Source organism: Acutalibacteraceae bacterium (assembly GCA_045651285.1). Classification (GTDB taxonomy): domain Bacteria; phylum Bacillota; class Clostridia; order Oscillospirales; family Acutalibacteraceae; genus DTU089. Next base: position 34,747 of record JAZRSC010000014.1, read on the forward strand.
ATTCCGGATTTTCAATGATAATACCGATTGCTTTTGCAGTATCCATTGCAGAACCACCGCCGATAGCAACAATAGAATCTGCACCTGATTCTTTAAATGCCTTAACACCATCTAAAACATTTTCAATAGTCGGGTTAGGTTTGATTTCGCTGAAAACAACATAATCAATTTTGTTTTCGTCGAGTATATCTGTCACTTTCTTAGCAACACCAAATTTCAATAAATCAGGGTCTGTGCAAACAAAAACTTTTTTAAGTGAACGAGCAGTAATTTCTGCAGGTATTTCTTTAATTGCACCTTTACCGTGATAAGATATTGTGTTTAATACGATTCTTTGAGCCATGGGAAACTCCTCCTTATATTTGCATTTTCAAAATAAATTTTTACACAGATAACTTAAAAGTTATCTAATAATAAAGTACAATATTTTGCCGACTTTGTCAAGACTTTAACAAACTTTTTTGGTGTTGTATTTATAAACTATATGTGTTATAATGTTTGTGTATATTTTACTAAATATCAATTCATATATGGAGATTTTTTATGGATATACCAAAAATTCTATTAGATAAAGCAACAGAAATTGAAAACATTCTGAAAGAGAAATGTCCTGAAGCAGCGCCATTTTTCAAAAGGTGTTTTTTGAATACAATCGAAACAACCGTCACCGAGCTTCAGGATGGTAGTTTCTTTGTTATTACGGGTGATATTCCCGCGATGTGGCTTCGCGACAGTGCAGCACAGGTTAAGCCTTATATCCGTTATGCAAACGAAGATGAAGATTTAAAAGCTATACTTAAAAACATTATAGAGAAACATGCTTTTTATGTTTGTCTTGACCCATATTCAAATGCTTTTAATGCTAAAGCTAACCCTGACTCTGCAAAAGACGAAACTGACTTTTACCACGAACTTATATGGGAAAGAAAATACGAGGTTGACTCTTTATGTGCCCCTCTTTATTTAGCCTATGAATATTACCAGACAACTCTTGATGATTCTATTTTCACAGAACAATTCAAAGAAATGCTCTGGAAAATTTTCGAAACTTTCAAAAAAGAGCAAAATCACTTTACAAATTCCACATATTTCTTTAATCGTAAAGATTGCCCTATAATTGACACATTATCAAATGATGGTAAGGGCGAAGATGTTGGCTATACAGGTATGACATGGTCTGGTTTCAGACCTTCAGATGACCGTTGCAAATTAGGTTACTTAGTACCAGCTAATATGATGGCAGTCTGCGCTTTGAAAAAGGCGGCAGAAATGGCAAGTATTGGTTACGAAGACACAAAACTCGAAAGTGAATGTCGCTCTCTCGCTTTTGATATAGATGAAGGAATAAAAGAATATGGTGTTATTGAAAATGAACGCTATGGCAAAATGTTTGCTTATGAAACTGATGGAAAAGGCAACTATGTTCTTATGGATGATGCCAATTCACCCAGCTTACTCTCTGCACCATATTTAGGTTACTTAAAACCAGATAATGAAATTTACCAAAACACACGAAGTTTTATTCTTTCAGGTAATAACCCTTGGTATTTTGAAGGTACTGCCGCAAAAGGTGTAGGTAGTCCTCACACAGGACTCGATAAAATATGGCATATTGCACTTTCAATGCAAGCACTTACTAGTACCAACAAAGAAGAAGTAAAAGAATGTATCAGGATGCTTACAACCACTGATGCCGGTACAGGTCTTATGCACGAATCATTCAATAAAAATGATGCTACAAACTTCACAAGACCTTGGTTTGCATGGTCAAACAGTCTTTTTGCAGAACTTTTAATAAGAATTGCAAATGGAAATATAGAAATATAAAATTTATAGTGACAAAAACAGTCTACGGAAATTCCGTAGACTGTTTTTTAATGTTTTTAAAATTATTCTTCGCTTGGTTTTGTTGTTTCTGGTTCTGTTTCTTCAGGTTCTGTTTCTTCAGGCTCTGTTGCTTCAGGCTCTGTTTCCTCAACAGGTGGAGTTACTGTTCTTTCGTAATGCTCTTTTGCAGTATTAACAACTGCAGAATAGTCTCCATCTGTAATATCTTTGTTTTCGTCATAGTCAGCAGCAACCAAATATTCTTTTTCGAGAGAAATATTTTCAGTTGCGTCGAGTTGAACTACCATACAGTCAAGAACATCACATACACCATCACCATTGACATCACCACGAACAACTACTGTATGTCTGTCAACTATGTTGTCGTTTTCATCATAAACTGTAATAACTGAACCTGTACCATAAAGAACAACATCTTCATATACATAACTTGCTTCAGTTGTTATGGTATAATTTTCACTTAATGCAAGAGCTTCTGTTACGCCGTTTTCGTTATCTTCAACTACTACATAACCATCTACAACACTTGCTTTTTCTTCGTTTACTGTGTAAACATCGTCAATATCGATATAAGTAAATTCATTTGTTTCAGCATATGCTGCCGCATAACCTGAATTACCATAAATCACAAAATCTTCATATTTTGTATATGTTTTTGTTGGTTCTTCACCTTCGGCACCCTCTGCAATTGTAACATCGTAACCAAAGGCATAATCACCTATACTGGTTGTTACGGTATCAGGAATTCTTACATATTTGAGGTTTTCACAACTAATAAATGCTTCTGAACCTATCATAGTAACTGTTGATGGAATAATTACTGTTGAGAATGTAGCATCTTTAAATGCATAATTTCTGATAGCTTTTACTGCTGCTCCATTATTTGTTTTTTCAGGAATGGTTACAACTGAACCGGTACCATTATAACCAATAATTATTGCTGAACCTTCAATTTCATGAAAATCAAATTCTTGTACAGAACATCCTTCTTTTGTACATACATTATTAACAAAGTTATGTCCTGTTGCCGGAATAGCCTCTTCTTTTATTTTCGCTCCACATACAGTACACTCTGTATATTTTGTGCCTGTTTCTGTACAAGTTGCGTCTTTTTCTGTTATCCAGTCGCTTTCCGTATGACCTTTAGCCGGAATAACTTCACCAACCTCAACGATTTCGATACAATCAAGACATAACTTGTCACCGGTGTAACCTTCCTCTGTACAAGTTGCTTCTTTTGCATCAAGAAGTTCATAATTTGCGTGGTTTGTTGCTGGGATTTCTTTTGTACCCAAATTTTCGCCACAAACTGAACAAATTACTTCTCTTTCACCTGCTTCAAAGCAAGTTGGATGTGTAATAACTTCACCATCTGCTTCTGTATGTGGTATTTTTTCTACTACTGCAGTAATATCTTCTTTACCACAAACTGTGCATTCACCTGTTTTCACACCTGTTTCTGTACAAGTTGCAGGAGTTGTTACTTCCCATTCTTCTACTGTGTGTTCAACAACAGGAATCTCTTCACCCTTATCAAGAATTTTCTTACAATCAGGGCAATATAAGTAACCTGTGTGACCTGCTTCTGCACAAGTCGCATCTTTAGAATTTACTCTGCGTGAATTCGGGTGATTTGTTGCAGGAATTACATCTGTAATATTTTCTTCACAAGCTGTACAAATACCTGCCTTTTCACCGTCTTCTGTACAAGTTGCTTCTGTTACTGTTTCCCAAGTCTCTACATTGTGACCTGATTTTTCAATTGCTTCACCCTGTGTGAGAACTGTTTCACAAAGTGGGCAGAAAACATCACCTGTATAACCATCTTCTGTACAAGTTGCTTCTTTTGCATCTTTAAGGTAAGCGCCTGCGTGGTCAAGTGCAGCAACTTCTTCTGTTACTGTTTCTCCACATCTTGTACAAATACCGCTTTTTGAACCTTTTTCTGTACAAGTTGGTTTATTTGTTTCTGTTTCCCATTCTTCTACGTTATGACCTAATTTGTCGATTTCTTCACCTTTTTCGAGTGTTTCTTCACAATCAGGACAAACCTTATCACCTGTGTAACCACTTTCTTCACAAGTTGATTCTTTTACTCCGACAAGTGTAGCATTTTTATGATTAAGCGCAGGAATTGTATCTTTTACTTCATTTTCACAAACAGTACAAATGCCTGTCTTTTCACCTGCTTCAAGGCAACCCGGTTCTTTAGTTGTATTCCACTCTGTAACAGTATGCGGTAAAACAGGAATTTCTTCGCCGGTTACAACGATTTTTTTACAATCGTTACAATATGTATCGCCTGTGTAACCTGCTTTTTCACAAGTTACTTCTTCTTCACCAAGTTTAGTGTGTGTATGTTCGAGTACTGCAAGTTCTTCTGTCACTTCAGTTTCACAAACTGCACAAACACCTTTTTTTGAACCTTTTTCTATACAAGATGGTTCAAGAACTGTTTCCCATTCTCCTATTGTATGAGCAAGTATTTCAATTTCTCTTGTTTCAAGTTCTTTTTCGCAAAGAGTACATTTTTTAACTTCTGTACCCGCTTTTTCGCAAGTTGCCTCTTCTTTTACTTCCCATTCGCCAACTGTATGATTTTCAGGGTCAATCGGAAGTAACTCTAAATCCATTTCCAATTCACAAACTGTACATTTGTAAACTATCTCACCATTGTATTTACAATCTGATGGTGTTTTAGTACCCTCGTCTTTTGTATGGTCTTTCATTCCGAGATGAAGAATACCTTTTACATTAAGTACATCATTGTTTTCAGCAATTTTTAATTCTTTTTGTAATGTAAATACATATTTAACATTCTTTAATGCAGAACCTGAGAATGCGCCCTCTGCAATATTTTTAACTGTTTCAGGCATTACATAAGTTTTGCCATCAAAAGCAGTCGGGAATGCAACAATTGTATCAACATTTACATTATAAATAACTCCATCATCATAAGATTTGAAGTTTTTATTTGCACCGTCAATTTTAAATTGAACAAGTTCTTTACAACCTATAAAAGCATTTTTACCAATTGAAGTAACACTTGCAGGAATTGTTACAGATGTAACTTTGCCACAGTTTTTGAATGCTTCATCTGCAATTGCAACAACCGGTAATTCAGCAGGAATAAATGTTGCAGTAATATTTACATTACCCTCCGGCATTGTAAATTTATTATCTGCTACAGTGATTTTTTCTCCTTTTTCATCTGTTACAGTTAATTCTCTTAAAATATAATCTTCTGCAGGAGTGATTACCAAAGTAACTTCTTCACCTTCAACTGCAGAGAATTTATCAGTTGCAACTGAACCATTCTGAATTTTATCATCAATTGTGATTGTATATTTTATTTGTTCTTCTATCTTTTCTGTTGTAGATTCTTCTTCACTTGAAGGTTCTTCTGTTTTCTCTGTTGTAGATTCAACTTCACTTGAAGGTTCTTCTACTTTTTCTGTTGTTGATTCAACTTCGCTTGAAGGTTCTTCTGTTTTCTCTGTTGTAGATTCTTCTTCGCTTGAAGGCTCTTCTACTTTTTCTGTTGTAGATTCTTCTTCGCTTGAAGGCTCTTCTACTTTTTCTGTTGTTGATTCAACTTCACTTGAAGGTTCTTCTGTTTTCTCTGTTGTAGATTCTTCAGAAACAATTTCATCCCCCGCAGGTTCTGTTTCACCTTCGTTGTATAACACAGGTTCATCAACAGTTTCCGGTCTGTATGTAGCGGGAATAACAATATCTCCTACTGCATCAGTTTTACAACCACTAACTATGTAGCCTGTACCTTCGTCGTTAAGGGTATAAGTTAAATTTTCAGTATCGTTTGCACCTGCAATCAAAGATGCACTTACAAACACACCAATTACAAGGGTGAGAGCTAATACTACACTCAATACCTTTTTCATAAAATATTCTCCTTAATTTTGAAAATTTTGGAATAATCCAAGTTTTATTTTACCACTTTATGTAAGATATTGCAAGAAAAAATGCAAATATTTAACAACAAAACCCTCTTATACAATAAAAACTCGCCCGTGTTTCCACGAGCGAGGTATTCTTAATATTTTGCTCTTTCAGTATAACCTGTGTGAAGAATATCGTGTGCCTTATGGCTACCAGGTTTGCCGAAGAATTCATCGTAAACTGCCTTAACATCAGGATTTTCGTGTGATTTTCTAATTTTAAGGTTTTTATCGTCATTATAAAGACCTGCTGCACGAGCCGCTCTTACATCTGTAAAGTTCTTAATTGATGCCGGAACGATTGGTTGACCACCACCGTTTACACATCCACCAGGGCAAGCCATAACTTCGATGAAGTCATATTTCTTTTCACCTGATTTAACCATATCAAGAACTGTTTTTGCATTTGCAAGACCTGAACAAACTGCAACATTGATTTCTGCGCCGTCAAGGTTATAAGTTGCTTCTTTAACACCCTCAACACCACGAACATCTTTAAATGCATCAAAGTCAGGAAGTTCTTTATTTGTAACAACTTCATAAGCAGTACGAAGAGCTGCTTCCATAACACCACCTGTTGCACCGAAGATTGTACCAGCACCTGAACCAAGTCCGAATGGTGCGTCAAATTCTGCATCAGGAATATTGTTGAAGTTGATACCTGCTTTTTTAATCATTCTTGCAAGTTCTCTTACTGTAATTGAAGCATCAATATCAGCGAGACCTTTAACTGCTGTGTGGTCAACTCTTTCTGCTTCAAATTTCTTTGCAGTACAAGGCATAACAGATACAACAAAAATATCTTTAGGGTCAATACCCATTTTTTCAGCATAGTAAGTTTTTGCTACTGAGCCAAACATACCTTGTGGTGATTTACAAGATGAAAGATTAGGAATGAATTCTGGGTAATAGTGTTCGCAGAATTTAATCCAACCTGGTGAGCAAGATGTGATTAAAGGAAGATTTTCTTTCTTTTCAAATCTCTCAAGGAATTCTGTTGCCTCTTCCATAATTGTAAGGTCAGCTGTAAAGTTTGTGTCAAACACTTTATCAAAGCCAAGCATTTTAAGGGCTGCAACCATTTTACCAGTAACAATTGTACCCATTTCTTTACCGAATTCTTCACCAAGTGCAACACGAACTGCAGGAGCAGTCTGAACAATAACGTGCTTTGCAGGGTCATTGATTGCATCAAATACTTTAGCTGTATCATCTCTTTCAGAAAGAGCACCTGTAGGACAAGCTGTGATACATTGACCGCAAGATACACAAGCAACATCATTAAGATTGTATTCAAATGCAGAACCGATGTGTGTATCAAAACCACGAGCGTTTGCACCGATTACTGAAATGCCCTGAAGTTTATCACAAGCAGCAACACATCTACGGCAAAGAATACATTTTTCGTTATCACGATACATATGAGTTGCAGAATCGTCAATTGCGTAATTAACGAAAGCACCATCATATTTATTTGCATCTTCAATACCATAATCTTTACAAAGCTGTTGAAGCTCGCAGTTACCACTTCTTACACAAGAAAGACATTCTTTTTTGTGTGTTGAAAGGATAAGTTCAAGAGTTGTTTTTCTTGATTCAATTACTTTTGGTGTGTTTGTGAAGATTTCCATACCCTCATTTACAGGGAATACACAAGATGCAACAAGGCTTCTTGCACCTTTTACTTCAACAACACAAATACGACAAGCACCAATAGCATTTATATCTTTAAGGTAGCAGAGTGTAGGAATTTCAATACCTGCACTGTGTGCAGCTTCGAGAATTGTACTTCCTGCAGGAACTTGATAGTCGAAGCCATTGATTTTAATATTAACTAAATTTTCCATTATCAGTTCCTCCTTATTTATTTATAGCCTTTGGCTTACAGTTACCAATGCAAACACCACATTTAACGCACTTTTCAGTGTCGATTGTGAATGATGCGAGTTTGTGACCTGGAGCGATATAATCTGTTCTTGTAATTGCTTCAACTGGGCAGTTTTTAGCACAGATACCGCAACCGATACATTTTTCTTTATCAATTGAGAATGAAACGAGGTCTTTACAAACACCTGCTGGACACTTCTTGTCAACGACATGAGCAATATACTCATCTTTAAAGCGTTGATATGTAGAAAGAACAGGGTTTGGAGCAGTCTGACCAAGACCACAGAGTGAGTTTTCTTTGATGTAGTTACAAAGTTTTTCCATTCTGTCGAGATCTTCCATAGTACCCTTACCACTTGTGATTTTTTCAAGAATTTCAAGAAGTCTTCTAGTACCAACACGACAAGGTGTACATTTACCGCAAGATTCATCAACTGTAAATTCAAGGAAGAATTTTGCAATATCAACCATACAGTCGTCTTCATCCATAACGATAAGACCACCTGAACCCATCATTGCACCTTTTGCAACAAGGTTATCATAGTCAATTTCAATATCAAGTAAATCTGCAGGGAGACATCCGCCTGAAGGACCACCAGTCTGTGCAGCCTTGAATTTTTTTCCATTTGGAATACCGCCACCGATATCTTCAACAATTTCACGGAGTGTAGTACCCATAGGAACTTCAACAAGACCTGTGTTGTTGATTTTACCGCCTAATGCGAAAACTTTAGTACCCTTACTGGTTTCTGTACCCATTGAGTTAAAGAATTCTGCACCATTGAGAATGATTTGTGGAATATTAGCAAATGTTTCAACATTGTTTTCAGTTGTTGGTTTGCCGAAAAGACCTTTAACTGCCGGATATGGTGGACGAGGACGAGGTTCACCACGATTACCTTCGATAGATGTCATAAGAGCAGTTTCTTCACCGCAAACGAATGCACCCGCACCAAGACGGATAAATAAATCAAAGTCAAAACCTGAATTAAAAATGTTTTTACCTAAAAGGCCATACTCACGAGCATCGTCAATTGCTTTCTGAAGTCTTTCAACTGCAATTGGGTACTCTGCACGAACATAAACATAACCTTCAGTAGCACCTGTTGCGTAACCACAGATTGTCATAGACTCAACAAGACACTGTGGGTCACCCTCAAGAACTGAGCGGTCCATAAATGCACCCGGGTCACCTTCGTCGGCATTACATACAACATATTTCTGGTCTGCCTTGTTAGCAGCAGTAAAGCTCCATTTTCTACCTGTTGGGAAACCACCGCCACCACGGCCACGAAGACCTGAGTCGATAACTGTCTGAATAACTTCATCAGGAGTCATTTCAGTAAGAGCCTTTGCAAGTGCACGGTAACCGTCATAAGCAATATACTCTTCAATATCTTCAGGGTTGATAACACCGCAGTTTCTGAGTGCAACTCTGTGTTGCTTTTTATAGAAATTAGTTTCATTTAAAGGCTTTACTGTTTCTTCTGTTACAGTTTCACTGTAAAGAAGTCTTTTAACAATACGACCTTTAAGAAGATGTTCTTCAACGATTTCAGGAATATCCTCTTTTTTAACTTCACTGTAGAAGCAACCTTCAGGATAAACAATCATAATTGGGCCTAATGCACAAAGACCGAAGCAACCAGTTCTTACAACCTGAACTTCTTCTTCGAGACCCTTTGCCTTAATGTTTTCATTAAGTGCATCTATAAGTTCGCCACTGTGGCTTGAAGTACAACCTGTACCACCACAAACGAGAACATGGGCACGATACATAATTACCTCTCTCCTTCTTATTTTGTTATAGCGCCTACTGTATATTCAACAACAGGCTTACCATTTACGAGATGCTCAGTTACAACCTTCTGTGCTTTTTCAGCAGTCATCTGAACATAAGTAACTTTTTCTTTACCTGGTTCAAAAATTTCAACAATTGGTTCATATTGGCACATACCAATACAACCTGTCTGTGTAACAGAAACATGTTGAACATTTCTTTTTGCAACTTCATCAACAAGTGCTTTTAAAACAGGACGAGCACCTGCAGCAATACCGCAAGTAGCCATACCAACAACAACTCTGATACCGTCATTACCCTCAGCATCACGAGCTGCAAGTTGTGCCTGTGCTTTTTCTTTTATAGCAAGTAACTCTTCAAGAGATTTCATAAAAGTCATCCTTTCATATTTGTTAACTCATTAGTCTGTTCATTGATATATTGTTCAATCCAACTCATAACTGATGGCTCTGAAAGAGGAACACCATCAAGAATTTTTTTAATCTCTACCGTTGAGAAGATGAATTCTTTATCATCTAACACGCGTTTATATAAAAATTCTTTATCACTATTCATTGAAACTATTGTCACAATAGTAGCTGCTATATCGCCCAATGGTGTAAAATCAACACTATCTGTTTTATAAAGAGCATTGATTTTTGTACCCACACCTTTCTGGGACTCAATAGTAAACTTACCACCCGTCTGCTCACAAGACATTTTAAAAAGTGGAATTCCCATACCAACCTTTCGGGTTGTTCTTGTTGTAAAGAATGGGTCTATAACACTTTTAACCTGTTCTTCTGTCATTCCACATCCGTTATCATAAATTCCAATTAAAAGAGTATTATCTTTCGTATTTTCGTTTACAACAATTTCGGTAAGTAACGCACCGGCAGATATTGAGTTTTGTGCAATATCAAGAATATTAAGCGAGAGTTCTCTCATTAGTCCATATATTTTGCAAGGATACCAGGAATATCGTCTGCAGTAACCTTACCATAAACCTCACCGTTGATTGTGAAAACAGGTGCAAGACCGCAAGCACCAATGCAACGACATGCTTCGAGTGAGAATTTACCATCTGCTGAACATTCACCCGCACCAATTCCAAGAACCTCACTAATTTTGTCTAAAATCTGTTGTGAACCTTTAACATAACAAGCTGTACCAAGACAAACTGAAATGTCATATTCACCCTTAGGTGAAAGTGAGAACTGTGCATAGAATGTTGCAACACCGTAAACTTTTTCAAGAGGTACATCCATACCTTCAGCAATCATAACCTGAACTTCTCTTGGCAAGTAACCATAAATACCTTGTGCTTCTTGCATTACATGCATAAGCTGACTTTTGTCATCTTTACATTCAGCAATTACTGCATCAAGTTTTGCTTTTTGCTCAGGAGTACCCTTAAAAGGTATGCTACTGATTTTTTTAAGCATTACTAATTCCTCCATTTCAAAAATAGAAACTATATTAAGCGGCATTTCACCACATACATACCTTATAATTATAGCAATTTTGACTTCAAAAGTCCATAGAAAAAAACGACTTTTTTCGGCAAATTGATATTTTTTTAACATTTTTCTGTTTTGCATAAAAATCAAAGAAAAAATTTTGTATCTTTAAACGATTTATATATCTTTGGTACTTAAATTTAGAAACTTTTTACAATAGAAATCCTCCTTGTTTTATGTTATTATATATATAACTATGATTTTACTATAATGGAGAGTTTTATATGAAGATTTCTGAAATTCAAACCATACTCAACGCAGAACTCATTTGTGGTGCAGATTTATTAGAAAGCGAAGTATTCACCGCTTGTGGTAGTGATATGATGAGCGATGTGTTAGCTTTTGTAAAAGAACAGGCGGTACTTCTTTCTGGTCTTGTTAATCCACAGGTTATAAGAACTGCTGAAATGATGGATATGAAATGTATCGTTTTTGTTCGTGGTAAGAAACCAAATATTGATATGATTGACCTCGCAACAGAAAGAGATATTGTTCTTTTAAGAACTGATTTAGAAATGTTTACCTCTTGCGGTCTTCTTTATAAAAACGGTCTTAAAGGAGGCAGTGGAATCTAAATGGAAGCAATCAAACTTCATTATGATGTAAGCGGTAATGATTTCACTTGTGCTGGTGAAGCATCTGGTAAAATAAAACGAGAATTAAAAGGTCTCGGCTTTCCAAATGATATAGTAAGAAATGTTGCAATTGCTGTTTATGAGGGCGAAATAAATATGGTAATCCACGCAGGTGGTGGTGTTATAGATGTTGAAATCACCCCCCTATGTATTGCACTTGATTTAATAGATGAAGGCCCGGGTATCCCTGACATATCCCTCGCTATGAAAGAAGGATTTTCAACTGCGCCCGAAAATGTAAGACAGTTAGGTTTTGGTGCTGGTATGGGCTTACCGAACATAAAAAAATATACCGATGAAATGGTTATAGACACTGAAGTGGGTGTCGGCACAACTATTCATCTTAAAGTTTTTGTAAAATAATTATCTGAAAGGTTTTTACTTATTATGGACGCATTTTTCCATTCAGTGCGACTTGATAAAGACAAATGTAAAGGCTGTACAAACTGCATTAAGCGTTGTCCTACTCAGGCAATACGAGTTCGTGCAGGTAAAGCCAACATTATAAAAGAACGATGTATAGATTGTGGTGAATGTATAAGGGTTTGCCCACACCACGCAAAATATGCAAGTCGCGATTCCTTATCTCAAATAGTAAATTACAAATATAGAATAGCACTTCCCGCACCCGCTCTTTATGCACAATTCAACAATTTGGAAGATGTAACACCTATTTTAAGAGCATTACCACTTCTTGGCTTTGATTCGGTTTTCGAGGTTGCCGCGGCAGCAGAATTAGTTTCAGAAATTTCAAGACGACTTATGAAAGAAGGCACTCTCAAAAAGCCTGTTATTTCATCTGCTTGTCCTGCAATGGTAAGGCTTATCAGAGTGTGTTTCCCTGATTTATTAGATAATCTTCTCCCTGTAAATCCGCCAGTTGAACAGGCGGCAAGAATTGCAAGAGAAAAAGCAGTTCGTGATACAGGCTTACGCCCACAAGAAATTGGTGTATTCTTCATTTCCCCTTGCCCCGCTAAAATCACTTCTTTCAAAAGTCCTTTAGGTATGGGAAAATCTAATGTTGATGGTGCTGTTGGCATAAATGATATTTACCCTGTACTTTTAAAGATTATGGAAAAGAGTGACAAATACGACATACCATCTGCAGAGCAAAGCTCAGGAAAAATAGGTATAAGCTGGGCTACAAGCGGTGGTGAAACTTCAGGGGTACTTAACGAAAACACACTTGCCGCAGATGGCATAGAAAACTGTATAAAAATTCTTGAAGAGGTCGAAAACGGTACACTTGACTCAATAGACTTTATTGAACTCAATGCTTGTCAGAATGGTTGTGTTGGTGGTTGTCTTACTTCTGAAAATCCATTTATAGCAAAATCAAGACTTATGAAGTTAAGAAAATACGCACCTGTTTCGTGTAACACTATAGATGCACCTGGTATTCCATCACATTATCTCAAAGAAAGTGAAATATCTCCTTGCGATGATGTTATGAAACTAGCAGACAATGTCTCCGAAGCTATGATGAGAATGAAACGAATGAATGAACTTTTAGAAGTATTTCCGGGTCTTGATTGTGGCACTTGTGGTGCACCTACTTGCAGAGCATTAGCAGAAGATATTGTTCGTGGTTCCGCCCACGAAGATGACTGTGTTTTCAGAATGAAGCAAAACCTTGCTCAAATGAAAAACAGTGATGAATTTGAAAGTCTTATTCCTGCACCATTCAGAGAAACTTCGGAAAACTAGGTGATTATTTTGACAGTAAAAACTTTATGTGATAAACTTAATTTAAAATATTTATGTAATGAACAAGAAGCAGAAAACCGAGAAATTAACGGTTGCTACTGCGGTGACCTTTTAAGTTGGGTTATGTCAAGGGCAAAAGAAGATAATATATGGCTTACAGTTATGGGTAATGTTAATTCAATCGGCGTTGCAGTTTTAACTGATGTTGCTTGCATAATTCTCACAGAAAATGCTCCACTTGATGATAACGCAAAAGAAAAGGCAACAGAAAACGGCGTTATTGTTCTCACTACCGAAAAAACATCTTATGAAATTGCCGCGGAGTTTTCAAAATTACAATGAAGCTTTACTACGATTTTCATATCCATTCAGGGCTTAGTCCTTGTGGTGATAACGAAATGACACCAAACAACATTGTAAATATGGCAAAGCTTTACGATTTGGATGTTATTGCTTTAACTGACCATAACTCCACTTTAAATTGCGAAGCAGTTATGGAAGCAGGTAAAGAAATAGGACTTACTGTAATTCCCGGAATGGAGCTTTGCACATCTGAAGAAGTGCACATAGTTTGCCTTTTTCCCGATTTAAAAAGCGCGAAAAAATTCGGTGACTATGTACGCTCTAATCTACCACCAATTAGAAACAAACCAACTGTTTTTGGCGAACAACTTGTTTTTGATAAAAATGACAATGTATTAGGATTTGAACACACTTTACTTATAACCGCTTCTACTATAAGCACTAATGAAGCAGTTGAAACTGTTGGTAATTTTAACGGAATATGTTTCCCTGCACATATCGATAGAAATTCATATAGCATAATTTCTAATTTAGGTATAATAGATGATAGTTTTGGCTTTAAGTGTGCAGAAGTTTTTGACCTTGAACAATCAGAAACTCTAAAAAACCAGCATCCGCACTTAAATAATTTAAAAATTCTTTCAAGCTCAGATGCACACTATTTAGAGCATTTAAGACTTAAAGAAAATTTTATTGAGACAGAAGAAAATTCAATTGAAGCAATTTTCAATTTTTTAAAATCCCCTTTTTAAAAGGAGTTAAACTATGAGCACAGAAAATCTTACAACCTACGATGTAAACAAGCCTATGAGATATGTAGGAAGACGCGAAACCTTTGCCTACATATTAAACGATATAGGCGCAAGTCTTAATATCAACGATTTTAAAGAGCGTTTTATTTATGATGTTGTTAAAATTGACTTCGGTTACCTCGCAATACAAAATGTTATTGCAACTGTATGGGATTCCATAAATGATACTTTTATAGGCGTTACAGTTGACAGAACAAGAACACGATTCGGTAAATTCAAACCTTATGTTCTTTTTGGTGAAATACCGCTTACACTTATCGGTCTTTGTATGTGGTTAATTCCGTTTATATTTCCGAATACCGCTGCAACTCACCTTCCAAAGTGGCTTTTCTATTTTGCTATGAGCATAGTTACAGAAACCGCTGAAACTTTCACCTCAATAGCAAAAACAGGATTTCTCGCCACAATAACGCCTGAGCCATTAGAGCGTTCCAGGTTAATTGCCCTTGCAAATGTTACTTCGCACTTAGTTGAAGATTTACCAAAGCAAATTTTCGGTATCCTGTTTGACCTTATAGCAAACAAGAAAATAAATCTCCCTTTACAAAACCTGTTTTCAAGTTTTGGTATTGCTTGCGCAGTCCTTTCAGCTTCATTTACACTTTTCTTTGCAACCACTTCTCGTGAGCGTGTTTCCCAATCAATAAAACAACCTTCCGTAAAGCATTGTCTTAAAGCGGTTGTGACCAATAAACCGATGCTTATTTATGTGCTTTCTGACTTCCTGTCCGGTTTCAGTGTAGGCTTGAGCAGAACAAACTTCTATATAGATGTTATAGGATCTATAACTTGGAAGACGATTGTAGGTATCCCCGCTTTTCCAATTAAATTTATAAGTTACAGTTTCGTTGAACCATTAAGAAAAAGATTTGCAACAAAAACCCTCTGGATTTTAGAGGATGCTTGGACAGATATGCTATGGCTTACCGTCTTTGGCATAGGTTCTATAAACAAAAACTTCAAGAAAAAAGGTGTTATTTTACCTTTGATGGCAATTGAAGAAATTTTTGAAATGTGCGTTTACGGTTTAAGACGAGTTATTCCTGCTGAAATTCAGAATGAAGCACTTGACTACTGTGAATGGAAAAACGGTTATCGTTCCGAAGCTATGATAGGTGTTTCTAAAAGTCTTATTACGAAACTTCAAAGAGCTGTTATGGGTAGCGTAAACAATATTGTTATGAATAAAATAGGTTATATTCAAGGACAAGAAATTGGTACACAAACCGATAAAACAAAATGGTGGATTTTCGCACTCGGTACTGGTATTCCGATTATTTCATCCTGTCTTGGAATTGTTCCTAAATTATTCTATACCCTTTCTGGTGAAAAGCGTGAAAGAATGTACGCTGACCTTCAAACACAAAGAGCAGAGCTTGCAGAGTTTATGAAAACTGCAACTCCTGAAGAAATTGAAGAAATGGCAGAAAGACAATTGAATGGTGGCTTCAGTCACAAATAAAATCATAAAACAAAAAAATGGTCTGGCAAATTGCCAGACCATTTTATTATTTACAAGTAATTCCTTTTGTATCGTAGTAACTGAAATATGAACCAGAAAAGCCTCTTACAGTGTAAGTATATTCAACATCTTCTTCTAATGCATTATCGGTGAAGCTTACATTTTTATTACCGTTGATATCCTGAATAGCAACCCACGAGGTATCTGCAGTTTTTCTATAAATTCTGTAGCCAGTTGCACCCTCTACCTGTTGATACATAATAACATTACCCTCTGCAGTTTTAATAGCACTTAAAAGCTGAGGTGTTTCAAGATATTTTACAGATTTTGATGCAGTATAACTTGAAAGCCATTTTCCACTTACAGCACGAACTGTATATCTATAAGTTACTCCTGAAACAACACTTTTATCCACCCAAGAAGATTTATTGTACTTTACAGTACCCATATTTTTCCAAGATGACCACTTACCAGTCGTTTCATTATATTGTGAACGATAAATTCTATAACCCTTTGATTGCAAAGCCTGAGTCCATTTAACATTGACACCATTTGCTACATTTGAAATAGTAACTTTTGGTTCTTTTAAGTAAAGCACACTATTAGATGCTTTGTAACCACTTTTACAATTTCCACAAACTGCTCTGACTGTATAACGATATGTTGTACCACTCTGAGCACTCTTATCCACCCAAGAAACTGTTGAGTTTTTCTTGATTGTACCCATACTTTTCCAGGATGACCACTTTTTATTTACCGCATCATAAGTTGAACGATAAACCGCATAACCTGACGCCGCACTGTTTTTGTTCCAGGAAACATTCACACCAGTACTTGCATTGGCAATTTTAACAGTAGGTGTAGAAAGAATTGCACCAGACCAACCAGTAGTGTTATAAAGTGATAATACCTTACCTTTATATGCCCTGATAGTGTAAGTGTATTTCATATTTGTCTTTACACTTTTGTCCATATAAGAAGTAGCTGTAACAGTTGCAATTTTTGTCCAGCTTGTACTGTTATTTACTTTTCTGTAAACAACATAGCCAGTCGCACCACTTACTTTATTCCAACTGATTTTAATTGCATTTGCACTATTGAGAACATTACCACCAGTCGGTGTGCCTGGTGTGAATTGTCGTTTGAAACCATCTGAATAATAAGTTGATAGATTGCCATCTTTTGACACAGCTTTTAATGTGTAAATGTAAGTTGTACCAAGCTTTACATTTTTATCAAGGAATAACAAATTGGTTGTAGTACCAATTTTTTTCCAACCAGACGAGCCTGTTTTTCTGTAAATAACATAATTTTCAGCACCATGAACATCTGCCCATTTGATTGTAATACCTTTACCGATTTGTGAATCAAACTTTGTAATTTTTGGAGCCGCAATAAAGTATATTTTATAATTCTGATAAGCACCACGCCAACCATCTGTCATTGCTCTAACAGTATAAAGATAAGTTTTGCCACTTTCTGCCGTTTTATCTGTGTAGTTTGTTGTCTTTTTATTAACTGTTGTGAGTGTTACCCAAGTACCATTTTCAAGTCTTCTGTAAATAACATAATTTTCAGCACCTGTTACTTTTGACCACGAAACTTTTACACCATCTACAGTAATACCAAGTTTAATCGTTGCTACTTTTGACAAAAACACAACAGATTTTACTTCTGATAAACTGCTTTCAAATGTACCATCTTCTGATATAGCTTTAATAGCATATTCATAAGTAACACCACTTGAAACATCAGTATCAAGGTATGTTGTAATATTTGAAGATGTAGTCTTTAAAACAACCCACTCGCTTTGTCCTGCAACTCTTTTATAGATTATGAAATTGGTTAAATTATCAGTAATTTTCCAGCTGAGCGAAATGCCTGTTGCAGTTAAAGAAGCACCGAGTTCAGATGGCATATTCACATAAGTAGCACTTACTGTATTTTCTTCACCAATATAACTTTCTGTGTTATCTTTTACCGCAGTAACAGTGTAATAATATTTCAACCCACTGTTTACATTAGTGTCCCTGTAACTTTGTTCTGTACTCTCCACTGTTGCAATTTTTACCCAGTTACCATCTGTATGACGATAAATATTATAAGAATCAACACCATTTACTTTATTCCAATTAACCGTGATTGATTTTGTTTCAGGAGTTGCACTCTCTACAATTGGTGGTAAAATTCTTACAAAGTTATTTGTATATGGGTTACCAATACTACCTAAACCGTTCTGGTCAACCGCAGTTATTGAATATGAATACTCACTTAAATTATCTACCCATACATCCACAAGTGAAGTTACACTCACTTCTGCTATAACCTCTGCTACACCTGAATTATTTGTAATTCTTCTGACTATATAATACTCTGCATTTTTTGATGATTCCCAAGTCACCTTAAGACCATTCATAACATTCTGTATACTCACATTTTTTGGTGAACGCAAGAAATACACTGAATAACCAATAGTAGCTTTCGGACTTTCAGATTCACCAATTGTTGCGGTCACTGCATAATCGTAATAACCACCTTCGACAGTACCATCTTTAAATGTTGTAGCAGCATTAGTTATACTACCTACATTTTGCCACTCTGTTTCTGCAGTTAATTTTCTATAAATAGTATAACCCGTCGCACCATGAACACTTTGCCAATTAACAATTACACCATCTGCAACTGATTCAAGAGAAATCAAAACTGGTGACGCAAGAAAGGCAATTGTAGCATTTGTGTTATAACTGCTTGAGGTATTGCCATTAACTGCTTTTACTGTATAAAAATATGTTGTGCCATTTAAAACATCAGTATCAAGATAATTTAAGCTTGTTGTAGTTTCAATAAGTTGCCATTCTTTTGTTACATCTGCCTTGCGGTAAACCTCATATTTTTGTGCACCGCCAACATAATTCCAATTAAGTGAAACACCCTCTGCAGTATTTATAACTGACATAAATTCAGGAGACACTAAAAATGTATGAGAAACGCTACTTGCACCTATAGTTGATATTACATTTCCGTTTTCTACCGCAATTGCATATTTATATGTAGTATTGCTCTCTATGGTTTTGTCTTCATAATAGAGCCTTTCTGACGCAGTTTTTTCAATAAGTTCCCATTTTGAAGAGCCCTGACTCTGACGATAAACAAGATAGTTTTCTGCACCGCCGACTTTACTCCACATAACTCTTACTATATCATTGACATTTGTTATTGAAGTGATTTTTGCCGCTTTCAAATACAACTGTGAAACACCTGTTGAAAAGAAACCGCTATAGCCATAACCATTACCGCATGCTACAGAGTATGTGTATGTTACACCACTCTCCACATCTTTATCAAGATACAAAGTCTGTCCATCAGCAACTTCTTTTAAAGTTACCCACACACCTTCATCATCTGCTTTTCTTAAAATAGTATATTCCTCTGCACCTGCTACTGCTTCCCATCTGAACATTATTCCGTTTTCCATAAGTTCTGCAGAAAGAGGTGTAGGATTATCCAATGTAGAAAACACTTCATCTTTAATAAGAACTCTTTCATCTAAAGGCCTTATTTCATTATTTACATTATCATCAGAAGAGTATTGTCTGCAATAAAACTTAACACTTGTTTCTGGTCTTGCATCTGTAACGACTTTAAAAGTTACTTTGAAAAAGTCTTTATATGTACTGCTGCCTGTAGAAGTACCGACACTGCTTATAAAACCAACTGTATAAACATCATCTTTTCCACTTGCGAATCCATTTGTATATACACCAGAAACAGCAGGGACATCATTACCCTCTTCATCTTTTGTATAAACTGGTATAGCAGACTTCAACTCTAAAACAGATTTATCAAATTCAATATCAATAATAGCACCATTGAATTTTGTTACATTCGGTTTCAAATTGATAATAAATGAAATCTCACTATTTTTCATTCCTGATGATTTAACATCAAAAAAACTTGCTTGTGTACTCGATGCAAACGCAGTAAATGTATTTACACTTATTACAGAAACACACATAATAATACACAAAACAATCGCTATAAATCGTTTCATTTTCGGTTACACCACCCTAGAAAATCAATTTTTGTAATACTCTTTTTCAAGCTAAATTGTGTTATCCCCCTAAAAATCATAGGGGGATATTTTTTATTCCACACAAGAAACTCCTGTTGTATTATAATAACTTATACTCTTTCCGTTAACCGCTCTCACAGTATAAATATACTCTGTACCTTCAATAACATTTGAGTCAATATAAGTTGTATTTTCTGTACCAGTTACAGTTTCAAGCAAAGTCCAGTTTGTATATAAAGTTTTTCTGTAAATTCTGTAACTGTCGGCATTTTCGTTCTGATTGAATTCAAGGATAATTCCACTTGTATCCCTTGTAGCAGCAACTAACTCAGGAATACCTAAATACATTAAAGCTGTTGACCCTTTATAACTTGACAATACTTTACCACTTACTGTGCGTACTGTGTATTTATAAGTCACACCATCCTGAACACTTCCATCTGTCCAAGATGATTTAGATGAAGCAACAGTGCTCATACCCTTCCATGAAGACCATTTACCTGTGGCAACATCGAGCTGCGAACGATAAATTTTGTAACCTGTTGCACCTGTTGCCTTTGTCCATTTAACTATAATGCCATTGGCCCCATTAGAAACAGAAACTGTAGGCTCTGCTAAATACATAAGAGAAGCCGAAGCTTTATGACTGCTACTGCAAAGACCGTTAACAGCCTTTACTGTGTAGCGATATATTGTACCGCTTTTTACATTTTTATCTACCCAAGAGAATTTTGTTGCAGCGGTAGTACCACGCTTTTGCCAACCTGTCCACTTGCCTGTAGTTGCATTATATTGTGAACTATAAACAGTATATCCTGCTGCACCACTAACCTTTGACCAAGAAACATTTATCCCTGTTGAACTGTTAGCACTTTTTACTGTTGGAGTTTTAAGAATTACACCAACCCAACCACTTGTATTATATGCAGAAAGAGTACTACCTTTATATGCTCTTACTGTGTAAGTGTAAACTGAACCAACCTTTACATTTTTATCTGTGTAAGAAGTAGCGGTTGTTTTAGCTACCTGTGACCACTTTGTAGCACCTGGTGCTTTTCTGTAAACTCTGTAGCCACCAGCACCACTTACTGCACCCCATTGAATTTTGATTGCAGTTGACGAAGTTGTAACTTTGGTAACAGATGGAGTTGTAAGAGTATATTTTACAGTCCAACCTGTAGAATTATAACTCGAAAGATTTGAACCATTTTCTGCTCTTAATGTGTATTTATAAGATTTTCCAACAGTTACACCTTTGTCTGTATAAGAAGTGCCTGTTGCTTTACCTAACAATACCCAATTACTACCATTATGTCTATAAACACGATACTGTGCCGCACCCGCTACCGCTTTCCAGTTAAGTGTTATACCAGAACCGATAACAGAATTGGTTTTAGTAATCTGTGGAGCTGCTATATAGTTTATTCCGTATGACTTATACGCACTCCATGTACCATTAGCATAAACCCTTACTGCATAGTAATTAGGTTTACCTGAAGTTGCACCAGTATCTGTAATACTTAAAACATCTGAATTTACTGTTTTGAGAATTGTCCAAGATGTTTCGTCTTTTAATTTTCTGTAAATTCTGTATTTTTCAGCACCTTCAACCGCAGTCCACTTAACACCTACACCTTTTTGTGCATTTGCTAAAGTAACTTTAGAAACCATTCCGACATAACGGATAGTTGCCACATTTGAATATGCGCTTAAACTGTCGTTTTTACATACCAGTACGAGATATTCGTATTCAACACCGCTTGATATTGATTTATCTGTTACTGTAAGAACTGTTGAAGCTACTTCTTCAATTCTTCCCCATTTGGTTTCACCAGATTTCCTCTTATATACCCTATATCCAGTTGCACCTTCAACTTTATCCCAGGCAATTTTTACACCTGAACTAGAATTTGTAACAGTAACATTTGTAGCATCAATGTAGGTAATTGATTTACCTGCATACCAACCATAACCACTTGCATTTTTTGCTCTCACTGCATAAGTGTATGTTGTATTGTTCTGAATATTTTCTGTGTCTGTATATGAAATATCTTTCCAAGTAGCGATTGCTCTGTAGCTCTTATCTTCGCCACCCTTACGATAAAGAAGATATTCAGTAGCACCAGGTACTGCGTTCCATTTTACTGTTATTGCTTTTTTACCCGCAGTAAATGAAACAATTTCACCTGAATCAAGTGTTGCAAAGCCAGTACCATCCTGCCCCGCAAACTTTTTGATTGTTGAAGTAGATGAATAATCACCAGAAACAAATTCAACTGTTGTTTTAGGGTGTATTTTATCAATTACCTCAAAAGTAATAAATGCAAATTCTTTGCCTGTGTTACCTGTGTTAAAGCCACTTGCACTAATAAATGCAAAGGTATATGCAGAATCATCATACATAGAAACACCGTGAGTGTGCATACCTGCAAATACTTCTGTTTCATTACCATCCGCATCAGTAGTCACTACAGGTCCTGCATCTACAATTCTTAAAATCTTTTTATCAAATTTAACAGTTACCATAGCCCCTGTAACTGTCACACCACTTGAAATATTGATTTTAAATGTCACTTTACCATCTTTAAAGATTGGTTGTGATGCATTAGAAACAGTACCATCACTTATAACATATTTTGACGCATCAAGATATGAGTCTGGCACTGCAACAGCCGAAACTGTTACCATTAAGCTCATAATAACAGAAACAACCATTAAAATTGCAAGAGTTAATTTTAATCCTTTTTTCATTTTTATAGTCCTCTCTTTTCTCTCACATAGTCAAATTTATACATTATAAATATACCATATATAAGCTTTCAAGTCAATCAATTTAAGTTAAACTACTGTTAAAAATATGTAAATAAATAAGTGGGGTAAATTCATCACCCCACTTCATTAAACATATAATTTATGACGAACATAAAAAAGCAAATCTTCTGCTTCTTTTTTTAACGCCCTTGTCGAAACAGAGATTACACAACTCGCTGTTCCACCTGACAAAGAAACTTCTGTTCTTAAAGCGTCTGCCGCTTTTTTGGTACTTCTGCCTTCACCGAAAACAAGACAAATTACATTTTTAAATCTTAATTCATTCTGACGGATAAACACCTTCATAGCAGGTGCAATATTGCCAAAAGTTTCGTCAGTAGCCAAAATCACATTATCGTAATCATCAAGGTCAATATCGTAACACCTGAGTCTTATATCAGATGTTTTCTTCGCTGTAAACCTACTATAAAATATAGATTTTCTTGATAAATCTCTCAATTCGAGAACATCAATATCTTGTGATTCGCTTCTACTACAAAGTTCTTTTACTTCGTTATCATAAGAAAAATGTACAAGTAATGTTTTCAATGAAACACCCCCGAATCAGTAGGCTACATTATATTGACAAGCAATTAACTTTACAATACAACATCTTGAGTATAACACACTGTTTACTATTTGTAACCACTTTTTTACACATTTTGACAATTTTCTGCTTTTTGCACAAACCCACTTAGTATAGTTTGTTGAAAATGATACAAAAAATGTCATATTTTTTCAATTATATTGAATAAAAATTACATTTCTGCTACAATATCTAGTAGTTGAGCGACTTTTATTTTCGCTCATAATTCTTACTATAAGAAGGTATTACCTATGAAACCAATCCGCACATTTATACACCAGAATGGTATTAAATTTGTTCTCAATGCAGAAAAACCAATTTATAATTTAACAAAAGGGAAACTCTGTAAAAACAGATTTCTTTCTTCGGTTGACATTCACCATATCGGAACCAATGTAAAAATTGTAAAAGAAACTGACAACGCAACCTACATAGCAAAATATAAAGAAGATGGCACTATTGACAATGGTGACTTTAAAATTCTTTTAACAACAGATATGCATCTTGATGAAGATTACGATTTAAACGACAAAACTTTCGACAGGATATTCAAGCAAATCCGTGACAATAAACCCGACCTTGTAATTTTCACAGGTGACTGTATTCAGTCTAAATTCCAACAAATTGATGCAATACAGTTTGCTCAGTGGATGGAAAAAATCGGTGTTTACTGGGCTTATGTTTTCGGCAATCACGAAGCAAGAGAAGAAAAAAGTTACTATAAATATCTGATTTTCAAAAGTCTTGTTGATTATCCGCATTGCCTTTCAAAATTCGGAAACCCCGACCTTTTCGGCTTTGGTAACTTTATGATTAATATAATGAATTCCGAAACCGAAATTAAGCATTCACTTTTCTTCTTTGATTCAGGTAGAGATGTTATTGAGCACCACGCACTCAATGATAATGTTCCTTTAGAATATGTAAATAGTTACGACTACATAAAGCCATCACAAATTCGTTGGTATGAAAACGAACTTAAATCATTGAGAAACACTTATGGTGAAGTTAAAAATTCACTTTATATGCATATTCCGATTCCTGAATATAAACAAATTTTCAAATTAGATGAAAATGGCGACTATTTACGAGATGAAAATGGTGAGCTTATAAGACTCAGTGATAAGCAACTCCCTAAAAATGAAAATGCAAAAATCCTTTATGGCAGAGCATTTGAAACTGTTGGTTGTTCAAAACACAATTCACATCTTTTCGATAGTATGAAAAATAACAACGCAGTTGCTATTTTCTCTGGCCACGACCATGTTAACGATATAGCATTTGAACTTGACAACATTCTTTTAGTTTATGTGCAGTACGCAAGCTACAACGCATACAATTTGGGTAATTATGATGGTATTGTTTCTTTACCTGAAAGTGAATGGCAACAAGGTGTTACAATTTCAACTATTAAAAATAATGGTTCAATGGAAGTTAAGCAAATCTTAAACAACAAATACTTATAAAATTTAAGTACCCATCAGTAAAACCACAATTTTACTGATGGGTACTTTTAAAATATTTCTTTAAATAAATCATCTGTTATTTCTTCAATCACAGAAAAATCTGTTGCTCTTATATAGTAATCTTCAAGTCTGTCGTGAATACCTTTTGCTATTGATATTTTCTTTACCGCTTCCTCTAACATTTCTTGTTGCGTTTTTTTGTTAAATTTAAGACTTTCTTTTATTTCCCCTAGTGCCTCTTTATTTAAAAATCTTGTTGCGTGAACTGTTTTTTCGCCACTCAAAAGTGATTTGTGTGACTCATTTTCAGTAAAGAAACAAAGCTTAAGTTCGGGAATAATAATATGTTCAATTTTTACTGTCGGGAAAATCGGGCAATAACACGCGTAAATATCGTAACCATTTTCTAAAGCGTAATCTGCTATACAGTTCATTATAGCAGGAGTGCAAACTGAATAATCGTCTTTTATAGTAATAATTTTTTCACTAAGTGCTACTATTGTATCATACTGAAGCACTACTCCATCAGGGGTAATAGCACTTAAAAATCTTTTATTCAGTATACCTCGTTCTATATTTTTTCTTGTCGGGATTTCTCTTCGACAAAGTCTTTCCGCATAATTTCCGACTTTTAGTCTGTCTGTAATTTTGTCGCAATGCTTCATTGCCTCTAGTTGTAATTTTGAAACCAGGTTAATATATTCAGCCGCTTTTTTATGAAGTCGTTTGTTTTCATCGCTTAAACTTATAATTGCGGGTTTGTATTCAGCTAAATACTTTTTATCCCATGCTACACCAAGATTTATAATACTTTCTGTAACCCCCGGGTATGTAGCTTCAAAGGTATGTGGCGAGGTACCATCAAGAATAGAAAAATTTATTTCAGGTGCAATTACCATATCAAGCGAATTCGGGTCTGCACTACAATAACCTCGTTCTACAAAATAACCTTTTTTCTCTAACTCTATAGCTAATTTTTTCATAAGGGTAGATTTTCCGGTTCCAGGTCCGCCTTTTAAAATATAATGCATACCATCTGCCTTTTTATCGTAAGCAGAAGAAAAAAGTGATGTATATTCTTTTCTTGAATTCGCACCAAAGAAAAATGATACAGGTGTAATAGTCTTAGTCATAATACCACTCCAATAACGAGTAACTACTCGTTGTGTTATAGAGTATATTATGTAGTTTCTGGTAAGAGTGTGACTATTTTTCAGTTGTTAGTCGTTAGGAATTAGGTGTTAGGTGTTAGGTGTTAGATAATAGAAAACTACATTCTCTCATTTACTCAAAATGAAACAATGTAGTGTCTGTTATTCATATTCAAATATCATCACGTCGAAGCTTCAGAAATTGTGCATTCTGCACTCTGCATTTTGCATTCATTCACACTCTCTCAACTGCAATTTTCACATTCTCACCATTAATGTCCCAATCTTTTGCGTTAGCAGCTTCGCCAACTGTAATTGAGTCTGCAAGAACAATTGTAGCAATTGCATCTTTATTTTTGAGTGCAATATCTGAAACCTTATCGTTACCTGAAAGTGTAACATTGATATGGTCTGTAACATTGAAGTCAGAATCTTTTCTCATTGTCTGAACCTTACTGATAAGCTCTTTTACAAAGCCCTCTTCAACAAGTTCTTCTGTGAGTTCAGTATCAAGTGCAACAGTAACACCTTTATCTGAAACTGTGAATACGCCCTCTTTCTGAACTGTGTCAATAAGAACATCTTCAACAGCAAGTTCTACTGTACCACTTGCGAGTTCAAGAACAAGTTTACCATCAGCATCAAGTGTCTTTTTAGCATCACTTGGAAGCTCTGCTAATGCATTTCTGATTTCACCTAATTGTTTACCATACTTTGGACCTAATGTCTTTAATTGTGGTTTGAAAGTATATGAAACGAAAGAAGAAGCATCTGCGTCAAAGTCAACATTTTTAATGTTAAGCTCTTCACGGATAATATCTATAAAGTAGCCTTCAACCTTTTTGTCACAGTTTACATACATTGTGTTAAGTGGTTGTCTGTTCTTTAAGTTAGAACCATTTCTTGCCGCACGACCAAGAACAACAATATCAACTACTTCGTCCATATTCTTTTCGAGTTCTTTGTCAATAAAGTCTTCACGTACTTCAGGGAAGTCACAAAGGTGAACACTTTCAGGAGCAGACTTATCTACATTACAAACAAGATTTCTGTAAATTGCTTCTGCCATAAATGGAATCATTGGAGCGGCAGTTTTTGCAGTAACTGTAAGTGCTGTATAAAGTGTCATATATGCAGCAGTTTTGTCATCTGTTTCACCTTGTACCCAATATCTTTCTCTACCACGGCGAACATACCAGTTACTCATTTCATCTGTAAATTCCTGAAGTGCCTTTGCTGCTTCTGGAATTTTATAGTTAGCAAGGTTATCATCAACCGCTTTAACCATTGAGTAAAGCTTTGAAAGAAGCCATTTATCCATTACTGTAAGCTTACAATCTTCTAAATTGTATTTAGTTGGGTCAAACTTATCAATATTTGCATAAAGAACATAGAAAGCGTAAGTATTCCAGAGAGTACCCATAAACTTTCTCTGACCTTCAACAACTGTTTTACCATAGAAACGGTTAGGAAGCCAAGGTGCTGAGTTAGTGTAGAAATACCAACGGATAGCATCTGCGCCATAGCTTTCGAGTGCTTCAAACGGGTCAACCGCATTACCCTTTGACTTGCTCATTTTCTGACCATTTTCATCTTGAACATGACCTAAAACTATAACATTTTTATAAGGTGCTTTGTTGAAGATGAGAGTTGAAATAGCAAGAAGCGAATAGAACCAACCTCTTGTCTGGTCAACTGCTTCAGAAATAAAGTCTGCTGGGAATTGTGCCTCAAATAATTCTTTGTTTTCAAATGGATAGTGATGTTGTGCAAATGGCATAGCACCACTGTCAAACCAACAGTCAATAACCTCTGGTACACGGTGCATCTCTTTACCGCAATCAGGACATTTAATTGTAACTGCATCAATAAATGGTCTGTGAAGTTCTACATCATCAGGACAGTTGTCGCTCATTGATTTTAATTCTTCAATAGAGCCGATTGAATGACGACAACCACATTCACATTCCCATATATTAAGTGGTGTACCCCAATATCTGTTACGGGAAATACCCCAGTCCTGAACATTTTCTAACCAGTCACCAAAACGACCTTTACCAATGCTTTCAGGAATCCAGTTTATTGTGTTGTTATTTTTAATTAAGTCTTCTCTTACCTCTGTCATCTTGATAAACCAAGATTCTCTTGCATAGTAAATAAGAGGAGTTGAACATCTCCAACAATGTGGATATTCGTGTTCAAATTTAGGTGCATCAAAAAGAAGCCCTGCCTTTTCAAGGTCAACTAAAACTAATTTGTCTGCATCCTTAACGAATGTACCAACATAAGGAGTTGGTTCTGCCATTAAGCCTGCACCATCAACTAATTGAATAAATGGTAAATCATATTTTCTGCCGACTTTAGCGTCATCTTCACCAAATGCAGGTGCAATATGAACAATACCAGTACCATCTGACATAGTAACATAGCTGTCAGTTGTAATAAAGAAGCCTTTTTTATTCTGCTTGTCGCAAAGTGGTTTTACATAATCGAAAAGAGGAACATATTCTTTATGCTCTAAATCTGCACCTTTCATTGTTTCGATTATTTCATACGCTTCATTTTCTTCTGTTTTTAATTTGCCGAGAACTTTATCAAGAAGTGCTTCAGCCATATAATATGTAAAACCATCTGCCGCCTTAACCTTGCAATATGTATCAGCAGGGTTTACGCAGAGTGCAACATTTGATGGAAGTGTCCAAGGTGTAGTTGTCCAAGCAAGGAAATATGCATCTTCACTTGCAACTTTAAAACGAACTACTGCTGAACGCTCTTTTACTGTTTTATAACCTTGTGCTACCTCGTGTGAAGAAAGTGGTGTACCGCAACGAGGGCAATAAGGAACAATTTTAAAGCCCTTGTAAAGAAGATTTTTTTCATAAATCTTTTTAAGTGCCCACCATTCTGACTCGATAAAGTCATTATGGTAAGTTACATAAGGGTCTTCCATATCTGCCCAGAAACCAACTGTACGAGAGAAATCCTCCCACATACCCTTGTATTTCCAAACGCTTTCTTTACAATGACCAATAAATGGTTCAAGACCATATTCTTCAATTTGCTCTTTACCGTCAAGACCTAAAAGCTTTTCAACCTCAAGCTCAACAGGAAGACCGTGTGTATCCCAACCAGCTTTTCTTGGAACCATACAGCCTTTCATTGTACGGTAACGAGGAATCATATCTTTAATAACACGGGTTAAAACATGGCCTATATGCGGCTTACCATTTGCAGTTGGTGGGCCATCGTAAAAGACATAAGGTGTTCCGTTCTTTCTGTCTTCAATACTTTTTTCAAAAATTTTCTGGTCACGCCAGAATTTTTCAATTTGTTTTTCTTGTTCAACAAAATTCACATTTGGTGAAATTGGGTCGTACATTTTACTACCTCCATAAAAGACTAGTATTTTTCATACTGCCATACAAAGAACATATTATCACGAAAACTGCTGTTTTGCAAGTGTTTATACTAATAAAAATCCAAAAAGTACTATATTGGTAACCAATAGTCATTTTTTATTTTAATTATTTTTTCACTATATCTTTACAACTTGACTTGAATTGGGTATAATATGTATTTGGTAAAATATGTACTTTAATTTTCTCCAAGAAAGGATTTTTTAATATGCTTCAATTTGAAGAATTAAACTTAGAATTATCATCTTACGAAGATAAGCTCAAAGACTTAGCTGAGGCTTTAGGTCTTAAAGCAATGGCAGAAGAAGTAAAGGAATTGGAAGAACAAAGTGCTCAGGATGGTTTCTGGGATGATGTTCAAAATTCACAAAAAATTGTTCAGAGAACCGCTACATTAAAAAATAAAATCAAGGCTTATGATGACCTTAAAGCAGTTTTTGATGACACACTCACTTTAATTGATTTAGCAAACGAAGAAGAGGACGAATCATTATTTGATGAATGTCGTAGCAGTGTTGATACTTTTATAAGTCAGCTTGACGCAATGACACTTTCTACACTTCTTACAGGTGAATATGACTCTAACAATGCTATTCTTACATTCCATGCAGGTGCTGGTGGTACTGAAGCACAGGACTGGGCACAAATGCTTTTCAGAATGTATAACCGTTGGGGTGAAAGACACGGCTTTAAGGTTTCTACACTTGACTACCTTGATGGTGATGAAGCAGGTCTTAAATCTGCAGTTATTCTTATTGAGGGCGAAAATGCTTACGGTTATATGAAGAGCGAAAGCGGTATTCACCGTCTTGTTCGTGTTTCACCTTTTGACGCTTCTGGCAGAAGACACACTTCTTTCGCATCTCTTGAGGTTATGCCTGAAATTGATGATACTATTGAGGTTGACATTGCACCTGAAGATATTAAAATGGATGTTTACCGTTCATCTGGTGCGGGTGGTCAAAAGGTTAATAAAACTTCATCTGCAGTTCGTCTTACTCACATTCCTACAGGTATTGTATGCTCTTGTCAGGTTGAAAGAAGCCAGCATCAGAACAGAGAAGTTGCTATGCGTATGCTTAAATCTAAGCTTATTGAAATCAAAGAAAGAGAGCACCTTGACAAAATCAGTGATATTAAAGGTGTACAAAAAGAAATTGCCTGGGGTAGCCAAATTCGTTCTTATGTATTTATGCCTTACACTCTTGCAAAAGACCACAGAACAAACTTTGAAAATGGTAATATAAACGCAGTTATGGACGGCGATATTGATGGTTTCATAAACGCGTATTTAAAAGCACAGGCGAATAAATAATGGATATAAGAAAAGAATCTTTAAAAAAACATTACGAGTGGAACGGAAAAATCGAAGTAGTTACCCGTTGCCCTATTGAAACAAGAGAAGATATGTCTTTAGCATACACCCCCGGTGTTGCAGAAGCATGTCTTGAAATAGAGAAAGATGTCAACAAATCTTTTGAATTAACAAGAAGGAATAATCTTGTTGCAGTTATTACTGATGGCACTGCAGTTTTAGGGCTTGGTGATATAGGTCCAGAAGCGGGTATGCCTGTTATGGAAGGTAAATGTGCACTCTTTAAGGCATTTGCAGATGTTGACGCGTTCCCACTTTGTGTAAAATCAAAAGATACAGACGAAATTGTTAAAACTATTTCTTTAATTTCAGGTAGCTTTGGTGGTATAAACTTAGAAGATATTTCTGCACCGAGATGCTTTGAAATTGAGAAAAAGTTAAACGAATGTTGTGATATTCCAATATTCCACGACGACCAGCACGGTACTGCAGTTGTTGTTCTTGCGGCACTTCTCAATGCATTAAGGGTTGTAAAGAAAAATATTGAAACTGCAAAAATTGTTGTGAATGGTTTAGGTGCGGCAGGTACTGCAATTTCTAAAATGCTTATTTCTGCAGGTGCTAAAAATATGGTGCTTGTTGACAGAAAAGGTATTATTGAAGAAAGTGATATTTCTTTAGGTGAAGAAAGACAGACATTAGCAAAAATCACAAATAAAGAAAATTTAAAAGGCGACCTTTCTGTTGCTATAAAAAATGCAGATGTATTTATTGGTGTTTCTGCACCTAATATATTAAGTGAAGAAATGGTAAAAACAATGAATAGTGATGCTATTGTTTTTGCCATGGCTAACCCGACACCGGAAATTATGCCTGATATTGCAAAAAATGCGGGAGCAAGAATTGTCGGCACAGGTCGTTCAGATTTTCCAAATCAGATTAACAATGTTCTTGTTTTCCCTGGTATTTTCCGTGGTGCACTTGATGCGAATGCTACAAAAATCACAGAAAATATGAAGCTCGCGGCGGCGAAGGCTCTCGCAGAGCATATTCCCGAAAACGAGTTGAACGAAGAAAATATAATTCCATCTGCCCTCGATAAAACAATCGCTTACGAGGTTGCGAAGGCAGTTAAAGAACAAGCGGTAGTTGATAAAGCAGTTAGAATTTAGAAAATTCTAACTGCTTTTTTAATTGAGAATTGAGAGTTGAGAATTGAAAATTTTAGAAGGCTTCGCCTTGATTATAATTAAATATGAATAAAAAAGACTACATTCTTTCATTTGGAGTAAATGAGAGAATGTAGTTTCGTTTTATATTGAATTATAATCACTAAAATTACTACTCAACAGGTACTAACATCAGCGTAGTTGCAAGATGAATAAAGAAAATAATCAATTTAGTTACCTTTTGAATTATCAATTCAACCATAACAACATCGTTATTAGTCTTAGCTAATTTATATAATTGTATTGTTCGCTTTAAATGTCTGCTTCGATGTATTTCAAAAACACTCTGGTATTTATCAACAGCATCAAAATATTTCTGTGCCATGTGCCCTGTGTAAATATTATAAAATATAAAAAGAGCGGTATGGAAAAAGAATGTAAAAGCAACTGCGGAATCATCTAAAATAAAATTAAATAATAAACTCAACCCAATAAATAAAACTTGTAAAAAAAGAAAAACTCTGTTATAGTTTATAATTTTATTTGCAGAAATAGTTTCTCTGTTAATTTTTTTACTTTTTGCCATAAATAATCCCTCCCTTTATAATTATTATACCCCAAGCAAAAAAGATTGTCAATATTTTAACACACTTATGAAAAATAATCAAAAATCCTATCATTTGTGCCAGTGGTCAGTTGTCAGTAAGTCAGTGGTCAGTTCATGTGTAAGTTATAAGTAAAAATTCATCCTATCATCTTAGTTGGTTTTAATACCAACCAAAATGACAGGATGAACTATTTTTTTATTCAACAATAATTATACTCAAGGCGAAGCCTTCCAAAATTCTGCATTTTGCATTTTGCATTCTGCATTCTGCATTTTTTAAGGCTCAGCACTTTCGCGTAGTGAACTTATTTTTTCTTTGGCTCAAGAAGATTGAGTTTAGAAAGAATGAATACACCTGCAATGCTTGCAACGATTGTTACAAAGAGAAGTGTACCAACGCCAAAGTTTGGTGAAAGAAGAAGAACTCCACAACCAACTAAAAGTGGTAAAATTGTAATTCTCCAGTATTTACCAAGGTATGATGCAAATAACGCACCGAAAAGTGCTGTTGTAACATTATTGAAAGCAGGTGCTAAAGCAGAGCCTGGTTCCATAAGCTTTGCAACTGTATCGCCAAAAACAAGAACACCAACTGCAATAATAACTGTTGTAACAATTGCAGAAACACCGATAGCAATTGTAGAAATTACTTCGCCTTCTTCTGAGTTTGCTTTAACTTTTGCAGAGTTCATAGCATTAAGACCGCAAGGAAGTTTTAAGTTTGTAATGTTACCTGTAACGAAACTTAAATAAGTACCACCTGCACCTAACATTGGTGTGTAAGTGATAACTTCAACAATTGCAGAAATCCAGTAAATAGCAAGAACACCAACAATGTTTTTGTTAAAAACATCACCGATTGATGGCCATGCATTATTGTGAACACAAATCAAAGTCGGAACTGAGAAAAGAACGATTATAGCAAGTATGCTCCAGATTTTACCACGTGTATGAGCTTTATCAATATATGATTTCATTTCTTAGTACCCCCTTTTAAGATGCTTTAGCCGCACGGATTTCATCAAACCATGGCCAAGTGAATGAAACTAATTCTTCAGGAAGAATGTTAGTTAAAAGAACTGCAACCATCATAGCACCAAACATAGCAATCGGCATTATAAATGGTTCAAATTTTGTTAAGTTGAACTTCTTTGAAATGAGTTCTAAAACAAGATAAATTATCAAAGCAAAAATAAGTGTTGCAATTGATAAGAAGCCTGAATCGTTAGCAGAACTTGAACCCATACCAACAATTGAAGAAGCAACAAAAGCAGTAATAATACCAATGAATGCCGCTGCAGAAATATAATCTGCAAGTGCACCTATTTTACTGTTTGAGTTACTCATAGCACCGCCGACTTTTTTATGTATCTTCTTACAAAGAATAGGAAGTAAGAAAAGTGGAAGTGAACTACCAATTGTCATAACCCATGCAATTGTACTGAATTGTGTCGGGTCAGAAACTGCTTCGTTCAAGTTACCATTAAGAACTGAAGAAGCCGCAGTTGACTCATAAGCAATGTTACCAATAACTGAAAGTCTTATCCACGGAAGAACATAACCTAAAGCCTTCTGAAGTGCAAAAACAGTTACTAAAATTGCAATTGCAGGTGCAATTGTGAAAAGTGCACTTGAAGTAACAGTATTTTTAAGAGTTTCTTTAGAAATACCGAGTTCTTTCGCTCTGCTCCACGCTTTTTTAATAAAATAAAGTGATTGAATAATAACAAATGCTACAACACCGAGCGCGAGGATAATCATAAAAGTATCCTGACGGAAATCCACTGCGCCTGAAGCATTCAAGGTAATGAAATTCATCGAATCTCTCCTTTAGAAAAAATATAACAATATATTAACATTTACCATTTTGAATGTCAATAAAATAACAATATAAATATGTTATTTTATCTCAAATAAATTTTTATGGAAACACATTACACCATTTTCCATAACATCTATTACTCCGTAGTTACCATCTTTTATGCTACCAGGATTAAAAATATGCAGTCCATCCTCGTAACTATAATATTTCTCGTGGGTATGACCAAAAAGAGCAATATTACAATTATTTTCTTTTGTGGCTCTTTTAATTCCTACAAAAGAAAGCTTTACATTTTCTTCTGCTCCGTGTGAAGCGTAAATTTTGCAAGTGTCAACACTCCTTATATCACAAAGCGGTACTGTGTCCATAAAGTCGCAGTTACCTCTTACGACAATAAACATTTTCTCTTTAAATATTTCTCTTACTTCATCCATTTCGTAGGTACCATCACCTAAAAAATAGATAATGTCTGCAGTCGGTTCATTACTTATTGCTTCCACAAGATTTGCAATATGCCTGTGGGAATCTGAAAGCACAAGTATTCTCATTCATAATTCACCGTCACTTTTCATAAATTTTAGTACTGTATAATTATATTGCATTTAAAGGGTGATTTCAATGTTTAACAGTGAAAAAAATAAAATGAATATAGGAAATGTTAAAACAAATGATGCTTTGAAAGACTTTATAAATGAAAATTTAACAGAAAGTCAGACCGAGAAGTTAAAAGAGGTACTTTCAGATGAGAAGAAAACAAAAGAATTATTAAATAGTGATTTAGCAAAACAGTTATTTAAAAAATTAACTGGTGGTGATTTTAATGGCTGACCTTGATATAGGTAGCATTCTTTCATCACTTTCGAGTGATGATATAAATAATTTGAAAAATATGGCAAATTCAATTTTGGGTGGTAACACAGACACCCAAAAGCCACCAGAAGAACCTAAAACACAAAATAATTCATCTACACCTTTCCCCGATTTAGGCTCATTAGGACTCCCCGATATGTCACAATTCAGTGCACTTTTACCACTTCTTTCTGCATTTAACACACACGATGACCGTGAAGATTTTATTCACGCATTAAAACCCTTGCTTTCAAAAGAAAGACGCCAAAAAGCTGACGAATCAATCAAATTTATTAAGCTTTTATCTATAATTCCTCTACTTAAAGAAAAAGGGTTAATGTAATATGGCAGAGTATTCTTATAACGAAATAATGAAAATGCAGAACGATGCAATAAAACGCGTAAATGAAATGCAGAAAAGAGCACAGACAGTTGTAGATGAAATAAATGAAGAAAAAACAGTACATAAAGAAACACCAATAAAACAAAATAATCAGGCAGATGTAAACAGAGTAAAAATGCCAAACGATTACCTTGACGAATTAAAAAAATTTGCCTCAACTTCATCATATTTTGAAGAAAGAGAAGCAAATGAAAACACACAAAAAAGTTACGAAAAAGAAGAAAAAACAAAAGAAACCCACACACCACCAAAAGAGCAAAATGATTTTTTAAAAAATATTCTTAATGACTTGAACATAGATAGCGACAAAGCATTGATATTATCTTTAATTTTACTGCTCACAGAAGAAAAAGCAGATGAGATGCTGATACTTTCGTTGCTTTATATTTTGAGTTGAAAAGTTGCTAGTATGGCTAGTGTGGCTAGTTGGCTAGTTGTCAGTCATTAGGAAATAGATAAAAGAAACTACACTCTATCATTTAAGATAAACCTTAAACGAAAGAGTGTAGTCTTTTTTATTCATATTTAATTACAATCAAACGCGTAGCGTTTCCTTAACTCAGCACTCAGCCTTCAGCACTCAGCACTTAAATTTCCAACGCAGTTCCGACAATTCCGAATTACGCATTACGCATTCCGAATTAAATCTTTACAATCCCCAGCGCATCAAGAACTGATGAAATGAGAATTAAAACAATGCAGATTGGTGCAAAATATTTTATAACAATCAAGAAAAGCTTCTTTCTTTTGAATTTTCCTGTAAGCTCGATTTCTTCTATAAACATATCTGGCTTTACAATGTAACCGACAAAAACGCAAGTTAAGAATGCAACTATCGGCATTAAAACACTGTTACTTATAAAGTCAAAGAAATCAAGGAATGCCATACCAATAATTTTAATATCAGCAAGTGTTCCGTAACCGAGTGCAGAAAGAGCGCCTAAAATTATTGAGCCAATTAACACTATGAGTAATGTTTTATTTCTTGAAAGACCTGTTTTATCTTTTACAATAGAAACAACTGTTTCCATAAGGGAAATTGAAGATGTGAGTGCGGCAAAAAGCACTAAAACAAAGAATAAAATACCGACTATCGAGCCACCTGCCATACTTTCAAATACCTTCGGAAGTGTGACAAACATAAGTCCCGGACCTTTGCCTAATGCACTTTCGTCACCGCCTGAGAAAGCGAAAACCGCAGGGATAATCATAAGACCTGCCAAGAAAGCAATACCGGTGTCAAAAAGCTCAATCTGTTTTACAGAACTTTCAAGACCTACATCTTTTTTCATATATGAGCCGTAAGTAATCATAATACCCATAGCAAGTGACATTGAGTAGAAAAGTTGACCCATAGCCGCAAGGACCGTTGTTGCAGAGAATTTTGAAAAATCTGGCATAAGGTAAAACTTGACACCCTCTAAAGCACCTGGCATAAACATTGCGTAACCTGCAATAAATATTGTGAGTATAACAAGTACAGGCATCATAATTTTACTTACTTTTTCAATACCCTTTTCAACACCTAAAAGTACAACCAGTGCAGTAAGACCAATATAAATTGCAAACCATAAAAGTGGTTCTGCAGGTGCAGAAATAAACGAATCGAAAAATCCGTCAGTTGCGGCAGATGAAATATTCCCTGTTATAAATACAGTACAATATTTAATAATCCAACCGCCAATAACTGAATAATACGGGAGAATTATAATAGGGACTATTGAGCAAAGCCATCCAACAAACTTGAATTTTTTATTGAGTTTACCAAATGCTTCAATAGCACTGACTCCTGTTTTTCTGCCTATTGCAATTTCGGCACACATTAAAGCGAAACCGAATGTAATTGCTAAAATAATATAAACAAGTAAAAATATACCACCACCATATTTTGCCGCGAGATATGGGAAACGCCAGATATTGCCAAGACCAACCGCAGAACCCGCAGTTGCAAGAACAAAGCCTAATTTACCTGAAAAGGTACTTCTTTTTTCTGCCATAAAATTTACCATTCCTTTTTTATTTAACTACATTATTATACATAAATACAAAAATTTTACAAGTGTTTTATTGAGAGGGTGAAAAAATGACTTATGCGCAAAACCTTAGTACATTTTTCCTAATTTTTGATGCAGAAGACTTTTTCTTCACCCCGAAGCTGTATTAAAATACTGCGAGCGGGTAAAAAAATAACTTATGCGCAAAACCCTAATTTTTTCTGATTTTTGATGCAGAAGGCTTTTTCGTCACCCCGAAGCTATATAAAGATACTGCGAGAGGGTGAAAAAATGACTTATGCGCAAAAATCAGGAAAAAGAAAAGTAAAAAGAAAAAACCCGTCACTATGACGGGCATTTCTTGGAAAGAGAAAATGTTTGGTTAGGTTAAGCAACCTTAATGTCTATATATTATATAACAAATCATTTTGTTGCAATTCTTGTGTAATTGTGAACAAATTGTTAACAATTTTAATTTTTTATTAAATTTCCCAAATTATTTTATCATTAAATCAACCAAAAGAGTGCTTAATTCTGCCGGGTCTTTTACAGAAACACCACTTACAAGGCAACCTTGAGCATAAAGAATTTTCGCGTAATTTTTAAGTGTTTCTTTATCATTCTCGTAGAGTTTTTTAAGTTTTTCTACTAATTCGTGGTTTGCATTTATTTCAAGTGCAATTTCTGCTTTAACCTTTTGCTCATTACTTGGCATTGAGTTTAAAACCTTTTCCATTTCGAGCGACAAATTACCCTCACTTGTGAGGCAAGAAGCATAATTTTTAAGGTTATTTGTGTAACGAACCTCTGAAACATCACCATTTAAAGCATCTTTAATAAATGTAAGCATTTCTTTATCTGCTTCATTTTTCTCATTCAATGCAGTTTTTTCATCTTCTGTATTAAGGTCGAGTTTTTCATCACATATATTTTGGAATTCTTTACCGTCATATTCGTGTAGCATTTTAACTGTGAATTCGTCAACATATTCTGTAAGATAAAGAATTTCAAAACCCTTTTCTTTAACTGCCTCTGTCTGTGGTAACATTTCAATTTTTTCAATTGTTTCGCCACAAGCATAGTAGATTTTTTCCTGACCGTCTTTTAGTCTTCCAATATACTCTTTGAGTGAAACCAAAGACTTGTCTCTAGAAGAATAGAATAAAACTAAATCTTTGAGATTATCTTTATTCATTCCGTAACTGTTATAAATACCGAACTTAATCTGCATACCGAAAGTTTTGAAAAATTCTTCATACACTTCTCTTTCGTTGTTAAGCATTTTTTCAAGTTCGGATTTAATTTTCTTTTCAATTGTTTTCGCAATAAGCTTTAATTGTGCATCGTGCTGGAGCATTTCACGAGAAATGTTTAAAGATAAATCTTCAGAATCTACAAGGCCTTTAATGAAGCTAAAATAATCAGGGAGTAAATCTTTACATTTTTCCATAATTAAAACGCCTTTTGAATAAAGCTGTAAGCCTTTTTCAAAATCTTTTGAGTAATAGTCAAATGGTGCATGTTTTGGAATAAACATAAGCGAGCTATAAGTTGCATTACCCTCTGTTTTTGAGTGAATTACTTTTGCAGGTGCTTCGTAATCATAGAATTTTTCACTGTAAAAATTATTGTAATCTTCGTCAGTTACTTCGTTTTTATTTTTCTTCCAGATTGGCACACGACTATTGAGAGTTTTGTCTGTAATTACTGTTTCGTATTCATTTTCAGTACCATCTTTTAACTCTTTGCTTTCAACATACATCTTAATCGGGTGGCGAATGTAGTCCGAATATTTTTTAACAAGTGATTCCAATTTATATGTTTCTAAATACTGACTGTAATTATCCTCCTCAGTATCCTCTTTAAGCTTTAAAGTAATAACAGTACCAAAATTATCCTTTTCACATTCTTCAATAGTGTATCCATCTGCACCAGTTGAAACCCAACGATATGCTTTATCGCTACCAAATGCCTTACTTTCAACTGTTACACTTTCACTTACCATAAATGCAGAATAGAAACCGACACCAAACTGACCAATAATATCAACATCTTCACTTTGTTCATTTTCTGTTTTGAATGCCAATGAACCACTTTTTGCAATAGTACCCAAATTATTTTCAAGTTCGTCTTCTGTCATACCGCAACCATTATCTGCAATTGTAAGAGTGCGGTTGTTTTTGTCAACAGACAAACGAATGCAGAAATCGTCTTTATTAAGACCTACACTAGAATCTGTAAGTGATTTAAAATATAATTTATCAAGTGCGTCACTTGCGTTTGAAATAATTTCACGAATAAACACTTCTTTATGGGTATAGATTGAGTTAATCATCATATCCATAAGCTTTTTACTTTCTGCTTTAAATTGCTTTTTTCTCATTTTAATACTTCCTTTATTGTAATAATTTATATTTAAGTTTTTGTTCTTTCTCTTAACATCTGTTCGCGTTTTTCGAGTTCTTTCAATTCTTTTTCTCTTTTTTTCTCATCTAACCACTCGTTACGCCTTCTTTTACCATCATTACAAACGACTTGCATTTCTTTTGCAACTTCTAAAGCATTTTTAACACCGTGTACTTTTATATCTCTACCTAAAAGACCTATAACTATTGTTCCCGTTTTAAGAAGTCCAAAAGTAGAACCAGTAACATTTATATACCCTGATGGATCGGTTAACTCATACATATAACTTCTTCTTCGAAAAATCCATCTTGGAATTCTCATCATATCCTCATTTTTTCTTATATCAATAAATAGGATTTCTTCATAAAGCACATACCATGTTTTATTGAATGGTAAATTAAGATAAAACCCTTTATCATCATATTCAATAAGATTTATAGGTTGTACAAGTCTTCTGTTAAAAGCGTACAATGAATATGCTGAACCTGCAATTGAATATATAGTGTACCAAAAAGGATTTAGCGGAAGTCCCCGTCTTCTGAAAGTGCGTCTTACAGTATATTTATCTATAATTTCACCAAGTCGTTCAGCTGTTTCCATATCATCATTGGCTAATGCATTCCAGTAATCAGTAAGCATATTGCCGAAATACCATGCTATTACTACACAAGCTATAAATAATAACGGATAAATAAATAAACACATATTTGCTCTTTTACCTAAAACTTTCATATTTCACTTCCCTTAAAAACATCACGAAAATAATACCACAAACCATTAGAAAATACAAGATTTCACTTTATTTTTCCAATGTTTTATGCTATAATATATCGGTATATTATTTGTTAGAAGAGGATGTATTATTTTGGATATTGTTAAACAGTTAAGTACCGAATTTTCAATGAGCGAAATGCACATTACTAATGTCATAAATTTAATTGACGATGGCAACACAATTCCGTTTATTGCGCGTTATAGAAAAGAAATGCACGGTTCTTGTGATGACCAGAAATTAAGAGATATTTTCGACAGACTTACATACATAAGAAACCTTGAAAAAAGAAAAGAAGAAGTTACAAATTCTATTGAAGAGCAAGGCAAAATGACCGAGGAATTAGCTGAAGCTATTTCTAAAGCAATTACTTTAGCAGAGGTAGAAGATATTTACAGACCTTATAAACAAAAGCGTAAAACAAGAGCATCTGTTGCTAAAGAAAAAGGGTTAGAACCTCTTGCAGAATTACTCTTCGGTTTCACCTTAAAAGGTGTAGATTTAAACGAAGTTGCAAAAGATTTTGTCGACACAGAAAAAGGTGTTGAAACTGTAGAGGATGCTTTACAAGGTGCATCTGACATTATTGCAGAAATTATTTCTGACTCTGCAGAAGCAAGAAAACTTTTAAAAGAGCTTATAGATAAAACAGGTATTGTCCGTTCACTTGCTAAAAAAGAAGAAGATAGCGTTTACTCAATGTATTATGACTATTCTGAAGCAGTCAAGAAAATTCCAAGCCACAGAATTTTAGCAATTAACCGTGGTGAAAACGAAGAATTTTTAAAGGTTTCAATTGAAGTCAACGAAGATGAAGCAATTAAAATTTTAAATAACCTTTTCATTACAGAGGGTAGTTCTTCAACAGATTTCTGTAAAGAAAGCGTAAAAGACAGTTACTCCCGTCTTATCTTCCCATCTCTCGAAAGAGAAATAAGAAGCAACTTAACAGAAAAAGCAGATGAACAAGCAATTAAAATGTTCGGTAGCAACTTAAAGCCATTACTTATGCAACCACCTATTAAAAATAAAACTGTTTTAGCAGTTGACCCTGCTTACAGAACTGGTTGC
Organism: Acutalibacteraceae bacterium; assembly: GCA_045651285.1. Classification (GTDB taxonomy): domain Bacteria; phylum Bacillota; class Clostridia; order Oscillospirales; family Acutalibacteraceae; genus DTU089. The sequence continues at coordinate 76,573 of JAZRSC010000014.1, forward strand.
AAGCTCGCAATTGTTGATGGTAACAGTAAGGTTCTCTTTACAGGTGTTATTTACCCTACACCACCACAATCTAAAATTGCAGAATCAGAAAAAACAGTTTTAGGACTTATTGATAAATATGAAATCGACTGTATTTCTGTTGGTAATGGTACTGCAAGTAAAGAGGCGGAAATTTTTGTTGCAGATACAATAAAAAAAGCTTCTAGACCAGTTACTTATATGGTAGTAAACGAAGCTGGTGCTTCTGTTTACTCTGCTTCAAAGCTCGGTGCAGAAGAATTTCCCGACTTTGATGTTTCTGTTCGTTCTGCTGTTTCTATTGCGAGAAGACTTCAGGACCCTCTTTCAGAGCTTGTTAAGATTGAGCCAAAAAGCATTGGTGTTGGTCAGTATCAGCACGATGTTCCACCTGCAAGACTTAACGAATCACTCACAGGTGTTGTTGAAGATTGTGTAAACTCTGTTGGTGTTGATTTAAACACTGCATCTGTTTCACTTTTAAAATATATTGCTGGTGTTTCTTCTGCAACTGCCAAAAACATTGTTGCATTCCGTGAAGAAAACAATGGTTTTAAAAGCAGAACAGATTTAAAGAAGGTTAAAGGCTTAGGTCCTAAAGCATTTTTACAATGTGCAGGTTTCCTTAGAATTCCTAATGGTAAAACACCACTTGATAACACAGGCGTTCACCCTGAATCTTATGATGTTGCTAAAAAGTTACTTTCTCTTTTTGAATACTCTGAAAAAGACGCAACAAAAAATGGTGCTGATGGTTTAAAACAAAAAGTTGAAAATTATGGTTTAGAAAAAGCTGCTAATGAATGTGGTACAGGTACACCTACACTTATCGATATTATAGGTGAACTTGAAAAACCAGGCAGAGATATTCGTGACGAGTTACCAAAACCAATGTTAAGAACTGATGTTATGGATATGAATGACCTCAAAGAAGGTATGGTTTTAACCGGTACAGTAAGAAATGTTATTGACTTTGGTGTATTTGTTGATATTGCAGTTCATCAGGATGGACTTGTTCATATTTCGCAGATTTGCGACAGATATATAAAGCACCCGTCAGAAGTTTTAAAAGTTGGTGATATTGTTAAGGTTAAGGTTATGTCAGTTGATGTAGCTAAAAAGAGAATTTCACTTACAATGAAAGAAGTAGAGCAATAATTAAAAAAGTAGTGACAAATACTTATATTTGTGATATACTCGTTTTTGTATTTAATTTTGGATTTTAAAAATATTTGAGAGGTACTAAAATGCTTGAACTCGATAACGCTTTAAATCTTATTGTAAAAGGTTTAGAAAGCACTACAAAAGAATTAGGCTTCAAGGTTGTTTACCCTGATGGTGTAACCCCACCTGAAGCACCAGTTTTTAAAGAAAACGACATTTCTTACATCAGTTACACAGGTGAAAAAGGAAGAATAAGAATTATATTCAAGAAAAAGCAACTTGCTTTACATTGTGCAACTGCTGATGAAGAAGATATTGCTGATGATGACATGAAAAGGATTTCGCTCTCTCTTCTTGAGTTAGACGAATATGAAGAAAAAGATTTAACGTACATCTTCGATGAATTTACAGACTCACTTCTTAACACATTCAAATCAAAACACGATTTGCGTGGTAATGTTAAAATGCCAACACCAGTTTCAAAATCAAAAGCAAAAAATGGTGTTCAGTATTTTGACGCAGTTACATTAGGTAGTAAAATAGGTAATATTTACCCTGAATTAAAAGAAGAATATAAAAATAATGTTACTGAATATGGCGAGTTTCTTCCCGAAGAATTCTTTGTTACACATGGTAACAAATTTATAGAAGAAACAATTCGTCAGAACGACAAACAAAAAATGCGTAAGCTCTTTAATACACTTAACGAGATTTATGATGATGGCACAAATGATACTCAAAGTCTTATAGGTGTTACGATTTTAGGTACAATTCTCAGCGAGAATCTTGACCTTTTACCTATTGCTGAACCTTACTTTGGTGATGTTATGAAAGAGCCTGTTACTGAAATAATTAAATATCTTTCTTCACCAAGAAGCAAGGGTGCTAAAATGAGACTCAAAAACCCACCAATTTACAAACCAAAAACAAAAAAGAAAAAAGGTTTCTTACAAGAAATGATGGGAATGTAATTAAAAGGCGATGTGTGAAAACACATCGCCAATTTTATTTGTCTTACGACAAGTTATAAGTTATAATTGCTTCGCAAGTTAAAATAGAAATAGATACACTTTTTTGTCGAATTAATTTAAATGCAGAAGGCTTTTTCTTCACCCCGACCACATACAAATGTATGCCGAGCGGGTGAAAAAATGACTAACCCTCGAAACTCCTATAGAGTTTCGAGGGTATTCTGCGTTAAATTAGTCGATAAAAATTATTCTTCGCGTTTTTTGCGTGTTAACACAAATGTCGCTGCAGCTGCTACGCAAACTGTTGCTGCAAGAGCAATACCTGCATCGCCTGTACCTTCAGAACCGCTTGATGAACCAGCTGAAGTTGTTGCATTCGCTGCATTTGTTGTAGCCTGAGCCTTAGTTGTATCATCATCGCCACCGAAAAGACCCATAAAGAAGTCAATGATAGCATTAAGAATATCTTCAAATGAATCGAAGTCAAGACCTAAACCTTTGAGAATTTCAAGGAACGCATCACTTATACTGAATGCACCATCAACAAGTTGTTCAATCATATCAGTGATTTCTGCATTACCAATAAGATTTAAAATTGCGTCTGCATAATCTTCAAAAGTAACACCGTTACCTGAAAGTAAATCTCTGATAACCTGAATAAGTGCATTGGTTGAATTTGCATCTGCAGGAGCCTCTGTTGTTTCTTCTGCATTAGGGTCTGTTGTAATTTGTTCTGGAAGATTTAATGTAATGATTTGTGATTCTACAAGAGTTGTTGTGATAATCTCGTTAGAATCGTTGCCATCTTCTGTAAGGAATTCGTTAACATAAAGGTTAATTGTTGTTGAAGGTTGTGTTGAATCAATAATTTTGAAAGTTATGTAAACTAAATCTTTCGCAGATTTCTTTGTTACACCACTTGTTGAAATAAAACCAAATGAATATTGATATTTATTTGATTTAAGACCGTGAGCCCATTCACCACTGAAGTTTGGAATAAAGTTACCATCAGCATCTTCAGCACCTACAGGACCAGCATTTACAACTTTAAGTTGTTCTGTATCAAAATCAACAAACATATTAAGACCAACGAGCTTTGTTATTGCAGGTGATTTAACAACCACTGTAAAAGTATCAGTTGTTACTGATGATACCTCTAATGCCGCTGCATCATAAGAGCCTTCTATTACGCGTGTAGCAAGACCAGGTGTTGCTACTGCAAAAGCAGTTGGCATAATTCCTGCAAATATCAATACCGCAAGAAGGACTGCGAGAACTTTCTTCATTCAAATCTTCCTTTACATAATTCTTTAATACACTGAAAGTCTAAACACCCAAAAGGGCATAGTTAGACACCTATAATTCTTGAACCATTATATTACATTTTGGGTATGAATGTCAATAGATATTTAACGAAATAATTTTTATTTTCAATTTATTTAAAATTTGCAGAGTGCTCAAAAATCGCATAAATTGTGGTTTTTTTCGAGTTTTCGTCACATCATACAAAAAGTAGTATATTTTTTCGTTATAAAAATTTTATCATTCCAACAATTTTTTTATACTTTCGAGTGTATTTAAAGCATTTTCATCGCCTTTATAGTTTCTTAAATCACCTTTTATAAAAGAAATTATATTTCCATCATTTGAATTTTCAGCTGCAACAAGACCGAAAACACCTAATGAACATGATTTTCTCAAATCAACCGGCTTCATTTTAACTGCCTTGCCATTTATTGTTCGTCTTGTGAATTCACAAGCATTTTCACAACCCTTACAAATAAATTCACTTTCAAGATATGGCAATACAATATTTTTAACTGTAGGAGTGCAAGAAGTAAGCGCACCAGTCGGGCAAGTATTTACACAAGCACCACAAGAAACGCAATTGCTTTCACTGAGTGGTAAATCAAATGCATTCATTGGAATTGTGCCGAAGCCTCTGCCAAAAAGACCAAGATTTTCAGTGTGTGAAACCTCATTACAAACTCTGACACAAAGACCACAAAGAATACATTTATTATTATCCCTTACAATAAATGGATGACTCTTATCTTTTTTGTACTGTCTTGTTTCACCAGACATATTCATTTCCCAACTGTCATATTCTCTCATTAACGGAAGAAGCTGACAGTCGTAAACTGACGCACATCCACATTCGAGACAACGAGACGCTTCTTTTTGTGCCTCTTCTTTCGCTAAAACAGATGCCACTTCATTAAAATTATTTCTTCTTACATCTGCATTTTCAAGAGTCACTTTAACTCTATCAATTTTTTCTGTACCACATAATACTTCTTTGTCAAAGCTTTTATTTTCTGCATATTGTGGTAATTCAAGGGTTAAATCTATTCCGTTAAGATAACAGTCAATACTTCTTGCGGCATTTTTACCACCAGCAATTGCCCTTACTGCAATATCAGTACCTTTATTTATAACATCACCTGCGGCAAAAACTCCCTCAAGAGATGTTTTAAATGAACTTTCGTCTGCTGAAACTGTACCTTTTTTAGTAAGTTCAAGTTCTTTCACATCACCTGATACAACTTGTTGACCTATTGCAGAAATAATAGTATCACAATAAAGAATTTCTGTTTCACCCTCTATTGCAACAGGACTTCTTCTGCCACTCGCATCGGGTTCACCAAGTTCCATCTTCTGAAGATTTATACCTTTGACTTTACCATTTTCTGTTACAACATTGAGCGGTGCAACAAGGAATTTAAAATTAACGCCCTCATCTTTTGCATCTTTAATTTCATCTTTTTCAGCAGGCATTTCACTTTCAGTTCTTCTATAAATGAGAGTAACATTTTCTGCACCAAGACGAACTGCAGTTCTTACTGCATCTATTGCAGTATTACCACCGCCGACAACTGCAACATTTTTGCCAAGGTCAACATTCTCACCAATAGCAGTTTTGTAGAGCATATCTATGCCACCGATTACACCTGTTGCATTATCGCCATCAACACGAAGTGAACTACTTTTCCATGCACCTGTTCCAACAAACACTGCGTCATATTCTGTTTTTAAACTTTCAATAGTAAAATCTCTGCCCAGTTTTTTATTATAATTAAAATGAGCACCCATCTTTTCAATGTTTTCTATCTCTTTATCTAAAACATCTTTAGGAAGTCTGTAAGCAGGAATACCGAAACGAAGCATACCACCAGCCTGTGATTGTGCTTCAAAAACATCTACACTATAACCTCTTAAAAGCAAGAAATATGCACAAGAAAGCCCCGCAGGACCACCACCTACTACTGCAACTTTCTTACCATTTTTAGTTTCACATTCTGGAATATAGTCAGTATATTCATCAGAAGCGAAACGTTTGAGTGAGCATATAGAAACTGCTCCCTCAAGATGATTTCTTCTACAAGCCTCTTCACAAGGATGAGGACACACTCTGCCTATTGAACGAGGAAGCGGATTGTCTTTTTTTATTATTTTAATTGCTTCTTCTGTTTCACCATTTGCAATTAACCCCACATAGCCTTGAATATCCTGATGAGTGGGGCACGCTTTAAAGCACGGTGCTTTACAGTCCCCCGTATGGTCTGAAAGAATTAAAGAAAGTGAAACTTTTCTGCTTTTTTCAAGTGTCTCTGTACTTGTAGTAACCTTCATACCCTCTGTAACAGTAGTAGAACAAGCACGGAGAGGTTTGTTTACACCCTCAACCATCACAAGACAAAGACCGCAACCACCATAGCTTTCTATTTCTTTGTTATGACAAAGGTGAGGTAAGTTTATTCCGTTATCAAGAATATTATCTAAAAGAGTTTTTTCTGTATCTGCTTTACACTCTTTACCGTTAATAAAAATATTAACAATACTCATTATTTTACCCCACTTTCTATTTTGATTGCACCGAATTTACAACTTGCTATACATTGTCCGCAACGGATACACAATTCATTATTTATAATAAATGATTTTTTGATTTCACCTCTTATTGCCTTGTTAGGACATTTTTTGCTACAAAGTGAGCAACCTTTGCAAAGTGATTCATCGATATTATAATTGATAAGTGCAGTGCATTTTTTTGCAGGGCATTTTTTCTCATTTATGTGTGCCAAATATTCATCTTTAAAATATTTAATAGTAGTAAGTACAGGGTTTGGTGCAGAATTACCAAGACCACAAAGTGCACCTGTTTTAATGCTCTCAGCCAATTCTAAAAGAACATCAACATCACTTTCAGAACCTTCGCCATCAACTATTCTTTCTAATATTTCAAGCATACGGGTAGTACCAATTCTGCAAGGTACACATTTACCACAGCTTTCTTTACTTGTAAAATCCATAAAGAATTTTGCCATATCTACCATACAGGTATTTTCGTCCATAACGACCATACCACCAGAGCCCATAATAGCTCCTGTTTTTGCTATGCTTTCATAGTCAATTGATGTAGAAAGCATATCTTTTGGAATACAACCACCACTAGGTCCACCCATTTGAACGGCTTTAACCTCTGCATCGTCTATAATTCCACCACAGATATCAAACACGATTTTTTCAATAGTAATACCCATAGGCACTTCAACAAGTCCACCGCGTTTTACTCTGCCTGCTAATGCGAAAACTTTAGTACCCTTACTGTTTTCTGTACCCATTTCCGAGAATGCACTACCACCATTTTCAATAATCCATGAAACATTTGCAAATGTTTCAACATTATTTATGTTAGTTGGTTGCTTTCTGAAACCTTTTTGTGCAGGGAAAGGTGGTTTTGTAACAGGCATACCTCTGTTACCGCCCAATGATGCTAAAAGTGCAGTTTCTTCACCACAAACGAATGCACCTGCGCCCATCATAATTGAAAAATCGAAATTGAAGCCACTATTTAAAATATTTTTACCTAAAAGGTTCTTTTCTCTTAATTCATCAATTGCTAATTGCAATCTTTTAACTGCTAACGGATATTCTGCACGAACATATATAATACCCTGTGACGCACCGATAGCAACACCTGCAATCATCATACCTTCAAGAACCCTGTGTGGGTCACTCTCTAAAACTGCTCTGTCCATAAATGCACCCGGGTCACCTTCGTCTGCATTACAAACAACATATTTCTGGTCTGACTGTGAATTTTTTGCAGATTGCCATTTAAAGTGTGTAGGGAAACCAGCTCCCCCACGACCACGAAGACCTGAAATTTTTATTTCTTCAATTATTTTGTCAGAACCCATTTCTAATGCTTTTTTGAATGCATCATATCCACCCATTGAAATGTATGAGTCAATACTTTCAGGGTTCACCTTACCACAACCAGAAAGAACAATTCTTTTCTGACTATTAAGAAAATTCAATTCTTCATCAGTAAATTTATTATTCTCTGGTAACTCACCTTTCAAAACACTCTCTGCAAGTGCTTTTGCACTTTCTTTATTAAGTCTTCCATAAAGTATGCTATTACCATTATCATCAATAACTTCAACAATAGGTTCTGCGAAACAAAGACCATTACAACCGACTTTTTCAACAGAATATTCTGTGTTTTTTAATATTTCGTTAAGCCCCTCAAGAACAAAATCTGCACCAGAAGCAATACCACAAGAGCCATACCCTAATAAAAATCTCATTTTACTGCCTCCTGTTCTCTTATAGACTCTAATATTTCTACTACCTTTTCACTTGTCAATTTACCATAGGCAGTATCATTTATCATCATAGCAGGTGAAATACTGCAACAACCAAGACACGCAACCTCTTCCCATGAGAAAAGTCCGTCCTCTGTAATATCGCCTGCTTCAATACCCAAGGTTCTTCTTAAAGTATCAGCAACTCTTTCGCCACCATTAACATGACATGCTGTACCCATACAAACCATAATTCTGTATTTACCTATAGGTTTAAGGCGAAAGCCTGCGTAAAATGAGGCAACACCTAAAATTTTGCTACTCGCAATACCAGTTAATTCGGTAATGCATTTTACACTTTCTTCTGATATATATCCAACAAGTGCCTGAACCTCTTGCAGAATTGCAATAAGACTTTCAGACGGATTGTTATATTTTTCAATAATTGATTTGATTTGTGATTTTAATTCACAAGACATTTTCATTACTCCAATCAAAAATAGGTAAACTATATAATACTACAAATTCCCTTGTTTTTCAATAAAATATTAAAATTTATAAATACCCTTTACTTTTATTGAAAATACAAGTAAAATGATAATCGGTGATTAAAATGAAAGAATTTAACTATTATATTTTTGATTTTGACGGAACATTAGTTGACTCGTCAGAAGGCATTTACAATTCTATTATTTACGCTTTAAAAGAATTTGGAATTGAAGAAAACGACAGAGAAAAACTACGTTATTTTATAGGACCACCTCTTTTCCATTCATTTAAGCACATTTATGGTGTAAATGATGAAGAAGCAAACTGGCTTGTTGCAAAATACAGAGAACGCTATAAAGTCAAAGGCTGTGCTGAGTCAGTCGTATATGATGGTGTCCCTGAAATGCTCAAAGTTTTAAAAGAAAAAGGCAAAAAAATTGCTATTGCATCTTCAAAACCGAAACAGTTTGTTGATGAAATTTCAAAACATCTTGGTATTTTTGACTATTACGATTATGTGTCTGCTGAGAGTTTTGATAAAACACATTCGAGTAAGGAAGATTTAATAAACAATGTTTTGGACCATTTCGGTAATCCGCCGAAAGAACAATGTTTAATGATTGGCGACAGATTTTATGATATTGATGGTGCTAAGGCAACCAATTTGGACTCTGCCGGTGCTCTTTTTGGTTTAGGTGAAGTCGAAGAATTAACTAAAGCAGGTGCGACATATTTACTTTATAAGCCTGATGATTTATTAGAGTTTTAGAAAACACCTTAACATGTGCTGAATACTGAACAAAGTAGTGCTGAATGCTGGGTGCTGAGTGCTGAGTTTAGGAAGGCTTCGCCTTGATTGTAATTTAATATGAATAACAAAAACTACATTCTCTCATTTTTAGTTAATAAAATTTAAATGATAGAATGTAGTTGTTTTTATAATATTACAATGCCAACGCAGTTCCAAAATTGTGCATTATGCATTGTGACTTGTGCATTTTACAATGCTGACCGCAGGTCCCGAAATTCAGCGCTCAGCACTCAGCACTCAGCATTCAGCACTTTTTACAATTCTTCGAATTGCAAGTTTTCGCATTCGGGCAACCAATACACTTTTCGCCTTTTTTCTTTGCTTTTATCACATAACCGATAGCCGCACCTAAAATCAATACAAGAACTGCTATAATGATAAAGTTTTCCATATTTTTACTCCCATAAATTATTTTGTTGTTTTTTCTTTAGCTTTTAAAGTATATTGAACTTCAATTTTCTTATTTGCTCTTACAATAAGCATCACAATAATTGCAATAAATGCCACTACCGCAATTAAGCCACCTAAGAAACCTGCGCCAACAGAACCAGTTGTTATATATGTACCAATCTGGTAAACGAGAAAACCAATTGTAAAGCCTGTGCTTAATTGAAGTACTATACCACCCCAAAACCATTTTGCACTTTTCATTTCTGAATTCATAGCACCGAGTGCTGCAAAGCACGGTGGTGTATAAAGGTTAAACATAAGAAATGCTAAAGCGGCAGGAGCTGTAAGCCCCATTATTGTAGCAACCTCTGATGCACCGCCCTCTAAAACAAGCTCATCAACATTTATAAAGTTTGTGATGCTAAAACACACTGCAAGAGTACCAACAACATTTTCCTTTGCAATAAAGCCTGTAATAGCCGCCGCCGCTAATTGCCAAGAAAGAATACCAACAACAGGAACAAGAAGATATGCAAACGGTGAAGCGATAGATGCTAAAATTGAAGCATCTGCAGTTTCTGCAATCTGGAATTTCCAGGTAAATGTCTGCATAATCTGAACAGCAGTATTACAAATAAGAATAACTGTTGCCGCTTTGACAACATAAGCCCAGCCACGACTGCACATTGATTGGAATGCTCTAAAAAAACTTGGGACTTTATATTCAGGAAGTTCAATAATAAAAAATGATTTTCTCACTTTGTACCCCGAAACTTTATTTACAAGCAATGCACCAAAAAATATAAGCACAATACCTGCAAAATACATAACAGGGCCTACCCATTTTGCATCACCGAAAAATACGCCAGAGAAAAGTGCTATAACTGGAAGTTTTGCACCACAAGGCATAAATGGTGCGAGCATAGCAGTTGCTCTGCGTTCTCGTTCATTACGGATTGTTCTGCAAGCCATAACACCTGGTACTGCACAACCGGTTGTTATTACAAACGGAATAATAGATTTACCTGAAAGACCAACTTTTTTGAAAATCGGGTCTAAAACAACCGAAGCACGAGCCATATAACCACAGTCTTCAAGAAGTGCTATAAGGAAATACATTACCATAACAAGTGGTAAGAATCCAATAACAGCGATTACACCACCGATAACACCATCAACTAAAAGAGCTGAGAGCAATGGATTTGCATTTTCGAAAAGTCCTCCAATCCATTCCTGACCAACTTCTAACCAACCCACTAATAAATCTGCAATCCATACACCAGGACCATACTGTGAAATCCAGAGTACTAAGAACATTACAACTGCAAAAATAGGAAGACCTACCCATTTGTTTGTTATTACTGAATCGATTTTATCCTGGAAATTTCTGTCTTTTGTAAAGAATTTTCGTGTTTCAACATCTTTAACAATAGATTTTACAAACTGAAAACGCTTTTTATCGACATCTTTAACCTGACTTTTGCTTGTTAAATCAATATTACCTTGAGTGAAAGGTGCAAACTGACCTTTACCAATACTGTCAATTGCAAGATTCAGAACTTTCTCAATCCCATCAGAAGATGTTGAAACAGTTTCAACAACAGGACAGTTTATTTTTTTGCTTAAAAGCTCTGTATTTATTTGATTTTGTTTTTTCTTATTCAAATCACTTTTGTTAAGTGCTATAACAACAGGAATATTAAGTTCTGAAAGTTGAGTAGTAAAGAAAAGACTTCGGCTTAAATTTGTAGCGTCAACAATATTTATAATTGCATCAGGTTTTTCATTTACTATATAATCTCGGGTTACAGTTTCTTCACTCGTAAAAGGCGACATTGAGTAGGCACCGGGAAGGTCAACTATAATAAGTTCATCCTTTCCGGTGTACAAATTCCTTTTTACACTGTGTTCTTTTTTCTCAACTGTAACACCTGCCCAGTTACCAACTTTTTCGTTAGCACCTGTTAATGCATTGAACATTGTTGTTTTACCGCTGTTCGGATTACCCGCCAAAGCAATTCGCATAAACTCTCTCCTGTTCCGGTTAGCAATCGCTAACTGTTATACAAAATTTTAAAAATCATACTGTAATTGACTCTGCTAATGGTTTATCTATATTATATCTTCCATCTTTAATAGCAACTATTAAACTACTCTTTAAACGAGAAATAACTGTAATAGGTTCTCCGCTATAACAACCCAAAGTAAAGAGAAATGAGTCTATTTCATCATCATTAGTATGAATATCTTTAACTAAATATTCTTTTCCCGGTTCTGCACCAAATAAAGTCATAAAATCACTCCTACTCTTATATTATACAGTTAGCGTTCGCTAACTCATAGTCTCTAAATAACAGTTAGCAATCGCTAACTGTTATTAGTTTATCATTTTTGTAAATATTTGTCAACAAAATTTTGTCGGATTTTAAGTCCGGATTTTAAATTTGTCATAATGCTCAAATCGTGTTTTTAATTTCTTGATTTTTTTTGGTAAATATGTTATTCTTAACAAAGATAATTCTTACAAAAGAGGTGAAACCATGGCTTTAAAAGAATCAGGCGAAATGTACCTTGAAACTATTTATGTATTAAATAAAAAGAGCGACTCTGTGCGTTCTATTGATGTCTGTGAATATATGGGCTACTCAAAGCCAAGTGTTTCACGTGCAGTAGGGCTTTTAAAAAATGCAGATTTAGTAAATGTAAGTAAAGAGGGATATTTAACTCTCACAAAAAGTGGCGAAGAAACTGCAAAAAAACTTTTTGAACGACACACAGTAATTTCAGAATTTTTAATATCTTTGGGTGTAGATGAAGAAACTGCAACTGAGGATGCTTGTAGAATTGAGCATGTTATAAGTGACAAATCATTTGAAGCGATAAAAAACAGAGTCTAAGGTAACGGGAGCCGAACACCGCACGGTTTTGGAAGACAAAAACCCTCACTAACATCGTCAAAACTCTTGAAATACGCAAGTATTCCTGCGAGTTTTTCCTTGTTACTGAAAATTTTTATGTCTTACAAAACTGCTTGCACCTAAAGTTGTAAAGATTTTGGTGCAGTAAGGTGTTTCTTTGGCGTAGTCATACTGACGTATAACAAGACAAAAAACGGCTTAATGTGCCGAAAGATTTAAATTTTAGGCGTACGGGGTTCGACTCCCGTCACCTTAAATAATAAAAACGGATGCGAAAGCATCCGTTTTTTGTCATTTTTTGTTATTTATTATTTTTATTAATCTGATAAATTACTTCTGAACCTATCTGGTCTAATGGAAGTTGACGGGAGATACCGCCGATTTTATATGCTTCCATCGGCATACCGTAAACAACGCAAGTTTCTTTATCCTGCCCAATTGTATAAGCACCTGTATCTTTAAGGAATTTAATGCCCTTTGCACCATCTGCACCCATACCTGTAAGAATAACACCAACTGCATTTTTACCTGCTGTTTTAGCCACAGAATCAAACATTACATCAACTGACGGACAGTGTCCGCTTACTTTTTCACCGCGTTGGCTTCTGATGTAATAGCCTTTGGCGTCTTCTTTTAAAGTAAGGTGGAACTCACCTGCTGCGATAATAATCTGTCCTGGTACAACTCTGTCAAAATCCTCTGCTTCTTTAACACGCATTTTACAGATTTTATCTAGTCTCTGAGCATAAAGGTCTGTAAATTTAGGTGGCATATGCTGAACGATTACAACGCCCGGTGTATTTGCAGGAAAATCTTTAACAACTTCAATAATTGCTTCTGTACCGCCTGTTGAAGCACCAATGGCAATAACAGATTTGCTACCTGCCTTAACACTCACCATTGAAGCAAGAGCGCTTGTTGCCTGAGTTTTTTGTGCAATCTCTGCAACGGGCTTCATTCTTTTAACTTTTGCCTTTGAAGCAACTTTTACTTTTTCTGTTAATTCTATAAAGAATTCTTTTATAGCCTCCTGACTTGCATCAGGTTTTTTAACAAAATCAACCGCACCTGCATCAAGAGCATCGAGAGCATTTATAGGAAGTGAACTTACAACAACAACGGGAATCGGTCTTTTAGGAATAAGTGTTTTCAAAAACTCTATTCCGTTCATACCAGGCATTTCAACATCAAGAGTAACAACATCCGGATTTAACTCCTCGATTTTACCCATTGCGTCTTTTGCGTTAATTGCACTACCAACAACCTCTATATCTTTATCCTGACTGAGTGACAATTGTAATTTGGTTCTAAAAATAATAGAATCATCAACTACAAGAACACGAATAGACAACTAATTCACCGACTTTCAATTATTTTCGTGTTATCTTCTGATATGTAGAAGGTCTGACATAAGTATATCCAGTGTATTCTTTATCAATTGATTCTGAATGACCTATAAATAAGTAACCACCCTCTGCGGTTGCATCGTAAAATCTCTTTACGAGTTTATTGGTTGTTTCAGCATCAAAATAAATCATAACATTACGACAGAAAATAATGTCAAACGGTTTTTTATAGACAATCTGGTCCATAAGATTAAATACTTTAAAAATAACTTCTTTACGCATATCTTCAGAAATCTGATAATTACCATCAGGTTGCATTTTAAAGTATTTTGAACGCCAAACAGGTGGTAAATCTGTGAGATTATCAGCAGAATAAACACCTTTTTTAGCTTTTTCAAGCACTTCGGTAGAAATATCTGTTGCGAGAATTCTTGTATCCCACTGACTTTTTCTAACACCGAAATACTGGTCTATTGTCATAGCTATATTATATGCTTCCTGACCAGCAGAGCACCCCGCGCTCCAGATTCTCAACTCTTTTTGTCTGCGTTTTTCAAGGTCTGGAAGTGCTACATTCCCGAGAAAATCAAAATGTTCGTTTTCTCTACCAAAATAAGAATGGTTCGTTGTGATTTTATTTAAGAATAAATTCATTTCTGTGCCACTCTTATCATTAAGAAGCATATTAAAATACTGGTCAAAACTTACAAGTCCCTTGGTTTTAATTGTTTGTGAAAGACGACCCTCAATTAACTGTCTTTTCTTTCTCAAATCAATACCATAAGTTCTGTAAACAAAATTAACAATTTTTTCAAATTCTGCATCAGTGATGTTTACAATCGGACTATTTTGAGCAATCATTTGTAATTCCCCTTTAATTTATATTCTAAAATTATAACTGAAGTGAATTAACATCCTGCTCTAAGAATTTAACACAGTCAATATTAAGAACAATTTTATCGCCGATTTCTGAAACAGAATCAAGGTAATTGCTTACAACATCACCCATATCAGGTGGTGCTACAAGTTGACCTTGTTCAACCGTAACAACTTCAGAAACACGGTCAACAATTAAACCAACACTTGTGTCGTGAACATCTAAAACAACTATACAAGTCTGACTATCATATTCTCTTTCTGGCATAGCAAATTTAAGACGAACATCAATTACAGGTACAACACCACCACGAAGGTTTATAATACCCTTAACATAACCTGGTGTACCAGGAATATCTGTAATTTTAGGAACACTGATAATTTCTCTTACGGATGTAAGTGATAAACCATAAAAAGCTTCATCAATTTTAAATAATAAGTATCTGTTGCTTAATTCTTCAATAACATCATTAGTCATTGTTGCATTTTCATTCATAATATATTACTCCGTTCTGTTTATTTTTTATTATTTGCGATTAATGTAGCTGCATCTATAATAAGACTTATGCTACCGTCACCTAAAATACTACAACCTGAAAGACCCATTTTCTTTAATCCGTAATGATTGAAGAGCACTGGGAAAGGTTTAACAACAACTTGATATTCGCCTAAAAGTTCATCTGCGAAGAAACAAGCGTTACCATTACCACTTTCAACATGTATGAGAAGACCATCAGTAAATGGTTTCTGTACATCACCGATATCAAATACTTTATGTAATCTGTAAATCGGGTAACATTCACCACGAATCATAATCATTTCCGCACCATTAGTGTTTTTAACGATTGAAGATTCATCAGTAAGTCTGAACAACTGTTTTATTGATGTAATAGGTAATGTAAATACATTGTTGCCAAGACCTATATTCATACCATCAACAATAGCAATTGTAAGTGGAATTTTAATTGTGAATGTTGTGCCTTGGTCTTTAACACTGTTAATTGAAATTGAACCATTGATTTGTTCAATATTCTTTCTTACAACATCCATACCAACGCCCCTGCCTGAGAATTCAGTAACAGTAGAGTTAGTTGAGAAACCTGCAGCCATAATAAGCTGGAATGCTTCTTTGTCTGTATATTCGCTTTCTGGTTTTGTAAGAATGCCCTTTTCTTTTGCTTTTGCAATAAGTTTTTGTGGGTCAAGACCTGAACCATCATCTGAAATATCAATAAGAATTTCACCGCCTGCGTTACGGGCATGAAGTGTAACTGTACCCATTTCAGGTTTACCTAATTCACGACGACGCTCTGGTGATTCAATTGCATGATCAACCGCATTTCTTACCATATGCATAAGTGGGTCAACAATTGCATCGTTGATTGTTTTATCAACTTCAGTATCTTCACCGATTGTAACGAGTTCAACTTTTTTATCAAGCTTTTTACTCATATCACGGACAATTCTGCTCATCTTGTGGAATGTACCCTGAAGAGGCACCATTCTTATAGACATAACAATATCCTGAAGTTCGTCTGTCAATTTATCTAATTCACGAAGAGATTTTGTGAAGTTGTCAAGTTTTAAATCCTGAATGTCAGGGTTACGGGCAACCATTGATTCAGTAGTAACAATTTCACCAACAAGGTCCATAAGTTTATCAAGCTTTGCCTGATTAACACTTAAAAGACTCTGCTTTGCATTTTCTTTTGCAGGTGCTTTTGTTTTTTGTTGTGGTGCTGCCGCCGCTTTTACTGCTTCAATCTCTTTTGAAAGCGATTCAGTTTTAATTTCTTCAATTCCTGCAGCCTTTAATTCTGCTTCTATTTGCTCAGGTGTTTCAACAGTAGCAGTTTCTTCTACTACAGCCTCTTCGCCTTTTGCAACAACCTCATAACTCTTTACACTTAAAGCAGATTCAACTGTTTCAATTGCTTCTTGTAAAGCTTCTGCAGGTTTAATTGTAATAAACAAACCTTTTTTCTCGATTTCTGCCGCAGTTTCAGGGTCATTTTCAATATTTGCAGGAACTGTTTTCACAGAATCACAAACTTTTTCAAGTTGAGTAACTATCATAAATCCACGGATGTTTTCCATCTGGCAACCATCATCAAAGAATATATGAATTGTTTCAGAATCTTCATCTGCTTCAACTGGTACCTGAGTTGATTCAGCCCCCATTGATTCCTCAGCAGGTATTTCAGCAGGTGCTTCTCCCTTTAACACCGCAACTTGACCGTGAATTTTTTCAATAAGTTCACTTGGGTCACTTGGTTCATAAACGCCTGTACGAATCTGATTAAGTTCGTCCTTAAGAAAATCTGATGATTGGAAAACCAAATCAAAAATTGTATCAAAAACAATTTTCAATTTTTCTGGTTGCTCCCTGAGTATATAGAAAACATCTTCAATAGAGTGTGCAAGATTTGACATACCTTCAAAATTCATCATTGCTGCTGAACCTTTGATTGTATGTGTAATTCTGAATATAGTGTTTATATTGTCATCATCAATATTACGCGCTTTTTCGGAGTCAATAAGGACCTCGTCCAATTCCTCTAACATAGTATCAGTTTCATGGACAAAAACATCCAACATGGCTTCCATTCCGGGTTCAACTATTCCCATATTGTGAGACCTCCTTAAATTTCGGTATTGCAATTATAACACAACTTCAAGTCAAATTACAATACTCCTATAATATATTTATACCATTATTTCGAAAAAAATCAAGAGTTTTTTAGATATTTTGACAAAATACCTTGATTTTACGACTTTTTTTGTGCTATATTTATAATTGCATTATTATAGAATAGTTATATTTTAAGATTTTTTAAAAGGAGTAGTTTCGTTGGCTGACGTATTAAGAATTGTCACCCCGTATGTAAATAAAAATCAGTCTGCTCAACTGAAACCACAAGTCGAGCCGACTGTTCCCTTTAACATACAGGACCCGACCAAAGTTATCCAGACTCACAATCAAAGTGAAATTTTAAAACATAATACAAATTTCCTTGAAGGGCAAGACGCCCCTACACTTTTACTCACACTTTTGCGTGACCCTGCAGTAGCGGCTACTTACCTTAAAAACATTTATCTTCTCGAGGAAACATTTAAATTACTTTCTGCAAAAAACACAACCACAACCGAGCAGATTGAACAATATGTAAACGGTATGTTTGTGCCAACTGAAGATATTGCAAATGAAATGGTGCGTCAGGAAAAAGAATCCTCTGGTTTCAAAGGTGAAATCTTTGACTTATTAAGGAAACTCTGTTCTGAAAACCCTGATAACACCCCGCTTTTGAGAGCAGTTGCAAATGAACTTAAATCCATAAACAATCTTTTATATAAGGATGATATATTAGGTGCAGTTATTAACAACCTCACTTTTTTAAAGAACAGTGTTAACACAAGCCCGGATTTAGTAGGCAAGCTTACAAATCTCATTATTAAGTTTTCATCAAATGAAGCTTATGAGAATTTCCCCGAACTTAAAGCTAACACCCTCGCTGTATTAAAAGATATTGAAGAAAGTATTCTTTTCACACCAAAGCTTGCAAAGAATGTTTCGATTACAATATATAATCTTTCGAGATTCAATGACAGTGTAGATTACTTCAAAGAAGCAACCTTCAATTTAAAAAGGCTTATAAATCTTGATGACCGCCGTGAATTAACAAGACTTCTTGACGAATTCACCGCAAAATATAGTACGGGTGGACTTCACCGTTTGTCTAACGAAGCCTCACCTTTCCATTCAAAAGTAATTGATTCCCTTGTTTCTTTACTGAATTTCCAATCATCAACAAGTAAAGAAAGTCTTATGGATGTTGCCAAGACAGAAAAAATTCTTCACAGTCTTTTATCTTCACCTTGCAACTTCACCCCATTATTACATTATATAATACCATCTGTTTTCGGTGATGTCCGTTCATTCGCTGAAATGTGGATAAATCCACAAAGCGATGAAAACGACTACCCCGAAGGAAGCACTAAAGGTAAAGGTATACATTTCCTTATGGTTATGGATATAGATGGTGTTGGTCGTTTTGAAGTAGAGTTTTTCGCTCACGACATTACAAAGCTCATTGACTTGAGTCTGTATTGTCCGAAAGGTCTTGAACCACAGTTCACAACGATGGTGCGTTCACTACCGAGCCTGCTTCGTAATGCCGAATATAAATTAGGCAAAGCAAAGGTAGACACAATGAAAGAACCGCGTTCACTTATGGATGTTTTCAAGTCACTTCCATACAGACGCGTTGGTGTAGATGTTACCGTGTAATGTGTATTCTATTTACTATATAAGAAAGGATGGTGCAAATGAGTCAGACAAAATCAAAACAGGCAGTTGCTCTTAAATATAATCAGGAGCAAGATATGGCACCTATTGTTATAGCATCAGGCTATGGTGAGGTTGCTGAAAGAATTATTGATATTGCAGAAACAGAAGGTATTCCCGTTTATCGTGACGATAGTGCTTCATCCGTTCTTTGTATGTTAGATGTCGGAACACAAATTCCACGCGAACTTTATGAAACAGTTGCTATAATTTATGCACAAATTCTTTCAACCGCTTCGCAAACAAAACAAAATACCAAACCGCAAAAATAAAATCAACCACCTTGTTCAAATGAACAAGGTGGTTGATTTTTTTAGTTTCTTACTCAATCATCTTTTTTCTTTCTTCCTTTTCTTTTTCAGGAAGAGTTGCATTATAAAGGATTGTCCACAATGCAATAAAACCAAAAGTAATTGGTATAAAATAGAATGTTGAATTCAATGTGATTACATCTACATCTGCCAACAAGGATATCCATTCATTTCCTGCTAGCTGACTTAAAGTAATTTCTCCGTTTATAAGAGGACTTACAGCATTATCAAAAAGCATAGGAATCATCAAGGAAAAGCCAAGACCTGCAAATGAAGTTGCAATAACTTTTCTATTATCCTTACAAGCAAATGCCAATATAATAATAACTATTGCTGTTATAAGTGTAAAAGCTACCGCTATAATTGTTGCAATAAAAGATGGAACCATAGTGCCGAGTGTTTCATTTATTTCATCTGAAATTAAACTACTATCACTAAACCTGTTTACGAGATTCAATATATAATAAACAGAAACATCACTCGCAATACCTTTTGGCACTGACTCCAAACCATATTTTGTCATTGTTTCCGTAAAGGTATCGTAACCTAAAGTTTGACCTATCATAAATATTCCTTCAAGTGCTGTAGAAGAAATAAAATAATAAATCATCGGTAAAAATATCATAAACGGAAAAACAGCTAATGCACAAAGTGCTGAAACTATTTTATAAACATATTTCATATTTTTCGCCCTCCAACTTATTTCTTATCCCAAGAAGAGTTGAGTTGAACTGTTCTGTTGAAAATCATTTTCTCAGGGTTTGAATCTTTATCAACACAGAAGTAACCATTTCTCATAAACTGGAATGAGCTTTCAGGTTTAGCATCCTTAATTGTTTCTTCAATAAGACAATCTTTAAGCACTACAAGAGAATTTTCGTTTATAACACTTGGGAACTCTTCATCAGAAACAGATGCAGGGTCTTCAACAGTAAAGAGTCTGTCATAAAGACGAACTTCTGCTTTAAATGCATTAGGACCTGCCCAGTGAATTGTACCTTTAACCTTTCTGCCGTCAGGTGAATTACCACCTTTTGAAGCAGGGTCATAAGTGCAGTGAATTGCTGTAACCTCACCATTTTCATCCAAATCATAAGATGTACAAGTAAGGAAATATGCACCTCTGAAACGAACTTCATTACCAGGGAAGAGTCTGAAATATTTTTTAACAGGCTCAATCATAAAGTCAGATTTTTCAACATAAATCTCTTTACCAAAAGTAATTTTCGCCTTACCTAACTCTGGTTTTTCAGGGTGTACATCAACCTCTACTATTTCTGTCTGACCTTCTGGATAGTTATCAATAATAACTTTAAGCGGGTCCAATACAGCCATTGCTCTTGGTGCAGATGCGTTAAGGTCATCTCTTACACAAGATTCTAAAAGACCATAATCAACAACACTATAAGCCTTTGAAACGCCTACTTTTTCAATAAATGTACGAATTGAAGATGCAGGATAACCGCGTCTTCTCATACCACAAATAGTAGCCATTCTAGGGTCATCCCAACCGCTAACCATTTTATCGGTAACAAGACGGATATTTTTACGCTTACTTGTAATGCAGTAGTTAATGTTAAGTCTTGCGAATTCTATCTGTCTTGGTGGTTCTTTAAAACCAATTTGCTCAATAAACCAGTTATAAAGTGGTCTGTGATTTTCAAATTCAAGAGAACAAAGTGAATATGTTACCTCTTCTTTTGCATCTGATAACGGATGTGCAAAATCATACATAGGGTAAACACACCACTTATTGCCCGTCTGATGATGCTCTACATGAGCAATTCTGTAAATAACAGGGTCGCGCATATTCATATTAGGTGAAGTCATATCAATTTTTGCTCTTAATACTTTTTCACCATCTTTAAATTCGCCTTTTGTCATTCTTTCGAATAAATCAAGGTTTTCTTCTACACTTCTTTCTCTATAAGGGCTGTTTTTACCTGGTTCTGTAAGAGTTCCACGATATTCTCTGATTTCATCTGCAGAAAGGTCACAAACATAAGCCTTACCATCTTTAATAAGTTTTATTGCACACTCATAAATGAAGTCAAAATAACTTGAAGCAAAAAGACATTTATCCCATTTAAAGCCTAACCATTCAATATCTTCTTTTATTGATTCAACATACTCAAGGTCTTCTTTAGCAGGGTTTGTATCGTCAAGTCTTAAGTTGCAAACGCCACCATATTTTAACGCTGTTGTAAAGTCAATACAGATAGCCTTTGCGTGACCTATATGAAGATATCCGTTTGGTTCAGGTGGAAAACGAGTCTGAACGCGTGTATTAACACCTTCTCTTAATTCTTCATCAATAATGTCGTGAATAAAGTTTGACAATCCTTCTGTGTTTATAATTTCTTCCATATCTGACACTCCTTAAATTGAGCTTAATCTTTTAATTACTTCGTCTTTACCCAAAAGCTTCATTATTGAGTAAAGGTCAGGTGTATTTTTTCTGCCTGTAACTGCTAAACGGATAACAGTTGAAACATCACCAACATGGCCCTTAAAACTTTCAGGATTTTGTTTATATTCTTTTACATTTGGTGTAAAACCTAATGGTTTACAAAGGTCTTTGATTTTAGCAAACCAAGTATCTTTATCATCCTCTGTGTCATACACCTTAATATACTCAGTAAGTATTGCTTTTGCATCTTCCATTTTAATATTTTCGGGAAGCTGGAAATCCGGAGAATAATATTCATTAAACATATATGAGAAGTATTCTTTAACTTCTTCCCATTTAGCAATATCTTTTCTTGGTTTTGCACTTTCACGGTCAATGTTTACCATTTCAGTTGAAAATGCTCTATCTTTTGTAAATACTTTGAAGAAATCTTCATCGTATTTCCTTGCCCATTCGCTCACCTGTTCGTAAACTTCATCTGCTTTCATAACAGAAATTACATTTTTGCTTATATCATTTAACTTAACAAGGTCAAAAAGGCAACCACTAGGGCTCATCTTTTTAAGATTAAATGGGAATGAGTAAATATCTGCAGTAGGATTTGCTCTGCGCCAATCTTCAAAGTTTGAGTTGATTAAGGTTAAAAGATACTCTAAAATACTTTCTCTTGGGAAGCCCGCCTCAAAGAAAAAGCTTACTGCAGCCTCAGGGTCTTTTCTCTTTGAAATTTTTCTTTTATTTCCATCTTCTTCATCAAGCTTCATAACTTGTGATACATGAGCATATTTTGGAACTTTAAAGCCACACGCTTTAAAAATTGCTATATGCTTAGGAACTGATGATAACCATTCCTCTGCCCTTATAACATGAGTAGTTCTCATAAAATGGTCATCACATATATGAGCAAAATGATATGTCGGAATTCCATCTGACTTAAGTAAAACTTCATCAATCACATTTTCAGGCATTTCAATTTTACCACGAATCATATCTTCAAACATAATTCGTTTATCTTCACTGCCCTCTGAACGAAAACGCAATACATAAGGTTTATTCAATTTAAGATTTTCTTCAATCTCTTCTAAAGTCAAATCACGGCATTTTGCATATTTACCGAAGTAGCCTGTAATTAAAGCCTTGTCTTTTTCTTGTGTTGCTCTAAGGTCGGTTAATTCTTCTGAAGTACAGAAACATGGGTACGCAAGTCCTTGCTCAACTAAAGTTTTTGCAACTATATGGTAAATGCCTGCTCGCTGACTTTGTGTGTAAGGACCGTAGTTACCGTTTTCACTACCGAAACCTGTTACACCCTCTATAAACTCAACACCAAAATCTTTGAAGCCATCAACTATTGCAGAAACACCGTCTGTAACCTCTCTCTTTTTATCGGTATCTTCAATTCTTAAATATGAAACTCCTCCACTTGCATTTGCAGTAAGTAAATTTACAAGTGCAGTATAAAAAGCGCCTATGTGAAGATAACCTGTAGGACTTGGTGCAAAGCGTGTAACTCTTGCACCCTCTTTCAAATCTCTTTCAGGGTATCTTTTCTCTAAATCTTCTACTGTTTCTGTAACATTTGGGAAAAGAAGATTTGCCAAAGTTTTGCAATCGTAGTTCATAATAAACTCCATTCGTTATAATAGAAAATAATATATCATCTTATTATCGCAGAAAATAAGAAAAGTATCAAGAGATTTATAAAAAAAAGTGGGGATAAATTTTAATTTTATTTAGAATTAAAAGAAACAAAAACTGAGAAAAGCAGAATGCAGAATGCAAAATGCAGAATTTCGGGACCTGCGGTCGGCAATTATAATAGTTGACTAGCGTGGCTAGTGTGGCTAGTGTGGCTAGTTGTCAGTAGTCAGTTGTCAGTGATTAGATAAAAACTACATTCTATCATTTAAGGTTAAACCCAAAATGAAAGAATGTAGTCTTTTTATAATACTAGCCAACTAGCCATACCAGCCACACTAGCCATACTATAAATTGCATTCTGCATTCTGCATTCAATAAAACGGTTTTACCTTTTTATTGAACCACTTGCTTTATAAGCACTCTTTGAACTACCATTAACTGCACGGACTGTATACTTATAAATTACACCGCTCTTTGCAGTTGTATCTTTATAGCTTGTAGTTTTCTGAGAACCTAAATTTTTCCAGCTTGACCATTTCTTTGTTGAGGCATTATATTCTGAACGATAAACAATGTAACTTGTTGCACCACTAACCTTACCCCAGCTAACTTTAACACCATTAGATGCTTTTGCTACTGAAACTGTTGGTTGTGTAAGGAACATAATACCACTTGGTATTACGAAGCTACTTTTATAACTACCATTTATAGCTCTTACTGTATAACGATATCTAACACCGCTCTTAACACCTTTATCTATACAACCAAAAATATCATTACCACAAGTACCAACATTTTTCCAGTTAGACCATTTACCATTTGTATATTCTGCTCTGTAAACAGTGTAGTTTTTAGCTCCTGCTGTTTTACTCCATGTAACTTTAATACCATTTGCTACATTCTGGAATTTTACTGTTGGTTGTGTAAGGAAGAGTGTTTTAACACCTGACTTATTGAAAGCACCCTTGAAACCATTAACAAATGCTCTTACTGTGTACTTATAATATGTACCACTCTTAACATTTTTGTCAGTCCAGGAAGTCATACTTGAATAGGCATTACCACGATTTTTCCAACTTGACCATTTTTTAGTTTTTGTATCATATGTTGAAGAATAAACTGTATAACCTTCGGCATTTGCAACTGTAGTCCAAGAAACTTTTACACCGCTACTTACATTTGCAACTGTTACTGTTGGTGCTAAATTATATCTTAAACCTGTTGTTGCTTTATAAGCACTTTTCACACTACCATTTACAGCTCTTACTGTATAACTATAAACTGTGTTAAGCTTTACTTTTGTGTCCGTATAAGTTGTTCCTGTGTATGCGCTATTAAGAACTGTCCAGCCTGAATATTTCTTTGTGCTTTCGTTATATGTTCTCTTATAAACTATATAACTTTCTGCATTTTCTACTTTTTCCCATGTAAGCTTAATACCTTTTGCAGTATTAGATGTTTTTACTATAGGGGTATCTAATGTTATAATTTTATAATTATAAGTAACAGCTATTTCACTGTAATCGTTAGCATTACCAATTGCATCCATTGAAGCAACCGCATAACAATAAGTCTGACCAACAACAACATCTGTATCAACAAATACTCTTGTCTGTGGTGCTACTACCGCTATATTCTTATAAACATATTCGCCGACACTATTCTGAACAAGTTTAAATACTATATAACCTTCTACACCTGTCACTGCACTCCATGTGAATTTAATACCTTTTTCAGTTGATTCATGAGAAAGTATCTTTGGTGCTGCTAATCTTTCAACTTTTGGAATAGAAACAACATCACCTCTTACAGCGCAACGATTACAATACTTTGATTTTTCGCCAACTGTATCGTAAGTAGGATTTCTGTCAATTATATAATCACCTGAGAAATCGTGACCCAGTGCAGGGATTTTTTCGTCAGTTGTTTTCTTACAAACTGTACAAGTACCTGTTTTTACACCTGTATTTTCACAAGTTGGTTGTTTAGTTACTGTTGCAGTAGAGAATTTATGACCTGTTGCTTTAATTGTTTCGGTTTTTGTACCTTTACAATTTGCGCAAGTATATGTTTTTACACCTGCATTTTCACAAGTTACGGGAGTTGTTACTACACCTGAATCGTAACTATGACCTAATGCCGGGATTGTTTCCTTTACTTGTGTCCAACAACTTGTGCAATAAAAACTCTTTTCACCAGCTTCAGTACAGGTTGCTTTCTTTGTAACTGTTTCTGTTGTGTAATTATGACCCTTTGCAGGAATTGATTCTGTTCTTGTAGCTTTACAAGCTGAGCAAGTGTAAGTTTTTACACCAGCTTCTGTACAAGTTGCTCTGGTAGTTTCTTTACCGCTATCCCATGTATGCTGACAAGGAAGTGACGCAGTAATCTCTGCAGACTCCTGTGACTTGTCACTTTCTGTACCATTCATAGTAACAGTAACTTTATACTTATATTTTGTATTATTAGTAACTGAACTGTCAGTATAGCTATTTGTTGATGCAGTACCGACTGAAGAATATGAGTTGTAGCCTGCACCAATACCAAAGATACCTTCAGAATATGTACTTCTATAAATTGTGTATTGTGTAGCACCTGAAATTTTATCCCAGGTAACTTTTATGCCATTATCAGTATTTTCAACTTTAACATTCTTTGGAACTGCTGCTGCAACTAAAGATTCTTTACTTTCAAGTTTACCACCGTAAGTATATCTGCCACGAACTACAAGACGGATATATTTACCCATATCAGAACCAGAGATTGTGTATGTATTACCAGTAGCGCCACTTATTTTTTCAAAGTTGATGTTACCATCACTATCTTTTGTACCAGACTCCCATTGGTATTTTACATATTTAATAAGTCCATCATAAGCAGTCGTTGGTGTAACTTTGCTCATATCCGCAGTAAGTTTTTCGCCTACCTGGAAGTTACCTAAAATGCCTACGCTACCAGTTATAACTTCGTTTACTGAATAGTGGTTTGGTGCAGAAATAAGTGAGCTTTCCCAAACATCATCAAAATTGAATCCTGTCAACTTCTTGTTTGTCATTTCACTTGATTTCTTGCTTGTTGCAGTAGGTGTAGAACTACTACTGCTACCGCCGAAACCTTGTGAAGCACTACCACTTAAATAATAGCAGTTTTTAGAAGAACCTGATGTATAACCCGCAATACCTCCGGCATTAGTACCCGCAGTAATTTTACCTGTGTTATAAGATGTTTCAGTTGCACCGCATTGACCTGCAAGACCACCTGCATAAGATGAACCTTTAGCGGTTGTTGAAGTAACATCCGCTTTATTGTAACAGTCTGTAAGAGTCCCTGTTGCTTTACCTGCAATACCACCAGCGAAAGCATTACCGCTGACATTACTTCCTGAATAAGTTGCAGTTACAGTACCTGATTTATGAGAAAGAATTTCTGAACCAATCATTGAACTGTTATTACCTACAACACCACCTGCATATACATTTGCAGAACCAAAGAAACTCATAGAAGCTGTACAATTTAATGTTGCAGAAACTTCACCGGAAGTTGAACAACTGTCAATTGTAGCAAACCAACCGCTTACATTACCTGCTAAAATACCCGCATAAACGCTTGTTGCACTACTTGAAGTATTGTTTAATGTAACACTACCTGTAACTGTAAGGTTTTTAATAGTACCTGAAACCTGACCGAAAAGACCTGCATAAGTACCACTTGTGTTGACTTTCAAGCCTGAAATTGTTTTACCATTACCTTCAAATGTACCTGAAAAGGCACTTGACTGACCAATTGGTGTCCAATTGTCGTAACCACTTAAACTGATACTTTTTGTAAGTTTGTAACTACCATTAAGTGGGTAGTTATCATTAGTACCAATTGCCGCTAATTGTGCCGCGTCACTAATTTCAATAACATCTGCAGCAGAAGCAAATGTAACAGGAAATGCCGCAAACACAAAAACGATTGCCAATAAAAGTGATAATACTTTTTTCATTTTTCATTCTCCTTTAATTTTAATAAATATGCTTATTCAAACATACTACCACGAAAAACATTATATCACTATTAAATTAAACATACAATAAGCAAAATCAACAAAAAACGGATGTCGCAAATCGCAACACCCGTTATTTATTAATCACTTTAAAGTGATTGTGTCATATTTCTCCGCATTCGTCTTATTGAACGAACATATTTCGTTACCAGCCTGTGAATAGCTGTAAATTGTTTCGCCAATATAAGTCACTCTGTTTACCGGTTTATAATAGCCATAATCATCACTTTTATCCACAAGATAATTATTGACTTTTTTAAGCTCACCCGTTGTTGTATTCACTTGTAAAGCAATAACATTATCAGTTTTATAAAAATCTGAACGGTAACTGTTATCTTCTGTGTGCATATACTCTGTAGTCACTCTGTATGGAATGTACATTGTAAGATTTTTAGAATCCCAGCAAACCGCCTTGTGGTCATAAAATGCAGAACAATCTAAATATCCCCAGAGATTATCGCCATTTTCCTGTGGCTGAACCTCAAATTTTGCAACCTCTTTCGGATTTTTCTTGTCACTCACATCAAAGAGAGAAACTTTCATTCCGTTTTTTGCACCATCTTCATCACCATTTACACCAATACCTAAAAGATAATTTTCTGTAACAGGGTGAAGATAATTTGAAAATCCCGGTATTTTAAGTTCACCTAAAACCTCTGGCTTTTCAGGATTTGTGAGGTCAATTACAAAGAGTGGGTCTGTCTGTTCAAAAGTTACTACATAACCTGTGTCACCCATAAAGCGAACAGATTTAATTGTTTCGCCCTTTGCAAGACCTTCAATCATACCTACAATTACCATTTCATTGTCAAGCACATAAAGATTGTTTTTAGCATTCTGGAAATTACCGTTAGTTGTAGCAATTCTTAAATATCCGTTATATTCATCAACGCTGAATTGATTTAAAGCAGTACCGTTCACTTTGCCTTTTGTTTTATATTCGATTTTTTCACCTGAAATATCAAACTTTAAAATTTCAGTAGTATAAAGTGCAGAGTCGTCAATCATAAATATTTCTGCTACTGCTCCGTCTTTCGAAGAAATAGTTTCTTCAAATCTGCCACTTGTTACATAAAGATTGTTTTGTGTACAGTAAACATTTTCGCCACCGCCTAAAACCGCAGTTGAGTTAAATGTCTCTTTGTGATTTGTTGCGTCAAGTGTAGAAACCACCACATAAGAACTGTCGCGTACTTCACCCATTACACAAATGTCATCTGACGGAATTCTGCAACCCTCTTCACCACAATAAACCTCTGGTATGCAGTAATCAGTAATTTTAATATCATCAAAATAAAGCGGAACATTGTAGTTAGAAATAAGAACTATTTTGTTGCCGATTTTTCTTGCAGAAAGGTAGTCACCATCCTGATAAACGCGCCACTCTTCAACCGGTTTTTCTTTATTGCTTATGTTAAAAGACACAGCACAGGTAATCATTTTGTAATTATTATAACGATATACTGATTTATTTTCTGTTTCTTCCCCGTCTTCTTCACCATAGTAAGAATAGCAATCTAAAATTGCAATAAGTCTGTCACCATCTACAAAAATCTCTTTAACTTCTGAATATTCAATTTTTTCATTTTCGTGTTTCCCTACCTGAATGGCACTTTTTTCTGTCAAAGCACCATTTTTGCCTGTTTCGACAATGAAAATTTTATTTATAAAATCTTCTTCTGTCATATTTTTATAAAGTTCTTCATTCGGGTCATAGCCTGATGTAATGTAAATACTGTCTTCTCCCGCAACACCTGTTGTTGCTTCAAGTTTTTCATTGTACTTATATTTATAATCTAAAAAGTTTTTATATTCCCAGAAAGATTTCTGTGAAGGTACAACATAAAGGAATTTACCGTCATTTTTAATAATGTCTGCTTCGTTTACACCTTTAACCTGCTCATTTGTCTCGCCATGTTCTTCCCTTGTTGTAGAACTGTCTATAACCTCTTTAAGTTCAAAATAATCATCGGTAAGTGCGTCAGAACCCGTGCCACTCTCTGGTACTGCACCAGTGTTCATATTCCCTTCAGGCATAGCATCATAATCCCAAACTGCTTCTTCTTTAGTAGCACCAATTGAACCGAACATATCTATTGCATAATTCAACTTCTGCATTTTCTGGTAATTTTTCTGATACCCCAAAAACAAGTTTTCAATTTCAGAATAGTCTTCAACTACTACATTTTGCTCATTGTCTGGCTTCTGTGCATCGTGCGGACCGCCCATAAAATGCTGCCATGGTTTTGCTATAAATACACTTGTAACAACAATTGCAAAAACTGCCGCAACTGCAATCATCTTTTTAAAAAGAGATTTATTTTCATTCTTTAAATTCTCTGTTTCTTTTTCAAGAATTTCTAATTTGTTCACCTCTTTTTTAAGCAAATCTTTAATGTTATCTTTGTTTAAATTTTCTGGTAATTCTATATTCTCATTATTTTTAAGAGTTTCGTTTAATTCTGAAAGTTCCTTTGTAGTTAAAACTTCTTCGGTGCTGATTTCATTTTTATTGATTTCATCATTTCTCATAAACTCACCCTAATACCTTTCTTAATTTTTCAAGTGCTCTTTTTTGCTTTGAACGGATTGTTGACGGAGAAAGATTGTATATCTTTGAAAGTTCTTCGCTTTTAAATCCGCCGATTATAGAGAGTAAAACAATTTGCCCGTCCGGTGGCGTAAGTGATTTCAGCGCTTCTACAAGTTCAATGCTTGTAAATTCACTGCTGACACTTTCATCTTCGATTAAAAATATGTAATCATCTTCGGGTAATAAATCGGGATTTTTCTTGTTCTTTTTAAGTTGACTTTTACATTGATTAGAGAGTATTTTAAAAAGCCATGATTTAAAAAGAGAATCGTCCCTTAAATTACTAATTGATTTAAATGCAGTTATAACTGTTTCCTGAACCGCATCTTCTGCATCTTCTTTTGAATTAAGCATATAAAGTGCGAAACGATACATATCTTCACTATAAAAAGAATATAGTTCTGAAAATGCAGTAATATCACGGTCTTTTGCTTTTTTAACTAAAAAGGATATATCCATTTTCTCACGCCCCTTTGAGTGAACGCGTTCACTCTACTCTCTACCTATAAGAGTGTTTAAAATTGCATTTTGTTGCAAAAATTTCATAAATCGATATTAACATCAGAAATTATTGTTGTCAATAATATTAGTTCTCAGTCATCAGGAAACAGGAAATAGGAATTAAATAAACTACATTCTCTCATTTATTCTAAATGAAAGAATGTAGTTTTTGTCATTCATATTCAATTATAATCAAGTCCGCAGGACTTCCGAAATTCTGCATTTTGCATTCTGAATTCTGAATTTTATTTGCTTGCTCTGAATGCAGCAATCGCCTCATCATATTCCTTCATTGTTTCTTCTGTTGGAATATATTCTTTTCTTTCTGTGTTAGCAATTGTTGGTGGATTTCCTTTTGAATCATAGCAAGGTGTTAAGAAATCATTTTCCCACTTTGCTCTGTCCTCTTCTTTTCTGAAGTCAGGAATATCGTAAGGCACACCGTATTCCATAGCACTTCTGTGTCCGAGAATAGCAACTGAAGCCATTGTTGTTGCAAAATATTCGTCAAACATAGGCTTTCTGTTTTCACGGATACTATTAAAGAATTCACGAACAATGAAGAAGTCGCCACCACCGTGACCTGCTTTTTCTGCCGCTTCTTTTGCATCTGGCTCAAAATCTGCTTCGTATTTAGTAACTCTTTCTTTTCCCTCTGGTTTATGTTCATCATTAAATGAAAGAAGTACCATACCGTCTTCGCCACGAAGATTTTCAATCTGACCTAATTCACCACAAACTCTGTATGTATTTGCGTGACCGCCGAAGTGAGACCAGCCTGTTACACGGAATACAGAGTTATCATCATTAAGACAAGTAACAACTGCACTTCTGTCAGGTAATCTCCAGTAAAGACTACCGCCACCATTTTCATCATTAAATGGTGCAAAAATCGGCATACCTGTAACTCTTTTTGGGAATGCACCTGTAATATACATAAGTGGACCTAAAGAGTGAGTAATATAATAAATTCTTGGAATATGATATCTCCAGTGTTTTGAAGTAGGGCAATATTTGTTTATATCATCCTGATTAAGAATAGGGTGGTTATATTCACCCTCTGCAAATAAAGCCTTACCGAGTACGCCTGACTGGTAAACTTTACGCATTTCCTGATTAAATTTCATAAATGGATAGTTTTCAGCAATCATATAGTAAGCATTACTTTTTTCAACTGCTCTGACTAAAGCTACACCTTCGCCCATTGAAATATTTGAAGTACATTCACTTAAAACATGAATATTTTTTTCTAATGCTTTAATAGCGTATGGTGTATGTTCATGGAAATAGTTGCAAAGAAAAACTGCCTCTAAGCCCTCGTGATTTATAAATTCATCAAAATCAGTATATGTAGCAATACCTTCGTGGTCTTCTCTTGCTTTTTTGAGTTTTTCTTCATCAAAATCGCAAACTGCAACAACCTCGCCGTTATTTGCTTTTACACCATCATAAAAGCCACTACCACGACCTAAACCAAATATACCGAATTTAATTGTTTTTCCCATAATAATACCTCCGCAGGTAACAAAATTTGACAGTTATATTTTATCACAACAAAATAATTTGTAAATAGAAAATTACAAAAAACACAAATTAGTTGTTTGGCAATGGTCTGTGTTTTGCTGTAAATTCTGACACTTCAATTTTAATTATGCCAACAACAGATGCTAATTTTTCGTTAAACTGAAAATCTTTATTAACCTGTGTTTTCATAAGAAGTGAAAGTGCCTTTTGTTTTTCTTCAGAATCTTCAATAATTGATGCAATGCCTTTACCCATAAGTGACGAGTAACTCAAACCATATTTACAAGCAACATCACCTTCAAACGGAATCAAATCACATTCCATTTCAAAAAACACTTTTGGATTTTTCTTAATTACATCAAGTTTTCTGCCTGTTGTAGCACCGTGGAGCCATATAGTAATTTTTCCATTTTCATAAGTATAACCATAATTCATAGGTACAACATAAGGCTCATCACCATCAATCATTCCTAAATGCACTATTTTTGATTTATCTAAAATCTCAAGAACTTTATCAATATCTGTTATAAGTTTTTCGCGTCTTGTTAAACCGTTCATTCTTTCACCTTTCTTTTTCGTATCATAAATATTGAACTCACAACAGTAAAAATTCCGGCAACAATACTAATAACACCACAAACAAGTGTTATATTTCTGTTTTTTATTCCATCAATATTAAATAACGATAGACTGTTTTCAAAATCAATTGTAGCAACAACCATTCTTGATTTTTCCGGGTTTTCTGGGTTTTGTGGATTGTTAATTAAATACATATATTTCCCGTCCTGCGAAAATGCGAAAGAATTGCTGTATCCTGCATTATTCTCTGCTATGTATGAAATTATATGTGGCACAGTTACCCAACTTTCGCCATTATCGTTACTTATAAATAAATCTGTACCGGTCGCACTTTCGCCCATTCGCATAAAAGTACCACTTACTATAAGTGTACCATTTTCACCACCTGCCGGAGTCCACGCACAGAAAGGTGCAGAGCCAAGTGCTTTTTTACCATCAAAATTACTTTTTACTTCTTTTCCGATATATTTCGGGTCACCCCAGTCAAGACCATCACTTGAATATCTTGCATAAATCGGATTACCGCTTATGCCTTTTTTATCAAAAACCTCATACACCATAAAATATCTGCCGTCACCAAGGCGTGTTACAACAGGCATCCCAGGGCGTTCTTCGAAAAATTCTGTTGCTACAACATCAACTGTTTCGCCCCAGTTTTCTGCATCTTCAGATACTTTATAAACAATTTTTTGTGAGTACTCAGGGTCAGAATCATCTGAATAATAACATACTAAGCGACCATCATCAAGTTGCAATAAGAATGGTTCCCATACACCTTCTTCAAGACCGCCACCACTTGCTACTACAACACCTTGTTCAAAGGATTTGCCACCATCAACACTAAAATAAAGTCTTATAAAAGACTCTTTTTTATGTTCAGGGTCAATTGAACATCCCGCCAGAATAATTGTGCCCTTCTTGTATTTTCCACAATCCTTTTCTAATTCAAAAAGATATGGATTCCACTCCGAATTTACACCAGTAAGAGTATCGGCAACATAAGTTATAATTTCCCAATTCTCTCCATTATCTGTACTTTTATATATTGGGTATCTTGGTTTATATTCTTCGAGTCCTGCATTTAATTCACAATGTGTTGCGAGAATATTACCATCATCAAGGACAAGTAATCTGCCGTACTGCACACCACAACCCCACCAATCTGCCTCAGAGCTTGTGAGAATAGCAGAGTTTTCAAGCACAAAACCCTCATTTGCAAAAGCAGTAATCGTAAAACTTATAGAAAATAAAACTATAAACGAAAGAACTAAACTAATTCTTTTCATAGCTCAATCCCCCTTTTGAATGATGTTTTAGTTATCAATCAAATATTCCCATAATTTCCTGGAAAAGTGTTGAAATAACATCTAACAAATGGCGAAGCATTTTCATTTCAAAAATTTCGAACTGGTAAGGTGATTCTGTCACTACACCATCACCAGCATAGCAACCAATATTTGCACTTGTTATTTCATTACCGAAAAAGTCGGTTGTTACATCATCTTCAATTTCAACACCTGCACCAATAAGTGGCGAGTCTGCTTTGAGTATAAAACTATTTATATCAGACAAGTCTGTACCCATAAAGCCTGGGTCAATATTTAAAGAATCTGCATCTACAAGTGGTGACATTGCGTTGTAATAGCAGTTGTTTTCATAAACATTACCCCTACTATCAAGTAGATCAAAGTCATAAGCAAAATGGTGTCCGTCGTCAAGAACAAATATATTATTTGCAACATAAGAATTATAAAGATTTTTCAAATGGAAATCTGCACTATTTATAATTGTATTATTATAAAAATTAAACTCGTGCTCACCACAATCGCCTACTGCAGTAGTTGAACGGTCACCATTATCGTTTACAGAAAGGCAGTAGCGTACTGTATTTCCGTGATGTCCACTGTAATTAGGACAGTTACACATAAAGCGTGTATTATCATGAGAATAAATATACTGGTAAGTACAGTTGTTTGTGTGTGAGTCAAAGTCAACTGCCATACCATCGCCAACATTTTTCTGACCAGCGATTTCACAATATTGAATTGTACTGTTTTCGCTACCCCAGAACCACATTGCCGCAGTAAAATATTCAATGTTACCATATTCGTCAACGCCCTCGCCCTGACAACAGTTTATAGCACGACAGTTTGTAACTAATGCACCATCACACATACCAACTATAACTGCTTCGGCATCCATTTCGTGAAAATAGCAATTTTCAATAAGTAAGCCTTCATTATATACAGGGTCAATTTCCGCTTCTGTTTCACACCAAGGCATTTGTGCATCATTCCAAGAACCCCAAATCATAAAACCATTTGCACAATTATAAACCTCGCAATTTCTTATTGTAAGGTTATTTACAGCATATCTTGACCTTGCAGGGAGTCCTTTAACCATAACCGCCGCTCTACCAACTGCCGCACCATTTGTATTATCATCACGGCTATGCACCTTGTAATTCTGCATATCAGTGAAATAAACATTGTCTATAATTATGCCCTCAGATGTTTTATTAAGAGTATCAATCCATATACCACCACCATTTGGTGCTTTAATATGTAAATCTGAAATAGTCACATAAGAACAATCAAAAAGACGGAAAACCTCTGTTTTTTCATCTGTTTTTAAAATTGCTCTTTCACCCTCACCATAAGAAGAAATAACAACAGGATTTTCTTTTGTACCATTACAAGTAAGCGTAGCTGTACACTCGTACTCGCCACCATTTTTAAACAAAAAGTGTGTACCGGGTCCTACCTTAAGGTCTTTAAGCCCATCAAGAGTTTTAATAGGATTATTTATATCTGTACCGCTATTTCTGTCATCACCATTTATAGCGTCAAAATAGTAATAATTTTTAGAATTTTCTAAAGCAAATGCAGAAATACTGACACAACTAAAAACAACTGCGAGTGAAATAATTAAAGATAAAATTTTACTTGATTTTTTCACAATTAACTTCTCCTCTTATGGTAATATATTCCCTGCAGAACGATAAATTTCGTACCATTCTTCACGGGTGATTTTTATTTCAGTTGCTTTAATGCAATCTTTAAGCCTTGTTAAATTTGTTGTACCTGTAACAGGTTGCATTTTTGCTGGGTGTCGAAGTATCCACGAAAATGCGATTGTGGTTTTTGAAGCACCATATTTATCACCGATTTGCTGAAGTGTTTCATTAAGCTCAGGGAATTTTTCGTTATCTATAAAGCACCCTTTAAAAAATCCATGTTGCATTGGTGACCAAGGTTGAATTGTAACATTATTAAGTCTGCAATACTCTATAATTCCCGCATCACGATTTACACTGGCATCGTTTTGCATATTTACATTCACACCAAAATCTATTGTAGGTGTGTGCATAATACCAAACTGCACCTGATTTGCACAAAGTGGCACATTTAATGAATTTTGTAAAAGTGTCATTTGGTGAGGATTTTGATTTGAAACACCAAAATAACGAACTTTACCCGAAGATTTCAAATAATCAAATGCCCTTGCTACCTCGTCTGGCTCCATAAGAGCATCGGGTCTATGAAGAAGTAAAACATCTATATAGTCTGTACCGAGTCTTTTAAGGCTACCATCAACAGAATTTACTATATGCTCATAAGAAAAATCAAAAAAGCCTTTACGAATACCGCATTTTGTCTGAATTAAAAGTTTTTCTCTCGGTATTGTTGCAATCGCCTTACCGAAAACCTCTTCACTTCTACCTCCACCATAAATATCGGCGTGGTCAAAAAAGTTTGCTCCGTTACTTAAAGCGGTATCTATAAATTCTGATACTTCTTTTTCTGTCTTATCACTTATCCGCATACAACCAACTGCAATTGTTGGCACCATAATTCCACTTTTACCAAAATCTATATTATACATACACAACCACCTTTGAGAATGTTTTAATATTTTTTAGAAAGAAGTTCTTCTGCTTCTTCTCTTGTAATTTTACCAACATTACAGTCCGCCATAACTTGCACATCTTTGTCGTTAAGTTTATAAAAACTCCAAAGAACGAAAGCGATAACAAGACCTATAATAGGTACAACATTATAGGTAAACCAAAGTCCGTCAAGTGCTTCAGTTGTCTGTTGTGCAATAGCATTTATTTCCTTGAGGTCTGCAAAGCTTGTTACCTCTTGCTTTACACCATCTATTACAAACTCCGTTTTAAAACCGAACCAACCAAGAAGTGCAAGTCCCATTGAGCCTGAAATAGCAGCCGCAAGCTTTACTGCAAAAGTCTGAATAGCAAAAGTTATTCCTTTTGCCTCTGTGCCAGTTGTGTATTGACCATATTCAGCACAGTCAGGTGTAAAGGTAAATGAAAGCACACCAATAATTCCTAAAGGAATTGAACGAAGCATAAATGCTAAAACAAAAAGAATGAAATTTTCTCTTGTAGGAATTATAAGGAATGACAAAAGAATTGTTGCAATAGCACTTATTCTGAAAAGCTTGGTTTTATCCATCTTTCTTATTATTTTTGGTACAAGAAGTGCCATAACAAGTTGTGGTAATGCTGCAACAGTACCTGTAATTAAAGATGCAAGTGAATTATCGAAAATATAATATGCAGTAATCATATGCAAAGCATTATAAGTCTGTGCACCTGAATAGAAGATATAACCGATATAATAAATAAGAAGATATTTATTGCTTATTACATATTCAAGCATTTTTCTTACGGTAAATTGTTCTTCAAGGGCACTCTTGTTTCGCTCTTTACAATGTTTGCAAACAGGAAGCATTGTAAACATTGCAATAATAGCAACAATAATAGAAACTGGTCCATATCCAAGACCAACATATTCACCTATAAGAACTGTAACAAGCACAGTTGTAAGTGCCATACCAACACCTGCGGTTATACCTTTAAGTGAAAGAATTGTGTTTCGTTCTTCTACATTGCTTGTCATTGCAGTAATTATACCGAATGCAGGTACATCGCAAAGAGTGTAGGCTGTGTCCCAGATAATATAAGCTATTGCAAACCATATAAGCTTAACCGTTTCACTTGCCGCAGTAGGTATAACAAATATAGCGATAGTTGCAGCAGGTGTTAAAGCACACGCAATTTTTAACCACGGTATATATTTCTGGTTACTCTTAAACTTAATTTTATCGAAAACAACACCGAAAATAGCATCATTTACAGCATCCCATACCTTTACAATAAGCATAACAATTGCAGATTTTACTGGATTAACACCAATAAGTAAAAGAAATGTTGCAAGGTAGCCAGCTATCATATTGTAAATCATATTCTGACCGAAGAAGTAAGAATAATAACTTTTTCTTTCAGTTTTTGTTGTTTGCCAAAGTGGGTTTTGAGGTTTTGCCATAAAAATCACTCCTTGGTTTTTATTTTTAGTATACCACTAATATAAGATTTCTTCAATTTATTTTAAATTTCTATTGTCGCTATGTGCGGTCTGTGGTCAGAAGAAATAATTTCAGGAATATCCGCACTCTTTACACACAAATCGTTACTCACAAATATGTAGTCAATTTTCACCTTTGGTTTATCTGACGGGTAACTTAATTTTTTACACTCAAACATCTCTGCAGTATCATATAACCTTTCTTTTATAGGTTTTAAAATTCTGTTTCTGGGTTTCATATTAAAGTCCCCCATAAGTACACATTTTTCATCTGGTAAATTATCTGAAACTGTGGCTACTGCATTTTTTTGTTCATCTTTATTAAGACCAAAATGACTTACCAAAATACTAAGACCACTCGCAACATCTATTTCTGCCTTTAAAATGCAACGCTTTTCATAACCGTCTTTATATTGCTTAACCTCAGGGTCAGGAATAGCAATAGTTTCTGCACTTATTATTGGGTATTTTGAAAGAATTGCATTACCATAAGGATTGCTGCCCTCTACCTTTATTGCTTCTGCAAAATAATAATAAAACCCCGTTTTTTCTGACAGTATTTTAATCTGGTCAACATAATCTTCACGAGTACCCTCACCGCGAATTTCCTGAAGCCCGATTATTTCTGCACCGCAATTTTTAATTGTACTTGCAATTAAATCAAAATCTATTTGCTGGGTCAAAAAATTAAGACAATGTTGGGTGTTATAACTCATAATTTTAATCTTCATTTTACTTAACTCTCCACTTTTGTTGCATTATAACACACGGTTCTTCTTCGGAACTCCTTGTATAAAAAACAGTAATTAAATCGCCACCTGGTAGTTCAACTGTTGTAGGGTAACCTATATCATCACTCGCTGTATTCTCATAAAGGCGAATATCCTTTTCCCAAGTTTCACCATTATTGGTACTTATCATAACCATAATTCCGTAAGGCTGTTTTCTTCTACCATAAGTTGAAATAAGTACACCGGAGTCTAACAAAAACAGGTGTGGTGGTGCTCCGCTATCTTTTGGGAGAATCATTTCAGGGTCAGTCCAGGTTTTACCTCCATCATCAGAAACACTCTGAAAAACTGTGAAAAGTGTTTCTTCGCCACCATCAAAAAGTTCTCTGTTTTCTGCACGGATATGGCAGATAAGTCTGCCGTTTGGTAATTCGAGCATATGAGGCTCATTAAGAACAACATTTTTATCAGATGAAATAATTTTACCCACAAGCTCAGTTTCGCCGGTTTCTGTATTAAGACGACGAATTTCAATCCCCGCAAAAATATCCTCGAAAACTGTACCCGCCCATAAAACAGTACCATCACGAAGCTCTATAGGTCCGTGTGGCGATGTTATTGGCGAGTGGTGAATTTCGCCGAATGTTACACCACAATCTTTGCTTATTCTAAAAAGAGCCCCAAGATATTTTTTCTCATCATCTGGTGTAATTGTATCTATATAACTCTGTACATATTTATTTTCTTTATTATGTTCCCTTTGCATTTCTGCCGAATTATTAAAAGTGGTAAAAATAACACCACTCTCACCAAACGGACAAATTCCCGCATCTCTGTCATCAAGAGGTGTGTCAATAACAGGTGTCGGAAGCGTGTAGGTTTCGCCGTTGTCAGAACTATATGAAACAACAGACTTTCCAAATGGGCAAATATGCTCAAGTCGGTAACCCGAAGCTCCTACAGCAATTTTTCCATTCTGAAGTCGCACCGCAGTAGGCCACGCAAAATAACCGTGCTTACTGTGCGGATTTGACATTATTACTTTTGGTTTTCCAATAAGCTCAATTTCCATTTCGCACCTCGTAAAATGTATAAATATAGAAATATTATATCATTGTACATTACTATTTGCAACAGCAATGGAAGTAGTTATATAACAAAAAATCTGCTACTCTTGCGGGTAACAGATTTCTAAAATTTTTACGCCATTTGCCAATTGAGAGTATCAGCATTCTTTAAATATATCTAAAAACCACAATGATTTCCATCGGAATTTATTTTTATTTTCAATACTTTCTTTTTCAATCAAAGTATAGTTATCGGTTTCATACTTACATAAAATGAACTCATAATGACCTGTTCTTGCTTCTTTATCATCATAAACATATCTCTGTGCAGGTATATTCAAAATTTTCCCATCATCAGAGTAAAATCCGCATACATCAATGGATTCATAGGTCCGAGGTAATGTAATCCTTTTTACCAATTCAAAGTCTTTTAAAGAATAAACATAAAAATGTTTTCCATTTTCTAATGCAAAAAATTCAGATTCATCAGGTTTTATACTACCTGTGTATAAATAATTATACCCCTTAAAAACTTTTATTAAATTTCCTGTAGTTTTTTCTATAATACTTACACTTCCACCTGTTATTTCGACTATAAATTTATTAGACTTTGCACAATATTTCCACGACATAAATCTCACCTCTTAACTAAAGTATAAATCACCTTATTATAAAAATCAATAGAACTTGCCCTTGGTTGTATGTTAACAGTGCGTGTTGTGAATTGATTCTATACATCAAGCTGTAATTGTTCTTTTCTTACCGTTTCACCTTTGCTGTCAGTGAAAATGACCTGAATATTTTCATCATTAAAAATATATCCGCATCCTGCAAAATAAACAGGTCTTTTCTTTTTGATTTTGCTACCAATTACAACGGGACAAACGCTACCGTTGGTGTTCCAATCACTATTTTCAGGATAATAGATATTGAGTTCGTGAGCATGACCACAAATCATAATTTCAGGCTTAACATTCTCCTTTAGAAGCTTTGACCATTCAGCAAAAATATCTTGTTCAATATCGAACGGAGGACTATATCTATGAACGAAAGCATTATGAGAAACAACAATTTTGTGTTTAACTCCCTTTGCTTCATATTCATTTTCTTTGTTTTCGATTATCTTTTCAAGAAAATCTGTCTGGCGCTCTCTGAAAGTATGACAAGCAACCGTAAAGCCATATTCAGGGTGGTCATCGTTCTTATCTTCACCGCAGTCAAGCAGAAGCCCCCAAATATTACCAATCCGAAATGTATAGTATGTGTTTCCGAGATGAGTTGGAGTATAATCTGCAAACTTCTCGGCAAAATTCCCTCTTAAATCGTGGTTACCTCTTGAAAAGATAGATGGTTTTTCGCCCTTTGTCAAGCGAGAACAAATTTTATATATGTTCATAAAATTTTTCGGGTTACTGCTATCCTCAATAACATCACCATTTAAAATTAAAAAATCAATGTCACCAAAAGTTTCTGCAGCCTTTATTGGTTCTTCTACATTATTGTGAGCATCTGCAATATGATATGCTCTGATATTATTTTCGGGGACAGGGTAAAATTTATATGTTTTTTCAAGCACCTTTTTAGTTTTTGAAAAATATGCTTTTCTTATGATTATCGGACGAATACAAACAGTATATTCCTTAGCCTTATCAAGTTCATCAGCAGGCACCTGAACCTTGTGGATTTTATTTTTTGAACACATAATACCGTTTGATTCATCATAATAAAATTTATCGCCAACTTTAACAAAGAAAAAACAGTCTTTTTCGCACGGCATCATAATCTGATAATATTTGTCAACCGCAAAAACTGCAGGATTATGTTTAAAGTATTTGCCCATACAAAACTCTCCTCTTACAAAATCAAGTTTATTAGATTGATTATACCACTTTTATCTTCTGTGTTCAACATACAAAAATCCCCTTGGATTGCTCCAAGGGAGAGTGCGATATGTTTTGCAACGCAAAACGCGATATATTTGTTTTCACAAATGCGATATATCTGACGATGCGATATGTTGCCTTTGGCAACACAGGGCGATAAAATCCCTTTTCTCGTGCCGAAGGCACATATCGCACCGAAGGTATATCGCTTTCCACAAGAAAATATCGCAAATCCCAACGGGATTTATATCGCAAAACAAAAAATCTGCTTTCCGAAGAAATCAGATTTTATTGTTTTATAAAGGATTAGCCTTTGATAGCTGCCTGAGTGGCAGTTAGCAAAGTGGGGAATTATTTTATGCCATAAACTTTATTAAATACAAAATCAACATATGCACGGGGTAAAAGGCATAGAAACCATATTGCATAATTTTGCTTGATTTTCCTTTTTTGCCCCCATAAAACCATATTGGAATAAGGGAGAGCACTGCAAAACCTTGAGAAGGTATTTCAAAGGTTTTGCCGAGAATTTCAATGGGGAATACCTGTCCCTCAAAGAAAACAATATTGATAAGTACCATTGCCACAAACTGAGCAAGCCAAGCAAACGGGAAATTTCTCAGAAGATAGAACATTACAACCGTAATCATACCCAAGAAGCCGTAATCCACAAAGCCAAGAATTGATGTAATACAAATTAAAGCCAACCACAAAACAGAAAGTGCAATATTCTTTGCAGTTCTATTTTTCTTTGCTTTATCAATTACACTTATTGCAAGCAAGCCCAAAAGAAGTGTAAATAATACATTCTGATGAAAAGGATTAAACAATCTGCTACTATAAAAGAGATTGAATGGAATTTCAGTAACTATTGCGAATCCTAAAAGTCGCAATGCATACTTTTTGAAATTTGAGGTGTAAACAAAGCCCTCTGCAACC
Organism: Acutalibacteraceae bacterium; assembly: GCA_045651285.1. GTDB lineage: Bacteria > Bacillota > Clostridia > Oscillospirales > Acutalibacteraceae > DTU089. The sequence goes on from JAZRSC010000014.1 coordinate 119,112, forward strand.
TGAAAAGCAAAAATTGGAAAAGCCATTCTACCAATATAGGTCATCCAATCGTCAAAACTCATATAGGTTGCCCAGATATGGTCACTCAGCATAAGAATAACTGCAATTGTTCTAAGCATATTTGAAGTAAGTCCACCAAATGGAAGTTTCACCAAAGGACTATTTATAGGGAGTTTGGTTTTGATATTTTCTTTCACATTACTCACTCCTTTTTATTTTTTAAGTTCATTATAACATAAAACTTTGCCGTTCACAAGAAAAATCCCCTTGGATTGCTCCGTGGGCAAAGGCCCCCTTTACACAAGGGAGGCTTAAAAAATCCGCCCCTCTTTCGAGGAACGGATTTATGATTGGGTTAAATCTTAGCCCTTGATAGCTGCCTGTGTGGCGACGAAGAAATGTAGGAGATTATTTATAGAATTCAAAAAATTCTTCATATATTTTTCTTGCTTGTTCTTCGTCCCCCCAAGATAACGGGTCGTCAGCATAGCTTAAAGTGTGAAAAGGTTCCATTGTATTTAATTCGTTAGGCAACTTTTGCCATATTGAATAGCATTTTCTGCCAAAACCTTCTATAGGAAAATCATTAGACACATATACCGTTTTCAAATCTTCAGTTAAGCATCTACCAAAAATATCAACAGAAAAGTTCTTGCACTCATATTTCCAAAATCTTTGTAAAATGTCAAATGCAGTATCGTAGTCATATGAACAACTTTCTAATTCCAAAAGCAACTCGTTATTCACATCAGAAAGAAACATCTTATCAAGGGTTTTACTATAATCAGTCCCATCGGTTAGACCAATTTTCCACAACAATGATTTGCATATCAACTTTTCCATACTGCACCTCCTTTTTTATGATTATATCATATCGCACATCGAATTTCAATATACACAAAAACTCCCCATATTCTTTCGAATACGGGGAGCTGATTGTTTAATATTTAAGCAATTCTTTAAGAATTAGCCTTCCTTGATAGCTGCCTGAGCTGCTGCAAGTCTTGCGATGGGTACTCTGAAGGGTGAGCATGATACGTAGTTGAGGCCGATCTTGTGGCAGAACTCAACTGAAACGGGGTCGCCGCCGTGCTCGCCGCAGATACCGTAGTGAAGGTTCTTGCCGCTTGCCTTACCCTTAGCTACTGCCATTTCCATAAGAGCGCCTACGCCGTTCTGGTCAAGCTTTGCGAAGGGATCGTTCTCGAAGATCTTGCTGTCATAGTAAGCTGTGAGGAACTTACCAGCGTCATCACGGCTGAAGCCAAATGCCATCTGTGTAAGGTCGTTTGTAGCGAAGCAGAAGAAGTGAGCTTCCTTAGCAACCTCGTCAGCAGTGATACATGCTCTGGGGATCTCGATCATTGTACCAACTTCGTACTTAAGGTCTGAACCTGCTGCTGCGATTTCAGCATCAGCTGTTTCAACAACAACCTTCTTAACGAACTTGAGTTCCTTGATGTCGCCAACAAGGGGAATCATGATTTCGGGAA
>JAZRSC010000015.1:0-79098 GCA_045651285.1 Acutalibacteraceae bacterium
CGTCCGAGAACGGCAAAACGCCTTAGAGCAGATACGGAAGGCCTGCTCCGTCTGACAACAGAGAAACACGAAAAACGAAAAAAGAAGAAAAGCCCCCAAGAAAAATTCTCGGGGGTACTTGACTTTTTGGGAAAAGTATGATACAATATATTCGTTATCCTTTTGGACGCCGCCGTCCGAAGGGAGACAGCACATATCAGCCGGTGTGATGGAATTGGCAGACGTGACGGACTCAAAATCCGTTGATGGCGACATCGTGTGGGTTCGAGTCCCACCACCGGCACCAACAAAAAGGCATCGCTTTGGCGGTGCCTTTTTGTTGGTGCAATGAAATTCGCCTTGCGGCGAGTGAAATATTACTTAGTAATGTGAAATTGCTTCGCAGTGAAATATTTACTTCGTAAATGTTGATGGCGAATTTTATTGCACTTTCTGCGTATGCAGAAAATTTCACAATTATCGTAGACAATTATTTCATATTTTGCTTCAGCAAAATATTTCATTAAATAAAAATTGTTTTTTATAAAGAACCTTTATTTTACAAAAACAGTACTATGTGTTATAATAGTTATATCAGTTGTAAATAGGTATTGCTCACCTCTTTACTCTTCACTATTACTTCTTACTTCAACTATGGGGGCGTAGCTCAGCTGGGAGAGCGCTTGAATGGCATTCAAGAGGTCATCGGTTCGATCCCGACCGTCTCCACCAGAAAAAAGCACTTGCTTTTGCAAGTGCTTTTTTCAATGATGTTTGCCTGTAGCAAATGATGTTGGCTACGCCAATGATATTCCCTTCGGAAATGATGTCGCTTCGCTAATATTTTTTAGCAAACATCGCATCATTGCGAACACAGTGAGCACATCATAATGCGTAGCACTGCTTCATATTTGCCCTTGGCAAATGCTTCATTCAAATTAAACCCGTCAATGAAGCACTTCCTAACAAAGTTGCCTATGGCAAATGCGAGGGGCTTTGCCACGATTTTTAAAATATTCAAAAACTTTCCAATTTGGGTTGAAATCCTCAAAAATGTGTGTTACAATAATTTCATGAACAAATGTTCTGTATAGCTGCAAAAAATACAGTAATTTGATTAATACACGAAAGGATGATAATATGAAAGTAGCACCCGACAGATACCTGTCAGGTAATAGTGAAAATTGGAAAAACTGGGAATCAAAATTAAAATTCACTACTTGTGCCGAATGTCATAAAAGACATGGTAAAATATACGATAAAGAAATTGAGGAAGTTGACATTATACCATTGCACCCATATGGGCTTTGTAGGTTGCCGTTTATGCGCACTAAAAAAGCGGGAACTGTTACAAAGCTTGGTCCTCTTGGTGCCGACGCACATCTTTGTTATTTGAAAAAGCTTCCAAGTTATTATGTAACTAAAAACATAGCGATTAAATCTGGTTGGATTGCACGAAAAGGTAACCTTGCGGATGTTTTGCCCGGTAAAATGATTGGTGGAGATGTTTTCTATAATGATTTAGGGAAGCTACCATCAAAATCTTCTAGGGTTTGGCGAGAGGCCGATTTTGATTATACAGAAGGATACAGAAACCATAAAAGAATTTTATATTCAAGTGATGGTTTATTATTTGCCACATACGACCACTACCAGACTTTTTATGAAATATTGGCTTAAAGGAGTTTAATATGTACGAACAAAAAAATTTATATTTTGTTGATTTTTCTGAAGTAAAATATTATGCTGAAATGCACAATGCTATAAAAGAGGGCTTAGCCTTTCCTGATTATTACGGTAACAATTGGGACGCTTTTTGGGATTGCCTGACTGATATGTATGGTAGTAAAGTTAATATTGTTTTTGAAGGAATAGAGAATTTGAGAAAGGTATTTGGCGAAGAAGCAGAGAATGATATTGCAATTTTAAAAAGAATTCTTTACAGATTTAAACATAACTATGATAATGAGTTTTGTGATGATATTACTATAAAAATCCAAGACGGAAAAGATATTTATTATATTGACTGATTGTTTTTGGGGATGTTTATCCGTCAACTCGGCAGAGCGTTTGACTGGCAGTCAAAAGGTCATCGGTTCGATCCCCACCGTCTCCACCAGAAAAAAACACTTGCGAAAAGCAAGTGCTTTTTTCAACTAAGTTTGCCTTACGGCAAGTGAAGTTACTTCGTAGTGAAGTTTGCTTCGCAAATGTTAAGGCGGATTTTATTTCATATTGCATAGCAATATTTCATTTAAAAACTTTCTTGCCACCAAAAAAAATTTGTGTTACAATTTTATTATAGGTAGACTATTTACATTACTTAAACCACAAAGGAGAATTTATGATGAAAAAAGCGTTTTTTATGTTAGCTATAACTATTGTTTTTGCTTGTTGCGTTTTGTTGTCTGGTTGTTCGGGTTATGAATTGCCGAAAACTGAGGTTGAGTTAGACTGTATTGAACATATCGGTCAAGTTCCCCACGAGTTTGAACAGGTAGTTAACAAGAATGCTTTTAAGGATATAACTGCTTTTGGTGACAGGGTGTTAAAAACAGAGATTATTTCGACTAACGAAAATGAAAGAACTCGCACACATCAGATTGATATGATAGATTTTTATGGTAAAACACTTGCTACATATACACTAACTTCAGATGATGCGTATAATATAAGAACAATGATTGCAACAGATGATGGAGGCTTTTTGTTTGTTCTTGGATTTGAGGATTATTCCTATGGTGAAAATGGGTGGGCGAGTGACAAGGGTTTTGCTTCGCGTATTATAAAATGTGATAGTTCAGGAAAGTTACAATTTGATACACAGCTTGATGGTGTTGAGGGTTATGCACTTCGTTTTTGCTTTGAAAAGAACGGTATTTTCTATTTGTTCGGAGAAAAAGAAACTTTGGAAACAAAAACCCGTGGTGTCGGTTCAGCAACAGATGTTTTTATGGTTGTTCTGAATAAAAATGGAAAAGTATTAAAAACAAGTGAAATTGCCGGTACAGATTTTGATAGTTTAGAAGTAGCGGAAATATCCAGTGATAAATTTGTGTTGTCAATCAGCTCGCAATCAGATGACGGAGATTTTGTGGGTTCAAATTCAAATGGATATCCAACTGATTGGATTTTTGTGGTGAATGATAGTTTTGAAATAATAGAAAAGAAAAAAGAAACCGGAAGAGATTATTTTGATGAAATAATAGGAGAAAAAGATGGACTGCCAGTGTACAAAAGTAGTGAATATTTAAAAGATTTTGACGCAGGTACACCACATGCATTTATTGATTATGGTGATTATTACCTGATTGTATCTGAGAATGTTACAGGCGAATACGAAAAAACTCCACCTATGTTGAGTAGTATCTGGTACTATACAGAAACAGTTTATTCTGCTTATGATTATAACGGTGAATTGCTTTTCAGAACGGCAGTAGATTCATCCCGTGATTTTGATGCTATGGTAGAAAGTTTTTATAAATAATGTTATCTTCATACAAAGAAAACATAGAATGGGTGAACTATTATGTCTAACTACGATATCGCTGCATTTGTGTGGCCGTCATATACAGGTGACGAGCCGAGAACGAGAATTTTCTGGCCTGATGGAATTGGTGAATGGCAGACGGTAAAGACTATGACAAACAGGGGTTATGAGGGGTGTCGTTGGCCTCGTATTCCGTTGTGGGGATATGAAAATGAGGCAGATAGCTCTGTAATGGAAAAGCACATTGATTGTGCTGTTTCTCACGGAGTTAATGTGTTTATCTATGATTGGTATTGGTACGATAACAGACCATTTTTAGAAAATTGTCTTAATGATGGGTTTTTAAAAGCAAAAAATAACGACAAAATGAAATTCTGTCTTATGTGGGCTAACCATAATGCTACTCATTTGTGGGATAAAAGAAATTCTGACGAAGACACGGACACAGTTATATGGAGCGGTGTTGTTACACCAAAAATATTTTCAGAAATATGCGACAGAACAATTGAAAAATATTTTAAAAAAGAAAACTATTACTGTATTGACGGTTGCCCTGTTTATATGATTTTTGATATAGATAACTTAATTCGTTCATTCGGTACGAGTGATGAGTGCAAAAAGGCAATAGCAGAGTTTAGGCAAAAAACTATTGAAGCAGGATTTTCTGGGCTTCATTTTCAATTTGTTCATTGGCGTGACCGCATTTTTAATTGGTTAGATGATAACGATTCTCAAAAGGGAGTTACTTCTTCTGAGATGTATGAATTTTTAGGTGCAGATTCAGTTACAAATTATAACTGGGGTGGTGTAACTGATTTTGATGGTGATTTTAACGAAGTTGCAGATAATTATATTGAAGCATTAACAAATGAATCTGCAAAACTTACTGTGCCATATTACCCAAATATTTCTGTTGGTTGGGATAATAATGTAAGATTCAATAATTTTATGCCCGGTGTTGTAGTAAATAATACCCCTGAAAACTTTAAAAACGCCTGTGAAAAAATAAAGGCATTTGCCGATGATTCAATGAAAAAAGGTGTTATGAAAGCACCGTTTATAAGTGTAAACAGTTGGAATGAGTGGACTGAAACAAGTTACCTTTTGCCAGATGATTTATATGGTTTTGGTTACCTTGAAGCACTTAAAGATGTTTTTGGAGAGAAATAATTATGAGTGGAAATTATTCTGTTTTAAAAGATATTCCCTATGGTGAGCACGAAAGACATATTTTTGATTTATTTATACCAGAAAAAGCAGAAAACAAATCGGGAGTAATACTTTTTATTCACGGTGGTGGTTGGAGTAACGGAGATAAATCAGATTATAAAAACGAAGCAGAGTTTTATGCTTCTTCAGGGTATATCTGTGCTACTATAAATTATCGTTTCGTTACTGGAAAAATAAATGTATTTCACGAGCTTGATGATATAACTTCAGCATTAAATACCATAAAAGAAAAGTGTGAAGAATACGGTTTTTGTATTAAAAATACGATATTAATAGGTGCTTCTGCGGGGGCGCACTTGTCACTCCTTTACGCTTACACAAGAAAGTGCGAAGCACCAATAATACCCGTTGCAGTTGGTGCTTTCTGTCCACCTGTAAACTGTTGGGCAGAGAATTTTCTTGTGGGCATTAAAGGCGAATTTGAAGAATGGAAAAACGGCGTTCTTTCAAATTGTTGTGGTGTAAAAATTACTAAAGATACACTTTTAAATGAAACGCAACAAAAAGCACTTAAAAAGATGTCGCCACAAATTTATGTTTCAAAGGAATGTGTACCAACTGCAGTTTTTCAAGGTGTGTGCGATGAACTCGTACCATTTGAATATGCTAAAGTGTTCATAGAGAGTTTGGGGAAATATGGTGTAAAAAATGACTTCTTGATTTATGAAAAATCAGGCCACGCACTCGATAAAGACCCTGACAAGACAGATGAGTCAAGAAAAATAGTTTTAAGTTATGCTAAAATGTATTTTTAAGAGGTTTTATGATGAGCAAATTTTTAAACGATTTCAAAAAATTTATAAGAAAATGACGGTCGAGTATTTTCGGTTGCCAGATTTAACAAAATATGCGTCAGAATATAATTTTAAATAAGGGGTAATTTTGTTATGGAAAAAATTAAAAACAATAAGAAGATGATTTGTGAAATATTGTGCCTTGTGCTTGGTATTGCGTGTTCTCTTATAGGACTTTATTATTACCATTTTCAATATCTTTGCTATAGCTACACACCGCTTCTGTTTATTCTTGCAATAGTTGTGTGCCTTGGTAGTGCTTTACTTTCTTTGTGTATAAGTGTTGCAAAAAATAAGGATAAAAAAGCAAAAATAAAAAATTCTATTTTTTCTGCCTTATTAGTTGCAATAATTCTTTTGGTAGTTACATTTATAATAAATTTAATTGTTGGTAAGGGCGAGTTTCAGTTAGTAGGTTTAATTGTTCCTGTTTATTTAACTTTTGTTATAACTGCTGTCTTAACTGTGGTTTGTGTTTTTGCAATTTTCAGTAAAAAAATATTGAAATCAATTGCCACACTTGCAGTTTTTATAGGGTTTGTTGCAGGTAGTTATTCTTATATCGGTACACATATAGGTGATATAATATATGAAAATTATAAAGCTCCTGTACCAGTTCTTTCAACGTATAAAGAAATAGAAGATGATGAAAAAATGATTAAAGGCGATTTTTATGTAAGTACAAAAGGAAACGACAGCAATAATGGTAGCAAAGATGCTCCGTTCCTTACAATAGAAAAGGCAATTGAAGCAGTAAGAAATACTGACAAAACAAATAAAAGTGGTATTACCGTTTGTATAGAAGCAGGTGAATACTGTGTTTCTTCGTTGGAGTTTACGAAAGAAGATTCCGGTACAAAGGAATGTCCTGTTACATACTGTTCTTATAACGGTGAAGTAGTAATCAATGGCGGTGTTACACTTTTTGCTAACGATTTTGAAGATGTAAAAAATTATCCTGAATACGAAAAAAGACTTTCAGAAGATGCTCAGGAAAATGTTGTTGTAATTGATTTGACAAAAGAACCGTATTCACTTACAGAAAAAGACTGGGGTAAAATATGTGCTATAGGTTCATATCATACTGCTGACAATTACGATGGTGACTATGTGGGTCCGCTTTATTGTGAACTTTTTGTTGACGATATAAGACAGACTGTTGCAAGATACCCTGATAACGACTATCTCTATACAGAAGAGGTAGTGAAAACCGGTCTTGGTAAAGAGAGTGATGGTGGACTCACAACGGTTGAAAATTGGGATGAGATTCGCAATCCTGAAAGTGATGTCTATAAGGTAAACGCAGAACTTAGTGAGAAAATATCTGGTTGGGAAAATCTCAGTGACATCTGGATGTTCGGATACTGGAAATATGATTGGGCAGATGCTTCATCACCAATTGGTAGTTTTAATGCTGAAACAGGTGAACTTTCACCAAAATTTGTAAGTCTTTATGGTACAAAAACAGATGCACCATATTATTTCTTTAATGTATTTGAAGAATTGACTGCAGAGGGCGAGTGGTATTTAGACAGAGAAAAGGGCTTGCTTTTCCTCTGGAAGCAGGAAGGCTTTGAAAATTCAAAAATTGACCTTTCGTTGTCACTTGAGCCAATAATAAATGCTGAGGTTGATTATATTACCTTTGACGGAATTACCTTTAAGGGTACAAGAGATGATGGAATTGTTATAACAGGTGATAACAATAATATCCAGAATTGTGTCATTAAAAATGTTGCGGGTAATGCACTTCTTATGACGGGTAGTAATAACCTCGCTTACAACAATGAGATTACAAGAACAGGTAAAGGCGGCATTATAATTGATGGTGGTGATGCCGAAACACTTACACCAGGTAACAGTGTAGCCAATAATAACTATATTCATCACTGGTCAGAGATTTACCAGACCTATCAGCCTGCAGTAACATTGCTTGGTGTTGGTAATATTTGTAGTCACAATGAAATGCATGACTCTCCGCACGAAGCGATTACATACAAAGGCAATAATCATATAATTGAGTATAATAATATTTATAGCGTTTGCTTGCTTTCTGATGATGCGGGTGCAATCTACTCAGGCAGAAGCTGGGTATGGTATGGTAATATCATAAGATATAATTGTGTTTCTGATTTAGGTTCGTTAGAGTTTACTCCTGACGGAATTTATCTTGACGATGCACTTTCGGGTCAGACTGTTTATGGGAATATATTAGTAAATGTTCCGGGTAATTCAATTCACATCGGTGGTGGACGTGATAATATAGTAACCAACAATATTATTATAAATCACGGTGAAAACGTAGTAAGATTTGATGATAGAGCAAGAGAGGGTGCTTTAGAAAGAGGTTGGTTTACTCACGCTTATACAGATACCGGAGATATGTGGGAGGCTCTTTACAATTCCCCTTGGCAGAGTGAAGTATGGCAGGAAAAATTACCGCAATACAGTACTATGACCGATGATATTGGAAAAGCAGATTTACCGGAATATATACCTAATCCTACAAGTGTTGTTAAAGGAAATCTTATGGTAGGAAACGGAATAAGACTTGGTGAAATATATACTTCAGTTTATAAGTTCAGCGATATATCACAGAATAAGCTTTATTCACTTGACAAAATGAATGAAATCTTTGTTGATGCAGAAAATGGTAACTATAATATCAGAGATATTGAAAAAATAAGGGAAAGTATTCCTGATTTCAAGAACATTCCACTTGAAAAGATTGGAAGAGTATCCGAATAATTGTCAGAAATTTCAGATGAGATAAAAACAAACGGGGATTTAATTACATAAAAGAAAAATAATAGATGAAAACCACCAAAATTTCAGTCGAAAGTCTTGAAATTTTGGTGATTTTATGTTAAGATAAGACTTGGTATTTTATATACAGAAATCAATAGAAAAGGAGAGAGCTTTGTGGAAATACAATTACAAGAGCTTATCGACCAGATTAAAAAAGATGGTGTAGAAGCAGCAGAGACTCAGGCTGAGGCTATACTTACTGCGGCAAAAGCAGAAGCTGAAAAAATCATTTCTGGGGCAAAAGCAGAAGCAGAAAAGCTTGTGCTTGATGCAAAAGCAGAAAATGAAAGAGCGGTAAAATCAGGTGAAGACGCTCTTCGTCAGGCAGGTAGAAATTTGCTTATTTCATTCAGAGAAAGTGTTACTAAAGAGCTTAAAGCAATTTTAAGTGAGAATATTTCTTCTGTTTATTCTAGTGAAGAATTAGCACAACTTATTGTAAAAGTGGTTGCAGAGTGGGCAAGTAAGCCTGAGAAAGAAGATATTACTGTTATTCTTAATAGTGAAGATTTGAAAAAATTAGAAGATACAATTCTTTCAGGTCTCAAAGACAAAATGCAAAAAGGTGTTACACTTAAAGCAACCGATAGTATAGACGGTGGCTTCCGTATCGCTGTAAATGATGGCGGTGCTTATTACGATTACTCAAAAGATGCTGTAACAGAAATGTTAGCAGATTATCTTAGTCCTAAAATTGCGTCACTTTTAAGAGAGGCTGAATAATTATGGCTGAGTATTATTTAATATCTCAACTGCCTTCTTTAGACGGACTTTCAGAAAATGTTCCTATGCCTATTACTGAAGAACGATTTTTTGAGCTTTGTGAGCGGTTTTTAAATAAAAAATCACAAGAAGAGCTTCGCAATTTAACACTGATGCCATCAAGAGATTATGAAAAATCAAGCAATTCACTTGTTGGAAAGTGGAACGATGGTGAACGCAAATTGCGCCTTGTTCTCGCTAAAGCCCGTGCCGATAAAATGAAAAAACAGTTCGAGATGAATGAAAACTCCGTTCCTGTCGAGCTTCAACAGGCAGTACGCGAAGCAATAGAAATTGAAAATCCTATGGAGGCAGAAAAATTCCTTAATAAATACCGATTGGAATTTTTAGAGTCTTTAAGACCTATGGATTCTTTCTCAGAAGATTTTGTTTTCTATTACGGACTTAAATTAAAGTTGATTTCGCGTATTAAACAATTCGATTTAGAAAGCGGAGAAGCTGCATATAAGAATATTTACAACTCCATTATGAGTGGAGAAAGATTGGAGGTTATATGATGACCGAAAATATAGGTAAGGTTGTAAGCGTTAATGGTAACCTCGTTTCAGTAAGATTTACTGGCGATGTTTCTATGAACGAAATTTGTTATGTTAAAGTAGATGATGTTAAACTCAAAAGTGAGGTTATCCGTATCAGAGGGGATATTGCACAAATTCAGGTTTATGAAATGACAGGCGGTATTAAATGCGGTGACGATGTAGAATTCACTGGAGAAATGTTATCTGCTCAATTAGGACCAGGTCTTTTAGGTCAGGTTTATGACGGTCTTCAGAATCCGCTTCCTGTTTTAGCAGAGCAGGCAGGTTGGTTTTTAGAGAGAGGTATTTATGCCGATGGCTTAAATGCCGAAAAGAAATGGGAATTCACACCAACTGCAAAAGTGGGCGACACTTTAAAAGCAGGTGAATATATAGGTACTGTTCCAGAAGGACCATTTACTCATAAAATATTTATTCCTTTTAACTTGCTTGGAACTTACACAGTAAAATCAATCAATGAAAAAGGCGAATATACAGTAAATGAAACAATTGCGGTTGTAACTGATGAACGCGGTAAAGAAATTCAGATTTCTATGGCATTCAGATGGCCTGTAAAACGCGCAGTTAAATGTTACAGTGAAAGATTAGCACCACAGGAAACAATGGAAACAAAGGTGCGTCTTATAGACTCATTCTTCCCTGTTGCAAAGGGCGGAACATACTGTACACCTGGTCCTTTCGGTGCAGGTAAAACAGTTTTACAGCATACAACATCAAAATATGCTGATGTTGATATAGTTATTATTGCCGCTTGTGGTGAGCGTGCAGGTGAGGTTGTTGAAACTCTTACAGAGTTCCCAGAATTAACTGACCCTAAAACAGGTCGTTCACTTATGGAAAGAACAATTATTATCTGTAATACATCCTCAATGCCAGTTGCTTCTCGTGAAGCATCAGTTTACACATCTGTAACACTTGCTGAGTATTACAGACAAATGGGACTTCATGTTCTTCTTCTTGCAGACTCAACTTCTCGTTGGGCACAGGCATTAAGAGAAATGTCAGGTCGTCTTGAAGAAATTCCTGGTGAAGAAGCTTTCCCTGCTTACCTTGAATCATATATTGCCGCATTCTATGAAAGAGCGGGATATGTTCGCTTGCCAGATGGTTCTACAGGTTCTGTTACAATCGGCGGTACAGTTTCACCTGCTGGTGGTAACTTTGAAGAACCAGTTACACAAGCAACTCTTAAGGTTGTTGGTGCATTCCACGGTCTTTCCCGTGAGCGTTCAGATGCCAGAAAATATCCTGCAATTGACCCACTTATTTCGTGGTCTAAATATAAGACAGTTACTGATTCTAAAAAATCAGCATACTGCAAAAATATTCTTCTCAGCGGTGACGAAATTGGCTCTATGATGAAAGTTGTCGGTGAAGAAGGTACAAGTCTTTCTGACTATCAAGTATATTTAAAAGCAGAAATGCTTGACGCAGTTTATCTTCAACAGAACTCTTTTGATTTGATTGAAGCAAACTGTACAAGAGAACGCCAATGCTATGTTACAGATAAGCTTATAAAACTTCTCGGTAGCGAATATGTTCTTGACAATAAAGATGATGCGCGTAGTTTCTTTAACCGTATGCGTCAGAAGTTTATTAACTGGAATTATACAGAATTCGAAAGTGATGCATTTAAAAAGGCAGAAGCTGAAATTGACGAAATGTATAATGAAGGCAAAGGTGCTATAAGTGCCGAAGCAGAGCGTCTTTTAAAGGAGAGTGAGTGATAATGGGTAAAATTTACAACAGAATTGAATCAATTACAGGTAACGTTATCACCGTAAAAGCCGAAGGCGTTCGTTACAATGAATTAGCACAGATTAACACTCAGTTTGGTAAATCACTTGCTCAGGTTAATAAAATTGATGGTGATACAGTTTCTTTACAGGTTTTCGCAGGTGGTCAGGGTGTTTCTACCGGTGACGAGGTTCGTTTCTTAGGTCAGGAAATGCGAGTATCATTCAGTGAAGATTTATTAGGCCGTATTTTTAACGGTTCAGGTGAGCCAAGAGATAAAGGCCCTGCACTTACAGAAAATATGAAGCCTATCGGTGGTCCATCTGTTAACCCTACAAAGCGTATTCTTGCTAACAGAATGATGAGAACAAATATCCCGATGATAGATATGTTCAATACATTGGTTGTTTCACAGAAACTTCCTATTTTCTCAATCTCAGGTGAGCCTTACAACCAGCTTCTTGCTCGTATTGCTTTACAGGCAGAAGCAGATGTAATCGTGCTCGGTGGTATGGGTCTTAAATATGACGATTTCCTTTATTTTAAAGAAGAACTTTCAAACGGTGGCGCTTTAAGTAAAACAGTTATGTTTATTCATACTGCATCTGACCCAACTGTTGAATGTATGATGATTCCGGATATGTCTTTGGCAGTTGCAGAGCAATTTGCTTTACAGGATAAGGATGTATTGGTGCTTCTTACCGATATGACAAACTTTGCTGACTCAATGAAAGAAATTGCTATTACACAAGAGCAGGTTCCATCTAACCGTGGTTATCCGGGTGACTTATATTCTCAACTTGCTTCTCGTTACGAAAAAGCAGTTGACTTTGCAAATTCTGGTTCTGTTACAGTTCTTGCAGTTACTACAATGCCTGGTGATGATGTTACTCACCCTGTTCCTGACAATACAGGTTATATTACAGAGGGTCAGTATTATCTTAAAGGCGGTAGAATTGAGCCATTTGGTTCACTTTCTCGTCTTAAGCAGAATGTTAACAGTAAAACCCGTAAGGATCATCGTATCCTTATGGACTCAATGATTAGATTATATTCATCTTACAAAGAAACAATTGAGAAGAAAAACATGGGCTTCTCAATGAACCGTTGGGATGAAAAATTATTAAAATACGGTGAGCTTTTCGAAAACAAACTTATGGATTTGTCAGTTAACTTATCGCTTGAAGATTCACTTGATTTAGGTTGGCAGATTTTAGCAGAGTGCTTTGAAAAGGATGAAACCGGAATTAAGTCAGACCTTACAGATGAATTCTGGCCTGTAAAATAAGGTAAACGAATTCAATCAAAAAAGTAAGGAGGACTGAGTTTTGGCAAAAATCAAATTAACTAAGAATGAGTTAAAGGTACAAAAAGATGCTCTTAAAATGTACCGGAGATATTTGCCTACACTAACACTTAAAAAGCAACAGCTTCAATCAGAAATAAGAACTATTGAAGCAAAAGCTATTGCAGTAAGACAAGAAAGAGAAAATTTAGAAAAAGGTTTTTCTTCGTGGATTGCTGTGTTCAGTGAAGAAAGTGCTTTCCCTGATGGAATAATTACCGTTAGTAACATCCGTAAAGGTGTCGGAAATATTGCAGGTGTTACAATCCCGACTTTTGAGGGGGCGGATTTTTCTAGAGGCGACTATGATTTATATGAAACACCGCTTTGGGTAGATATTGCCGCAAACCATATGGAAAAGGCAATGTCGCTTGACTTAGACGCGGAAGTGTTAGACGAACAAGTAAAACTTTTAGAAAAAGAACTTCTTTCTACGTCACAAAGAGTTAACTTGTTCGAAAAGGTCAAAATCCCCGAAACAGAAGAGAATATCAAAAAGATATCTATTTATATGGCAGACCAGCAGGTTAGTGCTGTTGTGCGTTCTAAAATTTCAAAACGCAAAATAGCTCAACGTGACGAAGTATCTTCAGAAATGGAGGTTCAAGCGTTATGATAGTGCCTATGAAAAAAGTTTCTCTCATGATTATGGGAGATAAGAAAAAAGAAACGCTCAAAAAGCTTCGCAGATTAGGAATTCTTCATATTGAAATAACAGAGGGATCTGGTAAAAAATTAGAAGAATTAAAAGAACAGATTTCTTTAATAGAAAGTGCAATTTTCAGTGTAAGTGAAAAGAAAAATAAAAATATTGAAATGAAAGATGCATCTAAAGATGAAATTCTTAACATCTCAAAAGAAATCTATTCACTTTCAGAAGAAAAGAAAGCCTGTCTTAGTGAAAAAATCACATTAACAGCAGAGCTTGAGCGTATTAAAAGCTGGGGCGAAATTGCACCAGAAATTATTGCAGAGTTAAAGTGTAAGGGTGTCGAGGTTTCATTTTATGAAATGTCAAAGGCTGAATATGACACTTTAGGTGAAGCAGTAAAAACAGTGAGTATAGAAAAAACTAAAAACACCGTTAAGTTTATGTTGATTAAAACGGGCAACGAGGGTGAAGAAGAGGTTATTGACTCACTCAGAAGCTATAGATTTGAGTTACCAAAAATTTCAAATCAAGAAATTGCTTCAAAAATTGAAGAAAAAATTAACCGTATTACAGAAATAGATGAAAAAATTTCTTCTTATGCATGTTATGTTAAGAGTATGAAAAATGCTATTAAAGCTTGCGAAAAAGAAATTGAATTTGAAATTTATAATACGGGTATGGCAGATGAAAGTTTTTCTTCTGATGGAAATATTTCTATTGCGTATTTTACAGGATATGTAGAAGAAGAAAATCTTTCTAAAATTAAAGAAACTGCTAAAGAAAATTCTTGGGGACTTGTAATAAGTGACCCTACTGAAGAAGATAATGTACCAACTAAGCTTAAAAACAATAAGTTCGTAAGTCTTATTTACCCACTTACTGACTTCTTGGGTACTGTACCAGGCTATTTCGAGTACGATATTTCAGGTTGGTTCTTAGGCTTTATACTTATATTCTTCGGAATTATATTCGGTGATGGCGTTTATGGACTTCTCTTGACAGCAGTTGCCGCCGCATTGATTATAAAGAACAAAAAAGCAAAGAAAGAAATTCCACCTGCATTTTTACTTTTGGGACTTTTTGGTCTTTCAACGGTTTTGTGGGGTACAGTAACTTGCACCTGGGGTGGACTTCCTGCAGAAAAATTACCACAGTTCTTACAAAGTATTTCAGTACCATTTATCTCAAATGTGTACGAGGATAAAATATGGTACCCATTCTGGACTAATGGTGAAAATGGACTTACCACAGCACAGAATTTACAGATATTCTGCTTTTCACTTGCACTTATTCAGCTCGTTGTAGCACACATTAAGGTAGCAAAACGAAACAGAAAGTCAATTAAAATTCTTGGTGACTTCGGTTCAATATTCCAGCTTATTGGTATTTACTATGTAGTATTAAGCTTCGTTGTAAATCCACAGGTTTTCCCGTTTGGTTTAGTAATAAGCGGAGTGCCTATTGGAACAATTGCTTTAATACTTGTAGGCGTTGGCTTTGTAATGAGTTTTGTATTCTCAAACTACGAGGGAAGCGTTGTGAAATCTATTTTAGAAAGCCTTAAAAACATAGTTTCTGTTTTACTTGGCGTTGTAAATGTTTTCTCAGATATAGTTTCTTATATAAGACTCTGGGCGGTTGGTCTTGCAGGTGCGGCAATTTCTGCAACTGTAAACGAGCTCGCAAGTCCGTTACTCGGCAACTTTATGTTTATGATACTTGCTGTAGTACTTTTAGTATTCGGTCACGGACTTAATATGATATTAAATGTTTTGTCGGTTATCGTTCACGGTATAAGACTTAATACATTAGAATTTTCATCGCACTTGGATATGTCCTGGAGTGGACATAAGTTCAAGCCATTTGAAGAAAATTAAATTTACTAATTTTAAGGAGTGTTCAATATGAATTTAGGTTTATTAGGAACAGCATTAGCTATGGGTATTGCAGCTATCGGTTCTGCAATCGGTATTGGTATCGCAGGTCAGGCATCTATTGGTGCTTGGAAAAAATGTTATATGAGTAATAAAGCGGCACCTTTCATTCTTACAGTTTTCGCAGGTGCTCCACTTACTCAGACAATTTACGGTTTCCTTTTAATGCAACAAATGAAGGGTGCTGACGCTGACCCAATGTTCTTATTTGGTCTCGGTATTGCTTCTGGTCTTGCAATGGCAGTTTCAGCTTTCGTACAAGGTAAAGCAGGTGCGGCTGGTGCAGACGCATTAGCAGAAACAGGCAAAGGTTTCTCACAGTACATCACAGTTGTTGGTCTTTGTGAAACAGTTGCTCTCTTCGCACTCGTTTTCAGCATGGTTGCTTTAGGCTAAGGTTTATTAAAACATTCCACCGAACGAAATTTATTGAATTTCGTTCGGTGGATTTTTTTGTTGTATGGTTGATTTTGTTTTGTAGTAATGGTAAAATTAAAAACAATATATTAAGAGATGGAAAAACAATGAAAAAAGTTATAGTTATAGGTTGCCCAGGTAGTGGCAAAACAACCTTTGCAGAAAAGTTGCAAAAATGTACAGGGTTACCGTTATATTATCTTGACGCGGTGTGGCATAAGCCTGATAAAACCCATATTTCAAGAGAAGAATTTGACGAAAGAATAGCAGATATATTTGCAACAAAAGAATGGATAATTGACGGAAATTATAACAGAACAATTGAAATGCGTTTAAAAGAATGCGATACAGTAATTTTATTTGATTTACCTACCGAGGTCTGTTTGCAAGGCGCTACCGAAAGACTTGGTAAAGGCAGATATGATATGCCTTGGATTGAAACAGAGTTAGACCCCGAATTTGCAGGTTTTATTAAAGAATTTAAAGAAAAATCTTTACCGAAAATATACGAATTACTTGAAAAATATAAAAACGAAAAACAAATTGTGATTTTTAAATCACGAGAAGAAACAGAAAGGTTTCTGGAGAATATAAAATGAAAATTATAAATACTTGCGACAAAATTAAAACTACATTTAAAAATGGTTTTAATATTGAATTGTGGCGTGAATACGCAGGTGAAATATCAGAAGAATTAGCATCTAAATGTGAAAATGATGCTAAAAGTTATGATTTTAATAAAGATGTTTTACCTGTAATTGAACTTGCTTTAAATGAAGAAAAAATTGACTTAGTCAGTAAAAATTTTCAAAGCGTAATTGATACATTGAATGAAAATTTAACGAAACTGTTTAAGGAAGAACCTGATATTGATATTATTCTTTATTTAGGTCTTTGTAATGGTGCAGGCTGGGCAACAACACTTGATGGTAAAAATACCGTTTTGTTAGGTATAGAAAAAATTATTGAGCTTAATTGGTGTGATGAAACAGATATGCGTGCATTGATTTTGCACGAAATTGGTCACTTGTGGCATAAACTTAATGGGAATTTTGATATTCCCGATTTTACAAAACGCAGAAAATCAATTGTACAGCTTTACTGTGAAGGTATCGCTATGGTTTGTGAACATATTTTGTGCGGTGATGATGAATTTTATCATCAAAATAAAGATGGGTGGCTTAATTGGTGCTATGAGCACGAAAACGAAATAAAAAAAGAATATCTTCGTAGACTTGATAATAAAGAAAGTGTTCAGGATTTCTTTGGTGATTGGTGTTCATATAATGGATATTCTGATGTTGGGTATTTCTTAGGATGCAGGTTTGTGCGCTACCTTATGAAAAAGAACACATTAAAAGAAATTGCAAATATGAAATATAAAACACTTGATAAAGCATTTACAGAGTTTGCAACTACTGTTATAGAAAGACTTGACATTAAAGATTACGAAAAGTGTTCAAATATCTGGAATATGAAAAGTCAACCGCTTACTGAAACTTGGCGAAAAGAAATTGAAGCAGGTAATCGTATTGTTTTTATTTATAAAATCAATGGTGAGTTTATAGGTGAGGGTGCGTTGGTGTTAGACACAGGTGACAGTGATTATACCATACCCGAAAAAAGAGTTTATGTTTCAAGAATGATAGTAAAAAAGGAATATCAGAACTGTGGTATTGGTAGCGGAATCTTAACTTTCCTTATAGCGAAAGCAAAAGAAATGGGATTTTCTGAAATGACAATTGGTGTTGATAAAGATAATGTCAATGCTTTACATCTCTATAAAAAATTTGGTTTTACTGAAGTTCTTTTTGATGGTGCAGATGAAAATGGCGAATATTTTAAGTTGATGAAAAAAATACATTAAAACTAATTTTATTGTATAAAAAATTATGATATAATAGTGATATTTCAGACAGGCGGTGGTAATATGTATAATTTCTTTGTAGATGAAAGTGAAAGACAGGGTAATTGTTTTATAATTACAGAGTCAGACTTTAATCACATAAGCAACGTGCTCCGTATGAAAACAGGTGACGAAATTTTAGTCAGTTGTAATGGTAAGTCAAATCTTTGCGAAATTGAAATTTTTTCTGACTATGTTAAAGCAGAAATTATTGAAGAAGATTATCATAATACCAATTTGCCTATAAAAATTCATTTGTTCCAAGGACTTCCTAAAAGCGACAAAATGGAACTCATAATTCAAAAAGCGGTAGAGTTAGGCGTAGAAGAAATTACACCTGTCGAAATGAACAGATGTGTTGTAAAAATTGAAGAAAAGAAAAAGAAAAGCAAAAAAGAACGTTGGCAATCTATTGCAGAAAGTGCCGCAAAGCAGAGCAAACGCGTTGTTATTCCAAAAGTAAATGACATTATTACTTATAAACAATTTTTAGAAAAAGCAGAAGAACTTTCAATTCTTTTAGTGCCTTATGAAAATAAAGAGGGAATGAAAGCGACAAAAGAAGCGTTATCACTTATTAAAAATGGTGATACAGTCGGCATTTTAATAGGTCCGGAAGGTGGATTTGAAGAGAGAGAAATAGACCTTGTAACAGAGAAAAAAGGTAAAACTATTTCTTTAGGTAGCAGAATTCTTCGCACAGAAACTGCCGCAATTGCATCTGTTACAATGTGTATGCTTTATGCAGAAATAGAATTAGGAGAAAACACTCAATGAAGCAATTACCAATAGATTTTGAAAACAGAATGAAAAAGCTTTTAGGTGATGAATTTGAGAGTTATAAAAATTCTTTAGAACAAGAGCCTGTAAGGTCATTCCGTGTTAATACAGACAAGATTCCACTTGAAGAGTTTAATAAAATAAATATTTTTAATACAGAAAAAATTGCATATTCATCTACGGGTTTTTACTTTAATTTTGACAAAATAGGAAATCACCCTTACCACCACGCAGGTATGATTTATGTGCAAGAGCCTGGCGCTATGGCACCTGCCGAATGTCTTGATTTACAACCTGACTGGCTCTGCTTAGATATGTGTTCTGCACCTGGTGGTAAAAGCACTCAGCTTCGTAACAAATTGGGTGAAAACGGAATTTTAGTGTCTAATGAAATAATTCCGTCAAGGTGTAAAATTCTTACAAGCAATATTGAAAGATTAGGTTTAAAAAACACAATTACTACTTGTATGGATTCAGAAAAGATTGCAAGACTTTACCCGAAAACTTTTGACTTTATAATGGTTGATGCGCCTTGTTCGGGTGAGGGTATGTTCAGAAAAGAACAGATTGCAATTGATGAATGGAGCAAAGAAAATGTAGAAAAATGTGCCACTCGTCAAATGGAAATTTTAGAGAATGCCACAAAATGTCTTAAAAATGGTGGGTATATTATTTACGCAACCTGTACATTTTCACTTGAAGAGAACGAAATGTTAATTGATGAATTTTTAAATAATCATCCTGAATTTGAATTGTTGAGAGTTAATGAAGAAGTTGAAAAGAATACTTCTGACGGTATATTTTTTGATGGGTGTAAATGCAAAAATATCAATTTTACAAGAAGGGCTTACCCCCATAAAAACAAAGCAGAGGGGCAGTTTATGGCACTTCTTCATAATACCGACCCTGAAAATCAAAGAAGTTTTTCAAAAATCTCAGAAAGCAATAATTTGAAAATTGATAAAACAGTTTTTGAATTTTTAGACAGTACACTTGCTACATACGATAAAGATAGTGTAAAAATGAATAACGATACACCAATTTATTTTAACGGTGACTTTGACACGACTAAAGCAACTGTTTATATGAAGGGTGTAACAATTGGCGAAATAAAGAAAAATTATATTCAACCACATCATCAGTTTTTTATGGCTTTGGGTGAAAATTTCAAACGAAAAATTGAACTTACAGCAGATAGTGGTGAAGTAATGAAATATTTACACGGTGAAGAATTTGACGCTTCTTGTGAAAATGGATGGGCAGTAGTAACTGTAAATGGTTGTTCTTTAGGTGGTGTAAAGGTCGTAAATGGCAGAGCGAAAAATCATTACCCTAAAGGCTTACGATTAAAATAAAAAAATCCGAGTAGATTGTTTTAAAATCTACTCGGAAGTTTTTATTGTACGGTAATTGTGTTTTTTAATACCTGACCCTTTTTTGCGTAAGGGGTGTAAGAATTAACTTTTACTTTGTAGTCACCTTTTTCTAATTTTCCAAGGTTTACCTTTACATCATCATCAGTTGCTCTTACATATTCAGAAATAACAGTTTTTTCAAACACCTTTTTATTGTTATTGTCTTTTACTATAATTTTGTAGTTTTCTGCTTCATAGTAGCCACTTGCTTCAGGGAAGAAAATGATAGTTTCACCATCTTCGCTAAGCATATTATTTATTGTTGCGTTTTCAGTAAATAATGGTTTTGTATCAAGTGATTTTTGTTTGTGGAAGTTGTGAGTTCTTTTGTTTTTATTACTTAGATTGGTGAAGTAATAGTCAATATTCTTAAAGAACATTCTGTTTTCCACATCATAAAGTTTAAAACTTATGTTACCATTTTTATCTACTTCAACAACCCATGCTGCAGCAGATTTTCCCGGTGCATCCTTGTCGCCTTCAATATAATTGAGGTTACCCATAAGAGCACCCAAAGAACCACAACCAACTGCGGTAAATTCACCTTGCCATACACATCTTGGGTCGCTCGGTGAATAGTGAGAGTGACCAGAAAAATCTACAACTTGAGGGAAATTGCTTAAAACTTTTCTTATGTCAATATCACTCCAGGTAATGCTACCATAAACTGTAAGAGTAGGGTGTGGGTGCTGATAAACAAAAACAGGCTTGTTTGGGTCTTCATTTGTAGCATTTTGGAGTCTTTCACGAAGCCACTCTGTTTTGCCGCTGAAAGTCTTACCATTGTCATCATAAGAAACACCTATAAAATGATAACCATTTATAACAATATCGGTGTCTACATTTTCGTTTATCATTTTTTTGTAAACCTTATAGCCGACAGTTGCATCTACATCACGATAATTTATAAATTCGTGGTTACCTAAAACTGTAATTACCTGAGTTTCATTTTTTCTTATTACAGAGTCAATAATTTTATTAAATGAAGCATATTCTTCTTCTGCACCGCCACCTGCAAAGTCACCGACTACCATTAAAGCATCGAGATTTTTGTAACTTTGTGTTTCAGAATATTTGTAAATATCTGTAATTAAATTTTTAAGTCTTATTGCGTTTATTTGTTCTTCGTCACCATTTAAATGAATGTCTGAAGAAGCGATGAAACGAAGAATAGGTTCAAAATCTTCAGGTGTAGAAAATTTTTTACCTGTGAAACCACTTCTGAAGCCTGAAACTAAATTAAGAAAGCCAACAATCGAAGTGAAAGACTTTGCGATTATTTGAGAAATAAAATTTGGCATAATAGACACCTTTTTCTTTTGGCATTGTTTTGTAATTATAACATACGAAATTTAGTTATGCAACAAGGTTGTATATTTTATTCAGTTCTTAATGCCACAACAGGGTCTTTCTTTGCCGCTTTGCGTGATGGAATAAGACCGCCCATAATTGTTATTAAAACACTTATTGCAATAAGTGCAACTGCTGCAAGAATTGGTAATTGTGCGTTGAGGTTTTCTATTTCTGTAACGCGCTCAATTATTGCGTTAATCGGGAATAAGGCAAGGAATGAAATTACAACACCTAAAAGTCCCGAGCAACAACCAATGATAAATGTTTCTGCGTTAAACACTTGTGAAATATTGCTTTTTGAAGCACCCAATGCACGAAGAATACCTATTTCTTTTGTTCTCTCCATTACAGATATATGGGTGATAATTCCAATCATAATACAAGAAACTATGAGTGAAATGGCAACAAATGCAATAAGTACATAAGAAATACCATTTATGATTGTTGTAAGAGAAGATGTCAGAAGCGCTATATAATCTGTGTAAATAATTTGTTCGTCTTCACCCTTTTTACTGTTGTAATCAACGATACAAGCAGAAACCATATCTTTATCTTCATAACTGTCAGTATAAATACTTATAGAAGATGGTGAATCGTAGTTTACGAGACCAAACTGAGATAAATTATCGTCGTAAGTGGCTTCGCCTATATATTGGTCGTAAATTGTAAGAAGCATTTCTGTGTCAGGGTTGTTGTCAACCCACTCGTCAAGCTTTTCTGCTAATTTAGAACTTTCTGTCATAGAAGACATCTCGTTCATAGCATTCTGTATTTGCTTCATAACACCTGCCATCATTTGGAGTTGTGTCTGCGATTGTATCAAAGCACTTTGTTGGCCTGCAATTACTTGTTGTGCACCAGAAAGTGCGTCTTGTTGCTGACCAATTGCAGATTGTGCTTGTGATAACATATTCTGTTGCATATCAATTGTATTGTGTGCCTGACTTAATGCTTCCTGTTGACCTGCAATAATTCCTTGTTGCTGTTCTATAATTGCTTGTTCTGGAGTTGTTACAGGAACAGTAGTATCCTGCTCTGTAGAAGTTTCTTCATTTGTTGTCGGAACAGTTGTTTCAACAGGCACGGTAGTACTTGGTGCAGGTGTAGTAGGTTTTTCAGTAGTCGGAACAGATGGTTTTGTTGTAGGTATATCAGGTCTTACAGTACCAGTACCATTTGGTTTTGTTGTAGGGATTGTTGTACCTGGCATTGAAGAAGGTAAATTTGGTATTGATGGAATATTCGGCATGGAGAATGAAGATTTGTTATCTTCTTCTGAATTGCCTGAAAAAAGTACCATTCTGTATAAATTCGCTTTACCTTCTTCATCGAGTGATTTTATATAATTTTTTGCTTCTTCTTGTTTTTCTTCATCACTTGAAGCGTCAAATTTTGTTCCGCTTAAAACATTTATAGCTGGAGTTTTCTTTTGTGCTTTTACAATTTCACTTTTTTCTGTGTACTCAATGATATAATCGGTAAGCAAATGAGTGTAAGCAATCGGTGTAGAAATTGTAGTGTTTTCTGCTTCTTCGCTTGGACGGATAATACCAACTATTTTAAGTTTTGTTCTGTTTTCGGTTAATTCTTTTTCGTACTCTTCATAATCTTCTATTTTTGTATAAGTTCCGTTGTCATTTTTTAAATACATATCACAAGCAGGAACTAAATAGAAAGTGTGAGAAGTGATTTTGTCGTAATTTATAATTATATTTTCTGCTTCTTTACCATTTTCAATTTTTTCTACCGCGTTATCATATTGTTTTTTTGTAATGAAGCCTAATTGATATAATTCGTTGGCAGAAATGGTGTTTCTTCTGTTTACAACTAAAAGAACCTCGTTATATTTTTCAGGCCATACACCATAAATAAGGTCATAATTATCAGTAACAATACTACTTATAACTTCACCATCTGTGCCTTTTATTATTTCAGAGAAATTTTTTGCGCTATCGTCCTGTTCGCCACCGAAGAATGAAGAAAAACCAGAGAAAAATCCGCCACCCTCATCTTCATCTGCTTCTGTGTCTGAATCAATAAACTTTTTATCGTCATTATAAGAAAAAACAGAGAATTTTATATCGTAAGTGTAAACAACACCGTTTTCGCCGATATATTGTTGAATGGGGGTGCTTGGGTCATCAAGATATTTTTTGAATTCGGTTAAATTGTTCTTTTTTATGGTAGAAGTCATTGTTTCTTTTGCTTCAATTGAACTATAATCTGCATAAACTGCATTTTTGAATTTTTGTTTTTCTCTGTCGTTTTTGTGCTTTTGGTTATGAAACTCTTTGTTGTTATCACCCGAATCAAATATACTGAGTGCATCAAATGCAGTCGAATCTATTGTTATAGGGTAAGATTCCATTGTTTTTTTCTGAACATTGTCTATGTAGTCGCTCATTCCCTGTGAAAGCGAAAGAATAAGAGCGATACCTATAATTCCTATAGAACCTGCAAATGAAGTTAAAATTGTACGAGCCTTTTTAGTTTTTAAGTTGTTAAAACTTAATGAAAGTGCGGTTAAGAAAGACATAGAAACCTTGTTTTTGGTTTTTTCTCTTTGTGTTTCTTCTGCGGCATCGCAAGGGTCAGTATCACTTACAATTTTACCATCTAATAAATTTACAACTCTTGTAGAATACTTTTCTGCAAGTTCAGGGTTGTGTGTAACCATAACAACCAGCTTGTCTTTTGCGATTTCCTTAAGTAAATCCATTATCTGAATACTTGTTTCACTGTCAAGAGCACCTGTCGGCTCGTCTGCTAAAAGGATATCGGGATTGTTAATTAAAGCACGGGCGATTGCAACTCTTTGCATCTGACCGCCTGACATCTGATTAGGTTTTTTATTTATATGGTCAGTAAGACCTACTTTTTCTAAAACTGCAACTGCTCTTTCACGGCGTTCTTTTTTAGAAACACCTGAAAGAGTAAGAGCCATTTCCACATTAGAAAGTACAGTCTGGTGCGGAATTAGATTGTAACTCTGAAAAATAAAGCCTATTGAATGGTTTCTGTACGAATCCCAGTCTGCATCGGTATAATCTTTAGTAGAAACACCGTTAATTATAAGGTCGCCACTTGTGTAGCGGTCAAGACCACCAATTATGTTTAAAAGTGTGGTTTTGCCTGAACCACTTTGCCCTAAAATTGAAACAAATTCATTGTCGCGGAAATTTACGCTTACATCCCGGAGAGCGGTTTGGGTAGCATCACCCATCTGATAAATTTTAAAGATGTTCTTTAACTGTAACATACAACTACCTTCTTTCTGTTATAACAACAAGATTTTGTAATTTAATATTATCATCTTATATATATAATTGCAAGAGAATTCAGTAAGTAAGTGGTCAGTTTATTTTGTGATTGATTTGTTTGTAAGATTGGATTATAATGAAAGAAAACATGAAAAAAGGGGAAACATTATGTTATTTCAGGAATTAAAAAATAGAAATTTACCAGAACTTAAATCTCGTGAAGAAATGATAGATATTTTGCAAAATGAAATTTATGGTAAAAAACTCCCTGACCCTGAAAAAGTTGAATTTATAAAAGAAGATGAGCCATTAGTACCTCGTTTTTGTGCTAACAAAGCAAGTATATATAAAGTAATAGCAAAATGCATACTTAATGGCAAAGAATTTTCTTTCCCATTTTATGAGGTTTTACCTAATGATAATGAAAAGCATCCGTTTTTTGTTCATGTAAATTTCAGAGACGATAACCCTGACAGATACCAACCGACAGAAGAAATTATTGACAATGGTTTTGCAGTTTTAACTGTTTGCTATACAGATGTTACCTCTGATGATGGTAACTTCAGGGACGGTCTTGCAGGAGTGCTTTTCCCTGATGGAAAAAGAGAAAGTGATGCTTCAGGAAAAATTGCAATGTGGGCGTGGGCGGCAAGCAGATTGCTTGATTATGCCGAAACACTCTCAGATAAATTGGATTTAGATAAAAGTGTAGTCTGTGGTCACTCAAGACTAGGTAAAACAGCACTTGTAGCGGCTATGTTTGACAAGCGTTTTAAATTCAGTTATTCAAATGATTCTGGTTGTAGTGGTGCCGCACTTGCAAGAGGTACAACAGGCGAAACCGTTGATGATATTTGTCGCCGTTTTCCGTTCTGGTTTTGTGAGAATTATAAAAAATATGCAAATAATGAAGAAAATATGATATTTGACCAGCACTATTTAATTGCTTCAATTGCACCAAGATATGTACTTATTGGCAGTGCTAAAGAAGATGCGTGGGCACATCCACAATCTGAGCAATTAGCTTGTATTGCGGCTTCACCTGCATTTAAAAATCCATTTGATTGTGAAAACAGATTTGCTGAAGCTGGTGACGAATTTTTTAATGGTGATTTAGGTTACCATATGAGAAACGGTACACACTATTTTAGTAGGGAAGATTGGAATAAACTTATTAAGTTTGTGAAAGAAAAAATTGAAAATTGAAAGTTGAAAGTTGAAAATTGTGGGACCTGCGGTCGGCAATTATAATTACTATTGAATAACAAAAAATAAGTTCTATCATGTAAAGTTTTTTGTAAACCAAAATGATAGAACTTACTGTTTTTATAATTCTTGCAATTTGTAAAAATGACAGAATGTAGTCTTTTTTATTCATATTAAATTATAATCAAGTCCGAAGGACTTCCGAAATTTTCAATTTTCAATTTTTAATTCAGAAAGCACAGTTTTCTGAATTATATTGATAAATTTTCCCAATTGTGATAATATAAAGATATAACAACAAAAAAGGAGTTTTAAAAATGTCCGAATTATTAGTTCCAGTGCTTTTACTGGCAGTTGGTTTTGTTTTACTTATTAAAGGTGGCGACTGGTTTGTTGATGGTGCTACTGGTATTGCAAGACGCTTTCATTTACCAGAAATTTTAATTGGCGCAACCGTTGTTTCAATTGGTACTACACTCCCTGAAGTAATGGTTTCAGCAGGTGCGGCAGCAGGTGGTAACGGATCAATTGCTTACGGTAATGCAATAGGCTCAATTATTTGTAATACATCTTTAATTGCGGCTATCACTATTTCAGTAAAACCGGGCCCAGCCGCAAGAAAAAGTATGATTTTACCTGTTGCTTTCTTCTTTGGTTCAGCAGCATTTTATTGTGGTACTGCCTACATTACAGGCGAATTTTCTCGTTTAACAGGTATTCTTTTGCTCTGCACTTTTGTAGTTTATATGGTGACAACTGTTTTAAGAATGAAAAAGAGTGCAGCACCTGTTGAGGTTGTTGAAAAAGAAGAGGAAGTTGGCGCTCTCACAAGTGAAGAAGAGTTAGAAGCACAAAGCGGTGAAGACCATGTTGTTGAATCAAAAGAAGCAGGCACAAAAGACAGTCTTTTAAAAGACATTTTCCTTTTAGTTCTCGGCGCAGTAGTTATTGCTGTTGGTGCAGATTTACTTGTTGATAATGCAACACTTATTGCAAAGGCAGTTGGTGTTTCAGATGCAGTTATCGGTCTTACCATTGTTGCTTTAGGCACATCACTTCCTGAATTTATTACTGCAATTACTTCTCTTGTTAAAGGTCACGGCTCACTTTCTCTCGGTAACATTATTGGTGCAAACCTTTTCAATTTAGTCCTTGTAAGTGGCGTTTCAGTAGCAATTAACCCATTCGAGGTTCCGGCTTCTGGCTTAATTGGTGGTATTAACTCATCATTTGTTTTAGATATTCCTGTAATGCTCGCAGTAATGTTAATACTCACAGTACCAACAATGATAAAGCAAAAGCTTTCTCGCTGGCAGGGTATTTTAATGCTTGGCATTTATGTTGCATTTGTAGGGCTTAGCTTTGTTATTGGGGCGAACTGATTTGCTTCGCAAAAATGCAAAATGCAGAGTGCAGAATTTCGGAAGGCTTCGCCTTGATTATAATTGAATATGAATAAAAAAGACTACATTCTATCATTTGTGAATTGTGATGGAGTGTAGTTGTTTTTTAATAGTTAACGGCCAACGACTAACAACTGACAACTTTCAATTTTTGACTCAGTTTGCTTGCAACATATATCGAATTGTGATATCATATATATGACTTTTAAAGGGGCGAAAAGGCAATGATAATTATGTTTGAAGCAGAAAAATAATGAAAAGCAAAAAATGTAAAATTTTTCTTGCTTTGGGTGCGGTGATATTTCTTTCAGTTGTTATTGCGTTGTCAATTGCTATAAGCATCTGGAATTATGGCAAATTGGATGAAAAATCACCGTCAGATGTTGCAATTGTTTTAGGTGCGGCTGTCTGGGACGGTGAGGTTTCACCGGTTTATCGTGAACGAATAAACCACGCAATTACACTTTACGAAGATGGATTTGTTGATTACATTATTTTAACCGGTGGTTTTGGTGAGGGTAGTTATAAATCTGATTCACAGGTTGCAAAGGAATATGCACTCTCTCAAGGCGTACCCGAAGAAAGAATTTTAACAGAAGAAAAGTCGACTATAACAGAAGAAAATCTTGAGTTTTCAAAAGAAATAATGGTTGAAAATAATCTTGAAGCAGCAATTATTGTAAGTGACCCTCTTCATATGAAAAGGTCAATGCTTATGGCAGAAGACTATGGTATAAATGCACTTTCTTCTCCGACAACTACTTCAATGTATAAATCATTAAAAACAAAAATACCGTTTTTATTAAGAGAAGAATTTTTCTATATCGGGTATTGTGTTGTGAGAATTTTTAAGTAAACCGACAAATATTGACATTTTTACGAAAATGTGCTAATATATTAGTCAATGAGGGAGTAATTCGGTAGTAAAATACCAGACCCATCGTCAAGACAGAGATTTTCTCTCGGTGTGTCCCTAAGAATGAGACTCATACATGGTTTTTGCTGTGTATGAGTTTTTTAATTACTAACTCAGAAACAGACATATTTTGAAAGGGTGGAATTTATTATGAAAAAGAATGTAACAAAAATCGTGATTTTGGCAGTTTGCGCTGTACTTGTTGTTGGTGTGTGTTTGACTTGTTTTACAGTAGTCAGAGCAGGTCACACAGGCGTAGTTTTAACATTTGGTGCAGTTGAAGAAAATGTTTTTGATGAAGGCTTACACTTCAAAATGCCATTGGTACAGACAGTTGTTCAGATGAATAACCGTACACAAAAGGTAGAAACAGAGGGTAGTGCATCTTCAAAGGACTTACAGATTATTTCTTATGTTGTTGCAGTAAACTACCGTGTAAGAAGTGAAGCTTCTGCAGAGCTTTATCAGAATGTTGGTAAAGATTATGGTACAGTAATTATTGTTCCTGCAATTCAGGAGAGCATAAAGGCTGTTACTGCACAGTTTACTGCAGAAGAGCTTATTACAAAGCGTCAGACAGTTGGCGACCAGATTAAAGAAGCTTTATCTGAAAAAATCAACTCTTATGGTATTGAAGTTGAAATCTTCAATATTGTGAATTTTGATTTCTCAGAAGAATTCAACGCCGCAGTTGAAGCAAAACAAACTGCACAGCAACAAGCTTTAAAGGCAGAGCAAGACCTCGTAAGAATAGAGGTTGAAGCAAAGCAAAAAATCGCACAAGCAGAAGCCGAGGCTGAAAGCATAAGACTCATTCAGGAAGCACTTGCAAAATCACCTGATTATGTTGATTATGTAAAGTGGAACAAATGGGATGGTAAATTACCTGAAGTTATGGGTAGCGATGGCGTTCTTGTTGATGTAGGCGATTTGGACGAATAATAAATACATAAAAACAGCAAAAACCAGATGCCTGTAACCTTTTTAGGTTGCAGGCATATTTTGTTAATATAAACATTGATTTTTCCTTGACAATGTGTATAAATTGTATTATATTTATTTATGTACTTTTAATGAACAAAAATGTTGAAAAACAAAGGGGGAAAAACAGATGGACGCTGGCGGTAGTTGTAGTCACGCGAGAAATAAAATCCGATATTTTGGCGGTTTAAAAATGAGTGCCAGAGTGGCATCTGTTTTAGGTGTTATAGACTGAAAAATTAACATTTTTCGGTTTTGTGGCATTATGTGAATTTTAACCGCCGGGCAGTATGCTCGGTTTTTTTATTTCTTAACCTGAAGGGTATATTAAGATTGGAGGTTAAGATATGGATAAAGATATTATTATAAAATTATTTGAGAAAAAAGAATATAAAGCTATAAAAAGCATTTTCGATTCAATGAATCCTGTTGATACGGCAACTCTTTTACCGGAATTCGACGAAAAAGAGATGGTTCTTCTTTTTAGACTTATTCCAAAAGAAAATGCCGCTATGGTATTCACTTACCTTGAAGCAGACTCACAGCAAGTGCTTTTAGAAGCATTTACCGATAAAGAGTTAAAGCACATTATGGACGAAATGTTCATTGATGATACTGTTGACGTTATTGAAGAAATGCCTGCAAATGTTGTAAGCAGAATGTTAAGTGCGGCAGGCGATAAGAGAGAAAGTATAAATCAGATTCTCAACTACCCTGAAGATAGTGCGGGTAGCATTATGACTCTCGAGTACATTACACTTTTGCCTACAATGACAATTGGTGATGCACTCAAAAAGATTAAATCAATCGGTGCAAAATTTGAAACAGTTTACACTTGTTATGTTGTTGAAAAACATAAATTATTGGGTATTGTTACTGCAAAAGAACTTTTGACACAGGATGATAATATTACTATTTCCGATGTAATGGAAACAAATATTATTACGGTCAATACTCACGCCGACAAAGAAGAAGTTGCTAATTTACTTAATAAATATGACTTTTTGGCACTTCCTGTTGTAGATGTTGAAAACTGTATGGTCGGTATTGTTACAATCGACGATGCGATGGATGTTATTTTGGAAGAAGCGGAAGAAGATATTCAGATGATGTCAGGTATTACACCTACCGACAAGCCATTTTTAAAAACTTCTGTTTTTGAAATTTTCAAAACAAGAATTCCGTGGCTTTTAATTCTTATGATTTCTTCAACTTTTACAGGAATTATTATTTCATCATTTGAAACTGCACTTGAAAAGTTGGTTGTGCTTACTGCGTTTATTCCTATGATTATGGGTACAGGCGGTAACTCCGGTAGTCAGGCATCTGTTACAGTTATCCGTGGTCTTTCATTAGGTGAAGTTGATATTAAAGATGTTATGAAAGTTCTCTGGAAAGAATTGAGAGTTTCAATTCTTTGCGGTGTTGTAATTGCAGCTGCAACATTCTTAAAAGTTTACTTTATAGATGGATTTGTTATGGGTACAGAAAATGTATCTTTAGTGGTTTCATTAGTTGTAGCACTTACACTTTGCGTGACAGTTATAGCGGCAAAACTTATTGGTTGCGTGTTGCCGTTACTTGCTAAAAAAATGGGCTTTGACCCTGCAGTTATGGCAAGTCCGTTTATTACAACTTTAGTAGATGCTATTTCACTTTTAGTTTACTTTGGTATTGCAAAGGCATTTTTGCCTATATAAATATAACTTTAAAAATCGGAGAAATTTATGGATTTAAAATTTAAAAACGGAAAATTTACAATTTTACAGGTCAGCGACCCACAGGATTTACAATATGTAAGAAAAACAATGATGAAAATGCTTGATAAAGCATACGACAGTGTAAAGCCTGACTTAATTGTATTCACAGGTGACAATGTTTTAGGCAATCATTTTCGTGATGCAAGAACTTTAACACCGCTTTTTGTTAAAACAAAAGAGGCAGAATTCAAAGCAATGGAAATTGCAATCGAAAAGCTTTTAAGACCAGTTGAAGACAGAAATATACCATTTTCTATGATTTATGGTAATCATGATGATATGAACGAGATTACCAAAAAAGAACAGTCGGATATTTACAGACGCTACGAGCATTTTGTAGGTCTTGATAACGATATTGAAATATTAAAGGATGAAACCTTTAATATTCCGATTTATTCAGAGGATGGCAGTGAAATTAAGTTTAATCTTTGGATGATGGATAGTGCCTGGAAAGATAAAGAGGCAGATAAATGCTATAATCAGGTAAAGCCTGAAGCAATAGATTGGTACAAGAAAAAGAGTGCCCAGTTAAAAGAACAAAATGGCGGCGAAGTAGTTCCATCTTTAATGTTCCAACATATTCCGTTAATAGAAATGTTAGATTTAATGGAAGAGTGTGACAAAAATGAAGAGGGAGCATTTGAGGGGCCTGATGGCAAATTCTTTAAAGCAAAACCTTGTGTAGATGGAGAAATCGGTGAATATATCTGTACAGTTTCACAAGGTAACGGACAGCTAGAAGCAGTTAAAGAATGTGGCGATGTAAAAGCAATTGTTTTCGGTCACGACCATCAGAATTGCTTTACTACAACACTTGAGGGCATAAATATTGTGCAGACCCCTTGTGCGTCATTCAGGTGCTATGGCAGACGCTCTCGTGGGGTCAGAGTTTTCACAATAGATGAAAAAACAGGTAACTACGAAACAGAGCACCTTAATTATAAAGCTTTATGTGGCGATGGTTTAAAGGCAGAATTAGAATATATCTGGGATGCAGATGGAATGTTAAAAGAAAAAATTCTTTTATGCCTTGGTGTGGGTCTTGTTACAACAACAGTAAAACACTTTTTAAAAAAAGAATAAATAATTTTACTTACATAGGAGAAAGAGAAATGGCAAAAATCAATGTTATTTCACACAGAGGTGCAAATCAGGTAGCGCCGCAGAATACATTACCAGCATTCAAAAAATCTTTTGAGATTGGTTGCGATGGTGTAGAAACAGATATTCACTTAACAAAAGATGGTGTGCCTGTTTTATGTCACAATTTTACTATTGATGAAACTTCAAACGGTAAAGGTGCTATTAAGGATATGACCTACGAAGAGCTTTTGCAGTTTGACTTTGGTTCATATAAAGGTGAAGAATTTAACGATACTAAAATTCCACTTGTTGAAGATTTTATTAAGCTTTGCAAAGAAAATAATGTAGAAGTGCTTAATATCGAATTAAAAAGCGAGGTTCCTGGTGAAGCTCCGATTGATTTCCCAAAAATCACAATTGAACTTGCTAAAAAATATGATATGTTTGATAAATTGCTCATTTCTTCATTCGACCCTGCTATTTTAGTTGTTTGCAAAAAACTCGACCCGAATTGCAAAACAGGTCTTCTTTATGCACCAGATAAAAAATTGGGCAGAAAAATTATGTTAAGACCATTTAAATATGCAAAAGAAATTAAGGCAGATGCACTCCACCCATATAGCGCTTTAGTTACAAAAGAATATGTAAAAAAAGCTAACAAAGAAGGTCTTATGGTAAACCCGTGGACTGTTAATAAAGAAAAAGAAATTAAAAGACTTATCCGCATTGGAGTAACTGGAATTATTACAGATGACCCGGGCTTGTGTAATACACTAATAAATGAAAATAAATAATTATTAAGTAGTACCTGAGTATAATAATGCTTGGGTATTATTTATTTAGGATGAGATTATGACAACATTTGAAAAAATATATGAGGTAGTTAAAACAATTCCAAAAGGCAAAGTAACTACTTATGGTCAGGTTGCGTTACTCGCTGGTAATCCTCGTTGGTCAAGAGTTGTAGGTTATGCTTTGCATAAAAATCCACAACCAGGAATTATACCCTGCCACAGAGTTGTAACACGAAATGGTGAGGTTGCTAAAAGTTTCGCTTTCGGCGGTGAAAATGTACAAAGAGAACTTTTAGAAAAAGAAGGTATTGTTTTTCTAAAAGATGGTACAATCGACCTTAAAAAATATGGTTGGTTTGGTTGAATATATTGTAAAAATATGCTAAAATTTTAATACTTTGTGTATGAAAGGAAGAAAACTATGAAACTTCGCGCACCATCTATTCCACTTATTACAATTGACCCCTATTTTTCAGTATGGTCAAGAGATGAAGTAATAAATTTTTATGAAACAGAGCATTGGACAAATAAACCGAATAATATAATCGGTACGGTTTTTATAGATGAAAAAGAATATTTATTTTTAGGTTACGACAGAGATGTTTTAAAATTAGAACAGAAAAGTTTAGAAATAGATGCATTTTCGACTACTGTTGTAATGGAAAATGATATTATTTCTCTTAATTTAAAATTTACTTCACCTGTTTTAATAAATGATTATGAGCTTATGACAAGACCAGTTTCATATCTTGCGGTAGATTATAAGTTGAAAGATGGTAAAAATCATAATGTTAAAATTGATATTCGTGTAAGTGATGAGCTTTGTCTTGATGAAGCGGGGCAAAATGATGTTTTGAAAGAAAAAGTAAAATATGAAAATCTTACAGGTATGAGAATGGGTAATGTAGACCAAAAGCCACTTCATAAAAGTGGTGATGATATTCGCATAGACTGGGGTTATGTGTATCTTATTTCTAATGGTGAAAATGTAACAACGAAAACAAGTGACAGACACGATAAGGAATATATACATACAATTTCTGAATTAAAAGAAAATGAAGATGTTTTATATTTCTTTGCTTATGATGATGTCGAGAGCATTGAATATTTCAAGACACATTTAAAATCTTATTGGAACAGAAATGGCAAAACTATTTTACAAGCAGTAAAAGAAGCGAATGATGATTATAAAGAAACATTAAAAAAGTGCAACGAATTTTCAGAAAAGCTTTATAGTGATGCAGTAAATGTAGGTGGCGAAAGATATGCCGAAATTCTTTTGCTCTCTTATCGTCAGGTTATGGCGGCACACAAACTTGTGCTTGATGAAAATGATGAAATTCTTTACATATCTAAAGAGTGTAATTCAAATGGTTGTGCGGCAACAGTTGATGTAAGTTACCCATCAACCCCACTTTACCTTTTATATAATCCTGAATTAGTAAAGGGTATGATGCGACCAATTTATAAATATGCACAAAGTGATGAATGGACATTTGATTTTGCACCACACGATGTAGGTCAATACCCGCTTGTGAATGGTCAGGTTTATGGTGAAAATAAACTCATTTATCAGATGCCTGTTGAAGAATGTGGCAATATGCTCGTTATGGAAACTAATGTAGCACTGGCAACAAAATCTACTGAATTTGCAGAGAGTCATATTGAAATTCTTGAAAAATGGTGTAAATATTTAATTGAATTTGGTGCTGACCCTGGCAACCAGCTTTGTACAGATGACTTTGCTGGTCATTTGGAGCATAACTGCAATCTCTCATTAAAAGCAATTATGGGACTTCGAGGCATGGCAATTATTATGGAAATGTCAGGAAAGAGTGAAAAATCAGAGTTTTATAAATCAAAAGCAGAAGAAATGGCAGAAAACTGGCTTAAAACTGCGGTAGATGAAAAAGGTGAAAGTCTTTTAGCATTTAACAGACCTGATACATTCTCTATGAAATATAATATGGTGTGGGACAGAGTATGGGGTACAAACCTTTTCTCGCAAGAGTTTATGGATAAAGAACTCCAGAACAACAAAAAATATTTTAACAAGTATGGAATGCCACTCGATTCAAGAGCAGACTACACAAAGAGCGACTGGCTTGTTTGGGTTGCTTCTATGACAAGTGATAAAAAGGTTTTTGAAGAGTTTGTTGCGCCACTCTGGAGTGCATATAATGAGTGCACAACCCGTGCAGTTTTAAGTGACTGGTACGATACAAAATCGGGTAATATGGTCTCATTCAGACATCGTACTGTACAAGGCGGTTTATTTATGAGAATTTTAATGGAGCAAAGCAAAAATGGAAGATAATAAACAAAACACCGAAATTCAACAGGGCGAAGTGGTACACAAACGCAGAAAGCGTTATTCTGGTACTCACCCTAAAAAATTCAGTGAAAAATATAAAGAATTAAACCCAGAAAAATATAAAGAAGATGTAGCCCACATTATTGCTCGTGGTGCTACACCTGCGGGTATGCATATTTCAATTATGGTTCAGGAAATTCTCGGTTTTCTTGAGATTAAACCTGGGCAGATTGGTCTTGATGCAACTCTCGGCTATGGCGGTCACACAAAGGCAATGCTCGAAAAATTAGAGGGTAACGGGCATATTTATGCGTTGGATGTTGACCCTATTGAATCTGAAAAAACTAAAAAACGACTTGCAGAACAAGGCTTTAATGAAGATATTTTAACAATTCGTTTGCAGAATTTTAAGGATATTGACAAGGTGTCACAAGAGACGGGATATAAATTTGATTTTATTCTTGCAGACCTCGGTGTTTCTTCAATGCAGATTGACAACCCCGAGAGAGGTTTTTCTTACAAGGTAGATGGTCCTTTAGATTTACGACTTAACCCACAAAAAGGTGTTAGTGGTGCAGATAGATTAAAGCAATTAACAAAAGCAGAAATTGAGGGAATGTTAATTGAAAATGCAGACGAGCCATATGCCGATAAAATAGCAACTGCAATTTGTCGTTGGAGAAATCAGAAAAGACTGATTGAAACTACAACAGATTTAAGAAAATGTATTACGGAAGCACTTTCATTTTTACCTGAAAAAGAGCGAAAAGAAGCAATTAAAAAATCGTGCCAACGCACATTTCAGGCAATAAGAATTGACATAAACAGTGAATTTGAAGTGCTTTACGAATTTTTAGAAAAATTACCATCTGTATTAGCACCTGGTGGCAGAGTTGCAGTTTTAACATTCCATTCTGGTGAAGACAGACTTGTAAAAAAAGCATTTAAAGAATATCATAGACAAGGGATTTTCAGCGATGTTGCCCGTGATGTTATAAGACCTACTCAGGAAGAGTGTTTTAAAAATAGCAGAGCGAAGTCGACTAAAATGAGATGGGCGGTAAAATAATGCGGAATTCGTAATGCGTAATTCGGAATTAAAAGTTTATTTATCGCCTTTCTTTTCGTCAAGGCGTTCGCGTTCTTGTTCTTTTCTTGAAAACCCTTGCGCTATTGTCGGGAATTTGTTGTCGGTATCGGCGGTAGGTTGAATTTCATAAGTGCCATATTTGTTTATTATCTGAAATGAATCATCGGGCGCATCACCGATTGATACAGCAGATGGTGTCAATTCAATTTGGTACTCATCAATTTTTTTGTCTTTTAAATTTTTCTTTTTATTTTTATTCATAATATCACCAAGATAAGTATTAGCAAATATAAATGAATTATTACAATAACGGCGTAGCCCCTTTAATTCCGAATTACGCATTACGAATTCCGAATTAGAGTGTTGGTTAGGTTTCAAAAATTAAAATTAAAAGGGGTGTTCCTATGGGAAGAATAGTTGCTCTCGGTGGCGGAGTTTTTGAAAATGGCGAAGTATTGCCGATTATAGAAAAAATTTATGAAATATGCGGTAAAGATAATCCATCTGTTTTATATTTACCAACTGCAGGCTTTGATGATATGGGTGACGCAGAAATTATTTTAAAGCCATTTAAAGAGCGTTCAACTACCGTTAATTCACTTCTTTTAACAAATGAAAGTTTAAGTGAAGAAGATGTTAAAAACAAAATTCTTTCTGCCGATATAATTTATGCAGGTGGAGGCAATTTAGAATTTTTAATGAATACCTTTAAAAAGACTAAAGCGGATAAATATTTAAAAGAAGCCTATGAAAAAGGTGTTGTGCTTTCAGGACTTTCTTCAGGTGCTATGTGCTGGTTCGAAATGGGCTGGGATGATTGCGGTGAAGACCATTCATTTGTATTCGTTGAATGTCTTGGTATTTTAAAGGGTTGCTTTTGTCCGCATTATGAGGGTAAAACCTGGAACAATTTTAAACACGCAATTAAAACAATTGATTTTGACGGAATAGCGGCAGAAGACGGTGCCGCACTTACATACGTTGATGGTGTTTTCGGTACAGTTAATGGCACAGAAGACGGCGATGTTTTTGTGTTTAAAAGAGAAAATAATTATAAAGAAGAAGTTTTTAAATAACAAAAACCTTTCAGAGAGTAAAACTCTGAAAGGTTTTTATTATTGATTATCAGTTGATGGCAAAACAGGTTTGCTGGTCATAATTTTAAGCATTATTTCAGTAAGCTCTTCAGGAGTTTCTTTACAATCTGTTTCAAGCCAGGTTACATAAACAAAAAATAAAGCACCAATCCTGTAGCTTTCATAATAATTCTTTATAGAATCATCTACTCTGAAAGAGCCTTTAATCAGCAAAAATGATTCGTAAAGTAAGGTCGAAAGATTTGCTGAAACCAAAATTTTTGTAATTTCACTGTGTGAGCACAGGTGAGTAAAAACCGAGAGTATATAATCGTAATAGGAATTTATTAGCTTTTCGTTTAATTCTGCAATAAATTTTAAAGAAATATCATTCAAATAATTCTTTAAAATTAAATCCTTAGATTCAAAGTTTCGGTAAATGGCGTTTCTTGAAACGCCTGCCTTTTTAGCAATTTCGGTAAGTGTAATGCTTTCGTAGGTCTTTTCTTTTAAAAGATTTATAAGTGCTAAAAAAACACATTCCCTTGTAAAAGCTTTAGCCTCGCGGTTACAAGAGTTAGACATAACAAAACACCTCTTTTTGTTACAGCATATTTTATGTATATTGAAACTTCCAACTCATTTATATATAATGTTACAGTGATAGATTGTTGTAACAAATGTTACACCTTATAGTAACATAATATTTATCCGATTTCAAGGAGGCTAATTATGAAAAAAGTTCTTTCAGTTTTTTTAGCAATGTTATTTTGCCTTTTAACAGTTTCACTTGCTGTTTCTGCAGCAGGTGGGACTTATCCTGTTGAAGAAAAATTCTCACAGAACGGCCCAAATGAAGTTGAAACAATGATTTTTGACAGTGGCGAAGCAGCATACACCTATTATAAAATCTGGTACCCAAAAAACATTACTGCAAGCAGTGGTACATATCCTGTTGTTGTTTATTGTAACGGCACAGGAATGACAGATGAAGATGTGAATACTGTAAATTTAATGACTGCATTTGCTTCGTGGGGTTACATTGCAATAAGTAATGACCACGAGTCTTCAGGTAATGCGGATTCTGCTTCAAAAGGACTTGATTTGTTACTTTCTCTTAATGAAGATACAGATAGTATTTTTTATAACAAGGTAAATACAGATGCAATTGGTATATGTGGTTTTTCGCAGGGTGGTTCGGGTGCAATAAATGGTGCGTCACAAGGTAAACAACCGAATAGTTCAATGTTTAAATCAGTTTGTGCTTTAAGTGCACCGCATAAAGATTTAGCAGCTTCTGTGTTGCAGAATACACCTTACGATGCCTCAAAGGTTTCTGTACCATCATTTTTAGTTGCTGGTACAGGTTCAACAGATTCCGGTTCTACAACTTCAACGGGGATTTGTCCGTTAGGCAAGGGCCTTATAGAAAATATGAAGAAAATCAATAACGAAAATGTTATTATAGGCAGATATACCAGTGCAGACCACGGAACTATCCAGAAATCTGCACAACCATATATCATTGCGTGGTTTAATTACACACTTCTTAATGATTCTTTTTCGGCTACCGCATTTGTAGGTGACAATGCAGAACTTTACAGAAACAGTAAATGGCAGGATGTATATAACAAAAAATCAACAGATTTACCTGAAAATCCTGACCCAACAGGCGATACTCAGGACAGAGTAACAACAAAACTTCTTTTAAAGTTATCTAAACTTATAACAAAACTTTTAGCAATATTAAGTAAATTAATTTATATCTGATAATGAAAAACCAACACAGTATTTTGCTCTGTGTTGGTTTTTGTAATATTGATGGTTTTATATGAAAATCCCGTTTTCGTCTCTTAAACCAACAAGAATTTCGTATTGGTAAGAAAGAGAACGAGCTTTTTGCTTATGGTAGTTTATTTTACCCTGAATTTTTTTGTTTTGTGTCTCATTGGAATCATTCAATTGCTTTTTAAGAAGATTTATGCAATACCAATGATATTCGATTTGTAAATAAAACTTTTTTCTTAATAACATTTTAATAACTCCTTTGTGAAAATAGTCTTTAGTCGTTAGTCCTTAGTTTCTAGTTCCTAATTCCTGATAATATTATACACAACTTGTATGTCGAAAAAGGTCATATCGTGTAATAAAACTTGAAAAAATGAGGAAAATACAATATTTAGGGTGTTTTTTGAAAATTAAACTGTTTTAGTCAATATTTAGAGATAAAAGCACGAAAGGTGAAATATTTTGTTTTACAATATTACACATATTTTTAATAACTTGTTGAAATTTTTTTGGTTTTTTAGTATAATGTTGAGAAAGAAAGGTCAATTTATGGGGTGTTTTTATGAATGTTAAAAAGATAATTTCACTTATATTGGTGTTATTTACTTTGATTAATGTTTTATCTGTGTCTGTATTTGCTAAAAATACGGTTTCATATACTATAACCAATCCTTATGAAACTGTTGATTGGGATACTTTCAAGCAATACAAGGCACAACTTCACGCACATACTCTTTATAGTGACGGTGGTATGGATATTAAAGATGTTGTTGAAGAATACTACAGACAAGATTACGATATTCTTGCAATTACAGACCACGGTGTTGTAAATAAAGGTTGGGATGAAGTTCCTGAAATGTTACCGCTTATTGGGTATAATCAGTATTTATATGATTTAACTCCTGTTTCAAAAGAGCGTTATGAAGAGATTACAACTGGTGCAGACCGTGATGGCAGACCAATGCTTGATGTTAATCAGGGTATTGAAATGAATGGCGTTGTAATGAGAAAAAATCATGTAAACGGTTTCTTTTGTGGTGAATATCAAGGCGATTGGGGAGAAGAGGAGGATTACATTTCACCTATTAAAGCAACCCACGAAGCAGGTGGCATTTCATTTATTGCTCATCCAGGTGATTTTTATGCCGCTAACCGTGATTACGAAAGAGCCAAAGACCTTAATAATCTTAAAATATTTATAGACCCTCTTTTAGAATATGACTCTTGTGTTGGTATGGAAATTTTTAACGAGAAAGATACCGCAGCAAGAGCAGACCGAATTGTATGGGATAATGTTTTAATGTACATAGTGCCACGCGGTAAGGTAGCTTGGGGTTTTTCAAATGATGACTCCCACACAATTGATAAAATAGGTGTTACAGCAGAAATTATGCTTATGCCAGAGCTTTCACAGGACGCTTT
Organism: Acutalibacteraceae bacterium; assembly: GCA_045651285.1. Taxonomy (GTDB): domain Bacteria; phylum Bacillota; class Clostridia; order Oscillospirales; family Acutalibacteraceae; genus DTU089. The sequence continues at coordinate 40,256 of JAZRSC010000015.1, forward strand.
AAGAACTGCAATGGAAAATGGTACTTTCTTTGCTTGCTCTATAGTTGCAAGGAACGAAATGGGCGAAGATTTTGAAGGTGATGGCAACTATGCTGAAATAGACAGAATAACAGTAGATGAAGAACAAGATATTATTACAGTTGCAGCGAATAATTATGAAATAATTGAATGGATTTCTGATGGTGAAATTATAGCAACAGGAAACACATTTAATTTAAGAGAAAATAGTGAGAAATTGGGCTCTTATGTTCGTTTCCAGATTAAAAACGAAGGCGGTATTGTAATGTCACAACCATTCGTTTGTGATGATGGAAATATGGAGGCTAAATTGATTGAAATGCCAACCCAGGAACCACTTAATTTCTTTGAAAAAATAGCAGAAAGTATAAGAAAAACAATTTTAGGTGAATTGATTTATAGAGCATTTTGCCAATGATTAAATTGTTAAAATAAAGTTTCGGTCATAACGCATCTGTAGTTGTAAAAAACTATAGGTGCGTTTTTAGTTGTAAACTTTTTATAACATTTTACTGTCATAGATTGTAAAGTTTATAAATATACATTACAATTGTATTAAAATAAAAATAGATTTGATAAAGGAAGTGATATTATGAGTTTTCAGGACTTTATAAATTACGCAAAAGAAAAAGAGACTATTTTAAGAGAAAATGACAGAATTGCACCAGAATTATATGTAAAACATTCAGTAAACAAAGGACTTCGCGATATAAATGGTAATGGAGTTGTTACAGGTCTTACAAATATTTCAAAAATTGTGTCAAGCAAAATGGTAAATGGGGTAAGAGAGCATTGTGATGGTGAACTCTGGTATCGCGGCTTTAAGGTTCAGGATTTAATAAATGATTTAGGTGAAGAAGAGTTAGGTTTTGAAAAAATTGCATATTTATTACTTCTTGGTGAAATGCCGACAAGTGAGCAAGAAAAAGAATTCAGTAAACATATCGGCGATTTAAGATGCTTACCACAGAATTTTACTCGTGATGTTATAATGAAAGCACCATCTGCTGATATTATGAATTCAATCACAAGAAGTATTCTGACTCTTGCGTCTTACGATAAACAGGCGCTCGACACTTCAGTTGATAATGTATTAAGACAATGTATTCAGTTAATTGCAGAATTCCCACTTCTTGCAATTTATGCTTACCACGCGTACAATTACTCAGAACTTCAGGAGAGTATGATTATTCACCGACCTGACCCAGAGCTTTCAACAGCAGAAAATCTTCTTATGATGTTAAGACCAGATAAAAAATACACAAAAACAGAAGCAAAAGTTCTTGATACTGCTTTAATACTTCATATGGAGCACGGTGGCGGTAATAACTCAACATTTACAACAAGGGTTGTTTCTTCTGCCGGGTCAGATACTTACTCTACAATTGCGGCGGCTATGTCATCATTAAAAGGTCCAAAGCACGGCGGTGCTAATATTAAAGTTATGGAAATGATGGATGATATAAGAGCAAATGTAAAAGATGTTACAGATAAAGAAGAAGTTAAGGCATACCTTACAAAGATTATAGACAAGGAAGCATTTGACAAAAAAGGTCTTGTTTATGGTATGGGGCACGCGGTTTATTCACTTTCTGACCCGAGAGAAAGAGTTTTCAGAAGTTATGTAGAAGCACTCGCTAAAGAAAAAGGCAGAGATAGAGATTTAATTCTATACGAAAATATAGAAGAATTAGCACCAGTATTGATTTCACAAAAAAGAAAGATTTATAAAGGTGTAAGTCCTAATGTCGATTTTTACAGTGGTTTCGTTTATGATATGTTGGGAATTCCAGGTGAGCTTTATACCGCAATATTTGCAATAGCAAGAATTGTAGGCTGGTCTGCACACAGATTAGAAGAGATTATTTGTGCCGATAAAATTATAAGACCGTCATATTTAAGTATTATGGAAGAAAACTAAAGTATAAATACACAAATTGAGATAGTGATTTTTGTTCACTATCTCAATTTTATTTTTTAAAATTAGAGTAGAAAAATAAGTGTAAATATGGTAAAATTTTGTTATTAAATTAAAGGAGTTAAAACTATGCTTTATAAAAAGAATTCTCAAAAAACATTAAGTAAAGAACTCTTTAAAAATCCTACAAGCGAATACAGAGGAACACCTTTCTGGGCTTGGAATGATTATTTGACAAAAGATGAACTTTCCCGTCAGATTGAAATTTTTAACGAAATGGGTCTTGGCGGTTTCCATATGCATGTAAGAACAGGTCTTAAAAATCAATATTTAAGCAAAGAATTTATGGGTCTTGTTAAACATTGTGTAGAAAAGGCTAAAGAAGAAAAAATGCTCGCGTGGCTTTATGATGAGGACCGTTGGCCATCAGGTGCCGCGGGTGGTCTTGTTACGAAAGATGAAAAATACCGTGCAAGATGCCTTCTTTTTACAACAGATAAAGATGGTGAGGTAACTGAAAATAATGACTCTCGTGCAGAGGGTGGCAGAACAGGTAACGGTAAACTTATTGCGTGTTACGATGTTGTTTTAGATAAAGATGGTTACCTTGAAAGCTACAAAAGAATAAATGAAGAAGATGAAGCAAAAGGTACTAAATGGTATGCACTTTTAGAAATTCACGGTAAAAGCTCATGGTATAACGACCAGGCATATTTAGATACATTAAGTGTTGATGCAGTAAAAAAATTTATAGAAGTTACTCACGAAAAATATAAAGAAACAGTAGGTAATGAATTCGACAAGACTGTTCCTGCAATTTTTACAGATGAACCACAGTTTACAAGAAAACAGGTTTTTGATAATTCATTTGATACAGAAGATGTTTGTATGCCATGGACTGATAAGGTAGAAGAACTTTACAAAGAAACTTATGGTGCAGATATTTTAGATACACTCCCTGAAATTTTCTGGGACTTGAAAAACAGTAAAGCATCAATTCACCGTTATCGTTATCACGATTTTATTGCTGAATTATTTGCACAGTCTTTCGCAGATACAGTAGGTGGTTGGTGTGGCGAAAATAATATTGCTTTAACCGGTCATATGATGGAAGAACCATCTTTAGAAAGTCAGACTGCTGCTTTAGGTGAGGCAATGCGTTCATACAGAGGTTTTCAGCTTCCTGGTATAGATATGCTTTGTAACTGGCGTGAATTTACAACTGCAAAACAAGCACAGTCTGCAGTTCATCAGTTTGGCTATGAAGGTATCCTTTCAGAACTTTACGGCGTTACTGGTTGGGATTGTGATTTCAGAACATATAAATATCAGGGCGACTGGCAGGCAGCGCTCGGTATTACAGTAAGAGTTCCACACCTTTCATGGTACGCTATGGCGGGTGAAGCAAAGCGAGACTATCCTGCTTCAATTTCTTATCAGTCACCATGGTATAAGGAATATTCTGCAGTAGAAGATCACTTCGCAAGAGTAAATACTGCACTTACCCGTGGTAAGCCAATTGTTAAGGTTGGTGTAATTCATCCTGTTGAAAGCTTCTGGCTTCATTGGGGACCAAATGATAAATCTGCTGTGTTCCGTGATAGCTGTGACGAAAAATTCCAACAACTTACAGAATGGCTTATAGAAGGTAGTATTGATTTCAACTTTATATCTGAATCACTTTTCCCGACTCTCTGTGAAAAGGGAAGTAACCCGCTTAAAGTTGGTCAGATGGAATATGATGCTATTGTTGTACCTGCTTGTGAAACATTAAGAAGCACAACTTTAGAACGCCTTGAGGATTTCAAGAAAAATGGTGGTAAGCTCATTTTCTTAGGCTCTGCACCAAAATATTGCGATGCAGTAGAATCAAACAGAGGTAAAGAACTTTACGAAAACAGTTTGAATGTTGAATATTCACAAGCAGCAGTTTTAACTTCACTCGATGAAAACAGAACAGTAACACTCCGTTTTGCAAATGGTAACTTAACAGACAATCTTCTTTACCAACTCCGTCAAGATAACGATTGTAAATGGCTCTTTGTTGCACATTCAAAAGAACCACACAACAAGGATACTGACAGAGGCAGAGATGTTAAAATTACTGTTGATGGCGAATATATAGTAACCATTTATGATACACAAAAAGGTGATGAATACCCGGCAGATGTTACATATATAAATGGCAAAACAGTTATAAATGAACATATTTATGGCTATGACTCATTCCTTTATAAATTGGAAGATGGCAAGAAAGAGAACAATGCACAAAAGATAGAAAGAAAAGATGAAACTTTAGATATACCTTATTATGTTGATTATACACTTTCTGAAGAAAATGCACTTCTTCTTGATATGGCTGAATATAAGTTAGCAGAAGACGAAGAATTCAGTAAAACAGAAGAAATTTTAAGACTCGACAATATTTTGAGAGAAAGACTCGGTTTAAGAGAACGCGGCGGAGCAGTTGTTCAACCTTGGGTTTATGGTGAAAAAGCACCAATTACAAAGGTTACTCTTAAATATACATTTGAGAGTGAAATAGATTACAAGGGTGCATTTTTAGCACTTGAAGATGCAGACAAGGCTGAAATTATCTTTAATGGTAATCCTGTTAAAAATGAAATTGTCGACAATTTTGTTGATATTTCAATTTTAAAGGTTAAGCTTCCTGAAATTGTAAAAGGTACTAATATTTTACTTGTTACACTTCCATTCGGTGAAACACAGAATTTAGAGTCAATGTATCTTTTAGGTAATTTCGGTGTGAGAGTAATGGGTAGAGATGCTTCTGTTATTGCTCTGCCTGAAAAACTTTACTTCGGTGATATTGTAAATCAGGGCTTACCATTCTTTGGCGGTAATATTACTTATAAAATACCTGTAAAAGTTACAAATAACCATCTTTCAGTATGTACTTCATTTTATCGTGGAGCGCTTATAACTGCGTCACTTGATAACAAAGAATTCGGTAAAATTATTTACCCACCATATAAAGCAGAAATTGATGCAGAAAATGGTGAGCATATTCTTTCACTTAAACTTTACACAAACCGTTTCAATTCATTCGGCTCTGTTCACCTTTTAGATAAAATGGAACGCTGGCAAGGCCCGGATTCATGGAGAAGTGAAGGTAACAGATGGTCTTATGAATATATTTTCAAGAGAACAGGTATTCTTAAGACACCGGAAGTTGGAGTCTAATTCGGAATGCGTAATGCGTAATTCGGAATTGAATATTATAACAAATAAAAATTATTTATGAATAAAAGGAAAATCATCCTGTCATTTTTAGTTTACGAAAAACTTTAAATGAAAGGATGATTTTTATTATATTCCTGACCACTGGTACAAATGATAGAATGTAGTTCTTTTTATTCATAAATAATTATAATCAAACGCGTAGCGTTTCCTTAACTCAGCACTCAGCCTTCAGCCTTCAGCACTTAAAAAGGCAAAGCCTTTCTGTTTCCTGTTTCCTGCTTCCTATTTCCTAATTCCTTGAATTACGCATTCCGAATTAGTTTGTCTTTTTGTATAGATAGTTAAACTTTTGTCAATACTTTTTTGTAACTACTTATCATTGAAATTTGGTATAAAATGTAATATAATGTAAAATGCGATGATTTGGTGTTATCAAATCAAAAAAATATATGAAAAGGACAGATATTATGGAAATTCTTGTTGAAATCTGGACAAAAATCCTTGCCCTTTTTGAAGGTACAACATCAATGGATTTTACTTCTGAAGTAATTCCAATGGTTATCATGTGGGCATTCGGTGGTCTTCTTATTTATTTTGCTATTGCAAAAGATATGGAGCCAACACTTCTTTTACCAATGGGCTTTGGTACAATCCTTGTAAACTTACCACTTGCTGAATTAGTCGGCGTTATAAGCGAAGAGGGTGCAATCAGAATTCTTTATGATGCTGGTATTGCAAATGAACTTTTCCCACTTCTTCTCTTTATTGGTATCGGTGCTATGATTGACTTTGGTCCACTTCTTTCTAACCCGAAACTTATGATTTTCGGTGCGGCTGCTCAATTTGGTATTTTCTTTACACTTGTTGCAGCAACACTTTTAGGTTTCCCTATAAAAGAAGCTGCTTCTATTGCAGTTATCGGTGCGGCTGATGGTCCTACATCCATTTATGTAGCAAACGTACTTAAATCAGAAAACATTGGTGCAATCATTGTTGCTGCTTATTCTTATATGGCACTTGTTCCAATGGTTCAACCACCGGTTATTAAAGCGCTTACAACAAAAAATGAAAGAAAAATTAAAATGAAATATGAGGGTAAGGCTGTTTCAAAAAGAACAAAAATCCTTTTCCCTATATTCGTAACAATTATTGTTGGTCTTGTTTCTCAACAATCAGTTGCTCTTGTTGGCTTCCTTATGTTCGGTAACCTTATAAGAGAATGTGGTGTGCTTGATTCACTTTCAGAAACAGCACAAAAGGTTCTTGCAAACCTTGTAACAATTCTTTTGGGTATTACAGTCGCAACAAATATGAACGCAGAAAAATTCTTAAGAAAAGAAACATTCATTATTCTTGGTCTTGGTCTTGTTGCTTTCGTTTTCGATACAGCAGGTGGCGTTCTTTTTGCAAAATTCTTAAATATCTTCTTACCAAAAGACAAAAAAATCAACCCAATGATTGGTGCTGCAGGTATTTCTGCATTCCCAATGTCTTCTCGTGTTGTTCATAAGATGGGACTTGAAGCAGATAACCAGAACTTCCTTCTTATGCACGCAACAGGCGTTAACGTTTCAGGTCAGATTGCATCAGTTATTGCTGGTGGTATGATTCTTAACTTCTTTGGTTAATAGGAGGGTGTAAAATATGTTAGATAAAATTATTGAACGTTTTACTGCTCCTGAATTTATTGAATCTTTACTTTGTTCAGTAGCAGGTATGGCAGGTATTTTCATTGTTGTCGGCGTTATTATTTTAAGTATTGTTCTTCTTAATAAGTTCGGTACTATGGGCTCAAAAAAGAGTGAAGAATAACAATAAAAAAATCCGAAGTTCATCTGAACTTCGGATTTTTTTATTGTAACATTGCCTAAAAAGTTACAATTTTTAACCATTTGTAGTGGCATTGTGCAAGAAAAAGTGCCTGAAAACTTGACAAATGCTCATTGTTATAGTATTATCGTAGCACAATTATTACAAGTTTGTAACTTTTAGATAGGTTCGATCTAAGGAGAAAATATGACAAAAAAATTAGTTTCAGTAATTTTCGCGTTGATTTTTGCTATAAGTTCATTTTCAGTTTTAAGTGTAACTGCTTCGGCTGCAAATAATTCAAATAAAAAAGAATATCCATATAAAACAGAGTCTGCATTAAGCTATGCAGCAAAAAACTGGAATAATGGTGTTGGTCTTTGTGCTGAATTTGCTTCAAGATGTATTCAAGCAGGTGGTATAAATATTTTTGAACCTGCAGTCAAAAATTTATTTAACGCACTTAATGGCGTTCACGGTACTTCATATCAGCTTAAATTGACAGGTGGTACAAGTGGTACTCTTAAAATGTCAGATAACGATGGCAAGGTAGGTAAAGGTGACCCTATTTTTTACTATTGTAACAACTGTAAAAGATATACTCATGTTGTAATTTGTAATGGTGCAAATAAAGATGGTTATATTCAGGACTATGCTCATAATAAAGCACATAATGGTAAAAAGCAAACCTATACATATTATTGTTGTGGTTCAGGTCAGAACTGGAGAATGTATTCAATCGTTTTAGATAAAGGTCTTGTTCGTTATGGTGCAAGAACATTTGTTAAAGTTCCAGTAATAAATTACCTTAAAAATGCGGCAAATGGTGTAGTGGTAAAATGGACTGCAGTTGAGGGTGCCGACAAGTATAATCTTTACAGAAAAACTGATTCAACTAGTTGGAAAAGAGTTGCAACAACTACAAAAACTTCATTTTCAGATAAATCACTTACTAATAATGTTAAATACCAATATACAGTAAGAGCGGTAGATAACAATGTTTTAAGCCAATATTACAATGGCGAGGCTATTGTTTCGCTTAACGCGCCAAAACTTTCAATTTCAAATAATATGAGCGCAGTTACTGTTAAATGGTCAAAAATAGATAATGCTGATGGTTATATTGTTTACAGAGCAAGTGATGATGGAAAAAAATGGGTGAAAATTGCAACTGTAAAAGGCGCAGATACACTTCAGTTTAACGATAAAAATGTAGTAAGCGGTAAAACTTATAAATATACTGTAAAAGCTTACGACGGTTCTGTTGCTGGTGCATATAGTAGTAATGGTGTAAGTGTAATGTATCTTTCAACGCCATCATTATTTAAAGCAACTGAAACAGATAATGGTGTAAGTATCACATTTAAAGCAGTTGATGGTGCAGAGAAATATCGTATTTACAGAAAAGCCGTAGGCGATAAAAACTGGCGTGCTTTAGGTGAGGTTACAACAAATTGTTATGTTGATAATACTATAAAAGAAGATGTAACTTACATTTACACAGCAAGAGCAATGAATGGTAAAACTTTGAGTAATTATCAGAAAAATCCTATAAATTACAGAATTGGTAAAAAAGGTAATGTTTCAGAAAATGAGCAGATTATAAATTCAGTTTTAAAAGATGCTGCAAATAAAAAGTAAAAATTACAAGACGAGGTGAAAATCTCGTCTTGTTTTTTTTGAACGAGGGTTGTTGAATAACAATTTTTTGGTAGAATAATTTTGAATTTGAGTATTCTTAATTCATTACGAATATATAATTTATAGGAGGGTTAGTCTATGGATTTATCGTTCTCGTATTTCTTTGAGCAGATGATGGCAAATCCGTTGCTTTTAATGGCTGTAGTGCTCACATTAGGTGTTATACTCGTTAACGGGTGGACAGATGCACCAAACGCTATTGCAACCTGTGTTGTAACCCGTTGTCTTTCACCAAGACTTGCAATTTTAATGGCAGCGGTTTTTAACTTTTTAGGTGTATTTATAATGAGCCTTGTAAACGCAACTGTTGCCCAGACTATTACTAAAATGGTTGATTTTGGTACTAATTCGCACGAAGCAATAGTGGCATTAAGTGCGGCACTTTTTGCAATAGTTCTGTGGGCAATTTTAGCGTGGGTATTTGGTATTCCTACAAGTGAAAGTCACGCACTTATAGCTGGTCTTACAGGTGGTGCTATTGCACTTCACGGAGGGCTTTCAGGTGTTAACGGTGCTGAATGGGTAAAGGTTCTTTACGGACTTGTTATTTCAGTATTTTTAGGTTTTGTATTAGGTTATATTATTTGTAAAATTGTTGTCATAATTTTTAGAAATATACAAAGAAACAAGACAGAAACATTTTTTAAGTATGCACAAATCGGTGGTGCGGCGGCTATGAGCTTTATGCACGGAGCACAAGATGGTCAGAAGTTTATGGGTGTTATACTTTTAAGTATTTTACTTGTAAACGGGCAGAGTGCAGAGAATGTGAGCGTAGAAATGCCGATATGGTTAATGGCACTTTGTTCAATAGTTATGGGTCTTGGCACTTCAATAGGTGGTAAGAAAATTATTAAATCTGTTGGTATGGATATGGTAAAACTCGAAAAATATCAAGGCTTTTCAGCAGATATTGCCGCTTCTGTATCACTTTTAATAAGTTCAGTATTTGGTATTCCTGTTTCAACAACTCACGCGAAAACAACTGCAATTATGGGTGTTGGTGCAGTAAGACGAATTTCTGCTATCAACTTTTCAGTCGTAAAAGAAATGGCAGTAACCTGGATTTTAACATTCCCAGGTTGTGGACTTATAGGCTTTATAATGACAAAAATATTTATGGCTATATTTTAAATAAGTTAAAAAAGAAAGGATGTTAAATGATGGCTAGTAAGGCAGATAAATTTTATTTTAATAACTTTTTAAGTGCTGAGTGCTGAAGGCTGAGCATTTTCAAGTGCTGAATGCTGAGTGATGAGTGATGAGTTAAGGAAGTCCTGCGGACTTGATTATAATTATTTATGAATAAAAACAACTACATTCTATAATTTGTACCAGTGGTCAGTGAGTCAGTAAGTCAGTGGTCAGGAATATAATAAAAATCATCCTTTTATTTAAAGTTTTTCGTAAACTAAAAAATGATAGGATGATTTTCTTTTTATTTATAAATAATTTTAATCGCGTCGCAGACCCTTCAATTCCGAATTACGCATTCCGCATTCCGATTAAAAAACTTCTACCTTTGCTCGTAGCTTCCCTTTCCTTGTTTCCTGCAAAATACCCATAAAGTTAAATCTACCAAAGCCTCTTACAGAAATTGTATCATTAACTTTTATTTTTTGAGAATTATTCTCTGTAAGCTTGCCATTTACAAATACTTTTTTAGCAGTAAAAAGAGTATTGCTTTCACTTCTTGAAAGGTTATAAACCTCTGCAATAATTGCGTCAAGTCTTTCTGAGGCTATAACTACTATTTTTTCCTGAACTTCAGGATTTACTTCGTCAGGGGTTTCTGTAACAATTTCACATTTTACAGATGTGTGACGGACTTTTTTAAGATTATCTTTAATATATTCTGCAACAGTATCAAGGCAGAAAATATAACCCGTATTATTTTTAATTATAATGTCACCTATGGTTTCTCTTTTTATTCCGAGTCCTAAAACAGACCCTAAAAAATCTCGGTGTGTAAGGTCATCTGCAAACTTCTGAATAACGGGTGAAATTAAAATACAAGTAATAGGTGGTGTGGGTGAGTAGCCTAAATCATCTTCGCTTCCAAAAATTGCAATTTGTCTTTCTGCATTTAAAAATCCACCGAAAAGGGTAAAAGGTGTTGAAATATTGGAGTAAAGTAAATCTTGCTCATACATATTAAGAAAATCTGAATAAACAAAAATTCCACGATTGTAAGAACGCGTTGAAAGTTCTTGCAATCTTTTTATTAAAAGCATTTCTTCTTTTTCCATTTTTTCACCACCTAATCGAACTCCGTGCGGTGTTCGGTTCTCGTCGCCTTAAAAGTTTCATACAATATGTAAGAATATACCATACTTTCAAGTAATTTAAAAGAGTGTTATGAAAAATAATGCAAAATGTGTGGTAATTTTGCACAAGTTATTTAAACTCTGTTTGGTAACATTTATAACAAGTTTAGAACTTTTTTTGAGAGTGTCATTTTTTATTGATAAAATAAAAAAATAATGGTAGTATATCGTACATAGTTTGAGAAAATATACTATAATATAACGATTAAGGGGTACTTACTATGGTAAAAGTTGTAAAGTTCGGCGGTAGTTCACTTGCTGATGCAGAACAATTTAAAAAAGTAGCTGCTATTATTAAATCTGACGATGCAAGAAGATTTGTTGTTGCTTCTGCACCAGGTAAAAGATATGATGAAGATATTAAAGTAACAGATATGTTATATTCCTGCTACAAATTAGTTAAGGAAAACAAAGACATTGACGAAGCATTTAAATTGATTGAAGACAGATATAACGGAATTATTAAAGATTTAGGTCTTGATTTCTGGTTACAGCCTGAATTCGACAGAATTAAAAATGCTATTGTTCACCACGCAGGCCGTGACTATATTGCTTCTCGTGGCGAATATCTCAACTCAATGATTTTAGCAAAATATTTAGGCTATGCATTTGTTGATGCTGAAGATGGTATTTTCTTTACAGAAAACGGTGAGCTTGATACTGAAAAAACAAACGAAGAACTTACAAAAATTCTTAAAGAACACACCAACGCAGTAGTACCAGGTTTTTATGGTGTTATGCCAAATGGTACAATCAAAACTTTCTCTCGTGGTGGTTCAGACATAACAGGCTCAATTGTTGCAAGAGCAATTTCTGCAGATATTTATGAAAACTGGACTGATGTTTCAGGAATGCTTATGGCAGACCCAAGATGCGTTAAAAATCCAAAGGTAATTAACACAATTACTTACCGTGAGCTTCGTGAGCTTTCATATATGGGTGCAACTGTTATGCACGAGGATGCAATTTTCCCAGTAAGAGAAAAAGGTATTCCGATAAATATCCGTAACACAAACAAGCCTGAAGATGCAGGTACAATGATTGTTTCTACTGTTGAATCAAATAAGGTAGATACAGTTATTACAGGCATTGCAGGTAAAAAAGGCTTTTCGGTTATCGCAATTGAAAAGGATATGATGAATTCAGAAATCGGCTTCGGCAGAAAAGTTCTTGAAGTACTTGAAAATCACAAGATTTGCTTTGAGCATCTTCCATCAGGTATTGATACAATGTCAGTTGTTGTGAATGACAATGACTTCTTACCTGTAAAGGATACAGTTATTGCAGATATTCAGAAAAAGACAAAACCAGACAATATCACAATTTACAATGGTATTGCACTTGTTGCAGTTGTTGGTCGTGGTATGGCAGGTTCAAAGGGTACTGCAAGCAGACTCTTTAAAGCAATTGCAAATAGTGATATAAACATCAGAATGATTGACCAGGGCTCAAGTGAGCTTAATATCATTGTTGGTGTTGCAGAAGAAGATTATGTTGCAACTCTTGAAGCAATTTATAATGAATTCGTTAAGTAATTGAGAATTGAAAATGGAAAATTGAAAATTAAGGGTCTGCGACGCAATTATAATAGTTGTTAGTATGGCTAGTTCTCAGGAAATAGGAAAAAGGAATTAGGACTTCACGAAAATATAAGTTATCCTATCATTAAAAGTTGGATTTTTTATCAACTAAAAATGATAGGATAAATTTTTATTCATATATAAATATAATTATAATCAAGGCGAAGCCTTCCGAAATTTTCAACTTTCAACTTTCAATTTTCAATTCAAAAATTGAAGTCCTTTAAATAGTACATTCATTATGCTATAATAATCATAATGAATAAACGAAAAGGAAGGTTATTATGGAAACTACAATTTTATTTATACTTTGTGGTGTAGTTATATTATTACTCGGTGTGTGTATAGTATTACTTATTTCTTTAAAAAGAAATGGTAATTCGGGTGCGATTTTTGACGAGCTTCGTTATAATCGCGAAGAAATGGCGAGCGCAGGAAGATTATCTCGCGAAGAGGTGTCACAAGGACTTGAAAAAGTCGATTTAAGACTTAATGCATTGAGAGAAGAAAATTATAAAAGTCGCATTGATATGACCGAAAAAATAACGGAGTCACTCAATGTTATAAGACAAAATAATATAGAGCAGAATGACCGACAGACCCGTTTTATAATTGATTCTGTTGCGAAGCTTCAGGAAAGTAACGAAAAGAAACTTGAAGAAATGCGTGTCACAGTAGATGAAAAACTGACATCTACACTTACAACAAGACTTAATTCATCTTTCAAAACTGTTTCAGAACAGCTTGAGAATGTTTATAAATCTTTAGGTGAAATGAAAGAACTTTCGCAAGGTGTTACAAACAATGTTACATCTTTAAACAGAGTGCTTACAAATGTCAAGGCGCGTGGTACTTGGGCAGAGGTGCAGTTAGAGTCACTTTTAGACCAGACTATTCCCTCAATGTATGTTAAAAATTACTCACCCAAAGAGAATGGTGAACGAGTTGAATTTGCAGTTAAAATTCCAAGTGGTGAAAGTAAAGATGAAATCATTTATTTACCTATTGACTCAAAATTTCCTATGGAGGACTATGTAAGACTTTGCGATGCTACCGAGTCTTGTGACGCCGAATTTATAAGAATAGCAAGAAAAGCACTTGAAGACAGAGTTTTAGCCGAGGCAAAAGATGTCAAAAAATACATAGCTCCACCAAAGACTACACCGTTTGCAATTCTCTACCTTGCAACTGAGGGGCTTTATGCAGAAATTATATCCTCTAAAAATGGTATTGTTGAAAAAATGCAGTCAGAAAATATAATGATTGCAGGTCCTACAACAATTACTGCTCTTCTTAATTCATTTGCTATGGGCTTTAAAGCGATTGCAATAAACGAAAAAGCAGATGAGGTAAGAACTTTACTTTCGGTTGCGAAATCACAATATAACACATTTGGCACAGTACTCGAAAAAGCAAAACGCAAAATTGATGAAGCAGGTAAAACACTTGATGAGGCACAAAAACGAAATGACATAATTCAGAAAAAACTCAAAGGTGTCGAGGTTATTGATGGTGCAGAGGCAGATGAATTGTTGGGGTTACAATTAGAAATTGAAGAATAAAAAACGGTCGGAACATTTTAGGCGTTCCGACCACTTCTATTTATTCTGGTAATTTTACAGTTTCATATAAAACCTGAATGCAATTATCATCATTTACCGAGTAAACTCGTACTTCAACATTTTTTTCTTTTAATTCGGATTTTTTAAAATATACTATAAATCCATTTTTCTCGGTTTGATATGCACGATAAATAGCGTCATTTATAGACAAATATATTTCTGATTTTTCAGAAACAGAGCCCTCGTGAATTTCGCCACTTATAGTGAAATAATTAACATCATACTCGCAATTTTCAATTGAAACAGATGTATTTGTATCTCTTATTAAAATATTTTCAGGGAGTTCACCTGGAAGTGGAGTAATAATAGGAGGATTAAGTAAATAATCTGTTATATTACGCTCGACCTTTTCTATAACAACATAATCAGGTTTATCAACTTCAATATATCTTTCTAAAGCATTTGGTTGTGCTTTAGAGTAGTAGGCGGTTTCAAATTCTGTTGACATAAAAGGTATCAATGTATCGGCAAATGAATCGCGGAACATTAAAAGTGTACCTTTACCAGCTTTATTTTCCGTTACTAACCAGCCATCTGAAACAGTAGCATCAGAATCAGTGAAGTTGTATTTTTTTGGTAGATTGTAAATATAATTATTTTCAAGTTCACCATAAAAACTATATAGCATTTTATTGAGGTCACCATTGTCATTCTTTTTTTCAACAGGTTGAGTATCAGAATAATCGGTGTGTGGTATCTTGAGAAAGTCCATAATGGAATTATACGCTAAGCAAGCCCCTTTGTTATTCCAATGTGAATCACGAAGCTGATATAAAACCTCATCCTGAGAAGCAAACAAATCAAACATACTGATATAGTTTACCTCTTGTTCTTCGAGAAGCTTTTCAAGTCGTTTTGCGTTATGCCCTTCAATATCATCTGCTAAATAGTAGTAAGGCATATTTTCACCATAAAGGGTATTTTTATTAGCAGGAACTGTAAAAACAAAATCAATTTTCTGCTCCCCTAAATATTCCTGTACAATAGATAAATTGTTAGATAAGTTGAAAAGTTCTCTTTCAGATAATTTGTTGCGACCTGAATAATCATCTAAAGTAGATGAGTAGTATAACCAATCATTTTCACCATAGATTACACCGCTTATGTTTGACTCACCAAAAAGCTTTGTCTGAATTTTTGCGTCTGTAAAAATCATTTGATTTCTTAAAGCAATATGGTCGTTAAAATATTCACCACAGTCCTGAAAAAAGAGTTTATTAAAGCTACCATCTGAGTTGATTATTTTTGGCACTTCTGCTAAAGCTGTATTTTCTGTACTGGTGGTAGTAGGGAAAAATATCATTCCTACAGAAGGAATTAAGCTTACTACAATACAAATTACTACAAAGGGAATAAATATTTTATTCATAGTAAATTCCTCCTAAAATCTGAAATATATAAATGGATTATATGTACCACCAGCTAAACGGATAATGCACCAAACAAAAATTATAAAGGTACATAAAAATGTAAGGGTTTGTATGGTGCTTTCAGTTTTTGTAAGAGATTTAGCTGAATTTTGTAGGTTGCTTACTTTTACAGAAATCTTTTGAAGTGGTCCACAACAAATTATTGCAACAATAAACATAACTATGAAAAATGGTGAGAGTGGGCGAATAACAATTGACATCTTTTCAAATGAAAAATCAAAACCACTGAACATTTTTGCAATAAATGAAAGACCATAAGATAATGTATCGGCACGGAAAATTACAAAACCAACTGTTACTGCTACAAGAGTGTAAAAATGTGAAATTATTTTTGGTAACTTTTTGATTTGTGGTATAAATTCTTCTAAAAGTAAGAAGAAACCATGGAATAAACCCCACACAATAAATGTCCAGTTAGCACCATGCCAGAGACCTGTAAGGAAGAAAACAAAAATTTTGTTTAAAACTGTACGACCTTTACCTTTTCTGTTTCCACCTAGCGGGATATATACATAATCTCTGAAGAAAGTAGAAAGAGAAATGTGCCATCTGCGCCAGAAATCCTGTATTGAAGATGCAATATATGGATACATAAAGTTTTCTTTGAAATGGAAGCCGAAAATTCTTCCTAAACCAATAGCCATATCACTGTAACCGCTGAAATCAAAGTAAATCTGCATAATGTATGCCAGAGCACCAATCCACGCACTTAATATATTTAAATCTTCATTATTGAGGTTAAATATAAAGTCTACAGCAACTGCCATTGTGTTTGAAATAAGCACTTTTTTACCAAGGCCTACTATAAATCTTCTAAGACCAAAAGCGAAATTTCGCATATCTGTATGGCGTTCATCTATTTCACGGGCAATATCTTTATAACGGACAATCGGTCCTGCAATAAGTTGCGGGAAGAATGATATATAAAGAAGTAATTTGCAGAAGTTTTTCTGTACAGGTACTTGTTTGCGATATACATCTATAACATAAGAAAGTATCTGGAAAGTGAAAAACGAAATGCCAATAGGTAATGTGATATCGGGCACAGGTAATGAAATATTAAATACACTGTTTACAGTTGTAAGTAAAAAACCTGTGTATTTAAACACACCTAAAAAGCCGAGATTTACAATCACAGCTAAAATAAGGAAAACTCTTTTTTTATTCTTGTCAATCAGTAATGCTAAAATGTAATTTAACAATGAGCTTATGAGCATCAAGAAAATATAAATTGGTTCTCCGTAGGCATAGAAAAATAAACTTGCTAAGAGAAGCAGATAATTTCTGACTTTTAAAGAAGGAATGACCGAATGTAAAACAAAAACAATCGGCATAAATAAACATAAGAATAATAAAGAACTAAAAACCATTTTTTCTACCTTTTAAAATCAATAAAGTTTTGTACCTACACCCTGAAGATGTAGGTTGCTTTTTGAAGCAGGAACTTTGTATAAGAATGAGGAATCGTAATTTGAAAATTTATCGAGTTCAACATCGTATACATACCAGACATTATCCTGATAAACAGTAACCCAACCATGAGGGGTGAGAGGGGTTGAGGCACCAACAGTCTGCCCGTGATAAACCATAACAGGCAAGCCCGTTGCTTCTCGTATAAGCATCCCGAGGAAAGCGGCATATCTGAAACAGTTTCCGCCATTGTTATCCATCTGGCTTTTTGCCATATCATCAACCCAGCTATCTTTCCAGACCCAGTTGGACTTTGTATGTTCATAGGTTCTTATATAAGTCATATTGTTTGTTAATACCCAATTATACAATGCCTTGATTTTTTCTTGATTTGACATAGAGTCGTTTGTGTGCTTGTTTACAAGTTGAATTATACGATATTTAGTTTCGCTTTTTCCTGTGGAATCAAGTTTATAACCCTCAATTACTTTATTTGTTACAAGACAACCGTTATTTTCGGCATAATAATACCCTTTGCCGACTTTGAACCACCCATCTTTTTTCATAACAGATGAACCATTGAAATAATAAAGGTTTTTGTTGATTTTCAAAAAAGTGTTTTTTGCTGCTCTGCCGTTATCTTGTAAATAATAGGAGTTGTTACTGCTGGTTGTTTTCCAGGTGGATTTACAAGCTTTGCCATTTTCTTGAAAGTAATAGTAGTAGGAATCATTTCCAAAAGGTACACTTTTAAATCCTTTAGTATAAGCAGTACCATCATTCTGGAAGAAGAAATATTCTGTAGCACCATTTATTTTTACGATTTTATAACCTGTTGTGAAAGCCTGTCCATTCATCAAAAAATAGTAATAATTAGTTTTATTACCGTTTTTTACTTCTTTGTAGCCTTGTGTAAAAGCTTTGCCATCTTCATTAAAAAGCATATATGCTGTTCTTTTGCCGAGAGTAATGGATTTTAACTCATTAGTAATAGCGCGTCCGGTTTCATTGAAATAGAAATAATATTTTTTGCCATCAATCATTACAGTTTTATAACCAGTGTTAAAACCCTGACCATTAGCGAGAAAATAAAAATATTGCGTTTTTCCATCAATAATTATTTCCTTATAACCATCTGTAAAGGCGGAACCATCACTTTGAAAGAAAAAGTAATATTGTTTACCGGCAACTTCAAAATTTAAATAACCATCTGTAAAAGCAGTGCCATCCTCTTTAAAAAAGTAGTACACTCTTTTGCCATCCTTGGTAAATGGCTTGTAGCCACCAGTGAAGGCAGTACCATCTTCCTGGAAGTAATAGTATTTAATATTGTTGTCAGCATCTTTTACTTCTTTGTAGCCAGCCTTGAAGGGTGTTCCATCTTCATTATAAAAATAGATTTTTCCATCTTCTTCAATAAGACCTTGTTTTATAACTGGTAAATTTTCGTTATCATTATCAGTTTCATTGTCTGGAGAGGTGGTTTCCTCTGTACTAGGAGTAGTTGTTTCTTCGGTGCTTGGAGAGGTAGTTTCTTCTGTGCTTGGTACACTTGAAGATTCTTCGTAAGAAGCACTACCGAATACAGTTAATGTCAAAAACGACAGAATTAAAACGATAAATGTAAGGAACAAGCGAGGAAATACGCTAGTTTTTTTGTGCCACATTTTAGAAAGGCACCTCCTCTTGTGTTCCGTCAGAATATGTAATTACCTTAACACCGTGACCTGAGCCGTCACAATCTTCATATATTTCAACGCTTACTATAGTTCTGCCACTTGTTGTAGGTTCAGGTTTGGTTGTTGGCGGTGTTGTTGTAGCAGGTTTAGTAACAACAGGTTGAGTAACAGTAGGTCTTGTTGTAGTTGGTCTGTTGTCAGATTGCGTATTGTTATCAGATTGTGTATTGTTATTGCTATTTGAATTCTCTTGTTCAGTAGCTTCTTCTGTTGTAGTTTCTTCTGTTGTTTCTTCTTCTTTTTCAGAAATAATGATTTCAATATCATTAAAGAGAGGGTCAGAGAGCTTGTAATTCATAGAATAATTTTTTGGTAATTCTATGCCTGCATCAGCAATAGCATCTTTAACAGTTGCACCAACCACTATAAGAGTATTCTCTGTGTTGGTAAGTTCATTTTTAATAGTAACAGTGCATTTTCTTAAAATGGTAACTGTAATACCTTCAGAAATAACACTGTCGGTGTCAACAGAAACAATATCACCATCATTCAATTTAATATTTGATTTCTTCAGAAGTGCTTTTAAAGTTTTATTTGATGGATTTTCAACAGTAATAGTTTTGCCATCTACTGTAATTACAAAAGGAGCAGTCGCGTCAGCTCCGGTTGTAGCAACATCATCATTGCAAGAGCAAAGTACAAATGTTGAAAGAATTAAAAAGAGAAAAAGAACGGTTGTTTTCGTTAATAAACTTTTCATATAACACCTCGAACATTGTTTGTTTAATGATTTCGACAAAAATCAACAAATTTTATCATTTTTTAGTATATGTGTCAATATAAATTAAGAAAAAAGTAAATATAAAAGAGTGTTGAGATTATGTCAATCAGAGTATATCATCTAAACATTTTGAAGTAAAGCAACTGAATGTTGCAAGAAAGATATGTTTTTATTTAAATGCTTCTCTTAAAAATTCTACTGAATTTTTTGCATCAAGGTCAATTTGTTCCATTGTTTTACCTTTTGACATATCACGCCAGATAGAAATATCTTTACCTACCTGACCGCCCATAAGAACGAATGGTTCCATAACAACATAACCATCATATTCAATCTCATTAAGTGTTCTGCCGATTTCATACCAGTCGATTCTACTGTTTTTGTTAGGGCATCTTCTGTTAGGCTCACCGACATGGAAGCTACCGAGTGTACCTTTTGTAAGGCGGATTGCTTCAACTAATGAATCTTCTTCAATGTTCATATGGAATGTATCGAGCATAGATTTAACATTAGGCTTGTCAACTGCTTTAACATAGTCAACATCTTCATACGCTTCGTTAATCATATAACCCTCAAATCTGTTAAGAGACTCCATACAAAGAGTAATTCCGTAATTTGCGGCAATATCTGCGAGTCTTTTCATATTTTTAATGCTTCTTTCAGTATCTGCCTTCTTGTCAAAGCCTGCTCTGAAATTTACCGGCCAGTAAGAGTAAAGAGCACCACCTATACGGTCAATGCCAGCAATTTCCATTTTTCTAAAAATATCATCGTAGAATTTTAATGCGCCTTCAACTACTGAATTGTCAGGTGAAGCAAGGTTGTGTTCAGGTCTTGGACCATATCCACCAGAAAGTAACATTCCGTTTGCTTCTGCTACATTTTTAAGTTCTTTAAAGTAATCATCGTTTTCTAAATGGAAAGCACCACAAGCAACCTCTAGAACATCAAAGCCTAATTTTTTAGTTTTTTCAATATATGGCACGAAGTTTCCACCCCATTCGTGCTCCCAATATGCATAGTAAATACCAAATTTCATAATTAACACCTCGTAAATTTTTAATATTCAGGAATTGCTTCTTTTTTAGAAACAACAAAAGCACTTATTTTAATTGCTTTTTCAAGACTTTTTTGAATATCCTCTGTTTTGTAATATTCACAAATAAATGTAGCACCGAAGCTATCACCCGCACCGACAGTTGAGCCAACCGTTACCTCTGGTGCTTTTTCAGAATATTCTTTTTTATTTTTGCAGTCAAAAACACAAGCACCCTTTTCGCCTTGCGTGAGAAGAATAAATTCTAAATTTTTAAATTTCTCTGATAAATCAGTTAATTTATTGCATTTACAAGCATCATAAACATAGTGCATTTCTTCATCGCTTATTTTTAAAATATTTGCATTTTCTAAAGCAAATAAAATAGTTTCATCTGAGAAGAATGGCGGTCTTATATTTATATCGCAATACACCTTTTTGATTTTTGAATTTTTAAGAATTGATTTTACTGTTTTTAGATTTTCTTTGCTTCTTAAAGCAAGAGTACCAAAACAGAAAACATCAAATTGCAATTCGTTTACATTGTCGGGAATTTTTATGTAGTCGTAAGCAACATCGGTTAAAACATTGTAGCTTGGTACACCGTTTTCATTGAGTGTTACAATGCATTTGCCTGTTTCTTTTTCGTTATTTACATAAACAAAATCTGTCTTTAATTTGAAGCCTTCAACCTCGTTTAATGCACATTTGCCTAAATCGTCATTACCGACAGAAGAAAGCATAAAACTGTCTGCACCTTGCTTACTGCAATGCGCCGCAAGATTAAGTGGTGCACCACCTATAAATTTTTCGTTTTCATAAATATCCCATATAATTTCACCAAATGAGAGTATTTTCATAACTAAACCTACTTTTCAAGTATTTCTGAAAGGTTTGCAAAATCTTCCATTGTCATTTTTTCTGCTCTTATAGTTGCGGAAAGCCCTGCTTTTTCTAAAGCCTCTTTTACATCTGCTTTAGGAAGAGAAAGTCCTGCACTAATAGAATTTTCTGCAGTTTTTCTTCTTTGAGAAAATGCCGCTTTTACTACTTTAAAGAAAAATTCTTCGTTTTTTACTTTAACAGGTGGTTTATCTCTTAAAACTAATTTAATAACGCTACTGTCAACTTTTGGTGGTGGTAAGAAAGACTCTTTTGGAACAAAGAAAAGAATCTCACTTTCAGCATAATAATTTACCGCAACTGTAACTGCACCACCATCGCGAGAGCCTACCTCTGCACAAAGACGGTCTGCCGCTTCTTTTTGCACCATAACAGTAATTGAAGAAATCGGCAATTTGCTTTCTAAAAACATCATAATAATTGGTGAAGTAATATAGTAAGGCAGATTAGCACAAACTGCAATTTTCATACCCTTACATTTTTCTTCAATTATACTTTTTAAATCAGCCTTCATAATGTCCTGATTTATAATTTCAACATTATCGAATTCTTTTAATGTTTCAGCTAAAACTGGTAAAAGTCTTTCGTCAAGTTCAAAACTTAATACTTTACCTGCACACTTTGCAAGCTCTGCGGTAAGTACACCTACACCAGGACCAACTTCTATTACACAAGTGTTTTCGTCAAGCAGTGCGTTTTCTGCCATAGCAGGACAAATATCAGGGTCAACAAGAAAGTTTTGACCTAAACCCTTGTTAAATGTTACACCGTGCTTTGCCATTACAGAGCGAATAACATTTATGTCTGAAAGATTTTTCATAAATTACCTCAATACTATTGTGTTTTTAATAAAAATATAATAAGATAGATATAACTTTAATATTATATATATTAAAATATATAATGTCAATAAAGGAGTTGTATTATGAGTAACATTTTTAAAGCAGAATTTATAAGACAAAATGAAGATTTAGGCACAGTTTGTCCTGTGTTCAGAAAAATTTACTGGGCAGACAAACCAATAAGAAAGGCAACACTTTCCATTAGTGCTTTAGGTTTTTATGAAGTACATATAAATAATCAGAGAATTGGTAAATTCATTTTTGCACCGGGATGGACAAGTTACAGAACTCGTTTACAATATCAGAATTATAATGTTACAAAATATCTTGAAGAATGTAACACAATAGATATCGCAGTAGGAACTGGTCGCCGCCGTCACAAAAGACCTGACGAAGAATTACCATTCTTAAAATCAGACGAAATTGCAGTAATTGCTGCACTTACTGTTGAATATGAAGATGATACAGTCGAGGTAATCACAACAGACAAAACTTGGGAATGTATGAAAAGTAATATTCTCTTTTCTGACATTTATGATGGTGAAAAGGTTGACTTTACAGTTGAATGTGAAGATAAATTTACTGTAGAAGAAGTGCCACTTGATAAGACAATTCTTATCGAAATGGAGGGCGAGGAAACTCGCGAAATGGCTCGCCTCGATGCAGTAGAGCTTATTACTACACCAAGCGGTGAAAAGGTAATTGACTTTAAACAAGAAATAACTGGTTATGTAGAGTGGGTTGTACCTGCAAGAAAAGGTAATACATTTAAAATTCAACACGCAGAATTTTTAGATAAAGATGGTAACTTCTACACAGAAAATTTAAGAAGTGCAAAATGTGAAATTGAAGTAACATCAAACGGTGTTGAGCAAGTTTACAAACCACATTTTTCATTCCAGGGCTTCAGATTTATTAAGCTTATCGGCTTTAATGATGATGAAATTAAACTTGAGAATTTTACAGCAGTTGTAGTATTTTCAGATATGAAACGCACAGGCTTCTTTGCTTGTGGTCACGAGGATATTCAACAGCTTTATGAAAATATAGTTTGGGGACAAAGAGGTAATTTCCTCGATATTCCAACAGACTGCCCACAACGAGATGAAAGAATGGGCTGGACTGGTGACGCACAGGTTTTTGCAAGAACTGCAATTTATAACTATGACACAAGAAAATTCTTTAGAAAATGGCTTCACGACCTTGCTGCTGACCAGGAAGAAAACGGTGCGGTAGGTAATGTTGTACCTGCAGGCTGGCAGGGTGGTGGCTCTGCTGCGTGGGGTGATGCTGCAGTTATTGTGCCTTATCAGATGTATTTAGCATATAACGACACAAGAATTATTGAAGAACAGTGGGAGTCAATGACAAATTGGCTTAAATTTATTGAAACGGAATGTTCAGAAAAAGGTCGTTGGGATAAAGGTGGTCATTTCGGTGACTGGCTTTCACTTGATGCGGGCTATGAAGCAGCAGGTGGTTTTACTGATAAAAATTTAATTGCAACTGCAATGTATGCGTATTCTACAAGCCTTGTAATTAAAATGGGTAAAGCAGTAGGTAAAGATGTTTCTTATTATGAAGAAATGTACCCTGTAATTGTAGAGCAATACAGAAATAATTATCTTAATACAGGTAAAGAAGAACACGAAACACAAACTGCAAATGTTTTAGCACTTTTCTTAAATCTTACAGATAACAGAGAACGCGAAGCAGAAAAGTTAGTTAAACTCATTGAAGAATGTGGCCACTTAAAAACAGGCTTTGTTGGAACACCTTATCTTCTTCATGTTTTACAGGATATTGGCAGAGTAGATTTAGCTTACAAACTTCTTCTTAAAGATACATTCCCATCATGGCTTTATTCAGTAAAAATGGGCGCTACTACAATGTGGGAGCGTTGGGATGGTATGAAAGAAGACAGAAGCTTTGCAACACCTGAAATGAACTCTTTTAACCACTATGCATTCGGTGCAGTTGGTGATTGGCTTTACAGTACAGTGGCTGGTATTCGCCCAGATGAAAACGAACCAGGCTACAAGCATATTATATTTGAACCAATTCCAAATAAAGAGTTGGGTTACGCAAAAGCAAGAATTTTAACACCTAATGGCGAAATAATTTCTTCTTGGGAATTTAAAGGTGACAGTAATCTTTGTGAATTCTCTTTCACAATTCCAGATGGTAGCTACGCAACACTCTATCTTGATGATGAAGAGTACGAGTTTGTGAGTGGTACTTATACTACGGAGTTTGAGTATAATTCATAATGTCGGAGACATTATGAATTATATAAATGCAGAATGCTGAGTGCAGAATGCAGAATTTCGGAAGTCCTTCGGACTTGCTTATAATAACAATTTAAAATAATGCAACCTATCATTTAAAGTTTACAACTAACTCAAAATGAGACGAAAAATTAAAAGTGACGGTCTGCCTCTCTTCGAAGAGAGGGGGACCGCCTTTTCTTTGAATTACCAATTTTGATGCACTTTTAAGCGAGTAGAAAAATGAATGAAATAATAAAATTCCTCGGGTGGTGGAGAGTTCTTCTGTTTGACAAATGATGAATAATGCATAGATAATAACTTCGTACTGCGTTGGCAATTTTAATTGAATAAAAAATAAGTTCTATCATTTTTAGTTTTTTCAAACTGAATGATAGAACTTAATTTTTTTCTTCATCATCGCTTAAAAGCCAGTCAACAGAAACCTTTAAGATTTTAGCAAGTTCTCTTAATTCATAATCAGCAACAAAACGAGTGCCTATTTCTATTCTTGAAATGCTGTCTCTTTCAATTATGATTCCTGCAACCTGTAATTTTGCGGCTAAATCGCTCTGAGTAAGTCTTAATTTGCATCTTGCTTCGTGAATTCTGTCACCACAAACATTCTTTTTGCCATTATAATCGTAAATCTTCATAACAAAGACCTTCTTTACACAAACTTCATCTCGTCTTATTTTATGTTAAAGATAAGAAATTATCTTGACTTTAACATAATTTGCGACTATAATTGTGTTAAAGATAAGAATTTTGTAAAAATATAGAGAAATATTAAAGTTTCGTTTTATTTAATATGCTACAAATTAAAGGCGGGGCAAGTAAGAATGTTACCAAATATGTTTACTAAAATGCTTATTTAAGGTTGAATGCCAGACGGCTCAATATAAAAAATTAGAATTTGGAGGTTTCACAATGGAAAATGGCATTGGAAAAACTTGTCCGTTTTGTAAAACGGACATTAAAGAAGGGGATGCTGTGAAAGTTTGCCTTTCTTGCAACACACCTCATCATGAAAGTTGTTGGGGTGAAAATAAAGGTTGTGCAATGCTTAGTTGCACAGTTAATGACGAGAATAACAATTTGAATAGTGATGGCGAGAAATTAAATGAAGTGAAAAAGCGAAAATCTATAAAAATCATTATTGCAGCAATAGCAGTTTTATTTATTGTTATAGTAGCAATTTTTATGGCTCCAAAAATTTTTGTGTCAATAGATGATTTGTGCGCTCAAGGTAAATACGAGGAAGCATATAAAAAAGCAGATGAAACTGAAAAACATGAAATATACGCAGAAAATGCAGCTGCAGTTCTTAGTGGAGTTACTTCTGATTGCCTAAAAGATCCGAATTCTTTTGAATTGAGAGATGTTTATTACTATGAAGCGATAGATGATACAAATATTAAAGAACATTTAGTTCTATTTGTTACTGCGACGAATAGTTTTGGAGCGAGAGTAAGTAGTTATTGGCTTTATTCTTATTATGATTTTAGTGGCGAGTATCAAGAATGGAGTTATAGTGGTAATTTTAGTGATTTGTCAGAAGAAGTAATAAGTGAATTTGATGATGCAGAAGAAATAGGTGAAAAAGCTGTAAATAATATGTGGCGTACAACAATACAGGAGTCTATAGCCAATGGGTATAAATTAAATGAGGATGCTGTTGAGAGAATAAATACTCTATTCGAAACTGGCGAACTCGACAATGTTGCATTGATTGATATTGAATTAGACTATTAAGAGATAATAGAAATACCCGATAGCAGTAAAAAACTGTTATCGGGTTAATTCTGTTATAAATAAACGCGAAGCGTTTCCGAAATTCTGCATTAAAAAAGCCACTCTCATAGAGAGCGGCTTTTTTATTAAGCTTTATCTTTTGAACCGAAGAGTTCGATTTTTTCACGAACTGTTGCTTTAATTGCTTCTGAACCAGGAGCAAGAAGCTTTCTTGGGTCGAAACCTTTACCTTCGAGGTCTTTACCAGCTTCAATGTATTTTCTTGTAGCTTCCTGGAAAGCAAGCTGACATTCTGTGTTAACATTGATTTTTGAAACACCGAGACAAATAGCTTTTTGAATCATTTCAGCAGGAATACCTGTACCACCGTGAAGAACGAGAGGCATTGTGCCTGTTTTTTCCTGAACTGCTGCAAGAGTTTCAAATGAAAGACCTGCCCAGTTTTCAGGGTATTTACCGTGGATATTACCGATACCAGCTGCGAGCATTGTAACACCTAAATCAGCAATCATTTTGCATTCTTCAGGGTCAGCACATTCACCAGCACCAACAACACCGTCTTCTTCGCCACCGATTGAACCAACTTCTCGTTCGATTGAAAGACCTTTTTCTTCGCAGATAGCAACTAATTCTTTAGTTTTTGCAATGTTTTCGCCAATGGGGTAGTGAGAACCGTCAAACATAATTGATGAGAAACCTGCTTCGATACAAGTTTTTGCAGCTTCGTATGAACCGTGGTCAAGGTGAAGAGCAACAGGAACAGTAATTCCTAATTCATCAATCATACCGTTAACCATACCAACAACTGTTTTGTAACCGCACATATATTTACCTGCACCCTCAGAAACACCGAGAATAACAGGAGAATTCATTTCCTGTGCAGTAAGAAGAATAGATTTTGTCCACTCAAGGTTGTTGATGTTGAATTGACCAACTGCGTAGTGGCCAGCCTTTGCTTTTGTAAGCATTTCTTTTGCATTTACTAATGGCATTTTTTAACACTCCAATTTATATATTTTTTAATTGAAAATTGAAAATTAAAAATTAAAAATTTCGGGTCTGCGACGCTATTATAGATAGCTTGTTGTTTAAACCAACTGATACTTTTGTGTTCAACTTATTTATACTTATAAAATGAACCGAAAACTGAATTGCTTAAACATTATAATGCCGACCGCAGGTCCCACAATTTTCAATTTTCAATTTTTAATTTTAAATTTTATTTGGGTCGAAGTCAAGCACAATTTCGTTCTTTTCAGGAACTAACTGTGTAAGTTTTACACCTGCTGCTTCAAGCATTCTTTTAGATGCTCTTGTTTCTGGTGTGTCTTTATATTTATTTGAAAGGTAAATAACCTCTGTTATACCACTCTGAATAATTGCTTTTGCACATTCGTTACAAGGGAAAAGAGCAACATAAAGTCTGTTACCTGTAAGGTTTGTGCCTCTTGCGTTTAAAATTGCGTTGAGTTCTGCGTGGCATACATAAAGGTATTTTGTGTTGTAACGGTCGTCACCAGAACGCTCCCAAGGGAAAACATCATCGTCACAACCTGCAGGGAAACCATTATAACCAACAGAAACAATTCTATTTTCAGAGTTTACAATACAAGCACCAACTTGAGTGTTTGGGTCTTTACTTCTTTTAGCGCAGAGCATTGCTGCACCCATAAAAAATTCGTCCCATGAAATGTAACCTTCTCTTTTAGGCATTTTTACCCCTCCATTAAATCATTCGCAGACTATTATATAGTATTTATTAAAATTTTTCAATAGTTCAAAATATATAAATGTATATTTAAAATGTCAAAATTTAAAAGAATTTGACTAAAAATGCAAAAATTAAGATTATTTTAATGTTTAGTTCTTGAAAAGAATTAAAAAAAGTGATATATTTGGTATGCTTAACAAACTACTAAAAAAGTGGAGAGAAAAATATGGTAAAAGATTATTTTAAAAGACTCTACAAGGGTATGAAACCCATAGAGCATATTTATTGGTGGACTTTAAGGGGTTTAATGATTTACGGTATTATTAAAAGCCTTGTTACAATTGACCCTAACTTAGGTTCAATGCAACCATTACAGATGATGGCAAACTTGGTAGGTATGTTTGCTTATGAAATTTGTCAGATGTTCCCTAAAAATACATTCCCGAGATTATTGCCTCGTTACTTCCAGCATATTTCAATCTTTGGATTTTTCTGTGCATCATTCGGTGGCGCATATCTCAATTTATATTATGCATTACCAATGTTTGACAAAGTGCTTCACGCTTTGGGTTGTGTAGAAGCAGTGTTTATCAGTTATGAATTAGTTTGCGCTATGCAGATTCGTGACAAAGTAGTTTGTCCACCAAAAATCGTAGCACTCTGTGCATTGGGTGTCGGTTTTGTTTTCGCTTCTGGTTGGGAGCTTTTCGAGTTTACATTTGACCAATGGTTTGGTGGCGATGCTCAACACTGGGATTTACAAAAAGCGATTGCAGAAGCTGGTGGCGATGTAAATAAAGTATTTATGCTTATACCACTTGATGCTGAACGCTTTGAAGCACGATTTGCTCTAATGGACACTATGGGTGATATGATTCTTAATACATTAGGTGCAGTTCCTATGTATCTCTTCTTGAGATTCAAGCCATATCGTCATATGGGACCTAACAATATCAACAAAATGATTGAAGAAGAATTGGCTAAATCTACCAAAGAAACTGCAACAGTTTAATTTGATATTGCATATTTAAAACAATTGATATATAATGTATCTGTAAAATTGCATTAAAATGCGGTGAATCGGGTGCCAATGGGGGTAATCGGTTCATAATCTCACTTTATAAGGAGGAACAAATATGACTAAAAAATTAGTCGCAATTATCCTTGCTTTAACACTTTCAATTTCTGTGTTTATGGTTCCTGCAAGTGCTGCTTCAGTAGTTGCACCACAAACATTAGAAATCAATCTTGAGAATGTATTTAACAGAGTTTTAAACGACCTCATTCACTATGTTCTCACTTACCTTAACAGATTCTGGCCAGGCTTCCAGGATGAATTTGACAATCCTGACTCTTATGTTGCAGAATACTTCTATAAGGGTGAAGATAGTTTTGACACTTCTGTAAAAGCAGAGTCAAAATGGAGTCTTGGTTATTCAAGCGATTCTCTTATTGATGATTTCAATATTATGAACGGTGACTTCTACCTTGCAGGTTCTCTTGAAGTATTTGAGGGTAGAGTTCCAAGAGCTGTTTATGATGACCAAAGAGTAAGAGTTTACGCTTTAAGTGACGGTGTTAGTGGTACAGTTGTTCACGCAGTAATAGACGGTTTCGGTTTTGCCAGAGGTGATGTTGAAGTTATCCGTGGCAGACTCCAGGAATTTGCAAAAGCAAACAATATTATCAGCTTGAATGTTTCAGTTCTTCACCAACACTCTTGTATTGATACACTCGGTATGAATGTTCCGCTTCTTAAGGCACTCATTGCAAATACAGGTAATGCTGGTACTGGTGCTGTGTTCGGTGAAAATCTTCTTGATGATTATATGGTAACCAAAAATCCTGAATTCATGGAGAATCTTTACCAGACAACAGTTGCTTGTGTTGAAGAAGCAGTAGCTGATATGACAGAGGGTACACTCAATTACGGTTATGCAAATATCAAAGAATATATCAGAGATAAGCGTGACCCACAGGCATTTGATGAAAATATTCACAGACTTCGCTTTACACCAAACGATGGTTCAGAAGAAACATGGATTTTAGAAGCAGGTATCCACTGCACAGGTTACGGTGCTGGTCCTGATATTCTTTCATCAGACTATCCATATTATATTGAAAAGAATATCAACGAAAAAGAAGGCGCTAATGTTGTATTTGTTATGGGCGCTGAGCTTGCAATTACATCTGAAGGCGAATTAACAAATGTTGAAGGCGAATCAGATAAAAACAATATTACTTACTATGCAAATGCAATTGCAGATAAAGTAAGAGCAATCGACAACGAAATTGCTCTTGACCCAGTTCTTAACATTGCTCACAAAGAGGTTATGGTTCCTGTTGACAACGGTATTCTCACACTTGCTTGTCGTGAAGGTATTTTAGCATCTGTAGTTGTTAAAGATGGTGAAAACTACACACTCGCATCTGAAGTAGGTTATATGGAACTCGGCAACGAGGTTGCAGTATTCTTTGCACCAGGTGAATTTGACCCAAGTATTTTCTACGGCGGTGTTACAACTCCTGCTGAAAGCTGGGACGGTACATCTTGGGATTACCCTGCACTTAAAGATGTTACAGATTGTGACAATGTTTTAGTATTTGGTCTTGCAAATGACCAGGGCGGTTATGTTCTTGCAGATAATGAGTACCACTCACTTATCGGTGAAAATGAAGAAGTAAACGCGATCAGCAAAAAATCAGGTTCAACATTTACAAAAGCGTTTATTGAACTTGTTACAGAAGTTAAGTAAGTGTGGCTAGTTGGCTAGTTGTTAGTTACTAGTGTTATAGAAATAACTCTATCCTATCATTTTTAGTTGGTTTAACTGGAAGTGATAGGATTTTTTATTTTTGCTAATAGCTAACGACTAATGGTTAATAACTAATAACTAGCAACTAGCCACTAGCCATACTAGCCATACTAGCCAACCAGCCATACTAGCCAACTAGCCATACTAGCAACTATTTTCCCCCCTTGCATTTACTCGGTTAATATAATATAATAGTAAGGTAAACCACTTGAAAGGGTGAACTAAATGAACGATATGAATGAACAACTCGTACAGGAAGTCGAGGTTAAAGAAAAAAAGAAAAAAGCACCATTTATTATTGGCTTGATTGTTATAATTTTTGCTGTAATTGGTATTGTTTCTGTCGGAATGTTTATTAAAGATTCTCTTTCTCGGAATATTACTGCAGAAAACGATTACTCTGCTTATACAAAATATCTTACTTGGGTTGTTGGCATTGACCCTGACCCATTTACAGATATAACAAAAGCAGATTTTGACGATTTACTTAATATTGCAGTTTGTGCTTTGCTTACAGATGGAGTAAAAACTGATGAATATGATGTTACAGAATTCGGACTCTTGGTACCTGCTACAGATGTTGAGCAGTATTTCAGAAGATGGTTTGGTAACGATGTTCAGATTGTTCACGCGACAGTACAAGGCTATGGTTATGAATTTCAGTACGATGTCAATAAAAATGCTTATTATGTACCGCTTACAGGTGTTGTGCCACCATTTACACCGAGAATTGAATCTGTTTCAAAAACAGGTGGTCTTGTTACATTAAAGGTTGGCTATGTTGGTACAAACAATATAGAAGTTTCGGCAGATGGCACAATTGCCCCTGCACAACCCGACAAGTTTATGGAGATTAAATTAAAAGAAACTTCAGACGGTGGTTTTAACCTTATTTCTATAGTTTCTTTGACACAGGGTGAGTATCAATAAATTATTCGACATAAGTCGTGTAAATCTGATATATTAGCATTGTTTAGTTATGTTGACTAAAAATCGACAAACTATTCTGTTATATTTTTATTTTTATACTATGGAAATAAAAGTATAATTTTGGTATAATCATCTTTGGTGTTATGTTGCTTTGTTTTATAAAATAAAAAAAGCGGCTACTCAAATATATCAATAATTTATTTTTGGAGGTAAACTATGAGCAAAAAGTACGTTTATTTATTCTCCGAGGGCGACGCTTCAATGCGTGAAATTCTCGGTGGTAAAGGTGCTAACCTTGCAGAAATGACTAACATAGGTCTTCCTGTTCCTCAAGGTTTTACAATTTCAACAGAGGCTTGTACTCAATACTATGAGGACGGCAGAAAGATCAACGATGATATCCAGGCTCAGATTATGGAATACATCGTTAAAATGGAAGGCGTTGTAGGCAAAAAATTCGGTGATTTAGAAAATCCACTTCTCGTTTCAGTTCGTTCAGGTGCTAGAGCATCTATGCCTGGTATGATGGATACAATCCTCAACCTTGGTCTTAACGAAGATGTTGTTAATGTTATGGCTGAAAAATCAGGTAACGCTCGTTGGGCTTGGGACTGCTACAGAAGATTTATTCAGATGTATTCAGACGTTGTTATGGAAGTTGGTAAGAAATACTTCGAACAACTTATTGACGAAATGAAAGAAGCTAAAGGTGTTACTCAAGACATCGAGCTTACAGCTGAAGACCTTAAAGCACTTGCTGGTCAATTCAAAGAAGAATATAAATCAAAAATCGGTAAAGATTTCCCAACAGATCCAAAAGAACAACTTATGGGTGCTGTTGAAGCTGTTTTCCGTTCATGGGACAACCCTCGTGCAAACGTTTACCGTCGTGACAACGATATTCCATATTCATGGGGTACAGCTGTTAATGTTCAGGCTATGGCTTTCGGTAACATGGGTGATGACTGTGGTACAGGTGTTGCATTTACTCGTGACCCTGCTACAGGTGAAAGAGGTCTTATGGGTGAATTCCTTGTAAACGCACAAGGTGAAGATGTTGTTGCTGGTGTTCGTACACCAATGCCAATCGCTCAGATGGCTGAAAAATTCCCAGAAGCTTATGCTGAATTTACAAAAGTATGTGGCATTCTTGAAGACCACTACAGAGATATGCAGGATATGGAATTTACAGTTGAAGCTGGTAAACTCTATATGCTCCAGACAAGAAATGGTAAGAGAACTGCAAAAGCTGCTCTTAAAATCGCTTGTGACCTCGTTGACGAAGGCATGATTGATGAAAAGAAAGCAGTTGCAATGATTGACCCTCGTAACCTTGACACACTTCTCCACCCACAATTTGATGCTGCTGCTCTTAAAGCTGCTACACCAGCTGGTAGAGGTCTTGGTGCTTCTCCTGGTGCTGCTTGCGGTAAAGTTGTATTTACAGCAGAAGATGCAGAAGCTTGGAATGCAAGAGGCGAAAAAGTTGTTCTTGTTCGTCTTGAAACATCACCTGAAGATATTACAGGTATGAAAGCTTCTCAGGGTATCCTCACAGTTCGTGGCGGTATGACATCTCACGCAGCTGTTGTTGCTCGTGGTATGGGTACTTGCTGTGTATCAGGCTGTGGCGAAATCAAAATGGATGAAGAAAACAAAAAATTCGAACTCGCTGGTAAAACATATAACGAAGGCGATTACATTTCAATCGACGGTTCAACAGGTGCTATCTACGACGGTATCATCCCAACAGTAGATGCTGAAATCGCTGGTGAATTCGGTAGAATTATGGAATGGGCAGACAAATACAGAACTCTTAAAGTTCGTACCAATGCTGACACTCCTGCAGATGCTAAGAAAGCTCGTGAACTCGGTGCAGAAGGTATCGGTCTTTGCCGTACAGAGCACATGTTCTTCGAAGCAGACAGAATCGCTGCATTCCGTGAAATGATTTGTGCTGATACAGTTGAAGAAAGAGAAGCAGCTCTTGAAAAGATTCTCCCATATCAACAAGGCGACTTCGAAGCTCTCTATGAAGCACTTGAAGGTAACCCAGTTACAATCCGTTTCCTTGACCCACCTCTTCATGAGTTCGTTCCTACTGAAGAAGCTGACATTGCAGCTCTTGCAAAGGCTCAAGGCAAATCAGTTGAAGATATTAAAGCAATCATTGCTTCTCTCCATGAGTTCAACCCAATGATGGGACACCGTGGTTGCCGTCTTGCAGTAACATATCCTGAAATTGCAGCAATGCAGTCAAAGGCTGTTATCCGTGCAGCAATCAACGTAAAGAAAGCTCATGCAGATTGGGATCTCGTTCCTGAAATCATGATTCCACTCGTTGGCGAAGTTAAAGAACTTAAATATGTTAAAGACATCGTTGTTAAAACTGCTGATGCTGAAATCGCAGCTGCAGGCGCTGACCTCAAATATGAAGTTGGTACAATGATTGAAATTCCAAGAGCTTGTATCACAGCTGACGAAATCGCTCAGAATGCTGACTTCTTCTGCTTCGGTACAAACGACTTAACACAGATGACATACGGCTTCAGCCGTGATGACGCTGGTAAGTTCCTTTCAGCTTACTACGATTGCAAAATCTTTGAAAACGACCCATTTGCAAAGCTCGACCAAACAGGTGTTGGCGCTCTTATGGAAATGGCAGTTGCTAAAGGTAAAGCAAGCGGCAGAAACCTCCACTATGGTATCTGCGGTGAGCACGGTGGTGACCCTGTTTCAGTTGAATTCTGTCACAAGATTGGTCTCAACTACGTTTCATGTTCTCCATTGCGTGTGCCAATTGCACGTCTTGCAGCAGCTCAGGCAGCAATTAAGGAATGAGGGAGATAATAGCCCCTTTACAAAAGTAACGGAATTTGTGCTTAATTTAGATGATGCGAAAGCATATCTGTATAAAGATAGCACCAAACACCGCATACACAGGTGGAACGACTTAAAAGTCAATATTTATGTATAAGAATACCCCCCCGACGAGAAATCGTCGGGGGGTTATTTGTCGTGTGTTTTATTAAAATTACACTATATCCAAAATCTCAGAAAAACTATTTACTACTTTATCAATAGTATAATCTGTAACATATTTAGGGGGATATTCGGGAATAAGTATTTCTTTGAGTCTATCACCTTTGGGTTTTCTACCATATGAAAATTTATACCTGTTGTTTGTTATACAATGAGCATAATATAGTTTTTCTTGTAAGCTCATATCACGACGAGGTATTAAAACGGATACATTACTGTTAGGAACGAACTCAAAAGTGGAAACATATGAAAATGTATGACTACCTTGACCATCGGTAGAAACATAAAGAGTTCCAGCAGGAAATACTTTGTCGTCTGTTACAAGTTTCTTATTCACAAAAGCATCTATACTTGTTTCTTGTCGATAAGACGGTCTAATATAGGGAATCCAAGTTTCGCTTTCTTTAAAACTGCTTCTTACAACTTGCGAAGACGCTATTCCGTTCTTTACAATAAACAAATCATCCAAAGGAACAGATTTTATATTTTCGGGATATACAGCGGTGCTTTCAGGGAAATCTGTTTGTTTAATCAATGATTCGCCATATTCTTTTATGGATATAGAAAGTACATATTGAGGGATACTATCTAAGGTAGGTATTGGCAAATCTGATAAAGTTGCGTTAGCTTGTCTCCCATAACTATACTTATATTGGTTGGCTCGTATGCAATGACAATAGTACAATTTAATCGCAGTGCTCATTTCCACCTTTGGTGTTAAAACCATTACATGAAAGCCTGTATAAAATGGCGATTGTTGTAAAAAGGTCTCTAAAACGCTTCCTCCAACAGCTACCGTTAGAGCGCCTGCGGGAAAAGGTTTTTCCGTAGGAATAAGCTTAACCTTGTCTGAAACGCCGTTGCGTTTTGCTGTTCTTGAAATAAAGTTCACGCCATTTAAATCTTTTTCTAAATATACCAACTCAAGGGAGTTTCCATATTGAACATTAAATAAATCGCTGACTTTACAAGTCTTCATTTTCCTCGCCACCTCCCGACATACCAGACATATCCATAAAGTTAAACATTAGATATTTTTTGACGGTTGTTTCGTAGTCCTCGAAAGTAAATTCATCATAATTGGTTTCAAGATAAGCCTCTACACACCATTCGTCTTTTTCTGTTACCTCGCGCATAAGACTGAATTTGTCGATTACTTCTCGATTTCTAAATGCAGAAACCCATTTTTCACGAATGCTATCCCATGTATGATTTGCATCAATACGTCCTTTATTTTTCATTTTCACAAATCCATCATCTCGGCAATATGCAAACCATGTTTTCTTGCCCTTTGGATGAGGTTTATGAGCAGTTATAATTACTGCACAAGTAACCGTATTTACTTTGGAATTATGGAATAATTCCTCTGGCATAGAAAGGACCGCTTCGAGTGTATGCTTTTCTAAAACCCTTTTTCTGAGGTTTTCTGCAATAGTTGACTTTTCAATTACACAACTAATAGGGATAATCGCTATACAAGTGCCTCCAGATTCTAATGCGTCTAGATTGTTTAAAATAAATTCAAACTCCTCGATATCAGAAGCTTTGCTTTTGTATGGCGGATTCAAAAGACCGACGGTTGGTTTGAAATTCTTTTTAACATCTTCTGTTTCTTTAAAACAATCTCCCCAATAAATGTTTGTTCTGCCGTCCCTATGGATAATCATATTGGAAATTAACAGTGTGTAAATATCGTCTTGAAACTCGATACCAATCAACTGTTTTCCTTTGATATCTTTTTCCTTTGCTTGGTCTCCTTTGGCATCAATAAGCATACGTTTCATTGCGCTGATTAAAAATCCACCTGTGCCACAACAGTTATCTAACACAATGCTGTTTTTATCAACACCTGCCAACTCTGCAAATAAATCTGTTATATGAGGTGGAGTTAAAACGATACCAAGACCTTTATCGTTGTTAGCATATCTTAAAAACTCTATATAAAATTGGCTAACCGTATCAACATATTGATGTGTGACCATAAACCCATTTATTTCACGGTCAATTTCATCAATAAGGTCTTCAAGGAGTTTTTTGCCTGTTTTCGCATCTGTTAGTGCAGGATTGGTCTTTACAAAACTGAATGCCTGTGTTAAAACATCAATTTTCTTTTGCGGTATATCGCCACTTGATAACTGTCCTTCTATGGCAGTATAAAGAGCCTTAACTAATTGTGCTACTCTTTCGTGCTTTTTATATCCATCCTTAAATGCTCGGTCTTTTAACGCAATCAAAATACCACTTATCAACAAAGCACGTTGCGATTCTTTAATTTTCTTGGCATGCAATGTTTCGTTCAGGGTTTTTGTGTAGGCAATCAGTTTTGCATAATCCTGATTAAACTTATAATTACTCTGGTTGATGCCGTCAAAATATTCTTTAATTGTTAAGAGGCTATCGTCAAAAAGAGGATAGGCCTTTTTATCTTCTTTCAAGTGTAGGTAATGAGAAATCTTAAAGCGGTGTTCTTCTTCTCCGCTAATTCCTATTGCAAGAACATCAAATTCTTTTGACAAGAAAGAAGCATACAACAATGCACCGTCAACTGCATAATCGGCATAATTGTCCCGTGTATTGCTTTCGTGTTTATTTATATCAGCTTTGGCTTCAACTACAACAATAAGTTCGGGATAAGCTTTTGAATATAAAATAAAGTCTGGATATCCGTTTTTATTTCCCTTTTTGGATGCATTTTTTAATAATTTATCTATTTTTGCGTTATCGCTTTTTTGTTCTTCTACTACAACATAGGTATCATCATAATAACCTTTGCTTCTGAGCATATCGCGAAAAATAGCACATGTTTTTGCCTCGTTTGCCATAATTAAGTCCTCATTCTTTCTCTAAGACTATCAATCTCGGTTTTATTGTTTGTAAGATATTCTACAATATCTTTGGGTAATTCGTGCCGTCCGTCAGCTGCCTTGCTGTAAAAATCATTTTTTTCGCTGTCAGTCAAGCATAAAAGTTCAACAATGCGGTCCTGCATATCGGGAGTGGGCGGTTTTACTCGTCCATTAAACACATCGAATAGGTATGTTTTAGATACGCCTAAATCCGAAGCGAATTTCACTTGTGAATAATTGTGATTTTTTATAAGCTTCACAAAATATGCTCCAAAACTACCTTCTGCATAAACTTTTGTTGCCACCGTACCACCTCCAAAGTAAATAAGTAAACTAACTACTTTACTATTCTATCACAAAAGAATAAAAATAGCAATAAAAAATCGAAACAAAAATTCGTTTGTGTTATTATTTTTTGGATTTTGATTGGTGCAGGTTGTTAATAGCCGAGCAGGCAGCTATCAAGGACTAATTCTTAACAGAATTAAGGAAAAGCAAATAAATAAACAGTCCCCTTGGAGCAATCCAAGGGGATTTTTCTTGTGAATCGCAAAGCTTTATGTTATAATGAACTTAAAAAATAAAAAGGAGCGAGTAATGTGAAAGAAAATATCAAAACCAAACTCCCTATAAATAGTCCTTTGGTGAAACTTCCATTTGGTGGACTTACTTCAAATATGCTTAGAACAATTGCAGTTATTCTTATGCTGAGTGATCATATCTGGGCAACCTATATGAGTTTTGGCGATTGGATGACCTATATTGGTAGAATGGCTTTTCCAATTTTTGCTTTTCAGATTGCAGAGGGCTTTGTTTACACCTCAAATTTCAAAAAGTATGCATTGCGACTTTTAGGATTCGCAATAGTCACCGAAATTCCATTCAATCTTTTTTATAGTAGCAGATTGTTTAACCCTTTTCATCAGAATGTATTATTTACACTTCTTTTGGGCTTGCTTGCAATAAATGTAATTGATAAAGCAAAGAAAAACAGAACTGCAAAGAATATTGCACTTTCTGTTTTGTGGTTGGCTTTAATTTGTATTACATCAATTCTTGGCTTTGTGGATTACGGCTTCTTAGGTATGCTTACGGTTGTAATGTTCTATCTTCTGAGAAATTTCCCGTTTGCTTGGCTTGCTCAGTTTGTGGCAATGGTACTTATCAATATTGTTTTCTTTGAGGGACAGGTATTCCCCATTGAAATTCTCGGCAA
>JAZRSC010000016.1:0-19418 GCA_045651285.1 Acutalibacteraceae bacterium
AGTGGTAAAACTGCCTGGATAAGAAAGAAAATAAAAGAACTTGTAAAAACAGATGAAAATAAACCGCTTCTTTTAGTGCCAGACCAATTTTCTTTCGAAAATGAGAGGTCAATGCTCACATTACTTGGTGCTAAAAATATGAAAAAATTAGATGTTTTTAGTTTTCCAAGACTTGCTTCTTATAATCTCAATAGCAAAATTTTACAAGGTAAAATGTTTGCAGATGATGGTGTGAGAATGGCATATATGAGCGAAGCGTTGTCAACTCTACAAGATAATTTAAAAGTTTTTTCAAAAGTCCGTCACAATGTGTCAGGGCTTCAGTCGTTTATTGATTTAAACAAAGAACTTGAAACCTGTGCAATAAGTGGCGCTGAGCTTGAATCGAAAGTTCAAAATATGAAGCCTTGTCTTTTGAAGGATAAACTTTACGAAATCAACTTGATAAATGAAGCTTATAACGCACTTTTACATCAGAGTTATTTTGATGATACAGAATGCTTGAAGTATTTTAATGAATTTGCAGAAGAAACTGAATTTTTTAAAAACAGAACAGTTTTCCTCGACTCGTTTAAAACATTTTCAGCACAAGAAATCAAGTGTGTTGGTATTGCATTAAGTCAAGCAAAAGATGTATATATTACACTTTGTTGTGATGATTATAATGGTGACGGTACACCTTTTGCTTATATTAAAAAAGTCGAAGAAAAAGTAAAACGCGAAGCAACAAAACGCGGTGTAGGTATTAAAATAGAAATACTCAAAGAAAATATAAAAGATGTTAAAACAAGTATTTCTCATATTAAAGAAAATATTTATTGTGATGAAACTGAAAAACTCGAAAATGAAACTGATGGTGTAACGATATTCAAGTGCAGAGATTTAACTGATGAATGCAACATGGTCGCACTTGAAATTAAAAAACTTATAAGAAGTGGAAAATATCGTTGTAAAGATATTGCAGTTATCGAACGCTCTGACGATAAATATAAAAGGGTAATGTGCGATGTTTTAAAAAGATATGGTGTGCCTGTTTTTGAAGATTGTCGTAGACCACTTTCTTTTGAAACATTATTTATTCACATAACTTCTGCACTTGAATGTATTTCTGATGGTTTTAAAACAGAAAATGTAATGCGTTATTTAAAAACAGGACTTTTAGGGATTTCTTTTAGTGATGTTGCAAAGCTTGAAAAATATGTTTTAATATGGAATATAAGCGGTAATGCTTGGCTTAATGATTTCACAATGCATCCAGATGGATTTGGTAAAGAGATAGACGATATCGCAAAACTGCAGATTGAAAAGCTTAATAATATAAGAAAAAAAGCGATTTTACCATTATTTAAATTGAAAAAAGATTGTGATGGTGCTTCTGGTCTTGAAATTTCAAAACTTGTTTATGAATTTCTTATCGAGACTAAAGTTGACGACAATTTATATAATTTATCTTGTGCATTAAACGATGATGGTTTACCAGTCGAAGCATTACAAAAAGAAAATTCATGGAATGCTTTAATAGAGATTATAGATACAATTTCTGAAATAACAAAAGATAAATATTACACATTAAGAAGATGGTTTGAATTGTTTTCAATTCTGGTTTTTTCAAAAGATATCGGTGAAATTCCGCAAGGTCTAGACGAAGTTAAAATTGGTAGTGCTGACAGAATAAGAACAGAAAATGTCAAAGTTGTATTTTTAATTGGTGTTAATAAAAATGAGTTTCCACGAGTTTCAACAGTAGGCGGACTTTTGTCTGATTCTGACAGAAGAATTTTAACTTCGCTTGATTTGGAAATTCGTCCACCTTTTGAGGAAACAATTGACGAAGAAAGATTTATTGCATACTGTATGCTTACAGCACCAAGTGAAGAACTTTATTTGTCATATCGTGAGGTTTCTGATGACGAAACAACAAGTGGTCCTTCTGAAATTATTGAGCAGATAAAGGAATTTTTACCACAAGTTAAAGTTGTTTCTTCAGAAGATGTTACTGATATAGAAAAAATCGAAAGTGAATTTTCTGCATTTTTTACTCTTGCTAAAAATTATAATGAAAATTCTGAATTAAGAGAAACTCTTTATGAATATTTTAAAAATAACCCTCAGTATCTTGGTAGATTAGAAAGCATAAGTTATGCTAAAAATGGTAAAAAGGGTGAGTTTAAAAATCCTGAAAATTCAAAGAAATTATTTGGTGAAAATATTGGTGTTTCTGCAAGCAGGCTAGATAGCTTCTATAAATGTTCATTTTCGTTTTTGTGTCGTTATGGACTTCGTATTGAAGATTTAAAGACTGCAGAATTAAAACCAACTGATAGTGGTAATATAATTCACGGTGTTTTAGAAGAAGTTTTAAAAACTTATAAAGATGGCGAATTTTTAAGAATTTCTGATAATGAATTACGAGGCTTTATTGAAGAATACTTAAAAAATTATCTTAATGAAAAAATGGGTGGCTTTGAAGATAAATCCAATAGATTTTTATACATCTACAACAGAATGGTAGATGTACTTATGCTCATTTTTGAGAGATTAAAAAACGAATTTTCTGCAATTGATTTTAAACCTGTAGATTTTGAACTTAAAGTTGGAGGCGATAATATACCACAATATACTGTGCCTCTGTCAAATGGTAATAATATATCAGTTTATGGTTCTGTTGACCGTGTTGATTTGATGGAAAAAGATGGTATTAAATATTTAAGGGTTATTGACTATAAAACTGGTAAAAAAGAGTTTAAGTTATCCCATTTGTTAGATGGTATAAATCTTCAGATGGTATTATATTTAATGGCAATAACTAAAAATGGTAAAGAATATTATGGTGAAACTGTTCCAGCTGGTGTACTTTATTTGCCATCAAGAATAGGTTATGACAAATATTTAAAAACCCGCAATCCAAGCGATGAAAATATTGAAGCACAAAAGCGTAGCAGTGGTAAGCTTTCAGGTATGGTGCTTAATAGTCCTGTTGTAATAAATGCAATGGGTGGTGAGGTTTTTCCAGATTATCTTCCTGTATCCTATAAAAAAGATGGTTCAACTAAAGGCAATTTTTATTCACAAAAGCATTTTAAAAATCTTTCTGAAATTGTAGATAACAAAATTATTGAAATGGGCGAAACACTTCATAATGGTAAATTTAATGTTTTACCAACTGGTGTTGCAAATTCTTTGCCGTGTTCTTATTGTGAATATCGTTCTGTTTGTGGTTATGAAGACGGGGATGATTTCAAGAAAATTTCAGGAGATAGTCACGAGGATGTTTTACAGATGTTAGAAGGTGATGACAATGAGTAAAAGAGAGTGGACTAAAAATCAGCAAGCCGCAATTGATGCTC
The DNA here is from genome assembly GCA_045651285.1 of Acutalibacteraceae bacterium. GTDB lineage: Bacteria > Bacillota > Clostridia > Oscillospirales > Acutalibacteraceae > DTU089. The sequence continues at coordinate 3,348 of JAZRSC010000016.1, forward strand.
GTGGTGAGCAAGTGCTTGTTTCTGCAGCGGCAGGTAGTGGTAAAACAGCAGTTTTAACTGAACGCGTTAAAAATATTCTTTCTGATGAAAAAAATCCTTGTTCACCTACAGAAATTCTCGTTGCAACCTTTACAAAAGCAGCTGCAGGTGAAATGCGTGAAAGAATTGCAAAAGCATTAAAAGATGAAATTAAAAACAATCCATCTAAAAAAATGTATTTGAAAAAGCAGATTAACCTGTTACCAACTGCCGATATTTGCACTATGGACTCATTTTGTGCAAAAATCGTAAGGGAGAATTTCAACCTTGCAGAGATGTCTTCTGACTTTCAGATTATTGATAAATCTGATTTGGAGGTTCTTAAAAAAGAATGCATCAATGAAGTTTTAGACGAACTTTATGAAACTGAGGACGAATCATTTTCTGTTCTTAAATCATTTTTTATGAGTGAAAGAGATGACTCTAAATTAGAAGAAATAATTTTAAGACTTTGTTTCTTTTCAGAAGCATATCCTTCACCACAGAAGTGGTTAACTGAAGTATCAGAAAGCTTTAACCCTGAGCTTGATATAAACGAAACTGTATTTGCTGAGCAAATGTATTATTATTTTGAGCTTATGCTTGATTATTGGAAACAAAGTATAATGTTAATTTTGAAACAACTCAAAGAAGAAATTAACGAAGAAAATGATTATACAAATATAGCCGATAAAAATATAAGTTTTCTTGACAACTTAATTTACGCTGTTAAAGAAAAACGCTGGGATGATTTAGTTAACAATATGAGAGATAATCCGATTGTTAAATATTCTTCACCGAAAAAAAGTACCCCTTTATATAAAGAGTTAAACACGGTTATGGGTGACTGTAAAAAAGAAATTGATGAGATAATCAGCAAGGGTTTACCGACAACCTCGGAGCATAAAAAGGACTGTGAATTACTTTATCCGGTTGTTAAAAAACTGTGTGAAGCTGTAAATATGTTTGCAAAGAAGCTTATTGCAAAAAAGCAAGAGCTTAATTCTTACGATTTTTACGATATTCTTCATAAATGTATTGATTTATTAGTTGAGTTCAATAGTGATGGAACTGTTTCTAAAACCGCATTTGCTGAGGAATTAACTGAAAAATATAAAGAAATTCTTATAGATGAATATCAGGATACAAACGAGGCACAAAATATTCTTTTCGAAATAATTTCAAAAGATAAAAAGAACTTCTATTGTGTTGGTGATGTTAAGCAAAGTATATATCGTTTTCGTAGAGCGACCCCAACTTTGTTTATGGATTTAAAAGAACAATTACCGGTGTATGATGGTACATTTAATAAACCCACACAAATAATACTCGAGAAAAATTTCAGAAGCCGAAACGATATAACACAGTGTGTTAATTTTATATTTTCGCAGCTTATGTCAAAAGAAATAGGCGATATTAAATATGATGAGAATGAATATTTATATTGTGGAGCTGAGTATCCTGAAACTGTCGGAGAAAAAATTGACCTTCATATTTTAGATTCCGTTTCGCTTAGTTCTGAAGAAAGTCAAAAAAGAGAAGCAGAATATATTGCAAGGTTTATTAAAAACACAGTTGAAAGCGGTTCTCTGGTTAAGGGTGAAAATGGTCTGCGTCCTGCAAAATATGACGATTTCTGTATAATTGCAAGAAGCTTTAAAGGTAATCTTGATTACTATATTGATGAACTTTCTGAACTCGGAATTCCATCAGTTTTTGAGGGGGGAGAAATAAGTCCTCAATCAAAAGAAATTTCTTTACTTGTTTCGCTTATTAAATCAGTAAATAATCCACTTTTAGATGTTCCTCTTGTTTCAGTTATGCTTTCGCCATTGTTTGGTTTTACAAGTGATGAATTAGCAGAAATAAGACTTATAAATAAAAAGAGTGATATTTACACCTGCGTGCTTGAATATGCAAAAGAAAACGAAAAAGCTAAATCTTTTATAAGAAAACTTGATTTTTACAGAAATATGGCGGCAAGCTACCCGATTTATGATTTTGTAAAATTACTTATTGATGATACCGCCATTTCAGAGATTTTTATGTCAACAAACAATGGTGAAGAACGCTATAATTCAATTCAGAGTATTTTAAAAACTGCAGAAAATTTCAGTAATACTGGTAGATATGGGCTTTCAAGTTATGTTCGTTATCTTGATTCTGTAATTCAGAATAATGCTTTTACCAATATTGGTGCTTCTGCATCAAGCGGTGTAAAAATAATGACAATTCACAAAAGCAAAGGTCTTGAATTCCCTTATGTAATTTTAGCGAATTGTTCCAAGGCGTTTAATTTCCGAGATACAATGGAGCCACTTCTTGTTTCGCGTGAGGCGGGTGTAGGTCTTAAAATTCGCGATGATGAAAGGTTCACAAAATATGACACACTTTCAACAATTGCAAATGAAAAAGCACTTAAAATAAGTGCAGTTTCTGAGGAATTACGAATTCTTTATGTTGCTTTAACAAGAGCAAAAGAAAATATTGTCTTTGTTTGTTCTATAAATTCAAAAAAATCAAAGGATAGAATATCGTCACCTTTGTATTTTTATGATGGCGCTGGTAAAAGAAGGTTTAATCCATTTTCTGTTTATAAATATATGAATTTCAGTGAGTGGATTTGTTCTGCTTTTGTTTTTCACGAAAAAGCTAAAGCTCTGCGTGAATTTGTTGGTATGACTACAATTGAAAAATTAGAAAATTGTTTCCCTTTAAAAGTAGTTGTTGAAACAGATTGTGATTTATCAGGTGCAGTTGAAGAAGAACAAAAAGAAACTCAGGTAAATGTAAATTACGATTTACTTAAACAAATAAGAGAAAGAGTAGAGTATATTTACCCTTATGACGAGCTTTCAACAGTTCTTGCTAAAATCAATGCTTCTTCTGTGGAGAAACATATAGCAAGGCGTGAATTTTTTGCAAGTAAAAAACCGAAGTTTTCAGATGAAAAAACAACTGGTGCAAAAAGGGGTACAGTTGTTCATAAATTTCTTGAACTTTGCGATTTTAAAAATGCCAATAATAATTTTGAAGCTGAAATTTCAAGACTTATTTCTGAATTTAAGTTGACAGAAGATGAAATTTCTGTTATAGATAAATCAGATATAGAAAAGTTTTTTAACGAAGATGTTGGTGAACGACTTTTAAAATCCAATGAAGTTTATAAAGAGTATGAATTTTCGGTTCTTAAAAATGCAGGGGAGTTTTACCCTGATTTACCAGAAAACTTAAAAAATGAAAAGATTGTTGTTCAGGGTAAATTTGACTGTGCATTTGTAGAACCCGACGGTGCAGTTCTTATAGATTATAAAACAGATAAAATTACTGATGAAGAAACACTTGTTTCAATATATAAAGGTCAGTTGGAGGTTTATAAATCTGCACTTGAAGAATGTATTGAAATACCGGTTAAAGAAACATATATTTACTCCTTTAAAATTGGTAAATTTATAAAAATTTGATTTGAAAGGATTGGTTTTTATGAGTAAAAAAGCAATGGTGATTTGTTTTAGTATTATTGCAATTGTTGTTGCATTTACAGTTGTGGTTGCTATTTTAACCCGTGAAAAAACAGTAACACTTGAAGATAAAATCAATTCAGGCGCAATAGTACACGATGGCACAAAAGATACTGTTTTTGAGTCGCCTGAGGGTAGTTATTCTTTGAAAATTACAAGTGTTTATGAAACAACACCCGAAACAACTGACACAAACGCACCAGAGACTGACAGGGTAGTAGTTGTAATTTATGAGTACTCGAATGACGATATTTCAAATGGTCTTGTAATAAGCTCTGTACACTTCAAAGCATACGATAAGTCTGGTAAAGAACTTGAAATTTACCCACAGGCAAACCTTTTTGAACCTGGTGAAATTAGTGCTTTAGGTACTCACACAGCAAGTGTTGCATTTGCTTTTGGCAATAATGCCGAGAATTACATTCAGGTCGATTATTATAATGACTTAGCATCCGAAACACCTGACTTGGTGTATGAGGGAGTTTGGGAATGAATTAAAAATTAAGAATTTCGGAAGGGTTCGCTTGATTTTTATTACAATTGAATATGATTAAAAAAGTTCTGTCATTCAGTTTTGCTGAACGACAGAACTTTTTTAATATCTAAAACCTAAAACCTATCTCACGCCAAAAAATACTTAATCAACTTCGCAATCAAATCAATAAAATGTATAAAAGATGGCATTCTGAAGAAATTATCAAGAGATGTACCGATTTCTCCACCTTTTTCAACATGTACAGGTATAAATCTTTGATTTTGAACATCATTCTGCATAAATTGCGGGTAATTACGATTGCTGAAAACAGTTAATTGCTCTTCACTTTCAAACATCCATTTATACATTTCACCGTGACCATCGTGAGTAGAGGAGTGCATCATATCTTTTACAAACCAAGTGCTTTCTGGTAAAATAGAAGTAGATGCATCAATTCTCCAGTCAGGTGAAATAAAATCTTTATCAGTATATCTTTGTTGTTGATAATCTTCTGGTAAATAACCATTAATATCTGCACAAGTAGCACCGAGTGACGCATATTTTGTGTCAACAGTACCATCAGAATCGTTAAGGTAAGCAGAAACAAGCGGAGTTCTTTGCATATTGTAGCCAACAACATTATAGAATGTTGTGCCGTTTGCTTTAGATTCAGCAATCAACTGTTCTGCACTTTGCTGAACTTCGTAATGGTAAAAATCAATTCTTTCAATGAGTTTTGCATTTTCTACTGCATCAAGTTTCATAAAGATTTTTGCTTCTTCGTAATATTCGTGCGGAACAAAACTCCATATACCAGGCATTGTTGCAAACATAGGAATAAGTGCTTCATTAAATAATCTATCCTTTAAATTTAAAACTAACTCATCACCAATTTCAATTAAATCATCAAGAAGTCCTGCAGTTACAAGCATTTCTAAAAGCATATAAACAATGCCACCTAAAAAGTCGTTTTCAAGCTCGGGCATTGCCTGTGCTGCATATCTTTCAATTGCATCTGCATTAAGTTCAACTTTACCTGTGTAAAGTTCACCTGCAACTGCAGTGCCTAAAAGTGGGCAACACTGAAAAATTATTGTTTCAATATCAGCAGTACCGTAAAGCTTGATGTAACTCATAGTAGTTACACCACCCATACTTGAAGCACGGAGCTGAACTGTGCCGTGTTTTGTTAATGCTTTAACTTCCTGAATAAATTGATAAAGTCCTTTGGCATTTTCAATCGGGTCAAGTCTGAAGTCATAACCAAAATAATAGTTGTGGTCTAAACTGTGTTCGACTTCATCTGTAGGGTGAAATTCTTCGCAAGTAACTCTGTCTGAAGAGTTACCATCTTTGTCAAGTGCTAAATCGCCAAAAATTTTATTGACACATTCAATTAAAACATCACCAAATGCATCGTAGTCACCGTCATTTATTAGCTGACCTGCGGCAGGAACAACAGGTGTCAATTCACCAATAATGTAACCTATGTCAGGTCTGAAAAGGACTCTTTCATTTTCTGTACCTTCATCAAGTGTTAAAGTACCACTACCAAGTGCCGCAACATAAATAATTGGTGGTTCACCACAGTTGCATTGTTCTTCGATTGCAAATGCAGGAATAACTGTAAGTGACATTAAAATTACAGAAAGAAATACTGCAAGAACTTTTTTCATAAAAGTACCCCCTTATTTTTTAAAATGATTTTAACATATTATGGTAAGTTTTTAAAGATGGAAAGTGTATAAAATTTTTAATGTGAATTTGTTGTATTTACATATTAGGATAAATATGGTAAAATCAATTTAGGAGAGTGTGTGTTATGTCTTATAATTCTTTCGCGTACTATTACGATGAATTAACAAAGAATGTTGATTATAAAGGTAGAGCGGAATATATCGCGGAAATTTTGAAAAAATATAATATTAAAGACGGTCTTCTCTTAGATTTGGCTTGTGGTACCGGTTCACTTTCAATTGAACTTTCAAAATTGGGTTTTGAAGTAATTGGCACAGATGCTTCTTACGATATGTTATCAGAAGCGCAGAATAAAGCCGCAGAATGTAATGAAAATATAATGTTTCTTTGTCAGAGAATGGAAGAAACTGACCTTTATGGTTCTGTGAGAGCAATTGTTTGTGCACTTGATAGTATTAACCACTTAACAGATTATGAATTAGTAAAAAGGACTTTTAAAAATCTTAAAAATTTTCTTGATACAGATGGAATTATTATTTTTGATGCAAATACACTTTATAAACATCAGAATGTTTTAGGAAATAATATTTTTGTTTATGATGAAAAAAATGTTTATTGTGTGTGGAGAAACACCTTGCAAAGCGATAATAAAACTGTAAATATTAACCTGGATTTTTTTGTAAGAGATGGTCTTGACTACTCTAGATGTGGTGAGAATTTTAATGAGGTAGCATACACAGACGAAGAATTAACAAATGCAATTGAAGAAGCAGGTTTTTCTGTTTTATCGAGATACGCCGAATCAACATACGATTTACCAGCTGAAACTACTGAACGAGTAACTTACATAGTAGGGAGGAGCGGAGTTTATGGATGATTTAATGTATTTAAAAAGTGGAACAGATATAAGAGGTTCTGCCTTTTCAACAGATGGTAGTCCAATTGATTTGACTGCTGAAAGGATACAGGCAATTACCTGGGCATTCGTAAATCATTTAGAACAAAAAATCAGTAAATTTGAAGATTTAAAGGTTGCAGTTGGGTACGATTCAAGAATTTCATCAATTAATATTAAAATGCTTATTACAAATGTACTTGCTGAAATGGGTGTTGATGTTTATGACTGTGGTTTATCTTCAACACCATCTATGTTTATGTCTATAATAAATCATAATATGGATGCCGCAATAGAAATTACAGCTAGTCATTTGCCTATGGAAATGAATGGATTGAAATTTTTTACTCGTGAGGGTGGTTATTCGGGCGAAGATATTAAAGAAATTTTAAGTCGTGCTTCCACTAAGCAATGGTTAAAAGATAATTTTATAGCATGTCCTGAAAAACTAAATAATATGGAAACTTATTGCGATGGTCTTCGTGAAATGATTAAAAAAGGTGTAAATGCTGAAGATTACGAGCACCCTTTAAAAAATCTCAAAATTGTTGTTGACCCAAGTAATGGGGTTGGTGGATTTTATATTACTGATGTTTTAGAACCTCTTGGAGCGGATACCTCTGGTAGTGTTGCAGTAAGTCCGGACGGTCATTTTCCGACACATCAGCCAAATCCAGAAAATAAAGCCGCTATGGACTCGATTTCTAAAGCAACTATTAAATCAAAAGCGGATTTAGGTATAATTTTTGATACTGATTGTGACCGTTCTGCGTGCGTGGATAAAAATGGTAAACCTATTAATCGTAATCGTTTAGTAGCATTAGCTTCATACATTGCGCTTAAAGATTGTCCTGGTGGTATTGTTGTTACAGACTCTGTTACTTCTGATGGGATTACAGAATTTATTGAAACTGAATTGTGTGGTATTCATCGTAGATTTAAAAGAGGTTATAAAAATGTAATTGATGAAGCAAAGCGTTTGACATTTGATGAGGGTAATAAAGCACCTTTAGCAATTGAGACTTCTGGTCACGCAGCATTTTTAGATAATTATTATCTTGATGATGGTGCATATCTTGCAACTCAAATTGTTATTTTGTTAGCAACTTTAAGAAAACAGGATAAGACAATTGATGATATCCTTAAAAATTTAAAAGAACCAGCAGAAGAGACTGAAACAAGAATTAAAATAGAAACTACTGATTTTGTGGAATACGGAAATTCAATTTTAGAAAGCTTCAAAGATTATGCTGATAGAACACAAGGTATTGAACGAGTTAAGTTGAATTTTGAAGGTGTAAAGGTTAATTTTGATAAGAAAAACGGTGATGGCTGGTTACTTTTAAGGCTTAGCCTACACGAACCTTTGCTTGTTGTGAATTGCGAAAGTAATTCAAAAGGTGGTACTGAAAAAATGCTTGAAGAATTAAAAGTATTTTTGAGTAAATATGATAAATTAAATATAAATTTTTAAGAAAGTGAATTTTAGTTATGAGTAAAAATAAAAAATTGATTATTAGTATTATTTCAATCGTTTTAGTAGTAGCAATTGGTGTTACTGCGACTGTTCTTCTTTATAAAGATTGGCCAGATGTAATACAGGATTTTGACCCAAAAGGTGAAGACGAATTAAGAGTTATGAGCTTTAATATCCGTTGCACAAATGTTGGTCGTGATACATGGGAAGACAGAATTGATATTGTTACGGCTACAATGGTAAACAGTCAGGCAGATTCAATTGGAGTACAAGAAGCAACACCGGAGTGGATGACAACATTAAAAGAAACACTTACTACTTACGATTATGTAGGTGTAGGTCGTGATGATGGTGACAATCAAGGTGAATATTCCGCAATTTTTTATTTGAAAGATAAATATAATCTTATAGATAGCGGTAATTTCTGGCTTTCAGAAACACCAGATGAACCATCACTTGGCTGGGATGCTGCTTGTACTCGTATTTGTACCTGGGCAGTGCTTGAAAATAAAGAAACAAAAGAGCAATATGTACATGTAAACTCTCACTTTGACCATGTTGGTATAAAAGCAAGAGAAGAAAGTGTTAAAATGATTCTTGCGCATATTGAAGAATATAAAGATTTGCCAGTTGTATTTACTGCAGATATGAATGTAAAACAAGGCTCTGATAACTATGTGCAATTTACTAAGGTTCTTCACGATACAAAATATCAGGCAGAAGATACAATGGATTATCTTACATATCACGACACAAAACCGTCAAAACATCAGGGCGATATTATTGACTATGTAATGGTAAATGATAATTTTAATGCTTTGAGTTACAAGGTAGTAACTGCAGGTGTAGATGAGAGATATGTTTCAGACCATTTTCCTGTGTATGCTGATATAGAGATTAAAAAATAAACTAAAAAATAAAACCGAGTAGTAAAAACTACTCGGTTGCTTCTTTCTTGGGTAAGGTTTTTCTTCAAACTGCTTTTTAAATTTATTTAAAAATCTTTAAAAACACACTTGACTTTAACAGAGTAAAGTGATAAACTGTTAAACGGTAAAAGAATACTATTGAAAGGAAACATTTTGTTTTGGTGAAAGTTATGAATAAATTTTATTCAGAATCAGTAGATACTTTAGTAAAAGGTTTATTAAAACTTGAGACAGAAGAAGAGTGCTACGCATTTTTAGAGGATGTCTGCACAATTAAAGAATTACAGGATATGGCACAGAGATTTGATGTTGCTTTAAAACTTTCAGATGGTTTTAATTATAATCAGGTTTCAAAAGAAACTGGTGCAAGCTCTGCAACTATAAGCAGAGTAAATAAGTGCCTTATGTATGGTAACAATGGTTACAACACGGTTATTAAAAGACTCAATGAGGAGAAATAATATGAATTTCCAGTCAGATATTATAAGAGGCGATGAAAAAGCGGTTTTTTCTTTGCGTTCTCTTTACAGTTCATTTGGTTTCAAGCAATTCAGAATGAGCAAATTCGAAGAATATGATTTATATGTAAAAAATAAGGATTTTTTAGTTTCTAACGAAGTAATTACTTTTACAGATGGTTCTGGTAAATTACTTGCATTAAAACCTGACGTTACATTATCTATTATTAAAAATTCAAAAGATTGTGGCGATAAAATTCAAAAGGTTTACTATGATGAGAATGTTTACAGAACAACTAAAGGCAATAAAGAATTTCGTGAAATAATGCAGACTGGTCTTGAGTGCATTGGTAATATCGGTACTTACGAGGTTGCAGAAGTTGTTTTACTTGCATTAAAAAGTCTTGAAGAAATTACTGATGATTTTATTTTAGATATTTCTTATATGGATATTATTCTTTCAGTTCTTTCTGATGCAGGTCTTGACAACTTACAAAATCAGAAAATTCTTAAAGCAATCGGTGAAAAAAATACTGATGAAATTAAGAAAATCTGTGCTGAAAATAAAATTGACGCTGACAGAATTGTTTCTCTCGTTACAATCAACGGTAAATACGAAAATGTAATTGAAGAATTAGAAAAACTCTGTGTTACATACAACGAAAAATCACACCTTAAAACTTTCAAAGAAATTTTAACATTCCTTTGTGATAGCGGTTACGCTGACAAAATCAATGTTGATTTTTCAATTGTTAATAATATGAATTATTATAATGGCGTTGTTTTTCAAGGTTATGTAAACAAAATTCCGTCAAGTATTCTTTCGGGTGGTCAGTACGATAATTTAATGCTTAAAATGAATAGAAAAGATAAAGCAATCGGTTTTGCAGTTTATCTTGATTTATTACAGAGATTTAATAATACTGACAAAGAGTATGATGTTGATTATATTTTAATAAAAAAAGATACTGATGATATTTCTGTTGTTTCAAAATGTGTTTCAGAATTAAAGAAAGAAAATGAATCTGTTTTAGTACAGAATGAAATACCCGAAAATATTAAATATCGTAAAGCGTTTAAAATCACTGGGGAAGGGGTTAAAGAAATATGAAACAGATTGTAAATGTTGCTCTCCCTAAAGGTAGACTTGGTGAAAAAGTTTACGATATGTTTGAGAAAGCGGGGTATTCTTGCCCATCTATTAAAGAAAATAGTCGTAAGCTTATTTTTGAAAATGAAGAAACAGGTGTTCGTTTTTTCTGGGTTAAGCCTTCTGATGTCGCAATTTATGTTGAACGCGGTGCGGCAGATATTGGTGTTGCAGGTAAAGATATTTTGTTGGAATATGAGCCAGATGTTTACGAAATGCTCGATTTAGATTTAGGTAAATGCAGAATGGCAGTAGCAGGTCATAAGGATTTCAGAGATGATACAGATAAAACTTTAAGAGTTGCTACTAAATTTGTTAATATCGCAAAAACATATTATAGCGAAAAATGTCGTGATATTGATATTATTAAACTTAACGGTTCAATTGAAATTGCACCTATTTTAGGCCTTTCAGATGTTATTGTTGATATTGTTGAAACAGGTAAAACGCTTATTGAAAACAATTTAGAACCCAAGGAAACTATTGTTGAAATTAGTGCAAGACTTATTTCTAACAAGGCGAGTCTTAAATTTAAAAACGGAGAAATAAATAATATTAAAAATGCCCTTGCTTTACAAGTAGAAGAGAAAAAATCAAAGGATGACAAATAATGATAAAAAAATACAAATTTGGTGAGGTTTCAAACGAAGAGATTTTTGCTCGTTTTGAGCCGACTTCTTCAGTTGAAGATATTGTTACTGACATAATTAAAAATGTTAAAGAAAACGGTGACAAAGCACTTTTTGAGTACTGTGAAAAATTTGATAAAGCAAAACTCACATCATTAGAAGTAACTAACGAAGAAGTTGAAGAAGCTTTTAATAGTGTTGAACCTCGTTTTATTGAAATTTTAAAAACTGCGGCTGAAAACATTAAAGAGTTTCATAAAAATCAAGTTCGTTCAAGCTTTATTTTAAATAATAAAAAAGGTATTGTAACAGGTCAAAAGGTTACCCCAATTGAAAAAGTTGGTGTTTATGTACCAGGTGGTACTGCGGCATATCCTTCAACTGTTTTAATGGATACAATTCCTGCAAAAATTGCTGGTTGTAAAGAAATAATAATGGTTTCACCACCTGACAGTAATGGTAAAATTAACCCTGTGATATTAGCGGCGGCAAAAATTGCTGGTGTTGACAGAATTTTTAAGCTTGGTGGTGCACAAGCGGTTGCAGCTTTAGCTTATGGTACAGAGAGTGTTCCGAATGTTTATAAAATTGTAGGACCAGGTAATGCTTTTGTTGCTGAAGCAAAAAAACAAGTTTTTGGTATGGTTTCAATTGATATGATTGCAGGACCATCTGAAATTCTTGTAATCGCTGATGGTACTTGCGAAGCAAAAAATGTTGCAGCGGATTTACTTTCACAAGCTGAGCACGACAAAATGGCAAGTGCGGTTTTAGTTACTGATAGTGATGAATTAGCTGATAAAGTAATTGAAGAATTAGAAAGACAAATCCCACTTTTAGGGAGAGCAGAGATTGCAAGAACTTCAATTGATAATAATGGTAAAATTATTGTTTCTTCTTCAATTGAAGAAGCGGTTAAAATTGCAAACGAAATTGCACCTGAACACCTTGAAATTTGTGTTGATAATCCTTTTGATTATCTTGATTTAATTGATAACGCTGGTTCAATATTTATGGGTAAATATTGCCCTGAAGCATTAGGGGACTATTATGCAGGTCCTAACCATACTTTACCGACAAGTGGCACTGCAAAATTCTCAAGTCCGTTGTCTGTTGATGATTTTGTAAAGAAAACACAATATACATATTACACTAAAGAAGCACTTGAAAATGTAAAAGACGATGTTGCTTATTTTGCAGAAAGCGAAGGCTTAGGTGCACACGCAAAAAGTACAACTATAAGGTTTGAAAAAGAATGAGTAGATTTTTAAATAAAAAATATTGGTCTTTAAAGGAATACACCCCAGGCGAACAACCGCAGGACCAACAATATATTAAGTTAAACACAAACGAATCACCATACCCACCATCCAAGTCTGTTTTAGATGCGGTAAATTGTGAAGAAGTTAGCAAGTTAAATTTATATTCTGACCCCGAATGTAAGCTTTTAAAAAACAAATTAGCAGAGATTTATGGTGTAGAGAGTAAGAATATCTATGTTTCTAATGGTTCTGACGATATTTTAAATTTCAGCTTTATGGCATTTTGTGGTGACGAGGTTGAAGCATTATTCCCTGAAATTTCTTATGGTTTTTATAAAGTTTATGCCGATTTATATGGAGTTAAATATAAAAGAGTACCATTAAAAGATGATTTTACAATAGATATAAATGATTATTGTAATCAGAATAAATTTATTGTAATTGCTAACCCGAATGCGCCAACAGGAATTGCTTTAAGCTTAAACGAGATAGAACAAATTGTTAAGTCTAATCCTGATAATGTTGTTTTAATTGATGAAGCTTATGTTGATTTTGGTGCGGATTCTGCTTATAATTTAACAAAGGAATATGACAATCTTTTAGTTGTAATGACTTATTCAAAATCAAGAAGCTTGGCTGGTGCAAGGCTTGGTTTTGCTATTGGTAACGAAGAAATCATAAAAGACCTTGAAAAAATAAAGTTTTCTACAAATCCATACAGTATAAATCGTTTGACTCTTTTAGCTGGTGTTGCTGCTCTTGAAAGTGATGATTATTACAAAGAAAACGCAAAGAAAATTATTGATGCAAGAGATTACACAGTAAAAGAATTAGAAAAATTCGGATTTCATATTTTGCCATCTAAAGCAAACTTTGTATTTGCAAAAGCAGATTTTATAAGTGGTGAAGAACTTTATAAAAATTTAAAATCAAAAGGTATTTTAGTTCGCCACTTTACAGATGAAAAAATAAAAGATTTTAACAGAATTACAATAGGCACAAAGGAACAAATGCAAAAGCTTATTGAAACTATTTCAATAATAAAAGGAGAAGTAAAATGAGAACTTCAACTATACAGAGAAATACTGAAGAAACAAAAATAAATCTTACACTTAACCTTGATGGTAAGGGCGAAAGTAAAATTGACACTGGTTGTGGCTTTTTTGACCATATGTTAACACTTTTTTCTAAACACTCTAAAATTGATTTAGAGGTCACTTGTAAAGGTGACACTAATGTTGATTATCACCACACAGTTGAAGATGTTGGTATTGTATTAGGTAAAGCAATTCTTGAAGCTTTAGGTGATAAAAAAGGTATAAATCGTTACGCAGATACAATTTTACCAATGGATGAGTCTCTAATTCTTTCTGCAATTGATATTTCAGGCAGAAGTTATTTAGGTTTTGATGTTACATTCCCATCGCAAAAAATTGGCGATTTTGATTCAGAATTAGTAGAAGAATTCTTTATGGCGCTTATAAGAAGTGCAGAGATTACTTTACACATTAAAAAGATGGCTGGTGAAAATTCTCACCATATTGCAGAGGGGATTTTTAAATCTTTTGCAAGAAGTTTAAGAGTTGCAGTTACGCTCGATGAAAATTTTAAAGACCAATTACCATCAACAAAGGGTGTTTTATAATGATTAGTATTGTTGATTACGGTGTAGGAAATCTTTTTTCTTTAAGTTCATCACTTAAAAGTATTGGTGCAGATACTATTGTTACAAGTGATAAACAAAAGATATTAGATTCAGACGCAATTATTCTACCTGGAGTAGGCGCTTTTTCTGATGCAAAAGAAAAATTGGTGAAATCGGGATTATTTGATGTAGTAATAAATGAGGCAAAAAAGGGTAAAAAATTACTCGGTATTTGCCTTGGTATGCAGATGTTGTTCGAAAAGAGTTTTGAATATGGGGAATTTGACGGTTTAGGGCTTATTAAGGGCAATATTGTGCCACTCGAGGGTAAAATCTCGCCTCTGCTTAAAATACCTCATATCGGCTGGAATTCGCTTCAATTTAAAAATGGCAAATCAGATTTATTTAAATACATAAATGATGGCGATTTCGTTTACTTTGTTCACTCCTATTTTGCAACTGACTGTGATGAAAATGTTATTGCTACATCTGAATATGGAATAGATGTTACTGCATCTGTACAAAAAGATAATATTTATGGTTGCCAGTTTCACCCTGAAAAGAGTGGCGATGTCGGTCTTAATATATTAAAAGCATTTTGTGAAATGGGGGACTAAATAATGAATATTTTTCCAGCAATTGACCTTTATGATGGTAAAGCAGTCCGCCTTTTCAAAGGTGACTATAATCAAATGACAGTTTATAACGAAAATCCACTTGAAGTAGCGAAAGATTTCGAAAATTTAGGTGCGAAATTTATACATCTCGTGGATTTAGAGGGTGCAAAGCTTGGCACAACACCCAATATTGAAGTAATCAAGAAAATTGTTGATAATACAAGTCTTTTTACTGAAATTGGTGGTGGTATTCGTTCTATTGAAACGGTCGACACCTATTTAAATGCAGGTCTCGACCGTGTAATTATAGGTACAGCGGCAGTTACTGATGAGGATTTTTTAAAAACTGCTTTAAAGAAATATCCGAACCCCGGACAAATTGCAGTTGGAATTGATTTACTCGATGGTTTCGTTGCAATTAAAGGTTGGGTTGAAAAATCTAAATATAAAGCAGAAGAATTTTTTGATAAAATGACATCTCTCGGTGTTACAACCATTATTTGTACCGATATTTCAAAAGACGGTGCTATGAAAGGCGTAAACCGTGAGCTTTATAAAAAACTTTCAGAGAAATATTCAATTGATATAACCGCTTCTGGTGGTGTTACTGACATTACAGATATAAAAGCATTAAGAGAAATGAATTTATATGGTGCAATTATCGGCAAAGCGTACTATACAGGGGCTATTGATTTGAAAGAAGCAATCGAGGTGGCAAAATGATTACAAAAAGAATTATTCCGTGCCTTGATGTAAAAAACGGCAGAGTTGTTAAAGGTGTTCAATTTGAAGGTCTTTCAGATGTATCTTCACCAGTTGCACTTGCTGAATATTATAGTAATGCTGGTGCAGATGAGCTTGTTTTTTATGATATAACTGCGTCATTTGAGGGTAGACAACTTTTTACAGATATTTTAACAGAAGTTGCTTCAAAAATATTTATTCCGCTTACAGTTGGTGGTGGCATAAATACTGTTGACGATTTTGACAGAGTTTTGAAATGTGGTGCAGATAAAGTCAGTGTTAATTCAGGTGCAATTAAAAATCCTGATTTAATTAGAGAAGCCGCATTAAAATATGGTGACCAGTGTGTTGTTCTTTCTTGTGATATTAAGCGCGTAGATGGTGAATTCCGACTTTTTGCTAAAGGTGGTAGAGAGGACACGGGAATAAATGCTATTGAGTGGATAAAGAGAGGCGTTAAAAATGGCGCTGGTGAAATTGTTGTTAATTCAATTGATACTGATGGTGTAAAAAATGGTTTTGACATTGAAATGCTTAAAGCAGTATGTGATGT
>JAZRSC010000017.1:0-1827 GCA_045651285.1 Acutalibacteraceae bacterium
CTGTTCTGAACACGGTCAAGTATTTGTTCGACAGCATAAAACTGATATGGGCGAAGAACCATCAAACATTTATCTCCCTCATGCAAAACAATGTATTTGCTTATCATTTTGCCCAAGTTGCACTTATCAAAAAAGAAATAAGAGAACTGTTTTAGGTCATTGAAAGCATTATTTGATGCGTCGGTCCAATTAAATGTAAATTTATATCCGCTATTAGGATTGTTTGCAAAATAACGGGTATTTACTCCATTACTGATAACAAAGAGTTGAATGTAATCGAACAGTCCATGGAATGATGTTTTGTGATACCGCTGAATCTGATTATAGGCTTCTTTTAATTCCACACCTCTACGTTTCAATTCTATTTGAACCAAAGGAAGCCCATTTACAAGAATGGTCACATCATAGCGACATTTCTTTCTGCCTTCAACTGTAATCTGGTTAGAAACCTGGAATTCATTTTGGCACCACTGCTGTTTGTTGATAAACTCAATCCAAACACGTTCACCATTTTCTAATTGGAAATCTTTCAGGTCACGAAGTTTTTTTGCTTTTTCGAAGCGAGTACCTCCTTCAAGATAGAGTAGTATTTTATCAAACTCTTTATCTGTGAAGCTTTCACGGCCATGCAATGCCAATTCCTTGCGGTTGTGTTTTTCCAACTGCAATTTAAAATTAGCATATAGATTATCCTCTTCCTTGATAGAAATATATTCATAACTCATTTCTTGCAAGGTCTTAATCAATCCCTGTTCCAGTATTTCTTCACTCTGCGTTACCATACGTAATAAATTAGCTAAGATTGAAGATACAAAATCCCCAATTAAATGCAAAAATACTACTTTTTTATTTGTTTCAGGCCAGTCTTGATGAGAAAATGATGCCAGAAGTTGATTTTTACACCAATGAAAAACTTTTTTTAATTTCAACCAGAATGGTACTAATCACAGAAGGATTCTTTTCACTTTAAATTATCCGCATTATATATATGCGGATGATAAAGTAAAGTTATATGTTTAAAGGTAGGGAAAAAGAACTATATATTATTCTTTCCCTACCTTAAGTTATATATTTGCTGTCCAAAAGAAAATTATGATTTCTTTCTTTGGCTTACTGAAATTATACGTTGTGACACTAAAGTGACATTATTTTCTTTTCGCTGCAAATTCATACTCCGTAAAAGTGTTGCTAACTGACAGATATAAAGACTAATACACTCGTGTTGCTGTTATATTTAATATTGTAGCCTAATTCCCCGAAGTGATAAATCACACGGGTGGTGTGTACACTGGGATCAGCAAGCTGAGTGGAGGATTATGTGGACAATCCGTCTATAAACACCGAAAAAAGGTCATAAAAAAGGTCACAGAAATGGTCATCAATGTGACCCTTTTTGTGACCTTTTTTGTTATTCGATTATTAGCCAATATCCTCCAAAAGTAGGAGAGCCAATTCGTTTAATACGATTGTCTTGTTTTAATTTCAAAATACATTTTTGTATTGTATTTGAACTTTTCCCTGTTAATTCCATAAGTTGAGCCCGGGTAATGGTAGGCGTATTTTTTATAAGGGAATACACTTGCTCAATTGTAGTTTGACCACCAGTTTGACCACCAGTTTGACCACCAGTTTGACCACCAGTTTTAGCCGGTGTATTAGGACGTTTGAATGTAATCCAAACAAATAAACCATCCGTTCCGTATTCAGGTTCTGGGAGTCTCACGGTTTTGCATGCTTCAACCATTCTATTTACTCCAGTTCCCCAACTTTCTAAAAATGCAGTCATAAAAAGAGCATCCGCAATAATCGGGTTTTGAGGATACGAAC
>JAZRSC010000018.1:0-21561 GCA_045651285.1 Acutalibacteraceae bacterium
CTACAATACAACTAACCGATAAATAAAAATTTGATAACGGAGGTTTTACAAATGGCAAAATTTCAAGACAAATTGATTGCTGACGGCTATTGTGACAATCGCGGTGCTGGTTTCTGCGCAACGGCCACTAAATTGCCCAAAGGTGAATATGGTATGGTGGCTCTCTGTGTAAACGGAAATAATCTAAATCTGTTTGATGTAGATATGAAAAGTAATCTTGGTGAATTGTTGTATGAGGTGGATTTGAAGCAAATAGAAAATTTGAAAATTAAGACAGGATTATTTAGTCAGTTGTTAAAATTTGAATATAATGGTTCAACATATTCTTTTACTAATTTCGTTGGTGTAAAGCCGGCTTTAAAGGTTATTGAAGAAGAAGCAAACCAATGAAAATATAAGGAAGTGATTATATGAAATTTAGATTTAATGTTAATATGACACCAGAAGATTATTTAGAGTTTAACAGGATTGTAATGCGAGAAATGCCTGCGGGTAAAAAGCTTATTAAAACAGAAAGAATAATTATATCTGTTTTTACTGTTCTCGGTATTTTTCTTATATTTTTAAATGAAGAGGGTTCTGCTTCGACTCTTGCTGCTGTTATTGCACTTGTACTCGCTGCTGTTTTAGTTCAAATTTTAATAACACCTGGAATGAAACTGTTTGTGAAATTAAATGTTAAATCGTTAACAAAAACGCAGGGTAAAATGCCATACACAGAACATTCTGTTATTGAGTTTTATGACGATGTCTTTGTTGAAATTTCAGATGATGGTAAAAATGAAGTGAAATATTCTGCTATTGACAATTTTTTTGTTAATGACAAGCTTGTTGCGATTTTTATAAATAAAATGCAAGCGTATACTATACCTGTTGCTAGTTTTGAATCAAATGAACAAATGCTTTCTTTCGTCAGATTTATAGGTGAAAAAAGGCAAGGTGTTTAAAATAAAACTTATAAAAACGAGTGTAATTTTAACCTAAAATTGCACTCGTTTTTTTACTTCTTATTCACAAAATAACTCTTTACTTTTTTGCCTATATATAGTAAAATGTAATGTGGAATATTTAGGTGCATTTGTTACATAAAAACAGGTGCAAAAAGGAGTTGTATTTATGGACTTAAAGTACAAAAGAGTGCTTCTCAAATTAAGCGGTGAGGTGCTTTCTGGTGACAAAGGTCACGGCTTCGATTTTAATGTTATGAACAACATCTGTTCTGCTATTAAAACTGTTGTAGATGATGGTGCCGAGGTAGGTATTGTTGTTGGTGGCGGTAACTTCTGGCGCGGTCGTTCAAGTGGCGATATGGACAGAACAAGAGCCGACAGCATTGGTATGCTTGCAACTGTAATGAATTCTTTAGCATTACAAGAAACATTCTTACAGTTGGGTATAGACGCTCGTGTACAATCTGCGGTACAGATCACTGGTGTTGTTGAAACATTTAATAAAGACAATGCAGTAAGACATTTAGAAAAGGGTAGATTAGTTATCTTTGCAGGTGGTACAGGTAACCCATTCTTCTCAACTGATTCAGGTGCCGCTTTAAGAGCCGCACAAATCGGTGCAGATGTAGTTTTAAAAGCAACAAATGTTGATGGTGTTTACGACAAAGACCCTAACAAGTTCAGTGATGCAGTTAAATTCACAGAGATTTCTCACAACGAGCTTTTAGAAAGACACCTTGCAGTTATGGATACAGCAGCTGCTGCTATCTGTCAGGAAAATAACATTCCTATTCTTGTATTTAACCTTAATAACCCAGAAAACATTGCAAAAGCAATGTGCGGTGAAAATACAGGAACAGTTGTTAAATAATTTAAAAAATACATAAAATAAATTTTGGAGGATTTCACTATGGAAACAATTTACGCTAACACAAAAGAAAGAATGGAAAAATCAATTTCTTCATTAAAATATGAGTACAACTCAATCAGAGCAGGTAGAGCAAACGCGGCTATTCTTGACAAGGTTTTAGTAGATTACTATGGAACACAAACACCAATTAATCAGATGGCTGCTATTTCAGTTCCAGAAGCAAGAATTCTTGCAATTCAACCTTGGGATGCTACTGCTTTAGGTCTTATTGAAAAAGCAATTTTAGCATCAGATATCGGCATTAACCCATCAAACGATGGTCACACAATCCGTCTTGTTTTCCCTGCACTTACAGAAGAAAGAAGAAAGCAATTAAGCAAAGATGTTTCAAAAATTGCTGAAGACAGTAAAGTTGCAGTTCGTCAGATTCGCCGTGATTCAATTGAAAAAGTTAAGACAATGAAAAAGAATTCTGAAATCACAGAAGATGACCAGAAAAAAGCAGAAGATAAATTACAGAAAATTACAGACGAATTTGTAAAGAAAATCGACGAAATCTGCGCTGCAAAATCTGCAGAAATTCTTGAGATTTAATTGTTATGAAAGAATTTGAAGTTTTACCAAGGCACATAGGCTTTATTATGGATGGTAACGGCAGATGGGCTAAAAATCAGGGGCTCAAACGCGGTGAAGGTCACATTGCCGGTGCCAAGGTTTTCAAAAAAATAGGTGAGTACTGTGCCGATTTAGGCATTGAGTGTGTTACCTTTTATGCTTTTTCTACTGAAAACTGGTCAAGACCAGAAGAAGAAGTTAATGGTCTTATGGACTTGTTTATTGATTATTTAATTGATGGTGATGCTCGTTTAGAAGAAAATAAAGAGCGTCAGATGAAACTTAAATTTATCGGTGAACGCGAGGGACTTCCAGAAGAGCTTTTAGAACTTATAGAAAAAGCAGAAAACGAAACAAAGAATTATAATAAAATCACAGTTAATATTGCTCTTAACTATGGCGGTAGAGCAGAGCTTGTGCACTCTGTAAAAGCTATTGCCCAAAAGGTTAAGAGTGGTGAAATTTCTGTTGATGATATTAACGAAGATTTAATTTCACAAAACATCTACACAAGTGGTCAACCTGACCCTGATATTATTGTAAGACCAAGTGGTGAATACAGACTTTCAAACTTTTTAACTTGGCAGTCTGCTTATTCAGAATTCTGGTTCTCAGATATTTTATGGCCTGATTTTACAACTGATGATGTAGATGCAGTTTTAGAAGATTACCAGAAGCGTCACAGACGATTTGGTGGCGTTTAAGAGAGTGGGTTTTTAAATGAAACAGAGGATAATTACTGGCTCAATTTGTGCAGTTCTTTTTATAGGTTGTTTATTTTTAATGGATACAATTGTTTTTGCTCTAGTGCTTTCACTTATGGCGGCAATTGCTGTTCACGAAGTAGAAAAAGCGGTTAATTTAAAAAATATACCTATAATGGTTTTAAGTCTTGCACTTTCGGTAGCAATACCAATTTTAGCGCATTTCAATATCAGTGTGCCGATTGCTGCAGTTGGTGGCATTTATGTAGTATTAGTATTTATATTTATGCTCCTCCAGTTTGAAAAGACTAAGTTTGAAGAAGCGGTTACCGCAATTTTTGCATCAGTAGCTATTCCTTATTCATTCTCATTATTACTTGTATTCCGCGACATAAACGAGCGTTTTTCATCATATACCAAAATAGATGGTATTTTCCTTATTCTCTTTGCTTGTTTCTGTGCTTGGCTTACCGATATTTTTGCTTATTTTGTTGGTAGTAAATTCGGTAAACACAAGCTTTGCCCTAAAATCAGTCCTAAAAAGAGTGTAGAGGGAGCAGTTGGTGGCGTTGTCGGTGCAGTTCTTTTAAATGTCGCTTTACTTTTTGTTTTCAAAAAGTTTTTCTTCCAGGACGGAACAGGTTTAACCTACGTTTCAGTAATTATAATGAGCGTTTGTCTTTCTGTTATAAGTATGTTTGGTGACCTTGCCGCTTCAACTATCAAAAGAAATTTTGGTATAAAAGATTTTGGTAAGCTTCTTCCTGGTCACGGTGGCATTATGGACAGATGTGACAGTTTACTTTTCGTTTTACCTGTTCTTTATTCATTAGTTTACATAATTAACCTTTTTTAACATAGAATAACAAATAATATGAAAACTATAAATTTATTAGGTTCAACCGGTTCAATTGGTGTACAGAGTTTAGATGTTGCAAGAGCCCGAGGTTATAAAATCGAGGCTCTCGCGGCATTTTCAGATGTAGAAAAAATTGAACAACAAATAAGAGAATTTAAACCACAATATGCGGCTTTAGTTGATGAAAAAGCGGCAAATGATTTAAAGGTAAGAGTAAAGGATACATCTACAAAGGTACTTTCGGGTATGGAGGGTGTCACTTTTTGCGGTGCAGAAGCAAAAGGCGAAATTACACTTAACTCTGTTGTAGGTATGGCGGGTTTAGGCCCTACAATTAAAGCAATTGAAGCAGGTAAAACTATTGCTCTTGCCAATAAAGAAACACTTGTTGCAGGTGGCAGATTAGTTACCGATTTAGCAAAGAAAAATGGTGTTTCAATTCTTCCTGTTGACAGTGAACATTCAGCAATTTTTCAATGCCTTTTAGGTGAACCGACTAACAAAGCATTAAAAAGAATTATTTTAACTGCTTCGGGTGGTCCGTTTTTTGGTAAAACTAAAGAAGAATTAAAAAATGTTACTTTAAAAGATGCTTTAAAGCATCCAAACTGGTCAATGGGACAAAAAATTACCATAGACAGTGCTACAATGTTCAATAAAGGACTTGAACTGATAGAAGCAGTATGGCTTTTCTCGGTTTCACCCGATATGATTGACATTGTTGTTCATAGAGAAAGTATTGTTCATTCGCTTATTGAGTATGACGATAATTCAGTTATTGCACAGTTAGGTCATCCCGATATGCGTTTGCCAATACAATTTGCATTGACTTATCCTGAAAGATATGAGTCACCTGAAAAACAACTTGACTTGTGGGAAGTTGGTAATCTTACTTTCTTTAAGCCTGATTACGAAAACTTTCCTTGTATGGATATTTGTAAAGATGCAATAAGAGTAGGTGGGTTAATGCCTGCCGCTGTAAACTGTGCTAATGAAGAGGCAAATCTTCTTTTTAGACAGGAAAAAATATCTTTTAACGATATTCCAAAACTTATTAAAGAGGCTTCTGCTACCCTTAAAAATAAGCAGGATTATGTTTTAGAGGATGTTTATAATACAGATATTTTAATGCGTGAAACTGTAAGAAAGTTAGCAAGTTCTTAATTTCTTTAAAGAGGTGTTCTATATAAATACTTTAAATGTTGCTGAAACAATAGCAAATGTATGGGGCGTTGTATGGCCATATTTAGTTGCAATTTTGCTCTTTGGTGTAATTATTGCAATTCACGAGTTTGGTCACTTTTTCTTTGCAAAATTATTTAAAGTAAAAGTTAATGAATTCGCACTCGGTATGGGCCCTGTAATTTTCAAAAAGAAAATAGGCGAAACACAATATGCACTCCGTCTTTTTCCTATTGGTGGTTTTGTCAGTATGGAAGGTGAAGACAGTGAAAGTGAAGACGACAATGCATTTAATAAGAAAAAGCCTTACCAAAGATTTATAATTGTTGCTGCTGGTGCGGTTCTTAATTTAATATTGGGTGTTCTTGTTGTTGCGGTTTGCCTTTCAATGCAGACTCTTGTAGGTTCAAGAACAGTTCATAGTTTCCACGAAAAAGCAACAAGTTGTAATTATGGTCTTCAGGCTGATGATGAAATTATAAAAATCAATGGAACTCACATTTATTCAAGCCGTGGTATAGGTTTTAATATGGTTCGTGATACAGATAACAAGCTTGATTTAACAGTTATCCGTGATGGTAAAACAATTGAATTAAAGGATGTAGAATTCAAACAATTTGAATTTGAGGGCAGACAATATATTGAACAGGATTTCTATGTAATAGGTGAGGCACCCGAATATGTAACTGTATTAGGGAAACAAATCGTTTCACCATCCTGGGTATTTAAAATTGCTAAGACTTCAATTTTAGATTCTGCTTCAATTGTACAAATGGTGCGTCTGAGTCTTGTTGACCTTTGTACCGGTAAATATGGAATGAAAGATGTTTCAGGTCCTATTGGTACAATATCTGCAATAGCAGATTCAACGGCACAAGGTCCTACTGCAAAAGATAAACTTTTTACAGCACTTACACTTCTTTCTTTTATTACAATAAATGTCGGAGTGTTTAATCTTCTTCCTGTTCCTGCACTAGATGGTGGCAGATTGTTCTTTATTGTAATTGAAATGATAAGAAGAAAGCCTATAAATCCTAAAAAAGAAGGAATTATTCATACAGTAGGTTTAGTTTTATTGCTTTTGTTTATGGCGATTGTTTCTATAAGCGATATTATTAAAGTATTTTAGGTGAAAATTATGAGTACACGAGTTTCAAGACAAGTTAAAATTGGTAATAAAGTAATCGGTGGTGGTGCACCAGTTTTAGTTCAGTCTATGCTTAATGCACCTGCAGAAGATTACGAGAAAAATTTAGAACAGACCCTTGCTTTAGAAAAAGCAGGTTGTGAAATTGTCAGAATGGCAGTGCCAAATCTTGAAGCAGTAAAAGTACTCGCAAAGTTAAAAGAAAACACAAATATTCCACTTGTTGCAGATATTCATTTTGATTATAAGTTAGCACTTGAAAGTCTTGAAGCTGGAGTAGATAAAATCAGAATTAACCCAGGTAATATAGGCGATTTTTCAAATGTAGAAAAAGTTGCATCAGCTTGTCTTTCTAAAAATGTGCCAATAAGAATTGGTGTTAATTCTGGTTCTGTTGAAAAAGATTTATTAAAAAAATATGGTGGTGCAACACCAGAAGCAATGGCAGAAAGTGCATTCCGTCATATTGAGTTGCTTGAAAAATGTGATTTTTATAATACTGTTGTTTCAATAAAATCTTCTGATGTAACAAAAATGGTAAAAGCATATAAATTAGTTGCAGAAAAATGCGACTATCCT
The DNA here is from genome assembly GCA_045651285.1 of Acutalibacteraceae bacterium. GTDB lineage: Bacteria > Bacillota > Clostridia > Oscillospirales > Acutalibacteraceae > DTU089. Next base: position 6,908 of record JAZRSC010000018.1, read on the forward strand.
TTACATTTAGGTGTTACCGAAGCGGGTACAGAGCGAGGTTCTCTTATAAAATCTTCAATTGGTATAGGTTCACTTCTTTTAGATGGTATTGGGGACACTATCCGTGTTTCTATTACAGATACCCCAATTAAAGAAGTGTATGCTGGTTTCGATATTTTAAAAGCACTCGAGTTAAGAGTTGAAACACCAAGAATTGTTTCTTGCCCGACCTGTGGCAGAACAAAAATTGATTTAGTATCTCTTGCAAATGAAATAGAAGATGCGGTAAAGGATATTAAAAAGCCTATTAAAATTGCTGTAATGGGTTGTGCAGTTAACGGACCTGGTGAAGCTAAAGAAGCTGATATTGGCGTTGCAGGTGGCGTAAATGAAGGGCTTATATTTAAAAAAGGTGAAATTTTACGAAAAGTAGCAGAAAAAGATATTGTAAGTGAATTATTAAAGGAAATAGAAAGAATATGAGCAATTTATTTTTAGATGTATTCGGTGAGTATATAAGCGAACCGAAATACAGGGAAATGTTGAAAGATACAACATTTTCTGATTTGTATATACATAAAGAAGATTTGAAATTAACTGCAAATCTTCATTTTAAAGAATTTAAAAATATTATGTGTCTTAAAGCGACTGCAAATGAAATTAAAATTGCTTTAAGATTTAAAACAGTAGAATTCAATTTCTTTTTACCACCTGAAGCATTAGAGTACAGTTGTTTCCCTATGCTTTTAAAGGTGTTAAAGGTGAATGTTCCACAAACAAACGGATTTTTAGATAATTCCGAATATACTTACGAAGACGATACTTTAACTATCAAGTTTTTATCTGGTGGTTGTGATATTTGTAAAAATGCTGCTGCCGATACATTTTTAGAAAATTATATTTTTGAGCATTTCGGTAAAAAAATTACCGTAAACCTTGAGGGTGAAAACAGTAATTTAGAAGATTTTCTTAAAGTTCAAGAAGAAATTGATGCGGTAAATAATCCTGTAGTTGATTTATCTCAACCAAAAGAAAGACGAGTTATTGAGGGTATTCCACTTTATTTAGAAACTGCAACACCAATTTTTGGTCAGGCAATAAAAAAAGACCCTGTAAATATGAAAGAAATTTCAGCCGAAGATGGTGAAGTTGTTGTATGGGGCGATGTTTTTAAATTAGAAACTAAAGAAACAAAAGATGGTAAACGCCTCATAATCGAATTTAATATAACTGACTACACTTATTCTTATGGTGTAAAATTCTTTGATGAAAAGGAAAATTTAGAGTCACTTAAAAATAAACTTAAAGATGGTTTAACAGTTATAATTCGCGGTACGATTATTTATGATGATTACAAAAAAGACTATATTATCCGTCCGAGAGCTATGTCAACAGTTCAGAAGTTTGAAACTACTGACGATGCTGAAGAAAAACGCGTTGAGCTTCATCTTCATACTAATATGTCCGCTATGGACGCTATGAGTAGTGCAAAGTCATTAGTTAAACGAGCAATGAGTTGGGGGCACAAGGCAATTGCTATTACAGACCACGGTTGTGTACAAGCATTCCCTGAGGCTTGTAATACTGCAAGAGGAAGTGACTTCAAAATCATTTATGGTTGTGAATGTTACCTTGTAGATGATTATAATTCAGACGGTACTAAAAAAGATGTTGAAGAAATTAAAAAATCTCAGAGCTATCACTGTATTTTACTTGTTAAAAATACAGTTGGTTTAAAAAATCTTTATAAGCTTATTTCTGCATCTAACTTGGATTATTTCTATAAAAGACCAAGAATGCCAAAAAGTCTTATTGAAGAGCACCGTGAGGGCTTGATAATTGGTAGTGCTTGTGAAGCTGGTGAGCTTTATAAAGCATTCCTTGAGAGAAAAAGTCCAGAAGAACTTATTAAAATTGCAGAATTTTATGATTACCTTGAAATTCAACCAAATGGTAACAACAGCTTTATGATTACTAAAAATGACGAAGAGTATGATAGAGTAAACTCTTTTGAAGATTTAGAGCAGATAAACCGCGAAATTATTGCGTTAGGTGATAAATTAGGTAAGAAGACTGTTGCTACAGGTGACGTTCATTTCTTAAATGCTGACGATGCAAAATTCAGAGCAATTTTACAAGCAGGTCAAGGCTATAAGGATGCAGATAATCAGGCGCCGCTTTACTTTAAAACAACTAAAGAAATGTTAGCGGATTTTGCGTACTTGGGCGAAGAAACTGCAAGAGAGGTTGTTATTACAAATACAAATCTTATTGCCGATATGATTGAGCCTGGTATATTGCCGATTCCACAAGGTACATTTAACCCTGATGTTAAAGATGCTGAAGAAAATTTAACCAAATTTTGTTGGGACAGAGCAAGAGAATGGTATGGTGAAGATTTACCAGAGGTTGTTTCGTCACGACTTGAAAAAGAGCTTCAATCTATTATAAAGAATGGTTTTGCTGGTCTTTATATGATTGCAAGGCTTCTTGTTAAACATTCAGAAGAATGTGGATATTATGTTGGTTCGCGTGGTTCTGTTGGTTCTTCATTCGTTGCTATTATGGCAGGTATTTCAGAGGTTAACCCACTACAACCACACTACCGTTGTCCTAAGTGTCGTTATACAGAATTTTTCTTACACGGTGAATATGGTTCAGGATTTGACTTGCCACCGAAAAACTGCCCTGATTGTGGCGAACCACTTGTACGCGATGGTCACGAAATTCCATTTGAAACCTTCTTAGGTTTCTTTGGTGATAAATCACCCGATATCGACCTTAACTTTGCTGGTGAATATCAAAGCCAGTCACATAGATTTACAGAAGAATTATTCGGTAAATCGCATGTGTTCAAAGCAGGTACTATTTCAGGTGTTGCCGAAAAAACTGCTTATGGTTATGTTAAAAAATATCTCGATGAACGAGGACTTACATACACAAAAGCCGAGATTGACCGTCTTACATTGGGTTGTACAGGTGTTAAAAGAACAACGGGTCAGCACCCTGGTGGTATGGTTGTTGTTCCTAATATTTATGATGTTGAAGATTTTACACCAGTTCAGCACCCTGCAGAAGATGGTTCAAAGGGTATTATTACAACTCACTTTGACTTCAACTCAATGCACGACACATTGTTAAAGCTTGACGAACTCGGGCACGATGTTCCTACAATTTACAAGCATTTATATGACCTTACAGGTGTCGATGTTATGGAAATTGATATAAGTGACAGAAAACTTTATGAGCTTTGTACTTCACCAGAGCCATTGGGTGTTACCGAAGAAGATATCTTATGGCCTACTGGTACACTTTCAATTCCTGAAATGGGTACAGACTTCACAAAAGGAATGTTGCTTGAAGCAAGACCTCAGACTTTTGCAGACTTAATTCAGATTGCAGGTCTTTCTCACGGTACTGATGTGTGGCTCGGTAATGCTCAGGAGCTTATTAAAGCTGGTACTTGTACAATTTCAGAGGTTATTGGTACTCGTGACAGTATTATGGTTTATTTGATGCACTGTGGACTTGAGCCTAAAGATGCATTTAATATAATGGAAACTGTTCGTAAAAAGAACAAGTATTTAACACCTGAAATGAAAGAAATTATGAAAGCTCATAATGTTCCGCAGTGGTATATTGAGTCTTGTGATAAAATTCAATATATGTTCCCTAAAGCTCACGCGGCGGCATATATTATTGCTTCATTAAGACTTGCGTGGTTTAAGGTTTATTATAAGCTTGAGTACTATTGTGCATATCTTACTGTTCGTGGTGGCGATGTTGATGCAGAATCAATGTCGAGAGGTAAAGATGCAGTTAAAATTCTTTTGAAATCAATTGAAGCAAAAGTAAAAGAGGGTACTGCTTCAAATGTTGAAAAAGACAGGCAGACAATTATGATGATTGTTCACGAGGCAATGGCTCGTGGTGTTGAGTTTTTACCAATTGATATTTATAAATCAACAGCCCATTCTTATGTTCCTGAAAATGGAAAAATAAGAATGCCATTTGCCGCATTACCAGGTGTAGGTGAAGCAGCGGCTGAGGCACTTGCAAATGCGAGAAATGATGGTGGTGCAGAATTTTCATCAATAGAAGATTTTGCAGACCGTGCAAGAGCAGGTAAATCAACAATCGAAATTCTTAAAAACTGTGGTGCTTTCGGTGATTTACCAGAAAGTGACCAGATGTCATTATTTTAGTTTATAATTAAAGTTTTTATATAGGAGTGTGTTTATTATGGCAATCGGTTCTATGATAGCAGGTGGCATTGGTATTGCGGCTGCTGCCGGTGTAGGTGTTAGTGTTTTAAGAGCGGCTACAACCTACAAAGCAAAGCCAATGAAAGATGCTGAAGGCTATCCAGTTGAAAATGCAGATGTTGAAAGATATATTAACAATCTTTCAAAAGCAATTCAGATTCCAACTATTTCAAATTTTAATGACGATTTGGTTGATTGGTCAAAATTTGATGAATTCCACGCATTTTTAGAAGAAGCATATCCACTTATCCATTCAAAGCTTGAAAAGACAATTATTTCAAAAAAGAGCCTTGTGTTCCATTGGAAGAGTGCTCACCCTGAAAAAGAGCCTATTTGTATGCTTGCTCATCAGGATGTTGTTCCTGTTTCAAAGGGCACAGAGGATGATTGGACTTACCCTGCATTCAGCGGTACTGTTGCAGATGGTTTTGTTTGGGGTAGAGGTGCTCTCGATATTAAAAACCACCTTATCGGTGTTATGGAAGCAGTTGAAACACTTCTTGAAGAAGGATATGTACCTGAAAGAGATATTTACCTTTGCTTTGGTCATAACGAAGAAGTTATGGCTGAAGGTACACATTCAGGTGCTTACTGCATTATGGAATATTTCAAAGAAAAGGGCATTAAGCTTGACAGTGTAATTGATGAAGGTGGTGCTATTCTTCCTGTTAATGTTAAAGGTGTTATCAATAAAAAATTAGCAGGTGTTGGTGTTGCAGAAAAAGGTCATGTTGACTTTGAAATTTCTACATTTGCAAAAGGTGGTCACTCATCACAACCACCAAAGCACACAGCATTAGGCAGACTTGCAAAAATTATTTGTAAGCTTGAAAATAATCAGTTTAAAGAAGAAATTACACCAATGATGTCAGCATTGTTTACTGAAATCGGTAAAAACACAACATTCCCTGTAAGATGTGTAATGTGTAATGTTCCTATTTTAAAACCAATTATTAGAAAGATTATGATTCAGATTCCACCAGCAGCTTGTATGACAAGAACAACAACTGCTGTTACAATGGCAAGTGGTAGCCCTGCACCAAATGTGCTTCCACAAAAGGCAACAATTAATGTAAACCTCAGAATTATGCCTGGTCAGACTATTGAAACAGTTGAAGCACACCTTAAAAAATGTGCTGGTAAAGATGCTGAAGTTAAATTAGTAAAAGGTAATAATCCTTCAAAAATTTCTCCAACAGATTCAAGAGCGTTTAAGGCGATTTCAAAAATCTGCAAATCAATGGATGAAGATAATATTATTGCTCCATATCTTGTTATGGGTGGTACAGACTCTCGTCAATACGAGCCAGTTTGTGATAATATCTATCGTTATTCTCCATTCCCGGTATCAACAGAACTTCTTTTAACAACTCACGGCACAAACGAAAGAATTCCTGTTTCTGCATTAGGTGATGGCGTTGTGTTCTTTAAGAGATATATTAAAGAGCTTACAAAAGATTGATTTTCATTTGTAGAAAAGATTTCATAGTGCTGAGTGCAAGGTGCTGAGTGCTGAGTTTCGGGTCTGCGACGCAATTATAATAATTTATTGTAATTGTTAATTTATCTTTTCATTTGTAGTAATTATAATTAGTAATAATTAAATAGAAAACATAAAAAATTCTATCATTTAAAGTTTATCGTAAACTAAAAATGATAGAATTTTGTTTTTTATTTAAAAATAATTATAATCAAGCCGTAAGGCTTCCTTAACTCAGCACTCAGCACTCAGCACTTTAATGAAATAATTGCGAAGCAATTATTTCATTAAGCCATTCGCAACGCACCAGTCGTGGAAAGATTTGAGTGAACGAAGTCTTGCACTTGAAAGGTTGTGGTCGTGACGGGTGTACCAGTTAAATGTATCAACACCCTGAAGTCTTATAAGTTCTTTTGCAGAAGCATTAAAGCCGCTATCAATTGCGTTATCAAGAAGAATAATTTCATTGTAGCGTTGTTCAGCGAGAGCCATATTGCCAGAAACAAAAGCTTCGTGGAATCTCTGGAAGAATGCACCACCGCAAGATGTTGGTGTAGCCATAACACCACGAGCACCTGCTACATAAGAATCCCAAAGGAATGGCATATTCGCCTGAATGATTGTTGAATCATATTTGTTGTCAATTTTATCTTTAATGCCATCAAATGTGCTTGTTGTATCTTTAATACCCCAAATTTTTCCTGTTTTAGCAAGTTCACCATATGCTTTACCACTCATTAAGTGTGGTCTGAAGCCTGGGAATTCATAAAGGAAAACAGGAAGAGTAGCAACATCTAAAAGCTTTGTTATGTAGTCAACAATTTTGTCATCATCATCGCCTAAGCCTTTAGTTATAAGAACAAGACCATCAACACCAGTCTGTTCCATTTTTTTAATTTCTTCAATATTTTCTTCAACGGTAGCTTCAATGTTAGCAGTAGCAACAATTGTTGTGTTGCCTTTGTGTTTTGCAGTAAGAGTAGCGAGTTTAAGTCTTTCTTCAAGAGTTAACATAGTCATTTCAGAACTACCACAAACTGCGAAAAGATGGTCAACACCTTGGGAAACCTGCCACTCTGTATATTTTTCATAAGTAGCGTAGTCAATTGTTCTATCCTCAAAATAAGGAGTGAGCATAAGTGAATAAATACCATCTTTGTTTTCTTTAGTTAACTGTGCCATTTTTAAGGACTTCCTTTTTTAAAATTTTAATATAGTGTTATAGGGCTGTACATAAGCACAGCCCTTAAATTTATTTTATTGAACATTCTTTTTAAGAGTAGCAAGTTCTTCTGCAAGTACAGGAGGAATTTTATCGCCGAATTTAGCGTAGAATTCTTCAATACCTTTAGCATCTTCTTGCCAGAGTTCTTTTTCAACTTCAAGAATACTCTTGAGAGAGTCAAGTGAAACTTCACCTTCAAGACCTTCAATATTGATGTCTTCAGCATTTGGAATGAAACCAATTTCAGTTTCTTTAGCACCAACTTTGCCTTCGCAACGGTCAATAATCCAGTCGAGAACACGAAGGTTGTCACCGAAACCAGGCCACATAAAGTTGCCTTCATCATCTTTACGGAACCAGTTAACATTGAAGATTTTTGGTGCTTTGTCAGCATCAAGTGTCTTACCAATGTCAATCCAGTGTTGCCAGTAGTCTGCCATATTATAACCACAGAATGGTAACATAGCCATTGGGTCACGGCGAACAACACCAACTGCACCAGCTGCAGCAGCAGTTGTTTCAGAAGCCATAATTGAACCTACGAATACACCGTGATTCCAGTCGCGTGACTGATATACGAGTGGAGCAAGCTTTGCGCGTCTGCCACCAAATACAATAGCTGAAATCGGCACACCGTTTGGATTTTCAAATTCAGAGCTAAGGCAAGGGCAATTTTTAGCAGGCGCAGTGAAACGGCTGTTTGGATGAGCACCTTTTTCTTCGCTAGTCTGACCGTTCCATTCGTTGCCTTTCCATTCAATAGCATTTGCAGGTGGGTTCTTATCAAGACCTTCCCACCAAACTGTATTGTTGTCAAGGTTGTGAGCAACATTTGTGAAAATTGTGCCTTGCTTTGTTGTTGCAAGAGCATTAGGGTTAGATTTTTCGTTAGTACCAGGAGCAACGCCAAAGAAACCATTTTCTGGGTTGATAGCATAAAGTCTTCCGTCAGGACCTTTTCTTATCCAAGCAATATCGTCACCAACGCACCATACCTTGTAGCCTTTTTTCTGGTAGCTTTCTGGTGGAATAAGCATAGCAAGGTTTGTTTTACCACAAGCAGATGGGAAAGCAGCACAGATATATTTAACTTCAGCCTGTGGATTCTGAATGCCAAGAATGAGCATATGTTCTGCCTGCCAGCCTTCTTTCCAGCCTTGGTAAGAAGCAATACGAAGAGCAAAGCATTTTTTACCAAGAAGAACGTTTCCACCGTAACCTGAGTTAACAGAAATAATTGTGTTATCCTGTGGGAACTGGCAGATGTATCTTTTTTCTTCATCAATTGAGCAACGGCAGTGAAGACCACGAACCCAGTCATTACTATCGCCGAGAACATCTAAAACATCTTTGCCTACTCTTGTCATAATAACCATGTTGAGAACAACATAGATTGAGTCAGTAAGCTCAATACCGATTTTTGCAAAAGGTGAGCCAACAGGACCCATTGAGTAAGGGATAACATACATTGTTCTGCCTTTGTAGCTGTCACGAGCTATATCGTAAAGCATATTATAAGCTTCTGCAGGTTCCATCCAGTTGTTTGTAGGACCAGCTTCTTCTTTTGTAGGAGCACAAATGAATGTACGACCTTCAACACGAGCAACATCGTTAACTGCAGTTCTGTGAAGATAGCAGTCTGGAAGAAGTTCTTGATTGAGTTTAATGAGTTCGCCTGTAGAACAAGCAGTAGCTCTCAACTCTTCGATTTGTTCTTTTGAACCGTCAATCCAAACAATTCTGTCTGGCTTTACAAGTTCAACTTTCTCGTCAATCCAAGAAAGAACGCTTTTGTTTGTTGTTAATGCGGACATTGTAAATACCTCCTGTGAAAACCGTTTTTCACCAATTTTATACATATTACATTCTACACTATTTTATGTCAAATTTCAATAGTTAAGAATGAAATTATTTAATATATTTATTTGTAAATTCTTCTACTTTATTCCAGTAAAGTTCAGGGTGAACTTTGTAAGAATCTGCGTGAGTTGCATCAGGTACTGCAAGCATTTCTTTTTCTGAAGCACAAGCATCAAAATTCTTTTGTAACATAGAGAATGGTACAAGGTCATCTTGTTCACCGTGAATGAAAAGAACAGGAGTTTTACTTTTTTTGAGTTGTTCAAGTGAAGATGCTTGTTTTAAACTGTGACCTTTAAAAATTGAATGGATATTGCTTGATGCGTAAAGGGTAGGGAAGGTCTTTAATTTATATGTCTTTTTGAGTTCAACCTCAAATTCATCCCATACACTTGTAAAACCGCAGTCTTCAACTGCACATTTAACATTCTCAGGTAAATCCTCACCGACTGTCATCATAACAGTTGCACCACCCATTGAAATACCGTGAAGCACAATCTGACATTGGGGGTGTATAGTAACTAAATAATTTACCCAGTCAACCATATCAAGTCTGTCAAGCCAACCCATAGAAACAGTATTGTGTTCACTATGGTCGTGACCTCTTAATGCAGGCATTATAACATTGTAACCCCATTCATAATATTTCTCTGCTAAATTTGCCATATAAAATGGTTCACAGTTAAATCCGTGAATTAAAATTGCCCATTTGTCACTCTCTACAGGATTTTTAATCATAAATCCGTGAATAGATTTGTTGTCACGGTTTTTTATAACTATGTGGTCTGATTTTGCCTGTGTTTTACTTGTGTCAGCAGGTGGGTCAGGCTCAGTACCTTTAACCCAGTCAGCAAATTTTGAAAATTGCTTGTGGGCACGAGTTAAAACAAAACCAGTAAATGCGGCACCGCTGAAAGCATAAACTGCACCAGCAGCAACAGCAACCTTTAAAAGCTTGTTCTTTTTACCCATGAAAATCACCCTTTAAAATTTAATTATCTTCATTATACAACTAACTGTAGGATATTTCAATTACTAAATTGTAAATTGATAGCGAAGCTTAGGGACTGACCACCGACTACCGACTACTGACTACCGACTACTGACTACTGACAACTAGGCAACTAAAAAATAGATTGCATTTTCACATACATTATGGTAAAATAATTCGGAATGGGGGTATTCCTATGGCTAACGATATTATTTTTAAAACAAAAGCATTTGGTGGTTTTAATAAAGAAGAAGTTATGACTTACATAAACCGCCTTATTTCAGAGAAAGAAGTACTTGAAAACAAGTGCAAAGAACTTACTGAAGAAAAGAATAATTTAAAAAATGAAGTTTCAGAAATTTCTCAAAAATTAAAAGAAACAGAAGAAAACAACAAAAAATCTTTAGAGGAATATGAAAGTATTTTAAAGATTTTAGATGATGAGCGAGAAATTCGTGATGCGATTTGCAAAGAAAAAGATGAATTTAATGTTGAAATTTTAAAACTTAATAACGAGCTTAATGAACTTAAAAATAAACCAGTTTTAAGCGAAGAGGATGCTGGAATTTTAAAAGCAGAAAACGCTAAGCTTAAAATGGAATGTGACAAGTTAAAGGCGATGGAGCAACAAGTTGGTGCTGCTATGCTTGATGCAAGACTTCGTTCAGATGAGCTCATTAAAGAAGCAGAAGAAAAAGCTGACCTTGTGAGAAAAGATGTTTATGATGCGATTGGTGACACTGCTTTAAAAATAGATGAACTTTCAGGTGGTATTACAGAAATTGCCCGTAATTTCACAAAAGCGGTAAGCGAAGTTGAAATGAGAATTAACCTCCTTACAGGTAATATGAGTAAAACAGCACAGGCACTTATTTCAAATAATTTAGAGTCAGCACCATTAAGAATTCAGAACACTTCTATTAGTAGCGAAGATGATGTTTTAGAAGTTATTGAGCAAGAAATTGAACGCACAAATGAATCAATTCTTGATGATGAGCACAAGCCTGTTATAAAAGTTAAAGCAAAGCCGGTAGAGTAAATTGAAAGAATATTATCTTGAAACAAGTAATATAAATGAATGGGTAGAACTCTTAAAAAAAGGTGACAGAGTTTATTTAAATGGTACTATTTATACCGCACGAGATGCGGCTCATAAAAAAATAGTTTCACTTCTCAATGAAAATAAAGAATTACCTTTTGAATTACAAAATTCTATCATTTATTATGCGGGTCCTACACCTGCAAAAAACAATCTTGCTATTGGTAGCATAGGTCCAACCACATCCTCAAGAATGGATGTTTTTACACCATTACTTTTGAAAAATGGACTTAAAGCTATGATTGGTAAAGGTGGCAGAAACGAAGAGGTTGTAAAATCAATTGTTGAAGAAAAGGCAGTTTATTTTGCCGCAGTAGGTGGTGCTGGTGCACTTTATTCTGGTGCGGTTACAGAGTGCGAGGTAATTGCATTTGATGAGCTCGGTTGCGAATCAGTAAAAAAATTAACTGTTAAAGATTTTCCTGTGACTGTTGCTATTGACAGCTTCGGTAACTCTCTCTTTGAAAGGTGAGTAATTATAAAACAAATCAATTATTTTGAGATGTTAAAAAATTTATCGTCTTTAAATTACGAGATGTTTTGCAAATTGGTTGAAAACCAATCAATAAGTAAAGAAAAAGTTGATTTTAATTCTTTGCAAGAAGAAATTTATAATAATTTGTTGGGCGAATTCATTTCGCCAATAGAAAGAGAAGATATTTTTATATTACAAAAAAGGCTCGAGGAAGAATTTTTAGCAATTTGTTCCTTTAGCCTTTTAATAAAAAAAGAGAAAAAATTTTTTGTGTTAGATGAAGTAAGTGCTTTGTTAAAAGAGAATGTTTTGATTTTTTCAGAACTTAAGCACTTTAAAACACCAAAAAAACTTTTAAAATTGTTAAAAGAAAATAAAATACGAACTAAAAATCTTTTATTTTCACTTGCTACTTATGAAGGTGATTTTAAAAGTTTTTGTGTTTTAAAGTGCTTGATTGAAAAAAATTTTTCTACTGATACTGAAATTGAAAGAATAATTTTAAGTAATAATTAGGGTGTAAAAGAAAATGGAATTTACAGAATTAAGACGAAAACTTATTTTAAAAGAGTTTTCACGAATGAATGATGTTCAGAAAAGAGCAGTTTTTGGAATTAACGGTGCAACGCTTATTCTTGCAGGTGCAGGTAGTGGTAAAACAACTGTACTTGTAAACAGAATTGCTTATATGATTAAATATGGTAATGCTTACGAATCTAACTTTACATACAGAGTGCCGACAAATGAAGATTGTAAAGAACTTGAGGCTTTAATTGAAAATGGTGGTGAGCCATCTTTTAACTTAAAGTCACTTCTTTCTGTTGATGCCCCAAAACCGTGGCAGATACTTGCAATTACATTCACTAATAAAGCGGCAAATGAATTAAAAGATAGACTTGTAACTATGCTTGGTGAAGATGGTAACGATATCTGGGCAAGTACTTTCCACTCTTGTTGTGTAAGAATTTTAAGAAAAGATTGCGACAGAATCGGTTTCTCAAAGCATTTTACAATATATGACACAGATGACTCAAAAAGAGTTATGAAAGAAGTTTTAAGAATATTAGATATTGATGAAAAAAGACTTCCTGTAAAATTTGTGCTTTCAGAAATAAGTAAAGCAAAAGACTCTTTAATGACACCACACGATTATATTGAAAGTGCAGGGTATGATAACAACAAAAAGCTTATAGGACAAGCATTCGAAAAGTATGAAAATATGCTTAAAAATGCCGATGCTATGGACTTTGATGATATTATTGTAAACGCAGTTAAATTGCTTAAAGAAAACCCTGATGTTTTGTCTTATTATCAAAATCGTTTCCGTTATGTTATGGTTGACGAGTATCAGGATACAAACCAGGCACAATATATGCTCACATCTTTACTTGCAGGTGGTTATAAAAATATCTGCGTTGTTGGTGATGATGACCAGAGTATATATAAATTCCGTGGTGCAACAATTGAAAATATTCTTTCTTTTGAAAATCAGTATGAAGATACACGCGTAATAAGACTTGAGCAAAACTACCGTTCAACCTCTGTTATTCTTGATGCCGCTAATGCAGTTATTAAAAATAATCAGGGCAGAAAAGGAAAAACTCTTTGGACAGAAAAAGAGGGTGGCGACAAAATTGTTGTCAGAATTCTTAATGATGAACGAGATGAAGGTCGTTTTGTTGCTGATGAAATTTTAAATGCAGTAGCATTAGGCAGAAGACTTTCAGATTTTGCAATTCTTTACAGAACAAATGCGCAGTCAAGCAGCATTGAGCGTGCACTCGTGTATAACGCAGTACCATATAAGGTTGTTGGTGGCCATCGTTTCTATGAACGAAAAGAAATTAAAGATGTTTTAGCATATTTAAGTGTTATTGCTAACCCATCTGATACTGTAAGACTTAGAAGAATTATAAATGAGCCAAAAAGGGGAATAGGCGACACAACAATTAACAATGCCGCTTCTATTGCCGATAATCTTGGTATGACTTTATTTGAGGTTATTTCAAATGCAAGTGAATACCCAATGCTCTCTCGTGCTAGTGCTAAATTAAATGAATTTACATCACTTATAAATAAATTAGTTGAGTCACTTGAAACAAAACCAATTGCTGATTTCTTTGATGATGTTATAAATGAAACAGGTTATATGAACTCACTTGATTTAGATAAAGAAACTGCAGAAGAACGAAAAGCCAATGTTATGGAGCTTCTTGCAAACTTACTTCGATATATGGAAGAAAATGAAGATGGCACTCTTACAGGCTTCCTTGAAGAAGTTGCTTTAATGACAGATTTGGATAATTATAATCAGGATTCAGAATCTGTTGTAATGATGACTTTGCACTCTGCAAAAGGTCTTGAATTCCCGGTTGTATTCATTGTTGGTATTGAAGAAGGTCTTTTCCCGGGAAATCAGGTGATGTATGACCCAAGCGAAGTTGAAGAAGAAAGAAGACTTTGCTATGTTGGTATTACCAGAGCAAAAGAAAAACTTTACTTGACAAATGCCCGTTCAAGAATGTTGTTTGGTAATACATCTTTCACTCGTCCGTCAAGATTTTTAACAGAAATTCCAACTGAGCTTATGGATGAAAAATCACCATTTAATCAACCACAGAGAACTGCAACTTCATTCGGTAGTACCTTTGGTGGCTCATCATATAGCGGTGGATTTTCTCGTGGTGCATCTTCCACTACAAGAAGTGCTTCACAGAGTAAACCAACATCTATTCCGTCAAAATCTGCACCAGACCCGAAATATTCAAGAGGTTTCAGTGGTATGGGTAATAAAACCGCAAGTGCTTCGAATGTTTCACTCGATTTTAAAGTCGGTGATACAGTAGAACATAAAGCATTCGGTAAAGGTCTTATTGTCAGTGCAAAAGCAATGGGTGGCGATATGCTCTTAGAAGTTGCGTTTGATAACGTTGGCACCAAAAAGCTTATGGCTAAGATGGCGAAGCTCGTTAAATGCTAAGCATTTTAACAATGCAAAATTTTGAATTGAAAATGGAAAATGGAAAATGGAAAATTGAAAATTGAAAATTGTGGGTGTAAAATCAGCACATAGGTAAGTAATTTGTGTCAGCACATCGGTAAGCCAGTTGAAATCAACAGGTAAGCCAAGAAGCATGTGACAATCAGGGGACGGTTCTATGATTGACACCAAAAACCCTTGATTATCAATGGTTTCAGCGGTATTTTAAATTTAATTTAATAGGAAATCAGGGGTGGGTTGATTGGAAAAACAACCCAATCACAGAACCGTCCCCTGATT
>JAZRSC010000019.1:0-33637 GCA_045651285.1 Acutalibacteraceae bacterium
ACTACTCATTACAGACCCATTTACCGCTCTTACTGTATAACTGTATGTTGTTCCGAGTTTTACTGTTGTATCTGTGTAGCTTAAACCTGTTGTTGTTTTTATTGCTTTCCATCCTGAATATTTCTTTGTACTTGCATTATAATCTCTTCTTAAAAGAATATAACTTTCTGCATTTTCTACTCCTGTCCATACAATATATATACCTTGTGCTGTATTACCAGCTTTCACTTTTGGAGTTGCAAGACTTGTAATCAATGGAATAAACTGAAGTGAGGCTGATGCTTTATAACCAGTTTCAACATCATCAACTACTGCAGAAACTGCATATCTGTAAGTAACACCTTTTTGTGCAGTTGAATCTATATAAGAAACTTTTGTTGAAGCGATGCTGCCAAGTGTTTCCCATGACGACCACATATCGTTCTGTAATGTTGAACGATAAACTAAATATTTATCAGCAACTGAAACTTTTGTCCATTTTACATTTACACCATTTGAAGCATTAGCAACCGTAACAGTTGGTGGTGCAACATAAGTAACACTGAACTCATATTTCATACTTGGGTAACCAAAGATACCATCTCTTGAAGCAATAGCGTAAGTATATGTTGTGCCATTCACTAAATTATCAGAGTCTTTAAAAGCTGTGGCACCTATACCCTCTGCAAGTGCTTTGAATTCATTACCTGTTTTTTTGTAAACAAAGTAACCACCATCAGCACCTGTTACTGCATTCCAGTTGAAACCGATTGCACCATCTTCTAACCAGTAGTTCTTAACTACAGGTGTTTCAAGAGCAACAAAGTTGCTGTAATTTTTAATTAAATTCTGTAAATCAACACAATCTTCATAACTACCTTTGTAGAAATCAATACCTGTAACGGCACCTGATTTACCACTCTTTAATTTAATTGTAATTGTAACGAATTTCTTTGCCGCAGAACCAATTTTATATTCATTACTCGTCATATAAGCAAATGTATAACATCCCTTATCAGAAGCAGGAATTCCGTGCTCGTAAGTACCGGAAACTACATCATATTCATCACCTGAAGAATCAAGTGCAGTTGCAGGACCTGTTTTTGAAGTTACTACATCAAAAATATTGCTATCAAATTTAGCACTAAGTATTGCTGTCTTAATTGTCTGATTGGGTGCAAGATACACATCAAATGTAATCTCACCATTTTTTAAACCATTTGTTTTGATTTCATAAGTAACTTTTGCTTCTTCTTCTGTTACAGTAGCACTCGCAGTAAATGTAAGCGAAGAGCAAACAGAAAGCACCATAACAATTGCAAGAATTGTAGAGAAAACTCTTTTCATTTTTGTCCATCCTTTCAGCGTATAAACGCATTACAATACATAGTAGATTATACTTCATTAAGACACAAATTGTCAATGCAATAAAAGAAAAAACAGTATTCCATATTATAGAAATACTGTCACTATATTTGTGAATTTTAACAATTTTCAATCTGATTCATCATCTCTGTAAAAACCCTCATCGTTAAAATCATCATAATCTTCTTCTGTTTCATAATCGTCCATTTCAAAACTCTCAGCAAAATCATAGTCGAAGTCATCAACTAAATCAAACGGATTAAGTTTCTTTTTACCTTTTTTGAAATTATCAAAATTAAATATAAAGCCCATATAAAATCACCTTTCCAAAACTCTTTTTAGTATTTTGTCTTTTTATTATTATTTTATGTAACACATTTCAATAATTTTACATAAGATACACTGTAGAACAGAGAAAGGGGGATAAATATGGGCTGCTTTTTCAACAATTCAAGTTCTTGGATTATCATTCTTATAATCATCGTTCTTCTTTTCGGTACAAATAACGGTTGCGGTTATGAAAACAATTGCAATAACAACTGCGGTTGTGGTTGCTGCTAAGAAACGCGAAGCATTTTAGCTAAATCTCTCTTATGACAGATGAAGCAAAAAAGACGCTGTCAAGGAAAACCTTGACAGCGTTAAACTTTTAAAATATTACATTAAATACTACTGCAAATATGCCGAGCCCCATAAGCGCTGCGAGTCCTAAGCATACAGCTTTTATAAACTTCTTTGAAAAAAACATTATTCTATACCTAAAAGACCTTTCATTCCATCTGATACAACATCCAATGCAATTTCTGCATTTTCTCTTGAATCTGATTTAACTGTAATATAAATTTTGATTTTTGGCTCAGTGCCAGATGGTCTTACAATTGCAGTGTTACCATTTTCACATCTGTAAGAAAGAACATTAGATTTTGGAAGCCCTGTTTCACATTCTTCACCAGTTGCCAAATCTTTAATTTTGCCTGTTTTGTAATCTGCAACCCAAACGACTTTACTACCCGCAATTTCTTGTGGAATATTGTTTCTGGTATTTTCCATCATATCAGACATTTTCTGCATACCAGAAGCACCCTCGAAAGCATAGTTGTCAAGGCGATTGAAATAATAACCATATTTTTCGTAGATTGCATTCATATAATCCCAAAGGGTTATACCTTTCAATTTACAAACTGCGGCAAGTTCTGCTACAAGCATAGCGGCAACAACTGCGTCCTTATCTCTTGCATAGGTACCACGAAGATAACCGTAACTTTCTTCCATACCGATTACATAACGGTCTTCTTCACCTTGTTCCTCAAGTTCAGTAATACATTCGCCGATATATTTGAAGCCAGTCAATAAATCACGCATTTCTGCACCATATTCTTTTGCAATAGCGGCAATAAGTGGTGTTGTAACTATTGTTTTAACAACAACAGGATTCTCTGGTAATTCATTTCTTTCTTTGAGTGTTGAGAGAATGTACTCGCAGAACATAGCACCAACTTCATTACCTGTCATAAGCTTATAATCCTCACCAACTCTTACTGCAATACCAACTCTATCGCAGTCAGGGTCAGTTGCAATCATTAAATCTGCTGGGAATTCTTTTGTTAAAGCAAGGCCCTCTTCAAACACCTGACGAATTTCAGGGTTTGGATAAGGACAAGTCGGGAAGTTGCCATCTGGTTTTTCCTGAGTTTTAACAACCTCTAATTCTTTAACACCTAATTTTTTGAGAATTCTTCTTACTGGCTTATTACCTGTACCATTAAGTGGTGCATAAAGAACCTTTAAACCAGATTTTTTAACCGCATCTTTATTTATTGATTGTGCTAAAACATTTTCTATAAATTCATCTTTAACCCAATCTTCAATAAAGTCAATCATATCTTCTGCTAAAGCATCTTCAAAATCCATACGCTTAACGCCTGTGAATATGTCAACCTTTTTCATATATTCATAAGTTTTAGCAGCTGCTTCATCAGTCATCTGATAGCCTTTTGAATCGTAGCATTTATAACCATTATATTTTGCAGGGTTATGGCTTGCTGTGAGCACAATACCAGAAGAACAATGAAGTCTTCTTACTGCAAATGAAAGCATTGGTGTTGGCATAAGCTCAGGGTAAATGTAAACTTTAATACCATTAGCCGCTAAAACACCCGCCGCCGCTTTTGCTAAAACATCTGACTTAATCCTTGAGTCGTAAGCAATAGCAACTGACGGTTTTTCAAATGTTTCATTAAGATAATTTGCAAGACCTTGTGTTGCCTGACCCACTGTATAAACATTTATACGGTTAGTACCTGCACCTATAACACCACGAAGTCCGCCTGTACCAAATTCCAAATCTTTATAAAAACGGTCAAGAATTGCTTCTTCATCACCTTTTACAGAGTTTAATTCATCAATTAAATCTGCATCTAAAACCGCTTTTTCACACCATAAATCGTAAAGAGTATGAATATCGTTCATAATAAACACCCTTTCAAAAAATATCAATGCTCTAATTATACAACTTTAAGAAAACAAAATCAATAAGGTTATTTAATAAAATTAGTTCTTATTTTTGTTTCAGGAACGGGATGCTCTATACCATTATTTTTACCGAGTTCAATACATTTTAAAAGCCAAGCCATATTATGACCTATTCCACGCATTATCTGAAGTCCCTCTTCATCCTTTAAAACATCTTCGGGCTTTGAACCGTGAACCATATTCCAATAACAGGATGATACAACGGGCATATTGCTTATTGTGAAATATTTATTAAGACAATCTACCGCCGCAGTAGTACCAGAACGGCGACAACTCACAATTGCCGCACCTGGTTTATATTTAAAATTACTGCTACCTGCATAAAAAACTCTGTCAAGCACCGCACACAAAGCACCTGCGGGTGCGGCATAATGAACAGGTGACCCAAATACAAACGCATCGCTTGTCTTTGCTTTTTCAATTATTTCATTTACAACATCATCATTAAAAACGCACTTGCCATTATTTTTTGCACAACCGCCACAACCTATGCAACCACGCACAGGATTTGTGCCGATATGAAAAATTTCTGCTTCTATATTTTCACTCTCAAGTGTCTTTTTAATTTCGCTTAAAGCAGTATATGTACACCCCTTTTCGTGTGGGCTACCATTTACAAGTAAAACTTTCATTATTTTGCACCTACAATTCTTAATATTTCTTCGGGACTATCTATAATATATTCAGGATTTTCTTTCTCTAATACACTTTTACTTCTAAAGCCCCAACTACACGCAATACATTTTATTTCTGCATTATGAGCGGTTTTTACATCAACATCAGAGTCACCAACATAATAACAATTATCTTTAAAGACATCTAAAAACTTTATAACTTCATTTACTGAGTCAGGGCAAGGTTTTCTTTTTATGCCCCCTCTTTCACCGATAGCAACATCTAACAAGCCTTCGAAATACTTGTCACATAATGTTTTCACCGCAAAATCTGCTTTGTTTGAAACCACCGCAAGTAAAAAACCTTTACACCTTAAAGTTTTAAGTAAATCTGTAATTCCATCATATTCTTTCGTATTATCTTCAGAGTGAATTTTATAATGACTTTTAAAATTTTCAAAACAAACTATAAATTCATCTTCTGTTATATTATCTGGTACAGATTTTCTCATTAAATTTTCAATTCCATTACCGACAAATTCTCTGACTTCATCTAAAGAACGCTCATTAAAACCTGACTCTCTTAATGCAAAATTCACACTGTTTTTTAAATCTTCAAGAGTATAAAGAAGCGTACCATCAAGGTCAAAAATAACACATTTTTTACTGTTCATCTTCTTTGCACTCCAGATTAACAAGTGTATATTCTCTGTTTAAAGCCGGAAGAATTTTTTTAGTTAAATCCTCTGTTTTAAACTTTACAGTCGCAGTATTCACCATAGGGTGACACGCAAAAAATTCTTCTTTCAACACATTTTCTTCTATTAAAAGATTAACTTTCTTTTCCTTGTCTTTCATCAACGCCAATACAGTCAGCGAACCCGGTGTTACATCCAGAAGTGATTCCATCTGTTCTGCGTTAGCAAAAGAAAGTCTTGCAGAATTTATCTGTGAAGAAAGATATTTTGTTTTAAACACCATATCCCCTTTTATAAGTAACAAATAAAATACTGTCTGTTGTCTGTTAGTGAGAAGAAGATTTTTACAGATTTTTGCATTTATTATTTTTTCAACATCTTCACAAAGTTCAATGGTTGCTGCTTCATCGTGCTCCGCACGGATATACTCTACACCATTGTTTTCTAAAAATAAGTAGGCGTCCATTTCTTTTTGTGTTTTTGTTGTTTCAGGATGCGAGTTGAAAGTTTTTTCATTTATGTACATAGTTTATTGCAATTCCTTTTTAATTTCTACAAAGCCTTTCATAATTGAAGAACCTACAAACTGACCTAATGAAACAAGTTCGTGGTAATGGTTACCGGGGTCACCCATTGTAAAATCGTTATCTGGCACAATGTAGCCGATTTCGTCATTACTCAGACCAAAAGCAATTGTTTCTTCACCGAAAAGTTCTCTTACAGTAGGATAAGGGAAATCTGTTTTTAAAACTGCTCCCTGTGCTTTAAGAGATGCACCCCCTGTCAAAAGGTCGGCACAGAATTCTCCTGGTACCATAGCAATTTTAATATCCTTGCCAAATTCAATAACACCTATTTCAGTAAACATACTATAACCATTTTCGTCTTTGAACATTTTATAGTTAGCAATATTGAGTTTACCTACACCTACCATAAGTGTACTTGTAACAGGTACATTTACTTCTCTTAATCTTATATTGAAAATTGGCTCAACCTTTGTTTCAGTAACAGGCTCCCAATTTTCACACCACAAGGTGTATTCGGCATTATTAGCTTCAGATTTTTCAATATCTTTCTTTATTTCTTCTTCATCGTAAAGCAACGCGTCATTTTTGATTTCTTCAAGCGACTTTGTAAGTGCTAATGTAATTTTACCAACTTCAACACCATAACGGATTGACTGCTCGTAACGATGGTCAAAAGTATGACCATCAAGTGCTTTACCTCTGTTTGAATAAATAGCACATATAGCACCATTGAAGAACATAAAGTTAAAACCTGCTTTATTTATGGTTTCACCCATATAATAAACATAGTCACCCGAAAGCTCTCTGCCTGTACCATTTTTGTCTGAGGTAGGAAGTCCTGCAACATCAGGGTGAGCAGGGAAATTCACAATAAGAGTTTGTTTTCTTGTTTTGTCAAATGGTACAAATCTGAATCTTGTAACATCTGTAACAAGACCTGTTGCAGATGGTCTGTTTGTGTTTCTGAAATAATCTTCACCGATATCTTTTTGGGCAAAGTAAAGCTCACCATCGCACATATTTTCAATAGCGCTAAAAAATGCTTCTACAACAGATTTTTTCAAGAATATCATATATTCTTTATCTGTACCCTGTTCTAAATCAAAGTTCTTTTTAAGATTCTTTTTTCTATTTCTTAAAATTTTACCGGGAAAATCAGTCCACAAGCCTTCTGTATCTACACAACTATGAGTGTGGGTTGAGCAAACATTTACAGATGCCAATTCTTTTTGGGGGTATCTTTTAGCGAACTCCTCAACAAACATCTCTCTGATTTCACGAATGTCGCCATTTGTGATGCCAATGCAGTCAACTGTGCAAAAAAGTGAAATCCCTCGTCCCGAATTATCAGAAATTGCAATTACTCTGCCTTGCATTTTATCTACTACATTTTCAATAAGATTTTTGAATTTATTGTCAGGTGATATATAACCACCCATATAATAATCTTTTTCTTTATAATCTTTTGGTGTTAAATCAACATTTGCATAACCCAACTGCCACACAGCATTATCTGTTGGTTCTTTTAAAAATTCTTCTGTACCCTTAAAGAAATTTTCACTTTTATAATTTTCAAGCAAGTCAAAATTAGGACCGTCATTGAGTTTGCCGAAAAGACCATTTATAACACCATTTATTGCAGTTTCAATTATTTTAATCTGTGTTTCTTTTTTCATAAATACCACCTAAAAAAGGGAGTTGAAAACTCCCTTTTTAATCTTTCTTATTTTACACGACTCATAATATCTTCAACAACTTCAACAATAACCTGATTTGTTAAGTAGCCTAAAGAGTTTGTTTCGTGGTAATGTCTTCTTCCTTTAACATCTCTACCTTGTTCAATATAAGGCTGAGTTTCGTGAAGAATATAGTCATTAGGAACAACACAGTAACCTGTCATATCGTTAGTAACACAGAATACAACAAGGTCCTTGTCGCCTACAACATCAACTAATGCAGGTGGGTTAATATCTGTACCTTTACCTGTTGCAGATTCACTTGCTTCTACCGCACCACCATAAACTACTTCTGTGAATGGTTCACCAGGAAGAAGTAAAATCTGTAAATCATCAATTTTGATATATGTAATTTCTGTCTGAAGTGCAATACCCAAGTCACCTCTGTCACAAGGGTATCTTTGAGCACTACAAGCACCTATAGTTACCATCAATGCAAGAAGTCCGTTGTCAACAGGCGCATAATATTTCTGACATAATACTGTCATTTCAGGTTTTAATTCTCTGTCATTAGTAATACCTAATGCCGCTTTGCCGAGTGTTTCACCCTGAATACGAGTTCTTTCTGGTTTATCTTCACAGAAATCACCTGGGTCAACACCTCCGATAGCACTTACAGAAAACATAACATTTGTTTCTTTTTCATCATTGATTGTTTTTCTTAACCAATATGGGTAGTCCGCACTACAATCATTATTACTACCACCTAAAGTATTAGGGTGAGCACCGAAGTTTACAAGCCATGTTTCAGTTGAACCATCATCTGGCACGAATTTAATTCTTGTTAATGTATCGTGAAGAATAACTGGTTCGCGTTTATCAAGTTGAGCTTCAGGAACAGAAACTGAACCAACATAAAGCTTACCTGTTTTTCTGTTTTCGTAAGCCTCAATTGCAACCTCTTTAAGTGATTTTAAAAGTAATTCCATATACTCTTGGTCTTTACCTGTCTGGAGTTTCATAAGTTGACCCCAGTAACCAACAGTATCAAAACCAGCATGGGTATGTGAACAAGAAATGTTTATGCTCTTGCAGTTTGATTTTTCTGAAAATTCTTTTAAAGACTCTCTTACAATATTAACTTCAAAGTTTGTAAGACCAATAATATCTGCACAAATCTGAATAATACCGCTTTCACCCGTACCGAGCCACATAGCACTTGCAGTAATAGGGTCGTGAATACGGTCGATAGTATTGCCCATACCGTGACCTGCAATCCAGTATTTTTTCTCAGTTATGCTTTTTGGCATTACCTCTTTTACAGCATAACCAGAAACAAAAGATTCACCTTTGATAATTGTAGGGGCATCTTTTGGAAGTGGGTCTGCTTTAATGCCTTTTCTTCTCATTTTTTTACCTGCAGCAATACCGATTTTCTTTACAGCTACTGCAGCAATTTCATTTATACCCATAAAAATCCTCCTGATATGAAAGATAGATTTATATTCCTACCATTATATTTTAACAACATTTTACTACAATGTCAATAAATTTACTGTACTTTAGTAGGTATTTAAAAAATTATTTTTCCTGTAACACTTTAGAACTTTGTGTTTTTATAAAATCGATTGATTTTTGCATACATTCTTCAGCATATTTATTTGATTTCAAGAAAAGATGATAACAATGATTGTTAAGAATTCCGTTTACAGAATATGTGCTGACATCTTCAATATTTCTCTTTAAAGCATCGGTCATTGCTTCGCCCTGACCTTTGCAGAAAATATCATCCTCTGCCCAGCTTATAAATACAGAGCACCAACTTTTATTTACAAATTTACTGGGTGACATATATTCATAAAACTCATATTCTGATAAATTCGACAAATCGTTTTTTAATTTAAAGTTCAATATCATTCCTGCAGTCTGTGGAATAACACCAAACAGTTTAATATGTCTTACCAATGCTTCAACATCATAAATTCCAGACATCAATATCAAGCCTTTTATATCGACTTTAATTTCAGGACAACCGAGTTTCACTCTCAATTCATCATCAAATTTAATAGCCGCTAAAAATGTAGTCTGGAAAGAGCCCGAAGAATCGCCTGTTATGAATATATTATCTAAATCTATATTGTAATTTTCTGCAAGCGTTTTTATGTAATTAAGTGCAGAAACGCAGTCGTTCATCTGCCCGAAAATATCCACTTCGGGAGGCAAACGATAATTTACATTGAAAACAAAACAATCTTCATTTGCATAATATTCGCTTACAGTAACACGATGTTTTTTATCCCCTTTTATAAATCCACCACCGTGAATATATAAAACAATTGGTTTTTTAGCATCATCTTTATTTATTCCAGCTTTAAAATAAAGGTCACCTTTTTGCAAATTTTCTTTTGCATAAGAAATATCTTTAACACAAGTTATACCCTCAAAGCTTTTTGCATTCTGTGGTGCGTGGCCTAAAACATCAATTGCCTTAAAAACTAATTCCGCCTTATTCATTTAACCCACTCCTGATTATACCATAAATGGTAAATTAAACCTTATTCCCATTTTATTACATAAACATAAAAAAATCAAGGAAGAGTATCCTTGATTTTTAATCTGTTGTTATTTTTTCAATATCTCTTTTGAGTTGTGATATTATTCTCTTTTCAAGTCTTGATATATAACTTTGAGAAATCCCCAAAATATCTGCAACCTCTTTTTGTGTATGCTCTTTATAACCACAAAGACCAAAACGCATATTCATAATAAGGCGTTCTCTGTCACCTAAATTTTCCATACAAAGATGTAAAATTCTTCTTTCGTCTTCATCTTCCATATCATTATTTATTTCATAACCATCACTACCTAATACATCAGAAAGTAAAAGTTCATTACCCTCCCAGTCTGTATTAAGCGGCTCATCTAACGAAACATCGCCTTTTTGCTGATTTACTTTTCTTAAATGCATTAAAATTTCATTTTCAATACACCTTGAAGCATAGGTCGCAAGTTTTATATTTTTCTGAGGACAAAATGTATTTACTGATTTAATCAAACCAATAGTACCGATTGAAACTAAATCTTCAATATTTACACCTGAACTTTCAAATTTTTTTGCTATATAAACAACAAGTCGCAGATTATGAACTATTAAAGGTTCTCGCGCTTTCTCGTCTCCGTTTGCTATTCTTTCGGCAAGTTCTGCTTCTTCTGCTTTTTTTAATGGCGGAGGTAAAGTCTGTGGACTGTTTATGTAATATACCTTTCCCCCACCAAAATTAACCTTTATTCTTATAAAAAAGTTTTTAATTTTATCTTTTAACTTTAACATTATCAATTCTTTTACCCCTTTCAAAAATATCTGCATTGAGAATACAACTATATTCACCATTTTGTAAATTCTCATTTGAAACTGCAACAACTAAAAACGAAGTTTCGTATTTATAATCCTTTGAAATTATTTCAATCTTTTCAGGAATAAACCCTTTTAAAATACTACTACCCGTAACTGAACTACACGGAATTATTCTGAAAGCACTTTTAATTGTCACTGGTACATCAGAAATTAAATTACCACTCATAAAAAACTCTATTTCATTACTATTAAAAAAACTTAAAATTTCTTTTAGTTCAACAAATATTACAGGCTTTGAATCAAGTCCATCTGTAAGATGGTTACCCGTATCATAAAGCGCTTTTAATGTTACTTTTTCATTTCTGAAATACAACACAACATCATAGAGTGTGTTTTCACTTGCTCTTTTTTTAAGAAAATAATCCCCTACAAGTAATAATCCGTAACAGATTAAAGTCATTGAAACTAAAAATAATACACTTATATCAAAATAGACAGTACCGTTTATGTACATCAGGTTATTTATGTTAAGTGTCACCTCGACAAAATACATAACTCCGCCGAATATAAAATTCACTAAAAAGAATGTAAATGTGGTTTTCAAAAACAACTTTCTGTTATTTGGTACAAATGCAGAATACGAAATAGCCATTCCCACAAAGATTTTATAAATTACAGAAAGTCCCAAAGGCATTGTTTCCCAGAATATTATAAGAGAAGCTACCCCACCAAGAATTGTTGCAAATACTACTCCCCACTTTTTTGTATCTAGTTTTATAATTACTCTTGTACAAACAATCAGAATATATGTAACAAAAATATTAACTGCAACTAAAACATCAAGATAAATCACCGTTACCATAAAACCACCATTTGCATTATAAATTATAAATCCCAACTAATTTGCAGAAATAAGTCGACAAAAAAATTTTCGTTGACAGTTACAAAAAATAAGAATAAAATAAAAGCATCTTATATAAGGAGTTCACAGAATGCTTGTTATAAAAAATGCAAATGTTATATTTACCGATAAAATAAGAAAAGCCATTGTACTTTGTGACAATGGCAAGATAAAAGATATTGTTGAGCATTACGCAGAAAATGAAACAGATAATGTTCTAGATGCAGACGGTATGTATCTTTCACCAGGATTTATTGATATCCATGTTCATGGTGGCGGAAACAAAAGTGCAATGAGCACAGATTATAAAGATATAATAGAAATGGCAGAGGCACACCTTAAATATGGTACTACATCAATTGCCCCTACAACCTTAGCTTCACCAATAGATCAACTCAAAAATGTTACTCTTTCAATAAAAGAAGCGAGTGAAAAATCAAACAAAGCAAATATTTTAGGACTTCATTACGAAGGACCTTATATTTCACTGAAATACAAAGGTGCACAAAGTCCTGAAAATATTTTAAATCCTAAAAAAAATCCACCTGATGAATTATTTGAATTGTGGGATAAAATACTCATTATGGGTGCCGCACCTGAAGAAGACGGTTGTTTAGAATTAGGTGACAAATTAAGAAAGAGAAATATTGTAGCATCAATTGCTCACTCTGCGGCAAGCTACGAAATAGTAGAAGAGGCGGTAAAGCACGGTTATAACGATGTTACTCACATTTATAATGCTTGTACATCTTGCTTTAAAGAGGGTATTTTCAGAGTAGCTGGTGTAGTTGAAGCAGGACTTACAATTGACGAAATTACAACACAGGTTATAGGTGATTTAAGACATTTGCCTAAAGGTCTTTTAAAGCTCATTTATAAGACAAAAGGTGTAGAAAAAATGTACTTAATCACAGACGGACTTGAATTTGCCGCAAGTGACATTAAAGAAAACACCATTTATACTCAAGAGAATGGTATGGGTGTTATTTTTGAGGATGGTGCTATGAAGCTTGCTGACCGCTCTGCACTTGCGGGTTCAGTAGCAACTCTTAAAGATTGTGTTAAGAATATGTACAAAACAGTTGGTGTACCACTTTACGAAGCAGTACGAATGGCGTCACTTACACCTGCAGAAGTTATCGGATTTAACAAAACTAAAGGTAAAATCGAAAAAGGCTACGACGCAGATTTTGTTTTGTTTGATGATGATATAAACATTAAAACTGTTATAACAAATGGAAATATAATAAATTAAAAATAAAAGCGATAGAGCAAAAAACTCTATCGCTTTTGTTTATGAATTACTGTAATCTGTTTTTAACTGACCGCGCGTACCTGAACCAACAATTCCATCGACATCTAATTTTTTATCTGTCTGATAGTTCTTAACTGCCGTAAGTGTTGTAGGCCCAAAATCGCCATCAATATCACTTTGTTTTAAATAGCCCAATTTATAAAGATGCCATTGCACCCATTTGACACCATCACCTGTACTACCACTTCTGAGAGTAGAGGTCGGCTCTGTATATGGACATTGTTCACGGGTTAAATCACTATTTGTAATGGTAATATAATCTGAATGCGCATAACCTGTATAGGTTGTCCCGCTGACAACTGCTCTTATCTTGTACCAGTCACCCTCGCGTTTTATTATATAAACCTGTGTACCAGTCTTTAACTGAATAATAACCGTACCTGATGTATTTGGTTCTGCCCTCATATTAAGAACATCCGTTACATTTACTTTACCCAATTGAGTTGCCGCTTCACCTGTTGTTTTTGCGGTGATTTCATTTGTGTAGGATGATTGGAAATGCTGTGTATAATAAATATAAGCACAAACCTTATACTTATAGCTTGTACCACTTAATGCGGTAGTATCTGTAAATGTTGTTTCGGTTGTTTTACCAATTGATGTATAAGAGGCTGAAATTGAATCATAACGATAAATTCTGTAACCATCGCAATTGTCAACACCTGTCCAGCTCAAAGAAACAGACTCATCTGTAACGCCTGTGAGTTTAAGATTTGTAGGTGGTAAGGTTGAGGTAGAAGCATCAAACTGATGATATTTTGAAACAATTGTTGTACCATCTCTTGCAGTAGTGTATGCGCGCACCCTATAAGTTGCTTTTGTAGCAGATGTCCCTAAAGTGTCTTTATATGTGAGCACATCCGATTTAGTAGTTGCAATTTTCTGATATTTTCCTGTTTCTGTATTTAATTTATAAACCTGATACCCTTCGGCATTTTTAACCTCAGTCCAACTGAGTGTTAATGAAGTTGTATTACAAAAAGTGCATTTCACTGTCGGCTTTGCCGCTTTAAAAGCATCATCTCTTGTCACATCAGCATTCGGCATATTATTAAACACAGGAATAACAAATGTTTTTGCAGTTGAAAGAATACCTGCATCAACATAAGCATTATAAGTGTGTTTTGCTTCACTTGCCGCCGCTCTTACATTAGCCATATATTCGTGACTGTAAAGACTGCCTGATTCTTTATTTACATTAAATTTCTGTAAATAGCCTGTGTATTGATATTTTGAGAATGATGCGTAAATATATTGTGCGCCATAGTAAATTGATTTATAAGGGTCACTCCAAGGTCTGCCGTAAGTAGTGGTTGGGTTAACCGCACTTTTAAGCACATAACCCTTGTAGCTTTTTCCACTTACAACAGTTGAAACATAATAGTAACCATTTTCTTCAGCTATATAATAAATAGATGAACTATTCTGTGGAATTGTTACTATAACATCTGCATCCGTCTTTGGCTCTTTCAACAATTTTGCAGTAGCTCTCTTTGTGTTAAGATAACCATTAGCCCACTCAAGACCATCAACTGCTCCTGTGTAAGCACCAATGTTATAATAGTTATAAATACCATTATAAGGTGCATTTGTACCACAGGAACCACCTGCATAAGACGCCTTTGAAGAACCCACCTCCTGAACAATTTTAGAAGCGAGGTAATATGCACTCATTCCGCTATCCTTTGCAGCCTTCATAATAGCATCTGAATATTTAACTTTCTTTCCTTTAGAATCAAGGTATGTTTTAGCATTACCAAGTGCATCGTAATAAGTAATATAACTATTTTCCATCCAAGTACCATCAAGAATTGCCTCTACACCCGCTTTTGTCTGATTTTCTGCATAAGCGGTACTTTCAAACTGGAAAATATATTGTTCATTCAAAAAGTTTCTAGGGTCAAGATAATATTCAATTGCCGCTTTTGATGCACTTACCCACGAGGAAGCCTCTTGAATAACACCATCACATTTTGAACAATTACACTTCAAAGAAGCATCAACATTTTTTTCAATAAGTTGCTTGTTATGTGGTGTATGTTCACCATTTACTGCAGCTTCCCAATTAAGACCAGTTTTCATTGCTTTAAATTCCCAATCAGGATATTTTTTATGAAGCTCTAAAAGCAACTCAACATAAGATGCAGGGAAACCAGCATTATAAAGAGTATCTTCATACCCTGCACCTAATGTAACATATTGAAGAATACCTCTGGCATCCTCTAAATCAATAGTACCATTACCATCAAAATCTACAACTGCTATCTGTTCATCGTTTAAATCCTGAATTTTTGCTACATAACGCATTGTCAAAAGTGCGTCTTTTGTTGTAATATCACCATCACCATCAATATCACCTTTTTTATATTCAAGTGCATAAGCAGTTAATGGTGTAAATGCAGGACATATAGAAACACAAGTTGCTGTAACCAACAACAAGCATAATATTCTCATTATTCTTTTGTTCATAATATCACCTGATTTCGACAAAAAAATACAATATATACATATAATATCATATTTCGCTTTTCAAGTCAAATTAACAAAGTGTAAAAGGATTGTTACAAGTTTTGTAACAATCCTTTTATTTCAGAATTTTTCCGTTAATTTTTGAATTTCAATTTTTGCTTTTTTTGTGGCATTACTATCAAAACAATATGAATAAGAGTATAGCGAAACACCTGTAAACGAATCACTTAATTTAAGATATTCATATTGTCGCGATAACATATCATCATTTTCTCTCCATTCATTTTTACCAGTACCGGCATTTTCATCTGTCGCCCCGCATTTATAAACTGCAAGACCAAAATAAAGACTGATATTTTCATTTTTATCAAGACTTAACCAATCATTCACTGTTTCTCTGAATGGCATAGTTTCATTTTCAAAGCCATAATATACCTGAGGCATTATATAATCTACAAATCCCTCTTCCTGACACCACAGTTTTACATCTGCATATATTTTTTCATTTTTCCTGAAACTTGCAGATGGGCTAACACCAAACTGTAAATTTTCATTATAACCTTTCACGAGATTATAGGTTGAAGAAACGAGCGAAGATATATTGTTTTTTCTCCACTCTTCTAAAGTGAGTTCACCATTATTATCCATATACGCGTTATAAAGAATACCATCGTTTATATCATCACATTCTGGGTAAAAGTAGTCATCAAACTGTACACCTTTTATATCGTAATTTTCCAGTAATTCTCTTACACCTGAAAGTATTACCTTTCTCGCATCTTCATCTGCCGGATTATAAAAAATTCCTTTTTCACAAATAATAAGACTGCTCAAATCTTCGTCTTCGTTATAGAGAATTCTTGCAGGGTTATTCTTACTGAGCAAACTTATATTATTTTCATAAGAAATCCTCAACGGATTAACCCACGCGTGAACTTCAATGTTATATTCGTTTGCAATCTCAATAAAAATTTTTAACGGGTCAAAGGTTATTTCGTCCCCTTCTGTCTCCACGATATATTTTGATGTCGGAAAAACAGAAGAATTATATAAAGCATCACTAAAGCATCGTACCTGATAAAAAACTGTATTGAATTTATTGTTACTTAAATTCGCAATTATCTCTTTTACGCTCTCGGTATATTCTGCCTCTGTTTTGCCTTTGCATATATCTGAAATTTCATAGAAACTGAGCCACACACCACGCATCTCTGTCTTTTCTTCTACTTTAACCTCTGCCTGTACATCGGTTTCTTTTTCTACATTCTGTGAAACACTCCCACAAGATGTCAGACTTATTATAAATGCAATCACTATTAAAACTGTAAATTTTTTCAAAAAAATCACCGCCTGTATAAATTATACAAGCGGTAAATGAAAATTATTCAATCATTCGTCCTTTTCTTCTTTAATACTCTCGAAAGAAAAATCAACATCATCTACATTATCTATTCCAAAACCAGCTTCTAAATCGAGTGTTACAACCTGTGGTCTTTCTTGCTTTGGAATTTTCTTTTTGTTTTCTTCTGATTTAAATTCTTTTTTCTCGTAATGTCTTTTCACCAGAATAAACATAACTATATTTACTGCGTATTGCAAAAGGCAAGTTACATATTGAATTCTTTGTGCAAGTAAAAAACTGTTATCCTGAATTCCTGTAAATGAATGTACCAAAAACACCTTCTGACTTAACCAAAATTTAATTATAGTGTAAGCAATTGAAACTATAACTGAAACTCCAGCAATAATATTTAATTTCCCCTCAGTTTTATCTCTAAAAAAATACCACGCTGACAAAAGCAATAAAAAGAAACTGAATGATGCTACTGTCATAAATATATCAGAAACTACACTAAAAAACGGATTATTAAGATTAGCAAATGCACCCTGAATTGTAACCTTAAAGAAATGCGAAACAAATACAAATATTAAAAAGCCTTTTAAAACTTTAAGTTTTTTCTGACTTTTTATATCTTTAATTTTTCTGTGTGCCGCTTTTTCATCATTAAGTGCAAGGTACGACAAAAATGTGAATATATAAACAGACAAATCAGGCAATTTAGCGAGATAACCCAATTTTACTTCGACAGACGGGAACTCGTAAAGCACCCAAAGAATTGCATTACTTATAAAAAGCAACGCAGTTGAAACCGTCAATACTCGTGCTGAATTTTTTAAAAATCTTTGTTTTAACATAATATCACTTTCAAAAAAACAGGCGACAAAGCAAAAGCATTGTCGCCATATTGTTAAATTATAAATCTTGTTTTTGTGAACCAATTTTCATTTGTTCTTTACCAATTGCCTCGATTTCTTCGGCTGAAGCATCTTCAAGCTTCTTAGCCATTTCTTCGCGGCGAACAAGAAGTTCAGCGTACATACGCTCTCTCTTCTCACCACTTAAATCGTAGAAGAGAATCGGAACGATACCCAAGAGACCTGTAACTGTAGGAATAATTGTTGCAATAGCGAAAAGACCGTGTTTTGTTTCGTCTGTTTGAGCCTGACCACGAGTATAAGAACTGATGTCGTAACCAATCATCTTCTTAAGCTGTAATGAAACTGCAGAGTTAAGAATACTTGCTAGCTTCTTGGTAAGCTCTCTTGCAACAGAAGTCATAGCCTCTGTACGATAACCATTTTTCCATTCACAGTAGTCCATAGCTTCGTTGTACATTTCACTAGGAATAACTCTACGAACACCCCAGAATACCATATAAATCATTTCTTTAATTGCCATAACAAAGAACATCGGCAGAACTTTCTTATAAAGACCGTTGTGCTTACCACCTATCATACCTATGAGATATACAGGAATATCGAGAATTGGCTGAATCTTTGTTGAAACAAGATAAAGAGTTTTTGTTGAAAATCTTCTTCTGAACCATGGTACAAAGTAGAATGAGAATGGGTTAATAATAGCACCCGGAATACCTGCAACCATTGTCATAGAAGCAAAGTTAAGAACATCTATGTAATAGTCATTTATACTACCACCAACACTGAAGTTGGAAAGTGTTTCTGAAAGTGTTAATAACAAGATTGGCTTATTGTTGATAACTGATTTAAGTCCCTGAATAACACTTGGTGTTTCAATGGACTGCATAACTCTTTCACGGGTCATAACACAGAACACAAGAGCTGCGAAACCACTTACAATTGAAGTAAAGTTACCCATAACCATAAATGTACTTGTGTATGAAAGGTTAATAACCTTGTTACCAATCAAGTCCAGAAGAACTGTAAGTATTTGCTGTGGTAGTTTTTCGCCCAAAGCACCAGAGACAAACTCTGCGACTGTAATAAGTCGTGTACGGTCAACAGGGTGCGGCGTAATTGTTGCCAACATACCGGTTCTTGCGATACTACGGAAAGTACCAGCACCCTCACGAACAATGGTCAAAATGAAATATGTAATAAATTTAGACATATCTCTTGCGCCTTTGCCTTTAAAGAGCATTGGCATTAACCAATAGAAACAAGTACCGATTGTACCTGGAATACCAAGTGCAACGAGATACGGTTTAAACTTACCCCAACGAGTACGGGTTTTTTCAACAATCGCCGCAGTAAATACGTCGTTGATAACATCCCAAAATCCGTTAACTACACGCACGATAGTCTGAAAGTCAAGGTCAATCTGAAGAATATTAGTAACGAAACGGTCGCTGAAAGAGTCAATGTTGAAGCTCTGGCACATATCGTAAACAACATACCATACAGTTTCTTTAAGACCTACATAGCGACGATTTTCATAAACATACTCTCTGTTTATTCCACCTTCTGATTCAGTAGCTACCGCAACGCCTTCTTGGACTTCTAAATTTTCGTTTTCCAAAAAAGACACCTCCACGGTCATATATCTTAGTAATTATATCATAGCCATTAAAAGTTTGCAATAAAAATAAGTAAAATAAATCACCAAAAAACAACCTTGTTGAAAATGGCAAATTTCACGACAGTAAGTTGTGCAAAATCACAACGATAAAAATACATCAATCTCTTTCAATCAAATAATATTCAACACTTAAATACGAAAATGAAGCATCATAAACACTTTCGCGTTTTTCTTCGTACATAAGTCCTGACATTATAAAATCAACTTTATCTTCACTTAACATTTTAAACATTTCATCTGTACTCGTCACAACTATTTCAAGATTATACCCGAGTGAATTTGTAATTATGTTGGCAATATCAACATCAATTCCGACAACACAACCATTTTCAGTCAAATCTGTAAATGGTGCACCCGCAATATCTGTAGCCATTATAATTGTCGGAGCAGTTGAAGAAAGCTGCCTTAACTCAGGATAATAACCGTCACTAGTCTTATATGCCTCTTTTATTTTGCTTATTGTACCATTTTCCAGAAGTTCTAATATTTCTACATTAAACTTCTGTAGTAG
This sequence comes from Acutalibacteraceae bacterium, assembly GCA_045651285.1. GTDB lineage: Bacteria > Bacillota > Clostridia > Oscillospirales > Acutalibacteraceae > DTU089. The sequence goes on from JAZRSC010000019.1 coordinate 19,841, forward strand.
TTCAGAGTTGTTATGAAAATAGATACAATACTCCGGTGTAAAGGTTAAACTCTTTACAACACTCATTTTACTTCCATTTCCTTTATACAATGAATGTGAAAACTCATCCAACACCAATAAATCCGCATTTTTGGTTTCTAATGCAGCTACCGCACCATCCACTGTTGAAAATGTCTTTATTTCTTTAACATCATTTTTTATAGTCTTTGCAGCTTCATAAGATAATGAATCTATTTCTACTGCAATAGTTTTCTCACTGAATTCAATTTTCTCATCATATTTTTTGCAAGATGAAAGAAAAAACGAAAAACAAAGTATAACGCAAATAATAGTTTTAATCTTCATAAACAAATCCTTTTACATTACAAACTAATAACATAATACTTTATTTTTCGACATTTTTCAACACTAATACAACTTAAATATACTGATTTGCATAAAAAGGACAAAAAAATACAGAATCAGGAAAGAAGCGAAGCAGTATAAACTGCAAAACCTGATTCTGTGATTTTTCAGGAATATTAATTTAAAAACTAATATCCCTCCCCCTTAGGTTTTTTCAAACCCCGTTGAAACAATTGGTGTGAAAATTGCTTCAACATCTATATTGTAGCATATAAAATATTTTTTGAAAGTAGTTTTAGTTAAATGATGTATTTTTGACTAAAAATGACATTTTTTTGCACTTTATTCTGATTTTGTTAATCTTAAAGTGTATTTATTCTTCTGTGATTGGAATTACAAGTTGTCAGTGGTCAGAACAGTGCTGAGTGCCGAGCCAAAGTAGTGCTGAGTGCTGAATGCTGAGTGCTGAGTGCTGAGTTAAGGAAACGCTACGCGTTTGATTATAATTATTACTGAATAAAAACAACAAAATTCTATCATTTATTGTCTACGATAACTTTAAATGATAGAATTTTTTGTTTGTATTTTTATTGAAGTTTCACTACTTATAAGTGCTAAAAATTGAAAATGTAAATTAACCACTACAACAAATTATTACAATTACGGCGTAGCCCCTTAACTCATCACTCAGCATTCAGCACTCAGCACTACTTTGGCTCAGCATTCAGCATTTTGCATTCTGCATTCTGCATTTTTCACCTTCCCGCTAACACAAAAACAAAAAGCACAAGAAGAAGGATTGAAATTACAGAACCAAAGAGTGTAATAGACCCTTTGATTGATTTTAAAATCTGTAATTTTTTCATTGTGAGAAATTCTGTTATTTCCCTTTCATTTAAATCAGGCTCATACACTGTATAAAATTCAGACTCGGAGTTTTTACCGTCAGAATTTCTGTAACGGAATACACCCTGTGGTAAATCCTGACCATCTTCTAAGTAGCGTTTGAACGCTCTATTTTCTTCTTCGCTACAAGGAATTCGTTGTAATAAATCGAACTCAAAACGCATTGTGCGAAGCTCTGTTCTCAAATCTTTTCTGTTGTTTGCCATATTTCACACCTCAAATGACAATCTGTTTAATAATTAACACTATTTTAACACTATAATTTGGAATATGCAAGTAGTAATGACAAAATTTATTAAATATACGCCCTACTGCGTTGAAATTTAATATTGTAATTTTCAATATATTGTTTCATTTTTGTTTGTTTATTATTTTGAACGCGTTATTACGGACGACCAAAGGTCTGCCCCTACGATGAAGTGAGCAAATTTTTTCGTTTATTTACACTGTACTAAATGAATTGAATTAGTATAAATGAACCGAAAAATTACCTACCTCTATGGTAGGGGCAGGCCTTTGGTCGCCCGTAGTAGTGGGAGTTATTTTTATTATAATAAACTAATCGAGTGCTATAAACTAAATATTTGCGAAGCTTTATAATTTATTATCACTTGCATTAACCGCATGATTTTTATCTGTATTTTCAAGAAGATATTTTGCAATATACATTGCTTTCAATTTTTGATTTTCTCTTTTCGACATAATATCACATTTTTGTCTATCGGCGGTATTATAACACTATGCTTATAATTACATAAAAACAACTCGAGGAAATTCCCCCGAGTTGTTTTCTTTTTACTCATTCTCCCTTATACGTCGGTGCATTTTTCGGGGTACTACCCTTTACTACCTTATGATAATAGCTATATGTCATAGGTACATCTTTTGAAAGATTGCCTGCATCTGTTACCTGACCTAAAAATATAGTATGTGTATCTGTTTCCATTGTATTTATAACTTTACAAGTAATGTAAGACATTGCTTGTGGTAATACAGGAGTAAATTCTTTTACGAGTGGTTCAATGCCTTCAAATTTATCAACATCTTTACCACTTCTGAAACCGAAAGAACCTATTATAATCGGGTCAATGTTCTCTCCTAAAATATTCACCGCAAAAATGCCTGTATCTTTAATACATTTATTGGTGTAGTTATCATGGTTTATTGAAACAGCAACTGTTGCCGGGGTTGAAGTTATCTGCATAGCAGAGTTTGCTGTGCAACCAGTTGCCTTACCCTCACCCCATGTAGTAATAACATAAACACCATAAGATAAATTATATAATGCAGTATTATCCATATTTTACCATCCTTATATTCTAAAAAAAGCCGATAGGAACTTTTCCCACCGGCTTTTTAAATTTGCTAACGAAAAACTATTTTATTAACCAAAATATCTCTTTAAGAGACCTTCGAATGCTTTACCGTGTCGAGCTTCGTCACGAGCCATTTCATGCACGGTATCATGGATAGCGTCAAGATTTTGTTCTTTAGCCATTTTAGCAAGCTCGAATTTACCGAGTGTTGCACCGTTTTCAGCTTCAACTCTCATTTCAAGGTTTTTCTTTGTTGAATCTGTAACGAGTTCGCCTAAGAGCTCAGCAAATTTTGCTGCGTGTTCTGCTTCTTCGTAAGCAGCTTTTTCCCAGTAAAGACCGATTTCTGGGTAACCTTCTCTGTGAGCAACTCTTGCCATTGCAAGATACATACCAACTTCTGTGCATTCACCGTTGAAGTTTGCGCGAAGACCTTCAAGAATTTCTTCGCTAACGCCTTTAGCAACACCTAAAACATGCTCTGCTGCCCAAGTCATTTCTTCGTCTTTTACCTCAACAAATTTTTCTGCAGGTGCTTTACAAAGTGGGCAAGCCTCTGGTGCTGTTTCACTTTCAACGATTTGACCGCAAACTAAACATTTCCATTTTTTCATAATTAAAAACTCCTTCATGTAAATAATATTTATAGATAATTACTTATCTATGTACTTTGACATTCTTTACAAATGCCATAATAAACTGTTTTTTGCGATTGTATTTTGAAACCCGTTTGCTCGAAAATATCTGGCACTTCGTTTTTCATAAATACATCTGTAATATTACAACAATCCTTACAAAGCAAGTGAATGTGGTCGTTTAAATTACCCTCGTAGTGAACTTTTTTATCACTCGTTTCAACTACTGTTATAAAGCCCTCATCTACAAGCTGATTTAAGTTTCTGTAAACTGTACCAAGGCTTATATTTGGTATGGACCGTTTTACTGCTTCATATACCATATCAGCTGTCGGATGTTCAACTGAAAGCTTTACATAATCAAGAATTGCATCTCGCTGTCTTGATTTTCTCATTCACTCACCTCGCTTTCAAATAAGTAGTAATGATTACTGTTATTACTATAACAGATAAACTTTAATTTGTCAACACTTTTTTTAAAAAATTTTTAGGATGACAAAAAATGTCATCCTAAAAGGCTCATTAACTCTATTTGTTCAGTTATTTCATCAGACAATTCCATATAAAGTGCTTTTGTTTCCTCATTCAATAATAAGTATTTCCCTACCCTTTTCACTTTTCTTATAAATGATTTTTGAAATTTATAGTCGCAACTTTTCAATGGACAGTCTGCTCTTAAATCTATTATAGTTTTAATTTTTCCATCTTCTGTAACAATTGGAAATAATGGATAAATTCTACAAGATAACGGTCTTTTGTTCCTGTCACAACTACCATTACAAACCGCTATTTTTACTCCCTCTTTTGTTTCTTTTATTTTTATATTTTCATCTAAAAACTTTTCTTCACCCGGAAACAAAATCATCCCTGTCTTTTCATCACCTTTGCAACATTTACCATTACATATTTTACCACAATCAAAGCTCAATGGTGTTTCTTTTCTCAAAAGTGAATAACAAGTCAAAATTACATCTTCTTTTTTCATTGATTTAAAACCTTTCGTTTATTTTATAATTTTCTGTACATAATAAACTCGTAAGAGTGTTTTAACACTCTGGAATTAAGGAGGTAATTTATTATGGAACACAAAAACAATTCTATTGGTTGCACAGTTGATTCTTGCAAATACCACGCACAAAGTGCTAACTACTGCACAAAAAATGCTATTGAAGTAACTGCTTGTAACTCTTGTGCAAAAACAAGTGATAACACTTGCTGTCAATCTTTTGAAGTAAAGTAATTCAAGCAATCTTTTGAAGTAAAGTAATTCAAGCAATTTTTAAAAATAAAATCGGCAGATTATTAAAAATAGTCTGTCGATTTTGTTTTTAGTTTGATATATCGTGAACTAATCCCTCTACATTTTTAGCAATAATATATTTACCAAAAGCAGGTTTTCCTTTATACACATTTGCTTTCATAAGAATATTTTTTGTCGAGCTTACATTAAGTACAGGGATTGAATTAAGCATAAACAAATTGTTTTCAATGTAAATATTCTCGTTAACAAATCCTGTAAAGCGTCTGTTTTCAGGTGCTATAAGAATTGCACTTTCTTCACAATTCATAAACGCGTTGCCTCTTATCATCATAGATTTCACAGCGCCACTTTCATACCATGTAAGAGCATCACTTGAAACATAAATACCACTTTTACCAGTATTTAAAAACTTATTATTTTCAATTAAAATTTTTCCACGCGTTACAACAAGCAATCCTCTTGATGCAACTCTGTTAAGTGTATTTTCACAAAACTCAACATCGGGACACGCAGTAACATCTTCTATTACTGCACCTACGGGGTTATTTTTTGTTGAAAGCTTTAATTTTATGTGATACCTGTCGAGCATTTCAGATTGCAGAATTTTCGCTTCACCGTGCTCTGCAAGGGTTTTCGGGTCAATAAACACAATTGTATCATTTACTCTTAACGGGTTGAATCCAAAAGTGCGTCTGTGACCATAACGGACAACAATTGTCTCATCATTACTATCAATAACTTTAAAGAAAACACCGTGAATATTACAACCATCGTCACCTGATGAACTGAAATTACAATTTTTAATTTTTACATTACCACGACACATTGAGCAAACAACGAAATCTGCAAGTGATGAAAAATCGACCTCCGCCGCTTCTCTTGGAGAAAAGTCAGAATTTTCGAGTGTTATATCTTCAGAATTCTGTGCAACTAAGCCTAATGAATAATTAAAGCGTTGTGTTATGTTTTCGAGTTTAATATTTTTACTGCCATCAACTAAAATGCCAACATTTTTTCTTGCTTTCGGGAATACATAAAAAATCTGACCCGCTTCAAAATCTTTTGGTATTAAATACCTGGCTTTAAACACTCTCGGCGAAACTTCTTTAATTGTAGATACACCAAAAAATGGGTGCGAACCATTTCTTTTTACATGGTTATAGTTTGACGCTTTTGCAGTCGGAGTCCAACTACCAGAATTTTTAAGTTCTGTGAAACCTAATTTATAATCTGTTCCGTACCAGAAATATTCGCCATCTTCTTCTTTGTAATTACTTGACTCATCAATTTTAAAAGTAACATAAAATGGTGAGGTCTGCATTATAGTTATTTTGTGTACATTCGGTTGTACTGTTTCAATGTTAAGATTTTTAAGAGTTACATTAACACAGTTTTCAATAACGATATTTGTCATAATACCGTCAAAAATAAATGTTGAATTGTTAAAATCTATTTCTAAATCATTTATACCTTTTAAATCAAGTGCAATTTTGTGAATATGTTTTTTATCTGTTTCAGAATACTCTTTATCGCCAATAGTATTTGAAATATAAAGTTCTCGTTCATTTGCATATTTGCTTAAAAATACATAATTACCTTTTTCTAATAATAGATTTTTAGGTTTTGCATTTTCAGAGGCTGTATTTAAAAGGTTACTAAAAGCAACCGTAACTTCAGAGTCCGGCTTTATGCTGAAAGAATCCGGATAAATTACCAAAATTTTTCACCTACTGTATTTTGTTATATATAAAGGGAAACTATATTTTAATTAAATCGCCTATAAATAATATAATAAAACATTATAAATTGCAATATATAAAAGATGAAAAATAAATTAAAATTTACAATATAAGAGTATTAAAATTCACAAAAAAGAAAAACCCGCCGCACATTGCGACGGGTTTTTCTTGAATAGAAGAGTTTTACCTCTTGCGTACTCGTATTGGCAACTATATAGTAACCACTGGTTACTACTATTTTGTTGCAAAAATATGAATAAATTGTTAACAATACATTCTTCTGACATCATTTTTTCACAAAAATTTCAGTTTTAGTTAAATATACCACAATATATAGTGTGTATTTGTGCATTTTTCCACTATTCAAAAATCACATTTTCTATTGAAAGAATTCATTTAATGTGGTAATCTTAATATGTTAATTTTATATCTGTTTTTACAGATACAGGAGGATATTTATGGCAAGTATTTTAGATGCTTTTAAAGAAAAGCAAACAGAAGAAAGAGTTTACACAGGCAAAAAAATCAAAGTCGGAATTATCGGTTGTGGTTGGATTGCTGAAGCACACGCAAAAAGCTATATGAAATGTGAGGATGTTGAAATTGTTGCTTTAGCAGATATTGTTCCTGGTAAAGCAGAAGCATTCGCTAAACAATATGGTGTAGAAGGTGCAAAATATTATAACAGCGACAGAGAACTTATCGACAACGAAAAAGAACTTGACGCTGTTTCAATTTGTACATATAACAAGCAACACGCACCTTGTGCTATTTATGCTTTAGAGCACGGTGTTCATGTTCTTCTTGAAAAACCAATGTGCGTTACTTTAGAAGAAGCAGTTGAAATCTGCAAAGCAGAAAAGAAAAGCGGTAAAATTCTCTCAATAGGTTTCCAACCTCGTTTTGATGAGAATATGAAAATGGTTAAGAAAATCTGCGAAAGCGGTGTTCTTGGTAAAATTTATTACATTCAGACCGGTGGCGGTAGAAGAATGGGTATTCCTACACCTTTCGGTACATCTTTCATTCAGGAAGATACTGCAGGTCTTGGTGCTTTAGGTGATATTGGTTGTTACTCACTTGATATGGTGCTTAATGCAATCGGTTACCCGAAGCCACTCACAGTTACAGGTTTTAAAGCAGGTCTTTTCGGTAAAAAACCTGAATATCTTCAAAAACCTGAATACACAGAAGTTTTCGGTGTTGATGACTTTGCCGCTGCATATATTCGTCTTGAAAATGACATTGTTCTTGACTTCAGAATTGCATGGGCTATGCACTGCGACACTCCTGGTGATACAATCATTATGGGTACAGAAGGCGGTCTCAGAATCCCATCAACAGAATGCTGGAATGGTTCAATTGGTGGACCTATGACAATTTACCACAACATTGCTGGTGAATGTGTTGAAACAGTTATTCCTGAATGTACAAATGACGAAGATAACTTTGATAAGAAAATCCGTTCATTTATTGATGCTATTGAATTCAATCTCCCATCACCTGTTCCTACAAGTCAGATTATTTACAATCAGGCAATTATTGACGGTATTGCTCGTTCTTCTGATTTGGGAAGAGAAGTTACAATTGAAATTCCAGAAATCTGATAGGCGCTACGCTTAAGTGCTGAGTGCTGAATGCTAAATGCTGAGTTAAGGGGCTACGCCGTAATTGTAATAATTTGTTGCAATAGTTAATTTATATTTTCATTTTCATCAAATAAAAGCATATAGTATTAAATAAAAAGTTCTATCGTTTTCATAAATAGAAAATGATAGAACTTACTTATTTTTATTAACATTTAATTATAACCAAGTCCGAAGGACTTCCGAAACTCAGCACTCAGCATTCAGCACTTTAATTATAACAGTTCATCATTATAATTTGCTCTAACGCCACCAATAAACTTCGGTCTTGTTCTGGCTGCAAGAAATAACGCGTTGCCTATTGATTTTTCTGAAAGTTTAACTGGCACTGCAACATTTTTTAAATGCATCCCTATTAAAACTCCACCAATATCAAGTCCGGCATCTGCTTTTATAGTTTCAACTGCAACAGGATTTTCAAAATGCTTATAAGCCGCAGTCGCAAATGAACCGCCCGCTTTTGGTACAGGAATTACATTTACTATTTCAAGATTTTTTGCCGCATCGCTTTCTATAATTATTGCTCTGTTTAAATGTTCACAACATTGTGCCGCAAGAAAAATACCTTTAGCTTTAAAAATCTCATTTAATGTTAAAAAGACCTGTTCACCTAGTTCGGGACTTGAATTAGTTCCCATATTATCGCCTAGAATTTCACTTGAAGAGCAACCCACAACTACAATGTCGCCACATTTAAGCCTTGCTTTTTCAAGTAATTCTTCAGCAGATTTTTTCAACTGGACTTTAACTTCGTCTATAAATTCCATAAATTATCTTTCACCATATCTTGTAAGCAACTGAATTGCAGTAACTCTGTCTTCTGCTAATTCAATATTTGTTTTTCCATAAATAGCATTCTGTACATTTTGGGCTGCAAGTGGGTAGTCAACTGCCCAGTACCACATAGCAGAGCCACTTACACCTTTAATAGCATCTTCACTTGGTGCTAAAACTTGTGTAAAATCATAAGATGCCCAGCCTTCTGTAACCGCTCTTGTACCTAATTCTAAAACATCTTTTGTAGTGTAACTTGTTTGCACATAAGGTAAGAAAGTCTTTACATAGTCATCAACCTCAGAAAGCTCAATATCTTTTGCTTTTCCTAATAATGACTGAATAACCTGTCTTTGACGGCGAGTTCTGCTCACATCACCATCATTGTCACATTTTCTACTACGACAAAAAGCAAGTGCTTCATCACCTGTTAATGTAACCGCGTCACCTACTTCAATACTACAATTAGGATAATTAGCATTCATATAATTTGCTTCATACTGTTGAACAGGTACTGTAACGCCACCTAATTTGTCAATTGCCGCTTTGAAAAGTGAAAAGTTAATAAGTGCATAACCATCAATTCTGATTTTAAAGTTGTTCTCAATTGCAGGAATAAGACCATCTACACCATAGAATGGGAATGCAGCATTGATTTTATTGAATGTACCTGTAGTACCATCAGGATTCTGAATGTAACAGAATGAGTCACGCATAATTGATGTAAGTGTCAATGTCTTTAACTCGGTATTGATTGACATAATAAGAATGGTGTCTGTAAGACCTGCAATAGCGTTCGGGTTTCTTGTATCAACACCACAGCATAAGATATTTATAACATGGTTACTGTACATTATTTCGCCACCATTAGTAGCCCATTTTTTAACTGCATCCTTGTAGCTTTCAGCAGTTTCTTCATAAATAGTGTCAAAAATAGGGTCGGATGCCAATGTTTCAGGTACTGTTTCATCAGCATCAAAATCGTAAACATTTGTATCCTGTGGGATTTCTTCAGGTGGTGTTATCATATCTTTGTATTTCACAAACACAACCGTACTTGTTGCAATTGCCACCACAAGAATAACGGATAATACAACCAGTAATTTTTTCTTACCTGATTTTTTTTCTTTTTTTGCCATAACCTAAAATCTTCTTTCCATTTTAATTTATTACTTTTTCATTGCCTCTATACATTCAGGACAATCACAAAGAACTGTTCCATCTTTGAAAATATAATATTTATAATCGACTTCGTCAGTTTCTTCAAATGCACACTGTGGAATTTCCTGATTTGCTAAATATTTATAAAACTTGACATTTTCTAAATCTTTACGCTTTAAATAGTGACCAGATTCACAACCAATTGAGTAGTCACCTGCTGTTCTATAACCGCCTCTGATATCGCCTATAGTCACACCAGTCGCCTCATCTGTTGAAAGAATAAAACATTCTTTACTTGCGTAATCCTGTGGGAAATTTGCAGGTGAAATTTGCACATGGGCTTGGTTTGCAAAAGTCATACTAATTGAATCTTGTTTTTTACCATTATCAATCATACCAACCATAACTTCTTTAACAACATTTGAAACAACAATTCTGTTTCCATAACAATCGTCTATTCTTTTAGTTTTAGAAACGCCGGCATATACAGGTACTGCAACAGCGGTCAAAATACCTAAAACTAATACGGTTACTATAAGTTCAGTCAATGAAAAACCTTTTTTATCTTTTAAAAATTTCATAATTTTCACCTCTAATATTAATAATATCACAGTTAACATAAATTTTCAACAAAATCACTCTTTCTTCATTCTTTGTTAATATTTATAAAGTGTTTTTAAAAGAGCAATTTCTTTCTCGTAACCATCAATATCATTTGGTGTTTCTAAAAAGAATGGCAATTTTCTTAACTTTTCGTGGTTTATAATTCTTGTTATTGCTTCTAAGCCTAAATAACCCTCACCAATTTTTTCGTGTCGGTCCTTATGGCTCTCAAATGGATTTTTAGTATCATTAAGATGAATTGCTTTTAATCTGTCAAGACCAATTACTCTATCAAATTCATTAAGCACACCATCTAAATCATTTACAACATCATAACCGCCATCATAAATGTGGCAAGTATCAAGACAAACACCTATTTTTTCATTTAACTCAACTTTATCTATAATGGCTTTAATTTCTTCAAAGCTTCTACCGACCTCACTACCCTTACCCGACATTGTTTCAAGTAAAATAATAGTTTTCTGGTCTTTAGTTATTACCTCGTTAAGCATTGAAGAAATGTAATCAATGCCGACATCTGCACCTTGACTTACATGACTGCCCGGATGAAAATTATACATAGCACCCTCTATGTTATCAAGTCTGTATATATCATCGAGCATAGTGTTTTTAGCGAACTCACGAAGTCCTTCATCTTTTGCACAGGCATTCATAGTATAAGGTGCGTGTGCTAAAACTGAAAGAATTTCATTTTCTTTTCTATATTCCTCAAAAGCTTTTATATCATCTAAATCAAGCGGTTTTGCAGCACCACCACGAGGGTTACGGGTAAAAAACTGAAATGCATTTGCACCAATTCTTACCGCTTCTTTACCCATAGCAAGATAACCGCCCGAACTAGATAAATGACAACCTATTTTAAACATTTTACTCACCTAATTTATGAATAAATAATCCACTTAAAAGCTTGGGCTCAAACCAAGTAGATTTTGGTGGCATTATTTTGTTTGCATCTGCAATATCCATTAAATCATCAAGTGTTGTAGGATACATTGAAAATGCAACAGTCATATCACTGTTTACGCGTCTTTCCAATTCTTTAAGACCTCTTATACCACCAATAAAATCAATTCTTTTGTCAGTTCTCGGGTCACCGATCTTCAGAATTGGTGACAAAAGATTAGTCTGAAGAATTGAAACATCAAGCCTTTCTACTGGGTCATTTTCATTAAATGTACCGCTCTTTGCTTTTAAAATATACCACTTATCATTAAGGTACATACCAAATGTATGCTTTTTTGTTGGTGCATAAGGCTCTTTGCTATCACTTTCAGCAATCTCGAATTTTTCTTTTATTTTATCAATAAATTCACTTTCACTATTACCGTTCAAATCTTTAACCACACGGTTATAATCCATAATAGAAAGTGTATTTGCAGGGAATAAAACTGCTAAAAAGAAATTAAATTCTTCTGTACCATCATATTGTGGATTTTCTTCTCTGCGTTTTTTACCCACATTAACCGCCGAGGCACAACGATGGTGACCATCTGCAATATAAAATGCACCCGCATTTTCTAAAAGTGCTGAAAGCTCATTATTTATATTTTCATCATCAATTACCCATACAGTATTTGAAATACCATCTTCTGTTACAAAGTCGTAAACAGGTTTATTATCATTTTTGAATCTACTTATAATTTCATCTGCCTTGTTACACTCTTTATAGCAAAGGAAGATAGGTCCTGTATTTGCGTCACAGGTATCAACATGGCGGATACGGTCCGCTTCTTTATCTGCTCTGGTTAACTCGTGCTTTTTAATCTGGTTGTTTATATAATCATCAATAGAAGCACAGCCCACAAGACCAGTCTGTTCTCTGCCGTTCATAATCTGACGGTATATATAAAAGTAAGGTTTTTCATCTTGTGCCATAGCACCATTTTTTTCGAGATTTTCTAAATTTTCTTTTGCTTTTAAATAGACCTCAGGTGAATAAATATCTACACCCTTTTCTAAATCTATTTCTGCTTTATCAACATGAAGAAATGAGTACGGGTTACCCTTTACCATTTCTCTTGCTTCTTCACTGTTCATAACATCGTAAGGTAACGCCGCTACCTTACTTGCATATTCACTCACGGGGCGTAATGCTTTAAATGGTTTAAATGTTGCCATAGCAAAAACTCCAATCAAAAATATTATTCAAAACTGATAACTGTATTTTTTTCTGCTGATTCAAAAATCGCTTCCATGAGGCGCATAAGTCTTACCTGCTGAGCATGAGTAATAAGAGGTTTTGCACCATTTCTCAAACAATCATAAATATTATTATAATAATCTGCCCATTTTACCTCAATTTTTTCAAGTGGGAATTCTTTTATTGTTTCATCAGTTCTTGGTGCCATAGTTTTTGTAATACCTGCACCTGCCTGAATTGGCACTGCATCAATTTTTTCCCAATCTTTGATTTTTACAATTTTACCGTTTAAATCCCAGTCGGTGATAATTGCAGTACCGTTTTCCCCGCAGACATACCAACGAGGTGCTTCAATAAAGTTATTTGTAAGAACTTCAACTACACATTCAGGACCATTTCTGAATTTTATAAGTGTTCTGAAACCATCATCACACTCATCATTTGTAATATGAGTAACTGTAGCATAAACTGACTCGATTGTTTTACCCTCGTTAATCATAAGAATCTGGTCAAGAAGATGAACACCCCAGTCGAAAACCATTCCACCGCCGTGTTCTTTTTCTTGTCGCCAGTCACCTGGAATACCGCGAGAACCATAAACGCGTGAATCAATTGCGAAAACTTTTCCTAATTCATTTTTATCAATTATATTTTTAATAGTTCTGTAGTCATTATCCCAGCGTCTGTTCTGATGAACAGTAAAAAGCTTACCTGTTTCCTCGGACACCTTAATCATTTTTGCTAAATCTTCTGAGCACATAGTAACAGGTTTTTCTGAAATAACATTTTTACCTGCTCTCATAGAACGAATAGCGATATCTTTATGACTATCATTATAAGTAGCACAAACAATAAGCTCTACATTATCATCTGATAACACATCTTCAAAACTGTCATAGGCTTTAACACCATTTTCGCGTGCTAAATTGCATCTTTCTTCTTTAATGTCGTAGATTCCAACAAGATTAAAATTCTCAAATTTTGCTATGTTGTCAGCGTGATATTTACCCATTCCACCATAACCGACAACGACTGTATTTATTTTATCCATTTTTCCTAACCCTTTGCTATAAATTGAAAGTTGAAGATTGAAAATTCCGGAACGCTTCGCGTTGATTGTAAATTCAATTAATAACTTTTATTTAAACCTTAGTTTGCACAGATTTCGCATTTTGGCACACCCGAAGCGTACACAGGTACGCGAGTTTGGTGTGTCAATGTGCGAAAGGTGTGTAAAATAAGGTTTAAAT
>JAZRSC010000020.1:0-99742 GCA_045651285.1 Acutalibacteraceae bacterium
TTTATTCTTGAAGTTACTGATGATGTAAACGATGGTAAAGTATTAGGTGCTACAACTGAAGAATATGCTCTCGGGCTTGGTAATGAATCAGTTTGCGTTTGCGAACTTGAAAAAGATTACGAAGAAAAAGATATTAAAAACTTTGAGTATAGTGTAAGCGAGCATAAATCTGCTTCAATTAAAACTACAACACCAAAAGTAGTTATTCCTGTATTCCCGGGCACAAACTGTGAATTTGACAGTGCAAAAGCTGTTGAAGATGCAGGTGCAAAAGCAGAAATTATTGTTATTAACAACTTAACTGCAGATGGTATTTCAAGAAGTGTTGAAAAATTTACTAAAGCTGTAAACGATAGTCAGATGATTTTCGTTCCTGGTGGTTTCTCAGGCGGTGACGAACCTGATGGTTCAGGTAAATTCATTACTGCATTCTTCAGAAATGACGCTGTTAAAGTGGCAGTTACAGACCTTTTAGATAATCGTGATGGTCTTATGTGCGGTATCTGTAATGGTTTCCAAGCACTTATTAAATTAGGTCTTGTGCCTTACGGTAAAATTATTGATACAGATGAAAACTGTCCTACACTTACATACAACACAATTTCTCGTCACCAGTCTAAGATTGTTAGAACAAGAATTGCTTCTAACAAATCTCCATGGCTTTCTCTTATGAATGTTGGTGATATTGTGAATGTTCCTATCTCACACGGTGAAGCTCGTTTCTATGCAAGTGAAGATTTAATTAAACAACTCGCAGAAAACGGACAGATTGCAACTCAGTATGTTGATTTAAGCGGTAACGCTACAACTGATGTTCAGTTCAATCCAAATGACTCTGCATTTGCTATTGAAGGTATTACTTCACCAGACGGTAGAGTATTTGGTAAAATGGGTCACTCAGAAAGAATTGGTGCTGGTCTTTACAAGAATGTTGATGGTGAATACAACATCAGAATGTTTGAATCAGCAGTTAAATATTTTAAATAAGATTTAAGAGTAGGTAATCTGCTTTTGCAGATTACCAAGCTCATTAGAAAGGTGAGAGTTTAAATGGCATATCTTTCAGATATTGAAATTGCACAAAGTTGTAAAATGAAGCCAATCGGTGAAATTGCAGAAAAAATCGGTATAACAGACGAATATTTAGAGCCCTATGGCAAATATAAAGCAAAAATTGACCTTTCATATTTAAAGAATAATAAAAAAGAAGTTAAACTTATTCTTGTTACTGCTATTACACCAACACCAGCAGGTGAGGGTAAGACTACAACTACTATTGGTCTTGCAGATGGTATGAACAGATTAGGTTATAAAACCTGCGTTGCTTTACGAGAGCCATCTTTAGGTCCTGTTTTTGGTATAAAAGGTGGTGCAGCAGGTGGTGGTTATGCTCAGGTTGTACCAATGGAAGATATTAACTTGCACTTTACAGGTGACTTCCACGCAATTGGTGCGGCAAATAACCTTTTAGCAGCAATGCTTGACAACCACATTCAACAAGGCAACTCACTTAACATAGATGTTAAGAAAATTACCTGGAAGCGTTGCGTAGATATGAATGACAGACAGCTTCGTAGTATTGTTAATGGTCTTGGTGGCAGAATGAATGGTGTACCAAGAGAAGATGGCTTTGACATTACTGTTGCAAGTGAAATTATGGCTATTTTCTGTCTTTCAACTTCAATTACAGACCTTAAAGAGCGTCTTTCAAAAATTGTTGTTGCTTATAATTACAATGACGAACCTGTTACTTGTGGTGACTTAAATGCACAGGGTGCTATGACAGCATTACTTTTAGATGCATTAAAGCCAAACCTTGTACAAACACTTGAGGGTACACCTGCGTTTGTTCACGGTGGTCCTTTTGCAAATATTGCTCACGGTTGTAACACAGTTCTTGCTACTAAACTCGCTATGGGTGCGGCAGATTATGCTATTACAGAGGCTGGTTTCGGTGCTGATTTAGGTGCTGAAAAATTCCTCGATATTAAATGTAGGGCGGCTAATTTAAAACCATCTGCAGTAGTAGTTGTAGGTACAGTTCGTGCTCTTAAGATGCATGGTGGTCTTAAAAAAGACGAGTTAGGCAACGAAGATTTAGTTGCACTCGAAAAAGGTATTCCAAATCTTCTTCGTCATGTTTCAAATATTAAAAATGTTTACAAGCTTCCTTGCGTTGTTGCTATAAACCGTTTCCCAACTGATACAGATAACGAAATAGATTTTATTATCAATAAATGTAAAGAATTAGGTGTTAATACTGTTCTTTCAACTGTCTGGGCAGATGGTGGCAAGGGCGGTGAAGAGATGGCAAAAGAAGTTGTTCGTCTTTGTAATGAAGAAGATAATAGCAGTTTCTCATTCTCTTACGAGCTTGATGCTAAAATTGAAGACAAAATTGAAGCTATTGTTAAAAAAGTTTACGGTGGAGATGGTGTTGACTTTGCACCAAATGCACAAAAACAACTTCAGGCACTTTATAAAAATGGCTTTGATAAACTTCCTGTTTGTGTTGCTAAAACACAATATAGCTTCTCTGATGATGCTACCAAATTAGGTGCACCAGAAAACTTCAGAGTAACAGTTAAAAATGTTAAGGTTTCAGCAGGTGCAGGATTTATAGTAGTTCTCACAGGCGAAATTATGACAATGCCAGGTCTTCCAAAAGTTCCATCAGCAGAAAAAATTGATGTTAGTGAAGATGGCAAAATTGTTGGACTTTTCTAATTCGGAATTCGTAATGCGTAATTCGGAATTAAAGGGTCTCCGACGCAATTATAATTAAATATGAATAAAAAAGACTACATTCTTTCATTAAAGGTTGATTTAAATATCAACTGATAATAATAGAATGTAGTTATTTTTATAATCGCTGACAGCAGATGCGAAATTTTCAATTTTATATTAAACCTGACTGCTAACCAAACTCTCAACACTATCAAGAATGGTTTCTGCCACTCTCGGTCCAACCGAGTTCGTTTCTTCGTAATGATTTCTACCTAAATGGTCGTTACCTGAATTTATATATGGTGTTTTTTCATTGAGATAAAAATCGTTTTTCGGTATTATGTAACCCAATTCATCGTTACAAAGTCCTACGACAAAATTATTTTTTATATCAGTCATATTATTGAGAGGTGTGTAGTCTGCTTTGCATTTATTAGCAGATGTTTCGGTGGTTAAAAATTCACCGTTATAAAGTTCAGGGAATAATTCACCTGGAATTAAAAACATTGCAACTTGATTTTTACCTAAGACTAAATATCCTGTTTCAGAAATCACAAATGCTTTTGTACCTTTTTTCAAAAAGTCATTGTTTAGTACCTTTAAAAATCTTGCAAGTGTTAAAACGAAATTTTCAACTGGTACATTTATTTGTTTTGATTTGATATTTATAATAGGTGAAAGTTCTTCTTCATCTTTTAATCTAATTGCAAGTGCACCTAAATTCTTACCAAAATTTTTAGTGTATTCTTCACAATCTATTGTGTTACGGTAAACCGCTTTAATCTCTTTAGCGGAAATCATTCCACCAATTGCACCATTCACAAAAATAATTTCACAATTCTTGTGAGTAGATTCCATTTCTTTAATCATATAACATGGGAAATCAGCACTTACTGTTTTAGTTTTGCTACCTAAAAGCTCTGCGTGTGAAGCAAAATTGACAAGAAAAATTTCTTTTTTCTCTTTATTAGTTGGTATAAAATGAATTCTGTTTAAATTTTGGTCAAATGTTTCGGGGGTTCTGCAATCAAATTGCAAATCTTCTGTTTTTGTTTTTGTAAAATATAATTTACCATCTGTACGATTTTTATATGAATTTATAATTGCGTTTGAAGTTTTTTCTTTGAGCTTTGCCATAAACTCTTCATTTCTGCCACTCTTATAAATTTTTTCGCCCCATAACCCTTGTGTATCAATTGCAGAGTGGGTGTGAGTGCAACAAATATTTATAGATTTTAATTCACCGATTTCAGTGCTCTCAAGAACGAGTTTTCTGATATCATTTATATCTTTTCTGCTCATACCAACTGCATCTATTGCACATATAACAATACCGCCATTGTCTTTGTTGTCATCAATAAAAAACGCTCTTGCGTACATATCGTCAAGCACATCTTCTGCTTTGTTATTTGAATCGTAACCCGCTATAAAATATTTATTATCTTTAACATCTTCTGGCGTCAATATTTCTTTAGCGAAACCACAGGTAAAAAAATCACCACATGTAAATTCAAAGTTTTTATCACCAGTTTTCATGTGTTTTTTAGCAATTTCTTCATTCGCCAAAGTTTTTTTTGGCATTAAATGGACAATTGTCTTTCCTAACAATTCTATTGATTTTCTTGTAATTTTATCAAAATTCATATTTATCACCCGGAATTATTATATATAAAATTTGAATTTCTTGCAACTCTTAATTTACTATTGCTTTTTTGGTCAATTTTCACTATAATATATGGCGGTGATTTCAAATGGTAACTGTAAGAAAATACGAAGAGAAAGATGCAGGAAATGTTAAATTTGCGTGTCTTAATGCTGAGGGCTATGACAGTATTCCTGATGAAGATACTGCAAATTTAGTTTTACATACATTTTGTGAATATTATATTGAACGAGAACCTGAAAATTGTTTCGTTTTAGATGATGATGGCAGAGCAGTAGGTTTTATAATCTCTGCTGAAAGCTTTGAACCATATAAAAAGGCACTTCACGAAGAATATTGTGAAATGAATAAGTGCTTAGGAGAAGAAAGATATAACTGGTCTTTAGCATCAACTGAAATTCACGAAAAGTTTAAAAGTGAATATCCTGCACATTTTCATATAAATATTTTACCAGAGTATCAACGCATTGGTGCAGGTGGTAAGCTTTTAAATGCACTTTTTGAGCATTACAAAGCTAAAGGAATAAAAGGCGTAATGCTTTGTTGCAGTGCTGAAAATGAAGTCGGACTTGGATTTTATAGAAAATATGGTTTTACTGAATTAGAAAAAACTAAATATGATGTTGCATTTGGAATGAAATTATAATAAAATAGGTTTTAGGAATTTACTCGAAAGGTTTATATATTATGGAAAACACACAAGAAAAGAAAAAGATTGTTTTAAGCTGTATTCAACCAACTGGTACACCAACTTTAGGTAACTATTTAGGTGCTCTTAAAAACTGGGCAAATATGTGCGATGATTATAACTGTCTTTATGGTGTAGCAGATTTACACTCAATTACAGTTCCTACATTCCGTGACAACCCACAGCAATTAAAGAAAAATACTTTAGAGCTTTATGCGTTGCTTTTAGCTTTAGGAATTGACCCTGAAAAAAACATTGTGTTTGTACAAAGCCATGTACCAACACACGCACAAATGGGTTGGATTTTAAATTGCTACACACAATTTGGTGAAGCGGCAAGAATGACACAATTTAAAGAAAAAAGTCAGAAGCATAAAGATAATATTACAGTTGGTCTTTTTGATTATCCAATTTTAATGGCGGCAGATATTCTCATTTATAATGCAGACTTTGTTCCGATTGGTGCTGACCAAAAGCAACACCTTGAAATTGCTAGAAATATCTGCGACAGATTTAATGCGATTTATGGTGATGTTTTAAAAATGCCAGAGCCATTTATTGGTAAAGCGGGTGCTAAAATCACATCACTTCAGGACCCACTCAAGAAAATGAGTAAATCTGATGATAATCCTAAATCATATATTTCAATGCTTGATGAACCTAATGTTATTATGAAGAAAATCAAGAGCGCTGTTACAGATAGCGAAGCTTGTGTTCGTTTTGCAGATGGTAAAGATGGTATAAATAATCTTATGACAATTTACTCTTGTTGTACAGGCAAATCTTTTGATGAAATTGAAAAAGAATTTGATGGTAGAGGTTATGGTGACTTTAAAACTGCAGTAGGTGAAGCAGTTGTTAAAGAATTAGAACCAATTCAGATAAAATATAAAGAACTTATAAATGAAAAGAAATACCTTGAGGAATGTATGAGAAATGGTGCAGAGCTTGCAACCAGAATTTCACAAAGAACACTCGACAAGGTAATGAAAAAAGTAGGTTTCTTACCAAGATGATTTTTTCCCCACAATGAAATTATAAAATTTCATTGTGGGGAAAATTATAAAAAGGAAAAGCCGTGGCACTTTGCCACGGCTTTTCCTCAAACTAATATTAAATTAGTTAGCTTTGTTAAGCTTTGTAACAAGTGCAGACTTTTTGTGGGCAGCATTGTTTTTGTGAAGAAGACCTTTAGCAGCAGCCTGGTCGATTTTCTTAACAGCAACTTTAACTACATCAGCCTTGTTAGCATCATTTGAATCAATAGCAGCATTTGCTTTTTTGATTGCAGTTTTAAGAGCAGAGTTAGTAGCTTTATTTTTAGCAGCTTTTGTCTGGTTAACAAGAACTCTTTTCTTTGCTGATTTAATGTTTGGCACGTATTTCACCTCCGTTACCTATTCATACAGTTGTATATATTACCACGAACATATTCAAAAAGCAAGTTTTTTTTGAAAATATTTCAAGTTTTTTTTAAGTTTTTTTAAAGGGAGAATGTGAATTTGCATTCTCCCTTTGATATATTAAAGATTATAATATTTATCAAACTCTGCAGGGTGTGGAATTGCAGCTAATTGACTACATTCTGCGCGTTTTGTTTTAATGAAGTTTTTGATGAGTTCTTCTGGGAAAACACCGCCCTCAGTAAGATAACCGAAATCTTTTTCGAGACAGTCAAGTGCTTCAGGGAGTGAAGTTGGAAGACCTTGAAGTTTTGCTTTTTCTTCTTCAGGAAGATTGTAAAGATTAAAGTCGTAAGGCCCCCAACCATTTTTTGCTGGGTCAATTTTATTTTTGATACCATCAAGACCAGCCATAAGAATTGCTGCATAGCAGAAATATGGGTTGCAAGTTGCGTCTGGGTTACGAAGTTCAAAACGACGTTTGTCAGGACTCTTTGCATATGCAGGAATTCTGATAACAGCACTTCTGTTAGATGTTGCATAACCAACTGTTACAGGAGCTTCAAAACCTGGAACAAGGCGTTTGAATGAGTTAGTACTTGGGTTTGTAATAGCACAAAGTGAACCAATGTGTTTAAGAAGACCACCAATAAAGTAGTGAGCAGTTTCACTTAAATGTGAGTAACCGTTATCATCAGAGAAAACAGGTTGTCCGTCTTTAAAGAGAATCATATGAACGTGCATACCGCTACCGGCTTCACCATAAATTGGTTTTGGCATAAATGTCGCACTCTTGCCATATTTAAGAGCAGTATTATGAATGATGTATTTAATCATCATTGTAGCGTCTGCCATGTGAATAACTTCACCAAGTTGTGGTTCAATTTCAAATTGACCAGATGCAGCAACTTCCGGGTGGTGGTAGTTGATTTCAATACCTGCTTCTTTCATAAGAAGACACATTTCACTACGACATTCATAAGAAATATCAAATGGTTTTGCAATATGGTAGTTCTTTTGTTTAGGAACAACAACACCATGACCTTCTGTATCAGAGTTCCAGTAAGATTGTTTAGCATCTACTGAAGCACCGATGTAGTTGCCGCCAACATTCCAGGTAACATCATCGAAAAGATAAAACTCAAATTCAGGTAAAATTTTCATTTCATCAGCAATGCCTGTATTTTTCATATATTCAACAGCCGCTTTAATAATGTTTCTTGGGTATTGTGCGAGAGGTCGATTTTCAGGTGTATCAATAATCATTGCATTACCTGTCATAGAGAGGGTACCAATTGAGCAGAATGGGTCAATAAGAGCAGTGTCAGGGTCAGGAATGAATACCATATCACTCTTTTCAACTACTGCGTAGCCATAGTTAGAAGCGTCAAAACCTATACCGCTTTTCATAGTATCTTCTGAAAAGTTTTCTGCAGGGATAGTAACGTGACGATATTGACCATTAATATCAACCATTTTAAAGTCTACCATTTTAATATCATTTTCTTTAATGATATTAAGAATGTCTTTAACAGTTTTTGCCATAAATATGCACCTCTTGATTTTTTAAATTACATATATAAATATAACAATTTTTTATATTATTGTCAATAAAAGTAAAAATATGTTATTTAAAAATGTTGATAAAATACTAAAAATAATTTATAATAAATTTAATAGGGGTGATGACTTTGGCAGTTAAATTAAATGAGGACAAAACTGTTGTTGAAAAAATTAAAAAGGGTTTAAAAGAGAAAGATGGCTTTTGTCCTTGTAAATTAGGCAAATTACCGGAGAATAAATGTATGTGTGAAGAATTTAAGACACAAATAGCGGACCCTGAATTTGAAGGGTACTGCCACTGTATGCTTTATTATAAATCAAAATAATGGGGGTATAAAAATGGTTAAAAAGATTAACAGTGATGAATTCCAGAACGAAGTTTTAAACAGTAAAGGTGTTGCACTTGTAGATTTATTTGCAGATTGGTGTATGCCTTGTCAGATGATTGCACCTATTATTGAAGAAATTTCAAACGAGAAAGCTGATGTAAGCTTCTTTAAAATCAATGTAGATGAATCATCTGAAGTTGCAGTTAAATATGGCATTTCAAGTATTCCTACTCTTTTAATTTTTAAAGATGGTGAATTAGTGAATAAAGCAGTTGGTGCTTATCCAAAAGAAAAAATAGTTGAGTTGTTGGAGATATAATGAAAAAAATTGGTAGACAAGTAAATTTTTTAGGTACAAGTGAATTTAATCAGCGAAATGGCGAAGGTGCATTTATAAAACTCGAAAATGGTTCAATTTTATTTGGCTTTACTGAATTTATAGGTAACGATTGGGACGATGATTTCTGTGCAAGAATTTCTTATATATTATCTGAAGATGATGGTGAAACATGGTCGGATAAAAAAGTTTTATTTGAAAAACCTGACGATGCAAAAAATTTAATGTGCCTTTCGTTTTTAAGAATGAACAATGATGATATTGGTGCATTTTACATACATAAAAATCTTGATGGTACTGACAAAATTGTTTTTACTCGTTCGAGCGATGAAGCTGAAAGCTGGTGTGAACCTATTAGTTGTATGGAATGTTTAGAAGAAAAGGACTATTTTGTTTTAAATAACGACAGAGTTTTAAAACTTCAGAATGGTAGAATTCTTTTTTCAGTTGCAAAACATACTGTTCTTAACACAGACAAAGATTTCGAACCTGGTGAAATTCACTTTTTTATTTCAGATGATGATGGTAAAAGTTTCAGAAAAACTTCACAAGTGTTTAAATGCCCATTCCCACAAAACCCCGATGGTTACGAAGAACCAGGGTTGTTTCAATATGAAGATGGTAAAATCTGGTGTTATATAAGAACTGGTCTCGGTTTTCAATATGAATGTTTTTCAACTGATAATGGTGAAACATTTACTCTTCCAGAGCCTAATATGTTTTTTTCTTCTGCATGTTCACCAATGCTTGTTAAAAATTGTGGTGAAAATACGGTTGCAATTTTTAATCCTGTTCCCGAACATATTTTAAGAGATGACAGTGAGCCTTGGGGCAGAACACCTTATGTAATGGCTGTTAGTAAAGATAACGGTAAAACGTTCACTAAAGAAAATCTTTATTATATTGAAGATGATTTGAATAATGGTTATTGTTATCCTGCAATTTATGCGGGCGAAGATTTTATGCTCTTAGCGTATTATCACAGTAATAACACAGATATTTGCTTAAATAGTACAAAAATTATTAAAATTGATTATAGTGAGATTGACTAATGAAAAAACGAATAATAATTCCGTTTGTAATAGTGCTTGTTATTATATTAGGTGTTTTATCTCTTTCTATAAGACCTGAATATACTGGTGTTGATTATTCACCGGCAGACACTCAAAATAATATAGACAAAACCATAAAATTTAATTCAAACGGAAAACTCAAGATTTTACATATTACTGATACACACTTAAAACTTAACCATAACTTTGACCCTACAATATGGCTAGTTGAAAAAGCATGTGATTTGGAAAATCCTGACATTGTAATGTTGACAGGGGATATTGTTACAAATTGCGAAAATGTAGAAGATACCAAGAAAATGATAAATGCACTAATGAATATTTTTGAAAAAAGAAATATTCCAGTTGCAGTTACTTTTGGTAATCACGATTCAGAAGAGGGCGCTATGTCACGAGAAGATTTGATGGTATATTATAACACTTTCTCTTCTTCAGTTTCTGTTGATGATGGCGAATCACTTTCGGGTTGTGGTACTTATAATATCCCTGTATATTCTTCAAATGGTGAAAAGGTTAAATTTAATCTGTGGGTATTTGATTCGGGTGACTATGACGAAAATGGTCATTACAGTTGTGTAAGACTTGACCAGATTGAATGGTATAACAAAACTTCTGATAAGCTCAAAGAAGATAATAATGGTGAAACAGTAAATTCACTCGTTTTTCAACATATTATTGTCGGTGAAATTTATGATGTTTTAGAAAAAAGTGAGTCAAAGAAACCTTATGCTTATAAACATTTATATAATGACGATGAATATTATAGATTTGACCCAGAGCAGATAAACTATGGCACTATAAGAGAATTTCCGTGTCCCGGTTACGAAAACTATGGGCAATTTAATGCAATGGTTGAAAAAGGCGACGTGCTTGCTATGTTTTCTGGGCACGATCACACCAACGCTTTTGGTGTTAAATATAAGGGGATTGACATTGTAAATTCTCTTAGTACCCGTTACATAGGTCTTTTTCATTCAACACAATGTGGTTACCGTGTAATTGAAATTAATGAAAATGATACATCTACCTACGAAACACGTGTAGAGCGTATTTTTGATATATTTGATTTTGAAGCCGTAAAAGCAGAGAAACAAACAGGTGACGAATTCAAATATAAAATGGCTCGTGAATTTTGGGTGAAAGGTAAAGTTCAAAAGTTTGCTATGGACCTTTGCCGTGAATTTACAGAATTTTTTACAGATAGACAAGTGAGTTACTCTGATTAAAATTATAAGGATATGTAAAAGTGTAGTGTTTTTACATATCCTTTTTTGTTAGATAATATGTTAGAAATGCTAAAAAAAGAAAACATTAAATTCAAAAGAATTCAATGTTTTCAATGGTTGCGGGGGCGGGATTTGAACCACACGACCTCCGGGTTATGAGCCCGACGAGCTACCAAGCTGCTCTACCCCGCGATGTATTTACTTGCACTCTCAAAGTGCTTTGCTATTATACATAAATTATATTCGCTTGTCAAGTGTTTTATTCAAAAATATTCAAAAATTTTTTATTGTATTTTAAATGTTTAATGTTATAATATTTTTAATTTAAATTTTAGGAGCAACTTATGAAAACAGAAAAGAATATTTTAATCGCTTTTATATTAAATTTATCATTCGCCATCTTTGAATTCTTTGGTGGTATTTTTACCGGTAGTGTCGCAATAGTTTCAGATGCTATTCATGATGTAGGTGACGCTACAAGTATTGGTATTTCTTACTTTTTAGAAAAGAAAAGCAAAAAGAAGCCAGATGAAAAGTATACCTATGGTTATCTGAGATATTCAGTGATTGGTAGTGTTATTACAACTTTAATTCTTTTAGTTGGTTCTGTTGTTGTAATTATAAATGCTGTAAATAAAATTATGAATCCCACTGAAATTAATTACAAGGGTATGATTATTTTTGCAGTTTTTGGTCTTGTAATCAATTTTGTTGCAGCTTTTGTTACACATGGTGGTGGTTCGCTTAACCAGAAGGCAGTTAATCTTCATATGTTAGAAGATGTTTTAGGCTGGGCAGTTGTTTTAGTCGGTGCAATCATTATGAATTTTACAGATATCAAAATTATAGACCCGCTTATGTCAATAGGTGTTTCAGTTTTTATTTTTATAAATGCCTTTAAAAATTTAAAAGAAGTGTTAGATTTATTCTTAGAAAAAACTCCACACGGAATAAGTATTGAAGAAATTAAAAATCATATTTTAAAAATTGACGGGGTAGAAGATGCTCACCATATTCATATCTGGAGTATGGATGGCAACAGTAATTTTGCTACAATGCATATCGTTACAAATGAAGATGGTTATAAAATAAAAGAAAAGGTTAGAGCAGAACTTTCGGAACACGGTATAAGTCACGCTACTCTTGAACTTGAAACAGTAGGGGAACATTGTCACGAAAATAATTGTAATGCTCATTTGAATTTGAATTCAGTTCATTCTCATCATCACCATCATCACCACTAAAAATACTTGAAAACATAAAAAATGTGTGTTAATATAAAAGTAATGGTGTAAAACATCAAATTTTGTATTTTTGGAGGTTATTATGGCAAATTTAGTCTATGACATTAAAGACAAACCAAAGTTTTCACAATTAATTATTCTTGCTTTGCAACAAGTGCTTGCAATTCTTGCGGCAACTATTGCAGTTCCAACAATTATTGGTTTACCAACTCAAATTCCGGCGGCAATTTTAGGTGCCGGTGTAGGTACATTGGTTTATCAGTTGTTTACAAAATTTAAAAGTCCTGTTTTCCTTGGTAGTTCATTTGCATTTTTAAGTTCTTTAGGTGTTGCTGTTGCTTATGGTTATTGTGGTATTATTTTAGGTTCTGCAGTAGCTGGTCTTGTTTATGTTGCAATTGCAATTATTATTCACTTTGTTGGCACTAATTGGGTAGACAAGCTTATGCCACCAGTTATCATTGGACCAACTGTTGCTTTAATCGGTCTTTCTCTTGCCGGTAGTGCTATGGGTGATATTGTAAGAGCTAATTCTTCTGCTATGTATGGCTCATATAACCTTGTGTCACTTTTGTGTGGTCTTGTTGCTTTCTTTGTGATTGTTATATGTTCAACACAGAAAAAATATAAAATGGCAAGACTCATTCCTTTTATATTAGGTATTATGGCAGGTTACATAGTTGCAGCTATTTTTACTGGTATTGGTATTGCAACTAAAACAGATTATCTTATGATTATCAATTTCCAACCAATTATTGATAATTTCTACACAGCGGATGGTGCGTTTAAAGGTATTTCTGCATTCTTCTCATTCCCACGATTTGCTGGTCTTAAAGCGATTGGTGAAATTATGAGTGGTGAACTTTCACCTGAAATTCTTCTTGCAAACGAAAACGCACAAGTTCTTAATGCTGGTGGTATTGCCGAAGTTGTTATTGCGTTCTTACCAGTTGCTTTAGTTGTATTTGCAGAGCACATTGCAGACCACAAAAACCTTTCTTACATTATAGGTCACGACCTTATTAAAGAACCTGGTCTTAAAAGAACTCTTTTAGGTGATGGTGTAGGTTCAATTGCTGGTACTTTATTTGGTATTTGTCCTAACACTACTTATGGTGAATCAGTTGGTTGTGTTGCAATTACTAAAAACGCTTCTATAATCACAATTACAACAACTGCTTTAATGTGTATTGTTCTTTCATTTATTAGTCCAATTATGGCTATTCTTCAGACAATTCCATCTTGTGTAATGGGTGGTGTTTGTCTTACACTTTATGGTTTTATTGCAGTTTCGGGTCTTAAAATGTTTAAAAACCTTGACCTTGATGATAATAAAAATCTTTTTGTTGTAGCTTCGATACTCATTTCTGGTATTGGTGGTCTTGCAATTCAAATTCCATACGCTATTGCAGAAACTGGTGAAATTACAAATACAATTCAGATTACATCAATAGCAACTGCACTTATTATTGGTATAGTTACAAATGCAATATTAACTAAAGTCGAAAAATCTAAATTAGGTAAGGAAAATTGAAATGAAAAATTTTGATAATGTTACTATTTTTAATCATCCACTTGTAAATCACAAAATTGCAATACTCCGTGATGAAAAGACAAGTATGAAAGAATTTAGAGAGCTTATTGAAGAAATTACAACTTTAATGACTTTTGAGTGTTTAAAAGAAGATGTTCCAACAGAGGAGTGTCAGGTTACTACTCCACTTGAAACTTGTACACAATATAAAGTTAAAGATGACTCTATTGTAATTGTTCCTATTTTAAGAGCTGGTCTCGGTATGGTTAATGGTGTTCACACATTATTTCCGTCAGCAAAAGTAGGGCACATTGGTCTTTACAGAAATGAAGAAACATTAGAGCCTTGTGAATATTACTGTAAACTTCCAGAGGGCATCGAAGATAAATTGGTGCTTGTTATTGACCCTATGCTTGCGACAGGTGGTAGTGCTTCTGATGCTATTACAATGATTAAAAAGCGGGGTTGTAAGCATATTAAATTTATGGGTGTTATTGGTGCACCTGAGGGTGTAGAAAGACTTGCAACTGACCATCCAGATGTTCATATTTTTGTTTCTACATTAGACAGATGTCTTAATGAAAATGGCTATATTCTTCCTGGTCTTGGTGATGCAGGTGACAGACTTTTTGGTACAAAATAATTTATTTAAAAGACACTTCTTTGACGGAGTGTCTTTTTTTGCTCAATTTTGACTAAAATTTTGCTTTTTTCTTGACAAGTTTTGTAATTGTTAGTATAATATCCCTACAAGTTAGTGGAGGTTTTCAAAAAATATGAAAAAAGAAATCAAGCTTGATTTGGGTAAAAAAATATTCCCGCTGATTATAATGGTTATAGGTGTAGCACTTGCAATTGCTATGTTGGTTACAAGAATCAATATGACAGCAGTTGTTTGTGTTGGTTTTAATTGCATTCTTTCTGCAATTATTACTTTAAGTCTTATTATTAAAAAGAAAGTTTACGCACCAATGGTGTTCGCTTATGCAGCAGCAAGTCTCGGTGTGGTTTTATACTTTGTAATTTGGGGTGCAGATGCAGGTTTCGGTGCATTTACATCTGGTCTTGTAGGTTATGCTTCACAAGATAATTCATTATTTACTGGTGAGGGTAATTTATTTACAAGATTGCTTGGCAATATTCTTATTGTTGCACCTAATGCTGTATCTTTATGGGCACTTTTCTTTGTTACAAAGAAAACATTTAAAAATAATGTTTTAAAAACAGTTTTAACTGCTGTTCTTACTGTTTGTTTACTTGGTACATCTGTTCTATATGTACTTACAATGAACCTTCGCGCTAAACCTAACACAGAAAGACTTTGGGAAGGTCACGATGACTATCTTAAAAAAGTTGATAATAAAGCAACTAAAGAGTCACCAAATGTTCTCGTAATTATAATGGACGACTTAGGTTATGGTGATGTTTCTTTAAATGGTGCTATTTATGATACACCAAATATAGACTCGATTGGTGAAAATGGTCTTAACTTTACTAACTTCTATTCTGCTTATTCTGTTTGTTCACCTGCAAGATTTGCGGCACTTACAGGCAGATATCCATACCGTGGTTATGCAGATAATGTTATTTATCCAACAGTTCAGACAATTACTCCTTTTGCTCAAACCCGTATTTTCAATTCTGTTGAAATGGGTAATAATGCTGATGGTATGCTCGGTGATGAAATTACTATTGCAGAAACATTTAAAGCGGCTGGTTATAACACAGGTGCGTTTGGTAAATGGCACCTTGGTGATTATGGTGAGTACCTCCCCACAAATCAAGGATTTGACTACTTCTATGGTAGCCACCATGTTAATGATATGACTCCATTCTACCATGTTACAGAAGAAAATGGCGAGTGGGAGATTGCTCACTCTACAAAAGACCTTAAAGACCAGAGTATGGCAACAAAATGGATTCATGATGAAATCAGTTCGTGGATTGCAGAAAAATCACAGGATGATAAACCATTCTTTGCATATTATGCTACACCTTGGCCACACGCACCGGTTTACGCGGGTGATGATTTTGATGGCACAACAGGTCTTGGTACTTATGTTGACTGTGTAACAGAATTTGACCATTACCTTGGTATTCTCTTTGATGAAATGGAAGCACAAGGCGTTCTTGATGATACAATTATTGTCTTCACAAGTGATAACGGACCTGCTCTTGAAGGTTCAGTTGGTGACCTTCGTGGTGGTAAATATTTGGCATACGAGGGCGGTCAGAAAGTTCCGTTTATGATTAGATGGGATAATGACAATGGTGCTTTAGGTGTAAAGGGTAGTGAGAGAGAAAATTCTGCGGTTCTTGTTGACTTGTTCCCGACTCTTTTAGACCTTTGTGACATTACAGTTGAGGGTAGTGACAACAATTTACCTCAGGACAGAGTTATAGACGGTATTTCAATGTCTGAATTACTTAAAAATGATAGTGTTATACATACAAAAGACCATCCTATTCTTCATATGAAGCGCGAAAAACTTAAAGCAATTCAGTATGCAGTTCCTGTTAGTGAGGTTACTTCACAGTATCCTGAATATGATTACGATGTTCTTACTGAAAATGAATATGTAACATTTAAATATTTTGAAAAAATTCAGAATGATAACTCTGCATTCTGGGATAAAAACAGAAAGAATTGGCTTCATATTCTTACTGATGACTATGCAGAGAATTACAACCGTACACCTGTTTACCCTGAAATTTCAGACCAGTTTAACGAGCGTATGCATGAAATTTTTGACGATTTCAAAGATAACAGACGCGGTATAATTGAACAATAAAATTAAGGGTGGCAGAAATGTCACCCTTTAATTAAATTTGAGAGGAAAACACTATGCCACCACTTTCTTTGATGATAAAACCAGCATCATCACTTTGTAATCTTTCTTGTGAATATTGCTTTTATAAAGATGTTTCTGAACATAGAGAACATCTTGGTTTTGGTGTTATGGAAAAAGAAACTGCCGAGATTTTAATAGAAAAAGCACTTAACTATGCTGATAGTGAAAACGTCTCTTTTGCATTTCAGGGTGGTGAGCCGACTATTGCAGGTCTTGAGTTTTTTAAATTCTTTACTGAGAAAGTAAAAGAGAAGAATATTAAAAATAGTAATATTTTTTATGGTATTCAGACAAATGGTACTTTAATTAATGCAGAATGGGCAAGTTTTTTTCACGATAATAACTTTTTAGTGGGTCTTAGTCTTGATGGCGATTATGACGGTAATAAATTTCGTAAAAAACCGAGTGGGGATAACTCTTTTTATAAAATTCTTACTACTGCAGAGCTTTTTAAAAAGCATAATGTTGAGTTTAATATTTTAACTGTTCTTACTGGTTTTTGTGCAGAAAATGGCGAAAAGGTTTATAAATTCTTCCGTTCTAAAGGTTTTAAATATATTCAGTTTATACCTTGCCTTAAACCGTTTGGTAGTACAGAAGAAAGCGAACTTTATATGACACCTGAGCAATATGGTGATTTTCTCATTAAAGTGTTTAACCTTTATGTAAAAGATTATGTTCGTCACAATTATATAAGTATTCGTCAGTTTGATAATTGGGTTAGGCTATTTTTAAGGCAACCGGTTGAACAATGTGGGATTTTAGGGCATTGTACGCATCAGTTTGTTTCAGAAGCAAATGGTAATATTTACCCTTGCGACTTCTATTGTACAGATGAATATTTTCTCGGTAATATTCTTGAAACTGATTTTGCTACAATGGAGAAAAGTGAAACTGCAAAGAACTTTATTAAAGAAAGTCTTAAAATTCCTGAAAAGTGTAAAAAATGTAATGTTTTTGGTCTTTGCAGAGCAGGTGGATGTAAAAGAACACAGTTAAGTGAAGATTATTGTATTGCTTACAAAAGATTTTTTACATCTTGCTTGCCACTTTTCAGAGTGTTTATAAATGAAAAGCCATGGTGTGTTTAATAATTTTAATAGACGAATTATTTTGAATTGAAATTTAAAGTAATTAGAATGGGGTGAGTTTTGTGGAGATTTTTAAAATTAAAAACGCAAGATTTTGTAAATTTATTATAGCAAGTTTTTTAATTTTTATATCAGTTTTACCATTTTTAATCTTAACATTCAGTTTTTTGAAAGAAGAAGTACGGCTCGTTATTTGTTTTGTACTATTGATAGTCGATATTTTGGTTTTAGTCAAAATTTTCCCTGCCAGTTTTTCAGCAGAATTGGTTTTGAAAATTATTGATGCTAATAATAAAAAACGTACAAGATTTGATTTTCCTAAAAATATATCAAAAGAAAAAATTGAGAAGAATATTGCAAAACTTGGTGTAAGATATGAACCAACCACAGTTTTTCCCCAACCAGAAATCTTACGCTATCAGTTTAAAATGCCTGTTTCTGCACACGCCAAGGGTTTAGAAACGATTATTTCTACATATTCAATTGGGTGTTTAACTAACGAAGAACTTAAAAATATTATAAAGTCAGTAAAAAGTAATTCAAAAAATTTAAAAGGTAAAAAGAAAGCTTTTTATCTTGATGCACAACAAAAGAAATCTCCTTTAAAAAGAACAGATATTGTTGTGGTTTTTGCCGATTCTGTTGACGCAACACTCGAAAAACATCTGTTCAATTTACTATGTAAAGAGGATACTGATGGATTTAACGAATCAATAATTCCTTGCGTTTTTAATTTTGAAAATAAAACTATAGTGTTTAATTGTGATTGGTTACCCGATGCTTTTTCACAAAATTATGCACGTAACAGAGGAATTAAAATAATTAAAAATAAGTTATTAAAAAGAAAACTCGATTTTAAAGATAATCAGAATTATGTTGAGTTTAAGATTGAGGGTATTGATACAGAGCAAACAGTATTCCAACTTTTGAAAAATGAAGGTAATCAATTTGTTGATTTTAAAAAGAAAACAAATAATAAATTCAAAAATATGAACGAGGGAGAAATTATCTTCGAAGATGATTTTCTCTACATAAAAATAGGTGAAAAAGGTATCGCTATATATTCTGAAATAATTGAGGAAACAAAAATGGTGAATATTGATACTTTTGACTTGTGGGATTATCCTAAAACAAGCCAAATACCTAAAAAGACTATTTTACAAATTCGAAAACTTGCAATGAATTATTTTTCTAATCAAGGTTATACAGTTAAATTTTTATCACCGGAAGAGTAGGTTGTGTACAATGGACTGGAATGAAAAATTTTATAACGAAAATGAAAAACCACTTGATAATTTAGTCACTGGTTATAGTCACACATCAATTTTCAGAAAAATCGCTTTTATTGGTGATAGTCTTTCTTCTGGTGAATTTGAAACTTGTGACAGAGATGGCAACAAAGCATACTACGATTTATATGAGTATTCGTGGGGACAATATATAGCAAGAAAAAACGGATTAACTGCGTTTAATTTTTCGCGTGGTGGAATGACTGCAAAAGAATATATGGAAAGTTTTGCAGAAAATAATGATTTTTTTAATAAAGATAAAGCGTGTCAATGTTATGTTATTGCTTTAGGTGCTAATGACCTTAACCAGGATATAGAAGTTGGTTCTGTAACTGATATAAATAAAGAGGATTACACTAAAAATAATAAAACTTTCATAGGTTACTATGGCGCAATTATAAGTCGTTATAAAGAGATTAGCCCAGACGCAAAATTCTTTTTTGTGACTTTCCCGAAAGATGACGCAAGAGCAAATAATCCTAAAGCAGATTTGTTTTATAATGAACTTTATAATTTAGCAGAACTTTTTTCTAATTCTTATGTAATAGACCTTTATAAATACGGACCTGTTTATGATGAGAATTTTAAAAAGAAATTCTTTCTTCATGGTCATATGAATCCGTCAGGTTATATTTTAACCGCTGAGCTTATTGACTCTTATATAGATTATATTGTTCGCAAAAACCCAGACGATTTTAAAAATGCAGGATTTATAAATAGCGGAATCAAATATAAATTTTAAATATATATCCCACAAGAATTTATAAAAAAAATTCTTGTGGGATATAATAGTTTTTGGGTGAATTTATTTATGTGTACTGCAATAACTTATAAAACATACGACTTTTATTTTGGCAGAAATTTAGATGTAGAGCGTTCTTATAACGAAAGGGTAGTTATAACACCGAGAAATTTTCCTTTAAAAATGCAGTGTGTTGAAGAGTTAAAACAACATTATGCTTTAATTGGAATGGCAACTGTTATTGATAAATTTCCGCTTTACTTTGATGCAACTAATGAAAAAGGTCTTTCAATGGCGGGACTTAATTTCCCAGAAAATGCAGATTATAAACCGTTTCATAATGAATTAAATAATATTACTCCATTTGAGTTTATTCCATATATATTAGGGAAATGTAAAAATATTTATGAAGCACTTGACGAATTAGAAAAAATAAATCTTGTTAATATCAGTTTTAGTGAAAATCTACCGTTATCGCCACTTCACTTTATTATTTCAGATAAAGTAAAATCAGTTACAGTTGAAAGCATAAAAGATGGTTTGAAAATTTATGAAAACCCTGTTGGTGTTTTAACTAATAATCCGACATTTGATTTTCATTTAATGAATTTAAATAATTATATGTCACTTTATGAGGGCGAAAGTGTGAATAAATTTTCAAGTGAAATTAAGTTAAATAATTATAGTTTAGGTCTTGGTGCTTTAGGACTCCCAGGTGATTTTTCTTCTGCTTCAAGATTTATTAAGGCTGCATTTGTAAAATATAAATCAAAATCAGGGAGTAGCGAAACAGAAAGCGTTAACCAATTTTTTTATATTTTAAGTTCTGTCGCTATGCCTAAAGGGTGTGTTTTAGTTAGAGATAACGAATACGAATATACTCGCTACTCTTCTTGTTGTAATGCAGATAAAGGGATTTATTATTATAAAACTTATGATGATTTAAATATAAAAAAAGTTGAGTTAAATTCTTTTGATTTAAATGACAACAAATTATTTGAAGGACAAGCATTGGAGGGTTAAAATGAAAATCACAAATGATATTAAATATATAGGTGTAAATGATAAAAAAATTGATTTATTCGAAAGTCAGTTTATAGTACCAAATGGTATGGCATATAATTCTTATATTATTTTAGATGAAAAAATTGCAGTAATGGATTCTGTTGATTTTGATTTTAATGATGAATGGTTAGAAAATTTAGAAAAAGAATTAAATGGTAGAGAGCCTGATTATTTAATAATTCACCATATGGAACCAGACCATTCATCTTGTATTTTTAGTTTTACAGAAAAATACAAAAATGCAAAATTGGTTTCAAGCGAAAAGTCATTTGAAATATTAAAAAATTTTTTTAAAACTGATTTTTCAAATAGAAAAATTATTGTTAATGATGGTTTTAAACTTTCACTTGGTAAACACGAATTAACTTTTTTTACTGCACCAATGGTTCATTGGCCAGAAGTTGTTATTTCTTACGATGATTTTGACAAAGTGTTATTTTCTGCAGATGCTTTTGGTAAGTTTGGTGCTAATGATATTAAAGAAGAATGGTTACCAGAAGCAAGAAGATATTATTTTGGAATAATTGGTAAATATGGTGTTCAGGTTCGAAATTTATTGAAAAAAATAGATAGATTAAATATTGAAATAATCTGTTCATTACATGGGCCTGTTTTAAATGCTAAAATCAAGTTTTATTTAGAAAAATATAAATTGTGGTGCGAATATAAGCCTGAAGAAGATGGAGTTTTTATTGCTTTTACTTCTGTTTATGGGCACACAAGAAAAGCTGTTTTTGAATTAGAGCGACAATTGAAAGAAAAAGGTGTAAAAACTCTTGTTTCTGACCTTGCGAGAAGTGACATGAGCAAAAATATAGAAAATGCCTTTAAATATAGTAAATTAGTTCTTGCAACCACGACTTATAATGGTGAGATTTTTCCGTTTATGAGAGAATTTATTCACGAATTAACCGAAAGGAATTTCAGTAACAGAAAGGTTGGTTTTATAGAAAACGGGAGTTGGATGCCAACAGCAAAAAAACGAATGTCAAAAATGCTCGAAAACTGTAAAAATATTGACTTTTGTGAAAATTCTGTTATGATATTATCATCAATTAGTAATGTTGATTTTGTTCAAATTAATAAATTGACAGAAGAATTACTTGAGGATTTTATTGTTTAGGTGTGGTAGTATGAAATTAGTTCTTTTAACGGCTATTGGTGTTGGTGGTGCAACCGTTTTTGGTGCAATAATTGGATTTATTTTTAAAAAGGTTTCTCATAAATTTACAGATATTGTTCTTTCGTTTGCAGCAGGTGTTATGCTTGCTGCGGCAGTTTTGGGTTTGATATTACCATCTCTTGAATATGGTGGTAAATATGGTCTTGTAACTACAATTACGGGTATTTTTGTTGGTGCGGCTGCATTAAATATTATTGACAAATTAGTACCGCACTTACATAAATTAGTTGGTGTTGATGGCGAACAGCATAAAAACACAAATTTAAGTAAAGTTCTTTTGTTTGTAACCGCTATTGCAATTCATAATTTCCCTGAAGGTCTTGCTGCTGGTGTTGGTTTTGGTTCAGGGGATACATCACAAGCCCTTATAATTGCTGGTAGTATTGCTTTACAAAATATACCTGAGGGTATGGTTATAATTGCACCAATGCTTGCGGCAGGTGTTTCTGCAAAAAGGACTTTTTTAAGTGCACTTGTTACTGGTCTTGTTGAGGTTGTTGGTACAATGATTGGTTATTTTGCAGTAAGTTTTTCAACTGCAATTTTACCATTTGGACTAGCATTTGCAGGTGGTACAATGCTTTATGTTATCAGTGATGAAATTATTCCAGAAACTCATTCACATGGTAGTGAGCGTGGTGCAACTTATGCATTATTAGTAGGCTTTTGCGTGATGCTCGTTACAGACATCTTGTTAGGTTAAAAGTGGATTTGTTATGAAGAAATTTATTGCGGCATTTTTAATTTTAACATTAACATTTATTTTAGTGGGATGTGGAAAATCCGAAGAAACTTTGACCACCACAACACCTTATATTGATTCAGGTGTAAATAATAATTATAACAGTGGATACATTGATAATTATAATAATGACACTACATATTTGAATTCAGATATTGTTACTAATGTAGCACCACAACCTACTGAAACTCAAAGTGTGCAGAATACAACTCAGAATATTGATAATAACACTTCTGACAATACTACAACAACTAATGTTCAAACACCGGTTGTAAATACTACATCTGCACCAACAGGGTTAACACCAAATAGTATTGAAAGTAATGGTGGTGTAGAAAAAGCAACTTATAATATGAGCGAGAGAACTTATATTGTTTACTATCCATCAGCATTATTAAGTAATAATTCAAAATATGCAATTCTCTCTTGGGCTAATGGTACAGGTTGCGCACCATCTTTATATGATAGTTTGTTAAAAGAGGCTGCAAAGGGCGGCTATATTGTAGTAGCTAGTAGTGAAATAATGTCTGCAGACGGTACTGCACAAATTGCCGCTATTGATTTTGTAATTGATGAAAACAGTAACAAATCAAGTGCGTTATATAATAAAGTTAATTCGTCTAAAATAGGTGTATTTGGTCATTCACAAGGTGGCAGAAGCTCTGTAAATGCTGGTGCTATGGATAATAGAATTTCTTGTGTGCTTTCACTTGCTGGTAGTAGCTACACCGAAGAAGCGGCAAAGCTTTCAAAACCTGTTTTCTTTATGGCGGGTACTAAAGATAAAATTGTAGATGCTGACAGATGGCTCGTAACTGCTTACAATTCTGTAACAGGTCCTGCTGTGTATGCTTCGCTTAATGGCGCAATTCACACTACTTGTTGTAGTGACCCAGGAAAGTATTCCGATTATATTATAAATTGGTTTAACGCGTGGTTGTTTAACGATAACAATGCAAAAGCGATGTTTACAAGTGGAGGCGCATTGTCATCTGACTCAGCTTGGACAGGGTATATGTCTAAGGAGTTTTAAGTTATTAGAGGAATTATATGAAAGAAATTAAATCAAGAGAACTTATATTTAATAGACAACTTATTCGTTTTTTGATGTTGGCTATTATTGGGTTAATTGTTATATTGTGTGAGGGTTATTTTTACAAAGAAGACCATAATCTTGATGGTTTAATTATAGGTGTTCCACTTGCTGTTATATATCTTATTATTTTTTTAATTTCACCAATTTATTATGTGTTTGAAGAAAATGAACTTATAATTAAATATTTTTGGGGACTAAAAGAAATTATTCCGTATAAACAAATTTATATGATTTTAACAGATGTTGATTATAGGCATTTTTTATTTCCTTTAAAAAGTTTGGAGATTTTTTATCCGCATGAGCAAAAATTTCCTTTAAATAGTACGATACATAAATCAAAAAGAACAAAAAGATTATTACAACATTACACAAATAAAGAGATTGAGTAGGTTTATATGTTTGATTATTTTTTAGTTATAATTGCAACTGTAATGTTTGCAGTGCAATTCTTGTTTAACCAAAAATTTCAACAGAATTATGGTAGTGATACTAAAGCAACTCTTGTATTTTCATTATACAAGAGTGCTGTTGCTTCCTTGATAATGCTCGTTATAAGTGGTTTTAAGATTACAATTACACCTTTTAGTTTTTTGCTTGCTGCTATTAGCGCAGTTTCTGGTATTTTAATGCTTTATTTCAGTTTAAAAGCATTTTCTGTTGCTAATCTTTCAGTTTATTCAGTATTTTCAATGCTTGGTGGTATGATTTTACCATTTTTGTTAGGTGTTTCTTTTTACGATGAAAAACTATCAGTTTTAAAAGTGGTTTGTTGTGTTTTAATTGTTCTTGCAGTTCTTTTAAATATACAAAAAGGTGAGAATGGTAAAAAAGCACTTCTTTATTATATGGCAGTTTTTGTGCTTAACGGAATGGCGGGTGTTATTTCAAAAATTCATCAGTCGTCAGGTTACCCGATAACTGATAGCACAGGATTTACATTTTTAATAAATATTATTTCTGTTATTATTTGTTGTGTATGGCTTTTAGCAAAATACAAAAAGATACCAATTGTTAAAGGTAAAAATCTTTTATATTCATCTGGTTATGGTGTTTTAAATGGTGTTGGTAATCTGTTTTTACTTATAGCACTTTCTAATTTACCAGCTTCAGTACAATATCCACTTGTAACAGGTGGTGTAATGGTCTTTTCAACTGTTATAAGCATTCTTCAAAAAGAAAAGCTTACTAAAAAAGATTATATAGCAACTGCAGTTTCTTTTGTTGCGTCTGTGCTTATAGTTTTTTAATGTTGAAATTTGTCGGAGAGTATGGTAAATTAAATTTTTTATTTATTTTGTGAGGGGTAAAAAATGAGAAATTTAGTAATTAAAAGAGAAAAATCATTCGTAGGTTGTTTAGGGAAATTTAAGGTTTACATTGTTGACCCGAATTCAAATGATTTGAAAATTAACAAGCAACCTTGTAGGAAATTAGGGGTTTTAAAAAATGGTGAACAGCCAGTTTTCCAGATTCCTGAAGATGAAGTTCAGATTTACATAATTGGAGATAAAATGACAAAATCGTTCTGCAACGAGTTTGTAAAAATTCCTGCAGGTGACACAGATGTGTATTTACTTGGCAAATGTAAATATAATCCATTTATGGGTAACCCATTCCGTTTAGAAGGTCAGGTTGATGAAGAGATAAAAGCTAACAGAAAGCATAGCAAGAAAAAAGCATTAACCAATCTTCTCCCTTGGATTCTTGTTGGTTTTATAATTGGTTTTTGTATGGGATTCTTTTCAGATGAGGCTTTGACAAAACCTGAAACCTTTGAAGCTGATGGTATGCAAATCACTTTAATACAAGAGTTTGTTCCAGTTCCTTACGATGGTTTTGCAGCTACTTATGAAAATGATGATATGTTAGTTGCAGTTACTAAAGAAACAAAACCGATTTCACCCGAATTAGAAAATATCACTCTTGATGAATATGCAGAATTACTCATTTTAGGTCAGGAAGAAGAAGGAATTGTCTGTTCTGATTTGTTAAATGAAAATGGTTTGAAATATTTTGAGTATCAGTATTCAGATGAAAGCGGAACATATTACTATAAAGACTATGTTTACGAAACAGAAGATGCATTCTGGCATGTTGCTTTTATTTGTTACAGTGAAACTTCCTGGGTTGGAAATGCAAATTCAATTCCCGAATGGGCACAGTCTGTAACATTTAATTAAATATTTGTATAAATAACAGCTCTATGATTTTCGTAGAGTTGTTTTTGTTATAAAAACTAAAATTTATACATAAAAAATGAAATATTTGTCATTTTATAGATTGACATTATCATATAACTATGATATAGTATTCACATCCGATAGAGGTGCATTTTATCATCAGTAACATTTACATTCTCGTTTGCCAAAAACGGTAAGTGTGAAAGGGGTAGGTGCCGAAGTCAGTTTATGGTAAAAAACTGGTCTGGCGGTATGGAATAATATCTGTATCGTTGTCGCAGAAATGCGGAGAGCTATCTTACAATTTTATTGCTTTATTATGCATAAACTGTAGGTAGTTGCTTTTCGGGCAACTATTTTTTATTTATTAAAGGAGAGTTATTTAAAATGAGTAACACAATTTTTACTGGTGTAGCAACTGCTTTAGTTACCCCAATGACAAAAGACGGAATTGATTATGAAAATTTCGGTAAAATTATTGATTGGCAAATTGAAGAAGGTGTTAACGCTTTAGTTATTGCAGGTACTACTGGTGAGGGCTCAACTCTTACTGATGAAGAACATAAAGAGGCTTTAGCTTTTGCAGTTAAAAGAGCTAATAAAAGAGTTCCTATTATTGCGGGTACTGGTTCAAACGATACCGCTTATGCAATTCAACTTACAGAACATGCTTGCGAGGTTGGTTGTGATGCAATGCTTTTAGTTACACCTTACTATAACAAAGCAACTCAACGCGGTTTAATTGAGTCATTTACTGCAATTGCAGATGCTTCAACAAAGCCATGTATTCTTTACAATGTTCCTTCAAGAACTGGCTGCAACCTTTTACCAAAATCAGTTGCAGTTTTAGCAAAACATCCTAATATTGTTGCTATAAAAGAAGCGAGTGGCGATTTTTCACAGATTGCAGAGCTTATTTCACTTACCAATGGTGAAATTGATGTTTATTCTGGTAACGATGACCAGATTGTTCCACTTCTTTCATTAGGTGGTAAAGGTGTTATTTCTGTTCTTTCAAATGTATTACCAAAGAAAACAGTTGAAATGTGTGACAAATTCTTTGCCGGCGATGTAAAGGGCAGTGCAGAAATTCAACTCCAGCTTATCCCACTTATCAATGCACTTTTCTGCGAAGTTAACCCAATCCCTGTTAAAGCGGCTACCTCTGCTTTAGGTTTTGGCGAAAATTATTTAAGATTGCCACTTACTTCAATGGAAAAAGACAACGAAGAAAAATTATTAACTCTTATGAGAGCACAAGGACTTAATGTATGAGCAATTTAATTTGTAACAACCTTAAAATACAAAATAATGAACTTTATTTTGCAGACAGAAGTACCAAAGAAATTGCATCTAAATATAAAACTCCACTTTATGTAATGGATGAAGCTACATTAAGAAAAAATTGCAGAAAATATGTAGAGTCTTTAAACAAGTATTTTGGCAACGGAGCTCGGGCTTTATTTGCAAGCAAAGCGTGTTCTTTTAAAAGAATGTATGAAATAGTTTCATCAGAAAATATGGGTGTTGATGTTGTTTCAGTTGGTGAATTATATACTGCTCTTAAAGCGGCTGTTAATCCACAAGAAATGTATTTTCACTCAAACAGTAAAACTGACGATGATATTGAGTACGCAATTTCACAAAACATTGGCTATTTTGTTATTGATAACATTGAAGAACTTGATGCTATTAACTACTTTGCAGGTCAAAAAGGTATAAAACAAAAAGCACTTATAAGAATTACACCTGGTATAGACACTCATACATACGAGGCAGTAAACACCGGTAAAGTTGATTCTAAATTCGGTTTTCCTATTGAAACCGGTGCCGGTGAATTTATAACCGGTGAAGCTTTAAAACGTCAAAATGTAGATTTAAAAGGCTTCCATTGTCATGTTGGCTCACAACTTTTTGATTCAGATGTTTTCATTCGCTCTGCCGAAATAATGTTAGAATTTGTTTCTGATATGAATAAGAAATTTAATTTTGAGACAGAAATTCTTGACCTTGGTGGTGGCTATGGTGTCCGCTATGTTGAAAGCGACCCATATATTGATATTGAAGATAACATCAGACAAGTAGCAGAGTTTTACAAGAAAAAATGCGTTGAATTAGGAATTAAAGAACCAAGTGTAAGAATGGAGCCCGGCAGAAGCATTGTAGCAGATGCAGGTCTTACACTTTATACTGCAAATACTGTTAAAATTATTGACGGTTACAAAAACTATGTTGCGGTTGATGGTGGTATGGGTGACAACCCTCGTTTTGCACTTTATGGTTCAGAATACACTGTAATTGCCGCTACAAAAGCAGAAGAAAAATGTGACTTCAATTGTAGTCTTGTCGGTCGTTTTTGCGAGA
Source organism: Acutalibacteraceae bacterium (assembly GCA_045651285.1). GTDB lineage: Bacteria > Bacillota > Clostridia > Oscillospirales > Acutalibacteraceae > DTU089. The sequence goes on from JAZRSC010000020.1 coordinate 28,392, forward strand.
GTGGTGACATTTTACAAGAAAATGTTAATTTACCATCATCAATAAAACGCGGTGATTTAATTGCGGTACTTACAACAGGTGCTTACAATTATTCAATGGCTTCAAACTACAACAGAATTCCAAAATTACCTGTTGTAATGCTCAATGGTAATGATGATTATATTGCGGTAAAAAGAGAAACATTAGACGATATTATAAGAAATGATGTGTAAATGAAAGTAATTATTGCTTGTCTTAATTCAAAATTTGTACATTCTTCATTAGCACCATGGTGCTTGTTTTCGGGTGTTAAAGAATTCTCGAAAAAACATAATGTGAAAGTTATGGAATGTACAATAAACAGTAATATAATAGATTTTGCAGAAAGTATCTTAGGTGAGAACCCCGAGATACTTTCTTTCTCGTGTTATATATGGAACATTGAGAAAACTCTTGAGGTTTGTGAATATATAAAAAGTAAAAGTAATATAACTATTGTTTTAGGTGGTCCTGAAGTAGCATACAGAGCAAAGAATGTTTTAGAAAATTATAATTTTATAGATTATGTTCTTTCCGGTGAAGGTGAAGAAACTTACCCGCTATTGTTAGATGTATTATCAAATAATGGTGATTTATCAACTGTTTCGGGATTATCTTACAGAAATAATGGTGAAATTATAAGTATTCCAGAAAAAGAATATACAGGTACACCGGTAAGTCCATATAGTGACGAGTATTTTAACAATCTTAACGGTAAAATTACTTATATTGAAACAAGTCGTGGTTGCCCTTACAGATGTGCTTTTTGTCTTTCGGGTAATACCTCGAAATTAAGATTTTTTGATTTAGAAACAGTTAAAAAAGATATAATTAAAGTTGCCAATAGTGGTACACAAACTGTTAAATTTATTGACAGAACATTTAATGCAAATGCCGAGAGAGCAAATAAAATTTTAGAATTTATTCTTGAAAATCGTGGGATAGAAATACCTCAGAATGTTTGCTTTCATTTTGAAATAGCAGGGGATATATTAAAAGAAGAAACCTTTAAAATTTTAGAAAAAGTACCAAAAGGTTTGTTTCAATTAGAAATTGGTATGCAGTCTTTTAATGAAGATACCTTAAAAGCGATTAACAGAAAGACTGACACAAAAAAACTTATAGAAAACATTAAACGCCTGATTTCATTCGGGAATATGCATATTCATATTGACCTTATTGCAGGACTTACAGGTGAAGATTTAAATAGCTTTGAAAATAGTTTTAACATTGGTTATTCTTTGGGTGCTAACATGCTCCAAATGGGATTTTTAAAGCTTCTTTATGGTGCAGATATGAGAAAGTATCCTGAAAAATACCCGTGTAAATACACAGAAAATCCACCTTATGAAGTAACCGAAACACCTTGGCTTTCAAATGAAGAAATATTTAAACTAAAAAAATGTGAGGATGCATTAGAAAGACTTTATAACAGCGGAAGATTTTTATTTACTCTTGAATATTTAATTGGAAATAAAATTTTTACTCCATTTGAGTTGTTCTATAAATTCGGTAATGAAATAGATGGCAATAAAATGAATCTTTCGGATTACGCTGTTCATATTTATTACTTTTTTAAAGATTATGCAGATGAAGAAATATTAAGAGAAACGATTATTTGCGATTTGCTTTCTTGTTCTTCTGCTTTGCAGATACCGGAAATATTTAAAGTAAATGACCCACTATATAAAAAACTAAAAAAACACTTTGCGAATATAAAAGGCGAACACAACAAAATAGCAATACTTTATAAAACTAACAGGGTATTTGTTGTGAACCAGAATAGCGAAAAGGACTTTTTTGGCAGGTTTAATGGTAGGTATTATAACTTAGATGAATTTAAAAACACGGATAATTGAGAACTTCTCAATTATCCGTGTTCTATTATCTAACACCTAAAACCTAACACCTAAACTCAAAGCGAAATCGAAACTATATATTCATCATCTTTCAAAATCTCTTTAATTTCATTAAATGAAAAAGCGTTATGTGTTTTTAAATCAAACTTACAATAAATAACATTATCTTTCTTTTCAATGTCTGTTGTCATAATATCCACGCCTTTTTTGTGAAGAATTTCTTCTACATGGTCAAGAGCAACAGGGTCATTTTTAATTTTTAATTTTACTGAGGTTGCAACGGTGTTTTCAATAGGAACAAATTTGTGAATGAAAATCTGAATTAAAAGAAGAACTATTGTAGCGTAAACACCTATTCCATACATTCCGGCACCAATTGCAAGACCAATACCAGCAGTAGCCCAGATACCAGCGGCAGTTGTAAGACCTTTAATAGAGCCTTTATAAATAATAATACCACTACCTAAAAAGCTGACACCTGTAATTATATTAGCAGCAAGTCTTGAACCGTCAAATTTTACTACATCGCTATAAGCGAATAAATCAAAGAAACCATATTTACTAACTATCATCATAAGTGCAGAACCGAGCGCAACTATAATATGAGTTCTAAGTCCTGCTTCTTTTTGCCTTAATGTTCTTTCAAGACCAATTCCTGAACCACAAATAGCTGCAACAACTAATCTGCAAAGATATGGTAACGCATCTTTGAAATCCGCAGCAAATTCCCAAAACAAATCGAAAAATGCTTCTTTCAAATTGAACAACTCCTTACTAAAATTTGTGTTACTAAAATACGAATAGTCATTATACCACAATATATATGTTGTGTCAAATTGAAATAATGTGTAATATTGCTGTCTAATTCTTCATATCCTTTACAGAAAGATAATAGAAAGTACAAGGGGGAAGGATTTATGACAGATACTACTATCTATCAGGATATTGAAACACGAACAGGCGGTGATATTTATATCGGGGTTGTAGGACCTGTGAGAACTGGCAAATCAACCTTTATTAAAAGATTTATGGAATCACTTGTTATACCTAATATTGAGAGTTTACACAAAAAAGAACGTGCACAAGATGAACTGCCACAATCTGCAGCAGGAAGAACAATTATGACAACAGAACCTAAATTTATTCCCGAAGAAGCAGTTAAAATTGAATTACCCGAAAAAGCTTCGCTTAATGTAAGGCTTATTGATTGCGTTGGTTACATAGTGCCAAGCTCGTTGGGATATATTGAAAACGAGCAACCAAGAATGGTAAAAACTCCGTGGTTTGAAGAAGAAGTTCCTTTTAATATGGCAGCAGAAATAGGCACAGAAAAGGTAATAACAGAGCACTCAACCATTGGTCTTGTTGTTACAACTGATGGTACTATAAGTGAAATTCCAAGAGCAGAGTACGAAGAGGCAGAGGAACGAGTAATTAAAGAATTAAAAGAAATAAACAAACCTTTTGTTGTTGTTCTTAACTCTGTTTCTCCAGCATCACCTGAAGTTATTTCACTTTCAAATGAGCTTTCAAATAAATATTCAGTTCCAGTAATTCCTATAAATTGTCTTGAATTAACAGAGGGCGAAATTACAGAAATATTAAGTTCAATTCTTTATCGTTTTCCTGTTCAGGAAATTTGTGTAGAAATTCCATCTTGGGTAATATCATTAAATCACGAGCATTGGCTTCGCTCATCTCTTTGTAATTCTGTAAAAGAATCTTCGGTAAATATCAATTGTGTTGGCGATATTGGTTCTTTACTTGTTGGCATTGAGTCAAACGAATATGTAACTAATGCTTCTATAAATAAAATAGATTTAGGTAATGGTACTGCAATAATTTCAACCAATTTGAAAAGCGAGTTATTCTATAAAATTATTGAAGAACAAACTGGTCTTGAAATCGGTAGTGAACAAGGTCTTGTTAATTGTCTTAATGAACTCTCAAAAATTAAAAAGAAATATGACAGGCTGGAACACGCTTTAGAAGAAGTTGAGGCAACCGGTTACGGTATTGTTATGCCTGATATTGATGAACTGACACTAAAAGAACCTGAAATTGTAAAACAAGGTGGTCGATATGGTGTAAGACTTTCTGCATCTGCTCCATCAATACATCTTTTAAAAGCAGATATCGAAACAGAAGTTGCACCAGTTGTAGGTACTGAAAGCCAGTCAGAGGAGCTTATAAAATATCTTCTTAATGAATTTGAAGAAGACCCGCTTAAAATCTGGGAATCTGACATTTTTGGTAAATCTCTGAACGAACTTGTTAACGAAGGTCTTCGCAACAAGCTCTGTCATATGCCACAAGATGCACGAGGTAAAATTCAGGAAACTCTCGAAAAAATTATAAATGAGGGTTGCAGCGGTCTTATTTGCATAATTTTATAAAAATTAAAGGGTAGCTTTTGCTATCCTTTATTTTTTTGTACATACTAATTTTGGTGATTGCATGATAAATTCAATTTGGAATTCTTCGATAGATTTAATAAATTTTAATTCTTTAAAAGGTAATTTAAAAACTGATGTTTTAATTATTGGTGGTGGTATTACTGGTGTTTTACTTGCCAGTAAATTACAAGAATTAGGTGTACAGTATGCTCTCCTTGAAGCAGATAGTGTATGTAAAGGTGTTACACTCAATACAACTGCAAAAATCACATCACAACACGCATTGATTTACAGTAAAATTTTAAAAGAATATGGTCAAGAAAAAGCAAAGTTATATTATAAATCCAATCAGGAAGCGGTAGAGGAGTTTCGCAATAAATGTAAGAAAATTGATTGTGATTTTGAAGATAAAGATGCTTATGTGTATTCTTTAAACAGAAGCGAGAGAATCAATGACGAGATGGAAGCACTTAATAAAATAGGTGCAGAATTTGAGTTTGAAAAATCTGTGGATTTACCGTTTACGGTTGCAGGTGCTATTAAATTTAAAAACCAGGCGCAATTTAACCCTTTGAAATTTGTAAATGCAATTATAGGTGATTTGAAAATATATGAAAATACAAAAGTTCTTGGTTTTGATGGTGAAGCATTTGTAACAGACAGAGGTCGGGTTTTTTCAAATAAAACAGTTGTTGCTACACATTTTCCTATTTTTAACAAGTTCGGGTTATATCCGTTAAAACTTTATCAGGAGCGTTCTTATGTTTTGGCACTTAAAGACGCAAAGCAAGTTAACGGTATGTATGTTGATGAAAATTCAACAGGACTGTCATTCCGAAATTATAAGGATATGCTTTTGTTGGGTGGTGGCTCACACCGAACAGGTAAAGAAGGTGGCAACTGGCGAGAGTTAACTAAATTCAAAAATCAGTTTTACCCCACTTCAAAAGAAGTAACACGATGGGCGACACAGGATTGTATGTCGCTTGATAGTATTCCTTATATAGGAGAATACTCAAAAGTAGCACCAAATATTTATGTTGCAACGGGTTTTAATAAGTGGGGAATGACATCTTCAATGGTTGCGAGTAATCTGTTGAGTGATTTAATTATGGGTAATTCAAATGAGTATAGTGAATTGTATTTTCCGTCAAGAAAAATTTTTCACCCGCAACTTTTTGAAAATATTATTGAGAGCACTATAAATCTTATAACACCGACAGCACCTCGTTGTCCACATTTAGGATGTGCATTGAAATGGAATCCGGCAGAAAGAAGTTGGGATTGTTCTTGCCATGGTTCAAGATTTACTGAAGACGGCAAGTTATTAGATAACCCTGCAACTGCAGATTTAAAAATAAAGCATAGAAACCAATAAAGGCTTCTATGCTTTGTTTTGTATTATTTGATTATTGGTCTTCTCCGAAATCCTTAATGAATTCTGCTATAAGTTTTTCCGGCCAATCTGAAACTGGCTCAAGCTTACCGGTAAAGAAACGGAGTGTTTTGGGTTCGTGCACAAATCTTAAACCGCCGACTAAGTGTCTGTGGTCATAAAGCCATTTAACTCTATCAATTACATATTCAGTCTGTGAAAGTGTGAAAACGCGTCTAGGGAAAGCGAGACGAACCATTTCAACTGATGCAATATGTTCGCTACCGTCAGCATTTCTTTCTTCTGAAAGTGTACCACGTTCCATACCACGAATACCACCGCAAAGGTAAAGTGCAACGGTTAAAGCACCAGCAGGGTATTGTTCAGCAGGGATGTGGTCTACAACCTGACGAGCATCAATGTGTGCACCTAAACCACCACCAGGTGTAACCATTGGCACACCCATTGAGTCGAGAATTGAAACACAATGCTTAATAAACTGCGGACCTTGTGAAATAATATCTAAATCCATTGTTTCTTCAAAGCCAATAATAAGTGCTTCCATTTCCTTAACAGACATACCACCATAAGTAAGGAAACCTTCAAACATAGTAACATAGTCTTCCATTTCGTGGAATAACTTTTCATCTCTTATGAGAATTCCGCCACCACGACCAAAACCGAATTTTCTGCCTGAGAAGTAAATTAAATCGAAAAGGTCTGCAACCATTCTTGTAATTTCAGGAATAGTTTTGTCTTTCATAGAGTCTTCTCTTGTTTTTATAAAATAAAGGTTATCTTGTAAAAGAGAGGCATCTAAAACAGTTGTAATTCCGTAAGATTTTGCAAGCTCTGTTGCTTCTTTCATATTTTGGTATGAAATAGGCTGACCACCAATAAGGTTAGTACCAGCTTCAAGTCTTAAAAATGCAATGTTGCCTGCGCCCTCGCGTTCAATACAAGCTTTTACTTTATCTAAATCAATATTACCTTTGAATGGTAAATTGCTTTTTACAACTAATCCTTCATCTTTTACAAGTTCTTCAACTCTACCGCCAAGTCTTGTAACATGTGCTTTTGATGTTGTGAAATGATAGTTCATAATTACGCAACTGTCTGGTTTAACAAAATGTTGTGCAATAATATGCTCACAAGCACGACCCTGGTGGGTAGGAAGAAGATTTTTGATACCGAAAATTTCAGTTAGTTTCTTTTCCATTCTGTAGAATGTTTCACTACCTGCGTAAGCATCGTCAGCACGAAGCATTGCAGCTTGCTGATTATCACTCATAGCATTAACGCCTGAGTCTGTAAGCATATCCATAAAAATGTCGCCGTTATGAAGCATAAATGTATTAAAACCAGCTTCTTGCATTTTCTTTAAACGTTCTTTTGCAGGTAAAAGATTGAGTTTCTGAACAATCTTTACTTTGTGCATTTCTACCGGTACTTCTGGTCTTGCGTAAAATTTGATTTCTGACATAACGAAAAATCCTTTCATCCACTATTGATTTTCTATGGCACATAGTATATAATACAAATCACGATAAGTAAAACAAATAGTTTTGATAATCGTAATCGAAAATATCGATTGTATTAAAAGTGGGTGATTTTTTGGAAATTCGTAACTTAATGTCTTTTGTTCAAGTAGCAGAATTAAACAACTTTACAAAGGCGGCAGAGGTTTTGGGCTATTCACAATCAACAGTTTCATTTCAGATTAAGCAACTTGAAACAGAACTTGATTGTCTTCTTTTTGAACGCATAAATCATACAATTACTCTTACAGAAAGAGGTAAAGAGTTACTTTCTTATGCTCATAATGTTTGTAGATTAACCGATGAATTCAAACAGAATTTTGAAGAAGACAAATCTTTAAAGGGGATTATTCATATTGTTGCACCTGATTCTGTTTGTGAAGATATGCTTATGACCAATTACAATGATTTTCACAGCAAATACCCTGATATATCAATCAAGTTTACTGCAGCGGATACTGGCGATATGTTTAATATGCTTGACAGGAACGAAGCAGATTTAATGGTTACATTAGATAACCATGTTTATAAAAGTGATTACATAATAGCAAAAGAACAACATATTCCAATGCATTTTGTTACAAATAAAAATTCACCATTAGCAAAGAAAAAGAAACTTTCAATCAATGATTTGTTGGAATATCAATTTATTTTAACTGAAAAAGAAATGGGTTACAGAAGAATTTTAGATAAAGCTCTTGCTAAAATTTCAATAGAAATTCAACCTGTTTTAGAGGTTGGTCGAACAGATATAATAACAGAACTGTTGTGTTTTAATGAAGATAAAATTTCATATTTACCAGACTTTGTAACAGAAGAAAAGGTAAAAAATGATGAACTCATTTATCTTAATGTTACTGATGTTAAAACAGATATATGGAAACAACTGATTTACCATAAAAATAAATGGGTTTCAAACAGTCTGAGTGCTTTAATTGAGTACATAAAAAAAGCGGAGTTTAACAGGTGATATAAATGCAAAATAATTTTAGATATGAAATTTTGGGTGGCAATAAAAGTGCTTCTATAAATGTCAATAAACGAGAATCAGGGGAGTTTATATATTTAGATTTAGATTTAAAATTAAATAATGAGATTCCTAAGAAAACAATTTTAAAATGTGTTGTTCCTGCAACAGATTCACTTGCTATATGGAGCAGTTTTGACAGAGTACATACATTAAGACCCGACTGGGGGATGAATGAAATAAATTCTCGTTTAGCCTCAGGTATGCCAATTCAACAACTTTTAGGCTTTGATGGTAATAACAGAATGTGCGTTGCTGTTTCTGATGTTGATACACCTGTAAAAATCAGAATGGGTTATAACGAAGAGAATGCTGAAGTAATTTGTGAAGTAGAATTTTTTGCTTTACAGACAAATAAAAAATGTAAATATAGCGCAACAGTTAGATTTGATTTCAGAGACATAAAATATTATGACTGTATTTATGATACTGTAAGTTGGTGGGAAAACGAATGTGGTTATAAAAGTGCTTTTGTTCCTGAATATGCAAAATTACCGATGGACTCTCTCTGGTATAGTTTTCATCAGAATTTAGATTATGATAAAATTCTTGAAGAATGTAAAACTTCAAAAGAACTTGGTTTAAAAACTGTTATTATTGATGATGGTTGGCAAACAGATGATAACAATCGAGGTTATGCGTATTGCGGTGATTGGGAAGTTTGCGAAACAAAAATGGGTGATATAAAAAAACTCATAAAAGAAATACATAATATCGGGATGAAAGTAATTCTCTGGTATTCTGTTCCTTTTATGGGTATTCACTCAAAAAAATTTGAAGAATATAAAAATATGCTTTTAGACGAAACTGGTGACTGTGAAACATTTTTTTCACTTGACCCACGATATAAAAAGGTGAGAGATTATCTTTCGAACCTGTATGAAAATGCAATTAAAGATTGGGATTTAGATGGTTTAAAACTCGATTTTATTGATAGCTTTGTTTTAAAAGGTAAATCACTTGAAAGTGATGAAAGGCGAGATTATGAATCACTAGAAGACGCAATTCACGCACTTATGAGTGAAACAAAAGAAAAATTGACTAAAATCAAAAGCAATGTGCTTATTGAGTTTCGTCAATCTTATGTTGGTCCGTCTATAAGAAAATATGGTAATATGCTTCGTGTTGGTGATTGTCCTGGTGATATACTTACAAACCGTAGTCAGATTATAAATCTTCGTTACACTTCTGGAAAAACTGCAGTTCATTCAGATATGATAATGTGGAATAAAAACGACACAGTAGAAAATGCGGCAGAGCAGTTTGTAAATATAATTTATTCAGTACCGCAGATTTCAATGTTAATAAATGAACTGCCACAAGAGCATATAAAAATGCTTGGATTTTACATAGATTTCTGGATGAAAAACAGAAAAGTTTTACTCGGTGGAAAGCTGACTGCAGAAAATCCTGAATCTGAATATTCAATTGCAAGAGTGACCCTTAATGATGAAGAAATAATTACACCTTACACTAATTCTCTAGTTGAAATACTTGAAAATAAATCAATAATTATAAACGCTACTACAAAAGAATTTTTAATTATTAAAGGAGCCCAAGGGTATAAAGCTAAAGTTGTTAATTGTCTTGGCGAAACTATTTCAGAGTTTACAATTAAAAATACGCTCGAAGAAATTAAGGTTTCAAGAGCAGGTTTAGTTTATCTGAATAAATAAAAAGTGTGGTTATAATGTTTTTTACATTCATAACCACACTTTTATTATTACATTATCAACATTGCATCGTCAGGGTATTTTTTTAACCAGTTATCAAGCCAAATTTTATTACCTAATGCGTAAGATGGCTCACTTTCTCTTTTTGAAGCAACCAATTCTTTTAGAGCTAATGCTCTTATATCATCATCGTAAGTCATAACTTCAAGAATATGGTGAGCAACCCATATTCTTATTGTGATACTGTCAATAAAAAGAAGTTCTTTAAATTTGTCCTTTAATTCGGGTTTTTCATACTCGATTTCTTGAGCAATAAAACGAATTCTTGCTGCCGCTTGGTTAAAAACAAGAACCAAATCTTCGTTTTCAAAGTCCTCTTCTTCCATTTGCGCTAAAATATTTACTGTTTCAAGATATTCACGAATTAACTTCATAACAAAATTCTCCTACAAAACAAATTGGGAAATTCTCTTACATTATGTTATTCTACATTTTTCGCAAAATGAAAGTTAATAGGAAAAAATTAACAAATTTTAAATAAAAAAATACAACCGTAGTTTAAATTCTACGGTTGTGTGGCGGAGACGGCGAGATTCGAACTCGCGGGGGATTGCTCCCTAACTGATTTCGAGTCAGCCCCGTTATGACCACTTCGATACGTCTCCAAGTGGATTGATTTTAACAAAACTTTTAAAATATGTCAAGATATTCTATTTTTAAAATGGAATATGAAAATTTTTTAACTATTTCCAAAGATTTTCTATTTTCATATTTGGAATAATGTGATAAAATACAGATATTAAATTATAGAGGAGTTTTGTTATGAATATTGCCGTTGCTCAATCAGGTGGACCAACCTGTGCTATTAACGCATCACTTTTAGGAGTTTTTAAAGGTGCAATCCGTTCAGATAAAATAGATATTGTTTTCGGTTCTCTTAATGGTATTGAAGGGATTATAAACGATGATTTAATAATTCTCAATGATTATATAAAAACATATCTTGATTTTGAAAAGTTAAGACAAACTCCGTCAACAGTTTTAAACTCTTGTCGTTATAAATTACCTGAATATACTGAAGATACTTCCGTTTACGAAAAAATTGTAAAGAACTTAAAGGCGCACGGAATTGGTGCTTTTTTCTACATTGGTGGTAATGACTCAATGGATACCGTCAATAAACTTTCAAAATATCTTAATGAAATCGGTAGCGATATTAAAGTTATTGGTATTCCGAAAACTATTGATAATGATTTAATGATTACAGACCACACACCTGGCTTTGGTTCTGCCGCAAAATATGTTGCGACTACTGTTCAGGAGATTATTCGTGACTGTTCTGTTTATAGCATAAATTCTATAACAATTATAGAAATTATGGGCAGAGATACTGGTTGGCTCACTGCTGCCTCAGCAGTTCTTCGTGCTAATGGTGAAATCGCACCACATCTTATCTATTTGCCAGAAACACATTTTTCAGTACAGAACTTTATAAAAGATTTAAAACGAGTTCAGCAAAGCCGTAGGGCAGTAGTTGTTGCAGTTTCAGAGGGTGTTACACTCGATGAAGAAGATATAAATTCTGAATTTTATAATGAAACAAGTGATGAATTTGGTCACAGATATTTATCTGGTGTTGGTAAAACACTTGAAAATATTGTGCGTAAAGAAATTGGTTGTAAGGTTCGTTCAATTGAACTTAATGTTATGCAACGCTGTTCTTCACATTTAAGTTCAAAAACAGATATTGAGGAAGCTGAACAAATTGGTGTTATGGCAGTTGAGAGAGCATTAAAAGGCGAGTCGGGTAAGGTTATGTTCTTTAAACGCGTTTCAAATTCACCATATACAGTTGTTATTGATTCAATTGATGCTAATGAAATTGCGAATAAAGTAAAATATTTCCCACTTGGCTGGATAAATTCAAGTGGTAACAATGTTACAGATGAAGCGGTTGATTATATTTTACCACTTATACAAGGTGAGCAAGATATTCACTACCTTAATGGTATGCCAATTCATTTTAAATTAACTAATTAAATTTAAAAATATGCCACAGATGTTTATTCATCTGTGGTTTTATTTTTTGTATTACATACATATTAAGAAATTGTTACAATAGTGTTATTTAATTGACTTTTTACTTTAAAAATGTTATTATGTATAAGTTAAAATGTGCAAACTATGTGCAAAAGTTAAAAAAATATATTACTTATTACTAATTCTTTGAGGTGATTAGCGTGAAATCAAATTCTGTTATATTTTTTACAGAAAATGCAGAAGCTAATTCAAAACTGATTAAACTTTTTGAGGGTATAACTGATGTTTCTGTTTGTAGTTATAATTCTCAAACTTGGGATGATGTTGATTTATATGATAAAAATATTGTTGCATTCGTTTTTGATGGTTTAAAAGAAGAAGCAAAATTTCCATGGATTATTACAAAGCTTTCAGAAGATGGTGTTTTTAATGAAGTTCCAGTAATTTTCACTTCTGAAGAATCTATGTATGCTTTTGAGGCTGTTGGTTACAGAGCCTGTGCTATGGATTTAATCAGTGAAAATATCCGTGAAGATATTTTTGCAAGGCGATTCCAAAACCTTGTTCAGATTTTCCATCTCAAAAAGCAAATGAATAAAATGTCCTCAATTCAGACAAAAAGAATTTTGGACCAGGCAAATATGCTTAAAGAACAAAGTTCAAAAATGGATACAATGAACTTTGAGTTAATTGAGTTACTTGTTGCGGCAATTGAAAGTCGTGATATGGAATCAGGTCAGCACATCAAAAGAATTAAATATTTTACAAAAGCGCTTACAGATGTTGTTGTTAAACAATGTCCGGAATATAACATTTCTGCTATTCAGGCAGAATATATTTTCCTTGCTTCTTCTGTTCACGATATTGGTAAAATAGCAATTCCTGATGCTATTATGTTAAAGCCTGGCAGATTGACTAAAGAAGAGTTTGAGATAATGAAAACTCACACAACACAAGGTGCTCAGCTTTTAGATATGCTTGAAGAAATCGGTGACTCACAATATTCAAGATATTGCCGTGATATTGCACTTTACCACCACGAAAGATGGGATGGCAAAGGTTACCCTAAAGGCTTGAAAGGTGACGATATTCCTATTTCTGCTCAGATTGTTTCTGTTGCTGACTGTTATGATGCTCTCACTAGTGAAAGACCTTACAAAAGCGCTCTTTCACACGAAGAGGCAGTTGAACTCATAATGAATGGTGCTTGTGGTACATTCTCAGACCACTTAATGGAATGTTTCAGAATTGCTTTACCTGAATTCCAGAAAATAGAGCGTAAATTTAAAGAAACGGGTACTCCTGAAACTTTCAAAAAGATTGAAATGCCTTCATTGGAGTCTTATCAGACTGAGTATCAGCTTTATACACAACATAATAAGAGCGAGGAAGAAGAACGCGAACTTAAAATTTCAATTTGTGAAGACAAATTACTTTCTGCCTATAATGTAATTTTTGAAGCAGACCTTGTTCAGAATGATTTTCAAGTTATCAGGGGTTCGTGGGCTCCACTTTTCCCATTCTTACCCAAAAATATCCATGAAGCATTCGCTCAGTGTCATAAAATCTGTCACCCGGCAGATGCAGCACGATTTTTACAGAATGTTTCAATGTCTGCATTTAAAAACCTTGTTAAATCGGGCATTATGAAAACTCGTGTTGAATTCAGAGCGGTTAAAAAAGATACAGAATATGTAATTTTAGGTATTATTGCATTTGAAGTTGATGAAAATAACGAAATTACTAAAGTCTTTGGTGCATTTGATGCATACTTTGAAGATGAAATTGAAAAAGAAATTCAACGAAGTTTTATTATTTCTGATGGTCTTACAGGCATTCAACTTCAGAAAAAATTTGCAAAAGATGTAGATGATTATCTCTCTGATAACCCTGAGTCTAAAAATGCATTTATATTTATTGATATTGATGATATGACTCTTATCAATAGTATGTTCGGCTATGAATATGGTAACTCATTTATAAAAGAAATTGCCGCTAAACTGCGTAATTTACAGGAAGATAATGACATTTTGATTGGTAAAGCTTCTGCTGACAAATTTCTTGTATTTGTTAAGAATGCAAGTAAATTAAGAGAATTGATTGTCTTTATTGATACACTTCATAAGAATTTAAGAAGAACTTACCATACAACAAAAGAAATTGGTGTTTTTACTGTTACAATGGGTGTTTCTAAGTTCCCTCAAGATGGTAAAAACTTTAAAGAACTTTATAATAATTCAGAGTTCGCATCTAAAGCTGCTAAGCTTAACAAAAGAAGCACATACGCATTCTTTAACCCAGTAATGAAAGATTTTTCGCAAATAGCGTCAGATATTACTGATATTGAAAATCTAGTAAATTCAAACAAAACAGAAAGCTTTTTCCCTGTTATTGACAAAAAGACAGGTGAATTAGTTTGTTATGATTTCAATCCATTTGCTGGTTCGTTAAGTAAAATTGCGTTCACTTCTGACTTGTATCGTGCTGTAAATAAAACTGATGCAAATGTTAAAAATTTTAGTCTGTTAGCAATTAAAAATTTATTGCTCACTTTAATTGAAAAACGCGATTCTGGTAAAGAAATACCACCAATTTCAATTTATACACTTTTAGTTGCTGGTGATATTCCTGCTTTTGTTCAGAATCTTAACGATTTTGTTGCACAGAATGATTGTACCGGAATTAACCTCACAATCAATGTACCACAGGATTTCCTTGATGAACTTGATTTGCGTCAGATAAACTCTTTCTCAGATTTCCTTAAAAGTGTAGGTTTTTCTTTAGGTGTTTATTTAGTAGGAGAAAGATATATACACAATAATTGTTATTCGAGAAACACCTTTAAAAGAATTGTTCTTGTACCTAACTTTATTGATATTGCTTTATTATCAAAAAATGCTTCGACTTATGCTGCATTAACCTTAAAAAATCTCAAAACGAGTGCCGAGATTGTATCTTTACCAGTTACAGTTTCAGATACTGATGCAATTACTCTTTTTGAGAATGGTTGTGAAAGTTTCACTCACACATTACCACCACTTAATGGATTTGATGAGCTTTTTGAAGATTATAAAAATTACAAATTAAATACTCTTCATGAAAATTCAATTAAACCATTTATTTCAAATTTAAATTCTGAAATACTTGCTCATAATTTGTCAAATTCATCAGTTGTATTTGTTTGTTATGATGCAAGCACTGATAAAATTGAAGTTTCAGAAAATGCAGACAGAGTATTTGGATTTGATATTAAATCTAATTTCAGTGATTCTTCAATTGATTTTATAAACAAATTTATTAGTAAAGATGATTTTGAAAAATTTATGATTGCTGTGTCATCGGCAAAAGAAACGCTGAAACCTATTATATGTCAAGTAAATTGCGTTTCAGATGAAAATCTTACAGAATTCAAAGAGTATACTGTATCTATTCAATGCTTACTTAATCATTTAGGTCAACCAACAATGTATCAATGTATTCTTATTCCTGTTTAATTCATTATTCAAACTCCGCTCTTATCATTTCAATAATTTTCTTTTCAATTCTTGAAACATAGGAGCGTGAGATTTTAAGGACTTTTGCAACTTCATTTTGTGTCATAGGCAAATTACCATTAAGACCATATCGCATTACGATAATTTGTTTATCACGCTTGTTTTTGATGCTGTCAATTATTTCAATTGTTTTTTTCAATTTTTCTTTATAGTCGATATCATCAATTATTGTGTCATCAATTGAAATAATATCCATAAGTGTCAAGGGGTTGCCCTCGTTGTCAATATCAATAGGCTCACTGAATGAAATTTCCTGTGATGTTTTTTTGATGTTTCTGAAATACATAAGTATTTCATTTTCAATGCACCTTGATACATAAGTTGCAAGTTTAGTTCCTTTTTCTGGTTTGAAACTGTTTATACCTTTTATTAATCCAATTGTTCCGATTGAAATTAAATCATCCTGGTCGCTATAAGTTGAATAATATTTCTTTATTATGTGCGCAACCAGTCGCAAATTGTGTTTAATAAGTTTTTCTTTTGCAGTTTCACTGCCACTTATCATTTCGTTTATTGTTTCAGCCTCTTCTTTTTTTGAAAGTGGCGGAGGAAACGATTCTGCATTTGTTATGTGCAGTATAAATACAAGCAAATTACTGAATAAACTGAAAATATCCATAATTAACACCTCGTAAAAGATATATTCAGTGGTTTTAGTTTCTTTGCAAGTCCAAGAAAAAAGAGTGATTATATGTCAAAAATTGAGCAATTTAAGCTGACAATTCGTTTCTCAACAACATTTATACTTTGTGCAATTCTTTCGGGTGTTTATTTTGTTGTTTGGAACAATGTTTACAATCCTGAATTTGAAAATCAGTTCAGGGGTCAGGGTAAAATGTTCTTGGTAACAGTGTATTTTTTAATATTACTTGTTACAAGCATTGCTTTAGGTGCTTCAAAAGTTGATAAATTCAGGAAAAGTGAGATAATTTTCTACCAGATACTCGCTGTAGTTTTCGCTAACTGTATTGCATACGCTCAGATTTGTTTGCTTGAAGCAGTTTTAGCAAATGTTTTTGGTATGATTTATATACTTCTTATTCAAGCGACAGTTATTGTAGGTTGGACTTTAGTTTCAACAGAGGTTGTCAGAAGATTAAATCCACCAGAAGAAATGGTTATTATTTATGGCAGCCATCTCGCAACAGAAATAGTTTATAAAATGAGTGTTATGGAAGAACGCTACAAAATCAACGAATCTGTTAATGTTGATGTTGGTTTTGATGAAATAAGAGAGAAAATTGATAAATATAAAAGTGTAATTATTTGTGATGTTCCCGCAAGAATGCGTAATGACATACTTAAGTATTGTTATCAGGAAAATAAAAGTATATATGTAGTTCCTAAAATTTCTGATATCATTGTCAGAAGTGCGGCTGAAATTACTTATTTTGATTCACCGATTTTACATGCACATTCACAAGGCTTGACTATTGAACAAAGAGCAGTTAAACGCCTTATGGATATTTTCTTATCGCTTTTTGCTCTTATTGTTTTTTCACCTGCTTTTATTATAATTGCTCTTGCGATTAAGTTATATGATGGTGGTCCTGTATTTTATAAACAAAGACGAGCAACTAAAGATTTACGCGAATTCGATATTTTAAAATTCCGTAGTATGATTGTAGATGCTGAAAAAGATGGACCACAACCAGCGACTGATAACGACTCGAGAATTACTCCTGTTGGTAAGGTTATTAGAGCTTTAAGAGTTGACGAATTACCACAGATTATAAACATCTTAAAAGGTGATATGTCAGTTGTAGGTCCAAGACCAGAACGAATTGAACATGTAGAAAAATACTCAAAAGATATTCCAGAGTTTCCTTGTAGGTATAAAGTCAGGGGAGGGCTTACCGGTTATGCACAGGTATTTGGTAAATACAATACTTCTGCATACAACAAACTCAAAATGGATTTGATGTATATTCAGAAATACTCAATAGGTCTTGATATTAAATTGATTATTATGACCGTTAAGATTTTGTTCAAAAAAGAAAGTACAGAGGGTTTTAAAGAAAAGAAAAGGAAGAGTGCTGATAAATAATGCTTTATTATATGATTATGGCTGGTGGTATAGGCTCGAGAATGAATTCTCCTGAATTACCAAAGCAATATCTTAAAGTTAATGACGAACCAATCATTGTTAAGACAATAAGAAATTTTGAAGAGTTTGGTTCGTTTACTGCTGGGGTTGTATGTTGTCCTGTTGACTGGATAGAATATACTAAAGCGATGTTACTTGAATATGGAATAACATCTAACTCAATTACTGTAATTTCAGGTGGTAAAAATCGAAATTGTTCTGTAAAAAATGGTTGCAGATTTTTAAGTGAAAACTTCAATATTACCGAAGATGATATAATTTTAACTCACGATGCAGTAAGACCTTTTATAAATTCAAGAATTATTAAAGAGAATATTTCAGCAGTTAAAGAATTTGGGGCTGCAAACACTGTGATGCCCGTTTATGATTCAATAATTCGTTCACAAAATGGTGATTTTTTGAATCAATGTGTCAAAAGGGATGATATTTACAGAGTTCAGACTCCACAATCATTTAAATTTAAAGAATTAGAAACTATTATAAATTCTTTAAATGATGAAGAATTGGCAAATTACACTGATGTTGCCTCAATCTTTTATAATAAAGGTTTTAATGTTAAATTAGTAAGAGGTTCTGATAATAATATAAAAATTACAACCCCTTTTGATTTAGCAGTTGCAAGTGCAATAATTGCTAACAGTAATTAAATTGTATCTAATTTTTAGTATATATTCATTTTCAGGAGGGATTCCTTTATGGCGAATAATCAGAGAAAACGCGGGAATAGTAAAAACTTTATGCCAAAATTTGGTGGGGTTAAGCGTAATTCTTCTAAAAAGAAAAAAGAACATAAGCCTATGAATCCAGTTGCGAGAAAAATTTTAACAGTTTTCTGTATTCTTTTCGCAATCGGAGCTGTTTGTGCTACTGTTGCTTGTACTTATGTTATAAGCTATGCCAAAGATTATGTTTACGGTGAAAAAGTTATTGATTTAGATGATTACAGAGCAAATCAACAACAAACAAGTATTATTTATGCTTATGATGAAGACAATAAACCTGTTGAATTACTTCGTCTTCACGGTGCACAAAATCGTGTTTGGATTGATTATGAAGACATTCCACAAGATATGATTGACGCGTTTCGTGACCTTGAAGATAAGCGTTTTAACGAACATAATGGTGTTGACTGGGTTAGAACTATTTTTGGTGTTGTTAAAAACCATTTTAAACACGGTGGTTCTACTATTACTCAACAGTTAATAAAGAATCTTACAGGTGAAAATAACCGCGATATTTCTCGTAAATTTTATGAGATTCTTAATGCTCTTAATTTAGAGCGTTTCTATTCAAAAGAAAGAATTATGGAAGCATACCTTAACACTATTTATCTTGGTAACGGTTGTTATGGTATTAAAACTGCAGCTGAAGAATATTTCGGTAAAGATGTTGAAGATTTAAATGTTGCAGAATGTGCAAGTATTGCTGTTATTACAAAGGCACCTGCAGATTATGACCCGTTCACAGAGCTTGAAGACCATATTTCTCGTCAACAGGACTGTCTTTATTTAATGTATGAAAATGGTACATTATCAAAGAAAGAGTATGAAGAAGCAGAAAAATATGAGTTAATCTTTACAAATAGTGAAAAATATAAGGGTAGTCAGGTTACTAAAGACGATGACGATGAGGATTTAACTGAAGAAGAGGTTATTGAATTTAATCAGTCAATTGATGACACCAAAAATGCATCTTATTATGTTGAATATGTTATAGACTCTGTTATTGAAGACCTTCAAGAGGAGTATGATTTAACTTACAACGAAGCATGGAGAAAAGTTTTCTTTGGTGGTCTCAGAATTTACACTGCAGTCGATATGAATGCACAGGAGATTGCTGAAAGGGTTTACGAAAACAGAGAAACCTTCCCTGAATCTGAAGATAAACCAGAAAATGCTCAATCTTCTATGACAATTATGGATTATAGCGGTAGAGTTGTTGCTATGGTTGGTGGTGCTGGTAAAGGTAAGACTTTCCGAGGACTTAATCGTGCGACAGACTCACCACGCCAACCAGGTTCTTCTATTAAACCACTTTCTGTTTATGCCCCTGCAATTGAAAATAATGTTGCAACTTGGTCCACAATGGTTCAGAACTATGGTATTAGAATGGGTTCATCAAGGTGGCCTGTAAACTATGGTGGTTCTTATGGTTCAGCTAATTCATTTGTTACAGTTCAGTATGCTTTGCAAGTTTCATATAATACTGTTCCGACACAGCTTTTAAGACGAATGAGTATGTCTTCTTGCGTTGATTTTATGGCAAATGACCTTAATATGAAACACCTTGTTACTGATGAAGATGATTCTGCTTATGATGGTAACTATTCTTCACTTGCTTGTGGTGGTATGAGATATGGCGTAACCACTCTTGAAATGGCTGCTGCTTACGCAATGTTTGGTAACAATGGTTATTATTTCGAACCATATTGTTATTATAAAGTTACAAATAATGACGGTAGTGAAATATTGCTTACTGATGGTGATTCAAAAGGTGAACAGGTTATTAGTGAAAGTACTGCGGGAGTTATGCGTCAGATGTTAAGAACAGTTTCTAATTCTGGTACAGGTTCTGGTAACAGAATACCAGGTGTGGATAACTTCTGTAAAACTGGTACTACTTCTGACGAAAAAGACCGTTGGTATGTAGGTGGTACACCTTATTATGTAGCTGCAGTTTGGTATGGTTATGACCAACCAAAAGAGGTTAAAGGTGTATCTGGTAACCCAGCCGGACGAATTTATAAAAAGATTTTAACGGAGTTACACGAAAATTTACCTGACAAATCATTCCCATCTTCAAGTGGCGTAGTTGCAAGAAAGTATTGTAAAATTTCTGGTGACTTAGCAGCTCCAACTTGTACACAGACTGCTACGGGTTATTACAGGTCTTCTAAGCTTCCTGTAACTTGCAAAAACTGTGCTATGTTACATGCTATTGGTTCTGAAATTCCAGATGAAGCAACAACAGAACAACTTTCAACTACTACAACTGAACCAACTACCGTTAAGCCTACAAAAAAACCACCTAAAACAACCGTACCACAGACAACATTGCCTGTGACAACGGAACCCGTTTCAACCACTGAAGAATATATGCCGGTTGAATCTACAACACCGGTTGTAAGTGATACACCACCGACTGAAATTGTAGCTGGTGAATAAGTAATTTTTAAAGCCGAAAAGCGTTTTCACTTTTCGGCTTTTTGGAGTAAAATATGATAATTTTATCTGTTGATTATGGTGATAAACGCACAGGCTTAGCTATTTGTGATAAACTTGAAATGTTAGCTTCGCCTGTTTGTGTTATCACAGAATGGAATATTTATAATTTAGCAACAAAAATTCTTGAAATCGCTAAAGAAAAAAATGTTGAAGAAATTGTAATTGGGCTACCTAAAAATATGGATGGTTCTGAAGGTTTCAGAGCAGATGCATGCAAAGATTTAGGAAGTAAACTCGCAAGTTTAACAGAAATTCCTATAAATTTTTGGGATGAACGATTAACAACGGTTTCTGCCCATAAAATTCTTAGTGATAATAATATCAGAGGTAAAAAAAGAAAAGCTGTTGTTGATGCAGTTGCGGCTGATATTATTTTACAAGATTACATAGATTCTAGAAAATTCAAAAAGGGGTTATAAAAATGAAAACGATTAAAAATGGTGTTTATCCAACAATGATTACACCTTTTACAGATGACAATAAAGTTGATTATGATGGCATTTTACAACTTCTTGCTTGGTATAAATATCGCGGTGTTGATGGTATTTTTGCAATTTGTCAGAGTAGTGAAATTTTCTACTTATCTTTTGAAGAGCGTCTTGACATTTTAAAATTCATAATGGAAAATAAACCTGAGGGTATGGATATTGTTGCATCTGGTCATACTGCTTGCGATTTAGAAACCCAGATTAAAGAAGCTCGTGCCTTTATTGAAACGGGAATTGACGCTTATGTTTTCATTTCAAATCGTTTTGCAAAAGAAGATGAAAGCGATGAAGTTTTATTAAAAAATATGAAATATGTTGCTGATGCTTTACCTGAAATTCCTTTTGGTGTTTATGAGTGCCCTTATCCATATAAGAGACTTCTTACTCCTGAACTTTTAAAAGAAATGGCAAATGATGGTCGTTTCCATTTCTTGAAGGATACTTGTTGCAGTACAGAAATGTTAAAAGCAAAACACGAAGCAGTAAAAGGGAGTAACCTTAAAATATTCAATGCAAATGCTGCAACATTCTTACAAAGTTTAAGAATGGGTTGTAGTGGTTATTCTGGTGTTATGGCTAATTTCCATCCTGAACTTTACGGTCAGCTTATAAAAGCCTACAACGATGGTAATATGATTTTAGCTGAAAAACTTCAGAATATTGTAGGGTATATGTCTGTTACTGAATGTCAATGTTATCCTGTTAATGCTAAATATTATTTAAGTCTTGATGGACTTAGCATTGGTATTCATACTCGTTCTAGAAACCCAGAAGAGTTGACAGAAACTCGAAAACTTGAAATTGTTCAGATGTATGAAGTGACAAATGAAATTAAAAATCAAATTTTGAATTGATAGGGAATAAGTGTGAAAACTATTTTATTAAAAATCAACGGTTTACCTCAGGCGGTTAAAGCATCTGCGGCTTTTTTGGTTGCAAGTGTTTTATCCAGCGGGATTTCATATCTGGTAACACCTATATATACAAGACTTTTATCTGCTGAAGAGTATGGACAAACTGCTTTATTTTTAACCTGGCTTCAGATTTTTGGAATAATTGCAATGTTTTGTCTTTCGTCTGGTGTTTATAATAATGGTATGATGGATTACTCTGAAAAACGCGATGAATACGCGTTTTCTATGCTTATTTTATCAAACGTTATTACATTGTGTTTCAGTGGGATTTTATTGTGCCTTTACCCGATATTTAGCAGTTACATTAAGCTTGAATTACCATATATTATTTTAATGTGTTTTGTATTTTTCTTTCAACCGGCTTATAATTTCTGGTATTGCAGACAAAGATATGAAATGAAGTACAAAACAACGGTTTTATGGTCCGTTCTTTCAGCATTATTGTCTCCGTTAGTTGCAATCTTCTGCATATTCACAGCAGAAGATAACAGTAAACTTTTTGCCCGTATTTTTGGTGCAGAAGTTACTTTAATTGCTTTCTATATTGGTTTTTATGTTTATTTAGGTGTTAAAGCAAAATTCAAAATTAAAACTACTTATTGGAAAGAAGCATTTTTATTTAATATTCCGTTGATTCCTCATTATTTGTCTGCTTATCTTTTAACAAGTGCTGACAGAATAATGATTTCAAATCTTATAGGTGATGCCCAGACTGCTTATTACACAGTTGCTCATACGGTTTCTGGAATTATTATGATTGTCTGGAATGCAATTAATGCCTCGTTAGTTCCTTTCACTTATGAAAAGTGCAAAAATAAGGATTACAAAGCAATTTCAAACGCAACTTTACCGATTTTGACATTATTTGCAGTAATGTGTCTTGTGGTTATTATGTTTGCTCCTGAAATTGTTATGATAATGGCTACCGAAGATTATATGGAAGCAATTTATGTAATTCCACCACTTATTGGTGGCGTATTTTTACAGGTTCATTATTTTATTTACGGCAATATTCTTTATTATTATAAAAAACCTGTATATTTAATGCTTTCAAGTGTTCCTGCAACTATTCTCAATATAATTCTGAATTATATTTTTATAAGTAAATTTGGATATATGGCTGCAGGTTATACTACAATTGTTTGTTATCTTGTTCAGGCAACTATAAATTATCTTGCGATGAAAAAAGTTGTTAAAGAGGAAGTTTATAATATGAAATTTATCGGCTTACTTACTCTTTTAGTAGTTGTAATTTCTGTTATGAGCACTTTACTCTATGATTTCTTTATTGTGAGATATTTAATAATATTATTAGTTGCAGTTCTTTTTGTTGTTTTAAGGAAAAAAGTTATGAGTATTTTTAATGCAATTCGTAAAAAAAATACTTGAAAAATTTTTCATATTTTATATAATTTCTCATTAAAAATTTCGTGAAAAAATATTGACACTAAAATTGTGAGTGGTATAATAAATTGTCAAAATATTTTTTAAATTTTACCCGAATGAAAGGTGAACAAAAATGGAAAGAAGAGTTGGTACTGTTTCAAGAGGTATTCGTTGCCCAATCATCAGAGAAGGTGACAATCTTGCAAAAATCGTTGCTGACAGTGTAATTGAAGCAGCACAGTATGAAGGATTTGAACTTCGTGACAGAGATGTTATTTCTGTTACTGAGTCAATTGTTGCAAGAAGTCAGGGTAACTATGCTTCAGTTGAAGCAATTGCTAAAGATGTAAAAGCAAAATTAGGTGGCGAAACAATCGGTGTTATTTTCCCGATTCTTTCAAGAAATCGTTTTGCAATCTGCCTTAAAGGTATTGCTATGGGTGCTAAAAAAATTGTGCTTATGTTAAGTTACCCAAGCGACGAGGTAGGTAACTGCCTTGTTTCTTTAGATAAAATTGATGAAGCAGGTGTTAACCCATACAGTGATGTTTTAACGCTTGAAAAATACCGTGAACTTTTCGGTGAAAACAAACATGAATTCACAGGCGTTGATTATGTTGATTACTATTCACAAATCATTCGTGAAGCCGGTGCTGAAGTAGAGGTTATCTTTGCTAATCAGCCAACAACAATTCTTAATTATACAGACTGCGTTCTTAACTGTGACATTCACACTCGTGCAAGAACAAAGAGAATTCTTCTTAAAAACGGCGCAAAAGTTGTTTGCGGTCTTGATGATATTCTTAATGCACCAGTTGATGGTAGCGGTTGTAACGAAAAATATGGTCTTTTAGGTTCTAATAAATCTACAGAAGATACAATTAAACTCTTCCCAAGAGAATGTAAAGATTTTGTTATTGAAATACAGAAGCTTGTTCTAGATGCAACAGGTAAACACGTTGAAGTTATGGTTTATGGTGACGGTGCTTTTAAAGACCCACAAGGTAAAATCTGGGAACTTGCAGACCCTTGTGTTTCACCTGCATTTACAGATGGCTTAGTTGGTACACCAAACGAATTAAAGCTTAAATATCTTGCAGATAATGACTTTAAAGATTTAAGTGGTGAAGAGCTTAAAAAAGCTATTTCAGAAAGTATTAAAGCAAAGAGTGATAACCTTGTTGGTAATATGGCTTCTCAAGGTACAACACCAAGACAGTTAACAGACCTTATTGGTTCACTCTGTGACTTAACAAGTGGTTCAGGTGACAAAGGTACTCCTGTTGTTCTTGTTCAGGGTTATTTCGATAACTATACAAACTGATAAATTAATTTCAGTTTTTCGTAAAAAATATTACAACGGAGGCAAAAAATATGGAAATTATTAAAAGACCTGATGATATGCAAAGAATCACCACAAAAGAACTTGCAAATGCATTTATTGACGAACAAGTAAAAAAGGTACAGGCACAAGTTGGTGACCAAAAAGTTTTACTTGCACTTTCAGGTGGGGTTGACTCTTCTGTTGTTGCGGCTCTTCTTATTAAAGCAATCGGCAAACAGTTGGTTTGTGTTCACGTTAACCATGGTCTTATGAGAAAAGGTGAAAGTGAACAAGTTATTGAAGTTTTCGGTAAACAACTTGATGCAAACTTAATTTATATTGATGCTACAGACAGATTTTTAGATAAATTAGCAGGTGTAAGCGAACCTGAAAAGAAAAGAAAGATTATCGGTGGCGAATTCATTGAAGTATTTAATGAAGAAGCAAAGAAATTAGAAGGTATTTCTTTCCTTGCACAAGGTACAATTTAGCCGGATATTCTTGAAAGTGATGGCGTTAAAGCTCACCACAATGTTGGGGGTCTTCCAGAAGATATGAAAATGGAGCTTGTTGAGCCTGTTGCGCTTCTTTATAAAGATGAAGTTCGTGTTGTAGGTTCTGCTCTTGGTCTTCCAGATGAAATGGTTTATCGTCAACCATTCCCTGGTCCAGGTCTTGGTGTTCGTTGCCTTGGTGCTATTACTCGTGACAGACTTCATGCACTTCGTGAAGCAGATGCAATTCTCCGTGAAGAATTTGATAAAAACGGTCTTGCAGGAAAAGTATGGCAATACTTCATTGCTGTTCCTGATGTTAAAAGCGTTGGTGTTAAAGATTCAAAGCGTTACGAAGGTTGGCCAGCAATCATCCGTGCTGTTAATACAACTGACGCTATGAGCGCTACTATCGAAGAAATTCCATATAGCGTTCTTCATAAAATCACAGACAGAATTACTCACGAAGTTGATGGTATCAACAGAGTGCTCTATGACCTTACTCCAAAGCCTATTGGAACAATTGAGTGGGAATGATTTGGCTTACCAAATCAACTATGAATAAAATTAAAACTGATAATTCACCAGATTGATGAGTTATCAGTTTTTTAATGGGAGTTAATATGGAAAAATTTAATTTCAAACGCACGAAACTTGCATGCTATACAGCATATTTTACAATGTCATCAATATTCAGCGTACCGCCGTTATTGTTTATGACATTTCATAATTTATATAATATTTCTTACACACTTTTAGGTACACTTGTTTTAACTAACTTTTGCACACAAATGTTAGTTGACTTGATTTTTACTCTGTTTTCTAAAAAATTCAATATTCAAAAAGTAGTTAGAGTAATGCCTTGTATTACTTCACTTGGTCTTTTCATTTATGCATTAGTTCCTAACTTTTTTCCTCAGTATGCATATATCGGTTTAGTTGCAGGTACTATAATTTTCTCAGTTTCTGCTGGTCTTTCTGAAGTACTTTTAAGTCCTGTTATTGCAGCAATTCCATCAGATAATCCACAAAAAGATATGAGTATGCTTCACTCTCTTTATGCTTTCGGATTTTTCACAATGGTAGTAATAAGCACGTTGTTCTTAAAAATATTTGGTAATGAAAATTGGTCTTATCTTGTATTGTTAATTGGTACATTACCACTCATTGCTGCAGTAATGTTTAAAATTTCACCATTCCCTGATATGACCGAAGAAGCATCACAAGAAAAGAATAAAGAAAAGAATAAAAACAGAACTATTGGTTTAGCACTTTGCGTTGGCTCTATCTTTTTAGGTAGCTGTGCTGAGAACACAATGTCAAACTGGATTTCTACATATATGGAAAATGCCCTTAATATTGACAAAGCTTTGGGCGATATTTTAGGTATGGCAATGTTTGCGATTCTTTTGGGTATCACAAGAATTACGTATGCGAAATACGGTAAAAGTATTTCAAAATTCTTACTTGTTAGTATGATTTGTGCTTCAGTTTGTTATTTAACTGTAAGTTTTTCAAACAACACAATTTTAAGCTTTGTTGGTTGTGTTTTAACTGGTATTTTCACAGCGATGCTCTGGCCTGGTACGCTCATTCTTATGGAAGAAAAGGTTAAGGGTGTAGGTGTTGCCGCATACGCTTTAATGGCTTCTGCAGGCGATTTTGGTGCATCTTTAGCACCACAGCTTATGGGTATTGTTGTTGATAATATATCTGTAAGTGAATTTGCTATAAATATGAGTAGTTCTTTAAATCTCGCTCCAGAGCAAATCGGTTTAAAAGTCGGTATGTTAATTACTTCAATTTTCCCGATTCTTGGTTCATTTTTGATTGTGTTTATTATTAGATACTTCAAAAAACAAAAAACACAGGAGAATTAAATGATAAATATAACTTTTGATGAATTCAATAAACTCGAATTTAAATTATATGGTAAAAATCCAATAATTAAAAATCCTTTGAGTAGCTTTGTTATTGCCGACCCGAGTGTTTTAACTCCACAAAATTCTCACGATAATAAATTCCATTTATTTTGTCACACTTTTTTCGGAGTTTATATGTATGATAGCAATGACGGAATGAATTTTAAAAGAAAACTAAAAATTACAAACAGGGCAATGCGACCAAATATAAATTATATTGATGGTACATACTATTTGTTTTATGAAAGAACAAAGCCCGTTATTTGTAATTTATTAAGTCTTATAGGGCTTAAGTGGAAGTCTGAAATTTATTGTTCAGTGTCAACTGATTTGAAAAATTGGGGTAAACCATATCCTGTTATAACAAAATCAAGAGATTATCACGAAGATAACAGGGGAATTGCAATTTCTAATCCATTTCTTTTAAAAGTAAACGAAAATTACAGACTATACTATTCTTGTGGGCAGACTTTTATTGATGATTGTGGTTTTTGCGAACCGACTCATATAAGCTTTGCCGAAAGTAAAAGTATAGATAAAGATTATATTTCTTTAGAAAAACCGATTATAAGTCCAGATGAAAATTCTAAGTACTTAAATCTTTGTTCCGGTTGTCTTAAAGTTTATAAGTTAAAAGATTGCTATATTGGTCTTCAGAATGGAATTTTTAATGATGATAATAAAAGTCACTCTGCAATTATGTTATTAAAATCAGATGATGGTATAAACTTCCAGTTTGTTAAACCTTTCTTAGTTCCACAAAAGTGTGGTGAAAGCAACTGGATGGCGCAATTTGTTTATGCGTGTTGTCTTACTAAATACGAAAATAAATTAAGATTATATTTTAACGCTCGTAATGTTTCAAACAATTTATTGGGCAGAGAGAGTATAGGTGTATTTGAAGCCGAAATTTAGTGTCAATTCTCTTGACAATTAAATATAGTGGTAGTATAATACAAAACATAATATTAAACCGTTGAAGCGGAGATAACGGCAATTATGCCTTCACAGAGAGCCTGCGTTGCTGAAAGTCAGGTAAGAAACAAGTTGTCAAATGGGCCGCTGAGGGTGCAGTCAAATGTGTTTTACACAGAGTATTCTGCAACGATTGATGAGCGTTAATCATCTGGGGTATGATAGTATCTTAAAAGAGCATAGTTTTACTATGAATTCAAGGTGGCACCGCGGATTTTATAATTCGTCCTTGACAGTTAATTTAATTCTGTCAAGGGCTTTTTTATTTCCTTGACATATCAGGAGGATCAGTTATGAATTTGAACAATGTAGATTTTGAAACTTATTTTAAACAATATCCTAACAAAGAAGGCTTTTTTGGTAAATATGGTGGCGCTTATGTTTCACCGGAATTAAAAAAGGCGATGGAAGAAATTACCGAAGCTTATTTTACTATTTGTAAATCAAGTAAATTTATTAGCGAGCTTCGTAGAATTCGTCACGATTTTCAGGGCAGACCAACACCAATTTCACACCTTGAAAGACTTTCAGAAAGTCTTGGTAATGTTCAACTTTATGTTAAAAGAGAAGATTTAAACCATACCGGTGCTCACAAATTAAACCATTGTATGGGCGAGGCTCTTTTAGCAAAATATATGGGCAAGAAAAAAGTTATTGCAGAAACAGGTGCAGGTCAGCACGGTGTTGCTCTCGCTACTGCGGCTGCTTACTTTGGACTTCAATGTGACATTTATATGGGCGCAGTTGATATCAAAAAACAAGCACCGAATGTTGCGAGAATGAAGATTTTAGGCGCTAATGTTATTGAAGTAACAGAAGGGTTACAAACTCTTAAAGAAGCGGTTGACGCTGCGTTCAATGCGTATATGAATGAGTATAAAGATGCTATTTATTGTATCGGCTCAGTTTTAGGTCCACACCCATTCCCATTAATGGTTCGTGACTTCCAGAGTGTTATAGGTGTTGAAGCCAGAGAGCAATTTGTGGGTATGACTGGCGAGTTACCGGACGCAGTTGTTGCTTGTGTTGGTGGTGGCTCAAATGCAATGGGTATTTTCTCAGGTTTCTTAAATGACCCGGTTGATATTTACGGTATCGAACCATTAGGCAGAGGGACTACTCTTGGTGACCATGCCGCAAGTCTTAAATATGGTACAGAAGGCATTATGCACGGATTTAACAGTATAATGTTAAAAGATGAAAATGGTGAACCTGCACCGGTTTATTCAATAGCAAGTGGTCTTGATTATCCGTCATCCGGTCCTGAACACGCTTTCTTACAAGAAGTTGGCAGAATTAAATATGATGTGGTAAATGATGAAGAAACACTTG
Source organism: Acutalibacteraceae bacterium (assembly GCA_045651285.1). Taxonomy (GTDB): domain Bacteria; phylum Bacillota; class Clostridia; order Oscillospirales; family Acutalibacteraceae; genus DTU089. The sequence goes on from JAZRSC010000020.1 coordinate 58,038, forward strand.
ATGCATTCTTCACTCTTTCGAGACTCGAAGGTATTATTCCAGCAATTGAAAGTGCTCACGCTGTAGCTTATGGTATGAAACTTGCAAAAGAAATGGGCAGAGGTTCAGTTCTCATTAACCTTTCAGGTAGAGGCGATAAAGATATGGACTATATCATTGAAAAATACGGCATAAGATAATGTTTGAATATTTCATTTATTTTATTTTAACCCTTTTTGCCACTACAATCTGTTCTATGACAGGTATGGGTGGGGGAGTTATTATAAAGCCAATTATGGATGTTATAGGAGACTTTAATGTTCATACAATTAGTGTAATTGCTTCAATTACAGTTTTTTCAATGGCTTTAGTATCAATTTTAAAGCAAATTAAATCAAAAACAAAAATCCCTTTTGATATTGCAATACCACTGTCGATTGGTTCTGTTATTGGTGGAATATCCGGTGAAAGAATTTTTAGTTTTATTGTTGATTTATTAAAAGCGGACGGGGTAGTTAAAATTGTTCAGAATATTGTGCTTACTGTTTTGATTGTATGGGTATTCATTTATATGAACAATAAAAACAAATTTAAAAATAAAGAATTTAAAGGTGTTTTACCTGCTTTATTAACTGGTTTATTTTTAGGAATGTGTTCAGCTTTTTTAGGTATTGGTGGGGGACCAATAAATGTTTCAGTTATTATCTTTCTTTTTTCGTTACCAATTAAAACTGCTACAGTTTGTTCTTTGATGACAATTTTATTTTCTCAGTTCTCAAAACTTACAACTGTTTTTTTCACAAAAGGATTTTCTGATTTGGATTTTACAGTTGTTGTAGTTATGGTAACTGCCGCAATTATCGGTGGTTTGCTTGGTGCATATTTTAATAAAAAACTAGCCGAAAAAACAGTTTCTAAAGCATTTAATTTTGTTTTGGTTATCGTGCTTTCATTAACTCTGTTTAATATAATTACAAATTTAATATAATTTAACTGCCACCGGGTAGTGAATGTTAAAAAACAAGGCATTCGTTTTTACATCGTTAGGTCTTTGAAGATGTATATAACGAATGCTTTTTTTAAGGGTGATATTTTGATAATAAAAAAAATATTGAACTATTTCAGTTTGACAGAAAAGCTTTTGTGGTCAATTTCTATATCAGTAATAATTTCATCATTTTTAATTTTTAAAAATGATGGTGTGTTAACACTTGTTGCATCGCTTATTGGAGTTACATCACTCATTTTCTGCGCAAAAGGTAACCCTGTAGGTCAGGTTTTAATGATAATTTTTGCTATTATTTATTCAGTAATTTCATATTCGTCTCAATATTATGGTGAGATGGTTACATACCTTGGAATGACACTTCCAATGTGTGTTTTTTCACTTGTTTCGTGGCTCAGAAATCCATTCAATGGGAAAAAATCGGAAGTAGCGGTTAATAAAATTACTTTTAAAGAAGTTGGTTTTATGTGTTTTCTAACACTCGTCGTTACAGTTGCTTTTTATTTCATTTTAAAATATTTTAATACAGCAAACTTAATACCAAGCACTTTTTCGGTAACTACCAGTTTTGTTGCTGCATATTTAACATTCAGAAGAAGTCCATATTTTGCTTTAGCTTACGCTACTAATGATATAGTTTTAATTATTTTATGGGTTTTAGCATCAATTGAGAATATATCTTATCTATCAGTAATTATTTGTTTTATTGTATTTTTTGTTAATGATTTATATGGATTTTTCAGTTGGTTTAAAATGATGAAAAGGCAAGAAAAAGCTATTAAAAATCTACTTCAATATTGACATATTACCACAATAGAAATATAATTATTAAGTGGCTTTTTTTAAATTTGAGGTGATGTTTTTGTTATATATAGGTATTGATTTAGGTACATCTGCAACTAAATTTTTATTAGTAGATGAAACTGGTAAAATTCTTAATTCAATTTCAAAAGAATATCCTGTGATTTATCCAAAATCGGGCTGGTCCGAACAAAACCCTGAAGAGTGGTGGAACGCTATTAAAACAGGTGTTCCTGAGCTTTTAAAAGGCTTTAATGGTCAGGATGTTAAAGGTATTGGTGTTGCAGGGCAAATGCACGGTCTCGTTGTTTTAGATGAGAATGATAATATTATTCGTAATGTTATTCTTTGGAATGATGGCAGAACTTCGAAAGAAACTGATTACTTAAACAAAGAAATCGGTAAAGATAAATTATCCCTTAATACTGCTAATATTGCTTTTGCAGGTTTTACTGCACCAAAAATTCTTTGGATGAAGGAAAATGAACCTGAGAATTTTAAAAGAATAAGCAAAATTATGCTTCCTAAAGATTATATAAACTATAAATTAACAGGTGTACACGCTTGTGATTATTCAGATGCTTCAGGTATGCTTTTTCTTGATGTGAAAAATAAATGCTGGTCACAGGAAATGCTCAATATCTGTTCAATAAACAGAGAGCAAATGCCTGAACTTTTTGAAAGTTATGATGTAATCGGTAATGTCAAAAGCGATATTGCAAATGAATTAGGTATAAATACTGCAAAAGTTGTTGCTGGTGCAGGGGATAACGCTGCAGCAGCTATAGGCACAGGTGCACTCGGCAGTGGTAAATGTAATATTTCGCTTGGTACTTCTGGTACAGTATTTATTTCATCTGATAAATTCGGTGTAGATGAAAATAATGCCTTACATTCTTTTTGTCACGCAGATGGTGGTTATCATTTAATGGGTTGTATTCTTTCTGCCGCATCTTGCCATAAATGGATATGCGACAAAATATTTACTGAAAATGACTATAATAAGTTAGAACAAGAAATTGATAATTCACTTTTAGGTAAAAATGAATTGTTCTTTTTACCATATTTAATGGGTGAAAGAAGTCCTATTAACGATACAGATGCAACTGGTCTATTTATCGGTTTAAGACCGGATACAACACGAGCACAAATGCTTTTAGCAGTATTGGAAGGCGTTTCTTTCGCAATCCGTGATAATATTGAGGTTGCTAAAGCAATAGGCATAAATGTCAAAACAAGCTACATTTGTGGCGGTGGCGCTAAAAGTAAATTATGGCGAAAGCTTCTTGCTAATATTTTAAATATTGAATTACAAATACCAAATGCAGAAGAAGGTCCTGGCTTTGGTTCTGCAATGCTTTCAATGGTAGGTGCGGGTGAATACGACTCTGTAACTGAGTGTGCTTCAAGGCTTCTTTCGGTAAAAGATGCTATTTCACCTGAAAAAGAACTTGTAAATTTATATGAAGAACGATATAATAAATTTAGACAGATTTATCCTGCAGTAAAAGAACTTTATAAATCTATTAAGGAGTAACCAAAATGAGCGAAATTTTTAAAAACATTCCAGTAATTAAATATGAAGGCAAAGATTCCAAAAATCCATTTGCTTTTAAATTTTATAATCCAGACCAGGTAGTTCTTGGCAAAAAAATGAGTGAGCATTTACCATTTGCTATGGCTTGGTGGCACAACCTTTGTGCCGGCGGTACTGATATGTTCGGTAGAGATACTGCAGACAAATCATTTGGTGCAGAAAAAGCAACTATGAAACACGCAAAAGCAAAAGTTGATGCTGGTTTTGAGTTTATGCAAAAACTCGGTATTAAATATTTCTGCTTTCACGATGTTGATATTGTTCCAGAAGCAAACGATATCAAAGAAACTAATCGCCGTCTCGATGAAATTACTGACTACATATTAGAAAAAATGAAAGGTACTGATATCAAATGCCTTTGGGGTACTGCTAATATGTTCTCTAACCCAAGATTTATGAACGGTGCAGGTAGTACAAATTCAGCTGAAGTTTATTGTTTCGCTGCTGCTCAGATTAAAAAGGCACTTGAATTAACAGTTAAACTCGGTGGTAAGGGTTATGTTTTCTGGGGGGGTAGAGAAGGTTACGAAACACTTCTTAACACAGATGTAAAATTTGAACAAGAAAATATTGCGAGACTTATGAAAATGGCTGTTGAGTACGGTAGAAGTATTGGTTTTACAGGCGACTTTTACATTGAACCAAAACCAAAGGAGCCAATGAAACATCAGTATGATTTTGATGCTGCAACTGCTATTGGTTTCCTTCGTCAATATGGTTTAGATAAAGATTTTAAAATGAATATTGAGGCTAACCACGCAACTCTTGCGGGACATACATTCCAACATGAATTAAGAATTTCTGCAATAAATGGGATGTTAGGTAGTATTGACGCAAACCAAGGTGACTACTTACTCGGTTGGGATACAGATGAATTCCCATTTGATGTTTATGAAGCAACTCTTTGTATGTACGAGGTTCTTAAAGCAGGCGGTCTTACAGGTGGATTTAATTTTGACGCTAAAAACCGCAGACCAAGTAATACATTTGAAGATATGTTCCACGCATATATTTTAGGTATGGATACATTTGCTTTAGGTCTTTTAAAAGCTGCTCAGATTATTGAAGATGGCAGAATTGATGATTTTATTAAAAATAAATATTCTTCATTTAATGATACTGAAATTGGTAAAAAGATTTTAAGTGGTAACGCTACACTTTCAGAACTTGCTGATTATGCAATAAATTTAGGAGAAACTAAAAATGTTCAGAGTGGCAGACAAGAATATTTAGAAAGTATTATGAATTCAATACTTTTCTCATAAATAAAAATCAAAAGAGTTAGTTGATTAGTTTCAACTAACTCTTTTATTATTTATTTTAAAATTTCGCCATTATAAATAACTTCAATATTTGAAATATCACCATCAAGGTTGTATTTTGAAAGTTTACCGTTTTTCCATTCAATGTCGACAGTTACATTACCAACAGCTTTAAGACCTTTTACATTACCATTTTTCCAGCTTGAAGGAAGGGCAGGGAGTAAGAATATTTTGCCTTCTCTTGATTGAAGTAACATTTCACAAATACCGCTTGTGCAACCATAGTTACCATCAATCTGGAAAGGTGGGTGAGCATCAAAAAGGTTAGGGTAAGTTCCACCACCGTGATATTTAATCTGTTTTGGTAAAACAGGTCTTAATTGTAAATCAAGAAGCTTTAATGCGTGGTCGCCATCCCAAAGTCTTGCCCACATATTTATTTTCCAACCTAAGCTCCATCCAGTACCATTATCACCGCGTAATTCAAGTGATTTTTTACAAGCTGCGGCAAGTTCAGGTGTTTCATCTGGTGTAATAAGAGTTGCTGGGTGAAGACCATAAAGGTGTGATTTATGTCTATGATGTGGTTCGACAGCTTCTTGTTCTTCATACCACTCTAAAAGTTCTCCTTGTGAACCTGTTTTGAATGGTAAGAGTTTGCCTAAGGCATTTTCAACATCTTTTGTGAAATCATCGTTAATTCCAAGAACTTTTGCACTTTTAAGAATATTCTCAAAATTTTCTCTGATAATTGCCATTGTCATTGTTGATGTAGCACTTACTGAAATATGTCTTTTATTAAAATGGAAATCATTTTCAGGAGAAGTTGACGGAGCACATATTAAATAGCCATCTTTATCTTCTACTAACATATCGAGGAAGAATTCTGCAGACTTTTTCATAACAGGGTAACCTGTTTCTTTTAAGAAAGTTTTATCGTTTGTGTAAAGATAATGGTTGAAAATATGTTCACAGAGCCAACCGCCAGCCATTGGCCAGAATGCCCATTGTGCCGCACCAGCAACACAGTCAGCGTGACGCCATAAGTCAACATTGTGATGAACACAGAAACCACGAGCATGGTAGCGTTTCTGTGCAATTTTTTCACCTGAAGCAGATAAATCTTTAACCATTTCAATAAGTGGTAAGTTGCATTCTGAAAGGTTACACATTAAAACAGGCCAGTAATTCATTTCAGTATTAATATTAACTGTGTAATTTGAATGCCAAGGAGCTCTGAATTTATCGTTCCAGATACCTTGAAGATTAGTAGCTTGAGTACCTTGTCTTGAAGCTGAAACAATAAGATATCTACCAAAGTTAAATATAAGTGTATAAAGACCGATGTCTTTAGCACCTTTATCGTGTTTTATTAAACGCTTATTTGTTGGAATGTGACCTTTATTATCAGTACCAAGGTCAAGTGATACTCTTGAGAAAAGTGCAGTAAAATCATCTAAATGTGCTTTTTTAAGTATTTTATAATCAATTGAAGAAACACTTTCAAGCATTTTAAGGCAAGCATTTTTATATTCTTTACCCTCTAATGCAGGATGTTTTTGGAAACCGTTAAATGAGTTTTCTGTTGTGAAGAAAATATATGCTTTTGAAGCATTTTCAACAATAATTGAATTTTTTGAGTAAGAAACCTTACCATCAGAAACAACTTTAACACTTGCTCTGAAGCTGATACCTTGCAATTCTTTTTCTTCCGGATAAAATTCACATCTGTTGAGAAGTTCTTGGTTATCAGTTTCATCTGATGGGCAAATACCATCTAAAATTAAAACATCATTTTCAATATATGATTCACCTTTGAGTTGTGTAGAAAGTGAAAGCTTGAAGCTTAATGCCTTTTTATTTGCAGAATATTTCTGAATAAATGCCTTATCGGGTGAAGAAACAAAAGCTTCTCTTTTAAATTCAACACCATTTTTTTCATAACTTACAGTATGAATACCAGTGCTTAAATCAAGTATTCTTTTATATTCTTTAGCACGACAACCTTTTGTATTGAATTTAATATCAATATCACAAAGTGGTAAATATGCCTGTGTCCAATTACCAAGACACTCTGCCTCAATTATATCTTGTACTTCATCATATTTACCTTTAAGAGATAAATCCCTTGCTTTTACGAAATTTTCATATGTATTTTCTTTAATAGCGGTATCTCTTGGAAAACCAGTCCAGAGGGTGTCGCTATTCATACATATTTTTTCAGTATTTGTTCTACCGAAAACCATTGCACCAATTGAACCGTTACCTAATGGTAAAGCTTCAATCCACTCTTTTGCAGGGGATGAATAGTATAAATTTAATGAGTCATTTAACATAAAAACACCTACTAATGTAATTTTTAACATATTATACATTAGTATTTTGTAAAAATCAATGATTTTAACAATATAATGTTGTAAAATGTGGAATTATATGCTATATTTAGTAGGTATTAAATTGGAGTGGTGTTTTTATGAAAATGATTCTCGAAATGAGTAAAAAAGCAACTATTGATTTTTCATCAACTGTTGATTATATGGTGAAAAAAATCACCGAAATTGTTGACGAAATTGGTCCAAGAGCCCCTGGTAGTAAAGAAGAATTAGCTGCTCAGGAATCTATGGGCGAGGATTTAAAAGAATGGTCAGATGATATTACAATTGAAGAATTTACTGTTCATAGACAGGCATTTATGGGATTTATTCCGTTTACTGTTGCTATGGCGTTAGCCGCTACTGTTTTATATTGGGTTAATTATCCACTTATTGCTTTTTTGTGTACAATTCTCGGTATTATTCCTTTAGTACTTGAGTTTTTAATGTACAAGCGTTTTCTTGACCCATTGTTTATAGGTCATCCCTCACACAACCTTATAGCAACAAAAAAACCAAAAGGCGAAGTGAAGAAAAGAATTATCTTCATTGGTCACGCAGACTCACAATATGAATGGACTCTGAACTATTTAATGGGTGGTACAGGAATGAAATTATTCCTTATCCCAGCGGCAGTTGGCCTTTTTGTTGTTTGCTTTGCAAGTATTATAAAATATTTTACATATCTTAATTTAGTCGCACCATCAAAAGGTGTTGATACATTTTTCTTTATAGTCGGCATTGTTCTTTGCGTTTTCATTATACCTTATTTTGGATTTTTATTCTTCCAGAGTTATACAAGAAGTGTTCCAGGTGCAAATGACAACCTCACTGGATGTTTAACTGCTATGTCAGTTTTAAAACTTATGAAAGAAAATGATATTGAGTTTGAAAATACAGAAGTAAGAATTATGCTTACAGGTTCTGAAGAAGCAGGGCTTCGTGGCGCTAAAAATTATGCAGAAACACACGAAAAAGAACTCAAAGAAATTGAAACTGTCGTTATTGCGTGTGACACAATGCGTGATTTAAAAGATATGGCAGTTTATGACAGAGATTTAAGCGGTACTTTAAAACACGACAAGCAGGCAAAAGAGCTTGTAAAAAGAGCTGCTAAAAACTGTGGTTACGACTTACCTTATGCGTCAATTTATCTTGGTGCTTGTGATGCTGCTGCATTTACACAGAAAAAAATAAAGGCGACTGGTTTTGCTGCTATGGACCCAACTCCACCAAGATATTACCACACTCGTTTAGATACACCAGATTTGCTTATTCCAGAAGCACTTGAAGTTGGTGCAAAGGTTTTACTTGAAACAGCTTGTCTTTACGATAGTGAAGGATTACTTTAATTTATTTTATATTTCAGAGGAAGTTTCTTAGAATGCATTATATTATAATGGACCTTGAGTGGAACAACACCTATTGTAAAAAGAAAAAAGGTTTTTTAAATGAAATTATTGAAATAGGTGCAGTAAAGCTTGATGAAGATTTAAATCAGGTTGATACATTTTCACTTTTTATCAAGGCACAATTAGGTAAAAAACTTCATACAAGAGTTAAAGAATTAACTAATATTTCTAACGATGATATCAGCACTGGTACACCGTTTTCTCAGGCTATGTCTGAATTCAGAAAATGGTCTGCAGGTGAGAATAATGTAATTCTTACCTGGGGGGATACTGATGTAAGAGTTTTAGTTGAAAATTTCAGATATTTCAACGGAATAAATTTTATTCCTTTTTTAAGAAATTATGTAAACTTACAGAACTATACTCAGGCTTTTATGAATATCTCAAAAGCAGACCAGATAGGTCTTTCAACTGCTGCCGAGAAACTAGGACTTGATGTAGAGCGTTATTCTTTACATCGTGCTATTGACGACAGTCTTTTAACTGCTGATATTTTCAGAAAAATTTATAACAAACAAATGATTTCGTCATATACACATTCTTGCGATAATTCTTTCTATTTAAAACTTTCCTTTAAACCGAAGGTGATTACTGATATCAATAGTCCGCTTATTGACAGAAGTAAAATGAAATGTCTTTGCGATGTTTGTGGAGCGAGTTGTGAAAGAGTATCTGACTGGCGTGTTATGAATCAATCATTCAGGGCGATTTTTCAGTGCACTAACTGTAAAAGGAAAATTCGCTTTACTATAAGATTTAAAGAATATTATGATAGAGTTGACATTAAATCATCAACTGTTCCGTTCATTGATAAAAAAGAACTTGAAGCACAAACTCAAAGTAATGCTGAAACAACTGAAAATGAAGCAACAAATACTACCGAGGTGTAAATAATGTATCCAATTAAATTAAATCCGATTTTTAAAGAAATAGTATGGGGTGGCGACCGTTTAAAAAGCGATTATGGTTATGAAAGTGACCTCAATAATATTGCAGAGGCTTGGGTGCTTACTGCTCGTAACGATGGTGATAATACTGTAAAAAATGGTGAATATGCAGGTCAGGGTTTTACTGAGATTATTAAAAACAATCCGTCATTTTTAGGTAAGAAAGGTGAGAAATACAACGAATTTCCACTTTTAATCAAATTTATAGATGCAAAATCAGATTTATCTATTCAGGTTCATCCTGATGATGATTATGCAAGAATTCACGAAAATTCTTTAGGTAAAACAGAAGCATGGTATATTCTTGATTGTTCTGAAGATGCAGAACTTATTTATGGTTTCAATAAAGAAATTACAAAAGATGAATTTGAAAATTCAATAAAAGATAATTCATTCTTAAATCACGTAAATAAAGTTAAAGTTAAAAAAGGTGACATTTTCTTTATAGAAGCGGGTACTTTACATGCGATTGGTGGCGGTATATTACTTGCAGAAGTTCAACAAAACTGCAACACCACATACAGAGTTTATGATTACGGCAGATTAGTTGACGGAAAACCTCGTGAATTACATATTGAAAAAGCACTTGATGTTACTAATACTTTACCACCGGTACGTTCTGCAGAAGCAGAAGAGAAAGAACTAGTTATCGGTGATGCAAAAGTACAAAAACTTTGCTCTTGCGATTTCTTTACAATGACTTCACTAAAATTGAATGGTAAATATGAATACAATTGTGACGAAAATTCATTTTTATCTGTTCTTATTCTTGAAGGTAATGGTAGCATAACAGTAGATAATACTGCTGTAAGCGTTAAAAAGGGTGATAGTATTTTTATTCCGGCTGATAGCGGTAATGTTCTTTTATCAGGCGAATTCAACGCGCTTTTGAGCACATTATAATGATTGCAATTAGTCGAAACGCAGTTGCGTTTCGTAAAAGCCGATTTTATCGGGTTTTAGCAAAATTGTTTTTCATAAACACAATTTTTCATTACAGTCATTGAAAGGATTATAGTCGAATTTTCAAAGAAAAATCGATACCCAATATATGATTGGGTATCGAAACAGTGTAAAATTACACTGTTTCGACTAACTATAATCGTTATAAGGTGAGTTTATGTCTTTATTAACAGCGTTAAATTTAAAATTCGGTTTTGCTGACGGCGTCTTATTTAAAGACGCCGCTTTTCAGGTTGAAGAGGGCGACAGAATCGGTTTAATAGGTGCAAACGGTTGTGGTAAAACTTCACTTTTTAAGCTTATAACAGGTCAGTATCAACCAGTTGAAGGCGGTATTGTTCGTGGAAAAGATGTAAGAATAGGGTATATGGAACAATATCTTGAGTGTGAAGATAATCTGACTGTTTATGAAGAGACATTAAAAGTGTTTTCTGATGTTACAAAAATGGAAACTGAACTTGAGGAAATTACTAAAAAACTTGAAAATAATAGTGATTTAAAATTGATTGAAAAACAAGTTCACTTAACTGAAGAAATTGAGCGCCGTGATGGTCTGGTATATAAAGCTAAAACACGCTCTGCACTTATTGGTTTAGGATTTAAAGAAAGTGAATTAAATTCTCCTGTTAAAAATTTAAGTGGTGGTCAGCGTTCAAAAGTTTCACTTTGTAAACTACTGTTATCAAATGCTAATTTAATTTTGTTGGACGAACCTACTAATAATCTTGATATAGATGCTATTAACTGGCTTGAAGATTTTCTGGGTAAATATAAAGGTGCAGTTATCGTTGTATCTCACGACAGATATTTTCTTGATAAAATAACATTCTTAACAATGGAAATTGCTCACAAAAAAATTACTATGACAAAAGGTAATTATTCTGTTTTTCAAAAATTAAAGGCAGAAAGAGAATTAACTATTGAGCGAGAATACGAGAAAAATATTACAGAAATTAAAAGAATTGAAGGTATAATCGAACAACAGAAGCGCTTTAATCAGGAAAGAAACTATATAACTATTGCGAGTAAAGAAAAGCAAATAGAACGTATTAAAGCAGAATTAGTAGTGCCTGATAAAGCTCTCGGTTCTGTAAGATTTTCATTTAATTCTGAAATTCGTTCGGGGGACAATGTATTAACTGTTTTTGATTTAGAAAAATCATTCCCGCAAAAGCCTCTTTTTAAAAACCTTAATCTTTCTATTAACAGAGAAGATAAAATGTTTTTATTAGGTCCTAACGGTTGTGGAAAATCGACATTTTTAAAGATTTTAAATAAAGATATATCTCAGGATAGCGGAATTATCAAATTTGGTACAAATGTAAAAATAGGTTATTTTGACCAGAATATTGATAAATTAGATAGTGACAAAACTGTTCTTGATGAAGTCTGGGATATGTATAGGTTTATGGACCAGACTGAAATTCGTAGTGCATTGGCATTATTTTTATTTCGTGGTGATGATGTATTTAAAAAAGTTTCAGTGTTAAGTGGTGGCGAAAGAGCAAAAATTTCATTACTTAAAATAATGCTTTCAAAACCTAATTTTTTAATACTGGACGAGCCTACAAACCATCTTGATATAAATTCCCGTGAAGTTTTAGAAGAAGCTCTCTTAAACTATGATGGTACACTCCTTGTTGTTTCTCATGACAGATATTTTATAAATAAATTATCTAGCAAAATCATCCATTTAACACATGATGGTGCAGTTACTATTGATGGTAATTATGATGATTATTTAGCTTATAAAGAAAAAAATCAACCAAAAAATGAAGAAGTTAAAAAAGAGGTAGTCAAAGTTAATACTTATAAGCAACAAAAAGAACAACAAGCACTTGAAAGAAAAAAGAATAGCAGGATTTCTAAAATTGAAAAAGAAATTGAGGAGACTGAAACAGAAATTGTTGAAATTCAAAGGCTTTTAGAATTACCCGAAACTTCTGCAGATTATGAAAAACTTCTTGAATTAACAGAAAAATTTGATAATTTAAAAAACAAGTTAGATGAACTATATTTTGAATGGGAAGAACTGCAGTTATAATTCAAAAATCACTCGCATATATATTTGCGGGTGATTTTTTATGGAAAAAAATAAAAAACAAGATTATTTAATTAAAGCGATACTTTTTCAATTTCTATTTTGCACATTGATTTTTGCATTTTTTTATTCAATAAAATATTCAAACAATACTTTTTTTATAACTTTTAAAGATCTGTTTTTTGATGAAATAAATAAATCTATAACAACCGAAGAAGTTAAAGAAACTTTTAAAAAAATAGAAAATTTTGCAGAAAAAGAATTCATTTTAACAGATTTTTCCGATGAATTATTTGCTGCCGAAGTTTTAGGAGAGGGTGGCGAAGATATAGAAATAAATAATGAAAAAATTACTAATGTTTCTTTTTCGAATTATAAATTAAATTATAAAATTTATTCGCCCGTTATAGATGGTACTGTTTCATCTGAATTTGGTGAAAGAGTTCACCCAATAAATGGAACATTAGGTGTCCACAAAGGAATTGATATTGCTTTAGATGAAGGTGAACCAATATATGCAATTTTTGACGGAGAGATAATCGAAGCAAATTACGATCAATGGAATGGTAATTATATTAAAATTAAACACGATAATAATATAATCAGTGTTTATTGTCATTGTAGTAAATTATTTGTTAAAAAAGGGGATATTATCCGTGGTGGCGAGATTATTGCAGAGGTTGGCTCAACAGGTCAATCAACAGGTCCACACATACACTTCGAAATAAGAATAAATGATATTTCTTATAATCCATCTTTTGCTTTAAAGGACGCAAAAAATGCAGTTTAAAATTAAAAATACTAAAATTACTATATCGTTCACATATTTTGCCTTAATAATTATTTTAATTTCTATTGATAAAACTGAATTTTTGTACGAGTCTATTATTTTTGCTATCGCACATGAAATTGGACATATTACTTCTTTGTGCTTTTTTGGAATTAATATTGAAGAATTTAAAGTTTCTTTGTTTGGTGGAAATATTAGAATATTAAATAATAATAAAATCAAATATTGGCAATCAGCATTTATATCATTATCAGGACCATTAGTTAATATATTTTTTTGTGTATTATTTTGTATTTTAAATTCATTTTTTGAATTTAAAATTATATACAATGTTTTTGTTATAAATCTTGTATTAGCAATATTTAACTTGTTACCATTTTATAATTTTGATGGAGGTAAAATTCTTTCATCAATTTTATTAAATTTTATAAATGAAAAATCGGTTGATATTATTCTTACAATTACTTCGATTGTAGTTTTAATACCGTTTTCTTACCTTTCAATTTATATTTTTATATTAGACTATAAAGATTTTAATTTGCTTGTTGCGTCAGTTTTTATGTTACTAACAATTATCTTTAAAAATTGAGTTATTTTACTTGATAATTCTCCGATTTTATTGTAAAATTATGTAGTATGATTTTATAATTTAATTGGAGAATTTTTATGTTACACAAACAAATTGAAAGTATATTACCACTTGTTCAGAAACCTGCAAGATATACAGGTGGTGAATTGAATTCTGTTGTAAAAAACAAAGATAATATTGATATCCGTTTCGCATTCTGTTTCCCAGACACTTACGAAATTGGTATGTCACATCTTGGATTAAAAATTCTTTATGGACTTATCAATTCAAGAGAAAATTTCTGGTGTGAAAGGGTATTTGCACCTGATAGTGATATGGAAGAAATAATGCGTAAAAATAATATTCCGCTTTTTGGTCTTGAAAGTCGCGATAGTTTAAAAGATTTTGATGCAGTTGGTTTTACATTACAATATGAGTTATCTTTTTCTAATGTTCTTAATATGTTAGATTTAGCGGGTATTCCTATCAGAAGTAAAAATCGTGGAAATTTATTAAGTGACAACCCAATTATTGTTGCGGGTGGTCCTTGTGTTGCTAACCCTGAGCCTTTAGCAGATTTTATTGACTGTTTCCAAATAGGTGAAGGCGAAGAAGTTATGCTTGAATTTTTAGATTTGCTAAATGAGTTCAAGAACAAAAAAGCAACAAGAAAAGAATTTTTGATTGCCGCTTCACATATTGAGGGTATTTACGTTCCATCACTTTACGAAGTGTCTTACAACGAAGATGGTACAATTAAAAAATTTACTGCAAATAATGGTGCACCACAAGTAATAAACAAAAGAGTCGTTTCTGACTTAGATAATATTTTTTATCCTGAAAACTTTGTTGTACCATTTGTTGAAGTTGTTCACGACAGAGTTGTTCACGAGATTTTTCGTGGTTGTATACGTGGTTGCAGATTTTGTCAGGCAGGTTTCTGGTACAGACCTATAAGAGAAAAATCTGTTGAAACTATAAGCAAACAAAGTCAGAAAATTGCCTGTGAAACAGGTTACGATGAACTTTCGCTCTGTTCACTTTCTAGTAGCGACTATACTAAAATTACTGAATTATTAGAGTCGCTTTTAAGCTGGGCAACACCACAAAAAATTAATGTTGCTTTACCATCTTTAAGAATTGATAATTTTTCAGATGAATTAAGAGAAAAATTAGCATTAGTAAGACGTTCAGGTCTTACATTTGCCGCAGAAGCCGGCACACAAAGACTTCGTAATGTTATAAATAAAAATATTACTGAAGATGAAATTTTAACCACTTGCAGAAAGGCATTTCAAGGTGGTTGGACTGCAGTTAAATTGTATTTTATGATTGGTTTGCCTACGGAAACAGATGAAGATGTTGTAGGAATAAATGAACTCTGTCAGAAAGTTGTTGAAGAATTCTATAGTAATCCTGATAAACCAAAAGGAAAGACTGTAAGCGTTAGTGCTGGTGTTTCTTCATTTGTTCCAAAACCTTGCACACCATTCCAATGGGAGCCACAGGATTCCCGTGAAGAAATATCAAGAAAACAACAGCTTTTAAAAGAAACAGTTACATCTAAAAAAATAACTTTCCGTTTCCACACCACAGACCAGATTTTCTTAGAAGCAATTTTTGCCCGTGGTGACAGAAAGCTTTGCAATGTTATTGAATTAGCCTGGAAAAACGGTTGTAGCTTTGATAGTTGGGATGACAAATTTAAATATGATATCTGGATGAATGCATTTAAAGAATGTGGAATAAATACCGAATTTTACGCAAATCGTCGCCGATCTTACGATGAAATTTTACCTTGGGACCACATTAATTCAGGTATAACAAAAGAATTTTTAATAAAAGAAAATGAAAAAGCTAAAAATGCTGAAACTTCAAAGCATTGTCGTGAACAATGTAATGCTTGTGGTTCAAATAAATTAAATGGGGGTAAGTGTGATGCGCTCTGTAAGAATATGGTTCACTAAAAAAGATACCGCTAAATATATTTCGCACCTTGACTTAACCCGTTGTTTAATACGAGCTTTTAGAAGAACTGATATTCCACTTTGGTATACGGAGGGGTTTAACCCTCATCCACACCTTGTTTTTGGACTTTCATTACCATTAGGTGTAGAAGGGGAAAGCGAAATTTTAGATATAAGACTTGATGATGAAAGCTATCCCAATGAAAAAGTAATTTCAGAATTAAACAGGGTAACTGTACCGGGTATAAAGTTTTTTAAAATTGCAGAACCTGAATTCAAACCGTTATTTATAACTTCTGGTCTTTATGAAATGAAATTATCTTCAAATGACGGTTGTAATATTAAAAATGATATTTTAAATAAAATTGAAGGTAAAAATGTTTTAATTTACAAAAAGACTAAAAAAGGTGAAGTAAAAGAAATAAATGTTTCAGAACATTTAACTGACTTAAAAATTATTAAAAATGAAGATAATGATTTACATTTTTCATTTATTTTACCTGCTGGTAATGATTTTACAATCAATCCAATTTTATTTAAAGATGCTTTATTGGAGAATTTTTCACAAGAAAATATCTGTTGGTCAATTAAAAGATCTAAACTTTTATTAAAAGACGGTACTGAATTTAGATAAAAGAATGATTTTAAACATATACTTTATGGGTGATAATTTTGAAAAAGCTCATAATTTTATGTTTTCTAGTTTTATCCTGTTTTTTATTTTCAGTTAGTTTTATAAATTACAATGATATATTGGATAATATATCATCAGAAAATAAATTAAATGATAAAAACCTGACTGTTATAATTGATGCTGGTCACGGTGGATTTGATGGCGGTGCTTCTACTGAAGATGGTGTAACTGAAAAGGGAATTAACTTAAATATTGCTTTATATTTAAAAGAATATCTTAATTTTTTTGGTTTTGATGTCGTTATGACACGCGAAACAGATACTTCTACAGAATCTGAGGGTTTGACAACTATCCGTAGCAAAAAATCTTCTGATTTGCATAACAGAATGTCACTTATGGAAGAAACAGATAACGCAATATTTGTTAGTATTCATCAAAATCATTTTTCCTCACCAAAGTATAAAGGTGCTCAAGTGTTTTATTCACCTGAATTCAGTGAACAAAGTTCGTTACTTGCAGATAATATTCAGGAAAGTATAGTTTATTATTTACAAAAAGATAATACAAGACAAATTAAACCTTGTGGTACATCTGTTTATTTAATTTATAAAGCAATTAAACCTGCCGTGTTGGTTGAATGTGGATTTCTTTCAAATACAGAAGATGCAGAAAATTTGCAAAATGAAATATATCAAAAAAAAATAGCACTTTGTATTGCTATAGGAATTTTAAATTATTGTGAGGGTCAGTGAAAATTATGGCTTCTAAACAAAAATCGATTTATATATGTAAAAATTGTGGTTATGAATCTGCAAAATGGTATGGTAAATGCCCATCGTGTAATGAATGGGGAACTTTAGACGAAGAAACAATAATTACAGAAAATAAAACAACTAAAAAATCAAGTACAGGTAATTTAAAAAACTGTAATGTATTAAAGCTTGATGATATAGATTCTTCAACTGAATTCAGATATAACACAGGAATTTCTGAATTAAATCGTGTACTAGGTGGGGGACTTGTAAAAGGTTCTTTAGTGCTTTTATCAGGTGACCCAGGTATTGGTAAATCAACCCTTTTACTTCAGATTTGTAATTATCTTTCAAAAGATTTAAGTGTTCTTTATGTTTCGGGTGAAGAATCTGCCTATCAACTAAAAATGAGGGCAAAAAGACTTAATGTTAAATCAGATAACCTTTCTGTTATGTGTGAAACTGATGCTGAGGTTATTTGTGAATATATAAAAACTTCAAAGCCTAATATTGTAATGATTGACTCAATTCAGACGATGAATATTCCTGAACTTTCTTCAAGCACTGGTAGTGTTACACAAGTAAGGGAGTGTACTAATCTCTTTATGCAAACATCAAAGAATAATGATATTTCCATTATTTTAGTTGGACATGTCAATAAAGATGGTAATATTGCGGGTCCAAAGGTGTTAGAACATATTGTTGATACCGTTCTTTATTTTGAGGGTGAGAGGAATTATTCTTACAGAATTTTAAGAGCTGCAAAAAACAGATTTGGTTCTACCAATGAAATTGGTGTTTTTGAAATGAATGACACTGGACTTTCGCAAATAGAAAGTCCTTCAATGGCACTTTTAGCAGGTCGTCCAATAAATGTTTCAGGTACCTGTGTAACTTGTCTTATAGAGGGTTCTCGTCCTATTTTAGCTGAGATTCAAGGACTTGCCACCACAACTGGTTTTGGTAATCCTAGAAGAATGTCAACTGGTTTCGATTACAACAGAATGGCAATGATAATAGCAATTCTCGAAAAAAGAGCTGGTTATTTCTTCTCAAATATGGATTGTTATCTTAACATTGTTGGTGGTTTAAGAGCAGATGAACCAGCATCAGATTTAGCTGCTGCAGTTGCGCTTATTTCAAGCCTTAAAGACACAGTAATAGATAGCGAAACTATTGTATTTGGTGAAATTGGACTTGCTGGTGAAATTAGGATGGTAAACAACTGTGAACAACGAATTAAGGAGTCTGAAAGACTTGGTTTTAAGCGTTGTATTATTCCAAGACAAAATATGAAAAAACTAAATAAATTATCATTTACAGATATTGAAGTAATTGGCGTAAGAAATATTCGCGAAGCTTTTGAGGTTGCATCAGACAATGCATAATAATTATAAATTTATTGAAAAATCAAATTTACCACAAAATAAAGTTTGTCACTGTGTTTTAGGTGAAAACAATCTAAACACAATTGCATTTTTAAATAAATTGGGTATTAAAATCATTACAACCAAAAAGTCTCTTAAATTAGATAATGAAATTGCTTTTCATACTGATACTCAATTTATTTATTGTGGTAAAAATACTGCTGTTATTTCGCCAAATCAGGCACTTTTAATAGAACAAATGAAAGAATTAGGGTGTGGGGTAGAAGTTGCTGAAAATGAGCCGTTTTCGCCATATCCACACGATATTTCACTTAATTTTACAATTATAAACGATACTGTAATTGGTAAATTTGATTCTGCAGATAAGAAATTACTTGACTTCATTGAGTTAAATAATTTGAAATGTATCAATACTAAACAAGGATATTCAAAATGTTCGATTTGCGTAGTAAACGAAAACGCGATTATAACTGAAGATAATGGTATCACAACATTGTTAAAAAATTCACAAATAGATGTTTTAAATATAAAACCTAATTTTATCACTTTATCTGATAATCATTATGGTTTTTTAGGTGGTGCGTCTGGTAAGTTATCAAATGATATTATTTTCTTTAATGGCAATCTAGAGGAACACCCAAGTTATAAAGATATCAAGAAGTTTTTAAATTTTCATAATGTTAAACCTATTTATGACCAATCTTATAAACTCACTGATATTGGTTCAATTATACCTGTAACTGAACAAATTTAATAATTTTTATATATAATTGCAAAAAATCAATCGAATAGAAATTTTCTAAACGAATAACACCTCGTGCCAAAAATTTCTATTCGATGAGAAAGGTTGATAAATTTGAAGAATTTAAAGAACCCAGAGAAAAATGCAGCTGCAAAGATTGGTTATACAGCTACAATGGTTGTAGTATCAGTAGCAATACTAATTTGTATGAAAAAATATAAAGACAAAGATTGATATAAATAAAAGCGTTTTAACAATACTATATGTTGTTTCTACTAATTGCTTAAAACCTTACAATTAACATTTATACTCAATTTTATCAAATAAAACGCTTTTTCTTTCTAAACCCCTTACCCGACTTATACAAAATCTTTCTTTTGTCTAAGTCGATATATAAAAATATAACAAAGGAATTGGTACCCTTTACTTATGAAACGAGAAAATTTTGATTTATTGCCACCTATTGCAGTAGAATTTCTTAACTATTATAGTGTTATAAAAAACTGTTCTGAATTGACAGTTAACGAATATGCTAACGATTTATCTACTTTTTTCAAATACATTAAAATAATTCGTGGATTTGTTCAAAAAGAAATTACATTTGAAGAAATTGTTATTTCTGACATTTCTTTAGATTTAATTTCTTCAGTTACATTAAATGATGCTTATATGTATCTTACATATTGTAAAATTAACAGAAATAATAATGAACGCACCCGTTCAAGAAAAGTTTCAACTTTGAGAGCATTTTATAAATATCTTACTGTACAAAAGAAGCTTATTAAAGACAATCCCCTACAAGAACTTGAATCACCAAGAATTAAAAAGGCGTTACCTAAATATCTCACCTTAGAGGAAAGTCTCACCCTTTTAAATTCTGTTGATGGTAAATTTAAAGAACGCGATTATTGTATTATAACCTTATTTTTAAATTGTGGTTTACGACTTTCAGAGCTTGTATCACTTAATTTAAGAGATATTCGCTCAAATAACACTCTTACAGTTACTGGTAAAGGTAATAAAGAACGCACAATTTACTTAAATGACGCGTGTGTTGACGCTATAAATGCATATTTACCTGTCCGCCCTGTTGATGGTGTTAAAGACAAAGATGCCCTATTTATAAGCAGACAAAAAGATAGAATAAGTCCGAAAACTGTACAATATGTTGTTAAATCAACTTTAGAAAAAGCGGGACTTTCGGACAGAGCTTTATCTACTCATAAATTAAGGCATACTGCCGCTACATTGATGTATCAACACGGTAATGTTGATGTACTTTCAATAAAAGAAATTTTAGGTCACGAAAATCTTAACACTACTCAGATTTACACTCATATTGTTGATGAGCAACTAAAAAATGCTGCTGAAGCAAACCCTCTTAGTAATATTAAGGCACCGAGACAAACAAAAATTGAAAGTATAAAAACTGAAGAGTCAGACGAATGAAAATAACCCTCCAAACAACTTAAAACTAACCGTGTTTATTGCCCCTGCTAAAACGAACGGCAGACATAATACAAGGTATTTTAGACAGTATTCTTTTAATTTATTTACTTTTATATTCGAGCTATTTCCACCAATAATCATATAAATAATATCAAGTGCCATATTTATTGATTCATCACAACATTTTAACAATGTAGCAATTACAATTGCTGTACTTGGTATTATTACAAGAGCAGAATAACCCAGACCTTGTAAAGCGTATTGTGAATACAAAATACCCGTTGCCATACCTACGACTATTCCGACAAGTGTAGGTATGGCAATAATTATAGGTCCCCCTACTGCACATAACCCTGCAAAAAAACAAAAAAGTGGTATTATAAATATTAAAAGTGAACATTCAAAAAAATACTCGAAAAATGTTTTTTCACTTTTCTCTGATATATAATTTATAAAAAAGTTTTTTAAAGCATCATTTAGTTCCGAGTTTTCATTTTTAATTGTCAAAACACCTAAAATTAAACCACATATAAATAACGAAAAAAAGAAAAAATTTCTGTAATCAAACTTTGGTAAATTCATTTTTCTTCTTTTTAAAACAACAGTCTTTTTAAACATATTAAATCCTCGCTTTTAATATCTTTTTTTAGTATTTGAACTTACAATTCCACCCGTAGTACCTCCAACAATACAAACAAGTGGTGCTATCAAACTAAATACAGTTAAGCTTTTAAATGAAAATACAATTATAATCAGGTAACTGACAAAAGCAACGGGTAAAGCCCCTAATGTTCCAGTTAAAATTCCCCTACCACCTGCTTTTTTGTGAAAAGAACTACCTGAAACAAAGCCACCAAAAACAAAAAATAAATAACTTATGTAATAAATTATTGTTGAATGTTCTGATAACTTATAATATGCAAAGCTCAGGACAAGTATGCCAATTATTATTATTAAAAAACCTTTTAAAAAACAAGGAAGATATTTAAAAAACAACTTAATATTTTTCGAATCTTTGTTTAATGGTTTAATTTTTTTATTTACAGACATAAAAACAACCTCCGCATTTCTTTAATAAAAGATATGCGAAGGCTTTTTTATTTATGAAAAATTATTCTTCATCGCTCTTTTGAGCTTCTTCTTCAGCTTTAAGTTCTTCAACTGAACCTTTGTTTTCAACTGTTTTTGTCTTTTTCTTTTTACCATTTACTGCTTGGTCAATAGCATTCTTTTCGCTTTGTGCTTTTTTTGCCTCTTCAGCAGCTTTCTTTTCAGCAGCCATACGGTCATTTGCAGTCTGGTTTGTCTGAATAGCAGATCTTAAGAACTTGATTTTTGTACGGTCTGTACCTGTTTCGATAACAATGCTGTCATCTTTTACAGTAACAACTCTACCCATAATACCACCGATTGTAACAACTTCATCACCAATCTGAATAGAATCGCGCATTTCTTGTTCTTCTTTTTGTCTTTTTTTCTGTGGACGAAGTACCATAAAGTACATAAGAGCAACCATACCAACAATCATAATCAAAGACATTGGGTTACTGCCTGTTGTTGCGCCACCTTCTGCAGTAGCACCGCCACCAAATAAATTAAGTGTTAATAAATCCATAGTTTTTTCCTCCAAATTATAATACCAAAACATTATAACTGTTTATTCCAAAATATACAAGTCTTTTTTATAATTTAATTTAATTTATATTCTCGAATCAAGTAAATCGACATATTTATTTTTAAACTCTGTAAATGTACCATTTTCAAGCTCTTCGCGGATTTTTGACATTAACTCATTATAAAAATACAAGTTATGTGTTACGCAAAGTCTCATTGCGAGCATTTCTTTTGCTTTAATTAAATGGTGAATATATGCTCTTGAATGCTTCTGACAAGTAGGACAATTACAATTACTGTCAATCGGGGTGTCATCTTTCGCATATTTAGCGTTATTTAAATTCATAATTCCATTCCAGGTAAACATATGACCGTGACGGGCATTTCTGCTTGGCATCACACAGTCAAATAAATCTACACCTCTCGAAACACCCTCTAAAATATTACCAGGTGTACCAACACCCATTAAATAACGGATTTTATTTTTTGGTGCATAAGGCTCAACTGCAGAAATAACCCTATACATATCCTCTTTTGGTTCACCAACTGCAAGACCACCAATTGCGTAACCATCAAGGTCTAATTCTGCAATTCTTTGCATATGCTCTATTCGTAAATCATCAAAAGTGCAACCCTGATTTATACCAAAGAGCATTTGTTTTTTATTTAATGTATCGTGAAGTGAATTAAGTCTTTCCATCTCTTCCTTACAACGAATAAGCCAACGGGTAGTTCTTTCAGCAGATGCTTTTGCATATTCATAGGTTGCGGGATTTTCAACACACTCATCAAATGCCATAGCAATAGTTGAAGCTAAATTTGACTGAATTCTCATACTTTCTTCCGGACCCATAAAAATTTTACGACCATCAACATGAGAATTGAATGTAACGCCCTCTTCTTTAATTTTACGAAGTTTAGCAAGTGAAAACACCTGAAAACCACCGCTATCCGTAAGAATAGGTCCTGTCCACCCTGTAAATTCATTAAGACCACCAAGTTCTTTAATAAGCTCATCACCTGGTCTTACATGTAAATGATAAGTATTACAAAGCTGTACCTGACAGTTAATATCTTTTAAATCGTAAGCAGAAAGCCCACCTTTTATAGCACCACAAGTAGCGACATTCTGAAACGCAGGAGTTTTAACAATACCTTTTACTGTTTTAAATTCACCTAAACGGGCTTTTCCCTCTGTTTTTAAAACTTTAAACATAGCAATTTCCTCAATAATTTATAAAATCATCATACAGTCACCAAAAGAGAAAAATCTATATTTTTCATCCACTGCTGTTTTGTATGCTTTCATTGTTTTATCATAACCATAAAATGCAGAAACTAACATTATCAATGTGCTTTCAGGTAAATGGAAATTAGTAATTAAACCATCAATACACTTGAATTTGTAGCCTGGATAAATAAAAATATCTGTGTTTCTGTCATCTTCTTTAATTTCACCACAGAATGTTGCAGCAGATTCAAGTGTACGACAGCTTGTTGTGCCAACTGCAATTACCCTGCCCCCTGCTTTTTTTGTGTTTATAATAAGCTCGGCAGTTTCTTTTGGTAAATGGTAATGCTCTGTGTGCATTTTATGGTCTTCGATTTTCTCAGCCTTTACAGGTCTAAATGTACCTAAACCAACATGTAATGTTACATAACCAATATTAACGCCTTTTTCTTTTAACTTTTCAAGAATTTCATTTGTAAAATGAAGTCCCGCAGTCGGTGCCGCAGCAGAGCCTAGCTCTTTTGAATAAACGGTCTGGTAACGCTCTTTATCTTTTAATTTCTCAGTTATGTAGTGTGGTAAAGGCATTTCACCAACCTTGTCAAGAACATTAAAGAAATTATCGCTTTTGTCGTAACTAAATTTTATAATTCTGTTGCCATTTTCTAAAACCTCGGTTACTTCACATTTTAAAATACCATCACCAAATAAAAATGTTGTACCGATTTTTGCTCTTTTGCCAGGACCTGCAAGTGCTTCCCACACATCATTTTCCAACTGATTAAGCAAAAGAAATTCTACAACTGCACCAGTTTCTTCTTTTACACCATAAATTCTTGCAGGTAACACGCGAGTATTATTTAAAATAAGTGTATCGCCTTCATTTAAATAATCGCAAACATCAAAAAAATGTTTATGTAAAATATTGTCATTTTCTTTACTTAAAACCATCATTTTTGAAGAATCACGAGGCTCTAATGGAGTCTGTGCAATAAGCTCTTCTGGTAAATCATAGAAAAAGTCTGATTTATTCATTAAAATACCTTCTAAATAATAAAAAATAATTGACTTACAAACGCATTTTATGTTATTATATGTCGGTATGTAAGCGAGGTATATTATAATCTATTTATTTCGTATTTACAAGTATTTTTTAGAAATCCGGAGGTGTACTTATGAAAAAGTACAAAGTTGGTATTATCGGAGCAACTGGTATGGTTGGTCAAAGATTTGCGCTTCTTCTTAGTGAGCATCCTTGGTTTGATGTTACAGTTCTTGCTGCAAGCTCTCGTTCAGCTGGTGTCACTTATAAAGAAGCACTCGGCGACCGTTGGTGTATGCCTGAAGCAACACCTGAGAAATACCTCGATATGGTTGTTCTTGATGCAGAAAAAGATATTGAAAAAATCGCTTCTTCAGTAGATTTTGTATTCTGTGCGGTTAATATGAGTAAAGAAGAAACAAAAGCACTTGAAGAAAAATACGCTAAAGCTGAATGTCCTGTTGTTTCAAATAACAGCGCTTTCAGAATGGCAGAAGATGTTCCAATGGTTGTGCCTGAATTAAATGCAGACCACATCAAAATCATTGAAGCACAAAGAAAACGCCTTGGTACAAAACGCGGCTTTATTGCAGTTAAATCTAACTGCTCACTTCAGTCTTATGTACCTGCACTCTTCCCTCTTCATGAAGAATATGGTGTTAAAGATGTTCTTGTTTGTACATATCAGGCAATTTCAGGTGCTGGTAAAACATTTGAAAGATGGCCTGAAATGGTAGATAATGTTATTCCATTCATTGGTGGCGAAGAAGAAAAGAGTGAAAAAGAGCCACTCAAGCTTTGGGGTAAAATTGAAGATGGAAAAATTGTTCCTGCAACTTCTCCTAACTTCACTGCTCAATGTATAAGAGTTCCTGTGTCAGATGGTCACATGGGTGCAGTTTTTGTTCGTTTCGATAAAAAGCCTACAAAAGAAGCTATGATTAAAGCTTGGGCTGAATTTAAAGGCAGAGCACAAGAATTAGAACTTCCTAGCGCTCCAAAACAATTCCTTCATTATTTTGAAGAAGATAACTGCCCACAAACTAAGCTTCACAGAAATCTTGAAAATGGTATGGCAGTATCTATTGGTCGTCTCAGAGAAGACACACAATATGATTATAAGTTCGTTTGCCTTGCTCACAATACATTAAGAGGTGCTGCTGGTGGTGCAGTTCTTCTTGCTGAGCTTCTCTGTGCAGAAGGTTATATGGACTAATAATAATTGAATTAATTTTTGGGAGGTCTTACTGTGAAAAAGCCTATTTTCGCAGGAGCAGGTGTTGCAATTGTTACACCTTTTAAAGATGATACTTTAAAAATCAATTTTCCGCTTTTTGAAGAGTTAATTAACGAACAAATCGAAAACGGAACAGATGCAATTGTTGTATGTGGTACAACAGGCGAAAAATCAACTCTCGTTTATGATGAACATCTTGAGGCTATAAAAGTTGCGGTTAATGTTACAAGAGGCCGAGTACCTGTTATTGCGGGTACAGGTAGTAATGATACTATGCACTCAGTTATTCTTTCTAATGATGCTGAAAAATGTGGGGTTGATGGTCTTTTAACGGTTACCCCCTATTATAATAAAGCATCACAAGATGGCTTGATTGAATCATTCAGTTACATTGAAAAACGCGTTTCAACACCAATGATTCTTTACAATGTTCCAAGTAGAACTGGTGTAAACATTTTACCTGAAACTTATTTAGAACTTTCAAAATTACCACTTGTAAATGGTGTAAAAGAAGCAAATGGCGATATTTCTGCATTTGCTAAAACAGTTTCACTTTGTAAGGATAATTTAAACTATTATTCAGGTAATGATGACCAGATTACTGCATTTATGGCTTTAGGTGCTATTGGTGTTATTTCGGTTCTTTCAAATGTTGCGCCAAAGGTTACTCACGATATTGTGAAGTTAGCTTTAGATGGCAATATTAAAGCAAGTAAGAATTTGCAACTTGAGTACCTTGACCTTTGTAATGCATTGTTTTGTGATGTTAACCCTATTCCTGTTAAAGAAGCGCTTTGCTTAATGGGTAAAGATGTTGGCAGATGCAGAATGCCACTTTCCCCTATTAACGAGAAAAATAAAGCTATTTTAACAAAGTCTTTAAAAAATCATAATATGATTTAAATATTTCGGAGGAAGTTTAAATGACAAAGATAGTTTTAAGCGGTTGCTGTGGTAAAATGGGCAGAACTGTTACAGATATTGTAAGCACTCGTGATGATTGCCAGATTGTTGCAGGTGTTGATATTGTTGAAGATTCTACTTTGGGTTACCCTGTTTTTCAGACTTTTTCCGAAGTTCAGGTAAAAGCAGATGTTATTGTAGATTTTTCTAACCCTGCTCTTCTTCAGTCAATGCTTGATTACGCTAAATCAACCAATACTGCGGTTGTAATTTCTACAACTGGTCTTT
This sequence comes from Acutalibacteraceae bacterium, assembly GCA_045651285.1. GTDB lineage: Bacteria > Bacillota > Clostridia > Oscillospirales > Acutalibacteraceae > DTU089. The sequence goes on from JAZRSC010000020.1 coordinate 85,023, forward strand.
CAGATGAACAAATCAAAACAGTTGAAGCTTACTCAAAAGAAATTCCTGTTTTCTTCTCTTATAATATGTCAATGGGTGTCAGTCTTCTTTGTGAACTCTGCAAAACTGCGGCAAAGGTTTTAGGTAATGATTTTGACATTGAAATTGTCGAAGCACACCATAACCAGAAGTTAGATGCTCCAAGTGGTACTGCTTTAATGCTTGCAGATGCTATTAAAGAAGAAATACCAGCGGTTTTCTATGAGTACGACAGACACTCAAAAAGACAAAAGAGAAACGAAAAAGAAATTGGTATTCACGCAATTCGTGGTGGTAATATTGTTGGTGAACACGAGGTCATTTTTGCAGGTAATGACGAGATTGTTAAACTCAGTCACTCTGCTCGTTCAAAAGCAATTTTTGCACAAGGCGCAGTTAATGCTGCTATCTTTTTAAATGGCAAAACACCAAGAATATATAATATGAAAGACCTTGTTAATGGTTAAAATTATGCCCCAGACATCAAAAAATGATGTTTGGGGCATTTATTTACTATTCTTCTAATAATTTAATTGCTTTCTCATATTTTTCTTTTCGTTTTAATGCTTTTTCGTCAACAACAGAAAGTCTTGTTAAATCACTGTTATGTCTTAAATCAGCAAGCTTTACTGTAGTTGCAATTTTATTTTTCTTAATCTCACCTACATATTCAAAATAAAGTGTATTCTTATCGTGTGTCAAAAGCCTTAAAGCAGAAATTATTTCTTCACCAAAACCTTGCTTTTCTAAATCTTCAAATGTTATGTCAGTATCTTCAACAACATCGTGAAGAAGTGCCACAACTGTTGTGGCTTCATCTGTCATCTGCTCAGCTAAATGAAGCGGATGAAAAACATAAGGAATACCACTTTTATCAACCTGCTCTTTATGTGCTTCAAAACAGAGTTTCAAGGCTTTTTTAGTTAGACTTGTGTAAATCATTTAATTCATCCTTTATTTCTTTTTACTCTTACTTTTAGTAATCCAACGACTATAATCTATATCTTCCCCGCACTTATTAAAGTGAAAATGATTATTTACTTTTTTTATAGGACTATAGAACATAAAAGTAGTAATAAATAGCCAAGTCAAATCAAAATATAAAACAATTTTCTTTACCAGAATCTCACAATAAACAATTTGTACATTATTTAATATAAAAAATATATAACAAATAATAGCAATGAGGTGAAAAAGCAAGATTATAATATACAAACAAAAGAATATCTTTGGGATTTCATTACGGAATTTGTCATAAAATAATCGTTGTTTTATTGTTGTACCATTTATCCGCTTTTTATATGCTTTATCACTTAAATTATAGTTTATTATACCTGCTAAAAATGCCCTTAAACATACAAAGGCTATCAAAGAAAGAAGTAATAACGCTATAAAACCATCTTTTAAACTCAATTATATCCCCTCTTTACTATAACAGGACTGTTACATAATGCAACAGTCCTGTATTTTTAATATGCCTTTCCCCAATAAACCATTTGTGTAGCAGGTTTGCCACAGCAAACGCATTTATCTGAAAGTGTTTCTTGCTGGAATGGAATACAACGAGAACCAACACCAGTAAGTTCTTTAACTTTGTCTTCACATTCTTCATTGCCACACCACATAGCTTTAATGAAACCATCACCGTTTTCAGTGAGTGCCTTGTTTATTTCATCAATTGTAGTACAAGCGAATGTATGTTTATTTAAGTTATTAAGTGCTTTATCATAAATAGCTTGAGCAAAATCACTGAGTGCTTTCTGAATTTCAACTTCAAGATTATCAAGAGAAACAAAAATCTTTTCTCTGTTATCGCGTCTTACAAGAACGCATTGATTTTTCTCGATGTCCTTAGGACCGATTTCAAGACGAAGCGGAACGCCTTTCATTTCATATTCTGCAAATTTCCAACCAGCAGAGTTGTCACTATCATCAACTTTAACTCTGAATGTTTTTGAAAGTCTTTCTTTTAATTCATAAGCCTTGTCAAGTACACCTTCTTTGTGTTGAGCAATTGGAAGAACAACAACCTGAATTGGTGCAACATCTGGTGGAAGAACGAGACCATTATCATCACCGTGTGACATAATAATAGCGCCGATAAGTCTTGTTGTAACACCCCATGATGTCTGATGAACATAAGAAAGCTTATTTTCTTTATCCTGATAAGTCATATTAAAAGCTTTTGCAAAGCCATCACCAAAGTAGTGTGATGTACCTGCCTGGAGTGCTTTACCATCATGCATAAGCGCTTCAATAGCATAAGTAGAAACTGCACCTGCAAATTTATCACTTTCAGTCTTTTTACCTTTAACAACAGGCATACAAAGAGATTTTTCGCAGAAGTCAGCGTAAATGTTAAGCATCTGCTCTGTTTCAACAATTGCTTCTTCAGCAGTTGCGTGAACTGTATGACCTTCCTGCCATAAAAATTCTCTTGTTCTTAAAAATGGTCTTGTAGTCTTTTCCCAACGAACAACGCTACACCATTGGTTATAAAGCTTTGGTAAATCTCTGTGAGATTGAACAACTTTTGCGTAGTGCTCACAAAAAAGTGTTTCTGAAGTAGGTCTTACGCAAAGTCTCTCTTCAAGCTCTTCACTACCACCGTATGTAACCCAAGCAACCTCCGGAGCAAAGCCTTCAACATGGTCTTTTTCTTTCTGTAAAAGACTTTCTGGAATAAACATAGGCATATAAACATTTTCGTGACCAGTTCTTTTAAAATGACCGTCAAGAATGCTTTGAATATTTTCCCATATAGCATAGCCATAAGGACGAATAATCATACAACCTTTAACACTTGAATAGTCAACAAGGTCTGCCTTTTTAACAACATCTGTGTACCATTGAGCAAAATCGACCTCCATAGAAGTGATTGCTTCAACCATTTTTTTCTGATCTGCCATTATAAATATCCTTTTCTAAATAGAGTTTACGAATTAGTTTTCTTCAATATATTTAACTAAATCACCAATAGTTTTCATACCTTCAAGAGCTTCGTCAGGAAGTTCAATTGAAAATTCATCTTCAACTGTCATAACGAGGTCAACAAGATCAAGTGAGTCAATGTCAAGCTCGTCTGTAAGTGAAGTATTCATTGTAATAAGTTCTTCTTCAATTTCAAACTCTTCAATAATGATTGTTTTAAGTTTCTCGAAAACCATAAAAACAACTCCTAAAATTTATTTTTACATATTACTGTAGTATAGATTTTATAGAGTTTACAACGATTTGTCAATAGTTTTTCTATAAAAAGAATTCATTATATTTTTAAAAAAGAAAAAAGTGGGAAGTTCTACTCCCCACTCAAATTTTACTTGTTAAATAACTTATTGAATTCTTTGCTTATAATCGGTGAAATCAAACTATAAAGTGTAAGATTAACAGTTGATTTAACTAAATTAAAAGCAACACACACTGCTAAGAATCCGTTTATAAATCCCTGAACATTAATTCCCATAAACTCGGAAACCATCCACATATTCATAGGAATCATAACAAGTGTCATTACAATAACACCTAAAAGATTTGAAATTAAAACACCTTTTACACCATCAATTTTCTTTCTCACGAAATAAACTACTAAAATTGTAAGCCCAGAAGAAATTAAATGCATAACAAAACCGATTATACCACTTGATGAACTGAAGAATAATGTCTGAATAAGGCAGACAATAAAAAGTGTAACAATTGAATATACTGGCCCTAAAAGTGATGAACACAAAAGAATTGGTACATCTGAAAATTCCATCTCATAAAACGGCGCAGATGGGAAAATCGGGAAACGGATAGTTGCCATTAACACTAATGAAAGTGCTGCTAAGACACCTGCCGTTGTGAGCCTTTGGAGTTTTTGTTTGTTTGTGTAGTTATTTTTCATATTCTACAACACCTTTCAAAAAAATAATCGCCCCGAAAGACTCAGGGCGAATAATTAAGGTTTCATAGAAAAAGAATTATAAATTCAATTACTGAAATCTTCTTTCATCCGGACTATACCGTCGGTCTGGGAATTTCACCCAATCAACCAAAAATGGCTCGCAGACTTTACTGCCGGTGGGGAATTACACCCCGCCCTGAAGTTTCGTACTAATATATAATAGCATATTTTTGCGATTTGTCAACTATAAATTGTTTCTTCGTATTCAAAAATATTATAATAATCGTTGTATTCTTTATCAAAAGTTTCTTCATTGAATTCTGGATGCGTTTTTTTGAAATCATCTAATGAATTTTTAGCATGTAACCAGATTAAATTATATTCAAAAACACTATTATTAACTGGTATCACTCGTTCTGAATCAAGTGAAAATGGATTGAAATAAATATCTCCATTTGTATAACTTAACGCTTCTTTTGCTTTAAATGAAATTTCTTTATCACTTTCATCTACAAGCTTTGTAAGAACTGGTATTCCACTTACACCCAAAGAATCAATCTGACTTACATCAATATCAATTTTTCCCACTTTATAATTTTTGTAATTATAATCAACAATTACCGAGTTTATATTTACCATAGAAACAGATAGTAATGTAAAAGTGCAGACAACAATAATCGGCTTTATATACTTCATTTTAGAAAATAAAAGCTTTAAAATAATAATTACAAAAATTACTGCAAGCATTATCATAAATACACTTGTTAATACGCGAAGTCTTGTAAGACCGTAAAGTGAAATATATTTCATCATTTTAAATATTGCAGTTGAAATATAAAATATTGAAAAAGCGGAAATAAACAGTAAAATTGCTTTTGTTGATTTAGGTAATTTAAAATCATTTCTCTTAACATTTATTGCAGTTAATCCTAAAATGACAAAATTGATAAATACAATTACTGCCATCTGGAAAAACCCACTTCTTGCAAATTCAGCTGCAGTAAATTCTTCGGGTAAAACAAATTTAAATGCATCAACAACATAAGCAAGTTGTGTTAAAAGATAAAATAAATAGACAAGTGAAACAGAAATTAAAAATGCATTTATACCACTAACTACAAACTTAGCATTGTATCTTTTAATTTTTTCATTTTCTAATAATGAGGATTTTTTTAAATAAAATATCAAACTGTAAAATATAGGTGTTAAAATAAGAGTGATAATTATTGCTATAAATATTAAACTTGTATTTTCAAAAAGTTTATTTACAACTGATTCAAACGCAATGTCAGAAGAAGAAAGTAATGGAACAATTATAAATAAAACAGGAACAGCTACAGCAACACCAATTAAAACTGGTGTAAAATTTTTAATTTTGTTATTTTTTAAACTATTTTTAGCACTAATAAATGGTGAAAATATGTTTTCAAATGTTTTAGTAAATGGTTTTAAAATTGAATCTGAAAACCAATAATAATTTGAATCATTTTCGGTAATATTTCCTGAAATACCGGTAAAAGAAATAATCAGAAGAAAATTCAAATAAATTATTGTTATAAATTTAATTAAACCATCATTGTTAAGCGAAAATGAACTTATTAACAATAACGAGGAGAAATATAAAAAGAAGTTAAATACTTTATTTTTTGATTTTTTATTAAACAAGTAAAAAAATACAAAAGTAACAAACAAAAACATAGTAACTGTAAAACCAAAGTTAAAAAAATTGATAATACCAATATATGATACCAAAAATAAAAGCAAGATTGTAATTAAAAAACTAATTATATCCTTTTTATTAAATTCAACTTCAGTTAAAGGGTTAACATTTTTTACAAAAGATGTTGGACTTTGATAATTATTATAAGCTAAAGGATTAGTTGCGAATTTCACATTGTTTTCGCTATTATTAAATTGATTATTCAAATTCTTCCTCTCCCTCATCTACAAATTCAAGAATATCACCAGGTTGACAATCAAGCTCTTTACAAATTGCAGAAAGTGTAGAAAACCTTACCGCCTTTGCTTTACCAGTTTTTAAAATTGAAAGGTTAGCTTGAGTCAAGCCGATTTTAGATGCTAATTCGCCCGATGACATTTTTCTTTTTGCTAACATTACATCAAGATTTACTATAATTCCCATTTTTTTCGTCCTTTACCAATTACAATTGTCTAATATAAAATCTTCCCAACTATCATCAATGGTGTCTAAATCCTGGTCTTCATAATAAATATACACAATCTCTTTTGTCGATTCAGACACACCTACGAATGCTAAATATTTTGGGTATTCAAGTTGATATTTTTCTATATCTAAAACTCTGATATTAAAAGTATCAACTTCAATTACATCTGAAAATCTTTTATCAAAAGAATAGTTTTCTTCTATTCTTGTTTTTTCTGTTTCAAAATCAACATCAAAATAAGATACTTTTAAAATATAAGAATACCAACTAAAAATACCTTCATTTTCACTATATTTAAAACTTATTTCATCGTAATTATTTAACTCGGAGACTTCTGGAAAAAAATCAACAGTCTCAACCAAATTATTATAAATTTTTATATCTTCACTTACTCTTGTTTTTGGATACACACTATATATTAAAACAACAAAATAAATTACAACAGATACAATAACAAATGAAAGTACAATACATAAAAACTTTAAAATTTTTTTCATTAGTTATTACCTAAACTGTCAAATCATTCTCATCTTTTAATTCTGAACCATATTCAAATGCATTTTTTATAATTGTCAAAAATAACCACATAAAAAATCCTGATGCCGGAATTGGTAAAGATGCTAAAAATTGAGTACAAAGTGGTAATGAAAGTGGCACAATTGAAAGACAACACCAAGAAAGCTTTGAAAGAATTTTTGTGGTATCTTTTGAAAAAATCTCGTTTGTTTTGATCTGAAATAAAAACCTAAATAAAAAGATTAGTGTTGTTGCAGCTGACGGCGAGCAAAGATAGAACACAAAAACAAGAGTTTTATAAGACTCCTCACCTCTGCCTATGTAGTCACAATACCAATGGAACAATGTTGGTGCTAAAAATAACAACACACTAAAAACTATACTTAAAAATACTAAAACACCAAATAGAATTTTTGTGGACCTTTTAAAAGACTTCATTAAATCAACTCCTTGACACACATAATACTACATTTTTATCGTTTGTCAATAAAAATTTATCGTTTGTTACGAATTTGTAATATTCTGTAAATACTTTTTGTTGACATTCTTTTTCATTTATAATATAATTTTAGATGTATGTAATAAATTAAATTTTAGGTGGTATTCTAATGGGAATTTATGAAGAATTAGTTGCTCGTGGGCTTATTGCTCAGGTAACAAACGAAGAAGAAATCAGAGAAATGGTAAATGCTGGTAAAGCAAAGTTTTACATTGGATTTGACTGTACTGCAGACAGCCTCACAGCTGGTCACTTTATGGCTCTTACTTTAATGAAAAGACTTCAGATGGCAGGTAACCAACCGATTGCTCTTATTGGTGGCGGTACTACTATGATTGGTGACCCTTCCGGCAGAACTGATATGAGAAAAATGCTTACTAAAGAAGATATTCAGCACAATGCAGACTGCTTCAAGCTTCAGATGGAGAGATTCATTGAATTCGGCGAAGGTAAAGCTCAAATGGTAAATAATGCTGAATGGCTCTTAAATCTTAATTATGTTGAACTTTTAAGAGAAGTTGGTGCTTGTTTCTCAGTTAACAATATGTTAAGAGCTGAATGTTACAAGCAAAGAATGGAAAAAGGTCTTAGCTTCCTTGAATTCAACTATATGATTATGCAAAGTTATGACTTCTACTATCTCTACAAAAATTACGGTTGTAATATGCAATTCGGCGGTGACGACCAATGGAGTAATATGCTTGGTGGTACTGAGCTTATCAGAAAGAAATTAGGTAAAGATGCTCACGCTATGACTATCACCCTTCTCACTGACTCTCAAGGTAATAAAATGGGTAAAACTGCAGGTAATGCAGTTTGGCTTGATGCTAACAAAACTTCACCTTATGATTTCTACCAATACTGGCGTAATGTTGCTGACAGCGATGTTTTAAAATGCATTAGAATGCTTACATTCTTACCATTAGAAGAGATTGATAAAATGGACTCTTGGGAAGGTAGCGAGCTTAATAAAGCAAAAGAAATTTTAGCTTATGAACTTACTGCACTCGTTCACGGTAAAGAGGAAGCAGAAAAAGCACAAAGTGCTGCAAAATCTGTTTTCGGTGCTGGTGGTAACTCTGAAAATATGCCATCTACTACCCTTTCAAGCGAAGATTTTACTGATGAAGGTATAAATATTATTGATGCACTTATTAAAGCTGAGCTTGTTAATTCTCGTGGTGAAGCAAGACGCCTCATTGAACAAGGTGGCGTAAGTGTAGATAACGAAAAAGTTACTGCTGTATCATACATTATCCCTGTTTCAGATTTCAGTAAAGGTTATGTAATCATTAAAAAAGGCAAAAAAGTTTTCCACAAGATTATTAAATAAGAAATATGGGAAAATTATTTAATGCTTATGTATCTTCTTACAGAATGGATACAAAAGAATGGAATGAATTTTTAGAAGTAGCCGGTGATATTTACAATTCACCACAATTACAAAAGCTTAATGGGTTTGTTCAGCATTTTAATATAACTCGTTTACAACATATAAGAAGTGTTGCTTTTTTAAGTTTTTTAGTTTCAAGAAAATTAGGGCTTAATTTCAAAGAAACTGCAAGAGCCGCTACAATGCACGATTTATTTTACTATGACTGGCACGAAAACGATTTAAGTCACAAGTTACATGGTTTAAGACATCCTAAATTCGCTTTAAATAACGCATTTTATTTATGCGGTACTTTAACCAAAAGAGAACAGGATATTATTAAGCGCCACATGTGGCCATTGACTTTAATTCCCCCGAAATATCCCGAAAGCTATGTTGTAACAATGATGGATAAATATTGTGCAATGATAGAATCGGCTTATTCAACAAATGAAAAATTCAGAAAAAAGTTAGATAACTTGCTGGGGTTAGAAAAATGACGATTTACGACTATTTTATTTATTTCTACCTTTACAGTTTTGTAGGTTGGTTTTTTGAATCCTGTTATTGCTCATTAAGACCTAAAAAATGGATAAACCGAGGTTTTTTACGCGGTCCTTTCTGCCCTATTTATGGTGTTGGTGCGTTAACAATTTTAATTTGCCTTTTGCCATTCAGGTCTATGACAAACAACGACTATATAAACGAATTACTGATTTTTACGGTTGGTATGATTGTTTGTGATTTAGTAGAGTATTTCACAAGCTTCGTTATGGAAAAAGCATTTAATGCCCGTTGGTGGGATTATTCAACACAACCTTTTAATTTACATGGTAGGATTTGTCTTACCCATACACTTTACTGGGGGACTTGCTCTTGTTTATTCCTTTATGTGCTTCACCCGTTGGTTGATGTGTATTTTGTAAGTCAGGTTAATCCAGAATCAAGAAAAACTCTTGTTTATATAATTACAACAGTATTTGTGATAGATGTTCTTAATACAATTATAAATGCCTTAGGCATAAGAGAGTATTTTGTGAAATTCAAAGAACTTTCAGATGATGTTGTTGAATTTGCGAGTATTGTTATTAGTGCTACTAACGATACAATAAATGAATTTTCTGATGAAAAAAGAATGGAATTAGCAGACAAGCTCAATGAATTAAAACAAAGAAAAGCTGAACTTTATAATATTAAGAAAAAGAAGCATATTAAAATGTTTCACCATCTTGCAAAACAATCTCCTTTTTTATTTAAAGGGGTAAAAAAGCAAAATGAAAATATAGACAAGTTATTAAATAATCTTATAAACCTTGTTGAAGGTAAAAAATAAAGTTAAAAGGATTGATTACAATGAATTTAACACATAGTTTTTACAGAGTTTATCAAAGTGTTTACAAAGTTGCTATGGGTGCTCTTGACTGGACACCACCTGAACTTTTACAGGGTCCCGGAGCAATAAAAAAACTCCCTGCTTTAGTAAAAAAGCAAGGTGTTAGTAACGTACTTGTTGTAACAGATAAAGGTCTTATGGGACTTCACCTTCTCGACTCATTATTTGATGGTCTTGAAAGCGAAGGAATTAAATATACAGTATTTGATGGTGTACAACCAAATCCAACTATTTATAATGTTGAAGATGCTTTGAAACTTTACCACGACAATGGTTGTGAAGCTTTTATTGCATTTGGTGGCGGTTCACCAATGGACTGTGCAAAAGTTACTGCGGCTAAGGTTGCAAGACCTAATAAATCAATTCCATCTATGCGTGGTCAGTTAAAGGTTTTAAAGAAAACACCACTTATTTTTGCAGTTCCTACAACCGCTGGTACAGGTTCAGAAACAACTCTTGCAGCAGTTATTTCAAACCCTGATACTCACGAAAAGAACGCAATCAACGACCCTGTTCTTCGTCCTAAATTTGCAGTTCTTGACCCAGAGCTTACAGTAGGTCTTCCTCCACACATCACTTCAACTACTGGTATGGATGCTCTCACACACGCAGTTGAAGCGTTTATTGGCAGAAGTAATGTTAAATCAACTGAAGATGCTGCTTTAAAAGCTACAAAGCTCATATTCCAGAACATAGAAAAAGTTTACGAAGATGGTAAAAATATTGAAGCAAGAGAAAATATGCTTGTTGCTTCATTTTATGCTGGTGTTGCTTTTACAAGAGCTTATGTTGGTTATGTTCACGCAATCGCTCATAATTTAGGCGGTATGTATGGTATTCCACACGGACTTGCAAATGCAGTTATTCTTCCTTACATCCTCGAATTCTTCGGCGACTCTGCTCACCACAGACTTGCAATTCTCGCTGATGTTGCTGGTATTACAGAGGGGCTTACATCAGAAAAAGAAAAAGCAGAAAAATTCATTGAAGCAATTAAAGAACTTAACAAGAAAATGAATATTCCTGATAAGTTCGAAGGCATTAAAGACGAAGATATCGAGTTAATTGCAACTCGTGCCCTTAAAGAAGGCAACCCGCTCTACCCTGTTCCAAAGATTATGAATTTTGAAGAATGTAAGGCGATTATAAAATCTTTACAGAAATAAATAACATAAAAAGAACCTGTTTTTATGCAGGTTCTTTTCTATTTGCTTTGTTAGTTTTTATTTTATTTAAGAAATATCTGATTATCGAAACAGCAATGATGCCGCCACCGATTGCAATTGCAACTTTACCAGTAGTAAGAAGCTGCGCACCAAATTCATCATAATCCTTAATGAGAAGACTTCTCATCGCCTGATAAAGCGTACCACCAGGTACTAATGCAATACAACCTGGTAACAAGAATATTGTTGACGGCGCTTTACCTACTCTTGCACAAATTTCTGCAAAACCAGCAGTTGCAAATGATGCCAACATATTTGCAATAAATAAATCTTCACTTATAAATTCAAGACAAGTAAAGTAAACAACACAAGCAACGAAGCCATCAAGTGCCGCAAGAGGAATATGTTTAAGACGCAATCTGAAAATTATTGCAAAACCAATTGTACTGATAACTCCGGCAATTATTTTAATAATTACATCCATACTCAATTAAACACACCTCCGAATATCATCATAGCAACAGTAAATCCGAAGGCTACCATAACTGCAGTTAAAATTGCCTGTACCAATTGAATAATACCCGAAACAGTATCACCAAAGAGCAAATCACGAACTGCATTACCAAAAGCAAGGCCTGGTATAAGAAGCATAATAACACCAATGAGAATCATATCGGTATTCTGCCCTATTCCAAAATAAACAAGTGCAAGTGAAACAATTGCACCAATAAATGACGAAACAACTGAATGAATCATCTGATTAACAAATGCATTTTTGTGTAAATTGAAGAAAGTAACCACAATACCAGCAACAGCCGCAACTAATGCATCATAAAGATTACCCCCAAAGAATACCGCAAAACCACCAGCACCTAAAATTCCACCAATATAACAAAGAATATCAGGAAAAGGTTTACCCTTTTTAGCATTAGTAATTTCACTTTCAACATTTTCAAGTGAAATTCTTTTTGAACAGACATCTCGTGAAAGATTATTCATTTTTTCTAAAAGATACATATTATTACTGTTCTGATAAACTCTGCGTACTTGCGAGGAATGTGTACCATCTTTCATTCTGATGTTTGCAATAATTAAAGATGGTAACGCAAAAATATCCGCAAATTCCGCACCGTAAGCCATACAGATACGGGTAACTGTATCTTCAATTCTATAAGGCTCACCACCACAACGGAGAATACTCTCACCAATATCAAGAGCTTTGGCAAGAATATAATCTGCTGTGTAAGTGTTAGTTGAAATTTCTGTCATAAAACTAACTCCAAAATCAATTAGTCATTTTCTCTTGTTTAACTTTATGGTCAATTACATGACGAGAAGCAAGTTCTGCTGTAACCTCTTCAAGAGAAATGCCCATCTCTATCATAAGCACCATTATATGATATGTCAAGTCTGCAATTTCGTAAATAGTTTCTTTTTTATCGTTTGCTTTACCAGCAATAATAACTTCTGTTGACTCTTCACCAACTTTTTTGAGGATTTTATCAATCCCCTTTTCAAAAAGATAAGTTGTATAAGAGCCTTCTTTTTTCTCAATTTTTCTACCAACAAGCATTTTCATAAGATTTTCCATAGAAAATTCGTTATTCAATTCTTCGTTTTCGTAAACTAAATCATTAAAACAAGAATCTGTACCTGTATGACATGCTGGGCCATCTTTTTTTACAACAACTGTTAATGCATCTCTGTCACAATCTGCAGTAATGCTTACGATATGCTGATAATTACCACTTGTTTCGCCTTTTAACCAGAGTTCTTGTCTTGAACGACTGTAAAAACAAGTGAGGCCTTTTTCTAAAGATATTTTTAGACTTTCTTTATTCATATAAGCCAAAGTTAAAACTTTTTTTGTTGCGTAATCTACAACAATTGCAGGAATAAGTCCTTTTTCATCAAATTTAAGTTCTTCAATATTTAACATAATAAACTCCTTATGATTTTAAAATCATTGTCTGTTTGTCGTTTTCGTTACCCCAGATTATTTCTAATTCTAATGGGATATTTGATTTAAAAGTAATTTCAGGTTTTTCTTCCTGTGAATTTCTTTTGTTACATATAAGTGTCAATTCACCATCCGTTTTAAACGGATATTGCTCTATACCGTGTTTTTCAAGTAATGTAACATCCCAGATAATCTTGTTGTTTTCTGCATCAGGTTTAATACCAAAAACAAATTCAAAAAGAACTGAAATTGGCGAAATACCAGTCCAACCAACAAAATCTTTCATAGCAGGTTTACCTTGTGATGGTCTGCCATCATTTATAAATTCTGGTGCATAGTTTTCGTAAACTGTGTTTGTATCTTTAAAAACTTCAACAACTGCAAAAAGATGTTCCATAGCAATCTCGTGTGAGAGTGCATACTTTTTATATTTATCGAGACCCTTTAAAATCATATAGTTAGTTGGTGCCCAGACACCACCACACCAATAACCACCTGTGCTTTCATACTCAGGATTATCTATAGAAAGACAAGGTACTCTGTGTGGAGTTTTAAAAAGTTTCTCATCATTAAGGTTAGCAATAAATTTTTCTGCTCTGTCCTGAGGAACAGTTTCAGCAAGTAAGTTCCAAAAAGCACCTGCATGATGAACAAAATTAAACTCACCATTTCTCCAAAGGTCATAATAAAATGAAGTGTTTTCATCCCAGAGCTTTTCATTTATAACTTTATAAAGCATATTTGCTTCTGTGTCAAGCTCTTCAATATATTCATTCTTACCAAGCACTTCTGCCATTTTTATTAAAACTCTGCAATCATGAAGTGCCTCGGCACAAGCATCTACCCAAATCATATGCCCGTGACTAAAAGGTTCAGAGTAACCTTTTTGTTGTCGTGGTAAATTATCCATACCACAACCCCAACCACTTGAAAAATATGTACCATCTGGCCATGTATGTGTTTCTTTTAAAAATCTGTGATAAGAAAGAAGAACAGGAAAAACTCGTTTTAATCTTTCAATATCGCCAAAATTCAAGAAATATTCCCATTCACACCAAGCCATAATTTCAGGGCCAGTAGCAGACGGATCCCAACGGGTAAATTTATCTTTACCTGTAACCTGGTCAATTTGTCTACAAATAAACCCATCATCATGCTGATGCGAATAAAAATTATCAAGTGTACCTTGAAATTTAAATATTCTGTCTGCATATTTACCAAACATAAGCATAAAAACAGAATCCCACATAAAAGTGCAACCATCAAATGCAGTATCAATAAAATTTGAAACAAAACTTGTATTTTCATGTGGTCGTCTTAAATTTTTAAAAGCAAGCTCCCAAGCTCTCCAATAACAATCGATATAATCTTTATGATTTTCCCATAAAGGCTTAGGTAACTTATTCTTTGACTGTGCAAAAGTTGGTAGCTCTTCTGTGCTCATAGGTTGGTCGATAAATGTATTCTCTATTACAGGAATAAATTCATCTAATATCGTCATTTCACTTTCTCTATCAAAATCCATTACTAAACCTCAAAATATTATAATCTGACATTTATTTTATTCTCTTTTAAAAGTAATTTCAAGTCTTTAATTTCTACTTCGCCAAAATGGAAAATAGAAGCTGCAAGACCAGCATCTATTGTAGGGATTTCATTAAACAATTTAACAAAATCTTCGCTACAACCAGCACCGCCAGAAGCAATTACAGGTACATTAACTACAT